>CAKTAV010000022.1 GCA_934532985.1 uncultured Butyricicoccus sp. | reverse complement strand
AATTATAACTCTATTATATCGGTTATTGTGAAAAATGCAGCTCCACAAAACGGCAGTAATCTTTGCAAATACGGCAACTATCTCTGTTCCGGACGTTACCTTTTCATTTAACCAAACAAAATTTTTTCATCTTTTATAGGAGGACACCGCCATGATTCAGCAAGCGACACAAGTGGCACAGGTATACACCATTGGACAGGTATCCAAGATGTTTGGGCTTCCCATTTCCACCCTGCGGTATTACGACAAAGCCGGATTGTTTCCTCAGCTGGAGCGCGTTTCCGGCATTCGCATGTTTGATACCTCCTCGATCGAGGCGCTTCGCATCATCGAGTGTTTGAAAAAGGCTGGTATGGAAATCAAGGACATCAAGCAGTTCATGGAATGGTGCACACAGGGCAGCGAAACCTATCCCCAGCGCCACGAGCTGTTTGTTAAACAACGGCAGAATGTCGAGACAGAGATTCTGCGAATGAATCAGGTGCTCGACATGCTCAAGTTCAAGTGCTGGTACTATGAGCAGGCCATGAACGATGGAAACGAAGATCGCCTGCACTCCCTTACCTTAGCGGAGCTGCCGGACGATGTTCGTTCCGCCTACGAAAACGCCCACCGTTAATCCAAAGTATGCCCTGTTTTCCAACAAAAAGTAAGAAAACAGGGCATTTTCTGTCTGCTATTTTCCCAAAATAAAACTGGAGCACCCCACAATGAGATGCTCCAATTTGGAATGGAAAGAAAAAAGAAATTGTTGAAAGAAATGAATGGTATCGCGCATTCGAAAAGTCAAAATTTTCTGATAGCGCTTAGAGAAACGGTTTTGTTTAACCAATATTACGCTTTGCATCCGGACAGTTGCGGTATTCCTTCGGGGTCATACCGGTAACATTGTGGAACGCACGGGTAAAGGTCGCGTTGCTGCTGTAGCCAACCATAACCGCAATGTCCAACACGCTGAAGCTCGTGCTGACCAGCAGCTCCTTCGCGCGGTTGATACGGATACAGCGCAAATAGAAGCTCGGCGACAGGCCGGTCTTCTGCTTGAACCAGTCATTGTAGTATGTAACGTTATAGTTTTCAATACGCGCCAACTGATCCACCGTAATCGGCTGATAGTAGTACTCGTTGATATAGCGAATGGACGGAGCCGCGCAGTTTTCCAGCAGCTTGCTGAACAGATAGCTGTACAGATAACGAACCGACTGGCTGTCTGGGTTTACCTTAATTTCCGCCTGAATCAAATCAACCAGCTGATTGATTTGTCCCTGCATCGGGACAATCAGCGGGTAGGACAGCAGGATATTGTTCTGGCTGTCCACGACATCGTCCGAGAGATTGATCGCCAGCAGCTTGCCCATATAGTTACACTTATGAGGCATACCTGCCGGCACAAAACATAGCTCCTGCGGCGTGACTTCGTACTCCGACGTTCCGACCCAGATCATCATTGTCTTTTGCAGCGGAACTAAAATCTGCGGATACTCATGTGCATGCTCTCCATTACATTCATAAAATACATGTATATTTGTCTTCTGGCTCATTTGCAATCCCTCGCCTCTCATAATCCCGTTACCCAAATCCGCCAGAGGTCGCTTTAACGTTCTGCCACCGTCAACCGTTTTGTCAGCAGCCTTTGCCGAGGCTGCTGACGGTTGCCGTCCTTTTTTCGGAATACCTCTCTGGCGTTCTCCATCTTTACATCAATATATGTAGCAATTGTCGTGCCAAATGACGATAAATTCAATAATTCTTTCGTTTGTTTTCAGCATTTTTCATAAATACAACAATTTTATCGCCAAACCTCTAAATAATCCGCAAAAAAGGCGGATTTATCCTCTCAGAGAATTATGCAATTTCTCATATTGTTTTTTCGATTTTATTCCCCATTCATATACCAAAGCACCGACAGAGGAATTTATACGCAATAATCTCTTGCATGCACATTTCTGTTTCCTCTATGATTAAATCATGAAATTTTTGATCCGCACCAAATTTTAGGCAAAAAATTCACGATGTTTTGTGAATTTTGTCATTTATTCTCTGCTTCTAGACTCGATTTTGATGCGCTTCGCCTAAAACCCTGCAAGCAATCAGTACATGCACCGATTGCTTGCATGGTTTTCTCGATATGCAACGATTTGTTGCATATTTTATTCTCTTTCAAAACGGAAATGCACCGTATTTTTGCAAAGCTCAAGTCGCCTCCGTTTGCGTTTCCGGCTCGCACGCCTCTGCACTCGTTTTTGCTCGCACGCCAAATTTCTTCATGCGATGCTGTAAATTCTGCCGGGTGATGCCCAACGCCTTTGCTGTCTGCGATATATTTCCATCATGCTCACTCAGTGCATTGTTCAAGAAACGATATCCCGCGTCCTGTAAAATGCTCTCCAGCGTCGGCGTCTCTGTCTTTTCCAAATGAACCGCATTTTCTCCGTGTACGGCCAGCAAAATATGCTCCGGAATATATTCCGGCGTAATCACATCCTTTTCCTCCGGAATAATATTCAGCGCATACTCAATCGCATGTCCCAGCTCACGCACATTGCCCGGCCAGTCATACGAATGAAACAGCTCCGCTGTTATTGGCGACAATGTCGTCGCGTTTTTCAACAGCTTTTTATTTTTTTCCGCAACAAACGCCTTGCAAAGCAACGGAATATCCTCTTTTCGCTGTCGAAGCGGCGGAATTTTGATATTGATAACGCCCAAGCGATAGTACAAATCCTTACGCAGAAGTCCCTGTTCCATCGCCTCCAGCGGAGAGATATTGATATTGGAAATAACACGGACATCCACATGAATCAGCTTGGAGCCGCCGACACGCCGGAAGCTGCCCTCCTGCAATACACGCAGCAGCTTAGACTGCAAGTAGACATCCATCGAGTTGATTTCGTCCAGCAGCAACGTTCCGGTGTCTGCCTGTTCAAACAAACCTTCTCGGCGGTCGGCGCCGGTATATGCACCTTTTTCCGTGCCAAACAGGATTGATTCCAGCAAAGTCGTCGGAATTGCTGCACAATTCACTGCTAAAAACGGACCATTCGCCCGATCGCTCGCGTTGTGAATACTCTGCGCAAACAGCTCCTTGCCGGTACCGGTCTCGCCGTAAATCATAACCGGCGCATCCGAATGCGCCACCTGCTTGCAGCAGTCCACCGCATACTGCATCGCGTCTCCGCTGAACACGATGTCATCAAAATGGTACCGTGCCGTCAGGACATTTTCACTGTTCGACTGCGTGTGCGGACGATTCATCAGCTTACTCTGTAAATCAATGATTTTCTTGTTCAGCGCGTCCATTTTGGTGTAGTCATCCATCAGCGCTGCAACACCGAAAACCCGTCCATTTTTCATAAAAGGGTAGTTATTCGAGACAATTTGCATGTCTTTTCCCGTGGTCGTGACGAATTCCTGATGCAAATTAAGCAACGGCTTTTTCTTTTCAATCACATACGGGACGGCAAATTGGGTGCCGCCGCGCGCCTTATACAGGCTGTGAACATGGTGTCCAATCGTATCTGTGTCGACATATGCCTCTACCTTAGTTGCCGCCTCATTAATGACAAGCATGCGGCACTCGTCGTCCCACAGTGTAACAGCCTCCTGTACATGGTTGAGCGCCGTCTCCAGCAATCCACAGCGGTACTCACTGGTTGCTCTTCGAAACACAATCAAGTGCGTGCTGGGAGGCAGATCCGCTAATTCCAGCGAGGCACACGGCAGTAAATATTCATTAAATGCCGGATTTCCGTAATTCGTGCGGTTTTCTACATCGCAAAGGTACGGAGCGATCTGCTCCAGCTGACATCCGCGCACCGCTTCATCCACATGCAGCATCTCGGTTCCCGTACGGTTAACATCCAAGATCATGTTGTTATCCGCAACCAAAATAGCTCCCATATCACATCGGGAGAACACATCCATCAGTTCTCGATAATTCACAGGGTGATCCCTCCCCATTGTTTCATTCCTCGTGCGATTTCTTCGCGGCGAGTGCACAAGAATGCTCCTTTTTTCGTTAGCCTTATGCAACAATCGCTTGCATCCATATTTGTAGTGCAAACATTTTCGTCACCATTTTCTTTATTATACCAGCAAAAGGAAGCTGGGACAACTCTTTTCCTAAAAAATCCGAGGAACAGCAAAATTATTATCCTCACATCCCTCGGTATCATTTTCCAGTCCCTTATCGGCTGCGCGTTTTCGCTCTAAATTCCGGTATTTTCCCTTGCTTTTCCCGCTTCCAGCGTAAACTGCGAAAGCAGCAGCTGCATCTGTTCCACATCGTTGTACATCATGGCGTCCAGCACAGACAGTCCAGGACAAAAGTTATGTCTGCCCTGAGGGTAAACCAGTTTCTCATTCATCCGCACAAACCGCAGAGTAATCCCCCGCCCGGCAAACTGTTCTGCATTATACAGTGCCTGACCGCCAACCGCGTTGTAATAGCTGTCCGCTCCCATTTGGGCACAAAGCTCCAAAATCCGCTCACTTCCGCGCAGGGAACGGTCATACTCCAAATCCGACGCCCGCACAATTTCCGTATCCATAGCCAGATAGGAAGCGATCTCTCGAATACTATTGGTTAAAAACAGCGAAAGATTGTCCTCCGGAAAATCGAGGGTGCGGTCAAATACCGTCTTCCCCTGCGCGTACTGTGGGGCATGGCAATAGGCAAGCTGCACACTGCGGCGCAGCTTGTGCCATACCCGTTCACTGCGTGCCAGATCCAGCTCACAAATCTTCCGATTTTGGCTTGCTCCTGTAATCGGAATAGTCAGCCACTGCGTCTCCCCATGGTTCTGAATGCGATTGCGGTGAATCCAGCCGCGGCGAATAAATGGCACATCATCCAAAATGATATACCGGTCTACCGCGTTCATCAGCTGCCAATATCCCAAATAGGGAAGGAAATACGGCTGCATAATTCCAACCTTCATCGCCCGTTCCTTTCTCTCGCCGAACCCTTTTCGCTATCTTTTGTTTCGTGTGGAGTATGTTCTCACTGCTCTTCGGTAAACTGGATACTGACGCCGTTGGCCTCCACATCCTCGTCCGCGCGGACTAGAATATACTTGATTCCATCAATCACACGGGTCTGAACGCGATCGCGTGCTTCTGACTTCACACGGATCGTGATATCCGGCAGCGTGACCTCAAACCGCTTTTCGTCAATCAAATTCTTCGGGCTTACCGGCTGATTTTCGCCGAATTCCTCAGTGAATTTTTCGTGGAACGCCGTGCATCGCTGCTCCGAAACCCCGCAGTCCTTAAGTACCTGCTCCACCGTATCCGTCTCTATCATCAGCGGCTCACGAATCTTGTTCTCCTTGTGCTCCGCAATCAGTGTCGTCAGCTGCTCATGCACCGCCTGCACAACCGCCATACTGCACTCATCCTCCAACGAATGCGTCAGCACAGCTTCAAAATCCTTTTTCTGCTCTGCCGCCGGCTTGGGTACCTCCGTGTGGAATACCGTATCGATAAAGCTTTCATGGCTGTCATCCACGCGACGTGTATAACATAGAGCGTCGTAAATATTTGTGCTTCGGTCATCAAACGTCGGAAACAAAAAACCTACCTCCGGCGCACCAACCATATGGTTGCCCGCCAGTGTATGGAACTCCGCCTGCGAATAATCATATCCCAGTCCCGGTTTTCCCTGTTTGACCGGAGCGATACTGCACAAAATATGCGAGTAAACCTCCTCCGAGCCGTCCGAAAACACCTCATCGTCCTTGGCGCGGTACGGGACATCGTACGCCTGAAACGCCAGCAAGATGAGATAATTTTCTTCCAGATAGACTGACTGAATGACTTTATCGTAAAAGACCTGGCGGACTTCTTCGTCCTCCAGCTTCGTCTCACGCAGCTTCATCAGAAGCGCATGTTCTGCGCCATGCATCACCGCCTGATTGGAAAAGCTCAGATCCAGCAAATTACGTCCCAATGTGCCGGACAGTACTTTTTTCAATAAATTCAGATACGCTTCCGCCTCTTCCTCCGTCGCCAGTGCCATTGACTGTTCAAAGGTATTGATAATCGAACGGTTTTCGTTGACATAGCAGCCATATACCTTGGTAATGTTGTGGCGGTCCGCCCGCAGCAGGCGGCGCAGCTCCGCAACCTCTTTTTCGTTCATCCCATGTTTCCTTCCTATTATAGCAATGAACCAATTTTACTCTGTCTGTCACGCGGTTGTCAACCGAAACAAGCGGCGCTATGTCCATCTTCTATATAAAAAGCTGACCTACTCTCTTCGGTCAGCCCTTTCTTTCATCCTCTTCCACTATCCTGCATCTCCCGCGCAATCCATGCCATCAGCAGGCAAACTATACTGCGCTGGTTCTGCTGCGACAGCGCAATACCCTTCGGCACATGATACCATTTATTCAGACAGCCGCGGCAGCAGCAGGCACAGGCGTGCTGCGCGAGAAAAACCGGATGTCCGCGCATCGGCGTCTGTTTTCCGTCGTTCGGCGGATACGCCGGAGCAAGCCGTGTCCGCACAAAGTCCTCCGCATGCCGCTGTATCGTCGCCATGCCTTTCTCACGGACATAGGCCTTGTCCTTTTCCGACAGATGAAACCGCGCACGAAAATCCGAGTGCCGCAGCCGTTCCAAGGCCTCGTCAATTGTCGCCATCTTGCGCATACTCCTCCGCCAGATACACTAGCATTTGAACGACGGCATGGAGCTGCTCGACGATAACATGCTCATACGGGCCATGCAGTGCATAGGCTCCGGTTCCCAAATTCGGACACGGCAAGCCGCGGAATGACAGCTGTGAGCCGTCAGTGCCGCCGCGCACCGGATTGGACACCGGCTTCATTCCGGCCTGTCGAATCGCCGCATTCGCGCGCTCCACCACCTCCGGATGCTGTGCGATGATCTCCGCCATGTTGCGATACTGATCCTGCAAGCGCAGCGTCGCCGTCCCCTCTCCATAGGTCTGGTTGATCTTGCGCTCGATCTCGCGCATACGCTGCTTTTTCTGTTTCAGCTTATTCGCGTCGTGGTCGCGCAGGATATACGACAGCTGAGCTGCGTCCACCCCGCCGCTCATACCGCACAGATGGTAAAAGCCCTCGTATCCCTCGGTTTTCGCCGGAATCTCCTCCTTCGGGAGCATGGAATTGATCTCCATGCCGACCAGCAGCGCGTTGACCATACGCCCCTTGGCCTCGCCCGGATGGACGGACACGCCGGTAATATTCCACTCTGCCTTTGCCGCGTTAAAGGTTTCGTACTCAACCTCCCACGGGGCGCTGCCGTCCACTGTGTATGCGACCGACGCGCCAAATCGCTCGAGATCCAGCAGAGATGCGCCATGACCGATTTCCTCATCCGGCGTAAAGCAAATTGCAATGCGTCCGTGCGGAATGTCCTCCTGTTGCAGCCATTCACAAGCGGTTATAATTGCCGCGATACCCGCCTTATCATCCGCACCGAGAATCGACGTGCCGTCGGTTGTAATCAGCGTTTTTCCAATCGCATTCTTCAAATCTGGAAACTGCTCCGGTGTCAATTCCCGTCCGCTTGTACCCAGCTGGACCGCGCCGCCGTCATAGTCCTTCACAACCCGCGGATGAATCGGCTGCACGCCCAGCTCATCCACCGTATCCAAATGAGCAATCCAGCCGACACACGGGCAGTTTTCTTTTCCCGCTGTCGCCGGAAGCACACCATACACATACGCATGCTCATCCGTATACACATCAGACAAGCCCAACTCCCGCATCTCTTCTGCCAGCAGCTTGGCAAACGCCATCTGGCACGAGGTAGACGGTGTTTGGTCCGCATTCTCTTTGCTCTCTGTATTTACAACAACATATCGCAGCAGTCGATCCTGTGCGTTCATATGGTATTCCTCCTAAGCCATTTTCTTATACAAACTGATTGCGCTCCGGCTGATAGGTATAGTTCACCGCACCCAGCGTTTCACACAGCGCCTGCTGATCCACATCCAAGTCCTCACACAGATGCCCCAGCGAGGAATAGTTATCCCGCAGCTTCATATTTACATAGCTTAGTAAAATCATCGGATCTTTCGGTAACATAACAGTCCTCCTTGCTATTCTGTCCGTATTGTAAGCCCGCGCTGTATCTCCTGTCAACTGCACCACCCGCCGGTATTTTTGTGCAGTTTTGTTCCCTGTCCATGTATTGACAAACGCCTTTGTTTTCTTTATAATCGTCAATAGAATCCCAGAAAAACCGTGAAGGGAAGAAAGATACCTGATGTTGATTCAGAGAGCCGTCGGTTGGTGAGAGACGGTTGGCATCTTGTATGGATAACTGTTCCCAGAGTTGACCGCCCGAACCATATCGCAGTAGGGTTGTCCGTCTGACCTCGTTATCGGTCACGGCCTTGTTGGAGGCTGCTGAGGGTCATTGCCAAACAATGACTGAACCAGGGTGGTACCACGTTGTTTTGACGTCCCTGACCTGTCGAGGGTCTTGGGCGTTTTTCTTTTGTCCTGTCACCCTCAAAGATTTTTATTTTGGAGGAATCATCATCATGAAAGGCTACGAAAAGTATATCCCGTTTGTCCCACAGCCGATTGAAAACCGCACTTGGCCGGACAACGTTATCACCAAGGCACCGGAGTGGTGCTCCGTTGACCTGCGCGACGGCAATCAGGCGCTGATTGACCCGATGAACATGACCGAGAAACTGGAAATGTTCCATATGCTCGTCGATGAAATCGGCGTGAAGGAAATCGAAATCGGCTTCCCGTCCGCATCGGATACCGACTATGAAATCTGCCGCGAGCTGATTGAGGGCGGTCATATTCCGGATGACGTCACCATTCAGGTTTTGGTACAGGCGCGCCCGCATCTGATCAAAAAGACCTTTGAGGCTATTCAGGGTGCCAAGCACGTCATCATTCATTTTTATAATTCCACCTCTACCTTGCAGCGCGAGGTCGTATTCCGCACGGATGTCGAGGGCGTCAAGAAAATCGCCGTCGATGCCGCTGACCTGATTTACGAGATGGCACAGCCGATCATCGAATCCGGCATGGATCTGCGCTATCAGTACTCGCCGGAGTCCTTCATGGGCACGGAGATGGACGCCGCCGTGGAAATCTGCGCCGCGGTACTGGATCATCTGCACGCCGACGCCGACCACCGCGTCATCCTAAATCTGCCGACCACGGTGGAGAACTGCATGCCGAACCAGTTTGCCGATGAGATGGAATACTTCATCCGCACGCTGCCGGGCCGTGAGCGCGCGATTATCTCGCTGCATCCGCACAACGACCGCGGCTGCGGTGTCGCCACGGCAGAAGCCGGCCTGCTGGCTGGCGCAGAGCGTGTCGAGGCCTGTCTGTTCGGCAACGGTGAGCGCACCGGCAACGTCGACCTGATTACGCTTGCTCTGAATATGTATGTACAGGGCGTGGATCCGGAGCTGGACTTCAGCCATATGGATCGCATCATCTCCATGTACGAGCGCTGCACCAAGATGAAGGTTCCGGAGCGTCAGCCGTATGCCGGTGATCTGGTCTTTACCGCCTTCTCCGGCAGCCATCAGGACGCCATCAACAAGGGCTTCAACTACATGCAGGAAAAGCACACCTCCAAGTGGATGGTTCCGTATCTGCCGATCAATCCGGAGGATCTGGGCTGTGCTTACGAGCCGGTTCGCATCAACTCGCAGTCCGGCAAGGGCGGCGCTGCCTTTATCATGAACCACAAGTTCGGCTTCGATATGCCGAAGGCGATGCACGCTGAGTTCGGCGAAATCGTCCAGCACGAGTCTGACAAGGAAGGCGTCGAGCTCAAGCCGGATATCATCTTTGATCTGTTCAAAAAGGCCTATCTTTCAGTGGACGGCCCATACCGCCTGATCAGCAACAAGCTAAACGCCGACGTACAGGACGGCGTGGCGCACTCGCACTTCTACGGCAAGCTTCAGCACAAGGATACGATCTTTGAGGTTACCGGCGACGGCAACGGCCCGATCGACGCGTTCTTCAACGCGATTCGCGGCGAGCGCATGGATCGCTATGAGTTCATCGACTACAAGGAGCACGCGATCAGCACGGGTTCGGACTCGCAGGCAGTCGCATATATCCAGCTGCGCACCAAGGACGGACACAATGTCTTTGGCGTCGGCATCGACCATAACATCTCGATGGCCTCCATCAAGGGTATCCTCTGCGCCATCAACCGCGGCAAGGCATGGGAGCACCACCTCGAAGAAGAAACTCAGAATAACTAAACCACTGACCCACCTAAAAGGTACGAGACCGAAACTCCGGTTTCGTACCTTTTTTCTCTCCCATAGAAAGGAGTACTGCTATGAATCTCACCCCTGCTCAGCTCCGCGAAGTGCAGGCTCTGCGGCAGCTGCTGCACGCCAATCCGGAATTTTCCGGACAGGAGCACAAAACCAAGGCTCTGCTCAAACAATTCTTGCAGGAGCACACCACACTTTCTCTCTATGACTGCGGCGGTGGCTTTGTTGCGGCACATTATGAGCCGGAAAGCTCCCTGCCCGGCATCGCCCTGCGTGCAGACTTTGACGCCGTCACCGGACCAGACGGCACACTCGCCCACCTGTGCGGACACGACGGACACTCCGCCGCTCTGTGCGGCGCAGCACTGGCGCTGGAGGGAAAAACCGTCGGGCGCAGCGTCTTTTTCCTGTTTCAGCCCGCCGAGGAGACCGGCTCCGGTGCAGAGGGCTGTCTTGCGCTGTTCGACCGTGAAACCGTCGGTGAAATCTATGGTCAGCATAACATTCCAGGATATCCACTCGGTCAGGTACTCATTCGTCCTGGAACGTTTACTTGCGCTTCCCGCGGCGTGACGCTCCGCTTTATCGGCGCGGCTACCCACGCCGCCTATCCCGAGCTGGGCGTTTCCCCTGCTCCCGCCGTCGGCGCTCTTCTGTGCGCTCTGCCAAAGCTGTGTGATGTCTCGCAATACTCCGGCATCACTTTTGCCACTGTGATCGGCGTACACATGGGCGAAAAAACCTTTGGTTCTGCCGCCTCCCGCGCAGAAATCTGGCTGACCCTGCGCGCCGAGCACGACGCCGATCTGCTCGCTCTGCACACGGCAATCTTGTCGCACGCGAAGGAGCTTGCCGCTGCGCATGGACTTCAGCTTGACATCGAGGAACAGGACATCTTTTCCTCCACAGAAAATGATCCTGTCTGTGCACAAAAAGTCCTCAACTCCTGTCATGGGACGCCGTTGGACGAACCCATGCGCTGGAGTGAGGACTTCAGTCTGTATTTACATCGCTGCCGCGGTGCTTTTTTCGGTGTCGGCGTCGGAGAGCAGCAAGCTCCCCTACATTCCTCCGGATATGAGTATCCGGATGCTCTGCTCGAGCCGACCATTCAGGCGTTCTGTAACATTATCACGGCGCAGACAATTGTGTAATCCACCTCACCGCGTGAGCTTTTTGATCCAATCGCCGTAATTGACCTTGAAAAAGGCCGGTACGCACTTAAACAGCTGATCCAGATTCAAGCACCATACGACGACAATCGGCGAGGCCTTGACGACAAACGCCATGATAAACGACAGCGGAATGACGATGCACCAAATGCTGATCAGATCCAGCCGCATGGTATACCGCGTGTCGCCTCCGCCCTTGATAATACCGGCATTGGTCGGCATCTGATACGACATGCCCACCATGACGATGCACAGGATGTGCAGGAACGAACGCGCCAGCTCACGGCTCTCATTCGAGAAACTGTACAGCGACAGCACCGGCTCGGTCAGCAACCACAGCACAATACCGCAGCAGATGCCCATGCCGACAAACAGCACCTGCAGCGTTTTGGCCATCTGTTTGACCGCATCCACATTGCCGCGTCCAATGGCTTTGCCGATCATAACCGTCGCGGTAGAGGCTGCGCCGACTGCCACGGTCTTGACGATCAGAAACAGGTTGGACGCCATGCTGTTGGCGGCAATCGCGCTGGAGGTCAAATGACCCAGAATTGCCGTCTGCATCGCTGTGTTCACACCCCACAGCGCCTGTACCAAGATAATCGGCGCACAGACACGGACATAGTCCTTGGCAATGGTGTGATCGATATGCAGAAAGTCTGCCAAGCGCAGGTGCAGATTTTTTTCCTTTTTCGCAATGTACAGCAGGATAATCACGCATTCGATAACGCGCGCACACAGCGTGCCAATCGCGGCGCCACGTGCGCCCAGACGCGGCATACCAAAGCGTCCGTAAATCAGCACCCAGTTGATGCAAAAATTGATGCACAGCGTGCTTAGTGACAGATAAAACGCAATGCGTACTACTTCTGTGCTCCGCAAAACCGCGAGCAGAATCGTCGTCACGCAAAAGAATGGATAGGTAAAGCGCACGATATTCAGATAACTGACACCCTCGGTGATGATTGCCTGATCCGGCGTGAACAATCCGACAACCAGATACGGAAACAGCGACACAACGGCAAACAGCACTGCCATCAAAATCACCGCCGCCCGCATGGCGACGCTGGATACCTTCCGAATCGAGCCGGTATCGTTTTTCCCCCAATACTGTGCCGAGATAATCACCAGACCATCGCCGATACCCATCAGAATATTCTGATAGATAAATTGGATTTGGTTTACCGCCGTAACACCGGAAAGTGCACTTTCCGAGTACCGTCCCAGCATTAAATTATCCGTCAGGTTGACGCTGAGTGAAATCACATTTTGCAGCACAATCGGCAGACACAGCATGAGGAAGGTCCGGTAAAATTGTTTTTCTTTGATCAGTTTCATTTCTGACCCCTTCCTATTTTCTTCTTTCTCTGCGGCAGCGTTACTCTTCGCCGGATGCCAAGCGGTTGCTGTGCATTCGCTCTCACCGCACTCTTAGTCTACTCCTTTTCCTTCTAGCAGGCTATATCAATTTCAATGAACTCATATGCTTTTTCGCTCATCTTTCTGTAAAGCACAAAAAGCATATAATGCTTGTGGGAACCTCTATTGTCCCCCAAAAAAGCATCGCAAAAACCCGCTGAACCATTGCGATTCAGCGGGTTATTGTTTGGTGGGAGGTGGTGGATTCGAACCACCGAAGTCGTTGACAACAGATTTACAGTCTGCCCCCTTTGGCCACTCG
>CAKTAV010000021.1 GCA_934532985.1 uncultured Butyricicoccus sp. | reverse complement strand
AAGGCTGCTAAGTAAGCGATACTTGTAATCCCCAAAATTTTAATGAGTCCCCGATACTTAGTATCGGGGACTTTTTTCGGTTACTTATTCTCCTTCTCCGCCTCGCCATCCTTTTTCTTCTCCTTAATCTGCCGATGCAGATAATCCAGCGCATCATGTAGCGACCCGACCTCATCACACAGGCCGATTTTTACAGCCTGCTTGGCGCCGATCACTGTGCCGACATCGGTGGCCAACTCACCAGTTGCCATCATGAGAGATGACAGCTGCGCCTCCTCCACGGAGGAGTTCCGGACGATGAAGCGCGTGATGCGCTTTTGAATCTGCCGAAAATAATCATAGGTCTGTGGTGCGCCGATGACCGTTCCGCTGATACGCACCGGATGCAGCATCATAGAGGCTGATGGAGCGATGAAGGTGCGCTGTGCGGATACCGCGAGAGGGACGCCAATTGAGTGGCTCCCGCCGAGGATCAGAGCGACGGTGGGCGTTGTCATGCCTGCAATCAGCTCGGCGATGGCGAGACCTGCTTCCACATCGCCGCCGACGGTGTTGAGCAAAATGAGCAGACCGTCAATCTCCTCGCTTTCCTCAATAGCGGCGAGCTGCGGCAGAATATGTTCATATTTTGTAGTTTTGGTGTTCTCCGGGGCCTCTTGGTGCCCTTCAATCGTTCCGATAATGGTAATGCAATGGATGAGCCCATGGGAAGATTGGGCGGTGACGCAGCCAGTGTCCTCACTGCGACGATTTTCGGTTTGATTTTCCGACATGACATTTCCTCCGCTTCGGTTATTTTTCAAAATTTGATGATTCTGTTGGTTGACAATACGCGATTATACGGTTAGTTATCCACATATCCACAGAGTTATCCACAAAAAGCTGTGAATACGGTGGAAAAGTCTGTGGATTTGTTGAAAAAAATACGATATGATACAAGATATAGGAGATATTTTGCGTATTTAGCGAGATATGGAAATAAAATAGAACAGATTTTTCTTAGAAGATTTGACAGTCTACGATTTGTAATCAAAAAAACAAGAGAAAAACGTAATAATTGGACGTGTAATTGCGATTTGTAATACCAAATTACTTCTAGTGTGCCCAAATGGATGGGTTTTATGCACAGCGTAAAACTGACTGCACAGAAAAGAAAACAGGCTGTGGATAACTCCACAGCCTGTGAGATGTTTTGGTTGGTAAAGCGCGTTACTTCATCGTGTAGAACGCGTCGAATCCACGATATGCCCAGTACAGATCGTGCTTGGCGATGATCTCATACGGCGCGTGCATGCACAGAACCGGGACACCGGCGTCCACCGTGTCAATGTTGCGATTCGCCATGAACATCGCAACAGTACCGCCGCCGCCCTGATCGACGCGGCCCAGCTGGCCGGTTTGCCAGATAATGTGCTTCTGACGGAACAGGTAGCGAATCTTTGCCATCAGCTCTGCCGTTGCGTCGGACGAGCCGGACTTGCCGCGCGAGCCGGTGTACTTGATAATCGCCAGACCGCAGTTAGCGCGGGCATCGTTGCGCTTTTCGCTGACCTCCGGATAATTTGGGTCAAAGGCGTTGCAGACATCGGCGGAGAGGCAGGTGGAATTCTCCAAGCACTCGCCCGGAATAACATTCTGCGTGCGGCAGAGGTCGGCAATCAGCGTGTCAAAAAACTGCGACTGCATACCGGTGACGCCGTCCGAGCCGATCTCTTCCTTATCCACAAGAATGGTCATCGCAGTCTTTTCCGGCGTCTCGGTCAGATCAAACAGAGCGGTTGCCGCCGGATACGCGCACACGCGGTCATCGTGCCCATAGGAGCCGACAAAGCTGCGGTCAAAGCCGATATCACGTGCCGGGAAGGCCGGAACACAGCACAGCTCGGCGGAGAGGAAATCTTCCTCCGTGATGCCATAGGCCTGATGCAGGTACTCCATAACAGCCAGTTTGATCTTGTCGGAGGTATCGTCGTCATCCTTGGAAGTGGACGGCTGCGAACCGACGAGAATATTCATTTTTTCCGCCGGAATGCCCTTCATCATGCTCTTTTGCATCTGATCGGTTGCAAGATGAATCAGCAGATCCGAGATAACAAACAGCGGATCGTCCGGCTTGTCGCCGATGCGGATGTTGATGGTCTCTACACCGTCGTCTGTTACGCGGCAAACCACACCGCGCAGCTCCAGCGGAATGGTCGGCCACTGATATTTTTTGATGCCGCCGTAATAATGAGTCTTGAAGAACGCCATGCCGTTGTCCTCATACAGTGGAACGGTACGAATATCAATGCGCGGCGCATCCAGATGTGCCGCTGTCAGGTTGATGCCAGAGGACAGCGGCTGCTTTCCGACTACAGTGAGTATAATTGCCTTATTACGATTCACTTTGTAATATTTCTGACCGGGAGTGACCGGACAGCCGCGGGTGTATGGCTGATAGCCCAGCGACTCTGCCTTGGCCTTCAGAAAAGCAACAGCGTCACGCTCAGTCTTGGCCTCGTTGAGGAAGGACTTGTAGCCCTCGGCATAGTCCTGCATGGCGGCGAGTTCATCCTTGCTCATGCGGTCCCAGCCGGTCTTTTTGTCGTAAAACAGCTTGGATTCCATGATAAATCCATCCTTTCTTGTCACATTATTTGCTTAAAATGGTATCAATGACGGTGTTGACCTGTTGGCGGAGCGCCTCCAGATCGCCGTTATTCATCAAACAAAAATCGCAGCGCGAACGGTACCACTCGTCGTCGTGCTGGGCGTCGATGCGCAGGGCGGCGTAGTCGTGTGAGATATTGTCGCGTGCCATGATGCGCTGGATGCGCGTCTCGCGGTCAGCGAGCACGGCGGCGGTGACATCGCACCAGGCGTCCGCTTCCGCTTCAAACAGAACCGGCGCATCATAGACAGCCAGCGGCACGCCCTCCGCCTCCATGCGTGCAAAGGCATCGCGGGCGGCCTGCTTTATGTAGGGGTGGGTGATGGCGTTGAGCTGCGCGAGCTTTTCCGGATCGGAAAAAACCAGCGCACCCAGCTTCCTGCGGTCGAGTTTACCATTCGTAGTTAAAACATCATGAAATACGGACTGTATTTCTTTTAACATCGGGGTACAGGTGTCGCACAGCTCCCGATAGGAGGCGTCCGCGTCCAGCACGCCGCAGCCGCGGGCGGCGAATACGGCTCCAGCGGCACTCTTTCCGACGCCCGAACCGCCGGTCAGACCAAGAATTTTCATGGCTCGTCCTCCGTCAGTGTGATCGTGTGGAAGCCGGCGGCCTTCTGAATGCGGTTGGCGACGGCCAGACCGATACCGGTTGCAGGCGGACACTGGGCGAAAATTGCGGTGACCGGTGTGGCATCAAAACGGCGCAGAGCGTCAAATACCTCGCGCGCCTGTTCTTCCGGGTCATCCGAGCGGCCGAAGGTCTCCACCACGGCGCGACCGGCAAAGCGTTCAGCGCAGTCATCGAAGCACAATACACCGAAGTTTTCCCCAAGCTGTGCATAAATATAATCCGCGCTCGCCTTGGGGGAGCCGAATACGACCGTGACCGGCGCTTTCGGCGCATAGTGGCGGTATTTCATTCCTGGCGCGGAGACGCGCTCGGTGTCGTCAATCTTCTGATACAGCGCGCGATCCACCTCGACCTCACCGAGAACGGCGCGGAGCTGTTCCAGCGAGATGCCGCCCGGACGCAGCAGGCGCGGTTTTGCACCGCAGAGCGAAATCACGGTGGATTCCACACCGACCGAGCACGGACCGCCGTCCACGACCGCTGCGATACGCCCGCCTAGATCTTCCATGACATGTTGCGCCGTCGTGGTGGACGGGCGGCCGGAGGTATTTGCCGACGGAGCGGCCAGTGGAACACCGGCGGCGCGGATGATCTTTCGTGCGAGCGGGTGGGACGGCAAACGAATACCCACAGTATTCAAACCAGCGGAAGTTACCATTGGTATAGAATCCTTCTTGGGCAAAATCATGGTCATCGGGCCGGGCCAATAGGCGCTCGCCAGAGCGGCGGCCTGTTCCGGAACGCGCTCGGCAACCTGCGTGATCTGTTCCCAGTCGGCGATGTGGACAATCAGCGGATTGTCCTGTGGGCGGCCTTTGGCGGCGAAAATGCGCGCGACGGCCTCCGGATTGTACGCGTTGGCGGCGAGACCATATACGGTTTCGGTGGGAATACCGACGACCTCACCGCGGCGCAGAAGCTCTGCGGCCTGCGCAATAGCGGTCGGGTCGGTATTCGGATGGAGTAGCTTGGTAATCATCGAATTCCTTCTTTTTAGATAATACAATTTGTATAATAATATGTTAAAAATACAAACAGACAATATAATCCGTGCATCGCCCGTATGCTGACGAAGCATTCCGCCATTGGTAGGACATGCAGACAGGCGCAGGAAAGACCGGCGGCGCTGCACACCAGTGCGGAGCAGTTGGCAGAAAGCCATGGCGAAGCGCTGGCACTGAGCAAGGTAACGCCTAGAAGCGCGAGTACTACGGCGGCGATATGCCGCAGCGATGCACCGGAAAGGCGCGTGAGCAAGCCGAGCACGGGAAGCAGGGCGAACAGCGGGAAAATTTGCCCGCTGAGACCGCAAAAGACGGCGAGAAGCAGAGCGTCGCCCTGAAACAGCCGTAGGCGGTCGCTCCAATGCTGTCGCCATGGCGCGGAGGTCGGACGGCGTTCTGTGTGCAAAAGCGTACCGCTGAGCACGAGCAGAAACAGCAGACCTCCGAGCAGCGTCGGCGGGGACAGTGCATGCAGGCTGACCGACGTCAGTCCACCTGCGGCGGCGCACAACAGCACGGCACAGCCGGTGTCTCCGCCGCGAACGGCGATGCGCCCGAGCAAAAAGCCGGGAATCAGTGCGAAAAGTGGCCAGATTGTCATGGTATCGCCCCCATACAGCGTATGAAGGCGGACAGAGCGATTATGCGTGCTGTGCCTTGGCGAGCTTCTCCGCTTGATCGGCGGTCATTAATGCGTCCAGAATTTCATCCAGATTGCCGTCCAAAAAGCTGTCCAGATGGTAGGTGGTCAGCTTGATGCGGTGCTCCGAGATGCGATTTTCCGGGAAGTTATAGGTGCGGATGCGCTCCGAACGGCTGCCCGAGCCGATCTGGCTGCGGCGTTCGTCGGCAATGGCTTCATCTTGCTTGTTCTGCTCGATTTCGTACAGACGGGAGCGCAGGACGCGCATGGCCTTGTCCTTATTTTTGAACTGGCTTCGCTCATCCTGACACTCGACGACCATGCCGGTTGGCAGATGGGTGATGCGGATGGCAGAGGAGGTCTTGTTGATGTGCTGACCGCCGGCGCCGGAAGCGCGGAAGGTGTCAATACGCAAGTCGTTCGGGTTGATTTCCAGCTCGACATCATCGACTTCCGGTAGGACGGCAACAGTGACGGTCGAGGTATGAACACGACCCTGCGATTCGGTCTCCGGAACGCGCTGGACGCGGTGTACGCCGCTCTCGTATTTAATACGGGAGTAGACGGAATCGCCCTCAATGCTGAAGGTGATTTCGCGGCATCCGCCGAGTTCGGTCACGGTTTGGCTGATCACCTCGGTTTTCCAGCCGCGTTTGTCGGCGTACATCGTGTACATACGGTACAGCGAATGGGCAAACAATGCCGCTTCTTCGCCGCCCGCACCGGCGCGTATCTCCATGATGACACTGCGCTCGTCGTTCGGGTCGTGCGGTAGCAGCAAAATCGTCAGCTCCTGCTTGAGCTGTTCCATCGCGTCGCGGGAGGAGATCAACGCCTCCTGCGCCATGGCGCGCAGCTCGCCGTCACCGCCTGCCTCATCCAGCAGCTCGCGGGCATCCGCCTGCTCCTGCTGCGCCGCGACATAGCGGCGATAGGTCTGGATGATGGGTGTCAGCTCCTTCTGCTCGCGCAGCAGCTGGGCCGCACGGGACGGATCGCTGTACAGATCCGGGTCGGCGAGAAGGCTTTCCAGCTCGTCAAATCGGTCGGCGAGTGCCTCCAGTTTATCCAACATACAAATTCAACTCCGAGTAATAGATTAAAATAGAAATACAATTGGTAGTATAACAAAAAGTAAATTATACCGTATGTAATCAATCATGTACACGCACACTCATTTCCACCAGCAGATCATGCGCGCCCTCCAGCCGCAGATTGCAGCGTAGATTGGGCTTGCACAGGCCGAGCAGACGATCTAGCGCATAGTATTCCAGTGTGTCCAGCTGGTCGCCGGACAGGGCAGCCAGCTTGTGTCCGCCGAAGTCCACGATGATTTGCTCGCCCTCCGCGACCATGGGGAGATCACGGCTGCCGCTGTGCAGCAGCAGGCAGTGCAGCTTGGCGTCTTGCAGGGCGCGCAGACCGGTGATGAATTCCGGAACATGCTTCGCCGCAATCGTGAGATCGGCAAGCAGCAGATGGTCGTTGGTCGTCGCCTGAATCGCACAGGGGACAGGGTAGGTGCTGACCATAGTTAAGATTCCTCCTTTGGTCGTTGGGATTGTAGGGGCGATTACCAGCGGCCGGTGGCCACCAGAATCGCCAGAGAAAAGTATTCGCGCAGGCAAAACAGCGGGCGCAGATACCACGGAGACGGAGCGGCGACGGCAAGACGCCCCAGACCGGCCTGCTCCATCAGATGACGGGCGCGGAACAGATGAAAGCCGCTGGAGACCACGGCGACACGGGCACGCTCGGCGCCGGTCTGACGTAAGATCTCCTTGGCGTTTCGGATATTTTGGACGGTGTTGACCGACTGATCCTCCAGTAAAATGCGGTTTTTTGGTACGCCGTGGGCGAGCAGCCATTTGTGCATGACATACGCCTCGGTGTACTGTTCATCCGCACCCTGTCCGCCGCAGACAATCAGCGTGCAGGAGGGATTCTGCTCCCAGCAGGCACGCGCCGCCTCAAGACGAGCGGTGAGCGAGCGCCCCGGCTGATCGCCGCGGATACCGCCGCCCAGGACGAGTAGATAATCCGCCTGCCGTGCCTCGGGATCGGTGTGAGCGTTTACCAAAAGGATGCCCTGCACGACGACAAACGAACCGAGAAACAGGGAAAACAGAGCCGTGCCAATCCCATACAGAATACGCACGACGCGGCGCAGTGTGCCCTCCGTGCGCTCCCGCAGGGTCAGCAGCAGACGCATGATGCCGGTGCACAGCGCAAAGGCGGCACAAAACAGCAGATAGCCATAGGCCGCCGTGCCCCAGAACGGGATGGCGACTGCAACCGCAAGGGTGAACGCTGCGCTCAGGGCGCAGAGAACCGTGTACATACGCTTCATGTCAGCCCTGCGCCTCTTCCAGCTGGGCGGAGGCGGCTTCCCACTCCTCCATCAGCTCCATCAGACGAGCTTCCACCTCGTCCTTTTTCCCGGACAGCTCCATCAGCTTTTGCGGGTCGAGGGCGGCTGCCGCCATCTGTTCATCCAGCGACGCGCTCTCTTCCTCGCACGATGCGATGTCGCGCTCGAGCTTGTTGACCTTTTTCTCTAAATTTTTTGTGCCGCCCTTGGGACGCGGCTTTTCCTTCTTGGGCTTGGGCGCCGTGTGTGCGGCACGTTCCGCCGCCTTTTGTTCGCGGAAGGCGAGATACTGCTCATAATTGCCGGTGAAATCCACCCAGCCGTCCTCCATGAGAACGATGATGCGGCTGGCAAAGCGCGAGACAAAGTAGCGGTCATGCGAGACAAACAGCAAGGTGCCGGTGAAGCTTTCCACCGCGTCCTCAATCCATTCGCGGGACAAAATGTCCAGATGGTTGGTCGGTTCGTCGAGCACCAGCATGTTGAGCTTGTCGTACATCAGCTCACACAGACGCAGACGGCTCTTTTCGCCGCCGGAGAGCTTGCATACCTGCTTGAGCTGCTCCTCGCCAGAGAACTGGAAGCGTCCGAGTCGATTGCGGGCGGTCTGCGGGGTGAGATTTTTTTCGTAAATTAAGGTGTCAATCAGGTTACGGTTCTCGTTTTCAAAGTGAACCACCTGCGGCAGATAGGCTGGCTTGAGCCCCTCGCCCTTCTTGATCGTTCCGGCGTCCGCCGGTTCCAGACCGAGAATGATGTTGAGCAGGGTGGTCTTTCCCGTGCCGTTGTCGCCGAGAATAGCGACCTTTTCACCGTTTTTGACGTTAAAAGAGATGTCGTGCAGGACTTCGCGGCCGTCAAAGCTCTTGCAGATGCCGCGCACCTTGAGCACTTCCTGTGTTTCGTAGTTGGGATCGCCGAACATCATGTTCATCTTCCGCTCCTTCTTCGGGCGGTCGGCAATCGTCATGCGGGCGATGCGCTTGTCGATGGAAAACGCGCGCTTGTGCATTTTTTCCGTGCCCCACTGGTGCATTTTGCGGGACTGATCCTGCAGCCGCTTGAGCTCTTCCATCTGGTTGTTGTGCTCCGCCAAACGCTGGGCATAGCGCAGCTGACGTTCCTCGGCATAGTAGCTGTAGGAACCGGCGTAGAAATCGGCGTGGCCATCCACCAGTTCAATGATGCGGTCACAGCACTGGTCAAGGAAATAGCGGTCATGCGAAATGGTCACAACCGTGCCCTTGTAGTCGGCGAGGAAATTGCCGAGCCACTCCACGGCGTCAATGTCCAGGTGGTTGGTCGGCTCATCGAGCAGCAGAATGTCCGTGTCCTCCAGGATGATGCGGGCGAGATTGACGCGGGTCTTTTCGCCGCCGGACAGGACGTCAAACGGCTGGGTACGCATCTCCTGCGGAATTTCCAGACCGTTGCATACTTTATCCACTTCAAAATCCAGCGCATAGCCGCCCATCGCCTCCAGCTCGGCCTGTAGGGCGCCGTACTGCTTGAGGAGCTGGGAATCGTCGTTTTGCTCCATGCGGCGCTCCATGTCCTTCATGCGGGCGCGCACCTCATCGATGCGGTGGAATGCGGAGCGAAGAATATCTTCGACTGTGGCGTCGGGATCATAGACCGGAATCTGGTCGATGACGCCGACGGTGCGGTCCTTGGCGATGACGACACTGCCGCTCTCATACGGCAGCTCACCGGTCAGGACGCGGAATAAAGTGGTCTTTCCGGCGCCGTTGGGACCGACGACGGCGACCTTTTCACCGGGGAAAATATCAAAGGTAATGTCATGCAGAATCTGGTTCTCCCCGAAAAACTGATTCAAACCGTGTATGCTGATGTCAGCCAAAAAACGGTACCTCCCCATTTACAATGAATTGCAATGAATTTCCGGCAACGGATGCCGGAGAAAAAAGACGAAGCGGGGAAAGTACGGAAAAGCCCAGCTTTCGCTGAGCTTTTCACCCCGCTGCTGCGGAAAAACTTACATCTTTACCGGTGCTTCGTAGGTCTCGCCAAAGGTCTCAACCGTAACCGACTGCATAACCTGCGGCTCTACCGGCTTGTCGTTGTAATCACGGTTGGCGGAGACGATGCGGTCAGCAACATCCATGCCTTCGATAACCATGCCAAAGGACGCATATTGTCCATCCAGATGGGGTGCGTCGGCAACCATGATGAAGAACTGTGAACCCGCGGAGTCCGGATGCATCGCACGAGCCATGGACAGAACGCCGCGCGTGTGACGCAGCTCGTTGCGGAAGCCGTTCATCATAAACTCGCCTGGAATCTGATAGCCCGGACCACCCATGCCGGTGCCGTTCGGGTCGCCGCCCTGAATCATGAAGCCCGGAATGACGCGGTGGAAAATCGTCTCATTATAAAAGCCTCTGGAAACCAGATCGACAAAGTTGCGGACGGTGTTCGGCGCTACGTCTGGATACAGCTCTGCCTTGATGACGCCGCCGTCTGCCATAGTAATCGTAACAATTGGATTTTTCATAGGGAATATTCTCCTTTATTCAACAATACATTGATAATCTTATTGTAACAGACTGGGCAAACAGTGACAAGTTCTTTTGGGGAGAAAATACGGCAGGATGCGTCATTTTAGCGAAAAAGTCGGACAAAGTAAGGGATTTGGGAGAGACAGAGCGGAACAAGCGGTGAGAAAAATCCGGAGCGCGGCACTTGTTGCGGGGTGGGCAATCTGATACAATAAGGCTGTAAATTCGACCACCATATATGCCCGACCAACGCCAAGCGGCAGCGGGCTGACGGAGAAAGGATGAGATTGACATGACAGTAGTAGAGATGGGCGCAAAGGACGGCGTAATCGGCGGCGTACTCAAGCTGGAGCAGCTGCTGAACGAGGAGCAGCTCAACGGAAAATGCGGTCTGTACGCCAGATGTACACTGGAGCCGGGCGCAACGCTGAATCATCATGAGCACCACGGTGAGACGGAGACGTATTTTATCCTGAGCGGTTCAGGCGTATACGAAGACAACGGCACGGACGTTCCGGCAAAGGCAGATGATGTTTTCTTCTGCAAGGACGGAAATGGTCATGGTATTACCAATACCGGCGATGTGCCGCTGGTATTTATGGCGCTGATTATTAAGGGCTAAAAAAGAAGCAAGAGGCTGTTGCAAACAAAATGCAACAGTCTCTTCCTTATTATACACTCTATTTGCTTGTTTACTTTGCCGTAGTTGTTAGAAGTCTAAGTTCATCTTCTTTTTGTGAAAAAAGAAGATGAACGAGAAGAAAATCATTAGGGAGCGGCGCCATCGCTGCGGCACACTGCGTTACATCGACGCGCTGCGGCATCAGCACGCCTCAGCCACTTCGTGGCCTTGCTCCCTCAATGCACAATCCAGCACAGCGATTGTGCATTGAAACAGCAGTTGTTACCTGTCTGCTCGTAGAGTAACACTTACCATCATTCAAATTTCAAACCAGCGAAGCGTTTGGAATTTGAGGAGCGAGGCAATGGAACGGTCGAGACGTACCGACGCTTCGGTGCGGCGAGATAGTGGAATTTGCCGAAGCGATATCTGGCCGTTCACTTCGCTCACTCAAAAGATTTGCAGAGGGTATTTACATTGCGCATAGTGGGAGAAAAAAGAACCTTTAACCGTCTATTTTCAGAGTAAATCTTACCGTATCTTTCCCTCAGCGATAATAACTGACGATAGCAGAAAAACTTCTAGTCCAGTATTTCTGCGTGTAGAGCGCTAAGGAAGGTCTTTAGGAAACGTAGTTGCCTAAATTAGCTTCTGTTCCCTACTTCTTGCCTGATGGCAAGAAATAGGGCCTCCGTGGAGCGGGACGAACAAGTATGCTTCGGGCGAATAACAAGGACGGGGTGCCGATACGACAACCGAGATAAAAAAAGTTGCTGCCATGAATAACTTCACAGCAGCAGCTTGATTATTTCTCTTCCTCAATTTCTTCAATCTCCGGCGCGGGATTGACATGCACCATACAATGCTTTACCGTGGGGAACGCTTCCTCAATGGCGTGGTGTGTGCGCTCGGCGGCGGCATGTGCCTGAAACAGCGGCATATTGCCATCGACGGCGATTTCGACATCGACATAGATGCGGTCGCCAAACAGGCGGGTTTTGACCAGATCCACCGCGACGACATCTTTTTGCGCGGCGCAGACCTCGACAATTTTATGCACGGTCTCATCGTCGCAGGCGCGGTCGGTCATTTTACTGATCGCGTCGCGGAAGATGGTATAGGCGGCGTGGATGATAAACACGCAGATAATGACGCTGGCGAGCGGATCGAGTACCGGGAAGCCCAGACGGGCGCCGCCGATACCAATCAAGCTGCCAATGGAGGACATGGCGTCCGAACGATGATGCCATGCATCCGCCATCAAGGCGCTGGAATTGATTTTTTTGGCGGCGTGGCGGGTATACTGATACATCAGTTCCTTGGATACAATCGAAACGATGGCGGCAATCAGAGCCAGCACACCCGGAACGACCAACGACGTAGAGGAAGAGGAGATGATTTTCTCCACACCGGAGGCGCCGATGCCGACACCGGTTGCGCCCAGCGCAATGGCGAGCACAATAGCGGCGACACACTCCATGCGTTCGTGACCATATTGATGATCATGGTCGGACTCCTTGCCGGCCATATGAATACCTACCATGACGATCAAGGTACTCAGGACATCCGAAAGAGAATGAATGGCGTCGGAGATCATCGCACCGGAATGTGCAGCGATACCGGCAATTAACTTAAATACAGATAACAGAATATTTCCAATGATGCTCACACGAGAGACATGCATCGCGACTTGTTCATTGGTTTGGCCCGACATGGGGATTCCTCCTTCCGCAACAGCGGGATAATTCTAATTATTATACGGCAGGGTACATGTAGTGTCAACAAAATTTTGGTAAAATCACAACAGAAAGACGATTTGAAGCGGGTGAATGAACCGAACGGCTTCGATAGAGGAAAAGCGCACTGCGGAGAGCAGTGCGCTTTTCGGAAAAGAGAGATATATTTTAGAAAAGAGAAAAGAAAGGCGAATTTATTATATGTGTTAGATATCCCGTGCAATTTTTAAAATATACACCAACGTGCCGGAATAATAGAAATAGGAAAGAAGCGGCACGCGTTTTTATATGGATACCATCTCTTTTGACTAACCTTATCATAGCAAGGATGCAAAAAAATGTCTATGGACAACCTGTTCAACATTTTGACGCATAACGCCAGAAAAAACGATACAACATAACAAAAAAGTTTTCAGACAAAGAGAAAGAAGGCACAGAGGAATAGGCTGTGCCTTCTTAGAAGAGAAATTGGAGAAAGTTGTGTATTTAGTGCAGGGCAAAACCATGCTGTTTGATTATATTATATCGGATTCGTAGAAAAAAGTGTGCGCAAAGCTCGGTTTTTTTTCGCAGGAAATCGGATAGTCCGGAAGGCAACATGGTAAGATACTAATTTTGTCATCATAGTAGACCAGAAAATTACCAAAAGAGCTTGACGATAAGAAAATGAAACCGTTATAATGAGGATGGATGTACGGCGGTATTGTGGAGGATGCCGTCGGTAAGAGAAAAATGGGTAAAACCAGTGCGTTTTGAGAGAACGCCTGATTTTATAGAGATTACATTTTTGAAAGAGAGGCAGTTATTATGGAAAAAGTTAAGATTGGATTGCTGGGCTGCGGCCGTATTGGCAAGCTGCATGGCACGAATCTGGTGCAGTCGATCCCGCAGGCGGAGCTGGTAGCAGTAGCTGATCCGTTCCTGAACGATGGCATCAAGGAGTGGGCAGCCGGTCTGGGCATTACCAAGGTATATGACGATGTAAATAAGGTTATCGAAGATCCGGAAATTGATGCGGTTATGATCTGCTCGGCAACCCCGACTCATCTGGACCTGATCAAGGCAGCTGCAGCACAGGGCAAGCACATTTTCTGTGAGAAGCCGCTGCACACGGATGTTAAACTCATTAAGGAGTGCATCAAGATCTGTGAGGACGCTGGCGTCAAGCTGCAGGTTGGTTTTGTTCGTCGTTTCGACCACAACCACAGCAAGGTACAGCAGACCGTTGCTTCTGGTAAGATCGGTACGCCGAGCATCGTTAAGATTTCTTCCCGTGACCCGGAAGATCCGCCGATGGAGTACGTTAAGGTTTCCGGCGGTATCCATGTTGACATGACCATTCATGACTTTGATATGGCTCGCTTCCTGTCCGGTTCGGATGCTGTTGAAGTATATGCAATCGGTATGTGCGTCAATCCGGAGTTTGCAAAGTATGATGACGTAGACAACACCATCATCACAATTAAGTTCGCAAACGGTGCACTGGGCGTTATCGACAACACCCGTTCCTCCTGCTACGGCTACGACCAGAGAACCGAGGTACAGTGCTCCAAGGGCTGCGTACAGGTTACCAACGATCTGGAGAACACCGCAATGATCTCCTGCGAGGCAGGCGTAGAAGTTGCGAAGCCGACCTTCTTCTTCCTGGAGCGTTACAACGGCGCATTCATCGAAGAGGTAACCCAGTTCTGCAAGGCGATCAAGGGTGAGCAGGAAGTTCCGGTAGGCGGCTATGACGGTCTGCAGCCGGTACTGATGGCAAAGGCAGCAAAGCTGTCCCTGAAGGAAGGCCGCCCGGTTAAGATTTCTGAAGTAGACGAATAAGTCGAAGCTTCGAATACAGAACAAACGCCGGTCTCTGTCATGCGGCAGAGACCGGCTTTGTTATTTCCGTCTTGGCAGGAGAAACGCGTGGGAGAGGAGACAACACGAGATGGAACCGTGGAGAATTGGACTGATTGTGCTGTTGGTCATTGTTTTGATTCCGACACTGGTGGTGATGAATCAGGTTAAGCGGGAAGAGGAGCAGTCCGGCGGCAAAGAGACCGAACGGCTGAAGTGCAAGCGAAATCAGCTGAAATGGATGCAGCGGCTCCTGATTTGTGTGTTTGTTCTGGCGCTCATCGCGACGATGCTGCGGGCCTATTTGCCGCTGTTTCAGCGCTGAGGAAAAGGAAAGAAAAGTTTAAAGAAAAGGCTTGACAATCAGACACTTGACTGCTATACTATATTAGCATTGTGAAAAACATGCGGGTGTAGTTCAATGGTAGAATGTCAGCCTTCCAAGCTGAACACGTGGGTTCGATTCCCATCACCCGCTCCATCTTCCGCATCGCACAGGTGGGGCCCGGCATTCATAGAAATATGCGCCAGTAGCTCAGTTGGATAGAGCAACTGCCTTCTAAGCAGTAGGCCGGGGGTTCGAATCCCTCCTGGCGT
>CAKTAV010000020.1 GCA_934532985.1 uncultured Butyricicoccus sp. | reverse complement strand
GTGGTGAAGGGGCTCCCCTGCTAAGGGAGTAGGGCGCGAAAGTGTCGCGAGGGTTCAAATCCCTCCTTCTCCGCCAGAAAAGAAAGCACCTTTTGTCCGATAGACAAAAGGTGCTTTCTTTTCAACGAAATCCGTCCTCGCGGACGGAATAAATCCACCTGCGGTGGATGAAATCACTTCGTGATGAAATCCGACTTCGTCGGAAAAAGGACGGATTTCATTTCATCTGCAAAGCAGATTTCATCTGTGCTTGCACGGATTTCATCGCGCGTCGCGCGATTTCATTGAAAAAATGGAGAAATTTGTGGTATAATTCCCACAAAGAGGTGATTTCAATGGCGGAAAATAGGCTTGCTGATATTTCGACAGAGCTTGCAATACGGATATTAAAATTGACTGACAATATAAAAGGGCATTATTCATTAGCAAATCAACTCGAGCGAAGCGGCACGTCTATTGGTGCGAATATCCGAGAGGCAAAATATGCACATAGTCGTCCTGATTTTATTGCAAAACTACAGATTGCACTGAAAGAATGTTACGAAACGGAATACTGGATTGAAATTGCGATCAAGTCAGAATTGATTTCAGCGGACAGTGCAAAGGATATCTGGCACGATTGCGGTACCATACGAAGAATGCTGATCTCTTCTATCAATACTGCAAAGGAAAATAAAGATAGCAAGCGGTAAAGATAATGTATTGTGGCGGTGTTGCGACTGCCAATTACTCGTTGAACGCACAGTTTGTTAGCTTTTTAGGTAGCCAAAGACTCAAACCGAATGGTTTGGGTCTTTTTATTTTTGCAGCAATTGGCGACATCACTAAAAATAGGAAGAACCATTTATACACCTTATCAATTGAAACGGCGATATAAGGGGCGTATACTATAATATGATGGAAGATAATACCTTGCAAAATTACGCAGGCGTAGATAAAAAGCTCAAAAAGCATGGTCGCGTGTAAAGAAGACGATAAAACGATGGAGGTGGTGGAAATAAAGGATATACAAGTTATCCTGTTTTTGGGATGTGCGTTTTTGTTATTTATTGAAAGGCCTATAATTGATGACTACATTAGCTATGCATTCAAGCCATGGGAAGAAAAAATAATCCGAAAGCATATGAACTGGAAGGAATGGCTGCTGTATAGTCGATTTCGCAGTGTTATCCCGAAAACTCTTTTGTACCCATATTATTTCTTTTTACTGCTCTGGATATTGGGTGCTCTTGCGTGTTTGCGTTTTTTCTTGTTCGTGGGAGACTATTCTCCGGAAAGAGTAGACGAAATCGTTGGTACTCTCGGGATACTTTGCATAATTCATGGAATATATTTGGCGGCAATTGAATTTCCGCTTAGGCGTACTACGAGGGGACCTCTTGCCTACGAACGATGGTATAAACGTCCGCGAGATGAAGTGAGAAGAGAAATACGGCTAAAGTATATGGAAAAGAGAGAAGACCTGCTGGAAGAGAACCAGGAGCAAGTCCAGCAGAAAGAACGGAAAAAAACAACCGGCAACAGACGAAAAACCGGAACAAGGCGGAAAGGAAAACGAGAAGGGAATAAGAAGAAAAAGTTGTGAAGAAGACGATGAAACGATGGAGATGGTGGAAATGATGCGGGATTGGTCTGCTTTCTTGTTGGTGTATGTCATTATAGTGCTCATGTGGGGAAGGTTTGTGATTGATGGATATATTGAATATGCATTCAAGCCATGGGAAGAAAAAATAATCCGAAAGCATATGAACTGGAAGGAGTGGCTGCTGTATAGTCGATTTCGCAGTGTCGTACCCAAAACACTCTTGTACCCATATTATTTCTTTTTGGGGGTCTGGGCGTTGGAAGGCTTTGCTTGTTTGTATATTTTCTTGTTTACAGCAGAACAATCTTCGGATGTGATATATGATATTGTTTTTGTTACTGCCTCAGTTCATATAATATATTTGATTGCTCTTGACTTTTTACTTCCTCCCGTCGATGGGGTAAGGCTCGACTATAAGCGATGGTATAAACGTCCGCGAGATGAAGTGAGAAGAGAAATACGGCTAAAGTATATGGAAAAGAGAGAAGACCTGCTGGAAGAGAACCAGGAGCAAGTCCAGCAGAAAGGACGGAAAAAAACAACCGGCAACAGACGAAAAACCGGAACGAGACGGAAAGGAAAACGAGAAGGGAATAAGAAGAAAAAGTAAGGTGGCATCCGAGCGGCTTATAAGCTGCTCGGATATTTTGCTGTCTGGGGAGAGGAAAATAGCGAGAAAAAGCTTCTACTAAAAGTGAGTTATCTGTTTCAAACATTTACGAAAAAACACCGCGCGGAGATTTGGATTATACGGAGAAAAACGATGCAAGTCAGTGAGAAAGGGAAGAATGTCATGTCTAATTTTTTTAGAAAAACGACAGAGAAAATGAAATAACTTCTTCTGAAAGATTCTTTGAACGGAAGATAAATCGGAAAGAAATGGCAAAATGCACGAGGTTATACAAAAAATATGCCAAAAATTTGACAATTTTGTATGACGAAATGGATTGACATTGCAGAAAAAAGGCGATATACTGAGTCCGAAGATAATTAGTTGATGCTAATGCGCGCGGAACGGAAGGAATGAGACTTCCTGACCGCTTTTTTCTGCGAAAGCTATTAGCCGATACTAATAAAAGGAGGGGTTCTCATGGTAGGAGCCGAGACAGCAGGTATGAAGAAAAACGTAGAGGCACCGGTATCCATGGCCGGAGCAATGCCGCTGACTATGATGGGACGCGAAGACACCAAGCAAGTTTGCTCGATTCGCGGTAAAGATGATGTTCGTCGTTTTCTGGCAAACCTCGGATTTGTAGATAACGCAGAGGTACGGGTTGTTTCCGAAGTAGGGGGCAATCTGATTGTTGCCGTAAAGGGTACAAGAGTTGCCGTCAGCCGGGCCATGGCGTCGCGCATTATGGTGCGTTGAGCTGTCCACAGGCTGATCAACGATAGAAGTAAATCGTGTTTCGGCGCGGAGACGCCGAAACGCAGAGAGGAGTAATAGAATGAAGAATTTGCGAGAGTGCAAGGTTGGTGAGACTGCTACCGTTGCAAAGATTTCCGGTACTGGTGCTCTGCGCCGCCGTATCATGGATATGGGCATCACGAAGGGTGCTGAAGTCTATATCCGCAAGGTAGCTCCGCTGGGTGATCCGATCGAAGTTACGGTACGCGGCTACGAGCTTTCGATTCGCCGCAACGAGGCGGATCTGATCGAAGTTCAGTAAGGTGGGAGGCTATCCGCTAATAGCTGGGTTTTCGAGTTAGCATAAACCAACAAATATTGCACAACTATGTAAGAAAGAGGAGCAAACATGGCACAAATGAAGCTTGCGCTTGCCGGCAACCCGAACTGCGGCAAGACAACCTTGTTTAATGCGCTGACCGGTGCCAACCAGTACGTTGGTAACTGGCCGGGCGTAACGGTTGAGAAGAAGGAGGGCCATCTGAAGGGTCATAAGGACGTTATCGTCACGGACCTGCCGGGCATCTACTCCCTGTCTCCGTACACGCTGGAGGAAGTTGTAACCCGTAATTACATCATCTCCGAGCATCCGGACGCGATCGTCAACCTGATTGACGCGTCAAACATCGAGCGTAACCTGTATCTGACCACTCAGATCACCGAGATGGGCCTGCCGGTTATCGTTGCGTTGAACATGATGGACATCGTTCGTAAGAACGGCGACCAGATTGACACCAAGAAGCTGTCTGATGAGCTGGGCTGCCCGGTCGTTGAGATCTCCGCACTGCGCGGCGAGGGTCTGGATAAGCTGATCAGCACCGCAGTGGAAACCGCAAAGGCAAAGCAGGCGACCAAGCCGAGCCACGAGTTCGACAAGAAGACCGAAGCTGCCCTGACCAACATCGAGCAGCAGCTGAGAAGCGTGGTACCGGCGGAATATATTCGTTGGTTCGCCGTTAAGGCATTCGAGCGCGATGAGGACGCACTCTCTAAGTTCTCCGTAACGGCGGACGCAAAGGCTGCGATCGAGGCGGAAATCACCGCAGTTGAGACGGCAGAGGATGATGACGCAGAGTCCATCATCACCAACGGCCGTTATGAGTACATCGGCAGCGTTATCAGCCGCTGCTACAAGAGAAAGAGATCCGGTCTGACCACGTCGGATAAGATCGACCGCATTGTTACCAACCGAATTCTGGCGCTGCCGATCTTCGCCGGTATCATGTTCCTGGTTTACTTTATCGCAGGCTCCTGGCTGGGCTCGATTGTAACTGACTTCACCAACGATACCCTGTTTGGCACATGGATTCAGCCGAATGTTGAGGCTGCTCTGGTTGGCGCCGGCGCATCCGATTGGCTGGTATCTCTGGTTGTTGACGGTATCATCGGCGGTATCGGCGCACCGGTTGGCTTCGCGCCGCAGATGGCAATCGTATTCCTGCTGCTGTCCTTCCTGGAGGACGTTGGCTACATGGCACGTGTTGCCTTCATTATGGATCGTATCTTCCGCCGTTTCGGCCTTTCCGGCAAGTCCTTTATCCCGTTCATGATCTCCATGAGCTGCGGCGTACCGGGTATCATGGGTACTCGTACCATTGAAAACGAGAAGGATCGTCGCATGACGATGATGACCACAACCTTTATTCCGTGTGGCGCAAAGCTGCCGGTTATCGCACTGATTGCAGGCTACATTGCCGATGCATGGTGGATTTCTCCGATCATGTACTTTATCGGCATTGGCTCGATCATTGTTTCCTGTATCATTCTGAAGAAGACGGAGATGTTTGGCGGCGAGCCGGCACCGTTCGTTATGGAGCTGCCGCAGTACCATATGCCGCAGGCAAAGACCGTTCTGCTGCACACCTGGGAGCGTGTTTGGGCATTCCTGAAGAAGGCCGGTACGATTCTGTTCGCTTGCTGTGCTGTCATGTGGTTCCTCGGTACTTTTGGTATTCAGGACGGCGCCTTCGGCATGGTTGACACGGACTACTGCTTCCTGTCCTACATCGGCGGAGCAATCGCGTGGATCTTCGCACCGCTTGGCTTCGGTACTTGGCAGGCTGTTGCTTCCTCTCTGTCCGGCTTCGTGGCAAAGGAAGGCATCGTTTCTACCATGGGCGTTCTGGCCGGCGTTGGCGAAATCGAAGAGTATACAACCAACATGCACGCTGCATTTGCTGCATTCTTCCCGACGTCCATCGCGGCGTTCTCCTTCCTGGTATTCAACCTGTTGAACTCTCCGTGCCTGGCAGCTATTTCGACGCTGGCTCGTGAGATGAAGTCCAAGAAGGGCGTAGCCGTTGCGCTGGTATTCCAGAATGTATTCTCTTACTGCATCTCCCTGATCGTATACCAGATCGGCGGACTGTTCCTGTTCGGCGGCGAGCTGACCTTCGGTGTCGGCACGGTTGCGGCAATCATCGTTCTGGCAATTCTGATCTTCCTGTTGGTTCGTCCGGACCCGACAAAGAAGGCACATAAAAACGAGCTGGCGGGCGCAAACGCCTAAGAGTTCAGCTTGATCACTGATTTCGTCCGGACATTAGGATAAATAGTAAAGGAGTTGATCGGCGGTAACGCTATAGTATGACAACGAATTTAACGATTGGTTCTACGGACGTAATTGTATTGGCTGTATTAGCCGTCCTGATGATTCTGGTAGTCCGCGCGGTTATCGGATTCTTTCGGGAAGAGTAAGGAGGAGATTGTATGGTTGTCACGGTAGTTCTTACAGTTGCAATTGGCGCTTTTGTCGCCTGGAACATTCGCAACATGGTTCGCAATGTGAAGCAAGGAAAGAGCATTGACGGCTGTGACGGCAATTGCTCCCACTGCTCGCAGTGCAAGCACTGATGGAAGCATAACGCATCCTTGTATGATTTTTAGAGGCACACAGCAGAGAAATCTGCTGTGTGTCTCTTTTTATGCACTTTTGCGCAAAATTTTACAAAAACAAACTGTATATAAATTCCAAGTGGGGGGGGGAGGGTAAAGGGTAAGTAAAAATAGAAAATTTCTAAAAAATTTTGATATTTTACAGACTGACCCCTTTTAAAATCACTAGAAGTGTTATAAAATATTAGCGTAATTGATACACAGTACATCTGCGGAGCCATTCCAAAATGAGACATGGTATGATGCTGTGTGCAAAATTAGAGGTGACAGAAAAACGACTAAGGGGATAACGGCTACAGCAATAATTGAAAAAAAAGATAGAAAAGATCAATGCCTATACGATCAACGTTGTAAGGATGCGGCTCGGTTCTATATTTTTTTGTGAATATCACGCATTTATGTAGAAAATGGTGAAAAAATGGAACTCTTTTCGGACGATTGGGGATTGCCGAAAAAACGTGTTTACCGAGAGCGATGGACAGCGATGATTTCTTTCAGAGGACGCTACGGTACTTTCTATGGATGACAGCATGGGAAAACGCGGGAAAAACGACATTGACGAAAAAGACGGACGCACGGATGCGTGTGCAAGGTTGGAATTTGTCTAATTATTGTGGGATTTGTAGCAGAGAGAGAATAATAGAGTAAAAAGATTTATGGAAAAACGTAGTTGTAATAATCCAAAAAGCTAGATATACTGATTAAATCAGGGGATTTTACTAGGATTTTACGATTGCACAGCCGGTGCAAGACAAAATTGCTAGATCAACGAGGGAAATTCACATGTACTTTTTACAGGAAAAGAAAGGAAAACAAAATAATAGAAGAAACCCTATGAAGCGGTTTGCGGCAGTTGCTTTATTGCTATGTATGCTGCTCTCCATGTTTCAAGGATATAATGTTGCGTTAGCAGAGGATGTACAGTCGTATACTGTGACCCTGCACGACATCGGCGCGGACGACAAGGAAGTTCTTCCGGAGAATGGAAAAGCGAAAGAGATTTCGGTTGCCGCAGGGGAGACGGTAAAACAGGCGCTAAAGGATCAGAACGTAACGATTGGAACCGACAGCACAGCGGCACAGGACTGCATTTGGTACACCAAGGGCGAGGACGACACACAGGTCGAGTACGACTTGGATACCGCAGTGACGCAGGATGTTGACCTGTATACCTATACTTATCAGCTCAAGCTGCTGCTGACAGCACAGGACGAGGGGGCGACAGGATCCGCAGAACAGGCGGAGGAAGCTGCCGAAGAGGAAACTGCCTCGATACCGGATGCACAGCAGACCGAAACGGCGCAGGATGACAGCGCGGATTCACAGGAAACGACGGATTCGAAGAACGAGGAATCCGTTGATATCGTGACCGAACGTGAGAGCCAGCCGCTTTCGCTGAGCGAGACGGAAAAGGCGTACACCGAGCAGGAGTGGCAGGACGTGGACACCGGCGAGACGCTGGATCTGGCGGCGCTGGAAAAGGACGGCCTGACGCGAAACTATACGGCGCAGATTGCGACACAGGCGAACAGTGATGAGGCGAGCTCGACGAATGTTACCTGCTATGTCGCGGAGAACGGCGAGTGGAAAGAGCTGAAGCAGATCACGCTGACCAGTAGCCAGAAAACGAAGTGGGACGGTCAAAACCGTTTCTACCTTACGGTGGATCAGCTGGAAGAGGTCTACGGCGGCTATGGCTTTACAGCGAGTAGCTTTACCGGAACAGAAAAGATCTTTCCGCATACGGACTCTAACGACGCGGGGACCGCATGGGCAGACGCTTCGCCAAAGAAGATAGATGGCACATGGTGTGTTCCGGTCAGCTGTCGGAGCCAGTGCTACATTTATTATCTGCCGCATAACAAGAGCGGATATAGTTCGTACTTCACCAGCAGCAAGGCGACATTGAACGAGACTATGCTGAAGGAAAACAGCTGGTATACGGTATCGGTACAGGATGCGCACCATCTGGTGTATTCGAAGGATGAGGACATACCGGAGCAAAAAAAGTACCTCTATGGAGACAAAATACCGGATATCACGTTGAAAACGGCGGAAAACATTCAGTGGACCATCGCGGACGCACATACCGGCAAAACGCTTGACTTAACCGGAACAGACAATGGCAACGGAACCGTAACGTTCTCGCCGGGTACGGCAACACAGGGTCTGGTGTTTAAGGCACTGAAGAAAAACAGCTATCTGGTTGCCTATCGTGCTTCCGCACATGGACAGCTGGTTCGGGTCGGCGAATTTAGCGATACACGCCAAAGCATTACCAAAGATGGTACGATCCAAGGCGAGGGAACGCATTATGACAACGAAAACACGGATGAGTATACTCTGCTTGGACCGGATTCGGATACCCTTCAGGTTGCAATCAATGCAGACAGCAACAAAAAACGAAAGCTGTTTTATTGCTTCAAGGGCTGGAAGGTCGTTCAGGACACGGATACCAGTGATGGCACGGAGACAGAAGATGTGATCTTCCAGGTGGGAGACAAGCTGACGCGAGCACAGATTGAAAAGTATTCTGTCGATGGCACTCTGACCCTACAGGCGGTGTGGGACGCATATGATTCCACTGGACGGCGTGCGATTTCAGTGAACTTCTTCGTTAATATGGCGTGCGAAATTAAGGATAACGAGGGCAACGGATTCACATCCCAGCCGCAGAACCTGTTTACAGGCTCGGTCTATGCGACGCGCGCACATGGCGGCGAAAATATTCCGTTCAGTACGTCGGGAGATGCAAGAGACGCACAGGTTACGGCAAGTACCAACTCCCAAAATGCGTATGAAGTGGATAAAGAGCTGCGCAATATGGTAAACACGCCGATTAAGGGTATGACGGTGGATAGCTTCCCGACAGACGAAGAAGTCCTGCGTCAGATTCGCGAATCCGGCACAACGATTACCATTGACGGCAATGCGATTGCAACGGAGGATTTAACCACCACGAACTTTACTGTCCGTTGGTACGTATTGAAATACGAACACTCCGACTGCTGGCATATTGACGGTATTCTGGTTGCAAAGGAAGCCAGCGCCATCTTCACGAAAACGTTTGTCGGCGATGCCGGCGCGATTGCGAAGATCAAAGAGAATTACAAGATCAGTGTCGAGCACTCCTCGATGACCACGAACGGAGAGGACGATGACTATACGCTTTGTCTGGATCCGTTGGGGCAGGAAAAGACCACGGGAGAAACCGGCTATTCGTCGTATGACGAGGCAACGGATACCTACACATGGAAGCTGACCGGACGTCAGGATCGAGCGTATAATATCAGTGAGAAGAATTATCTGTTAGACGATTCGTCCGGCTGGCACAGTACGAACCGCTACCGCATCACGAACTCGGCGGAGGCGACGGATGGCTGGAAAACCTATCAGGGCGCGGTGCGGATTGTCGCGAAGGCGTCGGCGTCCGATGCGCCGGATACGGCGAAACAGATGGTCGCGTTTGAAAACCAGTATGTCCGTGCAGGGCTGCTGACGGTAAGTAAGATTGATGCCGAGACCAAGCATGGTCTAAAAAACGTTGCGTATAAAATTACACGCAAGGATGGCGAAGAGCTGACGATTTACCGCAAGCCGGGCACCAGCGAATATGGTACCGGTGATTCGGCGGTCAGCGGCGGCTATACCGAGGCGGTGGACAACAACACCGTCACGACGGACGCGAACGGTAAGTTTTACATTCAGCTTCCGGCGGGAACCTATCTGCTGGAAGAGAGCATTCCCAAGGGCTACATGGGCGCAAAGACGACGGAGGTCACGGTAGACGCCAACGGTAACATCACCTCGGCGAATGTGACCGAGGCAACCGGAACGGCGCCAACCGGCGGATGGATCAGCGGCGTCGGTTCAGCCGAGCTGACGATTCAAAATGCTTCGCGGCGACTGATTTCCGTACTGGCCGGGAAGAGCTGGGGCGATACGCCGGAGAACGAGAGAAAGCCGGTTACGGTCGAACTATGGTGCAACGGTGCGAAGGTCGCGGGCGACCAGTACACGCAGGTTTTGTCGGAAAGCAATAATTGGCAGTACCGATGGTCGGATTTGCCGCTGTTTGCGGATGGAGAGATCGCGAAGTATTCTCTGCGCGAGAGCAAAATCGGGGACACGATGTATGACCCGGGCGCGGACAGCGACGGCTACGCGGATTATTTCGTTACCTATGATGCGGCGCAGTACCGCGAGGGCGATTCTGGTGCATATAACGATGCGGCGACATGGACGGATCGGGACGGTAAGGAACACTACGCCGACCATCTGCGTCTGGGCGTGCACAATAGCATCGTCAAGGGCGCCATCAGCTTTGCGAAGGTGGATGAAACCGGCGCCAATCTGCCGGGCGCGGAATTCGGCCTGTATTCCGATGAGGCGTGCACAAAGCAAGTTGCCACGGCGACCTCTGCCAAGAACGGTCTGGTTGAGTTTGAATCCCAACCGGCGGGAACGTACTATATCAAGGAAATTTCCGCGCCGAAGGGCTTTGAGTTAAACGAGACGGTCTATAAGGTCACGGTACGTTCCGGCAAGGCGACGATCACCGTCAACGGTGACGACACCAATATGCCGGTATCGCGCGTAGAAAATATCTCGTGCGTGACGCTGACACTGAAAAAGGTCAGCAGCTCCGGCAAAACCTTGACGGGCGCGACATTCCGGGTGTATAGAGATGACGCGGTATATATGACGGCTGCGGTTGGGCAGGACGACGGAACGTTCGACCTTGGTAAGCTGGAGGCGGGAACCTACCGCATCGAGGAAATCGAGGCGCCGAACGGATACGAAAAGCGCGGCGACACCGTCACCATTGTGGTGAAGGACGGCAAGCTGGAATATGCGTCCACAACCAGTGAGGACACAAAGAAGGCGTGGTATCTGCAGGAGTCTGCCGGCAGCAGCTACATGCTGACGGTAGAAAATCAGATTCTTTATGATCTGCCGACGGCGGGCGGCCCGGGCATTTACCCATTTGCCCTGCTGGGCACGGCACTGATGTGTCTGGGCATCGGCACTATCTTTTGGATGAAGCGTAAAGAGGAAACCGACCCCACATAACATTCGGTTTCCTGCACCCGGGGCACATTGTGGGTGCGATACGCTTTAGGATAAAAAATAACAATTTTTCTCACGATGAAAGGATGAAAAAGCAATGAGAAAACTAGCAAAACGGCTGGGAGCACTGCTTCTGGCAACCCTCATGTTGGTCGGCGCGACGCTGTCGGCGGGAGCGGTTGAAGCCAATGACGAGCTGACCGGGACCAATCACAGCTTTGAAAAGGTTACGGTAAGAGTGAATGGACTGTCCACCGGTGACACGGTCAAGGCATATCGCTTGATGCAGTACAATGATACGAACTATAATTCGTATACCGTAGACCAGAATTTTACATCGTTTATGGAAACGGAGTATAAGCAGAGCACCCCGGCTGACATTGCAAGCTACTTAAGCAACCAAGAACCAGCTGAGATGAATACCATCTTGGAGAAGTTTGTGGCGAAATGCAGCGAGAAGACATATAATCTGCCGAATGTGTATACTACTGACACAGCACATTCTTCGGAGGCAGAGCTGAAGCTGGATCCGGGATATTATCTGCTGTTAGTATCTACGACGAATACGAATAGCCGAGTATACAAGCCGATGTCGGTATTTGTTCGCGTAGACGGTAATCAAACGATTGTATATGGCGGCAATAACAAGACTGCGTTGACGGCAAAGGATGGCGTATATACCATTCAGTCGAAGTCGGAAAACGGTCCGTCCATTGACAAGAAGACCAAGGGTGCACAGGGTACGGCTTGGAAGGATACAGGAACCGCAGCGGTTGGCAACACCGTTCCGTTCTATGTTGCGGTTACGATTCCGTCGTATAAAGATATTACCAAGATGAATCTGTGGGTCAATGATACCCTGACCAACATGAAGTATGTTGACGGCTCGGCAAAGGTATATACCGCTGTTCCGGGTACGGATGGAGCGGAGGAGATTGCTGATGCTGTTACTCTTGAAAAGAACAGCGGTTATAACCTCTCTGAAAATGGAAAAACAGGCACGCAGAATCTGAAGTTTGCGCTGGATTATAACAAAATCGTCAAGAATAAGGATGTACAAACGGTTGTATATCTGTATTATGAAGCGACTGTACAGAAGGAAGCGGTTCACAGCGGCGGCAACTCTGGTACAAACTCGGCAAAGCTGGAGTACGCGAATGCGGCAACACCGGACTCCAAGATGGAGACTGACCCGAACACGACGACAGTATATGATTACAACTTTATTCTGAAGAAGTTTAAGGGTAATTCGGAAAGCCCGCTGGCAGGCGCAATGTTCTCGATCTATAAGACAGAGCAGGACGCGAAGGATCAGAAGAATCCGATTCAGTTTATCAAGGACAAGAATGGTTCGGAATATTACCGTCCGCTGGATGATTTGGACAATGCCGGATCTGCGGATGTAACGACGGAGATGGAAGCAAAATTCGAAATTTCTGGTCTGGATGCAGGCACATACTATATTCGAGAAGTTTCGACCCCGGCCGGTTACTATCAGCCGAATAGCTACTTTACGGTTACGTTGACGTCTAAGCTGGAAGGCGACAAGGACACCGGTAAGCTGGACGCGACTAGCTCTAAGATGACGGCAAATAATGATTCGGATCAGGCGCTGATTGTTGGCGAAGGTGGAAATGTTACTGGCGACCATTTGAATACGCTGGAAGTCAGCCTGAAGAACAGCACCAACCCGTCCCTGCCGACCACCGGCGGCATGGGCACCATGCTGTTCACCATCGGCGGTATTGCACTGATGGGTCTGGCAGCCTACATGTTCTTCTTCCACAAGAAGCGCGCGACGAAGTAAGAAATTTTCACTGAAAAACAGAAAGAGGGGGGCTTCCCCTCTCTTTCTGTACTTTCCGTGGTAAAGCTTACTCTGAGAACAGACAGTGAAAAAGCCCGCAAATTTTCAGCAATAAGGAGAGTTCCATGAAGAAAAGCAAACCGAATTGGCTGCGAATGGGGCTGGTCGCCCTGATTTTCTTGATGGGATTGTCCCTGCTGCTGTATCCGCTGTTCAGCAACTGGTGGAACCAGCGCCGACAGCATGAAATGATTGATGACTACACCGAACAAACCCAGCAGATGAGCGACGACGATTCGGCACAGTGGCTCGCCAAGGCAGATGCCTATAACAAAACCCTGAAGGGCAAGGGGGTGCCGGATGCGTTCGCGGAGGTCTCGCCGAAAGAGGATAAGGAATATCAGTCCCAGCTGGCGTTCCGCGACGATGGCATGATGGGCTATATCAAAATCCCGCGTATCTCGGTCAATCTGCCAATTTACCATACCACCAGCGAGGAATCGCTGCAAAAGGGCGTGGGACATCTGCAGGGCTCGGCTCTCCCAGTCGGCGGCAAGAGCACGCACTGTGTGCTCTCGGCGCACCGCGGTTTGCCCTCGGCGGCGCTGTTTACCGATTTGGATATGCTGCAAATCGGCGATCATTTTTATATCTACGTGTTGGATCGTTCGCTGGAATATGAGGTGGATCAGATTAAGGTTGTCCAGCCGGATCAGACACAGGATCTGAACGTGGAATCCGGCAAGGATTTGGTCACGCTGGTCACCTGTACGCCGTATGGCGTCAATACCCAGCGTCTGCTTGTCCGCGGACACCGCGTGCCGTATGACGAAAACGACGGCAAGAATGAAGGAGACAACAGCCTCCAGTCGCCGCACACGCGCTATGGTCTTTGGGCGGCAATCGGCCTTGCGACAACGGCGTTGTTTACCCTGTTGTTGTACTGGCGCTATCGCCGACAGACAGCGGGAAATCTGCAGAAAAAGGGGCGTCGGAAGTGAAGCGAAATATTGTACGCAATATTCTGGCGGCGCTGATCTTTCTCGTCGGTCTGGGCGTGCTGTTTTATCCCGTGGGCAGTGATCTGTGGAACCAATATCGACAGAATCAGCTCGCGGAGGATTATGAACAAACCGTTCGGCAGCTCACGCCGGAGGATTATTCCAAATGGCGTGATGCCGCGAAGAAATATAATAAACATCTGCAATGGCAGGCATACGATGCATTTTCCGGCACGGATCTGGATAAGGACGACCCGTATTGGTCGCTTCTGAACGTTAACAATGACGGCGTGATGGGCTATCTGGAAATCCCGAAAATCAGCGTCCGTCTGGCAATTTATCACGGAACCAGTGAGAAAGCGCTGGAACAGGGCGTGGGTCATCTGGTGGGTACCTCGCTGCCGGTCGGCGGAAAGGGCACGCACAGCGTGCTGTCGGCTCATTGTGGCCTGCCTACGGCGCTGCTGTTTACGAACCTTGACCAGATGCAAAAGGGCGATCTGTTTTATCTGCACGTGCTGGGTGATACGCTGGCGTATGAGGTGGATCAGATTCTTGTGGTCGAACCGGATGACATTTCGGCGCTCAAACCGGTGGCGGGCAAGGATTATGTTACCTTGCTGACCTGTACGCCGTATGGCGTCAATACGCACCGCCTGCTCGTGCGCGGACATCGGACGAAGGTTCCGGACAATAAGCAGGACGTCACACCGCTGGATCAGATTCTGGCAAGCCTCGGCTGGAAGGCCAAGCTACTGATTGCATTGGCAGCGATTGTATTACTTGCAATAGTCATTGCGATTGTGAAAAAACGCAGAAGAAAGCGGTAAAATTTACGCTGAGAACAGAGAGAAAACAAACTATATTGTTGGCTCAGATCCCTTCAGACGTTTCGCGCCAGCTCCCCTTGATGCAACGGGAGCTGGCGCCGTAGGTGACTGAGGGGATTAAAATGTACAACAACATCGTATTTTCCCTAAAATCTTACCATAGAACATAAAGAGAGGGCTGCACATGAAACTTCGGAACAACATAACGAAGATCGGCAGAAAGATACTCCTAGCCGCACTGGCGGTACTTCTGCTGAGCGGCGGGGCGATGGGCATCGAGCACATTGATACCAGCCGCACCGGCTCACTGACCATTGACTGTCAGAACGACAGCAAGGCGGTAGTGGGGATGGTATTTTCTCTGTATCGCGTGGCAAAGGTGGGAGATGACGGACAGTTTGCGCTGCTTCCGGCGTATCAAAAGAGCGGCGTGACGCTGCGCGACGACGACACTACCAGCCAGTGGAAAACCGATGCGGCGACGCTGGCAAAATGGGTGAGTGACAACAAGCTCTCGTCGACGGCGACTAAGACCACTGACAGCAATGGCAAGGCGACGTATACACCGGCCAAGACCGGACTGTATCTGGCGGTCGGAAAAGACACGAAAATTGGGGAGAAAACCTATCAGAGCACGCCGTTTTTGGTATCCGTTCCGGGACAGAACGCAGACGGAACACAGTGGAACTATGCGGTGACAGCAAAGCCAAAGACCTCTGCCACCCCGAATACGTCCAATAAGCCGGGCAAGCCGGGCAACCCGCATCTGCCGCGTACAGGTCAGCTCAAGTGGCCGATTCCGATTCTGGCGGCAGTGGGACTGATGCTCATGATTGCAGGCTGGCGCATAAAGCGGAGACAGCAGCATGAGTAAGCGATTGGGTCTACTGTGTATGCTGTTGGGAAGTATCTGTATTCTCGCAGCGCTGTGCCTGCTTGCGCACAACTGCTGGGAAGAGTGGAGAGCGGAACAGTCGGCGAAGGTCGTTCTGCCCATTGTGCAGAAGGCGATTGCAGACGGTGAGGGGGAAGATGGCGCAGTGGAGGCGGACGGCGAGCAATATCTCGGCTATCTGTCGATTCCAAAGCTGAGCCTGAATCTGCCGGTGCAGAAAAAATGGGATTTTGATAAGCTTCAGATTGCGCCGTGCCGTTATCGCGGCTCGGTGGATGACGGGAATCTGGTCATTGCGGCGCATAACTACGTGAGGCATTTTGCCAAACTCCACACGCTGGAGGCAGGTGATTCCGTCCAGTTTACCGATGCGTATGGCACGATTCATTCTTATCGCATTAAAACCGTGGAGCAGATGAACCCCGATGAGGGACACCGCATGCTGACGGGCGATTGGGATCTGACCCTGTTTACCTGTACCTATAGCGGCAACCAACGCACCGCCGTGCGCTGTGTGGAGGATCGCTCCAAGCGGATTAACACAAGTGAATTAGAGTGGTAAAAACGACAGGGAGGCCTGTCGTTTTTTGTGTGCGCACCATTTACCCATCTGTTCTCAGAGAAAATTTACCCCCCGCGACGACTGGATTCTTTCCCTCTTGCCGTGTATACTGATAGACAAAGAGAAAACATACAGGAGGAAGCATCCCATGGCAAAGGAACTCAAAACCAATGTAATGCGTATTTTGGATCGGGCAAAGGTGGACTATCAGTTTTACACCTACGAGCCGGGCGACAAGGTAGACGGTATCACGGTGGCGCACAAGATGGGGCAGCCGGTGGAGCGCGTCTATAAGACGCTGGTGACGCGGGGAAAATCCGGTGGATTTTTTGTGTTTGTCATTCCGGTCGCTGCCGGTCTGGACTTGAAAAAGGCGGCAAAGGCCGTCGGAGAAAAGTCCGTTGAGATGATTCACGTCAAGGAAATCAATAAAATCACCGGCTATATTCGCGGCGGATGCAGTCCGATTGGCATGAAAAAAGCCTTCCCAACGGTGGTCAGCCAGACGGCGGAACAACTGCCGACGATTATCGTCTCCGGCGGCCGCATCGGCACACAGGTTGAGCTGAATCCCCAGACGCTGGTGGAGCTGATTCGCGGCAAGTTTGCGGAAATTGAAAGCACGGAACCGGTAGGGGAAGAGGAATATTAACGAAAAACCGACAGGCGGCTGCCTGTCGGTTTTTCATTGCTATTTTACTCCTCCGGGGAATCCTTCGGCGGATTTTCCTCCGGTGTGTCATTCGGTTTTACAGGCGTTTCTTCTGGGTTTTCGACTTTGTTCTGGTACTGCTCCGGCGTTTTGATGACGACTTGGAGCGGCGCGTGCGCCTGCTTCTCCGCTTTCTTCGCCGCGCGCCGCCGAAAAAAGCGAGTCAGCAGATAGATCAAGCTGATGAGCACGAGCAGCGCCGTGCCGATGGCAACCCACAGCTTTTGTCCGTCTGGTGTGGAAAAATCCGGAAGGGCAAGGCGCGTTTTGCCGCTGCCTGCGCCGGTGGCCTCACTCTCCGACGTGCCGGAGGTGACGGATGCCAGCAGACCCTGCTTGAGCGGGAGAGTGCACTGAATCAGCTCTGCCTTGTTGCCGCTCATATGGGTGGCGGCCTTATAGGCATCCCAGCCGGACTCGGCGACGCCGACGGTCAGAATTGCCTCTGCGTCATCCTTGACCGTGACCTTATAGCGCAGATCGTTTGCAGTCAAACCGGACGGCAGAAGCACCGAGGTGCTCGGAAGATTTTTGGTGTCCAGCTTATAGGAGGAATCAATCTGGCTGAGGCCGGCTTCCGCGGCGGACTGATAGACCTCCGGCGTGAGATTGATTTCATCATATTCATTGCAGCAATAATCCATCAGCTTTTCTGAGTCGGAATATTTGTCGCCGGGGGCAAGGCTGTTCATCGTGACGATAATCAGATTGCGGTCTCCGCGCTTCATGTACACGACAAAGGTATGATGTGCCTGGGAGGTCCAGCCGGTCTTTCCGGCAAAGGCTTCTTTATTATAATACTGTGAGCCTTGCAGAATCATATCCACCTTTGTCCAGATCTGCCACGACTCCTTGATCACCTTATCCGTGTCCAGATCATATTTCATCGAACCGGCAAAGTCAAAGTAATCCGGATACTGCTCCAGCTGATAGGAGATCAGCGCCATGTCGTGTGCGGTTGTATGATGGTCGCCGCTCGGATCATCCGGATCCAGACCATTCGGGTTTTCAAAATGCGTGTTGGTGCAGCCGATGGCCTTGGCCTTTTTGTTCATTATCGTGACAAAACGGCTCACGTCTCCGGCGACGTACTCGGCGAGAATATTTGCCGCGTCGTTGGCGGAATACACCAGCATACAGTACATCAGATCGCGTACCGTGCGCTTTTGTCCCACCTCAAAGCCAATGCGGGTGGATTCCAGATTGACGGTGGACAGCGCCTCACTCGTGACGGTCACCTTGTCATCCAAACTGCCGCCGTCCTTTTTGATGTGCTCCAGAACGAGCAGGGCGGTCATCTGCTTGGTGATGGACGCCGGACGTTCGGTGCGGTTGGCGTTCTTTTGATACAGAATTTCTCCGTTGTCTGCGTCAATCACGCAGGCGGCATCAGAGGCTAGCTTTGGTGTGCTGCTCACGGCCATCGTTGGAACGCAGAATACGCTGACAAGCACGGCGCAGCATAGCAGCAGGCTCAGAGAGCGAAAGAATGGTTTTTTCATAATGATAATAAACTCCCCCATGTGCAATGATTGCGAAATCATCTATAATTTGGTACTATACAAGCAGTACTTCTTTATCATACACTATGTGTGGAAGAAGTACAATCAAAAAAACAAGCAATATGCTGAAAGTTGCCATATTGGAGCGAAAAATGCGACAGATATTGTGCTATTTCATACTAATCAATGCCCTCAGTGCGGGGACGGCGATCTGGGATAAACGGTGTGCCCAGCGCGATGCGTGGCGTGTGCCGGAAAAAACATTGTTTGGATTATGCCTGCTGGGCGGCGGACCGATGATGTATGTGACCATGCGTCTGATACATCATAAGACGCTGCACCGGCGATTTATGTGGGGAATTCCGCTGATTGTACTAATCGAAGCGGCTGCGGTGTTCCTGCTGTGGAAATTTGGATGAGAGAAAATTAGGAGGAATGTGGAGATGCTGTTATTAAAACATGGAATGCTGCTCGATCCGTACACGGAGACCGAGGAAAAGCGGGATATTCTGATTGACGACAACGGAATTATCGCGAAAATCGCGCCGGAGATTACGGCGGAGGCGGAAACGGTCGATCTGGCGGGAAAGACGGTGTCACCCGGTCTGGTGGATGTACACGTGCACTTCCGCGATCCGGGGCTGACGTATAAGGAAGACATTCTGACGGGCGCGGCAGCGGCAGCAGCCGGCGGATTTACGACCGTGGTGTGTATGGCGAACACCAAGCCGGTGGTAGACAGCGTGGAGACGTTAGACTATGTACAGAAAAAGGCAAAGCAGGTGCCGATTAACGTATTGCAGGCTTGCGCCGTGACCAAGGGGCTGGCGGGTAAGGAGATGACCGATTTTGCGGCGCTGCACGCGGCGGGTGCCCCGGGCTTTACGGACGACGGCATCAATCTGACCAGCGCGCGGATGTGTCAGGAGGCGATGTGCCGGGCAAAGGACTTAAATGTCCCGCTGTCGTTTCATGAGGAGGATCCCAGCCTGATCCTGTCGCCGGGCGTCAACTATGGCAGTGCGGCGGCGATTAAATTCGGAGTGCCGGGCGCAATGCCCGCGTCGGAGGAGTGCATGATTGCGCGCGATATTGCCCTTGCGCTGCGGACGGGAGCGCGCGTGGCATTCCAGCATGTCAGCTCAGGCAACTCGGTGGCTCTGATTCGCGCCGGAAAGCAGCTGGGAGCGGACATTCACGCTGAGGCGACTCCGCATCACCTGAGCCTGACGGAGGAGGACGTGCTGGAATACGGTGTCAATGCGCGCATGAATCCGCCGCTGCGCACGGAGCATGACCGACAGAAGCTGATAGAGGGCTTGCAGGACGGTACGATTGATATGATTGCCACGGATCACGCCCCGCATGCGGCGGAGGAAAAAAATCGTCCGTTTGCCAAGGCGCCGTCCGGCATTACCGGATTGGAGACCTCGTTTGCGGTGTGCAATACGGCGCTGGTACAGACCGGAAAGCTCACGCGGATGCAGCTGATGCGTGTGATGAGCCGGAATCCGGCGGAGTTTTATCACATGACCGGCAAGTCGGTGGAGGTCGGCAACCGCGCCGAGCTGATGATTGCCGACTGGGACGCACCGGTGGTGTTCACAGAGTATCGCTCGAAGTCGACGAATACGCCGTTTACCGGAAAGCCGCTGACCGGCGCGGTGTGTGCTATTGTGATGGGCGACCGGTATTTGGAGCAGGGAACGAGATAGAGAACACCAGCCCGATTGACAACCGTCAATCGGGCTGGTGTGCGTTTATTTTGCTGTTATTTGCGCTCGTATGTACGCCAGAAGCTCCTCCGCATCGGAGAAAATCTCACAGCACAGCCGGGTCATTTCCTCCGTGACGGGCTGCTGATCCGGAATCATAATCGGCATCATTCCGGCGCGGTGGGCGGCGCGGATACCATTATGGGAATCCTCCACGGCATAGGCCTTGTGCGGATCCACGCCGAGCTTTTGACAAGCCAGCAGATAGATATCCGGCTCCGGTTTGCTGCGGGAGAGCTGGTCGCCGCCGATGACGACGGAGAAATACGGCAGAATGCCGACGTCGCCCAGCTGCTTGCGAACGATGGCCTCCTTTGTGGAGGACGCGACGGCGAGCGTGCAGCCCAGCGCGTGCAGGCCGGTAATTGCTTCGCGTACATGCACCTTGATCGGAGTGCCTGTGCGGTGGAATTCATCGTAAAAATACTTCCGGCAGTCCGCCATAAAATCCTCATAGGCGAAATCCGGACCGTAGGCATCAAACAGCCGCTGGCGTGTTTCACCGGGCGTTGTGCCCATGCAGGAGCGGCAGAAATCGCCGGGATTCTGCACGCCGTATTTTGGACCACAGGTAATCCATGAATTTAAAACGACGCGTTCGCTGTCAATCAGCACGCCGTCCATATCAAATACAATATACGGTGTATCTGTCATCGAAGAAAAATAGCCTCCTTTGCGGGAGCCAAGGCTCCGTCATTGCCCAAACAGTATAGCATGCTTTGCGCTGGGCGGCAAGGAGTCAGCGAAAGCGTTCCCACACCATAAAACCGGCCGTGAGACCACCGGCAAGGTGAAGGGTATCCGCGGATGCGCGGAGCAGCGACTCCGGCACAAGGGAGAACGGAATCCAGGACAGACCGTTGAGCCATGGGGCGAGAACCGGACAGAGAGCGAGATAGAGCGCAGGCAGGCCGACAAATACCAGCTCCAGCCAGCCGATGCCCCACAGGGACAGCTGTGCCAGAAATGCACCGCAGACGGCGCAGGTCAGTAAAAGCACCAAATAAGATGGAATCTCATTGCTGAGTAGGTGGCTGGCGGCATAGCCGGTGGACAGAACAAGAAAAAATAGAGCGTCCCAAATAATCAGGCGCAGAAAGCGCGGCATGGGAAAAGCCTCCTTTCAGGCAGTTGCGGAAAAACATGCGTGTTATTGTTACTCATTATATCGAACGGGAGGTTTTTTCTCAAGAGAGTTTGAAAAAATCGGTTGTCTTTGTGAAGAAAATAGAAAATTGGTCTGCCAAAGGAGAAGAATTTGTGCTATACTGAATGTGTTTGAAGAAGAAGGGAAAGCCCGTTTGCTTACGGGGCGGGGAGGCGATAGAGCATGTATGAAAAACTTGTGCTGCCGAACGGAGTACGCGTGATTTATGAACGCATGCCGAATGTGCGCTCGGCGGCAATTGGAGTCTGGGTAATGAATGGCTCTCGCCACGAGCCGGAAAAGTGGAGCGGTATCTCTCACTTTGTGGAGCATATGGTATTTAAGGGTACGGCAGACCGCACAGCGAAGGATATCGCAGTGGCAATGGACGCCATTGGCGGACAGGTCAATGCGTTTACGACAAAAGAGTGCACCTGCTTTTATCTGAAAACGCTGGATGCACATTTGCAGATTGGTGTGGAAATTCTGGCGGATATGTTCCTGCACTCGCAGTTTGATGATCGTGATGTCGATCTGGAACGCGGCGTTGTCGAGGAAGAAATTGATATGTACGAGGATTCGCCGGAGGACATGGCGCCGGAAAAGCTGTTTCAGGAGTGCTTCCGCGACAGCGCCTTGGGACGGCCGATTCTGGGTGACAGTGAGACGCTGCACACGATTCATGGGCAGCAGTTGCATGAATTTGTCGGGGAATATTATCGACCGGAGGATACGATTATCTCGCTGGCGGGTTCGTTTACCTATCAGGATATTGAATACATCTGCGATCTGTTTGGCACGATGACGGGCAGCGGACGCAATGTATTGGTTCCGGCGCAGTATCAGCCGGCGGTGTTTACAAAGAAAAAGGACACGGAGCAAAATCATCTGTGTATCGGCTTTGAGGGCATTCCGATGGACTCCGAAAAGCGATATGTCAACGCGCTGCTCGGGACAATCTTGGGCGGTGGTATGTCATCGCGCCTGTTTCAGACGATTCGAGAGCAGAATGGCTTCTGCTATTCTGTATATTCGTTCCATACCTCGCATCAGGATGTCGGTCTGTTTAATGTCTATATGGCGTTGGGACAGGAGACCGAGACGCAGGCCATTCAGCTGGCGATGCAGGAATGCCGCCATCTGGCGGAATACGGCCCGGATGACGCCGAGCTGGAGCGCTGTAAAGAACAGGCGAAAACCAGCGTCCTGCTGGGGCTGGAAAGCACCTCGGCGCGCATGAACCAGATTGCACGGGCAGAGATGTTCTTTGGCGAAAATCCAGAGGTGGAAACCGTCTTGTCACTGTATGATCATGTGACAAAGGAGGACATTGCGGAGCTGGCACAGCAGATTTTTGTGCCGGGCCGTGCATCCATCAGCGTGGTCGGTCAGGTGCGCGACAACGATTATTATGCTGAGCTTTTGCAGTAAGATAACATAGATACAGCCCCTTTGCGCCGTGCAAAGGGGCTGTTTTGGTATCAGGGAGGAAGAAATTCTATGAGTTATATCATGGCGTTGGATGCCGGCACAACCAGCGCGCGGTGTATTTTATTTGATCACAGCGGCGCGATCTGCGCGATGGCACAGCGGGAGCTGGCGAATTTTTTTCCGCAGGAGGGTTGGGTCGAGCAGGACGCAGAGGAGATCTGGCAGACCCAGCTTCAGGTGTGTCGGGAGGCAATGGAGCAGCTGGACATTGACGGCACGGAGATTGCGGCAATCGGCATTGCCAACCAGCGGGAGACAACGATTGTCTGGGATAAAGCGACCGGAAAGCCGGTTGCTCCGGCGATTGTCTGGCAGTGCCGCCGCACGGCGGATATGGCGGAGGCGCTCAAGCAGCGCGGGCTGGAAGAGACCATTCGGCACAAGACCGGCTTGACGATTGACGCGTATTTTTCGGCGACCAAGCTGCATTGGATTTTGCAGGAGGTGCCGGGAGCACAGGCGAGGGCAGAACGCGGCGAGCTGCTGTTTGGCACGGTAGACTGCTGGCTGATTTGGAATCTGACCGAGGGGCGCGTGCATGCGACGGAGTATTCCAACGCGGCGCGCACGATGCTGTTTAATATTCACACCCTGCGGTGGGATGAGGAAATCTGTGAGATATTGCAGATTCCGCAGGCGATGCTGCCGGAGGTGGTGGAAACCAGCGGCCTGATTGGCACGACGACGCGGCTCGGCGGCAATATTCCGATCAGCGGCGCGGCGGGAGATCAGCAGGCGGCGCTGTTTGGTCAGCAATGCTTTGCCGCGGGCGAGGCAAAGAATACCTATGGAACGGGCTGCTTCTTACTTATGAATACGGGAAGTACACCGGTACAGAGTCAGAACGGTCTGCTGACCACCATTGCATGGGGCATGAACGGCGAAGTGAATTACGCCTTGGAAGGCTCGGTATTCGTGGCAGGCGCGGCGATTCAGTGGCTGCGCGATCAGCTGGGGCTGATTGAACATGCGTCGGATACAGAAGCGCTGGCGCGCAGCGTGGAGAATACCGGCGGAGTTTATCTCGTTCCGGCGTTTGTCGGATTGGGCGCGCCATATTGGGATCCGTATGCCCGCGGAACGCTGGTCGGCTTGACACGCGGCACAGGGCGGGCGCATATTGCGCGCGCGACGCTGGAGTCGCTGGCGTACCAGACGGCGGATGTGCTGGAGGCGATGCAGAACGACGCAGGCGTTCCGCTGCGGTTGCTGCGCGTGGACGGCGGCGCGTGTGCGAATAACTTCCTGATGGAGTTTCAGGCGGACATCATAGGTGTGCCGATTGTCCGCCCGCAGTGCGTGGAGACGACGGCGCTTGGTGCGGCGTATCTGGCAGGACTCGCCGTTGGCTATTGGGACAGCCGCGAGGAGATTCGCCGCAACGCCGCCATTGATCGGCAATTCCAGCCGAATATGCCGGAAGAGCAGCGCACGCCGCTGCGTCAGGACTGGAAACGGGCCGTCGAGCGGGCAAAGAACTGGATACAATAAAAAACATAAAATAAATGAAAAAAATCGTTGACATTATACGCGCTTCTTGGTATACTGATTGAGCAGTCAAGAGATTGCGGTATGCGCCAGTAGCTCAGCTGGATAGAGTGTTTGGCTACGAACCAAAAGGTCGGGGGTTCGAATCCCTTCTG
>CAKTAV010000019.1 GCA_934532985.1 uncultured Butyricicoccus sp. | reverse complement strand
CGGATGTAGCTCATCTGGTAGAGCGCCACCTTGCCAAGGTGGAGGTAGCGAGTTCGAGCCTCGTCATCCGCTCCATATGGTGCCATAGCCAAGCGGTAAGGCAGTGGACTGCAACTCCTTGATCCCCAGTTCGATTCTGGGTGGCACCTCCAAAAGACCTGAGATTTTTATCTCAGGTCTTTTTTGGTTCAGTGTCAATAGTTGGGGTATAGAAAAAATCGGTTCAGTGTCAATAGGGTTCTATAATAAATATTGGGGTCAGGAAAACCTGGCCCCAAAAATTTTGCAAAAAAGAGTTGAGCATATAGAAAAATCCGTTATCATTAAAGTACCCCTACCCAATGAGAAAGGAAGATGCCATATGCTCACTCATGATTTTACAACAGTTCCGGCGATTGTTGTAGTAGTCGATGTATTCAATAATAGCCTTTTCAAGTTGGTCAATGGAATCAAATTTTTCCAAGTAGAACAGTTCTGTCTTGAGTAAGTCGAAGAAGTTTTCAGAAACAGCATTATCCAGACAAGTAGCTTTGCGAGACATACTTTGTGTAATGCCTTTGGCCTCAGCATCTGTTGGTAGGTTCTCATCTGGTGTTGCCAACCTTGATCTGAATGCAGAATCAGATGATCTACTTTATCTGGCAACTTTTTGAAAGCATCTTCCAGCATATCTGTAACTTGCTTGAAATTCGGATGGCGGCTCAGGGTATAACTGACAACTTCTCCGTTGAACAAATCGATAATTGGTGAAAGGTAAAGCTTCTGGTCATTAACCTTGAATTCCGTAATATCTGTGACCCATTTACGGTTTGGCTCGTTTGTTTTAAAGTGCCGTTCCAACAGATTCGGAGCGACTTTTCCAACGTCACCTTTGTAGGAATTGTACTTCCTTCTTTCACGGACATGGCAGACTAAGCCCAACTGTTTCATGAGTTTTTGTACTGTCTTGTGATTGATGCAAATATCGTTGTTATGTAACTCTTGTGTGATTCTACGGTATCTACCATACTGTCTAACAAATGGGGTGCACTTTATTGTCTGGCGCTTTTTTATGTGTATTTTGCAACGAATCCTTTTATGAGGATAAATTGTGATTGAAAAACAGAGGATTATTTTGTTATCCTATTGTATAAAATTCAAAAAGTAATGAAAAATATACCGTTTTACATAAAATGGTGTGAAGAAGAAAAGTGCAGATATTGCTTGATTTGCAGCAATTCTGTTGCAATAAAGTTAGTCAAATAAAACAAAATAAAAACAGGAGAGAGGCACAAGTTGAGATAAATGGATAAACAAAGAGATAATAAATATACTAAAAACTAGGAAATAATCGCGTTTATTGGAAGTATGTAGTATTTAATTGCAATAATTAACTAATTTTTTATTTCCTATTGCATTTTCGAAAGTACAATAATATAATAATTTGTAGTTAACACATGCTAATTCACAAAACGCGATTTTCGATTTTAAGTATATAGGAAAGGAACGCATATGTATCTGGAAATCAAAGACTTGAAAAAAAGCTATGGAGTTGGGGAAGGATGTACTGAAGTGCTAAAGGGAATCACGACATCAATGGAAAAAGGGATCATGTGCGTGATTCAAGGTCCGAGCGGATCGGGAAAATCGACCTTTTTGAACTGCATTGGGGGTCTTGAAATTCCGGATTCCGGATCAATTACTGTGGATGGCAACGAAATTGTCGGACGTAATCCGACGCAATTGTCAGATTTCCGCAGGGACTATTTGGGCTATATCTTTCAGTTTTATAATTTAGTTCCGAATTTGACAGTGCGGGAGAATGTCGAGATTTGTCAATATCTTTCGGACAATCTATTGGATTTGAATGAACTATTGGAGACGTTAGAGATTGCAGAGCTGCGGAACAAATTTCCGGAACAGCTTTCCGGAGGACAGCAGCAGCGATGCGCCATTGCACGGGCGCTCGTAAAAAATCCAAAGCTGCTCTTGTGTGATGAGCCGACGGGCGCGTTGGATTCCAAGTCGTCACAGAATATTTTAATGATGCTGGAGAAGATTAATCGAAAATATGGCACAACGATGTTAATCGTGACGCATAATAATGTGATTCGTCAGATGGTACATAAGGTGATTGTGATTCGTGATGGCAATATCAGCGAAGAGTATCAAAACAGCAGCTTGGTTCCTGCATCGGCTTTGAAGGGGCTTTGATATGAAGAAGATACTCAGAAGACGTGCGTTTCGAGATCTGCGGAAAAACAAGTTCCGCTATCTTGCGCTGGGATTGATGGTTATGCTATCCATCTATCTCGTGGTTAGCCTTTTGGGGGCAGCCTTGACCGTCATCAGCGGTGTTTCTGCATTTCAAGAGACAAATCAGGTGGAGGATGGAGAATTTTTCACATTCACTCGATTGACAGAAAAAGAATTGCAGCAAATACGGGAAAAGGGCGTTGAGGTGGAAGAGGAATTCTACCTCGACCAGTATGGCAGCGATGGCAGTCAGATTCGACTGTTCCGCAATCGGGAAAATATTAACCTGTTTTATTGTGACACGGGCAGTATTCCACGAACAAATGATGAAATTGCGGTAGAAAAACGCTATGCAGAGGTACATGAATTAGATATCGGTGATACTCTGACCGTTGGGGAGAAGCGATATACGATTTGCGGTATTGGTTCGTCGCCGGACTATGACAGTCCGACTGCTGATGTGACAAACTCCATGATTGACAGCATGAATTTTGGCACTGCCATCGTCACGAAAGAGGAATTTGCCAAGCTGGAGCAGACAGGCGATTCCATTAAGGCAGAATCGTTTGTGTACGCCTATCGTTTGAACAATTACATGACGGATGAGGAGCTGCGGAAAATGATTGAGAGCTTTCCGTTTGATCCAGATACCGTGGACGACCCATATTTTCAAGAGTATTTGGATCAAGTGCGCGGCGACATCAAGCCGATGCTGAATATGCTGAACAGTCCGCTGTTCAGCAGTGAAAGCGACAGCAATACGACACAGAAGCTGAAGGAACTGGTTGATCCGAATATTCACAATTTGCAGCAGTTTATTAAGCGGGAAAACAATATGCGCATTGGTACGTCTGCCGAGCGTATGACAACCAACCTGTATGGCAGCGGAATCTGCGGCGTGATTATTCTTATTTTGCTGGCGTATGTTATGTCGATCTTTACGCTGCATGAAATTGATAAGAACAGCACGGTGATCGGCACTCTGTATGCATTGGGCATCAAGGCGAAGGAATTAAAGATGCACTATGCGGTTACTCCGGCGGTGATAACCGGCATTGCCGGTGTGATCGGTACGATTGTGGGATACAGTCCGCTGGGCGTATTATACCAGATGCAGGATACCTATGGGTATTATTCCGTTCCGGAGATTGCACCGCATCTGTTTGTAGGTATTTTGATTTATGGTGTAGTTTTACCGCCGTTCATGACATTGGGCGTGAATCTTGCAGTTATCTCCAAGCGTCTAAAGCGACCGGCGCTGGCGCTGATCCGCAATGAGAAAAAGCGAAAGAATACGGTTGATTTGCCGTTAGAACGGTTTGGATTTTTACAGCGCTTTCGTATTCGAGAGCTGATTCGAGAAGGACGAGCGGTTTTAACGGTATTGGTTGGCTTGTATATCTGCTTATTCCTATTCCTTTTCGGCGTGGATACCTATGTATTCTGTCAGCATATTGCGGTGAACAATGTAGCGGATACGAAGTATGAATATATGTACTTCTATAAGTATCCGGATGCGCAGGTTCCGCAGCATGGAGAGGAAGCGTACGCGGTAACAGTCAAAAAAGACAGCTTTGGATACAACATGGATGTAACGATATTGGGCATCCAAAAGGATAATCCATACTTTGATGTGCCCGTAAAGCAAAGCGAAAAGCAAGTGACGATTTCCTCGGCTATGGCGCAGAAGTTTGGACTGAAAAAAGGGGACACGGTGACGTTGGACGATGAGGAAAATGGAAAATATTATACGTTTGAAGTAACAGACATTACACAATATTCACCGGGATTTTTTGTGTTTATGGATCTGAATTCACTGCGTGATATGATGGGACAGCCGAGCGACTATTATAATACGGTGTTCTCTGATCAAAAGCTGAATATTGATTCCGGTAAGCTGTATTCTACACTGACCCGACAGTCCATTGTCGAGACGGCGGGAACGTTTATGGAACAGGACGCGTCGATGATTTACACTGTATTGGGAGCGGCAGCGGCCATTTTGATTCTGGTTGTCTATCTGATGCTGAGCATTATGATTGACCATGCGTCATATGATATTTCTTTGATGAAAATCTTCGGATACCGTGTTCCGGAAATCCGAAAAATGTATTTGAGCGGCAACTTCGTGCTGATTTCGTTGGGAATGATTGTTATTTTACCGTTGGCGAAGCTGTCGATTGACGCCGTCTATCCAATGCTGATTTCCAATGTGGCAAGCTCGATGGATCTTTCGGTACCGTGGTATGCGATGCTTTCGATTTACGTTATGGTGGTTGTGTTGACCTATGTCACGATGCGCTTGTTATCCGGCAAGATCAAGAAGGTATCGTTGGTGGAAGTATTAAAAAACCGAGACTAAGAATAAGGAGGGTGTTATGAAACTTGTTTGTCTGCCGTATGCTGGCGGCTCTGCGTTGATGTTTAGCGCTTGGAAGGAACGATTCCCCGATGTGGAAGTGATTCCGATGGAGCTTCCCGGACGAGGGCTGCGTTTTAAGGAAAAAAACGCGCCGAACATGAAAACATTGGCGCAAGACCTTGCGGATCGGGTGGAACAGAAGGTTCGAAATGACGACTATATCTTATTGGGATTTTGTTATGGTGCTATTGTGGCCTATGCGGTGTACCAAGAGTTGCAGCGGAGGAAGGATTCGAATCTGCCGGTTGGCGTGATTGTCATGTCCTCGCTGCCGCCCGGAATGCATTCCACCGCAGAGCTGGTGTTTACGATGCCGAATTATAAGCTGGTGAAGTATTTACTCAAATCCCTGAATTACGACCCATCGGATGATTCCAAAAAATCGAATGAAAATGGCGAAGCGATTTTAAAGCTGTTTTCCATTGTTAATCCGGAGCTGACGCAGGAATTACAGTCCATGAAGCCGTTTCAGCTGATTATGTCGTTTCTGTATCCAAGTGGAAGCAAGGGACATGAGATTCAGAATATTTTGAATGTGCTGAAGGATGATGGGCGTATTATGGCGGGGTACGATCCGGAAGAGTCAGATGTGTGCATTGATGTTCCGGTGGCGGCGATCCGGGGAATGAGTGACGAGGTCGTTCGTCAGCAGGACGTGGACGCGTGGTGTGAATTCTGTACCGGTGATTTTCAGCGGTATGACGTGACGGGTGCGCATATGATGCTGCTGGACAGCGAAACAGATGCGCTGGATGTGATTGAGGATATTATGAAGCGGTTTCAGTGGAGGGTTCAAGATGTTATTTCGTAAAAAGGTAATGGATGAGCAGAAAGTGCGAACGGAAGTAGATAAAATGATTCAGACGCTGATGAAGCCCTACGAAAAGGCAGAAAACAACTACACGTCCGAATCGTTTTTTGAGCAGATTAATTCGCTGCGCATCATTGAATTGGTCGTTATGACAGAGAAAAAATTCAAGATTTCCTTTCCATCCGATCAGTTGGAGTGTTTGGCAGATAAGAAGCTAGACACATTCATTGACATGATTATGGAAAATGTGAATGCGGCGTAAAGGAATGACAGAGTATGTTTGACAAACGATTATTACTTCCGCATCAGTACTATTATCCGAACATGAACTTTTTACGGGACCGTTCGACGGCGGAGCGCGAGGAACAGCTTTACAACCGATGCCAATCGCTGAGCGGAACGCGCAAGGGAACGATCTATATTCACATTCCGTTTTGCAATTCCAAGTGTGCGTTTTGCGGATTTGACAAAGAATATGAAACCGAGGAAATGTCGGCATATGTGGACAAGGTGCTGGAGGAAATGCACTATTACTCGACCTTGCTGGCGGACAAATATGTCATTCAAAGTATTCATTTCGGCGGAGGCACGCCGACGCTGCTGCCGGGCGATGAATTGCAGCGGCTGCTGGATGGCGTAAAGAACAGCTTTACATTGGATGAAGCATGCGCAGTCGATGCCGAAGGCTCGGCGACGACGATGTTCCGCGACGATATTATTGACTTTATCCTGAGCAATCATCTGACGCGGATGAGCTTTGGTGTGCAGAGTTTTAACGAGAAGATTCGAAATGAAATGAACATGAAGGCAACGCTAAATGACGTCATGTATACGCTGCAAGTGCTCAAGAAGAATCACATCAAGATTTTTGGTGATATTCTGTACGGATATCCGGACTTTCAGATTGGAAACTTGACGGAGATTCTGGCACAGGATATCGACACTGCGATTGCAGTCGGTTTGGACGGCGTGGAATTTGGGCAGATGTATCCGTTCAAAAATCAGCTGGAGCGCATCGTCAAGGAGCGAAATCTGCGTCTGCCGGAGGATCAGGAGATCATGGACATGATTCAGATCGGCACGGAGAAGCTGTTGGATGCCGGATATTCACAGACGACGTATTCCGGTTTTGTCAAGAACGGAAAGATCATTCTGGAGACGTCGTATTTCGGAGGTATTGAGGAAATGCCGGACTGCATCGCGATGGGTTCCGGAGCCTTTGGCAATGTGGCGGGCTTTAAGTACCGTAATGCATCGTACAATGTCTATATGAATTATCCGGCGCCGTGCTACGGTCAGCTCAAGCAAATGACGCAGGAGCAAATAGAAAATATGCAGATTGTCGGCTTTCCGAAGGTCTTGGTGCTGAACAAACAGCTGCTGGAGAAGGACAGCGTGAAGGAGCGGTTTGCGGATAAATTCCGCGCGCTCAAGGCGGAGGGATATATTGACGAAAATAAGACGGCGTTTTATCTGACACCGCTTGGCAAGCTCTATATCGACAATATTTATTGGTATCTGCTCGAAGAGGAGGAGCAGGAGAACCTGAAAAAGGAAATTGTCGTATATGTTGCCGGGGGAAAGGACGGAAAATGAAGCTATTCAAGGGCAGAGAAGAGATATCGGAGAAGCAGCAGGAAGCATGGAAGGAGCAAGCCAATGCACTGCTGAAAGAACACGATGTAAAGAGCGGCGATATTGTAATTTGTAAAGCGGATACCCAGCTGGGCACCCTGTTTGAATGGCTGGTGTGTCAGGAGATGGGACTGATCCCGTTTTTTGTGTCGCCGGATTACGCGGTAGAGCACTCGACATTTATGGAGTATACGGACGCGGAATATGTCCTGTCGGCGGATGCGCACAATGTCTTTACGGTACAAGCGCTGCAAAAGGGAACCGGGCCGCATTATGACATTCCGGCGGGCAGCGTCATTCATATGACGTCAGCGACAACGGGAAAACCAAAGTACATCCTTCGGACGAAAGAGATGCTGGATCTGGAAATTCAGCGGTACAGCAGACGATTGCAGCTGTCGCAGACCGATGTGTTTTGCTCGATTGCTCCGTATTTCCATGCGTATTCGTTTCTAAGCTCGATGCTGCCGTATTTGTATAAGGATGCGGCAATGGTGATTCCGGATGTACTGTTCCCGCGCAACATCATTGAACTGTGCAGAGAACAGCGAGTGACGGTGTTATTTGGCGTGCCGTATTTCTTGGATAAGATGTCAGATACGGATGAGCAGTATCGGTTTGGAGATTCGATTCGCTATATTATTTCCTCCGGAGAAAAATTAACAAATGACGTGGCAAAGCGTTTCCTGCATCGTTTTGGCATTCAGCTGCGCCAGCAGTTTGGCAGCACGGAGACAGGAACGATTACGTTCAGTGAGGAAGGAGAACCGCTGGAGAGTCAGGGAAAGCCCATACCGGGAGTCGATATTACGATCGAACATCGTGACGGAAGAAACTATATGGTCGTGAACACCAATGGAACGATGGGGTATTATATCCGAGAAAGACTGTTTCCCATTGCAGAAGATGACTATTGTACCAATGACCTGGCGCATTTTGATGAGGAAGGACGGCTGTATATTGATGGCCGCGGGGATGACGTGATCATCCGGGCCGGAGAGAAGATCAATCTGCGTGAGATCGCACAGGTGATTGAAAAGATTCCTGATGTCACGGGAGCGTCCGTAAGCGTAGGGACAGATACCCTTAAGGAGCTGATTTGTCGGTATAATGCTCCTTGCGAGTTAGATGTATCTAACATTATGGCGTTTTGTCAGCAATATCTCTCCGATTTTCAGATTCCCCGCCACTATATTTGGGTAGAGCAGGAAGTCGGCGAAAAAGCCAACTGGAAACACAACAAATAAGGTGTGATTTCTACTATCCATAAGAAGTTAAAGCATGAAAGGAAAATGAAATGAATCTTCATAGCAAACAAAAAATCATTTTGCTTCTCTCTGTTCTGGCGGTTATCGCCAGCGCGTTTTATTCGCCGGCAGGGATGGAAGCACCTCTGTTTCGTGGACTGATCCTGACGGTTGTATTCATGGTCAATCTTGTATCCGGTGCACTTCCTGTTATGCTCCTGTGCTTGGTCACGTTGGGTATTCAATCGCTGCTTGGTATTACGGAGTCATTCTCAGCTTCGTTTGGCGGTTTTTCCAATCAGGCGGTTTATTTCGTTATGATGTCCTTTGGTCTTGCGGCGGTGCTGATGGAAACGCCGATCTGCAAGCGGATTTTGAAGTGGTTCTTCAATAAACTGGGCAAGAACATTGAGGGCCTGATTCTGGCCAATATGCTCTGCGCGGCGATTACATCGGCCTTTATTTCAGATGTGCCGACGACGGTCATTTATATGACGTTCGGCAGTCTGATCTTGACGGTATATGAGCACGAGGAGGATCGCAAGCGAACCGGACGATGCGTAATGATTGGTACATCTATTGCGTGCATGATTGGCGGTATCTCCACGCCGGTCGGCAGCACGGTAAACATCATTGCGCTGAGTGTGCTGGCGGAGCAGGGAATGACCGTTGGTTTTATTCAGTGGATGAGCGTGTGTGCACCGGTTGCGCTGATTCTGGTTGTTCTGAGCTGGAAACTGCTTGTGACAATGTATAAACCAAGCCAAGTTGCACCGGCAGAGACGGAAAAGTTTATTCGTTCGTTTGCCAGTGAGTCGGCGATGTCGGCCAAGGAAAAATGCACGATTGTGATCTTTGTCTGCATGTTTGTTCTGTGGGTTGCCTCTTCGTGGATTAAGGAGATCAATACGATGCAGGTGATGTTCCTCGGCGTGTGCATCATGGCACTTCCGGGTATTGGCGTGACGACAATTGATAAAATTATCAAAAATGTCAAGTTTGACATTCTCCTGTTGGTCGCAACGATGATTACGCTGTGCGGAACGCTCATGGACAACGGATTTGGCGCGCTGGTACAGGGATTTGTTCCGAACGAACCGGTTGCAACACCGGTGGTGATTCTCGCCGTGATTGTTGCGATGTATCTGCTGATTCTTGTCATCCCGATTGCGCCGTCCCTCACTACGGTTGCCACACCGATTTTGATTGCGATTGGCGGAGCACTGGGAATTCATCCGCAGCTGTTGGTTATGGTTTGCAGTATGAGCATTGGCTGTGGCTATCTGCTCCCGACGGACTCGGTATTCCTGCTGACCTATGGAAAGGGATACTACAGCATTGGAGAGTATTCCAAGGTTTCTGCTGTGATTATGGCGGCGGCAGCGGTGCTGATTCTTGTGGTTGCTTATCCGATTATGCTCGCACTGGACATTTGAGATTGGTTAGGAGGAAACAACTATGGTGAAATTGCTTTGTAACGTGCCGGAAAAAATGGTACGCACGACATTTTCGGAAATACTGCATGGTGTTCTGGCAGAAGCGGCAGACAAAAACTTTTTGACCTTTCCAAAAGAACAAGAGAATAAAACATATACATATCGCGCGTTTGCGGAACGACTTACCTTCCTGAACTCGCTCTATCCGGTGCAGCAGCTCAAGGGACGGCAGATTGTGATTTTGGATACCAGAAGAGAATATGTCGTATTCTGGCTCTGTGCGGCAATGGCCTACGGCGCAGTCGCGGTTCCGATGAATGGCGCACAGCCAAAAAACGAACTGGGAGAACTGATTGCGACGCTGGAGCCGCTGGCGATTGTCGTTCCGGAGGGTGAACTGCAGGAGTGGAAGAGCGTTCTTCCGGAGAATGCGGCAGATAGGCTGGTTGCTTCGGAGGAAGTGGAGCGTGCGGAACTTTCGGGCGAAATCCCGCCGGTCGGTTTGGCGTCTCCGGAGGATACCGCTGTAATTATTTTTACATCCGGCACGACGGGCGGCCAGAAGGGAGCGATGATTGACCATGCCAATCTGTTCGGAAATATGATTCCAACGGCGGATTGCTATAAATATGTGTATGCGCCGATTAAGATCTATTCCATTCTTCCGTACTATCATGTGTTTGGCATTACGATTGATTTGCTGATTGTGCTGATGTCCGGTTCAGAATTGTATTTGGGCAAGATTTCGAATCACCTTCCGGCGGAAATCAAGAAAAACGGCTGTACCGTCATGCCAGCGGTACCGATGCTGTTTGATTTCTTTCGACAGCTGCTGTCACAGACGCTGGCAGCACACAAGGAGATGACGCCGAAACAGGTAAAGGCTGCTCTGCTGGGCGAGCAGTTCCATTATATGGCGATTGGCGGCGCGTATTTAGAGCCGGAAAAGCTGGAACAGGTGGAGACCTTTGGCATCACGGTGCACCAAGGCTATGGCATGACGGAGTGTACGTCGCTGATTTCCGGAGAGGCGTTCGCGGGACGCCGTGAAGGTTCCCTGGGCCATCTCAATCCGTGGATAGAATATCGTATTATAGACGGAGAGATACAGGTGCGCGGTGCCGGTGTGATGTCGGGATACTGGAAGCAGCCGGAAGAGACGGCGAAGGTACTCAAAGACGGCTGGCTTTGTACGGGTGACTTAGGAGAAGTGGATGAGGACGGATTCTTTTTCTTCAAAGGACGCAAAAAGAATATCTTGATTGCGGAGAATGGCGAAAATGTCTCTCCGGAGCCGATTGAAACCGAACTGATGCAGCGGCTGGATGCAAAGGAAGTGCGGATTCGTCTGGGCAAGGGCGGACTGCAGGCCGATCTCAGCTTTGAAGGACAGCTCAATCCGGCATTGCCATCGTTGCTTTCGGATTACAACCGAGACAAGCCGATGTTCCGTCAGGTGCGGAGCTACAGTATCTATCCGGATGGTTTGGATAAAAACGCGGTCGGCAAGATTATCCGAGAAGAAGGAAAGATGTTAGAACGCGAACGTAATTACGTTTGATTGGAGTATTGAAAAAACGGCAGTTTCCGTCTGTCAGCGCGGCCTTTGCAGAAAGGACAGTATCGTGCTGACAGGCGGTTTTCGGAAGAACATGGGAGGTATGAAACATGCAAAACATTGAGAAATACATAGAAGAAATCAAGCAGATGTGGCTGGAATTGCTGGAGCTGCAGGAGGTTGGACTGGACGACAACTTTTTTGCCATGGGCGGAACATCGCTGTCGGCGATGCTGCTGCTCAACCGCATCGAGACGGCATATGATATCGAGATTGAGGCAGAGGATCTGGCAGACCACCAGACAATCCGAGAGGTCGCGATTGTTGTGGCGGAAAAACGTGCGCCGTATGACCGCTTATTTGGAGGAGAATGACCGAGGTGAGAGTAGTTGTTTTTCCCCATGCCGGAGGGCTTGCGATTACCTATATCCCATTGGCAAAGCAGTTTGCAAACCGGAAGGACGTGAAGCTGTACGAATACAGTGGACACGGAGCCAGAATGAGCGAACCGTTACTGAGCAACTGGGAGGAGACGGTAGAGGAAGCGGTAAAGCGCATTGCCAAGGAACGATGTGATCCACTGTGCATCATCGGACACAGTGCAGGCTCGATTATTGCGTATGAGACGGCACGAACGTTAGAGCAGATGGGGCAACCGGCAGAATGGGTGGTGATTTCGGGACAGACGGCGCCGGACTATCCGCGGGAGATTCCGGATGACAGTCATATCCGGGAATATCTGCTGTCCATGGGAGGAACGGCGGAGGAATTGTTGGATTCCGACGAGTACCGGCGATATTTGTATCCGATGATTCAATCTGATTTTGCGATTCTGCGGAAGTATCAATGTATTTCACCATATCGTTTGAAGCATACCAAGGGAATGGTTCTTTGGGGACGAACGGACAGCTCTCTAACGGAGGAAGGCGTGGAGCAATGGAAACGGTTCTTTTCCGCAGAGCCGCTCTTTCATTCGTATGAAGGCCGACACTTTTATCTGTTTGACCATTGGCAGGACATTTTTCAAGAGATACAGACATTTACAGGAGAAAACTATGGCTGAAAAATACGTTTGGTCTTCCTCTGCCCGCTTTCGGGTGCAGGGGGAAGAGGTGTGGATGGAAGGCTTTGTATATGACGCGGAGATTGCCGGATTATTCCCGGAGTTTTATTATCTGACGCAGAGGGGAGCGATGCTGGAGGAGATCCAAAGCGTATTCCCCGCAGTGGCGCCGGAACGGATGGAAGAGATTGTGTGGGAATTTTTACAGAGAGGATTTCTGACAACCTCTGTCGAAGAGATCAATAAGGTCTTTTATCCGCAGGGAAGAAATCTGAGACAGCAGCATGACTTTAGCTTGTATACGGAAAAGCATCTGGAACAGTTTCAACAGCAGGCGCTGCGGCGCTGCATTTATACAGCAAAGGAGCCGATCGTACTGGAGCAAACGGAGATTGCCCCGGTATTCCTCCATCGAGTGAGCACACGTGAATTTTCCGAGAGGAAACTATCGCTGGATGAGGTGTCGGAACTGTTTCAGATTGCAGGACGGCGTGTGTCGCCGCATTGCTCGGAGCGGTATTATCCGAGTGCAGGTGGACTTGCGCCTGTGGATCTGTATGTCTATGTGGCAGAAAATCGTGTGGCGGGAGTATCGGGCGGATTGTATTACTACGCACCGTATACCCATGCGCTGCACCGGATTCGTGGCGGTGACTGCATCAAGGGAAACGTACATAACCCGATGAACCGCGGCATTTTTGAACAGGCGTGTGTTAACTTATATTTTGTGTACAATGCCGATGTCAATATGCCGAAATACGGGACACGGGGTTATTTTTACGGAATGGTTGACAGCGGAATTCTGGCAGGATTTCTCACGATGCAGGCAGAGAAAATGGGACTTGGAAGCTGTATTATTGGTGACCAAGAGTTTGAGCGAATTCAAGACTGCTTTGCGCTTCAGCCAAATCAAATCTTTTTGTTTGCGATGGCGGTCGGTGCAAAGAAATAGGAAGGGCAGCAAGTATGAAACCAGAGACGGAAAAGACATATCCGCTTACAGAAATACAGCGAGCGTACTACGTAGGCAGACAAGAGAGCGAGGACGGAACGAGAATTCTGTATGAATTCCGATGTGAAAAGCCGGTTCCGGTGATGGAAAAAGCACTTAATCGAATCATTCAGGAACAGGCATCGATGCAGATTATTTTCACAAAAGATGGGCGGCAGCGGCTGTCTCAGCGACGAGAGCCGTATACGATTTGCTGTATCGACTTGTCGTACCGTACGAGAGAGGACGCGGAGGAGTTTATTGAAAACGAGTTCTATCGTAATACCAAGGAGAACTATGACATTTTTCATGGTCCGCTGTTTTCCATGACGGCATTTTTGCTTCCAGATTCTCCGCAGGTTGTGTATCATTTTGGCGTGGATATGATGATTGCAGACGGCATGAGCCTGCGTTTTTTGATTCACAAAGTGATTGAATACTGTGGGGAGGAGAGCACGCCGTACCCGATGGATCGCAACTTTCTGGACTATTGCAGCGCAAAGGAGCAGGAGCGGCAGGATACGAACAGCAAATGGAACAGAGACCATGCCTATTGGATGAAACGGCTGGACAACTTTCCCGGCGCGCCGGATTTTCCGGCATCGGAAACGCGCAAAAATCGCAGAAGCTATTCCCGACGTGAGATGGAGATTTCCGCCGAGCAGTGGGAGCAGCTCAAGAGCGTTGCGCGCGGGATGAACATGACGCCGTCGACCTATCTGCTTGGCGCGTATGCATATGTTATCGGATTGTACAGCGGAAAAAAGGAATTTGCGCTGAATCTTCCGGTATTTGACCGCATGGACGAAAGCGTAAAAGAAACCATCGGTGATTTTACGTCCATTTTGTTAATCCCGGTATCTATGGAGCAGGCGTATGATTTCCCAAAGTTTTGCCGGACATTGCAATTTCGCATGATTGATGCACTGCGGCACAAATCATACAGTGGACTGGAGTTTATGCGCGAAATTGCCCGAGAGAAAGGTTCCCGAGCGGGTATTTATCCAGTGGTCTTTACCTCTATGGTGTATGAAAACCAGCAGATGGACATTGACGACACGGAATATGAGATGACCCGTGGGTATTCTCAAACTTCACAGGTGATTTTGGATTGTCAGATTATGGCGAACCGCAACAAGCTGTATGTGTTCTGGGACTTTGATCAGAATTCCTTTGCCGAAGGCTTGATCGACGCGATGTTTGCGCATTTTCAGGCGCTTGTCCGACAGGACACGAAATGCCTGCGCAACATAGAGGAAAAAAAGAAAGTGGCGTGGACTCACTACGAGCAGAAAATGCAGTTGCACTTACCCAGCAAGGGCATTTTAGGCGCGGAGCTGGACCGCAACGCGATGCACGAGCCGGATTCGCTGGCGGCAGTAGATGTCGAACAACAGTGGACGTATGCGCAGCTGGCGAAGGCTGTTTGGAAGATTGCGGCGGCACTGCAAAAACGCGGCGTACAGTCGGGCGATGGCGTGATGCTGGAAGCGACAAAGACGGTGGAAATGTATGCGGCGATTCTGGCGATCCTTCGCTGCGGCGCGTTTTATGTACCGTATATGCCGGATACACCGGAAAGCCGGTATGAGGATATGAAGCGGCTGGCGGGCGCTTCGTGGAACGTGACGCCAAAAGACAGCAGACAGATGCTGACGGAGCCACAGGAGGACTTTGCTCCAGTATTGGTTTGTCCGGAAACATTGGCGTATATTATTTTTACCTCCGGCAGTACGGGAAAGCCAAAGGGCGTTATGATTACGCATGGACAGGCGTGGAATACTATTTACGACATCAATACCCGCTTTCAGGTGACGAGCAATGACCGGATTTTGGGCATTTCCGAGCTGACCTTTGACTTGTCAGTGTATGATCTCTTCGGCGCTGTAATGGCGGGAGCTGCGGTTGTGTTTACGCAGGATCATCATCATATGCACGCGATCCGCCGGTTGATTTCGGATTACCGTATCACCATCTGGAACTCGGTTCCGGCATTGATGTCGCTCCTGCTGGATACCGAAGAAGACGTCATGCCGTACTATCGCAATATTTTCGGGGAAGAGAGGGCGAGTATACGACGCAGCATTTTGAATTACCACAGCTTGCGTCTGGTGCTGCTCTCAGGAGACTATATTCCGGTGACGCTGCCGGATACCATTCGGAGTACCTATCCGCATAGTCAGGTGATCAGCTTGGGAGGTGCGACAGAGGGCGCGATTTGGTCGATTTTCTACCCGATTGACAAGGTGGAAAAGGAGTGGACGACCATTCCGTATGGCTATCCGCTATCCAATCAAACGATGTATGTTCTGGACTGGAAGGGAAATCTGGCCGCACCTTGCACTGCGGGAGAGATCTGGATTGGCGGCGCCGGCGTGGCAGTCGGCTATGCCGGCAGTGAGGAGCTGACACAGCAGTCGTTTGTTACCCATCCGGAGCTTGGACGTATTTATCGAACGGGCGATTATGGTATGCTGACGGCGGACGGATACATGACCTTCTTGGGCAGAAAGGATCAGCAAGTCAAGATCAACGGCTACCGTGTGGAGTTGGATGAGATTTCAGCAAAGGCGCAGAGCTATCCGGGGGTTGACCGGGCGGTCGCTGCGCTTACCGGAGCCGATCGAAATGTTCTTGTGCTGTTTTATACGGCGGAAGAGTACGTTGCGGCAGCCGAGTTTCAGTCTTATTTGGAGAGGGAACTGATGTCGTATATGGTACCGCGGCAGATATATAAGGTGGATCGTATTCCTCTCACGGCGAATGGAAAAGTGGATCGTCGGGCGCTGGAAGCCATGCGCGCCGAGCAGAATGTGCGCTCGGCTGCCGCACCGAGCACCGAGCGGGAGAAGCATATTTTCCAGCTGTTTTGCGATGTGCTGCAAACCAAGGATTTCAGCATCGAGGACGATTTCTTTGAAATCGGCGGCGACTCGCTGAAGGGCATCGCGCTGTTTAATTTACTGGAAAAAGAGTATGAAGTGACGCTGACTCAGCTATTCCAGTTCCGGACGGTGCGCAGTCTGGCACAGAATATTACCGAGCGGGATACCTTCGGAGATAAGCTCACGCAGTTCAGAGATAAAGTGAGCGCAACCATTCCGTCGGGGGAGGACGACCGCCGACTGGATCAGATGGAGGAGGAGATGGAGCAGCGCGTTGCGGCAGAGCGGAGTGAGAGCGTGCTGTGTGATCGGCACTATTCCGGTATTTTACTGACCGGTTCGACGGGATACCTCGGCGCATATCTGGTGCGCGATCTGCTGGAACAGACAGACGCAGTGCTTCACTTGCTGATTCGTGGAAACGAGCCGGAGCAGAGACTGAAGCGAAATATGGAATACTATTTCGGTGCGGGTATTCTGGAGCGATTTGCCGATCGAGTTCAAATATGGAATGGAGAAATGTCTCTGCCGGACGGCGGACTTTCCGAGGAAGCGTGCCGTGCGTTGTGGAATCAGGTGGACTGTGTGTTCCACTGCGGCGCAAAGACGACACACTATGGTAAGGTGGAGGATTTTCAGAAGATCAATGTGGATTCTACCCAGTACCTGCTGGAAAAGTGCTTGGAATATCATGCGGACTTTTATTTTGTTTCGTCTATTCGTGTTCTGGACAATGCGGTTAAAGAAAATTATCAGCTGTTTGACGAGACATATATGCCGGATTGCTCCGACGCCAGAGAGCTTTATTCGGATTCCAAGATTAAGAGTGAGCAGCTAATCGAAGCCTATCGAAAGAAAGGCGTCAACTGCACGGTATTCCGAACGGGGATGATCGTTGCGGATTGGAAAACCGGACTGATTCAGCGCAATGCCGATGAGAACGCCTTTTATATTGTGCTGCGGTCGTTCTTCCGGCTGAACTTTTTGCCGTGCGTTACGAAAAAGGTATTGGATTTGTCCTACGTCGATAAAGTTGCAGAGGCAATGGTGCGGCTGATTCGATATGCTCCACTCAATGCCACCTATCACGTGTACAATCCCAATAAGCTATCCACGGCAGATTTTTATGAGTTATTGCGTGCAGCGGACATGCGGACACCGATGGAGATGATTTCACTGGATCAGATGATGGAGCGGCTGCAATCCGCCCAGTCGGAAAACCGCAGCATTATGGATCTTGTTATCATGCATTCTGCTTCGTATATTCCGAATTCGGGAAGCCGGTCGCGCATGGCAAACACAAGGAGCACGGCATTGCTGCGTCAGTGCGGATTCCTGTGGCCGGAGAATGATGCGGAATATATGCGCCGATTGTATCAGGATGGCTTCCGCAAAAATATGTGGTAACAATACTTCGATCAGAAAGCGTATTTCGGACGGTTTGTTGTGCCGAGAAGGAGAAAGAATGCAGAAAAACCATTTGAACAGCTTGCTCCTACTCTGGGATGAGCAACAGATGCCGGAGGAAAAACAGTTGATTTCATGTGATGCAATTCCGGCATTCCGCAAGATATATGCGCAGCGTTTTCATAGTACGGCGGATCGTCAGCGCAGCTTACTTGCTGCCAGTCTTGCCGTGAAAGGATTGAAGCAGTGCGGCATCCCGCTGACATCATGGAAAATCATGAAAAGCGGACGACCTACGCTGGAGGGCACGGAGTGGGACATAAGCCTGTCTCACAGTGAAAGCATGGTTGCGTGCCTGCTGGGAAAAGGAGAGGTTGGCGTGGATGTGGAATCGTGGGTACGGGACGACTATGGTGTTATGAACCGCGTGACTTCCAAACAGGAACAACAAATTTTAGCCGAGCGGGAACAGGACGAGGCCTGCGTTTGGCGCACGGCCTTTTGGACGATGAAGGAGGCGTGGCTCAAACGAACCGGAGAGGGTATTCGTTCGATGCAACAGTTGAAAAGTATGGATTTTTCTGCGGTGTATGAACAATGCGGCGGCGTTTTTCCGACGGCCATGTATTCGATAGTGTGGCGGGATGAAACGCATCTCAGGTTTGGAAAAGGGCACTCTGGCTGCTGGACAGCGATTGCCGACCATCCCATTGTGATACAGAAAGTGCATCAGATAACGAAGTGTACATAAGAAGCAGGGGCGGAGAGATCTGCCTCTGCTTCTTTTTTATAGAAAGGAGATGCTGCGGTAAGAAAATCCTTTCGTTCTTTGGATGGAAATGCTATAATATCAAGCATATGAATAGTTTATGGCAAAGGGGAAACGAAATGAAACAGAACTTGGGTAGGAAGCTTTGCTGTGGCCTTTTGGCAGGAACGTTCTTGCTGGCGCCGCTGGCATATGCGGCGGATGTGACAGCAGAGGATGCCATGGTGACTGCACAGGGGGAGGAAACGGATCGTGCCGATCTTCCGGAAGGAACAGTGACGCCGGAAAGCCCGGAACAGGAAAGCATTGCGGTAGAGAGCATTTCGCTGCCAAAGTCCGATACCATCGCGCGGGAAGCACAGCAGCAGCTGGCGCCGATCATCGTGCCGGAAAACGCGACCAATCAGCAGCTGACGTATTCGTCATCCGATCCAAAGGTTGTGTCGGTGTCGGAGAGCGGCGTTCTGACGGGCAATGCCCTCGGAAAAGCGACGATTACCGTCAAGGCAACGGACGGTTCCGGTGCTGCGGCGAAAATGAAGGTAACGGTCCGTCTGCCGAAGCCGAAAAATGTTTACGCGAAGTGCTCGTCGTCGGGCGATGCCTATCTGCATGTTCATTGGAACAAAGTGTCCGGCGCGAAGCAGTATATCGTTCAGCGCAAGCTGAAAAAGCAATCGTGGAGCACAATTGCGACGGTAAGCAAGACGCAATATACTGACCGCAAGACACAGGGCGGAAAGACACACTACTACCGTGTGATTGCCGTGCCAGCGGACAAGACATACCAGAGCAGCCCGAGCCGAATCTGTACGGCAACGATTCCCGTGCGTCCGTATGGTGTCAAAATTTCCAGCGTAAGCAAAGCGGGCATCGAAGTATATTGGAAAAAGCCGGAGGATCCGGAAGGATACGAGGTCTATCGTGCGTATTCCAAGAACGGAAGCTTTGAACGGATTACAACGGTGAAGGATCCGACGCAGGGAACCTATATTGACGCTTCGTTTGACCACGGAAAAAACCGCGTCTACTATAAGGTGCGCAGTTATCAGACGGATGCCAACGGCAACCGCATCTACAGTAAATATTCAAAGATTGTCAAGGCGGAGTACCGTTCGGCGTTGAAACTGGAGCAGGATGCCATCTTTCTGCGCTCCAAGGCCTCGCGCAAGTTGGACGTGTATTATGGCTGGGGAAATGCGTCCAGCCTGTCTTGGCGGAGCAGTGATTCCAGTATTGCAACCGTCAACAGTGATGGAAAAATTACCGGTGTTTCCGCCGGCATTTGCAAGATCTATTGTCGCTCGGCGAAGCTGGGTGTGACAAAGACCTGCCGCGTTACAGTAGACCGCGCGCCGATGAGCGCTCTCAGTGCGATCACCTCGCGTTATCAAAAGCAAGCAGATGGCAGCTGGGATAATCCCACAGATGACAATGACGGTAATGCGCTGATTATGATGGTCGGCGACATGATGTGCACGGGCGCCCAGCAGGGAAAACAGGGCTACAGCACCGGCAATTATAATTTTAATGAGAGCTATGACGGTGTCAAAAAGCTGATTTCCGGCGCGGATTTTGCTGTTGGCAATCTGGAAACCACCCTTTCCTCGACGTGGCCGTACATGCATGAGGAGGCATATGTCAACAATAAGCCGAACTGCAATGCGCCGAGCCGCTATCTGGATGCGGTGAAGCATGCGGGCTTTGACGGCGTTGTCATGGCGAATAACCACAATGCTGATGCAGGATTACAGGGCGTCCGCGAGACGATTGAACAGGTGGATCGGTATAAGCTGGCGCGCACCGGTCTGTTTAACGGCAAAAAGGACAGCCGATTTTTTGTTGCAGATGTCAACGGAATTAAGGTTGGCTATCTGTCCTATGTATCGGATATTACGGGCTACAATGGCAAAGACGATAACTGGTCGCAGTCTACAAAGGATACCTATCTGAATTACTATACGAAGAAAAAGGCAGAGCAGGATATTCAGAATATTCGTGAGGCCGGAGCAGAATATGTCATTGTATACATGCACTGGGGCATCAAGAATGCCAGCGCCATTAAGCCGAGCCAGAAGGACGCGGCGCAGGAGCTGGCAGATTTGGGCGTGGACTATATTGTCGGTTCGCACTGCCATCTGCTGCAAAAGTACATGACGATTACGGCGCAGGATGGCAGAAAGGTTCCGTGCTTCTATTCGCTCGGCGATTTCCAGTCCAGCATTGACCAGATTACCGGCAATCGTGACAGCGCGATTCTTCGCATTCGCCTTCAGCGGGATAAGAATGGCAATATCATTTTGAAGGACAATAAGTACATTGCGTGCTATACCTATACGAAGTATCAGGGAAAGTATTATATCACCCTGCCGCTGCGATCCAAGCTGAACGGCGGAAAGCAGCTGGACAACTATTCTAGCGCGCATCAGCGCATTGTCAGCGCAATCGGAAATGAGATTGAGGAATATATTGGCTGAGAAAAACGGGAGCATATATTATGAAATCAAAGAGCTTGGTTGTATATCTTTCGATTTCCGGCAACACACGCACCGTGGCGGAGCATTTGGCGAAGCTGGCGCAGGCAGACTTGGAAGAGCTGAAGCCGAAGAAACTGTATCCGACAGCGTATCGCCCGCTGGTTGACGCGGTCAAGGCGGATCTTGTCAATGGCGTGTTGCCGGAGCTGGAGCCGATACAGGCAGATTTGTGGGAATATGACACGATTTTTCTCGGCTCGCCGAACTGGTGCCACACGCTGGCGGCGCCGGTGGAGGCGTTCTTGCGGGAGCATGATCTTTCTGGCAAGCGGATTGCGCCTTTTTTCACCCACGCCGGTGGTGGAAAGGACAATGCAGAGCGCGATTTGACGCGGCTGTGTCCGGATGCGGATTGTAAGCCGATGCTGGTCATTTATCAAAATGGCGGAGAAGAGCTGGACATACAGTTACAGCATTGGCTGGAACAAATATAATAACGAACAGGGAAACAGCCCGTCTCTCCTAAACTGGAGAGACGGGCTGTCTCGTACTATAAGAGTGAAAAATGTACTGTCAAAACTATTACTGTGCGCAAGCGGCGCAGTCATCATTACAGAGCTGAGGAACATAGCCAAGCTCACGAAGCAGCGTCAGATCGGTCTGAATTGTGATGCCGCTGGTGGTTAGCATATCGCCGGAGATGGCAGCATTTGCGCCGGAACAGAAGCTCTTGCGTCCGGCATCCGGCAGTAGACCGCGTCCGCCCGCCAAGCGAATGGAGGCGTCCGGAATGAGAAAGCGGAAGATTGCGACAATGCGGCAGAACTCGTCGTTGGTGAGCGGCGTCCGCGTTTCATAGGGAGTTCCCGGAATCGGGTTGAGTAGATTGACCGGAATGGAACGCACACCCAGCTCCCGCAGATCCAGCACCATGTCAATGCGATCCTCCATGGTTTCGCCCATCCCGACGATGCCGCCGGAACAGATAGAGAGTCCGGCACGCTGTGCCGCACGGATGGCGTTCAGCTTATCGTCATAGGCGTGTGTGGTACATACATTGGAAAAGTTGCGGCGGGAGGTTTCAAGGTTATTGTGGACACGCACCGCACCGGCCTCACACAGCTTGCGGTAGGCCGCCTCATCCAGCAGACCGTTGGAAATGCAAATAGAAATATCACTTTTTTTGCGGACATAGCGGATGGCCTGACATTCCTCGTCGACTTCGGCGTCGGTGAGCTTGCGGCCGGAGGTGACGAGGGAATAGCGCAGTACGCCGCCGCGCTCGTTATAACATGCCTGCTCGGCAATTTCTTCCTTGGGCAGGAGCGGATAGCTTTCCGTGCTGGTACAGTAATGGGCTGACTGGGCGCAGAATTTACAGTTTTCGGAACATTTGCCGCTCTTAGCATTGATGATGGTACAAAGATCAAATCCGTTGCCGCAGAATTTTTGCCGAATTCGGTCGGCGGTCTGTGTCAGTTCTTCCAGCGGCGCGTGGGCCAACTCCAACGCCTGCTGTTTGGTGATGGGTGTTCCGGCTAAGATCTGCTCATAAGCCTGCTGTACGGTTGTCATATGGAATCCCTCCCGATTGGAAATCGTGGGAAAGCGGGAAGATGCCTGCCTTCGCCAGTGCTGTATTGAAAATGCAAATCCATTATAGCGCAGAGAAAACGAATTGTAAACATGAAAATTAAAATTGGTTTACCATGTAAAAAGTTCGGGACAAGAGCTGGAATGATGTGGTATACTAAAAGTAACGAATGGGAGGAAGATTGTTATGGGATTTCAGTATTATGTACCGACACGGATTTTGTTTGGAAGTGGACAGCTGAACAAGCTGTCGAAAAAGCGACTGCCGGGCAAAAAGGCGCTGATTGTCATCTCCAGCGGCAAATCCACGCGCGCCAATGGCTATCTGGATCGTGTGGAGGAGCAGCTGAAGCTGGCCGGTGTAGAATCGGTTGTGTTTGACAAGGTTCTGCCGAATCCGACTAAGCCGGTCGTGATGGCGGGCGCACAGGCGGCGCGGGACAATGGCTGTGATTTTATCATTGGCCTGGGCGGCGGAAGCAGCATTGACTCTGCCAAGGCGATTGCGATCATGGCGACGAACGACGGCGATCTGTGGGATTATGTCTATGGCGGCACGGGCGGTGCACAGCGCATGAAAAACCCACCGCTGCCGGTTGTAGCGATTACGACGACGGCAGGCACGGGAACCGAAGCTGACGCGTGGGCGGTTGTGACGAACGAAGAAACATCGGAGAAAATCGGTTTCGGAAACGACCGCACTTTCCCGGTACTGTCGATTGTTGACCCGGATCTGATGCTGTCGGTTCCGCCGAAGTTCACGGCATATCAGGGCTTTGACGCATTGTTTCACTCGACAGAGGGCTATCTGTCCAAGAGGGCAAGCCTGATGAGCGATATGTATGCGCTCAAGGCGGTGGAGATGGTCGGACGCAATCTGGCAGCAGTGGTTGCAGACGGCAGCGACGAGGCGGCGCGCGAAAAGGTTGCGTTCGGCAACACGCTGGGCGGCTTCGTGATGAGCGTAGGCACAACGACGTCGGAACATGCGATAGAGCATGCGATGTCGGCCTATCATCCGCAGCTGCCGCATGGCGCGGGATTGATTATGATCAGCACGGCATATTATCGCCACTATGCGAAAGTTGAAGTCTGCCGCAGCCGAATGATTGATCTGGCGAAGGCGATGGGACGTGAAAATGCGTGTGACCCGATGGAGTTTGTTGTTGCGCTGGAGAAGTTACAGGCAGACTGTGGTGTGAACAATCTGCGTATGTCCGACTATGGCATCACGCCGGATGAATTTGAGACGATTGCCCAAAATGCCCGCGAGACCATGGGTGCACAGTTCAAGTGCGACCGCGTGGAGCTGACGGAAGCGGATGTCGTCGCTATTTTGAAGGAATCGTATCGCTGAGTGAAGCGAGCCCGAAGGTAGAGAAAATCCGATTTGCGTTGGAAATCGTAAGAATGTAAAAAGGAAGCTATTGTATCGGAGCACGGCGAAACGGCAATTTGTCATGCGCATTCCGAGGACATAGAACAGACTAGTATTGTATGGGAGGTTTACCAATGGACAAGAAAGCGATTTACAAATTGACGTATGGCGTCTTTATGCTGGCGGCAAAGAACGGCGAAAAGAGCAACGGATGTATCACGAATACCTGTATTCAGGTGGCGAGCAATCCGCTTCGGGTTGCGGTTGCGGTGCTGAACACGAACTTGACCTGCGACTACATCAAGGAGAGCGGACGGTTTACGGCGTCGCTGCTGGATCAGACGTGCACGTTCCAGACGATTCAGCATTTTGGCTTCCAGTCGGGACGCGATGTGGACAAGTTTGCGGTAATGACTCCGCCGGAGGACGCGTTCGGTGTGCCGTATCTGGGATGGCAGGCATGTGCCGTGCTCAGCTGCAAGGTAGTCAGCTCACAGGATCTGGGCACACATACGCTGTTTGTCGCCGAGGTAGAGGATGCAAAGGTGCTCAGTGACAACGCACCGCTGACCTATGCGGACTACCAGGATCACATCAAGCCGAAGAAAGAAGCGGCTAAGGCAGACAAGAAGATTGTCGGCTGGCGCTGCAAGATCTGCAAGTATGTCTATGAGGGAGCAGAGCTTCCGGCGGACTTTACCTGCCCGATCTGCGGACACGGCCCGGAGGATTTTGAGCCGATTTACGAATAAGAAAAGAATGCAAAGCGCCTGTGCGGGATAAGCCTGCACAGGCGTTTTCTACAATGATCGTTTTTAATCCGCAGCTGTCATCAGATGCAGCACAAGCTGGGCGGCGCGTGTCAGCTCCTCGACGCTCGTATATTCTTGGCAGGTGTGGCACTGATTCATCGCCGTGGCGGCGACGATGCCGGTGATGCCGTGCGAAGCGAGAACGTTATTATCGCTGCCACCAAAGGTGGGAGACAGCGAATAGGGCAGACCGAGCTGCGCACAGGCGCGCTGATAGCGCTGAATGACAGGATGGTCTTCCGGTGTCCGATAGGCGACGACACGGTGCGAAATACAGCGGACGTCTGCGGATGCACCGTATTCGGCGGCAGTCTGCTGACAGATGGTGCGAATTTTGTCTAGCTGCTCCACGACGCGCGTATCATCATATCCGCGGATTTCTCCGGTAAAGCGGCACGTTTCCGGAACAATATTGTAGGTGACGCCGCCGGAAATCGTACCGATATTGACCACCATAGTCTCATCGATTCGCCCGCAGGGAATAGCCGTGATCGCTGCTGCGGCCGCCTTGATGGCGTGAATGCCCTGCTCCGGCGCAAAACCGGCGTGGGAAGCCTTGCCATGAAAAACGCCCTCAAAGGACAAAATCGTCGGCGCTTGGTTGGATGCCGAGCCGACCGGACCGGCGAGGTCAAACACATATGCTTGCTTGGAGCGGATGCGGGAAAAATCAAAGACACTGCTACCGGTGCAAAAATCCTCCTCGCAGGCAGAGAGCAACAGCTCGATGGGACGATGAGGAATACGGTGCTTGATCAGCGCAGAAATTGCCCCCAGAAAGCAGGCGAGTGCCGCGGCGTTGTCCGCACCAAGCACGGTTGTGCCGTCTGAGGTGATGGTTCCGTCATCATGAACAACAGCATGCTTGCCGCGTGATGGCTCAACTGTGTCCATATGACCGCAGAAAAGCAGAGTCGGGAGGTCGAGTGAGCCGTCAAGATAGGCATAGAGGTTGCCGCAGGTTCCACCGATTTTTTCTGCGGCGTTGTCCTCCATTGCAGTTATGCCCATAGTGTGCAGTGTTGCTTTTAGAAAATCACAAACCGTGCGCTCATCCAGCGAGGGGCTATCTTTACTGACCAGCTGGGAAAACAAGGACAGCAGCTGGTCAGTATCAATCAGGGAGGCATTCATAGAACGATTCCTTTCACTAATAGTTCTTTGAGACCATCATACACAGGACGCTTTGTGCTTGTCAAGGAGAGCGGGAGTGTAATATTATGGATGCCTTCTCTGTTTTTCTGACATAACAGAGCAAGAATTATAAAAAGCTCTTGACTTTTTTGGTTTTATGCATTAAAGTTTAGAAGTGAAATGAAACGAAGTGATTCCTGCGATGTCCGTGTCTGTACCGGATGGAGCAAGAAGAAAGAAGGGAAACTATGAAAATTCTATTGCTCGTCGTTTACTTCGCCGTATTGGTTGGTATCGGCTTTTACTGCCGCCGCCACGCGACGGATGTCAACGGATTTGTCCTCGGCGGACGCTCGGTCGGCCCGTGGCTGACGGCGTTTGCTTATGGCACGTCATATTTTTCGGCGGTTGTATTCGTCGGCTATGCCGGACAGTTTGGTTGGAAGTATGGCATTGCGGCGACATGGGCCGGTATTGGCAATGCGATTCTCGGCTCGCTAATTGCTTGGGTCGTTTTGGGACGACGGACGCGTATAATGACGCAGCATCTGGACTCGGCGACGATGCCGACGTTCTTTGGCAAGCGTTTTGACAGCCGCTCGCTGAAGATTGGCGCGTCGATGATTATCTTTATCTTCCTGATTCCGTACACCGCGTCGCTGTACAACGGACTGTCCCGCCTGTTTGGCATGGCGTTTAACATTGATTACTCGGTATGTATTATCCTGATGGCGGTGCTGACCTGCATTTATGTCACAGTCGGCGGCTACATGGCGACGGCGATCAACGACTTCATTCAGGGCATTATCATGCTGTTTGGCATTGTCATCGTCATCGCCGCAGTCATTATGAGCAAGGGCGGCCTGATGGCGGCAATGGACGGACTGGCTCGCGTGACCGATGAGACGGTTTCCACGACGCCGGGCGTATTCTGCTCGTTCTTTGGCCCGGACCCGATCAATTTGCTGGGCGTTGTCATTCTGACCTCGCTGGGTACCTGGGGACTGCCGCAGATGGTACAGAAATTCTACGCGATTACCAATGAATCGGCGATTAAAAAGGGCACGATTATTTCGACACTGTTTGCACTCGTGGTGGCCGGCGGATGCTACTTCCTCGGCGGCTTTGGACGTCTGTTCTCGGATCAGATTGATATTGAAGCCAATGGCTTTGACTCGATTATTCCGACGATGCTGTCCAATCTGTCTCCGGTGTTGATTGCATTGGTTGTCGTTCTGGTTTTGTCTGCGTCGATGTCCACGCTGTCCTCGCTGGTCATCACGTCCAGCTCGACACTGACGCTGGACTTCCTGGTGGAGACGGTCGGCAAGCGCATGAACCACAAGCAGCAGTTGCTGTGCATCCGCATTTTGATTGTTATCTTTGTCGCGATTTCTGCGGTCATTGCGATGATCCAGTACAAGAGCAATGTGACCTTTATCGCACAGCTCATGGGTGTTTCGTGGGGCGCGCTGGCGGGTGCCTTCCTGGCGCCGTTCCTGTACAGTCTGTACTGGAAAAAGACGACCAAGGCGGCCTGCTGGATTTGCTTCCTATTTGGATCAATTTTGATGATTGCCAATATGGTTGTCCGCCCGATGTTCCCGGTTCTGCTTCAGTCACCGATTAACTGCGGTGCGTTTGCGATGATTGCTGGACTGCTTATCGTTCCGGTTGTCAGTGTGCTGACACCGAAGCCGCAGGCTGACCGTGTGGATGATATCTTCGCTTGCTATGATAAGGAAATCATAGTAGAGCAAAAGATCTCGCTGGGCGAATAAATAATTGTAAAACAAAACAGCAAAAGTGTGATATACTAATACAGTGTGTCACACTTTTACTTTGCTTTTTAGGAGGCAATATTATGATTGTCGATTTTCATACACATACGTTTCCGGAAAAAATTGCGGATAGCGTCATTACAAAATTGCAGAATATGTCGCATTCCAAGCCGTATACCCGCGCGACCAACCGCGCACTGCAGGAATCCATGGAGCGTGCTGGAATTGATTATTCGGTGATTTTGCCGGTTATGACCAATCCGGGGCAGGTAGAAAAACTCAACAACATTGCCATTGAAACCAATGCCAAAGCACAGGAAACCGGCCTGCTTTCGTTTGGCGGCATGCATCCGGAATACGGCAACTATAAGCAGGAGCTGGCGCGCATTCAGGCGGAGGGCATTCAGGGCATTAAGATTCATCCAGCGTATCAGGGATTGGATCTGGATGACATTCGATATCTGCGCATCATCGATCGCGCGTCGGAGCTGGGACTGGCAGTCATGATTCACTGCGGCTATGATATCGGTATTCCGGGACACGACTACAGCTCGCCGGACCATGTGTGTACTGTGATGAAGGAAGTACAGCCGGACAAGCTGATTCTGGCGCATATGGGCGGCTGGCGTCACTGGGATGAGGTAGAAAAGAAGCTGCTGGGTATGCCGCTGTATCTGGATACGGCGTTTGTGCTGGGTACGATTGAAGCACCGGACGGAATGACGCGCGATCCGGACGATTGCTGGATGCTGTCGAATGAGCAATTTGTGCGGATGGTACGCAAACATGGAGCGGAGCATGTTCTGTTTGCAACGGACAATCCGTGGAGCGACCAGAAGCGCACGTTGGCGCGCATTCAGGCTCTCCCGCTGACGCAGGAGGAACAGACCGCGATTTTGGGAGAGAACGCAAAGAAGCTGCTGGGACTGGAAGAGAGAAAATAAATTCTTCCGAAAAGCAAAAAGGTTAAATGAAAAGGTAACGTCCGGAACAGAAATATTTGCCGTATTTGCAAAGATTACTGCCGTTTTGTGGAGCTGCATTTTTCACAATAACCGATATAATAGAGTTATAATT
>CAKTAV010000018.1 GCA_934532985.1 uncultured Butyricicoccus sp. | reverse complement strand
GTGGAAGTTACAGGGCTCGAACCTGTGACCCTCTGCTTGTAAGGCAGATGCTCTCCCAGCTGAGCTAAACTTCCATGCCGTCCAGCAACGTATATTATTATATCCATTGGGCAGTATTTTGTCAACACATTTTTGCAAATTATTTTACATTTTTTCAAATCCACAAAATGTTCGAAAAATCGGTGAATTTGGTATTATTTCGTCGCTGACTCGATCAATTGATTGATGTCTTGGCGATTCAAATGATAAACCTTATCACAGAACTGACAAGTAATTTCAATATTCTCTTCTTCATCCCGCAGTTTCTCCAACTCTTCCTTGCCCAAGCTGATGAGCGCGCGCGATACCTTTGCCTGATTGCATCCGCAGCGATAGCAAACCGGAATATTCTCCAAAAATTCTACGTCAAAGCCATCCAATACGCGGTGTACAATCTCCTCCAGCGTCAGTCCTGCATCCATCATTTCGGTCATCGCACCGGCTGCCGCGATATTCTGTTCCAGCCGTGTAATGTCATCATCCGTTGCCCCCGGCATCAGCTGAACAATATAACCACCCGCCTGCTTCACGCTCTGATCCGGATTGACCAGCACGCCCAGCGCAACCGCCGACGGAACCTGCTCGCTCTCCGCAAAGTACTTGGTGATATCCTCTGCGATTTCGCCATTGTGCAGCACGGTCGTACCGGAGAACGGCTCACCGACGCCGATATCCTTGATCACCATCAGATAACCGCGGCCAACACCCTGTCCTACATCCAGATGTCCATCCGGACGCAGCGGCAAATCTACCGCCGGATTTTGAAGATAACCGCGTACGCTGCCGTCATTCTCTGCCACCGCGGTAATCGTACCCAGCGGGCCGTTGCCCTTGATCTGAACCGTAATCGAGCCGTTCTGATCCTTCAGCTCACGTCCCATCATGCAGGCCGCCGTCAGAGTGCGTCCCAGCGCCGCCGTAGCCAGCGGCAGCGTCTTGTGAATATTCCTCGCCCGTTCCACCAACGCCGTCGTAGAAATCGCCGTACACTTGATCTCTGCGTCCTTACAAATCGCTCGTATCATTCTATCTTCCATAAGTCGTTTCCTCGTCTCTCGTTATTGATTCTCCTTTGCCTGTGCAATAAAGAAAATGCGCTCTTCGTCCTGCGCCGGAGCCTCGTCCGACAGCTCACCGCGCACCTCGATATTCACAAAGCCCGTCTCCTCCAGCAGCTGCTTCAAAAACGCCACAGAGTAAATGCGCTCCGCATGATGCTCCTGATAGCGGTTCCACGCGCCCTGTTCATTCAGCTCAAAGATGTCAAAGTCATAGTGGCACAGATCATCCTCATCAATCTGCGTCTGCCAAACACAGAACACATCCTCATCTTCCCGCACAAAGCTCTGTCCGTCAATGCGTTCCAGTTTGCTGCGCGTGTTGATGTCAAACACAAACAGCCCACCCGGCATTAGAAACGTCTGCACGCGCCGAAATGCCTCCCGCAGCACCTGCGGATCGGTGACATAGTTGACCGAATCCAGACAGCAGACGCAGGCATCCACGCTGCCGTACAGATCCAGTTGAGCCATCGACTGATTCAGGAACACCGGACGCTTATCCAGCGGCTCCTCTGTCCACGGATCCATCGCCTGCATCAGCATGTCTGCCGACTGATCCACTGCAATCATGCCATAGCCGCGCTGAGCCAAAATGCGCGTGAGCGAACCCGTTCCGCATGCCAGATCCAGTATCAGCTGCGGCTTCTGTCCTTTCTGTCGGAAAATATGTTCAAAAAAATCCGCCCACCGTTCATATGGTACATCATCGGTGAAGCGGTCATAGTATTCCGACAGCAGAGCATATTCCGAAAAATCACTCATTCCGTCTTCTCCTCTTTTAAACGATCCAGCGCCGTGCGGTATCCATCGGCTCCATATTTCAGGCACTTGTTGACGCGGCTGATCGTCGCCGTAGACGCACCGGTATCCTTGGCAATTTCACTGTAAATGCGGCCTTCATCCAGCATGAGCGCCACTTCAAAGCGCTGCTTCATCGCCTGCAATTCACTGATCGTGCACAGATCCTCCAGGAATCGGCTGCACTCATCCTCATTCTTGAGCGATAAAATTGCCCGAAAAAGTGCATCCATCGACGCCTGATCCCGTTGTATATTCATTGCAGCCACTCCTTCTCTTTTACTTGGTATGATTTGCTCTTACAGTTTATCATAGTATCATGTGAAAGTAAACAGCTCTTCTCCCTCATTTTGCTCAAAAACAATAGGAAGCCCCTGCGAATTGTCCGCATGGAGCTTCCTCATTGTTCTGTTTTCGTAACGTCATTACAACTGCGACAGCTTCTGGCTGAGCATTTGGTTAATCATCTTCGGATTGCCCTTGCCCTTGGATGCCTTCATGCACTGACCAACCAAGAAGCCGATGACGTTCTTCTTGCCGCTTTGGTAATCAGCAACCGACTTCGGGTTGTTTGCCAGCACCTCATCCACGAGCTGTTCAATCGCGCCCGCGTCCGATACCTGCTTGAGTCCCAGTGCGTCAACAATTTCATCGACGGTCTCGTCCGTCTCAAACAGACGGATCAGAACCTTCTTGCCGGCGTTGCCGGAGATGACATTCTTTTCGATCAGCTCAACCATGTCCACCAGCTTGCCCGCTGTCAGCTTGGTGTCCTTCAGCTCCAGCTGCTTGTCATTGAGATATTTTGAGATGTCTGACAGCACCCAGTTTGCCAGTGCGCGCGCGGACACGCGTCCCATCGCCGCACCGTCGTCCACTAGACACGCCTTCTCGAATGAATCCGATAGCTGACGTGCTTCCTTCGCCGTCAGTCCCAACTCTTCCACATAGCGAGCATAGCGCGATTGTGGCAGCTCCGGAATTTCCGAGGCGATCTGCTGCATCCATGCGTCGTCAATCTCAACCGCAATCAGATCCGGATCTGGGAAATAGCGATAGTCCTGCGCGTTCTCCTTGGAGCGCATGACAAGGTTTTTCACCTTGGAGTCATCCCAACGGCGGGTCTCCTGTACAATCGTGCCGCCGTCCTCCAGCACCTCAATCTGGCGCGCTACCTCATAGTCAATCGCGCGAACCGCCGCAGAGAACGAGTTGATGTTCTTCATCTCCACGCGCGTTCCCAGCTCCTCCGTGCCCTCTGGGCGAACGGATACGTTGACGTCGCAGCGAATCGAGCCTTCCTCCATGCGGCAGTCACTGATCTGCAAGTAGGACAGTGTCGTCTTTACGGTCTCCAAAAACTCCTTTGCCTCTGCCGAGGAATGAATATCCGGCCGTGTTACCATCTCAATCAGCGGCACACCGCACCGGTTAAAGTCCACTACCGTGCCTTCGCCCTCGTCGTGCAGCAGCTTTCCGGCATCTTCCTCAAAGTGAATGCGCTCAAAGCGCACGCGCTTCGGCTCGCCGTCCACAAGGAAATCCACATAGCCGTTCTCACAGATCGGCACATCAAACTGCGAAATCTGATACGCCTTCGGCAAATCCGGGTAGAAATAGTTCTTTCGATCCGATTTGCACAGCTGGTTAATGTGACAATGGGTTGCCAGACCCATCTTCGCCGCATAATGTACTACCTGCTTGTTCAGCACTGGCAGTGCGCCTGGCTGACCCGTGCAGACCGGGCAAACATGTGTGTTGATCGGAGCACCAAATTTCGTGCTGCATCCGCAGAAAATCTTTGTCTTGGTGGAGAGTTCAGCATGAACCTCCAAACCGATTACCGGCTCATAACGTGTCATGATACGTTCTCCCTCCTTACAGCGCCACGATGTTGGACAGTCCGGATGCCTTTTCATAGGCGAGTCCGGCATTCAGCAGTGTCTGTTCGCCAAAGCGCGGGCCAATCAGCTGCATACCGATCGGCAGCTTTTCGGAATCAAAGCCGCACGGCAGAACCAAGCCCGGCAGTCCGGCGATGTTAACGGAAACCGTGCAGATGTCACCCATATACATCTGAAGCGGATCGGAAGTTTTTTCTCCAATGCGATACGCCGTGGTCGGTGCCGTCGGCGTCAGGATGATATCCACGCCCTCAAACGCCTTTGCGTAATCCGCACGAATTGCACGCTGTGCGGCGCGTGCCTTCTTGTAATACGCGTCGTAGTAGCCGCTGGAAAGCACATAGGTGCCCAGCATAATGCGGCGCTGTACCTCCGTGCCAAAGCCCTCGCTGCGCGACTTGACGTACAGCTCCACAATGTCATCCGCGTGTTCCGTGCGGTGGCCATACTTCACACCGTCGAAACGTGCCAAGTTCGAGGAAGCCTCTGCGGAGGAAAGAATATAGTAGATCGGCAGAGCATACTTGCTCAGCGGCAGCGAAATCTCACACACCTCCGCACCCAGCTGGCGGTAAACCTCTGCCGCAGCCAGAACTGCGTCGCTGACCTCACGGTCAATGCCGTCGCCGAAATATTCCTTCGGCAGACCGATCTTCAGTCCCTTGATGTCGCTCGTCAAGCCCTCATGCAGGCTTGGATACTCCTTCGGAATGCTCGTTGAGTCATGCAGCGGGTCAGCACCCCGCAAAACATCGGCCAGCAATGCAGCGTCCTCCACGCTGCGCGCCATCGGGCCGATCTGATCTAACGAGGACGCAAACGCAACCAGACCAAAGCGGGACACCGTGCCATACGTCGGCTTCAGGCCAACCACGCCGCAGAACGAAGCCGGCTGTCGAATCGAGCCACCGGTATCCGAACCGACGGAAATCGGTGTCTGCGCCGATGCAACCACCGCCGCAGAGCCGCCGGACGAGCCGCCCGGAACATGCTCCAGATTGTGCGGGTTACGCGTCACACCCAGGGCGGAATTCTCACACGATGAGCCCATGGCAAACTCGTCCAAATTCGTCTTACCGGTAATCACCAGACCGGCATCCTTCATGCTGTTGACAACCGTCGCGTCAAAAAACGGGACATAGTTCTCCAGCATTTTCGAGGCACAGGTTGTTACCGTTCCCTTCGTGCTGATGTTGTCCTTGACGGCGACCGGAATGCCCGCCAGCGGCGGCAGCTCTTCGCCCGCTATACGCTTGCTGTCAATCGCTCTCGCATCCGCCAGCGCCTGCTCTTCCGACAAGCTCAGGTACGCGCCCACCTTGCCGTCCACCTGCTTGGTGCGGGCAAACGACGCCTTTACCAGCTCTTCTGCGCTGATCTCCTTGCTGCGCAGCAGGGACGAAAGCTCTGCCGCTGTCTTTTGATACAGTTCCATTGTGCTTCCCCCTTACTCCACTACGCGCGGCACGCTCACACCGCCGCATTCGACAACCGGCGCATTTGCCAGAACTTCTTCGCTCGTATACGACGGGATCTCCACATCCTCGCGAAGCGCATTTTTGCGCTCCGTGTCAATGACATCCGTGATGTCATCCAGATCTAGCTCCTGCAGCTGATCCACCATCGCAACAATACCCTGCATATCCTCTGCCAGCTGGTCAAATCCCTCTCCCTTCGGGTCGAGACGAGCCAGCGCCGCGATATACTCGATATCCTGTCTGGTAATTGCCATGACTCTATTCCTCCTTTTGATTCAGCAATTGCTTGCTGTGGTCCGTTCTCACTCCGGCGAGCACGTCCCGCCGGAGGAGTTAGACGGAGGCGCCGTCTTCACTCGGTGCTTGTCCGTCCAATAAAGCCTGAAATTCCTGCTCGGTATACACCGGAATGCCAAGCTCATTTGCTTTTTTCAGTTTGCTTCCCGCGCTTTCTCCGGCAACCACAAAGTCCGTCTTTTGGGACACCGAGCCGGAAGCCCGACCGCCCAACGATTCAATCAGTTCAGTTGCCTGCTTGCGGGTAAATATCGTCAACTTGCCGGTCAGTACAATCGTCTTTCCGGCAAACGTATCGCCTGTTACCTTCTGCTCACCTGTGAAATTCACACCCAGCTCCCGCAGACGAGAGATCAAATGCAGTGACTGCTTCTGCTCGCGCCACTGCACAATCGACTGTGCCATCGTGCCGCCAATATCGCGAATCTCGGTCAGCTGTTCCTCGTTGGCCTGCAAAATCGCATCCAGCGAACCGAACGTACCCGACAGAATTTTCGCCGCCTTCTGTCCGATATGACGAATGCCAAAGGCAAACAGCAGACGGGACAGATCGTTTTGCTTGGAGCGCTTGATGGCGGCAATCAGATTTTCCGCTGACTTTTTACCCATCCGCTCCAGCTCTTCGACGTCCTCTGCTTTTAGCTCATACAGATCCGCCGCCGAGTGCAGCAGATCCGCGTCAATCAGCGATTGCAGAATCGCCTGACCGCAACCGTCAATGTCCATCGCGTCGCGCGAGACAAAATGCATCAGATTGCGCAGCAGCTGTGCCGGACACTCCGCGCCCGTGCATCGCACCGCCGCGTCCTCTTCGATGACCGGCGCGCCGCACACCGGACACACCGTCGGCATCTCATACGGCACGCTGTCACTTGGGCGTTTCTCCGGCACACTACCCAGGATTTCCGGAATAATCTCACCGGCCTTGCGCACGCGAACGGTGTCGCCGATGCGTACATCCTTTTCGCGGATGAACTCACGGTTGTGCAGCGTCGCGCGGCTGACCGTTGTTCCCGCCAGTCGTACCGGCTCTAATACGGCGTTTGGCGTCAGCACGCCGGTACGTCCCACCGTAATCACGATGTCCTTGAGCAGCGTCTCCTTGATCTCCGGCGGGTATTTGTACGCCGCCGCCCATCGCGGATACTTCGCCGTCGAACCCAGCTGCCGCCGCAGTGCAAAGTTGTTGACCTTGACCACCGCGCCGTCAATATCAAAATCCAGCTCACCGCGGCTGTCGCCCATGCGGACAATCTCCGCCTCGATCTCTGCCGGATTGCTCAGCTTGCGGTAATTCGGCACGACCGGAAAGCCCAGCTCCTGCAAGTAACGCAGCGACTGCTCATGGCTGGTCAGCGGCAACTCCTCGCTGTTTTGAATGTTGAAGCAGAAAATCGAGAGCCGTCTCTGCCGCGTCACCTCGCGATCCAACTGCCGCAGCGAACCAGCGGCGGCGTTGCGCGGATTGGCGAGCGGCGGCTGTCCGTCCAGCTCGCGCTGTGCATTGAGCTGTTCAAACACGGAGCGGCGCATGTAGACCTCGCCGCGCACGACCAGCTGTGCCGGAGCGTTCGCAATATGTTTTGGAATATCTGTAATCGTGCGCAGATTGTCGGTGACATCCTCACCGACTGTGCCGTCGCCGCGCGTCGCGCCGCGGACAAAGACGCCGTTTTCGTATTCCAGCGAAACCGACAGACCGTCAATCTTGTATTCCACCACATATTCCAGCGCCGGTGCACGGTCGTAAAACTCCCGCAGCTCATCAAACGAAAACACGTCCTGCAAGCTCTCCAGCGGCCACGGATGCCGCACCTCGGAAAACTTCGCCGAAACCGAGCCGCCGACATGGTGCGTCGGCGAATTCGGGTCGTCATACTCCGGATATTCCAACTCCAGCGTCTCCAACTTCCGCAGCATCCGGTCATATTCAAAGTCAGAAATCTCCGGCGCGTCTTCGTCATAGTACTTTTTATTGTGATAATTCAGCGCTTCCCGCAGCTGTTGTATCTGTTCCGAAATTCCCATTTCGATCTCCTCGTTTTTCCATAATGTATTGTCGTTTTTCCCGACAAATCAGTATTATTATAACAAAAACGAGCGGTAAAAAAAACCGAATCTCCGCATTTATTGTACCAGTGCCTTGGGAACCTCACCCACAATTATGGTTTCAGTCAGTGGATAGTCATTGGTAATCGTCACCGTGCGGCTGCACCACAGCGCATGCAACTGTACCTCCGCTGAGATGTGCAGAACCAAGCTGTACTTTGTCTGATTGATACCGGAATCCACGAACTCCGACTGAATGGACGAGGACGCCATGCCCAATCCCACCGCCGAAAACGGGAGCTTTGGGCCGATTCCTGCCAGATACTGTGGGTCAATCAGCGTACCGATTGGAACCGAAAGGCTTCGCTGCTCCAGTTCATTGATAGCTTCGTATGTGTTTCGCACCGTCTGCGTCCGAATCTGCTCCGCTGCATTTGCGTTCATCGTCAGTGCCGATGCGCTTCCATTATCCAGCGTACACAGCTCCGCAACCGCTTGCGATTGCTGCTGCATCGCTTGTGAAACCGCCTGCTCCATTCCCTTCGTCGCGCGATATTGGATTTCATTTTCCGCATAATCCGCCAGACTGGGACGCAAGCGAAACAGGAAGCCGTGTACAAGCAGCACACCAATCGCCGTCACAAGCAGCAGTCGTTTTCTCTTGCTCGGTCGTCCGCGTATGCGCCGCCGATACCACCGAATTCGTCTCATACCACCCCGCCTTTCCTCTCGCAGGGTATGCAGGAGAGCGCAATTCGGTGAAAAAGAGAAAAAGGGAACATCAATCCTAAGATAGATGCTCCCTTGCATTCTTCAATATAAAATTAAGAAGTAATTCTTAGTCCTCGTCGTTCAGCAGAGCGCGGATAGACAGAGAAACCTTCTTCTTGTCCGGATCGATGTCGATGATCTTTGCCTCGACCTCTTCGCCAATCTGCAGAACCTCGTCCGGCTTTGCGATGCGGCGATCGGCGATCTGAGAAATGTGAATCAGGCCGTCAACACCCGGGATGATTTCAGCAAACGCACCGAACGGCATAAACTTCAGAATGCGAACGGTAGCGACATCGTCGATGTCGTAGTTTGCGGTGAATACATTCCACGGATTGTCTTCCGGACGCTTATAGCCCAGAGAAATCTTCTTGTTCTCGCGATCCAGACCGATAACGTAAACGTTAACCGTATCGCCAACGTTAACAACCTCAGACGGATGCTTGATGCGGCCCCAAGACAGCTCAGAGATGTGGATCATGCCGTCAACGCCACCGATGTCAACGAATGCGCCGTAAGAAGTCAGAGACTTAACAGTGCCGGTGTACTCCTTGCCAACCTCGATCTCATTCCAAACCTTCTCAGCAGCTGCGCGGCGCTCTTCCTGAGCTACGGCACGGATAGAGCCGACAACGCGCTTTCTCTGACGGTTGATCTCAGTAATGCGGAAACGAGCTACGGTACCAACCAGCTGGCTCAGCGGCTGACCCTTCGGGATGCCGGTCTGGCTTGCCGGGATGAATACGCGAACGCCGAATGCGCTGGCAACAACGCCGCCCTTGTTCTCCTCGTTTACCTTGCCCTCGACGATGGTCTTGTCTTCCTTGGCAGCCTCGATGGACTCCCAGCCCTTCATCTGGTCAACACGCTTCTTGGACAGAACGATAGTACCCTCTGCATCATTTACACGAACAACAATTGCCTCGATCTCGTCGCCCGGCTGAATGCTGTTGATATCGAAGTTCGGATCGTCAGACAGCTCATGCATCGGAATGTAAGCGGCATGCTTAACACCCAGATCAACCTGAACTTCGTTCTGAGAAATCTGCAGAACGGTACCGGTTACCTTATCTCCTGTATTTAAAGTCTTGAAGCTCTCCTCAAGCATTGCAGCGAAATCTTCGCTGCCGGTTTCGATTCTTGTTTCTTCGCTCATAATGTTTTTGACCTCCTTAATAATCCACGCCGGCGTGGACGCGCCTGCTGTAATTCCGATAAACGGCTGCTCCATACCCTCTGTTTCATGCCCAGAGAGTCCAGCGGCATCTTCAATGGTAAGCACGCGATCGCAGAGCGATCGGCTGATCTCATACAGACGCTTCGTGTTAGAGCTCTTCCTGTCACCAATCACAATCATAATGTCCGATTTGCCGGCTAATAACCGAGCCTCTTTCTGACGCTCGGTTGTGGCATAACATATTGTATCAAATATTTTGGCGTTTGTACACTCTTTTTTTATAATTTCTATACAAAAATCCCATAATTTTCGGTTTATAGTAGTCTGAGCGACGATACTAACGGGATTTTTGTGTAAAATATCGGCTTCCTCCGTGTCGGAATCCAGCAGCTCGCGCAATTCCTCTGGTGACTGCACACAGCTGGAGCTGCTGCACCATCCCCGAATGCCGATGACCTCCGGGTGCTGCCGCGAACCGATGACGATGACATGGCGTCCCTGCGCGCTCTCCTCCTGCACAATTTTATGGATCTTATCCACAAACGGACAGGTCGCATCCACAATGCGGCATCCCTTGCGTTTCAGCTCCAAATAGGTGCTTTCCGGCACGCCGTGTGCGCGAATCAGCACTGATACGCCGTCCGGAACATCCGCCACCTCATCTGCCTTTTTCACGCCCAGTCTGCGCAGGCGCTCCACCTCGTGGGTGTTGTGGATGATGTCTCCCAGCGCCCAGATGCCGCCCTGCTCGGCGCACTCGCGCTCCGCCGTTTCCACCGCCCGACGAACCCCGAAACAGAAGCCTGCGGTCTTTGCTACCTCAACCATTCGGAATGTTCTCCTTCAGTCCATAGATTCGGTTCATAATATCGGCCGCCAGCAGCTCGTAGCCCTCACGCGTCCGTGTCGGCTCCGGCACAAACGGGTCGCCGAATACCACATATACCTTAGAGCGAAAACGTTTGTTCTCCGAAATGTAGACCGGAAGAATCGGCGCCTTAGTTTTCAGTGCAATCCGTGCCGCACCCAGTTTGACGTCATCGCCCTCCTTGTGGTGTGTCGTGCCTTCTGGGAAAATCAGCAGCTTGCGTCCATCCTTGACTGCCTGAAGCGACTGACGAATCGCATTGATGTCCGCGCCCTCTCGATCCACAGGAAAACATCCCAGCGCCGTAATCAGCGGCGCGAGTCCCTTGATCTGAAACAGCTCCTTTTTGCCCATTGCCGCAAACGAATGCCGGTTTCCAATCGCCGTGGCAACCAGCACCGGATCCGCCCACTGGGAGTGATTGGCACAGACGACACAGCCGCCGTCCGGAATTTTCTCTCGCCCGATGACGTGATAGTTATATTTTAGGTGGTCGTAGACATTGACCACCGGGATTGCAATGTATTGAAATCCACGATGAAACTTCATGCCTCTTCCTCCCCTGCCTTGCTCCGTATTTGATCCAGCACCGCCTGAATGGATTCGTTCAGCGTCATTTCACTGGTGTCCAGCAGCACAGCGTCCTCCGCCTGCCGCAGCGGGGCGGTTGCTCGCTCCGAATCCTGCTTATCGCGACGAATCATCTGCTCCAGTACCTCATCCAGCGCGATCTCCTGTCCCTTGTCAAGATATTCCTTGTGCCGCCGCTTTGCCCGCGCCTCGGCACTCGCTGTCAAAAAGATCTTGACCTGCGCATTCGGCAGAATTACCGTACCGATATCGCGTCCGTCCATAATGACCGAATGCGTCTTTGCAAGATTGCGCTGAGTATCCAGCAGATACGTCCGAACCTCCGGGATCTTTGACACAAACGAGGCGTACTCCGACATCTCCGGTGTGCGAATCGCCGCGGAGACATCCTCTCCGTTCAGCACAACATGCTGCACCCCTTCGTCGTCGTACGCTAGCTCAATGTGGAGTCCCGCCAAAATCGGCGGCACGCGCGTTGTCTCACCGACCGCAATGCCAGCCCGGCATGCCGCCAGACCAATGGTGCGGTACATCGCCCCCGTGTCTACATACAGATAGCCCAAGCGTTTTGCCGCCGCGCGGGCAATCGTGCTCTTTCCGGCGCCGGATGGGCCGTCAATCGCCACTGCAATGGTACTCATGCTTCCAATCTCCTCTTCGTTTGCTTTCTGTCAAATTGCGCGATGACCGAGGCCAATCGCGACTTCATTCAGATTCAGCATACCAATACTGAAATAAACCACGACGCTGATGTGGTCGCCGCTGCGCGCAATGCCAATCTTTCCTCCGACATTCAGTCCAATCGCCTTGCTCGTAATCTGGCTGACTGCCTCGCGCGCCGCTCCGGCAACTGCACCTTCTTCGCCGTGCTCCGTGCCAATCAAGCCCTCGCGCTTTGCCGCAACCACCGCACGCTCAATAATCTTACTTACCGACGTGATAAAATCCCCGCCAAAATTCACGGCTGCCGCACGGATATCCTGCTCCCGCAGCTGCTCCTTTGTCTGGCGCTCCTGCTCCAGGCTGTCCGTCAGCGCGATGCGAATGGCTGCCGTTGCAACCTCTCTGCTTCCCATAGTCCATCCTCTCCTATTTATCCGATCTGCGCCGCACTCTGTCCTGCCAGATAACCGGTCGACCACGCAATCTGCAGGTTAAATCCACCGGTATATGCATCCACATCCAGCAATTCTCCTGCCAGATACAGCCCCGGTACCTTTTTCGACTCCATTGTTTTCGGTGAAACCTCCCGCACCGAAACGCCACCTGAGGTCACAATGGCCTCTTCAATCGGACGCGTGCCCGTAATCGTCAGCGGGAACTGCTTGATTGCCGTCACCAGCGAGGCGCGCTGCTTTTTCGTAATCGAATGCACCTTTGCATGCGGATCAATGCCCGAATGTTCAATGATAATCGGGATGATTTTGCGCGGCAGCAGCGCCGAGAGCGCATTGTGGAAGTCCACATTCTGCCGCTCGGAAAAGTCGGATAAAACCCGCTTATCTAGCGTCGAACGATCCAGCGCCGGTTTCAAATCAATCTCCGCCCGATAGGTCGCGCTGTCCCACTTGCGCATATGAGAGGACGCGCTGAGCACCAGCGGACCGGAGATGCCAAAATGGGTAAACAGCATCTCGCCAAAGCCGTCATGCAACTTTTTATTGTTTTCATAAATAGTCAGTGTGACATTCTTGAGGGACAGTCCCTGCATTCTGGGGCAGTCCTTTCCCTCGCACGTCAGCGGAATCAGCGAGGGACGCAGCGGCGTCACCGTGTGCCCCAGCTTCTGCGCCAACACATAACCGTCACCCGTCGAGCCGGTCAGCGGATAGGATTTTCCACCCGTCGCCAAAACAGCACGCTCCACCGGATAGCGCTGTCCGTCCGCTTCCACCGCGCAAATGGCGCCGGTCTCGTCCGTATGCAGATTTGTTACCCGTTTGTGTATCATCGTCACTCCCGCCCGATGCATCGCATGGAACAATGCGTCAACGATATCTACCGAGCGGTCCGACTGCGGGAACACACGATTGCCGCGCTCGGTTTTCAGCGGCACGCCCTGCTCCTCAAAAAAGGCCATGATGTCCTGCACGCCAAATGCGCCCAGCGCGCTGTATAAAAAGCGCGGATTCTGCGGCACATTGGCTAAAAACGTCTGTGTATCGCAGTTGTTCGTCACATTGCAGCGGCCTTTGCCCGTAATCATAATCTTGCGTCCGATTTTTTCGTTCGGCTCAAACAGGAGCACCTTCGCGCCCTCCTGCGCCGCCGCATACGCCGCCATCAGTCCCGCCGCACCGGCGCCGATGACCGCAACCGTCACTGCCGCCTCATTCGTTGTCAAGTTTTTCATATACCTGATATTCGTCCCAAATTGTCTCTAATTTATTAAATACCTGACTGATTTCATTCTGTCGGCGCATACCAATCGCCACAATCAGCGCATTCACCACGCTCAGCGGCGCCACCAGCGAATCCACGAACGAAGCCATGTCGCTCTTGGCAATCAGCGTGTAGTCCGCACACTGGCTCAGCGGAGACAGGCGGCTATCCGTCAGCGCAACCACCGTCGCGCCGCTATTGTGCGAATACTCCAGCGCCTGCGAGGTGCGCTTGGAATAACGCGGGAAGCTGACACCGAGCACGACATCGCCCTCCTCTACGCGCAGCAGCTGCTCAAAGATCTCACTCGTGCTGTTCGTGTGAATCAGGCTCACATTGTCAAACATGAGGTTGAAGTAAAATCCAATAAAGTTGGACAGGGCCGAGGACGAACGCACGCCCAAAACATAAATATGCTTCGCATGCAAAATCGCTTCCACCACATCATTGAACGTGTCCTGATCCAGCTCATCCAAGGTCAGACGGATTTTTTCAATATCAGAATTCAGTACCGACCGCAGCACGTCGCGGTTGCCCATGCGGTCATTGGTTACCTCCATGCGCTGTACCGCCGTCAGCTTGTTGCGAATCATCTCCTGCAATGCTTTTTGCAGCTGCGGATAACCGGAATAGTCCAGCTCGGTCGCAAAACGTACTACGGTGGATTCGCTGACGCCCACGGTTGCACCTAGCTTGCTCGCCGTCATAAATGCCGCTTTATCATAGTGCTCAATAATATAGCGCGCGATCAAGCGTTGTCCTTTTGAAAATTCAGACATACTGCTCTGAATTTTGCCCATTAAGTCACTCATTGTTTCTTTCACCTAACCTATAAGAGTTATTCCTCTTCTCTAACACTTGTTATTCTCTTCTCTTTATTGTAGCGGGAGCGGAACGAAAATGCAAGAGTCATCACATAATATTGCAATTTTTTTGCAAGAATCCTTTCAGGCCGTCTGCAAAAAATGCATGAATTTTCTCAAAGCTGCTTACGCAGGTGCATCGTCTCCTCCGGCGTCAGCTCACGCCACTGCCCCGGGCGCAGCTTCGGATCCAGTGTAATGTTGCCCTCCGCCACACGCTTCAGGCGAATGACGCGCAGACTGCACTGCTGGCACATGCGGCGAATCTGACGATTGCGTCCCTCGTGAATCGTGACCGCCAATACGGTGTCTCCGTTCTCCTGCGTCCGCAAAATCTTCACCTGCGCCGGCTGAATGCAGTAGCCTTCAATGTCCATCGGCTGTGACAGTGCCGGAATATTCCGCTTGTCGCCGCGCACCGTCACCTCATATCGCTTGTCAATCTGGTGTTTGGGGTGGGTCAGCTGATAAATCAGCTTGCCGTCGTTGCTCATAAGCAGCAGACCTTCGGAATACTGATCCAGCCGCCCAATCGGAAGCACCCGAACCGGACAGCTCTTCACCAATTCCGCCACGCTCTTTCGTCTCTTTTCGTCGTGCATCGTCGTGACAACGCCCGCCGGTTTGTGGAGCATAATGATCGTCGTTCTCTCATGGCTTCCGATCTGTTTTCCCCGCACGCGAATGTCATCGCGCTCCGGGTCGGCGCGGACACCCAGACCGACAACCTGTCCGTTTACCGTCACGTCGCCCTGCTCCAGCAGCTTTTCTGCAGCGCGCCGCGAACAGATTCCTGCGCCGGATAATATTTTTTGCAGTCTCTGCTCCATCCGTTTCTCCCTTTCTATGAATAACTAATCCTGCTCCTTCGTACAGTATCCCGAGGGGGCATTTCAATGAAAAAAGCAATCTGTTTCTTCCTGCTTCTTCCCGTTTTTCTGCTGTCTTGCTGTGCCTATTCCGCCTCTGCCTACGCCGTTCTCGATGCCGATACCGGCGTTTTGCTCGATCAATCCAACGCCGACACCCGCCTGCCCATGGCAAGCACCACCAAGATCATGACTGGTCTGCTCGCTGCTGAGGACAGCGATCCCAACCGCATCATTGAGGTACCCGCGTCCTGTGCCGGTGTCGAAGGCTCCTCCATGTACCTGCAAGCTGGAGAACAGCTGTCGCTGCGCGACGTGCTGTACGGTCTTTTGCTCTGCTCCGGCAACGACGCTGCGGAATGCATTGCCGCTGTCTGCGGCGGACGAGAGGCCTTTGTCGCGCGCATGAACGAGCGCGCCGCCGAACTCGGCCTGACCGATACCCATTTCGACAATCCCAGTGGTTTGGACGGCGAGACACATTATACAACTGCGGCAGAACTCGCCCAGCTCGCTGCTGCCGCCCTACAAAATGAGATCTTTGCCGCCGTTGTATCCACGCAAAACTATACCTCCGGCAGCCACTTCATGCACAACCACAACCGTCTGCTTGCCCAGTACGACGGATGTATCGGCGTCAAGACCGGTTTCACCCGCACCGCCGGGCGCTGTCTGGTCTCCGCCGCCAAGCGGGACGGGCGCACCATAGTCGCCGTCACGCTACACGATCCGGACGACTGGAACGACCACACCCGCATGTTGGACACCGCATTTTCTGCGCTCAAAAAGCAAACCGCGGTAGACGCCATGCAGGAGATTGATACCATTTCTGTCGTTTCCGGTGTCCAGTCCAACGTGTCTCTCGTCTGTTCCAATCCGTTAGAGGTTTCTATCTTTGATGGAGAGTCCGTCACGCTACAGGTACAAAAGCGCGGCATGCTCTACGCTCCTGTCGCCGCCGGAACGGTCTGCGGCACGGTTTCCGTTCGGGTAAATGACACCGAGCTTGCCTCTTCTCCGCTCGTCGCCGCTGCCGATGTCCCACTGGATCCCTCGCAGGAGCGTCCCAGTCTTTGGGATCGCCTGCTCCGATTTTTTCACCGAAGCGAAACATGAACGTTCAAAATGCCCCGAAGAAGCAGACTCTCCATGGTGTGAAGTCTCCCCTTCGGGGCATCCGATTTATCCAGTTACAGAATGATAGATGAAATTACCTTTTACTTCACAACGTTGCTGGAAGAATCCTTCAGCACAACGTCATGCGCACCGCCCTCAACAATCGAGGTTGCGGATACCAGCGTGATCTTCGCGTCTCTCTGAAGTTCCGGAATGGTCAGCGCGCCGCAATTGCACATGGTCGAGCGAATCTTCGCCAGCGTCATATCCAGATTTTCCTTCAGCGGACCAGCATACGGAACATAGGAGTCAACACCTTCCTCAAACGACAGCTTCTTGTCGCCGCCCATGTCATAGCGCTGCCAGTTGCGGGCACGAGCCGAACCTTCGCCCCAGTACTCCTTCATGTAGTTGCCGCCGATGACAACACGGTTCGTCGGAGACTCGTCAAAGCGAGAGAAGTAACGACCCAGCATCAGGAAGTCAGCGCCCATTGCCAGAGCCAGCGTCATGTGGTAGTCATAGACCAGACCGCCGTCCGAGCAAATCGGAATGTAAATACCCGTCTGCTCATAGTACTCGTCACGCGCCGCTGCAACGTCCTGCAAGGCCGTTGCCTGACCACGGCCGATGCCCTTCTGCTCACGGGTGATGCAGATCGAGCCGCCACCGATGCCGACCTTGATAAAGTCCGCACCGCACTTGGCCAGATACAGGAAACCTTCCTTATCGACAACGTTGCCTGCGCCGACCTTGACGGAATCGCCGTAATTCTCGCGAATCCAGTCGATCGTCAGCTTCTGCCACTCAGAGAAGCCCTCCGAGGAGTCGATACACAGAACGTCTGCACCGGCCTCCACCAGTGCCGGAACACGCTCGGCATAGTCGCGGGTGTTAATGCCGGCGCCGACCATGTAGCGCTTGTGGTCGTCCAGCAGCTCCAGTGCGTTTTCCTTATGGGAATCGTAGTCCTTGCGGAATACAATGTACATCAGATGCTGGTTGTCGTCGATAATCGGCAGGGCATTCAGCTTTTCATCCCAGATAATGTTGTTTGCTTCCTTCAGGGACGTGTCCTTATTGCCGGTAATCAGCTTCTCAAACGGGGTCATGAACTCCGAAACCTTCTCACTGCCCGTCATACGGCTAACGCGGTAATCACGGCTGGTCACCACACCAACCAGTTTACCGGTCGGCGTACCGTCCTCGGTAACTGCCATCGTGGAGTGTCCGGTCGCTCTCTTCAGCTCCAGAACGTCATCCAGCGTTGCATTCGGTGTGATGTTGGAATCACTGATAACAAAGCCAGCCTTGTAGCTCTTAACGCGGGCTACCATCGCTGCTTCCGACTCAATGCTCTGCGAACCATAGATGAAGGAAATGCCGCCCTCCTTCGCCAGCGCAATTGCCATCGTGTCATTGGAAACCGCCTGCATGATAGCGGAAACCATCGGGATATTGATCGAAATCGGCGATTCTTCCTCACCCTTGCGGAACTTAACCAGCGGGGTCTTCAGGCTAACGTTCTTGGTCTGACACTCTGCGGAGGAGTATCCCGGAACCAGCAGGTATTCGCTGAAGGTACGGGACGGCTCTTTGAAATAATATGCCATGGTATTTCAACTTCCTTTCATCCTGTATTATAATTTGAATAATTAAAGCTATATTGAATTTATTATACTCGTTGTTTCATGTCGTGTAAACGGTTACAGCGTTGTAAGATTTGTAGAATTTTTTCCGTCAATCTTCTGTTTTTTTGCAGGAGATTTCGCTTGGATAATGAGCGTTTGGCAAAACAAGGAACACACCATTTCATCATATTGAGAATATGCAAAAACCTCGAGGGATTCCCCCCTCGAGGTTACAAGCGCTTATTCCTTATAGCTCCACTGCGTTCCCTGACGCGTATCCTTCAGAATAATGCCCTTCTCATTGAGCAAATAGTCACGGATGCGATCTGCCTCCGCAAAGTCCTTCGCCTTCTTGGCTGCCTTGCGCTGCTCGATCAGCTCCTCGACCTCTTCATCAATGGACTTCTTTTCCAGATGATCAACCAGCCCTAGCACGCCGCACAGCTCCATCATGCGGCCGCGGCACGCCTGTACAAATGCCTTCGTGCAGTTCGTATCCTTGACGGCCGAGTTGATGTCACGCACCAGCTCAAAAATTGCCGCCAGAGCATCCGCTGTGTTCAGGTCATCATCCATCGCGTCGATGAACTTCTGGCGATATGCGTCAAACGACGCGATCTTCTCCTGCTCCTCCGGACGCACGGTGTCGCCTTCCAGCTTCTCCAGCAGGAAATCCAGATTCTCTGCTGCCGTGTACAGACGCTCCAGCGAAGCCTTCGCCATCATCAGCGAGTCCTCCGAGTAATTCAGCGGGCTGCGGTACTGCGCCGACAGCATAAACATACGAATCGTCTCATATCCGTATACCTTCGCCGCGTCGCGAACCATAAAGAAGTTGCCCTTGGACTTGGACATCTTCTCGTTATCAATCGTCAGGAAGCCGTTGTGCAGCCAGTAATGTGCAAATTCACAGCCGTTGGCGCACTCCGACTGGGCAATCTCGTTCTCATGATGCGGGAAGATCAGATCCTTACCGCCGGAGTGAATGTCAATCGTCTTGCCGAGATACTTGTTGACCATCGCCGAGCATTCAATGTGCCAGCCCGGACGGCCCGCACCCCACGGCGTCTCCCAGCTCGGCTCACCCGGCTTTGCGCCCTTCCAGACGGCAAAGTCCATCGGGTCTTCCTTCTTCTCGCCAACCGAAATACGAGCGCCCGCCTGCAAGTCATCCAGCGGCTGATGCGACAGCTTGCCATAGTCGGCAAACTTCTTCGTGCGGAAATAAACATCGCCGTTGTCTACCGCATACGCATAGCCCTTGTCAATCAAGGTCTGTACAATCTCAATAATGGCATCCATCGTCTCGGTTGCACGCGGGTGTACGGTTGCCGGACGGATACCCAGTCCCTTGGCGTCAACGAAATACTCCTTGATGTAGCGGTCCGCGATGACGTCATAGGTCACACCCTCTTCGTTCGCCTTTTTAATCACCTTATCATCAATATCCGTAAAGTTCTGTACAAACTTTACCTCATATCCGCGATATTCCAGATAGCGGCGCAGCGTGTCAAAAATAATAAACGGACGCGCATTGCCGATATGGAAGTAGTTATATACCGTCGGACCGCAGGAATACATCTTTACCTTGCCCGGCTCAATCGGGATAAACTCTTCCTTGGTTCGGGTCATGGAATTATACAGCTTCATATTCAATAAGCTCCCTTCTGGCTTCTATTATTTCTTCTTGGTTGCGCCGTCCGCAATCAGCTTCCAGTTGCGGCTGAGGTAATCGTAACCGGAGTACAGCGTGACAATCGTCATAATCCAACCGGCCACCGTACAGAGCGCCGCCGTCGCTGCGCTCATCGTTCCGCCGGAAACGATCTCACACAGGAAGATGACGATAATGCCTGCAATCTGCACGCAGGTCTTAACCTTGCCGGACCACGCCGCCGCCATCGCCGTGCCCTTCATCGCCGCAATCGTGCGCAACGACGTGATAATAAACTCACGCGCCAGAATGATCCATACCATCGCGCCGGAAATCAGCCCCTGATCCACAAACATAACCAGCGCCGCCGTGACCAGCAGCTTATCCGCCAGCGGATCCACAAACTTACCGAAATCCGTCACCTGATTGTACTTTCGTGCGACATAGCCGTCCAAAAAGTCCGTGGCACTCGTCACCACAAACAGCACCAATGCCCATATCATACACGCCGGCGTACCGACCACCATCAGAATCACAAGGATCGGGATGAGGGCGATTCGCGTCAGCGTAATCTTATTTGCCAGTGTCATAGTATCAATAATTCCTCCTTGACTATCTGCGCAGCGTATCCGGCTTATTCCTCCGTCTCCGCTGTGCCTTCCAGATCTGCACCGCACGCGCCGGTGATGCGCACTGCGACAAACTCGCCCTCCTCTACCGAGAACGCGCTGTCAAACAGCACCCGTCCATCGACGTCCGGCGAATCCGCAAAGCTGCGTCCGTAATACAGTCCGGTCTCCGGATCCCAGCCCTCGCAGAGCACCTGTACCAGATTACCCTTCATGCGGGCCGCAAAGCCGTCCAGAATGTCCGACTGCAATTCCTCGATAATCATGCGGCGCTCCTGCTTGACCTCTTCGTCAATCTGATCCGGCATCTCCGCCGCTTCGCTGCCTTCCTCCGGCGAGTAGCAGAAGACACCCACGCGTTCAATCTTCGTCTCCCGCAGGAATTCGCACAGCTCTTCAAACTCCTCGCCGGTCTCGCCCGGCAGTCCGACAATCAGACTGGTGCGCAGTACCACGCCCGGAATGCGCTGTCGCAGATGATGCAGCAGCTCGGTCAGATACTTGGCGTCACCACGGCGATGCATCGCCGTCAGAATGCGGTTGTTGACGTGCTGGAGCGGAATGTCCAGATACTTGACAATCTTCGGCTCCTCTGCAATCACATCAATCATCTCTTCCGTGATTTCATCCGGATACAGATAGTGTACGCGAACCCAAGTGAAATCCAGCTTGCACAGCTCACGCAGCAGCTCCGGCAGCATCGGCTTGCCGGCAAAGTCACGTCCATACATCGTGATATCCTGCGCCACGACGATAATTTCGCGCACGCCGGACGCCGCCAGCTCTCTCGCCTCCGCCAGAATATTCTCCATACTGCGGGAGCGGAACGGACCGCGCAGCTTCGGGATGACGCAGTACGCACAACGGTTGCTGCATCCCTCGGCAATTTTCAAATACGCATAATATTTCGGCGTCAACAAAATGCGTCCGCTCTCCAAATCCGCGCACTGCACCGGCGCAAACGATTCAAACGCCACATCCTCCTGATTTTCCAGCACAGCATGCACAGCTTCGACAATGTTCGTATAGCTGCCGGTGCCCAAAATAGCGTCTACCTCCGGCATTGCCTCGACAAATTCATCCTTGTAGCGCTGTACCAGACATCCGGTCACAATCAGCGCCTTCAGAGTGCCGTTCTGCTTCCACTGTGCGGTTTCCAGAATGGTCTCAATCGCCTCCTGCTTCGCCGCCTCAATAAAGCCACATGTGTTGATTACTGCGACGTCTGCGTCCGCAACGTCATCCACAATCTGAATGCCGTCCTCCTGCAGCATCGCCAACATATGTTCACTGTCCACCAAGTTCTTGGCGCATCCCAGTGAAATCAATCCCAATTTTACGGGCATAGATAACTTTCTCTCCTATCTCGTGATTTCCTCCAACGACTCGCGATATCGCTGCATCGCCTCCCGAATCTGTGCAAAGGAAAAACCGCGGCGCTGCAATGCGGCGCAGGCTTTATCGTTTTGCTTGCGGTCGCTAACGTCACCGTGCAGCTTTTTTCCCAAAATCGCAATCATTGCGTCCCAATCCGGCTCAAAGGCATCCAGCGCCTCCTGCGCCAGCTCTTTCGGCACGCGCCGGTGCTCCAGCTCTTGCAAAATGCGCAGGCGTCCGCAGCCCTTTCGCCGATAGCTCTGCACCACCCGCTCCGCATACGCGCGGTCATCCAGCGCCCCCAGAACCTTCATGCGCTCCACGGCATAGTCCGCCGCGTCCTCGGAAAATTCCTTTTCGCGCAGCTTCTCACCCAGCGCCCTCTCAGACAGCGGACGCCGCGAGAGCATCCGTGCCGCCGCGGAGGCGGCGCGGTCGTATTCCTCTTCCGGTGTCAGTGGCTCCTGCGTCTTTTTCTGCCGCATCAGATATCGTCGTCGCCGAAGTCATCCGCGTCGATGGATACCGCCGCGCTGCTGCGCTTTCTCTGCGGTTCCTCCGGCAGCGGCGCTTCTTCCTCGTTGCCCTCGCTTTGGTTCTCTGCGGCCGCGCTCACGCGGCGGCGCGCTGCTGCGCCCTTCTGCATGTTCTCCTGCTTGGCCTTCTCGCGCGCTTCGACAATCGCCTTGCGGATATCCTCCTCCAGCTTCTGCGCAATCTCCGGGTTATCCCGCATAAACTGCTTGGCATTTTCACGTCCCTGTCCGATCCGGGTCTCGCCCATATAGAACCATGCGCCGCTCTTGCGTACCAGCTCATATTCTACGCCGAGATCTACCAGCTCGCCGATGCGGGAAATGCCCTCACCGTACATAATGTCAAACATCGCCTCACGGAACGGCGGCGCCATTTTATTCTTTACTACCTTGACACGGGTGCGGCTGCCGATCATCTGCGTGCCGTTCTTCAGATGCTCTACGCGGCGCACTTCAAGACGCACCGAGGAATAGAACTTCAGCGCACGGCCGCCCGTCGTAACCTCTGGGTTACCATAGACCACACCGACCTTTTCACGCAGCTGGTTGATAAAAATCGCCACGCAGTTGGACTTAGAGATAACACCGGCGAGCTTTCGCAGCGCCTGGCTCATCAGTCGTGCGTGCAGGCCGACAAACGCATCGCCCATCTCACCCTCAATCTCCGCACGCGGAACCAGAGCGGCAACCGAGTCGATGACGATGATGTCCAGTGCGCCGGAACGCACCAGCTGCTCGGCAATTTCCAGACCCTGATCGCCAGAATCCGGCTGGGATACCAGCAGGCTATCCACATCAACGCCCAGTGCGCGGGCATATTCCGGATCCAGCGCGTGCTCCGCATCGATATAGGCCGCTTCGCCGCCCATTGCCTGTGCCGATGCCACGGCATGCAGCGCCAGCGTCGTCTTACCAGACGATTCCGGTCCATAGATCTCCACGATTCTGCCGCGCGGCAGTCCGCCGATACCCAGCGCCATGTCCAGACCAATCGAGCCGGTCGGAATCGCCGTGACATTCATCGAGCTTTCCTGTCCCATACGCATCACGGCATTCTTGCCGAACTGCTTTTCAATCTGGGACAGCGCAATTTCCAGCGCCTTCTTTTTATCTGTAGCAACCGTTACATGCTCCAGTTGTTTTTTGTTATTTGCCATGTTCTTGCTCTCCTCCTATTCCTTCAACCCTTCCAGATCCTTCGGTACATATGCCCGCACAACGCGGTCAATACCGTTCAGATCCGGTATAGTCTCAATATGTTCCAAGCCGCCGCTGTAAAACAGCGTGGCGACTTCTCTCGCTTGTTTCCAGCCGCATTCCACCAGAACACAGCCGCCCGGGCGCATTGTCGTGATGCCACGGCGGGAAATAATCCGATAGAAGTCCATTCCATCCTCGCCGCCATACAGGGCAAGCTCCGGCTCATAGTCGCGCACGCTGCCATCCAGCTCGCGCATTTCCTTCGCCGTGATATACGGCGGATTGCACACCAGTACATCATATCGTCCCGACACGCCGCCCAGACGATAGGCGTCGCCCCAAATCGCGTTGTACCGCTCTTTCGTCAGCTTATATCGCTCGGCATTCTGACGCGCTACGCCCAGCGCCGCCACGGATACATCCACCGCCGTGACCGACGCATTCGGCGCCTCCAGCGCAATACTGATACCAATGCATCCACTGCCGCAGCACAGATCCATCACCTTCGGGTTCTTTCGCTTTTTGATTTCCTCTAAAGCCGCGTGACACAGCACCTCGGTATCGCTGCGCGGAATCAGGACATCCGGCGTCACAAGGAACGTGTGCCCATAAAAATCCCACTCTCCAATAATATACGCAACCGGCTTTCCGCGCAAGCGCTGAATCAGCATTTCTCCCGCGGTTCTTCGCTGGCTTGCCGTCACATCCATGCTTTTCCACCGCAGAACATCGCGGCGGTCCGCGCCGGTCGCCTTCGCCGTCAGCTCCTGCGATTCCAGCTGTGACGCTTCAATTCCGTATTCATCCATCGCACTGCGCATGGACTCGCATAATTCCCAAACCGTCATATTACCAATTATCCTCGCCCTCGTGCTCCGGCAGAACTGCCGTCAGCGCCGTAATCGCCACTTCAATCATACTGTCGTCCGGCTCCAGCACGGTCAAATGCTGAAGCATGCGTCCCGGCCAGCTCACCGCACGCGACAGTGCGCCGTCCGAGCGTCCCGTTATCTTAATGACCTCGTAGCTCAGGCCGATGACAAGCGGAAGCAGCACAACACGAAGCAGCAGACGAAGCAGCGTACCCTGTACGCTGATGAGGGAAAACACCAGAATGCTGATAATCATAATGACAAACAGAAAGCTCGTGCCGCAGCGCGGGTGAAACCGTCCCTGCCGGCGGACATTTTCCACCGTCAGCTCCAACCCCTTTTCATAGCAAAAGATCGTCTTGTGCTCTGCACCGTGATATTCGTACGTGCGCCGGATGTCCTTCATGAAGGACACGCCCCACATGTACAGCACAAACAGGACAATGCGCACAACGCCCTCCAGCAAATTTGCCGCCATGTGCGGTACGCTATCCGGCAGCAGTTCCACCAGAAACGCCGGTAGCAGAACAAACAGTCCCACCGCAATGATAACGCCCAGTGCAATGGACAGTCCGTAAATCGCCTTTTCGATTTTAGATTGTCCGAAGGTTTTTTCCAGCCACAGCTCAAAGCAGCTCGGCTCGTAGTCCTCCTCTTCTTCCTCCAAAAAGCGAGAGGAGAACTCAATTGCCTGAAAGCCCTCTGCCAGCTGGACAATCATATTCAAAAAGCCCCGTATAATCGGAAGTCCGGCGATCGGATACCGATCCTTGAGCAGATGCGTCTCTTTTTCCTCGGTTTCAATCGTTCCATCCGACTTTCGCACAGCGATGCAGGTCTTTTTCGGCCCCTTCATCATGATGCCCTCCAGCACGGCCTGTCCGCCGATGCTGGTTTTGTGAAGCACCTTCTCATTGCTCACTCGTAGAATCCTCCGTTTCTTCCACGACCGTCTCCGGCTCGGACGGTTCCGTCTTGCTTTCCGGCTTTGGCCCGGTCTTCTTCTCCTGCTCCGCTATCTGTGTCGGATCCTTCGCCGAAATCGGCGCGACATCCGCCAGCGGCAAGGAAATGGTCACACAGGTTCCCTCTCCCTGCTTGCTGTCAATTTTGAGAATGCCGTTGTGCATACGCACAATTTCGTCCGTAATCGCCAGACCAATGCCGCTGCCGCGCTGCTTAGAGCTGCCCTTGTAGAACTTCTCCTTGACAAACGGAAGCTCGTCCGCCGGGATGCCAACACCCCAGTCGCGTACCTTTACCTGTACCGTATAGCTGTCACGTTCCAGTAAAACCTGAATCTTGCCGCCGCTCTTGCCATACTTTGCCGCATTGTCAATGATGTTCAGGAATACCTGCTTCATGCGGTGACGGTCGCCGTTTACCATGCACATGTCGTCCGGAATGTCATATTCCAGCGCGATATTTTCCTTATCCAGCATGTTTTGATACATATACGTCGCCTCATACAACTCTGCACCGACATCAAACAGCTCCATATTCAGCTTCAATCGTCCGGTCTCCAGACGGGTGAACTCCAGCAGCTCCTCTACCATCTGCGTCAAGCGGCGGCTCTCCTTCTGAATGATATTCAGACCGAGCAGCACCTCTTCCGGGTCGGTTGCGCCGCCCGCAATCAACGTATCACTCCAGCCGCCAATGGCGGTCAGCGGCGTGCGCAGCTCATGCGATACTGACGACAGGAAGTCATTTTTCATGCGCTCTGCCCGGCCGATCTCCTCCGACATCTGGTTGATAGTATCGCATAAGTCGCCAATCTCATCATCATGTATTTTTTGCAGGCGCATACCATAGCGTCCTGCCGAAATTTCCTTGGCAATGATGTTGATTTTCTTGACCGGCTCCACAATCGACTTCATAAAATAGCGGTTCGAGACCACAATCGTCGCCGCAAAGGCACAGCCGATCAGCAGGCACGCCAGCACAATCAATGCGATCTGCTTCTGAATCTTTACCGTTGACGAAATATATCGCACCGCGCCAATCAAGTCTCCGTTGTTGTCATACAGCGGCGCTGAAACCGACATGACATTTTCGCCCGACGTCTTATCCTTACCCGTCCAAATCGTCGTCGTGTCGTTGTCCAAACACTGCTTGACATCCTTGGTTCCCGGCTTGCTGCCCGACTGGCTAAAGGATGACGAGGACGCAAAAATCCGTCCTGTTCGTGTGATAATCTGAATTTCCAGTTTATCCTTTTCCTCGTTGCCCGCCACCAGCGACTGTCCCGCCGCCATAAACTGCTCATTGTTCTCATTCATGAAGCGGTTGAGAAAAGTCGCTGTCTGTGTCGCACGGCTGAGCAGATTTTCACTCATCGCGTTGTAGTAATAGCTTGCCGTAATCATGGCAACAAAAATCGTAATGATCGCCAGCAGCGCAGAGATAAAGCTCAGCGAATTGACCATCCAGCGTCCGCGCAGACCCGCACGTCCGCGCTGAACAAAAATCTCCTTCGCGCTGTGTTCCGATGTTTTTTTTCGAAATTCTTGGGAAAGATCAGGAAGCTCCCTGGTGTCCGCAGTTACTTTTTTATCCATAACCCCGCGTTATCCTTCCCACATATAGCCGTAGCCACGCACCGTAACGATGTACTTCGGCGAGCCCGGCGTATCCTCTACCTTAATGCGCAGACGACGGATATTGACGTCAACAATTTTCAGCTCGCCGGAATAATCTCGTCCCCAAACCATAGAGAGCAGCTCTTCACGATCCAGTGCGCGTCCCTTATTCTGCAAAAACGCTTTCATCAGTGCAAATTCCACCTGTGTCAAATCAACGCGGTGGTCATTTTTGCGCAGCTCACGCGCACGAAGATCCAAACAAAACGGCCCACTCTGAATCACTTCTGACGACGCATTGCGGAAGCCCAGGCGGCGAACCAGCGCATCGACACGCGCGGTCAGCTCAGCTACCGAAAACGGTTTTGTAACATAGTCATCCGCACCGGTCATCAAGCCGGTCACCTTGTCGGATTCCTGCACGCGGGCGGTCAGCATAATAATACCGCCCTCGTATCCCTCAGCACGCAGGGTGCGGCAAACCTCATATCCATCAATGCCCGGCAGCATGACATCCAGAATACACACCATCACGTCTGTGTTTTTGTGGTACTCTGCCAGCGCATCCTCGCCGGTTCCCGCCTGAATGACATCGTATCCCGCGCGTTTCATATTAATGACCAAAAAGCTGCGGATATTTTCTTCATCTTCCAATACCAATACTTTTTTCGCCATAATTTCCTCCCCAACCTCTGTAATTCCTCACGTTTCTCGTATCAATACCAATCTGACTGGATAATAATAAATTTCTTTTCCAATTGCGCTTTGCTCACAGCATGCTTGCTCTTGCAGTGACGTTCTACCTTCATTGCATAGTATCGGCTGGATGACTTTCCAAGCTGTGTCAAGCCGCCGGTTGCCGCCGCCTGTTCTCGGTCGCTGCCGCCAAAGGCATAGAAAGTTACAAGGACTTCCTTTGTTTTAGCATCGAGGAAAATCGTCTGGCTGACATCGGAATCTCCCGTCGTTTTGGCCGTAACATTGCCGCGCCATCCCTTCGGGAAAATAAGACACCATCCCTCACTGAGCGAATGATAGGTCGTGCACGCGCGTACCGGTGCTCTTCCAGCTCCGACATTATATCGGAACCAGTCAATCATATACAGGGTATCCTGCTGATCTGCCTTTGTGTAACCGGGCAGCGGCAACGGCTGCGGAATTTCCACACTGCCGTCACTGTCCACATCACTCGAATAATACAGCGCCACCGGGCGATAGGTCGAAACACCCGGCGTCAGTGCCAGATTCTCCACCGTAATCGGGTTGTCCTTCTTTCCGGAACCGGACACCGCATAGATATCCGTCTGCATACCGTTGTCGGTTTCAAATTTGTTATCCACAAAGACAGCCTTTTTACCGTCGGCCAGCGAGCCCATTGTGATATTGGCAACCGCCTGAACATCCTGCGTGGCGTCTGCCTGTGCCACCAGCGCCATTTTATCACCCTGATAGTCGTACAGTCGTGCAATTTTACGCCCGCTTGCACTATAATTCAGCGCAAAAATTTCATCCTCATGGTCGCCGTCCAAATCTCCCGTGATGTAGTCCGTATATTCCACCTCGGCAAGCTTAGTCATCTCACCCTGTTTCAGGCCGCAGACCGTCATGCCCTCCACCGTGCCGCTGGCCAGCACCCATGTGATAATCATACCCTGCTCATTTTTCCCAAACTGTAGGAACAACAGTGAGCCAATCGCAGATGCCTGTCCGGTAATGCAGCCGATCTGCTCATACTGATCGTCCACAAACTGAAAGACATAGACGGAAATCTGTCCGCTCGTGCCCTGACGCACCGTAGCAATGGCTTCCTCCACGCCGTCGCCATCCAAGTCTTCAAAGGTCACGGTATTTCGATATTGTCCGCTCTGCGGCGAAACCGGCGTCAGCTTCTGCCCCAGACTCTCCAACTTTTTTTGCAGCAACAAATAATTTTTGGACGCGCGCGGCGCCTGTAATAAATCGTCTGCACTGCTCAGCATCGTACAGCCGCACAGTATTGACGCACACAGCACCGCTGCCATAACGCGTTTGAGATACTTCATAATTCCTCCCCCGCAAAGCAACATGCAACGTTATTGCGTGAAACAGCACTCTGTTTCTCTATATCCTCAAAAGAATCAGATTATATTGTACCATATTTTTTTGTGTTTGGATACCAATTGCTCACACTTTTTCTTGACACGCAAAATACGTCTATGCTATCCTATATAGGCAGATATTATGCGGATATGGCGGAATTGGCAGACGCGCTGGATTTAGGTTCCAGTGGTTTTACACTGTGCGGGTTCAAGTCCCGCTATCCGCACCATGACGAGTGTTCTTACAGCATTTGAAAGGCTGTAAGAACACTCGCTTTTTATACAGCGAGTTCACAGGGGGCGTAGTTGA
>CAKTAV010000017.1 GCA_934532985.1 uncultured Butyricicoccus sp. | reverse complement strand
AAGGATGAGGTCGGCAGTTCAAATCTGCCTAGCAGCTCCACAAAAAAGCCTGATTTCATTAGAAATCAGGCTTTTTTGTGCATTCAGATGAAATCGGAATTACCACAGTACACAATTTGAAAAATTGGGTTTTCCAGCATGAGAGGCAAAGAGTGTGTTTTCTTGTGTAGGCTACACAAAAGAGAGGCTCTAGCACGGATGGTCCGGATCGGTTAAGGAAGACTTGCGGACGCTGTTCTGCAAATGATGTGCCAGAGCTCATTGTGGATGCCCTGAGCATTCTGGGACTGGATTATGAGGAATATGAGGAATTGGACAGGAAATAATACAAGACAGCAGAAATAGAATCAATGCACCCAGCCAGCTCGTCCTTTCGCCGAGCTGGCTTTTTTTCATCAATTTCGATGACTAAAACTATAAAAAGTAACGATTGACAGCGGAAGAAAGAAAATGTATGTTGAGCATGGAAAGAATAAACAGGAGTTTATTGTAATAATAGTGTAGGATGCAGGAGGAGTGCAATCCTGAAGCAATGGAAAATGAGCCTTTCGGCTTCGCTGCTGGCGGGAGCATTGTTGTGCGCAGGCTGTGGAACACAGGCGGCGACAGAGGGGAGCGCGTCGGGGAGTACATTGACGGGCAGTGTCGCCGTAGGAAGCGGTTCCGGTGCGGCGGCAACTGAGATCACGACGGAAAACAAACAGCAGTAGGCAATGGATCTGACAAAGACGATCTTTGGAATTGATCCGGAGAAGTATCAGACGGTAGAGAACACCGTAGAAGACGGTGTGACCCAGGAAGACGGCATAGTGGAAATCCGTCTGCAAGGGGAAGAAAAAAATCAGGAGATTGTCGCAGGTTGGACCGCGGATTCCGAGCTTCCGACTTATTTGTATCAGGTCGATGGTGAGGAGGTATCCGGCAAAACTCCGGAAAAGTATCCGAAGGGCATGGTAAAGGAAGCAGAAACATTGCTTACTGATACGCTGTCTGTATCGGATAAGCTGGAGGTGAGCGCTGTTTATGCGTATGCAGATCGTCTTGCGGTGTTGTTTTCCAGTGACACAGGAATGTATTATCATGTAGCATTTACCGCCAAGGGAGACGCCATGAAGGGCTATCAAATCTTTACCAGCGAGAAGGCGGCTGAGACCTTTTATAAACAGCAGTCGGCGGTTGCACTGGAAAAGTTTTAATTAGGAAAAGTATATAGTAAGAGCCAGCTCATTTATTTCATGGGCTGGCTTTTCTCTATGTTCGACTTTACAGAACGATAAAAAGAGAAAAATCGACATAGTAAACTTGTATACCGGCAGAAAAAATAATATAGAGAGACATATTGTGCTTTTATGATCCATCTGTTACAATGAGGAAGAAGCTTAGAGTGAAAGAAAACGCTGGACAAATAACAGGGGGAAGATGCAAGGAGGTTGTGGAATTGAAAAACCAAATACGAGGGATGATGATGACGATCATCGGAGCAGCTCTTTGGGGACTGTCTGGCGTTTGCAGTCAATATTTGTTTGCCGTAAAGCAGATTCCAACGGCGTGGCTAATAGCGGTTCGATTGACAATAGCAGGTGTGTTGTTCTTTCTTGTAGCATGGGAAAACTCTGTGTATCGCGAAAGCATCCAGCGGATGTTTCGTTCGAAGCATACCGTCCTACAGATGATTATCTATGCCATTTTCGGTCTGCTGTTCGGACAGGTTACCTATTTCTATGCAATTGAATATTCTAATGCCTGTACGGCGACGGTGCTGCAGTATACTTCACCTATTCTGATTATGCTGTATACATCGTTTCGAAGCCGCCGGTTTCCACGCAAGATGGAGTTAGGATGTCTGTTTGTCGTCATGGCGGGTGTATTCCTGTTGGCGACACATGGCAGCCTGGATTCGCTCTCGATTTCCGTCAAGGCGCTGGTCTGGGGTCTTGGTTCGTCGTTTGCGATGATGCTGTACAGTGTTTTGCCGGAAAAGCTAATGAAGGAGTTTGAGACCATGCCGGTCATTGCGGTGGCAATGCCGCTGTGTGGCTTTGCTATGTCGGCATGGGTGCGTCCGATTCATACGATTACCGGCGTTTGGGATGCCAAAACTGCGCTGGTGCTGATATGTATTATTCTGCTCGGCACGTTCTTCTCGTTCTATTTTTATCTGAATGGCTTGAATATGGTGGGAGCATCTAAGGCGAGCATCTGCACGGCGGCAGAGCCAGTAACTTCGACGATTCTGACGGTTGTGGTCATGCACATGCAGATTGTCGTCATGGATATTCTCGGACTGGTGCTGATTGTTGGCGGGGTACTGATGCTGACGGTCGCGTCGGCGAATTACACTCACTCGCCGCGTTGAAGCGTCAACTGTCGCTGCGACGCACTGCGCTACATTGCCATGCCGAGGCGTCGGCATGGCTCAGCCGCTCCGTGGTCTTGCTCCTTCGCGCCACAACCGCTACGCTGGGTTGCGTCGCGATCTACAATAAGATTTACTCTGAGGATAAACAGATAAATGGCACGCACCAAAGGCTTCCCTTGATGCAAGGGAAGCTGTCATCTGCTTTTGCAGATGACTGAAGGGATTAAAACGTCCTCTCTGTGCACAATGAAAATACCCTCTGCAAATCTTAGAGAGAGCGAAGCGGACGGCCAGATTTGCTAGGGACGGTACGCTAGGCCATCTATAAAACTATCTCTTATGTAGCGGCTGCAAGATAATAGACCAGCTTTCCCTACAGGCAGCTGCGAAGGGTTTTAGGGAGCGGCGCCGCTCCCTAATGGTTTTCTTTTGCTTCGTTTTCTTTATCCACATAAAGAAAATGAAGGTCTCTCGCCAACAACTATAGCAATGCCATCAAGCAAATAGAGTAGAAAACAAAAGGGGTCTGCTGCAAAAGCAACAGACCCCTTTTTCGTATCCCACTGTAAACAATTACAGCTTCTTCATCAGGTTAACCATCTCAATGCCGGAGCAAGCAACATCATAGCCCTTATTGCCTGCCTTGGTGCCGGAGCGCTCGATCGCCTGCTCAATGGTGTCCGTAGTAACGACACCAAACAGAACCGGCAGACCCGCTTCCAAGCCAATCTGAGCGACGCCCTTTGCACACTCGTTGCAGACGAGATCATAGTGCGAGGTCGAGCCGCGAATTACCGCGCCGAGGCAGAGCACCATGTCATACTTGCCGGACAGAGCCATCTTCTTGGCAACAGTCGGGATTTCAAACGCACCCGGAACCCATGCCAGATCAATATCGTCGTCGTTGACGCCATGACGAACCAGTGCGTCCTGTGCGCCGCCAACCAGCTTGCTTACGATGAATTCATTGAAACGAGCGGCAACGATGCCAACCTTGACGCCTTCCGCTACTACCTTTCCTTCTAACAGGTTCATATCAAAAATCTCCTTTACATTAACAGGGTGAATGATAACTTATTCGTACTTGGTCATGTGATCCATACGCATCTGCTTGGTCTTGAGATAGAATGCGTCGGTCGGGTTTGCCGCGATCTGAATCGGCACACGCTCGACAATCTTCAGACCGTAGCCGGACAGACCGTGAATCTTCTTCGGGTTATTGGTCATCAGACGCAGCTCGTGTACACCGAGTGCCACTAGAATCTGTGCGCCAATACCGTACTCACGCAGGTCGGAGGCAAATCCCAACTTGATGTTAGCGTCTACTGTGTCATAGCCCTGATCCTGAAGCTCATACGCACGCAGCTTGTTGATCAGGCCGATGCCGCGTCCTTCCTGACGGAGATACAGCACCATGCCGCGGCCTTCCTTGGCAATTGCCTTCATTGCCGCCTCCAGCTGTTCGCCGCAGTCGCAGCGGGCGGAACCGAGCGCGTCGCCGGTCAGACACTCCGAGTGTACACGGCAGAGCACCGGATTGCCGTCTCCGACATCACCCATGGTTACGGCCACATGATGCTCTCCGTTCAGCTTATTGACAAAGCCGTGAATCTTAAAGTGACCGTACTTCGTAGGGAAATCCGCACAAGCGACCTCCGTTACCAGCGCCTCGTCCTTGTCGCGCATGCGATAAGAAATCAGGTCAGCGATGCTGATCATGACCAGATTGTGCTCCTTGGCGAACTCCTTCAGTTCCGTGGTACGCATCATGGAGCCATCCTCACGCATGATCTCACAGCACAGACCAACCGGACGCAGACCGGCCAGACGGCACAGATCAACCGTTGCTTCCGTGTGACCGGAACGGCACAGAACACCGCCCTCGCGGGCACGCAGCGGGAACATATGACCCGGACGACGGAAGTCCTCCGGCTTCGCGTCTGCCAGAACGGTAGCGCGTGCGGTAAAGCCGCGTTCGACGGCGGAGATACCGGTGGTGGTCTGTACATGGTCGATAGAAACCGTGAATGCGGTCTCGTGGTTGTCGGTGTTGCGGGTTACCATCTGGTCAAGACCCAGACGGTCACAGTAGTCGCCGCTCATCGGCATACAGATCAGACCCTTGGCATAGGATGCCATAAAGTTGACGTTTTCCGTGGTTGCAAATTCGGCGGCGCAGATGATGTCGCCCTCGTTTTCACGATCCGGATCATCAATGACAAGAATGTTTTTGCCGTTGCGAAGGGCTTCCAGAGCCTCTTCGATCGTGTTGAATTCAGCCATTTCAGGTTTCCTCCCTTATTTACAGAAATCCGTTTTGAGCGAGAAATTCCGCGCTCAGCTTGCTTGCCGGTTTTTTCGGATTCTCAGCGGGTTTCATTAATTTTTCTACATATTTTCCAATAATATCAGTTTCCAGATTAACAACATAGCCAGAGGTGCGGGAGAGCAGCGTCGTCTCTTCGCCGGTGTGCGGGATGATGGATACCTTAAAACAGGAATCATCCACATACGCCACCGTCAGGCTGATGCCGTCAATGGTGATAGAACCTTTTTCGACGATGTACCGCAGCAGATCGGAGCCGCAGGAAATCGTTACCCACACGGCGTTGCCTTCCGGCTTGAGCTCAGTAATCGTACCGGTTCCATCGACGTGTCCGGCGACGATGTGTCCGCCGAAGCGTCCGTCCGCCGCCATCGCACGTTCCAGATTGACGCGGGATTTTGGCTTAAGTGCGCCGAGATTCGTGCGGCGCAGGGTTTCCGGCATGACGTCGCCGTCAAAGCCGTCGTCGGTCATGCGCACCACGGTCAGACAAACGCCGTTGACCGCGATGGAATCACCGATCTTTGTGCCGCCTAGTACGGTCTTGGCGCGAATGCCGAGCACCGTGCTGGCTGCACTCTGGCGCAGTCCGGTGACTTCACCGACTTCTTCAATAATTCCGGTAAACATCAGACACATCCTTTCTGAATGCGGCCTTCGATGAGAATGTCATCGCCCAAGCGGGTGATCGTGGGATGGAGCAGCGCCTGTGCATCGCACATGAGCGGGATGCCCGCTCCGCCGACCGGTCCCTTGGCGTCCGCTCCGCCGATGAGCTTGGGGGCGATGTACGCCTGCACCCGATCGACCAGACCCAGCTGCATGAACGCACCGTTGAGCGTTCCGCCGCCCTCCAGAAGGACGCTGTCAATCTGCATCTCGCCGAGCTTGTCAATCACCTGCGGGAGATCGACCCGTCCGGTGCTGGCATCCGGTGCGTATACGACGTGGACACCGGCGCTCTCTAATGCCTTCTGCTTGTCCGCATTGACATTTGCCGCAAAGACATAGGTCGGGATGCGCGTCGACGTGGCGACAATCTGGCTGTCCAGCGGAAGACGCAGATTGCTGTCGATGATGATGCGGGTGGGATTTACGCCGTCCTCAATACGGCAGTTGAGCATCGGATCATCCGCCAAAACTGTACCGATGCCGACCATGATAGCCGACAGACGGCGGCGGGTTTCCTGTACGTGATGACGCGCCTGCTTGCCGGTCACCCACTTGGAATCGCCCGTGACGGCGGCAATCTTGCCGTCCAGCGTCATGGCGTATTTCATCAAAATAAATGGTTTTTTGTGGGTGATGTAGTGGAAGAACACCTCGTTGATGGCTAGGCATTCCTTTTCCAGCACGCCGGTCTCACAGATAACGCCGGCGTCGCGCAAAATTTGGATGCCCTTGCCGCCGACCAGCGGATTCGGATCGAGACAGCCGACGACAACGCGCGCGAGCTTGTTTTCCAAAATCGCCTCGGTACACGGCGGGGTGCGTCCCCAGTGACAGCACGGCTCCAGCGTGACGTAAATCGTCGCACCGGCGGGATCTTGGATACAGTGCGCCAGCGCGTTGCGCTCGGCGTGCAGTCCGCCAATTTTCTCGTGCCAACCCTCGCCGATGATGCGCCCGTCCTTGACGATGACGGCGCCGACCATCGGGTTGGGGGATACATGACCCGCGCCGCGGCGGGCCAGCTCGAGGGCCCGCCGCATATATTCGATATCGGTCATAATGGTATCAGCTCCAAACAAAAAATGCCCTTGCTTCGTGTTGCGAAACAGGGCACAAAATAAAAAATCTGATTCCTTCGAATCAGAGCGGCAGAAAAGGGAGACATTGTAACATGTCCCATTCATGTCTTCTTTCATCCAGACTATACTGTCGGCTTCGGAGTTTCACCGAATCAACCGCAGGTGGTATTTCCTGCGGGTCGCGGGCTGTACCGCCGGTCGGGATTTTCACCCTGCCCTGAAAACATCGTTATTTTACTGACAAACACAGTATAGCGCATCTCTGCATGAATTGCAAGGGGGATGTGAAATGTTACAATTTTTTTTGTGTAAATTGAATGGAACAAATGGGGAAGGTTGGGAAAGATGACTAAAACAAATGGCGAGAAAGAAAGGGGAATTGTGAAGAAAATCGGAAATTTGGACACGGAAATCTTGCTTTTGGGTAGGCATTTCGATATAATGAGAATACTACTGCAACGAGAGATACGGATAGAGGATATCAATGAGAGGAGACCAATATGAGGAGTGCAATGCGACGGCTGTTGGCCGGACTGCTGATTTCCGCGATGACCATGGGAGCGACACCGACACGAGCGGCTGAGGGAACCGTCGCACCGCAGGGGGAATCAGAGACGGTGCGTGTCCATGCGCGGGATAAGATGACACAGACCGTACAAGTGAAGGACGTCAGCGGCGGAAAGGTAACGTTCGCCATTCAGGAGACAGGCTATGCCGTTGTGACATCGTGTGAAAAGGTTCGCGGGACGCTGACGATACCCAGTGAGATTGCGCTGCAAAGCGGAGAGATTTATCCGGTGACGGAGGTGAATTCCTCTGCCTTTTCGGACTGCCCGCGTCTCCGAAAGGTTGTGTTTCCGGATAGTATTGTGTGCATCCGAACCGAAGCCTTTTTTGAATGTGAGCGGCTGGAGGAGCTTGTCTTTAACGATGACTCACAAACGCGCCTGACGGTCACAAAACAGGGGGAGGGGCGCGTGACATCCGGCATATCGCCCGAGGAAGAAATGGCAGAGGTTGCGGTGCTTCCGGAAAATACGGAACAGGCTGAGGATACCGATACCGGACTGGTACTCAGCGGTGTGGAGTCAGCAGGAGATGACTACCAGCTGACGCTGCGCATGGGGGAGACGTTTTCGATACAGGAACATCTGACCCATGATGGCGAACCGGTCGATGCCAGTGACATCACGATTCGAGGGAGCAACGGGGTTGTCACTGTGCCGCGTCGCGTCATTACGACATGGAGCACCGGAAAAGCAGACCTGCGGATTTCCGTCGGGCAGGAGGAAGTAACCCTGCATGTAACCGTCACCGGCAATGGACTCACGGAACTGGATGACTATGCATTTGCAAAATGCAGCAAGCTGGAAACGCTCCTTCTTCCGTCCACGCTGCGTGACATCGGTGTGGCTCCGTTTTTATACTGTGAAAATCTAAAGAAAATCGAGGTGGAGGACGGAAACCAGCATATTGTCGCATTGACATCGGATATGCTGTGCCGCATCAACAAGAAAAAATATAAAGAAAACCGTGCGTCGGGAATGGAGGAAACGGAGGCCAAGCGGGCGGCGGCAGATACGCTGGTTGTACTGGCAAACGGTGCATCCGGCGATGTGGCCATTCCAGAGGGCATCCGCACACTGGCGGTGGGCGCGGTGTACGGATGTAATCAGATTGAAACGATCACGCTTCCCTCCACGGCAACGGAGCTGAATACCACGAGCGATCCGGGTAATTTTGCCATGTGTGACGCGCTGCGCTCGATCGCAGTTGCGGAAGAAAATCCGTCGTATTGTACGGACAACGGCAGCTTGTATACCAAGGATCGACAGACATTGGTCAAGCTGCCGGAGCAGTGCGGCACATCAGTTTCTTTGCCGAAGGGAGTCGCTCGGATTGAAGCGTATGCCGCGGCGATGAATGCGGTGGTGACCCGCCTGACGCTGCCGCGTACCGTGCGGACGATCGGAGAATATGCGTTTTACGACTGTGAAAAGCTGGAGCGCTTGTCGCTGAAGAACGGGCTGAAAACGATAGAAACCGGCGCCTTTGCGCAGTGCATGCTGCTGAACCGTTTGACGATACCGAAGTCGTGCAAACAGATTCAGGAGAGCGCCTTTAGTGATACGGGGCTGAGTAAGATCAGCCTGCCGTTGGATGGCTCACTGAAAACGTTAGAGACGGCTGTGTTTGAAGGAACACAGGTGGAAAAATTGGTGATTCCGGCATCCGTCACGGAGATCAAGGAACGCGCGCTGGCGGGAATGACGGTGCTCGATGAAGTCTATTTTATGGGGAATCGACCGACGTTGGTTAAAAGCAAACGCGGAGTGGGCGGCACGTTCGCCGGTACGGATACGACATTGCTCAGGGTGTATTATCGTAAGGATACGTCCGAGTGGCGGGATGAGAGTGGAAGGGTACAGAAGATCGAACAGGCGACGCCAAAGACCTGGCAATTGCCAACGACGCCATCGGCGAATTATACGCGAGGGCAGAAGGGCGTAACGGTCTTGGTTGCTGTTAACAAAAAGCAGAGATTGACCGGATACCAAGTGATATATGCGTCCAAGAAAAACGGCACCTATCAGCAGGTGATGACAATCAAGACGCCAAAGGAAGCGACAACGGTCAAACAGAGGCTGGCATCGGGCAAGCGAGGATATTATAAAATCTGCGCTTACCGTACCATCGGGGGCACGACCCTAATGAGCGACTGGAGCAAACCGGTTCGCGTGAAATAAGACGAACAACAGAGCACCGCTCGGCACTTCAACAAGGAGTATCGGGCGGTGCTGTTTTATACTGCCGCGTTCGAAAAATGAAAAATTTTACGATTTCGAAAGTGGACAATATTAGTGGTGGAAAATACTGAGAAAATCTCCTCTCGGCACGTCTTTTCTGTTCCGCAAGTGCATAGATATGAACTACCAAGCCATGTCAGGAGGGTATTTCATGAAGGGACAGCCGGAAGAACGAGCCGTCGCGCTTGCGGAGTATATGGTCGAGACAGGAGCAACGGTTCGACAGGCCGCCGCCAAGTTTGGCGTCAGCAAGTCCACCGTCCATAAGGACATTACCCAACGTCTACAATATCTAAACCGTCCGCTGTATTTACAGGTACGTGAGGTTTTACAGAAGAATAAAGAGGAACGTCATATCCGCGGAGGACTGGCCACGCGCCGAAAATACTGCGGAGAATAAAAAAATACGGGAACATTTCGTTCCCGTATTTTCTATCTCGTTCGTAACGAATTATACATCCATATCTGCGATGTCCTTCAAGCAGGAACGGCAGATGTTTTTTCCCTTGATGCTCAGTACATCCTTTGCGTTGCCGCAGAAGATGCATGCCGGCTCATACTTCTTCAGAATGATCTGAGAGCCGTCTACGTAAATTTCCAGAGAGTCCTTTACCTCGATGCCAAGCGTGCGGCGCAGCTCGATCGGCAGAACGACGCGTCCAAGTTCATCGACTTTTCTTACAATACCAGTGGATTTCATAACAAGCACTTCCTTCTCAAAATTTGTAGCCGTGCATTTTCTTGCACAGCAATCGGTGGGGAAAGGGGAATTTTGATGCTTTCCTATGTCTGGGTCGGGCTGTTGCTTCTCTCCTGTGTAACCGCCTGCCTGATGGGCAGAACCAGCGAACTGGCACAAGCGGTGACGGAGGGGGCCGGTGACGCCGTAAGTTTATGCATCACGATGGTTGCCATTATCGGGCTGTGGTCCGGCGTGATGGAGCTCATGGAACAGTGTGGCATTACCCGAAGGATTGCCGCGCTGCTTCGACCGATTCTCCGTCGGCTGTTTCCATCGGCAGATGAAACTGCACAGCAGTACATTTCTGCCAATGTTACCGCAAATCTATTGGGACTCAGCAACGCTGCGACCCCATTCGGCCTGAAAGCAGCCGAGCGAATGGCGCAAACGATGGGGGAGTCCGATGATTTGCTTCGATTTCTTGTATTAAATACAACTTCTCTGCAACTGATCCCGACGACCGTGGCCGCTGTTCGAGCGGCGCTGGGATCGCAGACACCATTTGACATCATGCCCGCAGTATGGGGTGCCTCTGTGTTCTCCGTGCTCACAGGACTTGCAGCGTCATATCTGTTCTCTGCATGGGCAAAGAAGGGAAAAGCAACATGACGGATTTGCTCATACCGGCGCTGATTACACTGACGGCGATCATGGCCCTCTCCCGAGGCCTAGATGTCTTCGGCGTTTTTCTGCGGGGCGCACAAAAGGGAATTCGGACAGCGGTGCACCTGCTGCCAACGCTGCTTGCGCTCATTACGGCGGTCAGTATGCTGCGTGCTTCCGGTGCCATTGATGTGGCGGGTTCTGCACTGCAGCCAGTTCTCTCCGCAGTGGGGATTCCAAGGGAATGCGCTGCACTGGTGCTGTTAAAACCGTTTAGCGGAAGCGGCGGACTGGCACTCGGCCGTGAAATTATGAAGGCAAGCGGGGTGGACAGCGAAGCGGGACGTATTGCCGCCGTGATGTTAGGGGCATCCGAGACCAGCTTTTATACCATTGGAATTTACACGGGGCATCTGGCTCTCAAACAGACGCGGTGGCTGATTCCGGCGGCAGTGATGGCTGACCTTGCGGCGTTTGTATCCGCAGCTTGGCTGGTGCGGCACCTTGGTTAACCCAAATGAAAATCCGAGTTCATAGGAAATTACCTTTTGCCATGATTCTATTATGAAGTATAGAACGCCATATTTCAACAAGAAATTCGCAATTTCTCACCTATAATTTGTAAGATTGGAAATAACCACAAAAAAAGTCATACCAGAAATGGAAAGAGTAGGAATAATTCATAATAAAACAGAAATAAACGCCAAGAAATGGTGAAAAGAATACGGTTTTCCATGAAATAGATTGCCGAAACTCAGAGGAATACAATCAAAACTCAGGAATTTGCCGCAAATTTTCCAGGAAAAAGCAAAGACCGCCGATGGAACATCGGCGGTCTTCTCTTTTCTATCCATTCCAAATCCCGGAGAAAACAGTACCGGGAAAATAAAGCAGATGTTCAGCGCTTCAGGGAGTAGCAATGGAATTCCGTGCCCGGAATTTCCTTGCCATACGGTCCGTCATAAGTAAAGAAGCCCTTGCCGGATTTGACACCCAGCAGACCGGCGCGAACCATCTTGCGCAGCAGCGGATGCGGGCGATACTTTTGGTCGCCGGTTTCGTGGCAGATGGTTTCCATGATCGCCAGATTGACGTCGTGACCGACCAGATCGGCGGTGTGAAGCGGACCGGATTTCATACCGGCGCCCAGCTGCATGGCGCGGTCAACATCCTCTGGCGATGCGATGCCGTCAGCGACAATACCGATTGCCTCATTCATCATCGGGATCAGCATGCGGTTGACGACAAAGCCTGGGCCTTCGTTGACCGGAACCGGCGTCTTGCCCAGCTCCTTCATCAGGTTCATCGTAAATTCAAACGTCTCGTTGGACGTCTGCATGGCGTGAATAACCTCAACCAGCTTCATGATCTGCGGCGGGTTGAAGAAGTGGCAGCCGACGAATTTGGTCGAGCGGTGCGGAACCGCCGCCGCCATTTCGGTGATCGACATTGCCGAGGTGTTGGACGCAAAGATGGTGTGCGCCGGGCAGATAAAGTCCAGTTCACGGAGCAGTTCCTTTTTCAGGTCCATGCGCTCCAGGATGACCTCCATGACAAAGTCAGCGTTTGCGGCAACCTTGCGGTCGGTCGTCAGCTTGAGCTTGGAGAGCAGCGCATCCTTGCGCGCTTCCTCCATCTTGCCCTTGCGGACAAGGAAGTTATAGTCATTTTCAATTCTGGAATAACCGTTTTGCAGAAAACGGTCCTGTACATCAACCAGAGCCACCTCGTGGTCATGGCTCAGAAAGACTTCGGCGATACGTGCACCCATATTACCGGCGCCGAACACACAAACATTCATGATAGTAAATCTCCCTGTAGAACAAAAAATCGAAATGATACCGGGCAAAAGAAGAACCGGTGATACCAATTGTGTACATGGGGTACACAAGGTGGAATCAACGGAATCGTTTTTGTTCAGTACATCCTTATTATGAAGTAAACCAATTCTGATTGCAACCCAAAGTTTCCAAAAGGCAATTGGATTTTTCAAGATTGGCGACTAGCACAAAAATCAGAGAAACAGCAAGATAAATCATAGAAAAATCGACGAGGGAAAACCGGTAATCTTCGTGAAAAAATCCACAAACTGACCGATTTTCCCTGAAAATAGGGTGTTTTCCTAGAAATTTGTTCGGTTTTGCGACGGAACGATTTTGCCGTTTGACATAAAAAAATCGCCGTTTCTCAGGTTGCGAATTTCCCTGAGAAACGGTGACCTTTTCCTGTGTCAAAGTAAGACTGTTGCGTATTAGGAAACAGTGGCGTTGGCTTCCCACCACTGCTGCTCCGCATCGTTCATCGTCAGCACCTGTCGTTTGCGCGTGACGAGGACGGTTTCCCCCTTCCAGCTGCCGATCCACATTTTATCATCCAAGCGGGATGCAAACAGCTGTGACTCCGGAATCGGGGTCACATGCTCGCCGCGGGCGTTGACCCAGCGAATGCTTCCGCATACCGGCTTTCCGTCCGGCGCGCCCTCACACCCAAAGTCGGGTTCGTCCACAAGCAGCAAATATGCCTGCGGGGTAAAGAGAACGTCCTCAATCATAAATGACTGTAATACATCTTGCATGGCAGTTCACTCCTTAATGGCTGTAATACATCCTGCATGGCAGTTCACTCCTTACTGTGCTGCGATAGATTATCCTGCGTGGCTGCTGACCACGTTGACAGCGGCATCCTTGATCTCAACAGCCAGATTGACTGCCGTTCCGGCGGCTGCCGCTGATTTCTGGGTGAACAGAGTCGCCCAGCTTCGGACATCTTCCTCGGTGGAGCCGCTGCTGCTGCGGGCGGTCACTGCGGCGGTCTGCACGGCAATGACGATGGCGGCAATGACAACAATTCGAATAGCCCATTTCACTAATTTCATACAAGTCCCTCGCTTTCTGATCGGCTTTCTGGAGTATCTGAATCGTAGCACCGGCAGAAAGTCTGGTCAAGCGGATTTACAGAAAGTTCACTCTGATGCAACAGAAAAGATAAGAAGCGGGCGAAAAAAGAAACAAAGCAGTATTATTCTTGCGAGATGGCTTTGGACAGAGATGCGTTAGGACTTTCCCAGAATGTGCTCCAACAGATGCACACGATTGAACGGGAAGGAGAAGTAATATCCATCGGCAAAGGCGTCCGTTAGGTCAATGACTTCCTTGGCGATGCGAACACCGACAGCCTCGCCCTGTTGACGCGTCATATCCGCCCCGTATTGCGCGACAATCGCGTCGGTGACCGCAATACCCGTCATCTCGTTCTTCATAAACAGGGCGTTTCTGCGGCTGACCAGCGGCATAATACCGCACAGAATGCGCGCGCCGGTTTCGTCCTTGATGCGGCGCACGCGGTCGGCGTCCTCTGCGCCGAATACCGGCTGGGTTAAAAAGAACGTCGCACCGGCGTCCATCTTCTGTCGCACACGGCGAATTTCGACATCCAGATTGCGCCGTCCCTGATTGATTGCGCCGCCGTAGGCCATCGGGCTTTGCGGGAACACCTCTTCGTTCATGTCGCGGATGATTTTCATCAGACCGACAGAGTCGAAATTAAATACGCTCTTGACGGATTCACGTGCCATCATCGGAATCGGGTCACCGGTGATAACGAGAAGGTTGTGGATGCCGTTGAGATGGGCCCCCAGCAGCTGAGAACGCGTTGCAATCGCGTTTTTGTCACGGCAGCAGATATGGGGCATGACACACAGATCCGTCTCACGAAGGACCTTCTCAGCCATAAGAACCGAATCCGCGCGGGTACGTCCGGATGGGGAGTCCGGAAACGTCACGACGTCGACATTCATGCGCTTGAGCAGATGGGCGGCGTCCATGAGCACGGCGTCATCCGCCTTGAGCGGGGGAGCCAGCTCGACGGCGATCAGCTTATGTGTCTTGTCCTGCCCGTTTTCGCGGAAAAAGCTGTGGTCGGTGACAGAAATCGCAGGCTGAGCGGGTACCGTGTCGGCCTGCGGCTTATTGTTCTGTGTCCAGTCGATGCTCTCGGCGAGGGCGCGGATGTACTTCGGCCGCGTGCCGCAGCAGCCGCCGAGAATGTCTGCGCCGAGGGCGGCAATACCCTGCATTTTCATGGCAAAGTATTCCGTGTTGTCCGCGAAGTGAATGCGGGTGCGTTCATAGCGCGGATAGCCGGCGTTTGGCATCGCCACGAGTGGCTTGTCCATGGGCGGAATCGTGCGCAGAATCTGCTCCATATGACCCGGACCAATGCCGCAGTTCAGTCCGGTTGCGTCGATCTCCGGCGCGTCTGCGGCGTCCCGCAGCAGACGGCGGGCGCTCAGTCCGGCGCTGCTGTAGCCGAACTGGTTGACGGAAAACTGCACCATGGCAAAGAACGTATGCTCTGCCTTGAGCGTGCGGATGGCCTCCAGCACACAATCGAGTGAGGAGACGGTTTCAAACAGCAGAATATCCAATCCCTCTGCCAGAAGAGCGCGTCCGATGGCGACATACTCCGCTGCCTTTTCTGCGGCATCTTGATATTGATATTCGGAAATTGCGCCGATGTCACCGGCGATATAAACCTCGCGGTCTCCGGCGGCGACGCGTGCCAGCGTGACGGCGGAGCGCAGTAGGGAAGTGCGCTCCGCCTCATCCGGAATATGCACGGAATTGATCGTGAAGGTGTTGGTGCGCAGCAGCTTGGCTCCAGCATCGACATATTCGCGGTGGATAGCAATGACGCGCTCCGGATGGTCGCGGTTGGCCAGCTCCGGCATGTCCTCTGTGCCGTATTTTTCGGCGTAATAGGTGCCGAAGGAGCCGTCTGTCAGCAGCTTATGGGTTTGTATATAGTCTGAAATTGGGGTGGGCATAGACCAATTCTCCTTTTCTGATTCCATTCTTCTGGTATCATATCAAATTTCCTACTGGCTTGCAAGGAAAGGGACAGAGAGAAAAAGACGGGAGGAAAGAACAAAAAATGGCCGCCAGCGGATGCCAGCGGCCATCGTTTGGTGATTTAGTTGTCGTTCAGGTTCAGCGGATTCTTCAGCTGACCACCCGGAATTTCCTTTCCGAACGGGCCGTCATACGTAAAGAAACCACGGCCGGACTTGACACCCAGCAGGCCTGCGCGAACCATCTTGCGCAGCAGCGGATGCGGACGATACTTCTGGTCACCGGTCTCATGGCAAATGGTCTCCATGATTGCCAGATTGACGTCATGACCAACCAGATCAGCCGTATGGAGCGGGCCGGATTTCATACCGGCGCCAAGCTGCATCGCGCGGTCAACGTCCTCCGGAGACGCGATGCCATCGGCAACAATACCCATAGCCTCGTTCATCATCGGAATCAGCATGCGGTTGACGACGAAGCCCGGACCCTCATTGACCGGAACCGGCGTCTTGCCCAGCTCCTTCATCAGGTTCATCGTGAATTCAAACGTCTCGTTGGACGTCTGCATCGCGTGAATAACCTCAACCAGCTTCATGATCTGCGGCGGGTTGAAGAAATGGCAGCCGACAAACTTGGTGGAACGATGCGGAATGGCAGCAGCCATTTCCGTGATCGACATAGCAGAGGTGTTGGATGCAAAGATCGTGTGTGCCGGGCAAATAAAGTCCAGCTCACGCAGCAGATCCTTCTTCAGATCCATACGCTCCAGAATGACCTCCATGACGAAGTCCGCGTTGGAAGCGGCCTTGCGATCTGTGGTCATCTTCAGCTTGGAAAGCAGCTCGTTCTTGCGGTTTTCCTCCATCTTGCCCTTGCGGACGAGGAAGTTGTAGTCACTCTCGATTCGGGAATAACCACTGCGCAGAAAACGATCCTGAATATCGACCAGCGTAACATCATGGTCATTGCTCAGGAATACTTCCGCGATACGGGCACCCATGTTACCAGCACCGAATACACAAACATTCATGGTATGAAAACTCTCCCCGTTACATTCTCCAAATACTCATAATTTCTCAAAAATTCTCTATCTGTGCCACAGGTAAGTGATTCCGGCACTTACTTGTTGCCAAATACCTTGGCCGGCTTGTCCTTGCTCTTGTCGAGGAAGTAGCTCATTGCGTACTTCTGGTCCTCGGTAGCAAAGCACTGTGCGAAGCAGTTGCCCTCGAACTTCAGCGCGGAGTTCAGGTCGGTCTGCATACCAACGTTGACTGCTTCCTTCACCAGAGAAACAGCGATCGGAGCCTGTGCGGCGATCTCTTCTGCCAGAGCCAGAGCAGCTGCGTTCAGCTCCTCAACGGTGTCATATACTTCGTTGACCAGACCGATTTCCTTGGCATGCTGTGCGGAGTAGTTGCCGCGTGCGGTGTACAGGATCTCCTTTGCGTGACCCATGCCAACCAGACGAGCCAGTCTCTGCGTGCCGCCGCAGCCCGGGGTGATGCCCAGACCAACTTCCGGCTGACCGAACAGAGCATTTGCGGAAGCCAGACGAATGTCGCAGGACATTGCCAGCTCGCAGCCGCCGCCCAGGCAGAAGCCGTTGATTGCGGCGATAACCGGACGCTTGAAGTTCTCGATCTTCCAGCAAACGCGGTTGGAATCGTTGCCGAATGCCTTGCCTTCTGCAACAGACATGGTGGACATCTGAGAAATATCAGCGCCGGCAACGAAGGACTGTACTTCCTTGCCCTTCTTGTTGACACGGGAAGAGCCGGTCAGAACAACGGCGTAAACGTCGTCCATTGCGCCAACCTGATCGAATGCTTCCTCCAGCTGAGCGTACATATCCGTGCTCAGTGCGTTCATTGCCTGCATGTGCTCGATCTTGACGATCGCTACATGGCCCTTCTTTTCAATCGTTACATCAGTCATGACTCTGTATTCTCCTTACTATTGTCAGGGAGAGGAGAAGCAGGGAAGCTGCTCCTCCTCTGTCGTCATATGTCAATTATTTTATTACTTGCACAGCTCGTCGCGCTCAACGATGATTGCTTCGCCCATGCCGCCGCCGATGCACATCGTAGCCAGACCAATGGTCAGGTCACGCTTGATCATTTCGTAGATCAGGGTGGTGGTGATACGGGTGCCTGCTGCGCCGATCGGGTGGCCCAGAGCGATAGCGCCGCCGTTTACGTTGACCTTGGACATATCAAAGCCCAGCGTGGTGTTAACCGCGCAAGCCTGTGCGGCAAATGCTTCGTTGGATTCGATCAGGTCGAGGTCAGCCACGGTCAGACCGCCGCGCTTGAGTGCCTGACGAACCGACTCGATCGGGCCGATGCCCATGATTGCCGGATCGCAGCCAACCGAACCGAAGGAACGAATCTTCGCCATCGGCTTCAGGCCGTGTGCCTTTACATAATCCTCGGATGCAATGACCATGAATGCACCGGCGTCGTTGATGCCGGAGGCATTGCCAGCGGTAACGGTGCCGTCCTTCTTGAATGCCGGGCGCAGCTTTGCCAGGGTCTCCAGCGTAGTGCCCTCGCGCGGATGCTCGTCGGTGTCAACGATAACTGTATTTTTGCGGGAAACAACCTCTACCGGAGCGATTTCGTCCTTGAACTTGCCAGCCTTGATTGCGGCAACCGCATTGGTCTGGGAGGTCAGAGCGATCTCGTCCTGCATCTCACGGGTGATGCCGTACTTCTCGGCTACGTTCTCTGCCGTGATGCCCATGTGGTAGTTGTTGAAGATATCCCAAACACCGTCATGTACCATCATATCCGACATAACGGCATCATTCATGCGTGCGCCCCAACGTACCTTGGATACGGTGTACGGTGCGCTGGACATGGACTCGATACCGCCGGCCAGAATGCACTGGTCGTCGCCGGAGCGAATGATCTGGGAAGACAGGTTCAGTGCGCGCATGGAGGAAGCGCAGACCTTGTTGATGGTCATTGCCGGAATCTCCAGCGGAACATTGATGCCCAGAGCAACCTGACGGGCTACGTTCTGACCCTGACCGCCCTGCAGGACACAGCCTGCGATGGTCTCGTCGATGGTTGCCAGGTCGATGCCTGCCTGCTCAACGGCAGCCTTTGCCGCTACCTTGCCCAGTTCTACTGCGCTAACGTCCTTAAACGCCTTACCGTAGGAACCAATCGGAGTTCTCTTCGCAGCACAAATATAAACATTCATTGGACATATTCTCCTTTTCTTACTAGGGGTTTATACTGATCCGGCAGGCCGGAGCCTGCCGGTAGGGGAACGTGTGATGAATTACTTCAGACCCATCGGCTCGTCGCGGAAGATACGTGCGTCCATCAGCTTGATAGTGCCGTCTTCCTGATAAGCGATCGGCGGAACGAATTCCATCTGATCCAGAATCTGCGTCTGCAGGTCGATGCCCGGTGCGATCTCGACCAGAGTAACACCCTCCGGACGAAGCTCGAATACCGCACGCTCGGTGATATACAGTACCGGCTGATGTACCTTGTTGGCATAGATGCCGGAGAACGTGATATGTTCTACCTGCTTGACGAACTTCTTCTTTGCACCCTCCTGCACAATACGAAGCTTGCCGTCTTCTACGGCGACCTTCAGGCCCTTGGCGGTGAAGGTGCCGCAGTAGCAAACCTTCTTTGCATTCTGGGTGATGTCAATGAATCCGCCGGCGCCAGCCAGACGCGTGCCGAACTTGGAGACGTTCAGGTCGCCGTTCGGAGCGGTCTCTGCCAGACCGAGGAATGCGATGTCCAGACCGCCGCCCTGATAGAAGTCAAACTGGACATTGTGCTCCAGAATTGCTTCTGCGTTGGCAGCAGCGCCGAACTGTGCGCCGCCCAGCGGGATACCGCCGATCGGACCTGCCTCTACGGTCAGCGTCATCTTGTCGGCGATGCCTTCTTCGGCGGCAACGCTGGAAATCTGCTCCGGCATACCGGTGCCCAGATTAACGATTGCGTCGTCCGGCAGCTCCATAGCGGCACGGCGAGCGACAATCTTGCGCTGGTTCAGCGGAATTGCCGGAATAGCGTCCAGCGGAATGGTATATTCGCCCGCAGCAGCACCGTCATACGGTACGCCGATGCACTGCATGTTGTCCTCGTCCGAACCGACGACAACGGCGTCAACATAGATGCCCGGGATCTTGACCAGCTTCGGGTCAAGGGAACCGGCAGCTACGATTTTCTCAACTTGAACAATGACCTTACCGCCGGAGTTCTTGCAGGCCTGTGCCATAGCGGTAACGTCCATCGGACCAACTTCACGGTGTACGGTGCAGTTGCCGCGCTCATCGCAGTAGGATGCGCGCAGGAATACGACGTTGATCGGGAAGCCCTTGTACAGCAGGCGCTCCTCGCCTTCGATCTCGATCAGCTTGACCAGATCTTCCTTGGTGACGTCGTTGAGCTTGCCGCCGCCGTTGCGCGGGTCAGCAAAGGTGTACAGACCAACGTGCGTGATGGTACCGATGTTGTGTGCGGCGATATCACGATACATGTGAGTGATAACGCCCTGCGGGAGGTTGTACGCCTCAATCTTGTTTTCCAGAGCCAGCTTGCCCAGTCCCGGAGCACGGTCCCAGTGACCGCCGACAACGCGCTTTACCATGCCTTCGTGTGCGAAGTGGTCGCCGCCGGAGCCCGGAATATCACGGTAGCCCTGACCTGCTGCGTAGAACAGCGTCATGTCCTTCGGATGACCGGTCTCAATAAAGCGCTGCTCCAGCGCCTTGGACAGTCCCTCCGGACAAGCACAGCTGACGAATCCGCCGGTGGCAATGGTGTCGCCGTCGTTTACCAGCTTGACTGCCTCTTCCGCAGACAATACTTTAACTTTCTTCATTGGAAATCGTCCTTTCTCTATAACCAGGAGCGGCAACTGCGCCGTCCCGCTTTGTCAAAGTTTTGACTATGCCAGTGTGCGCAGCTGCGCCGCAGCTTCTTTTGCGGCTTGTTCTGAGGTACAGATGATCCGGTGATCGGCGTCAATCTCCTCATATAGGTAAGGACAGCAGGTGCATCCGCGCACGATGAGTAGTACATCGTAATGGACGCCCTCCGTCGGGGAAGAGAACGTGGCGTATTCCTGCGCCTCGGCGACAATGCGACGATAGGCGCCACCACGGTCATAGCGGGGATTGCATCCGCCGCAGAATTTTACCGTACACGTTAGCATGGATTTTGAATTCCTTTGATTTGTAAAAATAAGAGGATAAAAGGGGAATAGGCACCCACAGAAAAAATATCTATGAGTGCCTATCACCATACTTATTACAGAAATGTCAGCACCTTTTTGGTGATGTAAACCAAATTAGTCGATGCGAGCAATCTTTCTAGCCAGCTGCTTCTTCATTTCCATGTTGGACTGACGAGCAATCATGATTCTCTGAGCCTGCGGGGAACCTGCGCCGTGCATAGACTCCGGCAGGTAGCCAACCGCTGCGGTACCCATGGTCATGTTCTCGATCAGGCGGAGGATTCTCATGCGATCCTCGGTCGGAACGGAAGCAACACCCTTCAGGTACTTCACGATGTAATCATGCGTTGCCGGGTTGCGGTAGTCCGCCTCAGACGGCTGCGTAACCATCAGGCCGCCAGCCAGATCCTGTGCCAGACGAGCGATGTCGTACGGGAAGCGGGTAACGTTCTGCTTGCAGACGTTAGCCAGCAGCAGGTCGATCAGGTAGTTGCCTGCCTTGGTCTTGGTGCCCTGAGAAGAGCAAGCGATACCACAGCAGTACAGCGTCTCGTTCAGGTGAGTCATCTCGATCAGCTTGTCCTTGACATGGGAAGCCTTTGCACAGCCAGCCATCTCAACAGCAACAGCGGTAGCGCCGATCAGAACGTCGCCTACACCAACTTTACATCCACCGTAAGACTGACGATGGTAGCCAGCGAAACGCTCTACGATCATGCCAGCGAACTTAACCTCGCCGTTCAGGAAGATACGATCATTCGGAACGAATACATGGTCGAAAATAACCAGTACTTCGTGGCCGCCGTATACCTTGTTGCCTACGTCGATGTCGTTGTACTCCTCGATCTTACGGGTGTCACAGGACTGACGGCCGTAGATCAGGGTGATGCCTTCTGCGTCGGTCGGAACAGCAAAGCAGATTGCGTAGTCCTCGTCGCCCTCACGCATGGAAATGGTCGGCATGCAGAGTACTTCGTGGGAGTTGATGTAACCGGTCTGATGTGCCTTAGCGCCGGTTACGTAAACACCGTCAGCCGTTCTCTCAACAACGTGGAGGAACAGATCCGGGTCAGCCTGCTTGGACGGAGACAGTCCGCGGTCGCCCTTAACGTCGGTCATAGCGCCGTCAACAGCGAGGTCCTCGTCCTGAACACGGGTCAGGAACTTCAGGAAGTTCTGATGATAGTTGGTTCCGCAAGCCTCGTCGGTCTCGTAGGTAGAGGAGAATACTGCGTTCATAGCGTCCATGCCTACGCATCTCTGGAAGCAGGCAGCCGTCTGCTGACCCAGCAGTCTCTGCATCTTAACCTTCTTGATCAGGTCGTCGGTGCTCTGATGCATGTGGGTGAAACGGTTGATCTTCTTGCCGGTGATGTTGGAGGTCGCAGTCATCAGATCTTCGTACTGCGGATCCTCAGCCAGCTCATAAGTAGCGGCAAAGGAGTTCAGGGAAGGACGGATGATCGGATCGTCTACCGGGTTCTCGACCTTCTTGCCGAGCATCCACAGGTTCAGGTTCAGGGAACGCAGGGATTCGATGTACTGTTCTTTGGTCATCATAGTTGGGTTGTTTCCTTTCTCGAAAATAATATTTTCATAAAAAGCAGCAGGTACCGCGGACAACACAGTACCCGCTGCAGTTTACAGGCTAACGGTGAAGGAAAGGTATTGACTTCAGACAGTGACTACCTCTAAGTTATGTTAACCGATAAATAATTCGTTAATTAGTAGCACTCTCTGTAGACGCGCTCCATCAGCTCGAGATCCCACGGCTGGATGTAAGAGTTGGTCAGCAGACGCTGCTGGTTTGCTTCAACCGACTTCGGCATCTCAACGATGTCCGTCTCGGTAAAGCCGTACTCACGCAGCGGCTTCAGATGCAGTACCTTCTCGAGCAGCTCGTTCAGGTACGGAATTGCATTTTCAACCTCACAGCCGGTGATGGCAGCAACCTTTTCCTTAAACTTCATGATTTCGCCGTCCGGATTCTTCTCGTTGTAGATCTCCATGATCTTGCCGAACAGAGCGTAGTTGGACTCACCATGCGGTACATGGTAGGTTCCGCCGAGCGGGAAGGACATCGCATGAACGGTGCCGCAGCCAGCCTTCAGGAACGCAATGCCAGCAAACAGGGAAGCGGTAACAAACTGATCCAGATAATCCAGACGAGCGTCCGGGCCGTTCTCAGCAATGCGGCGGAAGCCTTCAAGAATCATCTCCATTGCCTTAACGGAGTACATTTCGGAAGTGATGGTCTTTCTGTGCGGGGACAGGAAGGACTCGGTTGCGTGGATCAGAGCGTCGATTGCGGAAGAAGCAAACGGCTTGTACGGCAGGGTCTTCAGCATATCCGGAACCAGGCAAACCTTGTTCGGGATGATGTCGTCGGAAACCAGGCCGAGCTTGGTCTCGCCGCCGGTCAGCACACCGTCCTTTTCGTCCTTGACGATAGCAACCGAAATGTTGGTAACTTCGGAACCGGTGCCGCAGGTGGTCGGGATAGCGATAACTTCCTTCTCATGAACAACCGGCTCACGCTTGAAGTACAGCTCGTGTACAGAGGACGGACGCTTGCAGCCCAGCAGCTTACACAGGTCCATGATTGCGCCGCCGCCGATTGCGATTACACGGTCGTAAGAATCATACGGAATAGCGTCGTACATGGTCTGGATCATCGCCTCGGACGGCTCGCCAGCGCCGAACTTCTCCTGGAATACGAAATTGCACGGGAGGTTGTACTTCTCCATAAACGGCTTGTAAATAAATTCGTTGGTCAGGACGCAGTCGCGCTCATTCAGCTTGAACTCCTCTGCGAACATACCGAAATCTGCACACTTATAGATGGTCGGGGCAATAATAATCTCTCTCTTGTCTGCCTGTAAGGCCTTGCTAAAAGCATCCATGTTTGACATCTCCTTAAAGTAAAATTTTGTGCGACATAATTTGGGGAATCACTCAGTTCCCTCTGCACACCATAATTGTACCAGAAGTTTTCCAAAAGTTCAACAAGATATCCTAACATTGTGAGAGAAATTATCGCGCCTGCCGAGCCATAAAGTGCACAGGTTGACGAATTCATTTCGTATCTATTCTATACTAAATGTGCAGATTTGTAAATTGATTTGCAGAAAAAATTTGGCAAAGTTGTTGCCTTTTTCGGCAAAGAACGGAAAGTGTTGATTGAAGGTGACGAAAACTGATTGAATTGTCCCACAAAAGACAGAAGAGCAGAGAAAAAGTGAGAAAGAAAACCGACAGGACAGGGAAAAGCGGCGGTTGTCACGGAGGGAATATATGATATAATAAACAAAATAGCACTGCCACCGGAGGGTGGCGACGGAGGAAGATTATGAAGATACTGCGGGCGCAGGGGCATTTTGGGACGATGGACGGCCGCGAAATCCGATTCGCAGACGGCTTGAACGTCCTGTGTCTGCCTAATGAGGGCGGCAAGACGACACTGTGCGACTTTATACGGGTCATGCTGTATGGCCTGAATACATCCAAACGGGATGGAAAACAGCAGCTTTCGGATAAAACCAAATACCGTCCGGCGGATGGATGCCCAATGAGCGGCATTTTGGAGCTGGAATGGAAGCAGCGCCGCATTATTCTGAGCCGACAGACCGGCAAGGGCGGACCAATGCAGGAGTTTTCCGCGCGGTATGCCGACACCGGCGAAGAGGTGCAGGAGTTAACCAGCAAAGATTGCGGCGAGATGCTTACCGGCGTAGGGGAGGAGGCGTTTCGCTCCTCGGCGCTGATTGACGGCATGAATCAAGCGGTTTCGGCGGAGGAGCTGAGCGACCGTATTCTGGCACTCTCGACGACGGGCGACAGCGCAATGATGTATTCCCGCGGCATTGCACAGCTGGATAAATGGAAATCGCAGCTGCGCGGCGGAGCACATGGACGGCTCAGCCAGGTGGAGGCGGAGCAGGATGCCCTGTCACAGGACATTGTACATTATAAAGAGCTGCAGCAGGAGATTGTCGATTACACCGCGCAGCTGGAGCAGGCGGAACAGCTGGCGGAGCAGAAAAAGCAGGAGCACCAGCGCATTTATGAGCAGTTCATGGTGCTGTTTGCGGGAAAGCGCGAGGCGGCGGAGCGCGAGGAGCGCAAGGCGCGTGAGGCGGTTGCCGAGATCAAGAGCAAGCTGCCCGATCTGAAAGCGTTAAAGGCGGCGGAAAAGGCGTCGCGGGATTATCAAGCGACACGTGAGCTGGCGCAGGCCGTGCAGGCAGACGCCGACGATATCACAAGGAACTACGCCAACTATCGCCATGAAATCGACAAAAAAGAGCGCGAGTACGACGAAAACGACGCGGAATCTGCGGACATCCGCATCCACCCGTGGGGACTGGCTGCGGCGGTGGCCTGTGTGGTGCTGGCTGCGCTGAGCTTTTTGGATGTTATCCCGCTTGGCGTACTGGCCGGCCGGCTGTTGCCGTATCTGTTCTGTGCGCTGGCGGTGGCGTTTCTGATCTTCGCTTACTTTAATAGTACGAAATCGCTGCAAGGCCCGCCGATGGACTTTGACGAAGAGCGGCAAAAGCTCGACAAACGTCTGACACGGGCAGAGACCTGTCCAGAGGAAGCCGAGAGCGAGCTGGAGCACGCCTACGCCCGTTTGATGGGAGCGGCGCAGCAGCTGAACCTGTCGGCAGAGACGCCGGAAGACGCGACGCGGCAGGTGGATGATTTGATACAGCTGCGCGAGGAATACCTTAACCGCAAGCAGCGGCACGAAGAGCTGTCGGAGGAATATCTGGATATCTTGGAGCTGACCGGTCCGAACGGCGACGAGCGCCGCAAACTCAATGCCGCCGAACAGGCGATGCAGCAGGCGCAGAAAACGCGCGATCAGCTGCGGCAGTCCATTGCAGTGTGTCGCGGACGGTGCGAGGAAATCGGCAGCAGAGAGAGCTTGGACAAGCGGCGGAGAGAGCTGGAGGATGAGCACACGGATATCCTCTGGAATCTGGATGCAATTGCGCAGGCGCGGCAGGCGCTGGTTCGCGTCAACGCCGAGCTGACCGGACGCATGGCGCCGCAGATCAATCAGCTGGCACAGAAGTATTTGCAGGTTCTGACGGCGAATAAATACACGGCGCTTCAGATGTACACAAACTTTGAGGCAGTGTGTCGGGCGCAGAACAGCGCAGTCGAACTGGATCGCCTGCGGCTGTCCACCGGTACGCGCGATCAGCTGTACTTTGCGCTTCGCCTGGCGGCGTGCATGGTGCTGCTGGATACCAAGTTTGAAACCGTGCCGCTGATTCTGGACGATCCGTTCCTGACCTATGACGACGAGCGCACGGCGAGCGCGATGGCGCTGCTCCGCCAGCTGGCGTATGACCGGCAGATTATTCTGATGACGTGTCATCGACCGGTCGCTGCCGCTGTCGCATCGGTGCAATGAGAGGGAGATTTGCTCTGAGGATAGACGGGTAAATGGTACGCACCAAAATCGCCCCTGTGCAAGGGGAGATGGCGCAGCTTGCTGCGGCAGAGGGGTTGTCGGTTGACAGTTAGCGCTTATCTATATGGTGGCGTACAATCCCTCAGTCATTTATTTGCAATAAATGATAGCTCCCTTTACACAAGGGAGCTAAGGTCTGTAAAATTTACTCTGAACGCAGACAGGTAAGTGGCGCATACCAGAACCGCCGTCCCCTACTGTGATAGGCTTTCTATCTACAGGTTAATACGGAACGTAAAATCCCCGCTTGGTTTAACCAAACGGGGATTTTTGTCGCATTTTTTTATTCCTCCGACAGCATAATCGCTCCGGCGTGCACGCCGCGTCTGCCGTGTGTCGCGCGGTGTGACCAGAACGTGTCGCACTCGCACTTGGTGCAGATGCCGCTGTCCACGATGTTCTGCACACCGGCCTCGCGCAGCAGCATTTCGTTGATGCCCTGCAAGTCGGGGAAGAATTTCGCGCCGCGCGTTTCGATATACGGTTTGACGCGGCTGCCCATCTCGGCGAGCATGGCGTCCGGCACATCGGCATCCGTCTCAAAGCAGCACTTTCGGATGGACGGACCGATAACGGCACGGACGTTTTCCGGCTTTGCGCCGTATTGTTCCGCCATGGTGCGGACGGTCTTTGGCAGAATGCCCTTTGCCGTGCCGCGCCAGCCGGAGTGACACGCACCGATGCTGCGGCTGACCGGATCGTACAGAAGTGTGACCACACAGTCGGCGTAAAATCCGCACAGCGGCACGTTGGGCAGGTTGGTGACGACAGCATCTACCTTCCAGCTGTTGGGCTGTCCCAATCCCATTCCGATTTCCTTTTCCGTTACAACGCCGACCTCGTCGTTGTGCACCTGCTTGGTACAGGTCAGGCGCTCCTTGGGTACATGAAAGAAATTTGCCAGAATATCGTAGTTTTTTAGTACGTTTTCGCGCTCGTCTCCGCGGTTAAAGCCCAGATTAAGCGATGCTAAATGTCCCGTGCTCACGCCGCCAAACTTGGTGGTGAAGAGATGCGGGACGGAAATCGTCTCGCTGACATAGTAGACCAGAGAGCCGCGTTGTTTTTTGATAAGCTGTGAAGCCATGGGGATCCTCCTCCGCGGCGAACTTTGTACTGCGCCGCGTATCTTACGTAATCGTCCTGCGTGAGTTTATTATACTATTGTCAGGTAAAAAAATATAGTATACATTGTAAATTTCATATCTGTAACTTTTTCTTCCCATTTTGGGTAATTTCATCGCGGAATTTCGCCAAAATATTGGTGTTCCCGTCTTGGACTGCGCCGGAATGGCGACGGCGTTCACCTTGACAGAATCCAGGATAACGATTAAAATAAATTGAATGTTCCTGTACATTGACGGGAAGCGATCTCTCGTCAAAATGGACACAGACAATATACATTCAACGATGAACTTTGGAAAAATAAATAAACAGGAGGTGTTTTACAGTCCAATGCATTACATCGGCATTATTATCGCCGCTATCGTTGGTATCCTGGTAGGTGCACTGCTGGGCTTTACTTATAGAAAAAGCATTGCCGAAAAAGAAATCGGCGGGGCTGAAGAAGAAGCAAAGAGAATCATCAACGAATCCATCAAGGCCGCAGAGGATAAAAAACGCGAGGCCGTGTTGGAAGCGAAGGAAGAAATCCACAAGAATCGTGCGGATCTCGATCGAGAGATCAAGGAGCGCCGCGGTGAGATTCAGAAGTCGGAACGCCGTCTGACCCAGAAGGAGGAGACGCTCGACCGGAAGATTGACGCAGCGGAGCAGAAGAACGATGAGCTGACCCGTCGTCTGGCGAAGGTACAGAAGTCGCACGAGGAGGCGGAAAAAATCCGCGCCGAGCAGCTGGAGCGTCTGGAGCAGATCTCCGGTCTGACGCGTGATGAGGCAAAGGAATTCCTGATTACCTCAATTCAGACCGAAGCACAGCATGACGCTGCCGTCAAGCTGCGTGAGATCAATCAGGATCTGAAGGATCGCGCCGACACCATGGCGCGTGAGCTGATCACCTCGGCCATCCAGCACTGCGCGGCAGACCATGTTGCAGAAGCGACGGTTTCGGTTGTCCCGCTCCCGAATGACGAGATGAAGGGACGCATCATCGGACGCGAAGGACGCAATATCCGCACACTGGAGACACTCACCGGTGTCGATCTGATTATTGACGACACGCCGGAGGCCATCACGCTGTCGTGCTTTGATCCGGTACGCCGTGAAGTCGCCCGTCTGACGCTGGAAAAGCTCATCATTGACGGACGCATTCATCCGGCCCGCATCGAGGAGACGGTGGAGAAGAGCCGCCGTGAGGTCGAGCAGATCATCAAGCAGGAGGGTGAACGCGCCGTCTTTGAGACCGGCATTCACAATCTGCATCCGGAGCTGGTCAAGCTGCTCGGACGCATGCGCTACCGCTCCAGCTATGGTCAGAATGTCTTGCAGCATTCCATCGAGGTATCGCACATCGCCGGAAGCCTTGCCGCCGAGCTTGGCATCGACGTGATGCAGGCCAAGCGCGCCGGTCTCTTGCATGATATCGGCAAGTCGATTGACCGCGAGATGGAAGGCTCTCACGTTGACATCGGTGTCGATCTGTGTAAGAAATATCACGAGCACAGCGACATTATTCACGCTGTTCACGCCCATCATGGCGACGTCGAACCGCGCACACTGGTGGCTTGTCTGGTACAGACAGCGGACGCCATTTCGGCGGCTCGTCCGGGCGCACGCCGCGAGAATCTGGAAGCTTACATCAAGCGTCTGGAGAAGCTCGAGGAGATCGCAAACACGACACCCGGCGTTTCCAGCTCGTATGCGATTCAGGCAGGACGTGAAATTCGAATCATTGTCAATCCGGATCAGGTTTCGGATGACCGCATGGTACTTCTCTCCCGTGAGATCGCAAAGAAGATCGAGAGCGAATTGGAGTACCCTGGTCAGATCAAGATCAACATGATCCGTGAGACCCGTGCCATCGAGTACGCAAAGTAACACGCAAAAAATTCTCCCGTCGACCGAAAGGCCGGCGGGAGTTTTGCGTTTCTGGATGTTTTTATTGGCGTAAGCATCACTCCGGCAGACCGCTCTCCGCCTGCCGTAGCTCGGACAATATGCCTTCGACTTGCGTAATAGCTTGATTTACCTGATCTCTGGCTTGCTGGATACGGGATTGTACCATGTAGTCGGCAATCAATCCGTCAAAGAAAAAGTCGGCGAAGGTCAAAAAGTCGCCGATATTTACGTGAATGTCGGCACAGTCTGCCACATCGCCCAGCTCATTGCGAAAGGTGTGAAGATCGCGCCGCGCCGCGCGAAGCTCCTGCTCGGCGTTTTCCAGCTTGGAATGCTTCACTAAATTGGTCAGCAGACCGCCGCCCAGCAAATCGACAATACCCCAGTTTTTGGCACTGCCCAATTGTCCTTGTGCGGCATTTAAGCTAAATAATGCGCGTTCTCCCGCGCGGATGGCTTGTTGCAGCTGCTTTTTCTCGTTGGTCATGATGAATCCCCCCCCCTGACGTAAACGGTGTCTTTTCCTTAGTATAGCATAAAACGGAGGCGGGAGACGGTGTTCACAGAAAAAAGACCACATACAATTCCAGAGAATTGCACATGGTCTTTGTGTTGTATAGAAGGTAGAACAGGAGGTATTTTTGTAATTACTCGGCTTTGCCGATTTCCGTGGCTTCCGGTACTTCAACCAGTGCGCCGGTCTTGACATCGTAGATGTAGCCGTAAATCGGGATGTTATGCGGAACCAGCGGATGATTGCGGATCGTGCGGACATCATCCACGACGCTCTTCTCCAGATTGGAGAACGGGAGGAAGTTGATGTACTGTGCAGCTTCCGAGCCGCCTTCCTTAACCGGATTATACCAGCCGTTTTCACCGATGGCAGCGGATTCCAAGCTCTCTGACAGCAGAGAGGTCATAATTTCATTGGTAAAGGTAAGCATACCACAGTCGGAATGGTGAATGACAAACCACTCCTGTGTACCGAGCAGCTTGTGGGAGATCAGCAGAGAACGAATGGCGTCCTCGGACACACGACCACCGGCGTTGCGGATGACGTGCGCGTCACCTTCCGACAGACCGGCAAACTTTGCCGGGTCCAGACGGGCGTCCATGCAGGTCAGGATAGCGAACTTGCGGGACGGCGGAAGTGGAAGATCTTTCTTTGCGCCAAATGTGCTGACATATTCTTTGTTTGCGTTCAAGACAGCCTCAAGGGCTTTGCTCTTGCTCATACTAGTAGCTCCTTTCGCTGAGGTATATTGCTTACCTTGTCTGTGATGGTAGGATAACACGATAAACCTATTTTGTCAATAGGAAAATAGGGAATAAAAAAGAGGCTTTCAATGGGTGGTGGAGTGGAATTTGAAAAATGGGAGATTTACTCTGAGGATAGACGGCTACCAATTTCGGTTTTACCCACTATGCGCAATGTGAATACCCTCTGCAAATCTTAGAGTGAGCGAAGCGAACGGCCAGATTTGCTAGGGTCGGTAGGCTAGGCCATCGCTTAGCATTTCCCTTATGTAGCAGTTGCAAGATAATAGACTAGCTTTCCCTACAGGCAGCTCGGAAGAGTGCAGGGAACGCGGCCGTTCCCTGCTGATTTTCTTCTGGTTCGTCTTCTTTTGTCACCAAAAGAAGATGAACTTAGGCTTTTAACGATAAAATCAAGGTCATAAAGCCAATAGAGCGGAAAAAGAAAAGGGTCTGCTGAAAAAATACAGCAGACCCTGTGTTGGTTTAACATACCTCACCCAAGAATCGCCTTGAGATCCTCCTCCGGTGTGGTAATCGGCGCAATATGATAGTGCTCAACCAGATAATTCAGCACATTCGGGGACAGAAACGCTGGAAGCGTCGGGCCGAGGCGGATATTCTGAATACCCAGATGCAGGAGGGTCAGCAGAATGCAGACCGCCTTTTGCTCGTACCATGACAGCACCATGGACAGCGGCAGATCGTTGACGCCACAGTCAAAGGCGTTTGCCAGCGCCAGCGCAATCTGAATGGCGCTGTAGGCGTCGTTGCACTGTCCGACGTCCATCAGACGCGGCAGGCCGCCAATCGTGCCGAGATCCAGATCGTTGAAGCGATACTTGCCGCAGGCCAGCGTCAGAACCACCGTGTCCGGCGGGGTCTGCTTGACAAATTCCGTGTAGTAGTTGCGTCCGGTGCGCGCACCGTCACAGCCGCCGACGAGGAAGAAGTGACGGATTGCGCCGGATTTTACCGCGTCAATCACCGTGTCTGCCACGCTCAGTACCGTGCCGCGGGCAAAGCCGGTGGTGACCTCTGTTCCGCCGTTGATGCCCGTGCGCTCCTGCCGCTCAGCATAGCCGCCGAGTTTCAGTGCCTTTTCGATGACCGGCGTGAAGTCCTTGTTTTCGTCAATGTGAACCATGTCCGGATATGCCACGACAGCGGTCGTGAATACGCGGTCGGCATAGCTTGGACGAACCGGCATCAGGCAGTTGGTAGTGAACAGAATCGGGGCGGGAATGCGGTCGAATTCCTTCTGCTGATTCTGCCATGCCGTACCGAAGTTGCCCTTGAGATGCGGGTACTTGCGCAGCTCCGGATAGGCGTGGGCGGGCAGCATTTCGCCGTGGGTGTAGATGGCGATGCCCTTGTCCTTCGTCTGCTCCAATAGCAGCTTGAGATCGTGCAGATCGTGTCCGCTGACCACGATAAACGGACCCGGTTCGATGGCGAGCGGAACGGTGGTGGGCTCCGGCGTGCCAAAGGTTTCGGTGTTTGCGCGGTCAAGCAGCTCCATCGCCAGCAGATTGATGCGTCCGACCTCCAACACAACCGGCAGCAGCTGTTCCGTTTCCCAATCAAAGGACAGGACGGACAGTGCGCGATAGAAAAAGGCATTGACCTCGTCGTTTGTGTAGCCGAGCGTCATGGCATGATAAGTATATGCCGCCATGCCGCGCAGACCAAATAAAATCAGGGATTTCAGTGAGCGAATGTCCTCATCCGCATCCCAAATCTGGTTCAGATCATAGGCATCCGTGTTGCCGCAGCGGGACATGCAGGCGGCACAGCCCGGGGCGATGATTGCCTGCTCACGCTGTACGCGCTCGATCTGCCGCTGAATGCGTGCGGCGTCAAAGCTGACGTTGGTGAGGGTGGTAAACAGACCCTCGATAATCAGACGGTCAGTGTGCTTTGTCTTGGGATTGTTGGCGCAGGTGCGCGCCAGACCGATGAGCGCACCGGTCAGCTGGTCTTGTAACGCGGCGACATTGGCAGATTTTCCGCAGACACCGGCGTGTCCGGTGCAGCCGGTACATCCGGCAGTTTGCTCACACTGAAAACAAAACATAGAATTCTCCATGGGAATGTTCCTTTCAAATGATTATTGGGGATTGAGCGGTATCGAAACGCACAATCGGAATACTTCTTAATCCTCTAACGGGAAAATAACGGTCAGCAGCATCTTAAACGCTTCGGGAGCGTAGACGGAATGCGGCTTGGTGGCGGGCATGACGAGGGATTCTCCGGCGTGACAGGTGTAAACCGTGCCGTCTACGGTGAATTGTCCTGTGCCCTCCAGCACCGTGACCATCGCGTCACCGGTGGAATCGTGTGTGCTGATTTCCTCGCCCTGCGAGAAGGCGAACAGCGTCAGGCTGACGGCGCGGTTCTGCGCCAGCGTCTTGCTGACAATCTGTCCGTTTTGCGCAGAGACCTGTGCGGCGAGAGAAACGACGGTTTCGTGTGCGAGATTCTTGATATAAGGTGTCATAGTGCATACTCCTTTATCATTTATGTTTGAGTGGGAGCGCCGCTCCGCCGCTGCGGCGGCAGAGCCAGCGCGTTTATTATTTTGCGAGATCAATCGTTGTCCTGCTCAATCGCGGCGACGGGACATCCCGCCATGGCGTCCTGCGCACTCTCGTGCAGGGCTTCCGGTACTTCGTCTTCGGTAGCCTGCGCCACGCCGCTGTCTGTCATCTCAAAGACTTCCGGACAAACACCGGCGCACAGACCGCAGCCGATACAGTTGTTGTTAACAAAGAATTTCATGGTTTATGCCTCCTGATAAAATGTTTGGGAGACTTCTCCTCAGTCCTGCTTAATATGACCGTCAATGGTGATGGTGGTCACGCTCCACGGCAGAAACTTGCCGCTGTTTTTCAGGGCAGTGATTGCCGCCTGCTCCAGACCGCCGCAGCACGGAACCTCCATGCGCACGATGGAGACGCTCTTGACGTCGTTTTCACGGATGATTTCCGTCAGCTTTTCGCTGTACTGGACGGCGTCCAGCTTCGGGCAGCCGATCAGCGCGACCTTGCCGCGCAGGAAATCGTGGTGGAAGCCGGCGTAGGCATAGGCGGTGCAGTCAGCGGCAATCAGCAGATGCGCGCCGTCAAAGTATGGCGCCTTGGGCGGCGCGAGCTTGATCTGCACCGGCCAGTTGCGCAGCTGAGATACCGCGGTGGTCGGTGCGCTCGGTGCAGCGTCGGCGTTCTCGTGTGAGATCACGCGCATTCGGCTGCCCGGACATCCGCCGGCGTGCGGGATGCTCTGTCCCTGCGCCTGCAGTTTTTTCTGCTTATTTGCCTGCACTGCGGCCTCGTCATAGGCGGCGGCTTCGCGCTCGACAAACGTGATGGCGTTGGTCGGACAGGTCGGCAGACAGTCGCCCAGACCGTCGCAGTAATCGTCGCGCAGCAGCTTGGCCTTGCCGTTGATGATGCCAATCGCGCCCTCGTGACAGGCGTCGGCACACAGACCGCATCCGGTACATTTCTCTTCGTCTATATGAATCACTCTGCGAATCATGGAAAACACTCCTTTTGTGATGTGGGTTTCTTGACTTTCTGGACTCAGTTTACTAGAATGAGACAAGAATGTCTGTTGTTATAACAACAAAAGGAGAAAAAATGAATTTTGATTTTTTATCGAATACCATGCTGTTTCGCGGCATCTCGGCAGAAGAAATCCAAGGGATGATCGGATGCTTGGGTGCGGAACAGAAGAGATATTCCAAAGGAGAGACGATTTACCGCGCCGGAGAGTGCGTGCAGTCTATGGGGCTGGTGCTGTCCGGCAGTGTGCAGATCGAGAGCGACGACCCGTGGGGCAACAAGAGCATTTTGGACCGCGTGCCGCCGGGGGCGGTGTTCGCGGAGACCTATGCCTGCGTGCCGGACGAGCCGATGATGGTCAACGCCGTGGCGGCGGAGAAGTCGGAGGTAGTATTCCTCCATGCGGCGCGTCTCATGCACCCGTGCGACACGATTTGTCCGGGACATCGGCGGCTGAGCGCCAATTTGCTGCGGATTTCGGCGCAGAAAAACCTGATTCTCTCCCGCCGGATTTTCCACACGACACCGAAAACCATTCGCGGACGGCTGGTGTCCTATCTGTCGTTTCAGGCAGCACGAGAGGGGAGCGGAGACTTTACGATTCCGTTTAACCGGCAGCAGCTGGCGGATTATCTCAGTGTGGATCGCAGTGCGTTGTCCAACGAGCTGAGCAAGATGCAGCGGGAGAGACTGCTGGAGGTGCAGCGAAGCCATTTCGTTGTGAAAAAGAGTGAGATTTTAACGGAATAGCTGTGCGATTTTCGACACTTGACACAAAAAATGCAGCGAGAAACGGGCGCATCGTGTTGACCCTATAGAGGAAACATGCTATACTAAATGAAACAAAACGTGGCGGCCGGAGTGGGCCGCCCTACTAAGGTGTATCGGAAAATAGGATGGATGCCTGCTTTCTTGACAGCGCCTGGAAAGAAGGTCTCTCTATGATATTTTTGTTTCGAAAGATGACGGCGTTGTATCTGCTGATTCTGGTCGGCGGCTGCGTTGCGTTGTTTGCAACGCACAACGAGTTCCGCGCCTGCATCTGGGTTATCATCTGTGCGCTGCTGGCACAGGTGCTGGCACAGAAGCAGCTGACAAAAATTAACGCCCTGCGGCGCCGCTGTGAGCTGGGCAAGTATGTGGAAGAGTATGAGAAAATTCTTGCACGCAACAAAAAGGACAATATGTTCGTCAGCAATGCCCGCAAGATGGCAATGCTGAACCTGATGCTGGGCTACATTGAGTCGGGCCGGCTGGATGATGCAGAGCGTCTGATGTTTGAGGACGGCGCGTATATTGCCGAGGAAAAGACGAAAAAGACGCTGAATTACCGCCTACTGTACTATAACTACATGACGGATTATTACATGGCACGCGGTGAACTGGACAAGGCGGAGGAGAGCTTGGCGGTATTCCGCGAACTGGTGCAGGAAATTCCGACGCGAAAGCCGTATGAAGACGGTCTGCGTTCGCACCACGGTCTGAAAATGCAGCTGGAGCTGGAGCGCGGCAACTTGTGGGAAGCCGAGCCGTATTATGAAGCGATGTTTGAGCGCCTGCCGCGCGTAAAGAACCTGAGCCGAATGTCTGCCGTTTTGATTTATTTGCGTATTGCAAAGATTCATTGGTGGAAGAACGAGCGCGAACAGCTGGAAGAGACCGTTCGCTTTGTACAGGAAAACGGCGGCGACAGCTGCTACGGTGCGGTAGCCGCACGTCTGCTGGAGACGGAGCCGGATCATGAACCGATTCTGGAATCACCGGACGGAGCGAAAAAGAAGGAAGAGGCGGCAGCTCTGGCGTATGAGGAAGAGGATCCGCCGCTGCTCGATCCGGACGAAATGGAGGATCCTCCGCTGCTTGATCCGGAGGAGATGGAAAGGCTGGAGCATGAGGAATCCCGTCTGGAGACCGATATGCTGACCGAAGAGGAAAAGCAGCCGATCTCGCCGGAAGAGGAAGAGGCGGCAGAGCATCTGGAAGAGGATGCTGCAGAAGAAGAGTCCATGCTGGAAGCAGAAGAAGCGCCGGAAACACCGGAAGCAGATGCTGTGGAAGAGCAGGACGAGGAAAAAACGGAAAAATAAAAAGAGCGTGACCGATTTTGAAGTGACCCCCAAAAGTTAGACAATATTTTGAAGTAAAAATTGTTCAAGCAGCCGAAAGGGCTTGCTGTCTGTGA
>CAKTAV010000016.1 GCA_934532985.1 uncultured Butyricicoccus sp. | reverse complement strand
GGAGCTGGTGGACGGACTTGAACCCCCGACCTGCTGATTACAAATCAGCTGCTCTACCAACTGAGCTACACCAGCTTATCGGCTTCTTTTGTCGTTCATTCTGTCAGCGACGAGATATATTATATCGGATACATTTAAAAAAGTCAACACTATCTGTCAACTTTTTTTACTTTTTTCGCGCGCCCAACTCCTGAATTTCATCCGACGTATTCTGCAAGATCGTCAGCATCGATTGTGCCGTATCCGGAAATTGCTCGGACAGCGTACCCAGAGAAAGTTTCGGGCGAACCGCCTCCCCCTCTGCCGCGGTGCAGCGAATGTGCAACTCGGACAGCTTCATCAGCGCGTCACACAACGCGTCAAAGCGCTCCGGCGTCGCTTTAAAGGCCTCCGGCGGATTAGTCGGGTCAGCCTGATACAAATAGCGGAACAGCTTATAGCACACAGCGGACAAATAGGTGCTCAACTCACGCACCAGCTCCGGCGAACCAGAGCGCGAAGCGGCATCCAGTAACAATGCCGCAGAATCTGAAATCAGCTTCTGGTACATCGCCGTAATGGCATCTGCCGGTTCCGCCTCTGTCGACGTCTGTGTCGGGAGAAGTCCGTTGTCACGCGACATACTCCGTCCCAGCAGATAATCACAGGACACACCATAGTACTCAGCTGCGCGTACCACAAAAGCGAGACCCGGTTCACGCAAACCGTTCTCGTAGTGACTGAGCAGCGCCTGCGACACCTGAAGATCTGCCGCAGCCGTTCTCTGGCTTATTCTCTTTTCGCGGCGCAGCAGCGCAAGGGTGCGGGAAAAGTCACTTGCCATTGAGGGTACATCCTGTTCATTTTCATACTATTTGTATTTTATAGTATAATGTTTTTATAACAGAATGTAAAGTACCAACATGCAAGAATTGTGCTTGATTTTTCGAATTCGTGCTGAAATCCCGCCATTTGGCAGAGATTGTTATCTATTTCTGATCTTTTTTCTTTTTTTGCTTCTCTGTTTTCTTCCGAAAAAACGCCCGGACAGATTTTTCCGCCCGAGCGTCTCCTTTTCAGTCCTCCAGATAGTCTTTCCAGTCGTCCTGAACCATGTTCTTCATGTAGTAATAATAGATACTGCTCTGTTCACGATCCGTTGCCGCGGTGTATAAGAATCCTTCATATCGCTTGGATATCCCCTCCGCCACAACAATCGGATCACAGCACTGGACAATAGAGGTGGCAACCGCTCCGGTCAATAAGTCGTCAAACAATTGCGGCTCTCGAATTTTACCGGACTTATCATCCAGATAATCCGCATTGGAGTCCAACGACTGCTGCATGCTCTTTGTATCCATGGACTGATAATAGTGCAGCTCCAGCATGCTTATGTCTGCCTTATCAAAGCGCCGCACGCGAATTCCCTGCTCTTGCAGCAGACGAATTGTCTCCTTCTCACAGGCATAGACCGGAATACCATAGGCATTTTTTTGACCAAAGGTCAGTCGGTATTCTTCGAAGGGAACGGTTCCATTCTCCAGCTGCTTGGCAAAGTTCGTATCCCCTGTCGGTTTCGTTTGAAGTACCATAATGGCCGGATGCTTCAAAACATATTCCTTGGTAAGCTGCTGAGATTCCTTCTGAATCGTCGTCAGCAGCGTGTTGATGACATTCGAGTCCGTAATCAGCTCGCCATCAAAATCCGCCTGTGAGCTATTCTGAACGATGATAGCCTGTGTTTTCTTTGGGTCTGCCAGCACGGCCGGTGTCCGACTGGAGAGATATTCCTTTGAAAAACGAACAGCCGCTGCACGCTGTACCAGCACACGATATTCTGCGCTCTGCTCATCGCCGCTTAAATAATATGAGCGGACAAAGGTCGAACCATCGGCCAGTGTAAACGCAATATTATACCGCGCATTGTTGGTAATCAGCTGCCGCTTGCCGCGCATCGACTGAACGCCGCGCTGTGCCATACTGTAGATCGCATCCAGATTTTCTTTTGATGCCAGCTGGCTGTCTTGCAGTGCATCTCGCATCCATTTGTTATATTCTATGTCCGACTCCAGCTCCTCCGTATCACCGCCCGACACGCTGAGCGCGGCATCGTCAGAGAACACATTGGCCGAAACAATCTGGCTGCGCTCCGGCAGCTTTGTATTGTATCCCGTTACATCCAGCTGCATGACAGCGACCACAATCGCCGCAACCACCAAATATCCCAGCAAGGAACCCGGCTTGGAAACTGCTCCGCGGAAATCCAGCTGAAACAGCATCTCCACTGCAACTGCCGCCAGCACAGCGCCCGCCGCCAGACCAAGGAACAGCAGCGGCAGGAAATTCGTAAACGTCAGCAGCAGCTCACCCAATCCAATGGCTGCCATCGTCATCGCCAAATATTTCAGCGGCAGTCGAATACCGCGAAACGCAATGGCGGTGCCGGTCCGTTCACTGCGGCGCAGGCGATAAATCCACACCGCAGCCGCTAGCAAAATCGCTGCCGCAACAATATAGCCAATCATCGCCGGCAGCATGCCTGTCTCCGCATAGAGCCGATGCTGACCAATCGCTTTCGCCGTATCCAGAAACCCGTCCTTGTTCATCAGGTTCCGTATGTAAATGTCACCGCCGACTTCGGTTCTTCTCCAGAAAAAGTACAGCGGGCTGAGGAACGTCATGTTCCAGTCACTGGAGATCAGCAGGCACGACGGATAAAACCAACGAATCAGCTGCATCGCGCTCTGCCATACCAGATAACAACAGCACTGCAAAAAGGCATCCACCGTAAGCGCTGCAACCGTGCTTCCGGTGAGTACACAGGCCAAGACCGAAATGGCATACGCGATGAAAAACGTGCTGATCTCCAGCAATGCTTTTTGCAGCAGCAGCGGCGCGCACAGCAGTCCGGTCTTGCCGAATACTGTACAGGTTGCCAGCAACGCAGCAAACGAAATCACATATGCCGGCAGCACTGCCAGCACACCAACAATGATACGTGACACCAAAAGCGGTATCCGTCCGACCGGGAGCGCATGGTAAAACTCCGTCTGCTTGCGATTATGCAAATAATGCAGCACCACAACCGCAGACAGCACCGCAAGCACGCCGAGTACAACAAATGTCGCTCGATTAAAATAAAATGATCGAGTCAACTGCTCGCGGGCATAATAGACGCTGTTCATTCCGTCGTCCACCCAATCGTTCTGCACCCATCGCAGGGAATACATAAAGGATCCCGGCAGGGCAAGCAGCAGCGCAACCAAAGAGAGCAGACAGAGCGGATACTGACGGCGCAGCTCTCCGGCAACCAGCGTGCTCAGCTTACACGTCGATTTCACTTGGATCATAGCCGTTTTCCTCCATTTCTGTCAAAAAGATCTCTTCCAGCGTCAACGGAATCCGCTCATAGTAGATCGGCTCGGCTCGACGCATCCGCGCATCCACCTCTCGGCTGCCGCCGCGGACAACCACCATATTTAGCTGTCCCCGCGATTCCTTTTTGATAATATCAAATCCATTGAGCAAGTGCTCCATTTCCGGCGTCTGTTCGCCGCCGACATACTGAATTTTCTGAATCTGTTCCTTTACATCGTCCAAATATCGAGAAAACAGCAGATGTCCTTGATGCAGCACGCCGATGCGGTCGCAGAAGTTTTCCAGCTCCTGCATATTGTGTGATGTGATCACAACGGTCATCTCTCGCTCCGCCACGTCGCCAATCAGCACGGACTTAATCGCCTGCCGGGCCGTCGGATCCAGTCCGTCAAACGCCTCATCGCAGAACAGATAATCCACACCGGCGGACACACCGGCAATCAGCGCTGCCTGTCGCCGCATTCCCTTGGAAAAGGAGCGCAGACGCTTGGTCTCACTCAGACGAAACTGCTCCATCAGCGTATGCCAACGTTTCTCTTGAAAATTCGGATATAATTTCTTATAAAAACGCATCATTTCCCGCGGTGTTGCCCCGAGAAAGTAATACTGTTCATCGGATACCGTAAAGCAGCGCTGCTTGACCAGAGGCTGCTCATACACTGTCTGTGTGTCCAGTGTCACCGTTCCGCGATCCGGTCGTAAAATACCGGCGAACATGCGTAGGAGCGTGGATTTTCCCGCTCCGTTTGAGCCAATCAATCCATAAATTGAGCCGGTAGGAATATCTAAACTGACGCGCTCCAACGCAACAGTCTTTCCAAATTTTTTCCGAACTTTATTTGCTTCAATCACGTTCGATTCACCTCCATCAGGGAACGAAGTAACCCGTGCAGTTCCTCTTCGGTCGCCCCAATCTCTCTGGCCTGCTGGAGCAGCTCTTCCATTTTACTCTGGATCTCCCGCAGCATCCGTCCGCGTACTGACGAATCATCTGCGACAAAATTACCCCTTCCGCGAACCGAATAAATCACACCTCGATTGAGCAGCTCACTATACGCTTTTTGAATGGTATTCGGATTGACCGATAGATCCATCGCCATCTGCCGTACACTCGGCAGCTGTTCATCGGTGCGCAATACGCCCCGTGCAATCAGCGATTCAATGCCTTCCACAACCTGCTCATACACCGGTCGCGGATCACGTCTGTCCAATTGCAGCACAGCAGTGTCCCCTTTCTGCTCAAATTTCAACTGTATTACAGTATATAATACACCAAGTATACCTTGTTTTCCCTTGAGTGTCAAGAAATCGTACCGGAAAATACCCATTTCCCGTTGCGAATCCCGCTAAACATGCTATACTAAATGCAGCATGACGAAAGGACGTTTTTCAATGGTTCAAATTGGCAACGAATGGGATACGCTGTTGCAGGAGGAATTTCAAAAAGAATATTATCTTCAGCTACGCGATTTTCTCAAAGCAGAATATAAATCCGGTCCGGTCTATCCGCCGATGGGCGATATTTTTAATGCGCTCAAATACACGTCGTACTCTGCCGTAAAGATCGTTATTCTGGGACAGGATCCTTACCACGGTCCCGGACAGGCGCATGGCATGAGCTTCTCTGTCCGTCCCGGTGTTCCTATGCCGCCCTCTCTTCAGAATATCTTCCGTGAGCTGCATGACGACATTGGCATTTTTCCGCCGCAGTCCGGCTATTTGGTTCCGTGGGCGCGGGAAGGCGTTTTACTGCTCAATACCGTTCTGACGGTGCGCGACGGACAACCCAACTCCCACAAGGGCAAGGGCTGGGAAATCCTCACCGACCGTATTATCTCTCTCCTCAACGAGCGCGAGCAGCCGATTGTCTTTCTACTCTGGGGCTCCAACGCCCGCAAAAAAAAGGAGCTGATTACCGCGCCGCAGCATCTGATTTTGGAGTCCGCTCATCCTTCTCCACTCTCCGCCCACCGCGGTTTCTTCGGCTGTGCGCATTTTTCACAGGCGAATACCTTTTTGTATCAGCGCGGTATTGCACCGGTCGATTGGAATGTCATCAATTCCAAGCCGGAAACTCTATAATATCTCCTGACAGCCAGAACCGGCACGCCCCATTAGAGTACGCGCCGGTTTTCTTTATTTCTCCGCTTCCACCGGATTTTTTTGTCGGTTCTTTCGGAACTTTGCCGGTGTGATGCCAAATTGCTTTTTGAACGCTGCGATATATTTGCTCGGGTTTTCATAGCCCATATCCATCGAAACCTCGGTGATGCTCTTGTCGCTCTCCAGCAGCAGCGCACAGCTGGACAGCAGCCGATGCTTTTTTAAAAAGGCGTAGATCGAATCTCCATATACCGCCTTAAAGCATTTTTTCATTGCCGTTTCCGAAATCTCATACTTTTCTGCCAGCTCCCGCAGGGTTGGATGACACGCCGGCTGTGCGCAGAGATCACGCTTGATGCAATAAATTTTCTCTACCAACGTGCGTTGAAAATACACATGCTTGTCCTGATACACATCTGGATCCATACGGGACAGATACAACAGAATCTCCAGCACCTTGAGGCGCAAATAGCTCATGCGAATCTCTCCCTGTACCACATACAGCTCCGAAAACACATGCTCAATGCCTTCGTCGCCGCGCAGTATCAGCCCGTCCGGCCACCGACTAAACGATTCATAAATCCGATCCAAATCCACTGTAAGAATGCCCTCCAATTGCTTCAGGCTTTCTCGTGCCTCTTCCATTGAAAACGTAATCGTAATGCCGTGATAATGTCCGGTCGGAAAGCCATAGCTCGCCTCATGCATTTCATTTGCAGAAAGCTGCCAGTCGGTTTCCCCCAGATAGCATAACCGTCCATCTGCGCGCTGCCACTCCACACGTCCTTCCCGGCAGTGGTCAATGCTTATGGTCTTGGTGCTGTAGGCAAAGCCGGTTGCACTCTGGTCGGTATGAAAGTCATTGTACATCACAGTAATTCCGGGGAATACAGTGTATACTGTCATAACGCCAACCTCCGGCCCCTCCGGCATCGTTAGCACCATGCAGTCCTGGGACACCGGCGTCGCCTGTTCAAAATTGCTGAGTGTAATGGTTTCAATCATGTCGCACACCCCAAAAATTAGATGCAGTTAATTTTTTTATTATTATAGCAAACAACTGTCCTCTCGGCAAGAGATTCCGCTTTCTTTCCTCTCTTTCCCCGCAAATCTTTGCCAAACCGCAAAAATTCCTTGTGTCCCTTCGGCAAATACGCTATACTGAGACGAACAATACCGAAAATGGAGGATGCAACATGTTTGATGGAATACTCTTTGATGTAGACGGCACCCTTTGGGATGCCTGTGATTCGGTAATTGAGGGCTGGAATCAAGCCTGTCTCTCCCTGACAGGGCACGGTCTTCCTGCGCCAGCGGCAGAATTTCGGAAGCTGTTCGGCAAAACTATGGAGGAAATCGCACAGGCTATGTTCCCCAGCTACCCGCCGCAACAGGCCGCCGAACTGGGTGACGCCTGTTTCCGCAATGAGATCATCTATCTGGAACAGCATCCGGGGCAAATCTATGACGGCGTGCCGGAGATGATTCAGGAGCTGTCGCACACGTACCCGCTGTATATCGTCTCCAACTGCCAGTTCGGATATATTGAAATCATGCTGAAGGCCGGAAATCTCGGCGCCTATATCTCCGATTATATGTGCTATGAGGACACCAAAGCGCCCAAAAGCGTTACGATTCGTGAGCTGATGAAGCGCAACAACCTGCACGATGTCCTCTATATCGGTGACACGCAGGGGGACGCCGATGCCTGCCGTGATGCCGGTGTGCCATTTCTCTTTGCGGAATATGGCCTCGGCTCTGTCACGGGCACCTACCCCAGCGTCCGTATCCCTTCTGCTATTCCGCAGGCAATTCGACAGCTGGAGCAAACCCGATAACAAAAAGAACCGATACCAGAGGGGATTTCCTCCGTTATCGGTTCTTTTTATTCTTCTTAGTAAAACTGTTTTTCTTTTCCGGCAACTCTCCGGAAAGATGTGCTTCCAGCCAATCCACAACGTCCTGATAGACCTCTTCTCGATTCAGCTCATTGATCAGCTCATGCCGACAGTCGGGGTACAGCTTCAATGTGACGTCCGGAAAGCCCGCAGATTTGTACAACGATGCGATACGGCGCACACCAATGCCATAACCGCCCACCGGGTCTGCCGTACCGGAAATAAACAAAAGCGGAATGCGCTTCGATACCATATTGATACAGCTGGATGAAGAGCAATGCTGTGTCAATCGGAATAAATCACGAAATCCCGCAGCGGTAAAGATAAAATTGCATTTGGAATCCGACTGATACAATGCAACAATCGTGCGATCTCGCGTCAGCCAGTCAAACGGCGTCTCCGGATGACGGATGCGCGCATTATACCGTCCCGTTGCAAGGTTATTGAGCATGCAGCTACGGTACATCGGGCCATGCGAATGAATCACCGAATTGGAAACCGAGATGGCGAAATTGCTCATCGCATGATTGGAGGGTGTGCCGCTCAAAATGCAACCGTCAATCTTATCCGCATAGCGGGACAGATACAGCCGCGCCACCATGGCGCCCATCGAATGGCCAAACAAGAAATACGGCAGATCCGGCCAATGTCGTTTTATCCGGTCGGTCAGTGTGGCCAAATCATCAATCAACACACTCCACCCGTTTTTCTGCCCGAAAAAGCCGAGTGCGCCGCCGGGCGGAACCGAGAGTCCGTGCCCCAGATGATCATTTCCGCAGACAATATAGCCAAGAGAGCAAAGGTATTTTGCAAATTTCGTGTATCGCGAAATATACTCACACATTCCGTGCGAAATCTGGACGATGCCGCGCGGCTCCACATCAACCGGACAGAAAACATAATACGAAATCGACGCTTTTCCGTTGCTGCTGGGGTACATGCTTTGCGTACAGCGAATGTCCATACCTTCACCTCCTTTGTTTTATTATTTTACCATATTCTCGACGGCATGAGCACAGATGAGACAAAAGTTTACAAACGGTTTAAAAAATGCATCTGCATCGGCTAGTCAGCGCACGAAACGCGATTAGAAAACAGGAAAAATGATGCAGTTCCTCGACTCCATAAATACGATAAAAATTTTTGACTTTTCCAATACGCTCTGGTACTTGCGTAGCAGAGCAAGGAACGGTATAATACAAGTATCACATGAAAGGAAGGTTGGATTGACAATGCCATTAATTTCCGTAAATGCCGTTGGCACACTCACGGCACAGCAGAAGGATGCAATCAAAGCCGGATTGGGTCATGCAATCACTCTGATTCCAGGAAAGAAGGAAAAGGCTCTGATGGTCGATATCAGCGACGGTCATGCTCTCTATCTGGGCGGCAATCCGCTAGAGAACGGCGCGTTTGTCGATGTCCGTATGTTTAAAGATGCGGAATTTGACGATAAGAAGGCCATGACAGAGGCAATCTTTGCTCTGCTGGAAAAGGAATGCGGTATCCCCGCAAACCAGATATATCTTACATTTACAGCCCACGCCGAATGGGGTCTGCGGGGTACACTATACTAAGCATAACGTAAAAGGAAAGGAAAAGCACTATGGAAAATATGGAGAGCATGGACGCTATGGATGGCGTTCTGACACTGATTGATGAGGAAGGCAACGAAGTTGAATACGAATGTGTTGACAGCATTGTCTATGAAAATGCAGAATATGTCGTTCTTCTCCCGGTAGAGGATACCGACTGTGAAGCCGTTATTCTGGCGGTAGAAACCGACGGAGAGATGGAAAACTATGTTGCTGTCGAGGATGAAGATATTCTCAACGGTGTCTATGAGATTTTTAAGGAGCGTTTTGCCGATCAGCTGGATTTTGCTGATTAAGTGTCGCTAGGATAGAACTTGTGAATTTTAATCCCCTCAGGCACTTCGTTCCAGCTCCCCTTGCATCAAGGGGCGCCAAATCAAACATTTGCTCTGAGGATAGACAAAAGGGTCTGTTGCAAAAGACAAACTGCAACAGACCCTTTTTTCACTTTATTCTTTACTCTCCTCGCGGACAAGGAAATAAATTTCCTTCCCCTTCGGGTCAATCCAAACCAAATCGCCAGCAGCGGCAACCATCTCGGTCTCTCGCTTCGAACCAAACGACATTATCGAGTTTCCATCGTCATTAACTGACATCTTGAACGAACCGCTCGGCATCTTTTTGCCAGTTGCTCTGCACGTACCATCCTTGCGGAAGCGCACCGTTCCATCCACCTGCGTCTGATCCGGGTCAGCATACGCCGTCCATTTTCCGACAACATCCGCTTTCTTTACCTGTGTTCCCTCTTCGCGCACACAGTAATCCGGCGGCGTCACATTGCGCTTGGTGTCCTTGTAAAAGCAGAGGAAATCTCCCTTGACAAAGAAGCTGATTTTATTCTCATGATCCTCGTCCAGTGTGATTTCCGAATCGCTAAATACCTCATATTCACCGCGGGAATTTTTGCTACCGCGATAGGTTCCATCGTCGCGAAGCGTGATGGTCTCATCCGTAATACGGTCATGCCAAGAGCCCAGCAGCATTTCCTGTACCGTGGCATCCGAGTCCTGCGCCTTTGGGTTTTCAACAATCTTCGTTCCACCGCAGCCACTCAATGTACCGACCAGCAGCGCACCCAGTAAACTCATGCTGCACATGGCGCGGCATATTTTCTTTTTCTGTGTGATCATTTCTTCTCTCCCTGTCATTCTCTTTTATAAGAAAATGATACCCGTTCCACTCGTCGCCAACGGGTATCACTGTTCTGTATTTTTCGAATCTGTTTACATCGTGTAGACCTTCAGCGTCTCATAGACAACGTAGGCGTCCTTGATCGATGCCATCTGACGTCCCGGCAGAGCTGCCGTAGCCGTACCCATTGCAACCGCAAACTTTGCGATTTCCTCATGACGCATGCCCTGATTGCAGGCATGTGCAATCGCACCCAGCATCGCATCGCCGCGGCCAACCGAACTCTTGTTAATCGCATACGGCAGCTGGCTGACATCCGAGACAACATACAGCGGCGTCTCGTCGCCAAAGGCAAATACAGCGCCCTTTGCGCCCAGCGAGGCACAGACATTGCGCGCTTCGCCATTCTGAATAATCGGCTGAATTTCTTCCAAAACGGTCTCCGGATCATCCGTGCGCGGCGTGCCGAGCATAGCAGCCAACTCACGCGAGTTCGGCTTAATCATATCCGGCTTATACGGCAGTACCTTCTTTAGCGTCGAACCGTCGGCATCAATCAGCAGCTTTGCACCGGATGCCTTAATATTCTGTACAATGCGGACATACTGTTCTTCCTTCATGCCGTTCGGAATACGGCCTGCCAGTACAATCAGGTTTTCCGGCTCCAAATACAGCTTGAGCTTTTCTAAAAAGCGCAGATAGTCGCCTTCCTTGATTTCCGGTCCACGTTCATTAAAGTCCGTACGGATACCCTTGTCCGTAACAACCTGTGTATTGACACGCGTCTCTCCGGCCACTTCCGTAAAGTCATGCTGAATACCCAGACTGGTCAGCGTATCCTTCAGCGAACGGCCATTGTTGCCGCCGCAAAAGCCGATCAGACGGCAGTCGCCGCCCAGACAATGAATGGCGCGCGCCACATTCACACCGCGTCCACCGGCGGAAGTGATGCTCTCCTCCACATAGTTAATTCCCTCGTACTCAAAGTCCGAGCCCAAAACCAGAGTTCGGTCAATCGCCGGGTTCAACGCTACAACAACAATCATGCAAAAATCCTCCCCAACTGTGTTCAAGATCCATACACATGCTATTTTATCAGAAAACGCCATCCTCTGTAAACGGGTTGTCCAAAACTTTGTTGTAGGTTTATGGTTCCTGCTCAACGGAAGCACAAATATCCTGCATTTTCTCGTCGGAAACACCGACATCGCGCGGGCCTTCCTCCACTTCATACAGTTCCTGCCGAATCACACTGAATAAATCCTCCGCCATGGTCAGAATATTGTATTCCTGCGCCTCTGTAATTTCAAATGGGATGTCTGTCGGATACCGTGTTTCAATATAATAGTTATTGAGCGCTGTACTTTCCGCCAGATAGGACAAAAACCGTTCGTCACAGCTTGCCGCCTGTCGACAGAGAAATGTCAGGTTGTGTCCGTCAAAATGGCGTCCCATACGGAACAATAAGTAGCCCTTTAGTGCCTTTTCAATTGCCTGCTGACAGTGAAACGCCACCGCCATCGGGTCGCCGCCCCACGTCAGCAAAATACGCGCACTTTGCAAATCCGACAATGCCTTATCCAGCCATTTATAATAAAACAGGCTGTCGGTAGAACCCTTACGTCGTCTTGCCATAGAGCACCGTTCCCTTCGTCCGAATCCGAGAAGCGTAGCTATATGGATTTGCCGTCAATCGCTCCCATTCCTTGGTGGTGTACACGATAAACTGTACCGGAATATCCGTCTCGATATTCAGATACAGCTGGCTGAGCAGCTTTGCCTTGTTGTTGGAATGATCCAACACAATGCAGAAATCCGCCGACTTAAGCCGATGCTGCTCTGCCGTCACCTTTTCTCCGTACAAAATAACATACTTCGGTGTGCAACACTTGCGCACACCTTCCAATACCGCTGTACGAATATCCATACTCGCTTCCCTCCTCTTTACAGAAAGCAATGCTCTTTTTTTTGTTTCTCTTTATTTCTGCGTTCGAATCACCACGTGCGCCTGTAATTTTTCTTCCTCTCCTGCCTTTGCTTGCAGGGTGATGCCGTCCTCCTCCTGCTTACGCAGCAGGGTAAGCAGCGTGCCGCACTCAGTCTCTGCCTTATAGTTTACCGTCATCTCGGTGACATACCAGTCCGGATTCTCTTCCAGTCCAATCGCATCCGTCAGAATGTCAATCGCTTTGACATTATTCAAATGATGATTGACATCAATATCGCTGTATCGAACTGTGCGCTCAAACGCCGGTTCCAAATCCTTGCAGCGAATTTGACTCAGCTGCTCCGTAATCCCATCAATCTGGTCCGGAACATTAAGTCCCAGCGCCGTCGGGCGCACCAGACGATGATGGTCGACGTCAATAATCGCCCAACCGGTCACGGCATAGCCGACTTCTTCCTCTCCGACAAAAAAGCGAAAATCACGATACCACAGTGCGCCGCGAATCATACGCGGCCAAGTCACGGCGCGAATCACTTCATGCTGCATCAGCGGTCGATTGATATGATATTTCAAACGGGACAGCACCCAAAACGCACGACTGGTCTCCCACGCGGCTTTGTCCAAACCAAGTTCCTCCGCGTGGCACGTCGCCAGCTCCTGCATCATGCCCACAATTGTGGACGGACGAGCCATTCTCCGTTCATCCACGCCGCCGATTTCCAGCTCAAATTCCCGTTCCATCTGATATTCCGGCACAGTATGTCCTCCTCTTTTTGTCCGTTTTTCTTTTCCTTTATTATACACGAAAAAGCGCCAAATAGAAACTACAGTTTGCCGGATTCGTCGCAGTACGGAGTAAATGCAGAAAAATATCTCTCTGCGACAATTGACAATTTTGCCTCCTGTCAGTATAATAAATATAGAAAAAGGGCGCGCCGCCTGTAGACGGTTACTCCCTAAGATTGATCAAAAGAATTTGACCGCACAAGTAGGAAGCTGGGCGGTCATTTTCTTTTGCTTACTTATTTGATAAATCAAATCGGCAAAAGCAACGAGAAACGTCAGCAATTGAAACAAATCGCTGTATGTAACCATTTGCACCACCTCCCTTCGTTGGGATGGTGGGAATAACCGCTTACCGCTGGCAGGGCGACGCGCCGAAAGCCAAGGTTTTCCTGCGTTTTATTTTACCATATTGTTTCATTTTTTTGCAATACATTCCTCTTATTTGCTCATTTCGGCACAATGTGCTACAATAGCTTCAATTTGACTGCCTACCTCTGCTGTTTTCTCCGTATACTTTCAGCAGTTGTCCAATAGGTATAGACAGGAGGGATGCAGAAAATTATGAAACGATTATTGCTTTTAGTTATCTTATTTTTCGCCGCGGTCGGATGGCTTGTCCTGCAAAGCGGCAATGGGGCACTTCCGCACACGGTTCATCAAACCGCAGACAATGCTCCGAATTCATCCGAGCAACACAACGACAACCGAAAATCGAATGCCAGTTTACGCGGCGCTGTCTGGGTCGCCACAGCATACAATATCGACTACCCTGCACAGCCGACCACAGATGTCAGTGCGCTGAAGCGGCAGTGCAAAACAATATTGGACACCGCGCAATCCGCCGGATTGGATACCATCTATTTTCAGGTGCGCCCATCCTGCGACGCCCTGTACTCCTCACAGTATTTTCCGTGGAGTGCAGTATTGACCGGAAAAGCCGGACAGGCACCCGCCCGCGGCTTTGATCCGCTGCGCTATTGGGTCAAGCAGGCGCACAAACGCGGCCTGCGCTTGGAGGCATGGGTCAACCCCTATCGCGTCTGCGCCGGAGCAAACGCCAAGCAAACCTATTTTTCTTTGCCGAAATCCAGCCCCGCCGTGCAGCATCCGGAGTGGGTTGTGCAATACGACGGCGGATATTATTTTGACCCCGGTATTCCGGAGGTTCGCCAGCTGATTGTCGATGGCGTCACAGAAATTGTCCGGAACTATGCTGTGGACGGCATTCAATACGACGATTATTTCTATCCCGGCGAAGATTTTGACGACAGCGCAAGCTACAAGAAATACGCAAATGGCACAGAACAAGCCGACTGGCGGCGCGACAACGTCAATCAGCTGATTCAGGCAACCTATGACACCGTACATCAAAACGCCAAGCGCAAGCACTGTGTCTTTGGCGTCAGCCCATCCGGCATCTGGAAAAACGGCTATGGCGACGAAAGCGGCAGCGCCACTCACGGTTTTGAACACTATTCGCAAAGCTACGCCGACTCTCTGACCTGGGTGAAAAATAACTGGGTGGATTATCTCTGCCCGCAAATCTATTGGGAAATTGGCAACGATGCCGCTGATTTTGAAACGCTTGTCAACTGGTGGGCGGATCGTTTGAACGATACTGACGTCTCGCTCATCGTGGGCTTGGCCGCCTATAAAATCGGCGATGCCGATTCCGGCGAAGTCTGGAAATCCGATGGTATCGGCGAGCTGTCGCGCCAGCTCACGCTGTGCCGCAAGCGAAATGGCGTGGATGGCGTCGCGGTATTCAGCTATCACAATCTATCCCAACAGCAGGGACTGCGTAAAAAGCTGCATCAACAGCTGACAAAATAAGCCTGTTCACGCAATGACTTGTATCATTATAAAGGAAGTATCTCATGAAAGACTATTATCTGTTTGATCTCGACGGCACACTCACCAACTCCGGAGAAGGCATTCTGCGCAGTGTCGAATACGCCCTGAATGAGTTGGGTGCACCGGTTCCTGACCGCGCCTCGCTGCGTCCGTTCATCGGGCCTCCGCTGATTGACAGCTTTCAGCTGATCTGCGGTCTCAGCCCCGAAATGGCGGAACGCGCCGTAGAAAAATATCGCGAGCGCTACTCCGAGGTCGGACTGTTTGAAAACATGGTATACGATGGGATGCACGACGTGCTTCGCGCGCTGAATAACGCCGGAAAGCACTGCTTTATGGCGACCAGCAAGCCAGAGGTTTACTCCCGCCGGATCGCCGAGCGATTTGGTCTGACGCCATTGCTGGAAGAAATCTGCGGCTCGACGCTGGACGGCCGCATCAACAGCAAGGAATCCGTCGTTCGGCTCGCGCTGGAGCGTGCCGGTCATCCCGATCCTGCCCGCGTGCACATGATCGGTGACCGCCGCCACGATGTCGAAGGCTCCCGCGCCTGCGGCATCGACTGCACCTACGTTCTGTTCGGCTTTGGCAGCCGCGAGGAAGCGGAGGAATGCGGCGCGGCCTATATCATTGAAACCCCGCAGCAGCTGACCGATCACCTGCTGTCACTCTAATTGCAACAAAAATTACAGCAAAAAACGCTTCGAAGTCGCATGCATGGCTCCGAAGCGTTTTCGTTTGCTGTTATTTATTTTGTATTTATACAAAGCTCATTTTGGTCACATCAAACAGTCCGCGTGGCGTAATGCGCAGCTCCGGAATGACCGGCAGCGCCAAGAACGACAGCAGGATAAACGGCGAAATGTCCTCAGGCACGCCCAAGCCGTGCACCTTTTTCACCATGCGCTGCAAGGTTTTCTGCACCGTGTCAAATCCGGCGTCGCTCATCATGCCTAGAATCGGCAGCTCGACCGTGTCCAGCACCTCACCGTGCGACACCACCGTGTAGCCACCGCCGCACGCGCGCAGCGTGTCAATCGCCTTCAACATATCCGCGTCGTTATCGCCGACGACAATCAGGTTATGGCTGTCATGTCCGACCGTGGACGCCACTGCGCCGCCGCAAATGCCAAATCCGCGCACCGCACCGACGCCGACCTTGCCCGTCGCATGATGACGTTCCACGCAGGCGATCTTGCTGTAGGTCGCGTCCGGGAGAAACAGACCGTTTTCCTGCGGCAGGGCGACATCCTCACGCACGGTCACAATCTGCCCCGGCACAAGACCGATGACCGGATTGCTCTCGCCCACCGCATAATTTAGCTGCTCCGGCACAACCGGACGACAATTTACGGTGCGGCGCAGGTCGCTGTCCGCACGCAGCTTCGGCTGTGCGTGGAACGACGCAACGTTCTCTCCCGCATAATAAACCGCCGAAATGGCCACAGTATCCAGATCATCCAGCACCAGAATATCCGCCTGATAGCCCGGTGCCAGCGCGCCAAGTCGCTCCAGTCCATACTGTTTTGCCGTGTTGATCGTCGCCATCTGTACGGCGTCCTTTGCCGGAATGCCCAGTGCAATCGCGCGGCGAACGCAGCAGTCAATATGTCCCTCCGCGCGAATATCCTCGATGTGCTTGTCATCCGTACAGAACGAGAATCGGTGGGTATCCAGATGATTGTCTACCACGCCGCGCACCAGCGTGTCCAAATTACGCGCCGCGCTACCCTCACGAATCAAAATGTGTATGCCCAGCCGGTGCTTTTCCAGCATTTCTTCTACCGTGCTCGACTCATGGTCGGTCTGCACACCGGACAGAACGTATGCCTGCAATTCCTTTCCGCTCAGTCCCGGAGCATGTCCGTCACGTGGACGCCCCGCAAACAGATCCAGCTTTGCGCGCATTCCTGGCTCGGCGGTAATCGTCGAGACATAGTCCATGACCTCACCCAGACCGAGCACCCGCGGATGCTGTAAAAACGGCTTCATCTCTTCCGCACCAAACGATGCGCCATTGTCCTCCGTCGGCAGCGCCGGAACGCAGGACGGCATCATAACGTAGACATTTGCTGGAACGTCCTCGGTCTCATCCAAAATGTACTGAATACCTTCGCCGCCGCGCACGTTTGCCGCCTCGTGCGGGTCCACCAGATAGGTCGTTGTGCCGTGCTGTACCGCAACCTCAACCAGCTCCGACGGTGTGACCATCGTCGATTCCAGATGCAGATGTCCGTCAATCAGACCCGGAATCAGCGTTTTGCCCGTCACGTCAACCACGCTATTCGCTTCATATCCTGTGCCAACGCCGACGACGATGCCGTCTGTCACCGCCAGATCCGCCCGCTGCAATTCGCCGGAAAAGACATTCAGCACCATGCCGCCGCGAAACAGCACATCCGCCGGACACAGCCCGCGCGCCGCGTCGGTCAATCGTTTATAATTCAAGGGAATCCCTCCTCCATACATCATCTTATCGCTCGGATACCACCGTAAACAGCACCATATCCTCATCACCGGTGTTCTGAATGCTATGGGTCGAGCCCTTGGGACAGTAATGGCAGCAGCCCGCCGCCAGCACTTCCTCCTCGCCGTCACATACCGCCGTGCCCATTCCGGACAGCACATAATCCACCTCACTGTTAGTCAAGTGCTGATGTGCGCCGATCGACGCACCCTTCGGCAGCACACTGCGGATAATCTTCCCATTCGGGTCCATGAACATCCGTGTGGAGACGCAGCCCTCCCCGCGATTCATCTGGGGAATCGTGATCTCATGTAGCCGAGAAAAATCAATCTTCATGCAACCGCTCCTCTCTGATTTCCCTCTTAGTATATCATGAAATTCGCGTTTTGCCCAACACTATGCTATACTAAAAAAACAAAACAGACGGCAGATTTCTCCGCCGCCTGTGGGAAGGGTTATTTTGTTTTCTTTTTCCGGTACACTGCCCAACAAATAACAGCCACGATGACCGCACCGAGCACGGCAATCATGCCCCACGGCACGCTGCTCTCTTGGGTTTCTGGCACGGTATCACTTCTGTCCTGCTTCTGCATTGCCGCAGCTGCTTCGGAAAACGAATACAGCACATCCTGCTTTGGCGTTTCACCAGCCGCCAGCGGTTCCACCTCCGGATTCACCGCAGAATCCTTCTCGGACAAAAAGACAATCTCCGGCGGCTGATTCTTGTTTTCCAGCACCACCATGTGCGCGGTCTGCTCATCCGTTCCGCCGATCAGCATCATGTGCTGTGCCTGCTTTCCCGCCGTGGACAGCCGTTGTTCCACATCCTCCGGCGTCAGTGTAATATCCTCACTGATGCCGGAAATCTTCCACTGCGGCTGGTTCTTACTATCCGTCCTATCCAGTACAACATACACATCCGTTCCGTCCATTTCCACCGGCAGCACCCAGTCATAATCCAGTTCTGCTTGTATCTGTGCATAGGTCGCATCAGTCTGGGCAAACAGATCTCCGCTCTCCCCATAGCTGCGGTATGCGCGGCTCCAGTCCAGATCATCTGCCGTCACCTTCGCTGTAAGATCCCGCTCGGTATTCCAGCTGTTGAGTTCCTTCGCGATCGTGTTTTCGGTGTCCGATACCACCGCAGCATAGTCCTCGGACTGCGGCAGACGCTCGATCTGCGCCGCCTGCGCTGATCCAACCACAAATCCTATCGTCAGCAGCGACAGGACAACCATCTTTTGTCCGTGAATCCATCGCATAATTTGTTCCCCCGTTTCTTTCTGCACATGGATGTTGCTTTTCCTACAGATAGATTGTCTGCTGTTTCTCTCACTCTATTGTGTTTTACTGTCTCTGTCAATTGTGCTCTTCATTTATTTATAAGATTTTTACAATTTCAATCGTATTGTAACCACATATTACCCAAGAAAGAAGGTTCTTCATGTATTCCTCCTGCACCCTCTGTCCACGCAACTGCCGCATCGACCGCACCGCAGGTCACATCGGCTTTTGCGGCGCCAGCGACCAGATGCGCATCGGGCGCGCCGGTTTACACCTGTGGGAAGAACCCTGCCTCTCCGGCACGAACGGCGCCGGTACGGTCTTTTTCTGCCACTGCTCTCTGCGCTGTGTCTTTTGCCAAAACGCCGTCATCAGCGGACAGCAGGCCTGCGCCAGCGGTGTGCTGGCCTCGGTATCCGATCTAGCCGACACCTTTTTGTCGCTCGAACAGCAGGGCGCACACAATATTGATCTCGTCACGCCGACCCATTATGCACCCTCCGTGCGGGAGTCCATGATTCTGGCGCGCACACGCGGTCTATCTATTCCGTTTGTGTGGAACAGCAGCGGATACGAAACCGTCGAAACTTTGCGCACGCTGGACGGGCTGGTGGATATTTACCTGCCGGATTTCAAGTATTACAGCAGCTATTACGCCGACCGATACTCCGCCGCACCGGATTATTTCGAAGTTGCCTGCGAGGCCATTGACGAGATGGTGCGCCAGACCGGCGCCCCGCAGTTTTCATCCGCTGGACTGCTGACACGCGGAACCATCGTCCGCCATCTCATGCTGCCCGGTCTTTCCGGCGACACCTCTCAGCTGCTGCGGCAGGCCGCCAAGCGTTGGGGCGACCGCATTCTATTCAGTTTGATGCGGCAGTTCACCCCTTTTCATCGGCTGGATGCCTTTCCGGAGCTAAACCGCCGCTTGACGGATAAAGAGTATGACGACGCCTGCTCCCTCATACAGTCGCTTGGCCTGAGCGGTTACACACAGGACAGTGAGTCCGTCGGAGAGAGCTTTATTCCTCATTTTGACGGAACAGGTGTGCAGCATTCGTAAAACAATCGAAAACAATTTGCAAATTCGACCGCTTCCGTTTGACTTTTTTACCAAAACTGAGTAGTATTGTGTTGGTGATTATGAATGAAACAACCTTTTCTTTTACCGATACCGCTCCGTCTGGCGGCCGTGATGGTCTGTGCTTCCTTTTTGGCGACCTATGCCGCCGCAGAGGATACGACGCCTGCTGCATCGACCACACCGACGCAGTCGGCTTCTATCTGTGTGAGTGATGATAACTCGGAAGTTCAGCTGCCGCTGGTCACTCTGCCGGATGGACAAACTATGAGTAATTACGAGGTGCAGGTCGTTGAGGCCGTACAGGAGCAGGCCATACAGAAGCTCTATCAAAAGCGTGCCAAACGCTGGCAGCTGGTTCTGGTCAATGGGGACAACCTGTTGTCGGACAAGTTCCAGCCTAAGCTGACGGATATCGGCGACGGCAAGCAATTTGACAAGCGCGCCGCCAAATCCCTTCTGCGCATGATTGCAGACGGACAAAAGGCCGGACATGATCTCTATATCTGCTCCGCCTACCGCGATGACTCCTATCAGACCCGCCTGTTTGCACGTCAGGTGGAAAAACAGCGCGCCGCAGGCAAAAGCCGGAAGCAGGCACGCCGCGCCGCCGCCCGCGTCGTCGCACAGCCAGGCACGTCCGAACACGCAACCGGTTTGGCGGCGGATATTGTCAACACGCAGTATTCCGAAAAGTATTCCAGCCTGACACGCGGCTTTGAAAACACTAAGGCGTTTCACTGGCTGAAAAAGCACTGCACCGACTACGGCTTTGTCCTGCGCTATCCGGAGGACAAGACGGAAATTACCGGCGTGATTTACGAGCCATGGCACTTCCGTTATGTCGGAATCACGGCGGCGCACACCATGCAGCAGGAGGGGCTTTGTCTGGAAGAATACCTCGGCAAGGTATCGTCATAAGCTGTCATCCGACATACCATATCCTTTTTGCACACAACCACAAACTTTTGCAGGCTCTTGACGGCGTTCCGTCAGGAGTCTGTTTTTTCTCTGTTTTGAACAAGACTACATGTTACAGCCCGTTTTGTTTTCAAAACAATCAACATAGCACAAAAACGCTCGATTTCTCCCTTGATTTCTTCTAGGTAATGTGGTATCGTATTACTGGACACAGGCGGGGTACTGTTTTCCCGCTGGCTTTTCTTTGCAAGAATCCGCCGGAAGATGATGAAAATCGCAGGATTGGCGGTACTTTGCATCACTTATGTAATTTATATGGAGGTACAACCCAATGAACACCTATGGTTTAGAAAAGCTGGGTATCATCAATGCTGCCGCAGTTTATCGCAACCTGACTCCGGCTCAGCTGACCGAGCATGCGCTTCGTCGCGGTGAGGGCAAGCTGTCCAACACCGGCGCTCTGGTTGTTAAGACTGGCAAGTACACCGGCCGCTCCGCCAACGATAAGTTCATCGTTGACAGCGAGGGCGTACATGACGAAATTGCATGGGGCAAGGTTAACAAGCCGATGTCTCAGGAGTGCTTCGACGCACTGTACAGCAAGGTTATCGCTTACCTGCAGAACAAGGAAATCTTTATTTTCGACGGCTTCGCAGGCGCTGATCCGAAGTACACCAAGTCCTTCCGCATCGTAAACGAGCTGGCCTCTCAGAACATGTTCATCCATCAGTTGCTGCGCCGTCCGAGTGCAGAGGAGCTGGAGAACTTCTCGGAGGACTACACCGTTATCGCGGCACCGGGCTTCAAGTGCATTCCGGAGATCGACGGCACCCGTTCTGAGGCTGCTATCGTGATCGACTACGAGAAGAAGGTTATCATCATCGTTGGCTCCCGGTACGCTGGTGAGATCAAGAAGTCTGTCTTCTCCACCATGAACTACATCCTGCCGAAGGAAGGCGTTTTCCCGATGCATTGCTCCGCAAATATCGGTGTTGACGGCGATTCCGCTGTTTTCTTCGGCCTGTCCGGCACCGGCAAGACCACCCTGTCCGCTGACCCGAACCGTAAGCTGATCGGCGACGACGAGCACGGCTGGTCGGATGACGGCGTATTCAACATCGAGGGCGGCTGCTACGCAAAGTGCATCAACCTGTCCGCTGAGAATGAGCCGGATATCTACAACGCCATCAAGTTTGGCGCACTGGTTGAGAACGTTGTTATGGACGACGAGACCCGTGAGTTTGACTTTGACGACGACTCTCTGGCTGTCAACTCCCGTGTTGGCTACCCGGTAGAATATATCAACAACGCAGAAATGTCTGGTCAGGGCGGTATCCCGAAGACCGTTATCTTCCTGACCGCAGACGCATTCGGCGTTCTGCCTCCGATCTCTAAGCTGAGCAACGAGCAGGCAATGTACTACTTCGTTTCCGGCTTTACCTCCAAGCTAGCTGGCACGGAAATCGGCGTTAAGGAGCCGGTTCCGACCTTCTCCACCTGTTTTGGTGAACCGTTCCTGCCGCTGGATCCGGCAAAGTATGCCGCTATGCTGAAGGAAAAGGTAGAAAAAACCGGCGCATCGGTTTACCTGGTTAACACCGGCTGGAATGGCACCGGCGAGCGCACCAAGCTGAAGTACACCCGTGCTATGGTTACCGCTGCTCTGACCGGCGAGCTGCTGAAGAGCGACTTCGTAGAAGATCCGTACTTCGGCGTTTCTGTTCCGACCACCTGCCCAGGTGTTCCGGACGAGCTGCTGATCCCGGCAAAGACTTGGGCTGACCAGAACGCATACAAGGAAGCTGCTGCAAAGTTGTCTGCAATGTTCGTCAAGAACTTCTCTGAGAAGTACTCCCACATGCCGGACGAAATCGTAAACGCTGGCCCGAAGGCATAAGTGCTGCGATTTTAATCGAAACGACAAACGGCTGACCGTCATGGTCAGCCGTTTTTTTCTTGTCTGTTTATTGGGTAACTACCGTCAGCGAATCCATCGCAACGCGGTCATGCAGCGCCGGAAACGTCTTCCGCACACGTGCCACTGTGCGCAGATCCATTTCCGCCGTCACCAGCTCTTCCTCTTCCCCTGCTTCTGCCAAAATCGTTCCATCTGGTGCCACAATCATGCTGTGTCCTGCGCCAATAACACCATTGAGCCGCCCCACATTGTTGCACGCCAGCAGATAACATTGGTTTTCCAGTGCTCGTGCTCGGCAGAACGTCCGCCAGTCGCTGCGGCGTTCCCTTGGCCATGCCGCAGCCACACAAAATATTTCCGCCCCGGCGTCTGCCATCGCGCGGAACTGCTCCGGAAAGCGCAGATCATAGCAGGTTGCCATGCCAATTCGTCCTGCTCCGGTCTGCGCGGTCACAATTTCTCTCCCGGGTTCCAGCAGTTTTCGCTCTTCCGATTCATAGCCAAACAGATGAATCTTGCGATAGATCGCCCGCGGTGTGCCATCCGCTTCAATCAGCGGCATCGCGTTGTACAGTCCGCCTTCCTTTTGCCGCTCCAGAAAGCTTCCCGGTATCATCGTGCAGGACAGTCGCTGTGCCCAGCGCGAAAACGTCCGCACGGTTCCTCCATGCAGCGGTTCCGCCCCTCGATGATAATGTTCATAATTTGAATATCCTACCTTCCACAGTTCCGGAAGCAGCAGAATATCATAGTGCTCCTTCTGCTCAGAAAAGCGCGACAGCAGAGACTGTACCCGCTGTGAGCGCTGATCCGCCGTTTCGCGATCCGAAACCATGAGCTGCAATAATGCGGCTCTCATACGGTAATCCTCTCCTTTCTTCAAAAAAAGGCTGTCCAGATTACTTGTCCAGACAGCCTTGGTTGCGAAATAATGAGGAATTCGTCGTCCTTCTTAGTCTTTTTCTTTTTTATCCTTTTTCTTGGACTTTTTGCCCTTGTTATCCACTTCGTCACCAAAGCGAATGCCGATCGCACGGGCAGTCTCAATCAACTGATCGTCTACCGGAACATTCTTCAGCTTGCCCGCCACTTCACTGAGCGGTACGGCAATAATCTGGTTGTTGCGCACGGCAACCATGTTACCATATTGCTGATTCTTAATCAGGCGCGCCGCACCGGCACCCAGACGGGTGGTCAGAATACGGTCTGCGGCATCCGGTCCGCCGCCGCGCTGTACATGTCCCGGCTTGACGACGCGAACCTCCTGCTCGTACATCTCGCTGAGTTCCCGGGCAATGCGGAAGCCAATCGACGGATCGGTCATCGCAGCGCGTGCCGCCTTAAATTCCTTCTTGGACATTTTGGCTTCTTCCATCGAGAGCGCACCCTCTGCCACAGCGATAATCGAGAATCGGCGTCCGTTCTTGCGCCGCTCCTCCAATGTCTGGCAAACCACATCCAGCGAATACGGAATCTCCGGAATCAGAATAATATCTGCGCCGCCCGCAATGCCCGACGACAGTGTCAGCCAACCAGCGTCATGTCCCATAATTTCAATGACGAACACGCGGCTGTGTGAGGTCGCCGTGGAGTGAATCTTATCAATGACATCCGTCGCGATATCCATCGCCGTCTGATAGCCAAACGTCGTGTCCGTGCCCCACAGGTCGTTATCAATCGTCTTGGGGAGCGAGATAACATTGCATCCCTCTTCGCGCAGCATATTCGCCGACTTGGTCGTTCCATTGCCGCCCAGAATAACCAGACAGTCCAGATTCATTTCCTTATAGGTCTTGACCATGCGGTCGCACTTGGTCACGCCGTTCTCATCCGGAATCTTCATCGCCTTAAACGGCTGCCGCGAGGTACCCAAAATCGTACCGCCAACCGTCAGGATTCCGGAAAAGTCACTGCTGGACATGATCTGATAGTCACCTTCCATCAGACCCTTGTAGCCATCCAAAAATCCGATAATTTCAAGATCATCGCCATATTCCTGATACAGACCCTTCGCCACGCCGCGCAGCGCCGAATTCAAGCCCTGACAGTCGCCGCCGCTGGTCAGCATACCGATTCTCTTCATTGTTTTTCCTCCTCCGCTACTTCTCTCTCCGATTCATGCCGCAGGATGTTTCTTATTTCTTTAGCATAATACAATGATATTATAACAAATCCTACGATACAATTCAATTCGTTTTCTATTTTTTGCGATATTTATGCGCGAAACGCCTGTGTTTTTGGCGTATTTTCCCTTGTTTTCTTTACAAAAACATTACAAATCAAATGAGGAATCACGCTATACAAAGAGACGGGCAGCTGTCGCAGCAACTGCCCGTCTCTTTTCTATTAACAATGTAAATAAGTACCAAAAACGATGCTTACAGGTTCGTGTAGCCCATCAGGGATCGATCCACTTCCTTTGCGGCCTCGCGGCCCTCGTGAATGGCCCAGACGACCAGCGACTGTCCGCGGTGCATATCTCCGGCAGTGAATACGTTCGGAACCGACGTCTGATACTGCTCCGGCTCGGTCGCCACATTCGTGCGCGGCGTGAGCGCCAGCTTAAAGTCCTTCGTGACGTATTCCTGTGCGCCGAGGAATCCGGCAGCAATCAGAACCAAATCGACCTCAACGGTCTGCTCGCTGCCTTCTACCGAAACCATTGCCATGCGCCCGGTCTTTTCGTCCTTCTTGCTTTCCAGCTTGACAAGTACTGCCTTACACAGCTTGCCCTTTTCATCCGCGATAAATTCCTTTACCGTCGTCTGATAGACGCGCGGGTCATGGCCAAATACCGCAATCGCCTCCTGCTGGCCGTAATCCGTCTTGCAGACACGCGGCCAGGCCGGCCACGGATTGTTCGGTGCACGATGGTCCGGCGCCTTCGGCATCATCTCCAGCTGGAGCACAGATGCCGCGCCCAGACGAATTGCTGTACCGACGCAGTCGTTGCCGGTGTCGCCGCCGCCGATGACCATAACCTTCTTCCCCTTGCACGGAACATAGGTCTTATCCGCAAAATTGGAGTCCAGCAGGCTCTTGGTGACGCCTTTGAGGAAGTCCACGGCAAAGTAAATGCCCTGCGCCTCCCGTCCCGGCGCCTTGATATCGCGCGGATTAGACGCACCGCAGCACAAAACCACACGGTCAAACTGTTTGAGCAGCTTATTGGCCTTGATATCCACACCGACGTTTACATTCGTCTTAAAGCGAATGCCCTCCTGCTCCATGAGCTTGATGCGGCGGTCAATGACCGACTTATCCAGCTTCATGTTCGGAATGCCATAGCGGAGCAGACCGCCGATGCGGTCACTGCGCTCAAACACCGTAACCTGATGTCCGCGGCGGTTCAGCTGCATCGCCGTTGCCAGACCGGACGGCCCGCTGCCGACAACCGCAACCGTTTTGCCCGTGCGAACCTTCGGAACCTGTGGCTTTACCAGACCCTTTTCAAAGGCATTTTCGATAATCGCACGCTCGTTTTCCTTGGTGGAGACCGGATCTCCATTCAAATTACAGGTACATGCCGCCTCACACAGTGCCGGACACACACGGGAGGTAAACTCCGGGAAGCAATGCGTTTTCATCAGTCGGCTATAGGCCTGCTCCCAGTTTCCCAGATAGACAAAGTCGTTCCACTCTGGACACAGGTTATTCAGCGGACAGCCGGACGCCATGCCGTCAATCATCTTGCCGTACTGGCAGAACGGCACACCGCACGCCATACAGCGCGCTCCCTGAAGCTGCTGCTTTTCCAGCGGCAGAGGGATATGGAATTCATCGAAATTCTTAATACGCTCCAGCGGGCTGATTTCCTCGCTGACCTGTCTCTCGTAGTCTAAAAATCCTGTCGGTTTTCCCATGATTATCCCTCCTTACTTCTTGGTATTAGCGTAGAATGCTTCGATCTGTGCCTGCTCGCTGCTCAGGCCCTTTTCTTCCATCTGTACGATGGACATCAGCATCTTCTGATAGTCATACGGGATAATCTTCTTGAACTTCGGCAGATACTGCTCAAAGTTCTCCAGAATCTCACGGCCCTTTGCCGAGCCCGTGCATTTGGTGTGCTGCTCGATCATTTCCTTCAGCTCCAGTACGTCATACTTGTTGGTGACGCGCTGGGTGGAAACCATCTGCTTGTTGACCTTAGTATACAGGTCGCTGTACATATCCAGTACATAGACAACGCCGCCGCTCATACCAGCCGCAAAGTTCTTGCCGACCTGACCGAGAATCGCCGCGCGTCCGCCGGTCATGTACTCACAACCGTGGTCACCCACGCCCTCGACAACCGCCGTCGCACCGGAGTTGCGGACACAGAAACGCTCACCTGCAACACCGTTGATATATGCCGTGCCGCTCGTCGCGCCGTACAGTGCAACGTTGCCGATAATAATGTTTTCGTCTTCCTTGTATTTGATTCCCTTCGGCGGATAGACAACCAGCTTGCCGCCGGACAAACCCTTGCCAAAGTAGTCGTTGCTGTCGCCGATCAGCTCCAGCGTCAAGCCCTTCGGGATGAACGCGCCGAAGCTCTGACCGCCTGCTCCGTAGCAGCGCACCTTGTACATATCATCATCCAGCACGTTGTCGCCATAGCGTCGGGTGATCTCGGCACCAAACTGCGTGCCAAACGTACGATCCGTGTTGCTTACATGCACGTCAATGCTCTTCGGCTGCTTGTGATCCAGCGCGCTCTTGAGTTTCTTCATCAGCACGGTTTCATCCGCCGTCTTTTCCAGATGGAAATCAAATACCTGCTTCGGGTCAAAGATGACCTTCTCGCCGGTACCGGCGTATGGGTTGTCCAGAATGCGGCTCAGATCAATATTGGCCGCATGCTGCTTAACGCAGTCGTCCTTCTTTCGCAGCAGCTCTGTATGACCGACCATCTCATCCAGCGTGCGGAAGCCCAGCTTTGCCATGTACTCACGCAGCTCCTGTGCAATAAAGCGCATGAAGTTCTCTACATATTCCGGCTTACCGCGAAAGCGCTTTCTCAGCTCCGGATTCTGCGTCGCTACGCCGACTGGGCAGGAGTCCAGATTGCACACACGCATCATGACACAGCCCATCGTGACCAGCGGCGCCGTAGCAAAGCCAAATTCCTCCGCGCCGAGCAGAGCCGCAATCGCAACATCACGTCCGCTCATCAGCTTGCCGTCGGTCTCAATGCGCACTTTGTTGCGCAGTCCGTTCATCATCAGTGTCTGATGCGTCTCCGCCAGACCCAGCTCCCACGGCAGACCAGCGTTATGAATCGAGCTGCGCGGAGCGGCACCCGTGCCGCCGTCATATCCGGAAATCAGGATAACCTGCGCACCGGCCTTGGCAACGCCGGCAGCAACTGTGCCGACGCCGGCCTCGGATACCAGCTTTACCGAGATACGCGCCTTGTTGTTGGCGTTCTTCAGGTCATAAATCAGCTGTGCCAGATCTTCAATGGAATAAATATCGTGGTGCGGCGGCGGAGAAATCAGGCTGACGCCCGGCGTGGAATGTCGGGTCTTGGCAATCCACGGATACACCTTGCCGCCCGGCAGATGACCGCCCTCGCCTGGCTTTGCGCCCTGTGCCATCTTGATCTGAATTTCCTGTGCGCTGACCAGATACTTGGAGGTGACTCCAAATCGTCCGGACGCTACCTGCTTGATTGCCGAGCAGCGATTGTGCTTCGGATCGGTGACAATCAGGCGTTCCAGATCCTCGCCGCCCTCGCCGCTATTGGACTTACCATGCAGGCGGTTCATCGCAATCGCCAGCGTCTCATGTGCCTCCTGCGAAATCGAACCGTAGGACATCGCGCCCGTCTTGAATCGGGTGACAATACTGTCCACGCTCTCGACCTGATCAATCGGGATTTCGCCGTTTTCCGGATAGTTAAAATCCATCAGGCTGCGCAGATAGCCGCTGTTTTCGCGGTCAATCAGCTTGGTATACTGCTTAAACATATCGTAATCGCCGCGCCATGTGGACTGCTGGAGCAGATGAATGGTCTCCGGATTGTAGCGATGCTCTTCACCGGCGCTACGCATCTTATGACGTCCGATGCTGTACAGCGTCTCATCGACATCCAGACCCAGCGGGTCAAACGCCGCCGTATGCTGCTCATCCACCTGCTTTTCAATATCCTTAATTGTGATGCCGCCGACACGGCTTACCGTACCGGTAAAGTACTTGTCGATGACCGACTGGTCAATGCCGATCGCCTCAAAGATCTGCGAGCCCTGATACGACTGAATCGTCGAGATACCCATCTTCGACGCAATTTTAACAATGCCGCTCAGAATCGCCTCGGTGTAATCGTTGACCGCTGCGTAATAATCCTTTTGCAGCATACCGGTGTTAATCAGCTGATGAATGGTATCCAGCGCCAGATACGGGTTGATTGCGCTCGCACCATAGCCCAGCAGCGTTGCGAAGTGATGTACCTCACGCGGCTCTGCCGATTCCAGAATAATGCCCAGCGAGGTTCTCTTCTTGGTCTTGACCAGATGCTGATGTACCGCCGATACCGCCAGCAGCGACGGAATCGCCACGCGGTACTCATCGACACCGCGGTCAGTCAGAACCAGAATGTTCGCGCCCTCACGGTGCGCGCGGTCTACCTCGACAAACAGGTAGTCAATCGCCTTTTCCAGACTGGTGTTCTTATAGTATGTGATCGGAACCTCAGCGACCTTAAATCCGTCTTCGTGCATGTTCTTAATCTTCAGCATATCCGTGTTCGTTAGAATCGGATTGTTGATCTTCAGCACCTGACAGTTCTCCGGCTCTTCCTGAAGCAGATTGCCGTCCTTACCGGCATATACCGTCGTGGAGGTGACAATCTTCTCTCGAATCGCGTCAATCGGCGGGTTGGTAACCTGCGCGAACAGCTGCTTAAAGTAGCTGAACAGCGGGGACTTCTGGTCAGACAGCACCGCCAGCGGAGTATCAATGCCCATTGCGCCGGTACCCTCTGCGCCCATTTTCGCCATCGTCAGGATGGAGGTGCGATATTCCTCAAACGTATATCCAAACGCCTTTTGCAGCTTAGATCGCTCTTCGTCGCTGTATTCCTCAACGGCAATATTCGGAATCTTGATGTCACGCAGCGACAGCATGTACTGGTCAATCCATTCGCCATATGGCTGCTTTGCCGCATATGATTCTTTCAGCTCGTCGTCGTCAATCACGCGGCCTGCTACTGTGTCAACCAGAAGCATCTTGCCCGGATGCAGGCGTTCCTTCTGGACAATGTGCTCCGGCGGAATCTCCAGAACGCCGACCTCCGACGAAAGAATCAGATAATCGTCATCCGTGATGTAGTAACGGGAAGGACGCAGACCATTGCGGTCCAGCACCGCGCCGACCTTGTCTCCATCGCTGAACAGAATGGACGCCGGGCCATCCCACGGCTCCATCATCGTCGCATAATACTGGTAGAAATCGCGGCGGTGCTGACTCATCGTGTGATTGTTCGCCCACGGCTCCGGAATCAGAATCATAACCGCCAGCGGCAGCTCCATGCCGTTCATAACAAGGAACTCCAGCGTGTTGTCCAGACGCGCCGAGTCGGAACCGGCGGTGTTGATAACCGGCAGCACCTTTTGCAGCTGACCCTGAAAATAATCCGACGCCATGGTCTCCTCACGTGCGAGCATGTTATCCGCATTGCCACGAATCGTGTTGATTTCGCCGTTGTGGACAATGAAGCGGTTCGGATGGGCGCGCTCCCAGCTCGGGTTGGTGTTCGTGCTGAAACGGGAGTGGACAATCGCCATTGCCGATTCATAATCCGGGTCCTGCAAGTCCGTAAAGAACGTGCGCAGCTGTCCGACAAGGAACATGCCCTTGTAGACAATCGTGCGGCTGGACAGTGAAACCACATACGAGTTCTCGTTACTGTGTTCAAACACACGGCGAACGACATACAGCTTGCGGTCAAAATCCAGTCCCTTGGCGATGTCCTTCGGCTTTTCCACAAAGCCCTGCATAATGCACGGCATACATTCCAGCGCACGGTGTCCCAAAACCTCCGGCACGACCGGAACTTCACGCCATCCGAGGAACTTCAGTCCCTCCTTTTCGACGATGATCTCAAACATCTTCTTCGCCTGATTGCGCTTGAGCTCATCGTTCGGAAAGAAGAACATGCCGACGCCGTATTCTCTCTCAGAACCTAAAAAGATGCCGGAGGCCCTACAGGTTTTGGAGAAGAATTTGTGGGAAACCTGTAGCAGGATTCCTACTCCATCACCTGTCTTGCCTTCGGCATCTTTGCCAGCTCTATGTTCAAGATTTTCAACAATTTTTAATGCGTTCTCAACCGTCTGGTGAGACTTGATACCCTTGATATTGACAACAGCGCCTATGCCGCAATTGTCATGTTCAAACTCCGGCCGATACAGTCCGGGTTCTTGAACCGGGTGATTGAATTTTGCAGTACTCATTCACATTACCCTTTCTTTGGTTTTTGAGGTCATTTACACTATACACCCATTCAGAGGAATTGTAAAGAATTTTTTCCTTCTTCTTCGCCCAAATTTTAATTATTTTTGCGTATATATTCCTTCAATTTGCCCATTTTATGAAGCAGCAGATTCGTTTACTTGCATTTTGCAGCGATAAATTTGCATTCCGGGCACAGAAATCCCTTCCGGCATTTCCGATTTCGCTCTTTTCTCCCTGCAATGTTTTCTGCTTCGCATTGCATATTTCCACAATTTCTGCGGAATACTGAGAAAAAAGGAGGCATCGTTATGATTGATTATCAGAAGTGCGCCATCATCGGCTGCGGCGGTGTCGGCGCTTCCTGTGCATACACACTGGCAACCCACGGTATCTTTTCTGATCTCGTGCTGCTCGATCTGGATCAGCGCCGTGCGGCGGGAGAGGCCATGGACATCAGCCACAGCATCGCGTTTTCTCAGCCCTGCCGGGTGCGCAGCGGCAGCTATGACGATCTGGCGGACGCCGCCCTCGTCATTATCTCCGCCGGTGTCAATCAAAAGCCCGGCGAAACCCGTCTCCAGCTATTGGAGCGCAACGCCGCGGTTCTCCGCTCGATCATCCGCGAGGTCGTCCGCGTTTGTCCGGACACGATTCTTCTCGTCGTCTCCAATCCGGTGGATCTTTTGACCGACATCGCGCGCCGTCTTTCCGGCTTTCCGCCCTGCCGCGTCATCGGCTCCGGCACGGTGCTGGACACCGCCCGTCTGAAATATCTGCTTGGACGCGAGCTAGGCGTGGACGGACGCAATGTCCACGCCTTTATCATCGGCGAGCACGGCGACAGCGAGCTGCCCGTCTGGTCCAGCGCCAACATTTCCGGTATTGATTTGGACGACTACTGTGCCGGACGCAATATTCAGCCGGATTATCACGCCCTGTTTGAATCCGTCCGCGGCGCGGCGTATGAGATCATTCAGGGCAAGGGCGCGACGTATTACGGCATCGCCATGTCCGTCCTCCGCATCGCCGCCTGCATCGTCCGCGATGAGCACAGTGTTTTACCGGTCTCGGTCTGCGCACAGGGGCACTACGGCTTTGACGACGTCTGCATCGGTCTGCCCTGCGTGATCGGACGCGGCGGCATCGAAACCATTCTCGATATTCCGCTGAGCGCCGACGAACAGACACAGCTGCGTGCCTCAGCACAGACCCTGCACGATGCACTGACACAGCTTTCGCTGTGATGGTATCTTCTCTCGAAAACGACGGGCTGTCCCGTCGTTTTTTCTGTTTGAGTAATACCGCTCAATCCGAATATTCCCGCACGTGCTTGAACAGCTGCGTTCGGTTGCGAATTGCCATCTTTTTATAGATGTTCAAAATATGCTTTTTCAGCGTGTTGTTCGTAATGGACAGCTGCTCACAGATCTTATCGTTCGGCAGTCCTTGAATCAGCAGTCCGAGAATGGTTGTCTCCCGCGTGGTCAGATGGTATTTCTCCTCACACTCCTGCACGGTCAGCTTGTCATGATGATGCTTTGCTTCCTCATACGTTCGCTGAATGCGCAGCGCCAAGTGCTCCTGAAACATGTCCAGCAAAAACAGGTCATCATACACGAAGTCCGGCTTGCCGCGCCGCCGATAGAACGAAACCTTCGCCAGCACTCGGCCGTTTTCCGCCGGAAGGATATGAACATTGTGATGATACCCCTCGTCATGGCAAAACCGCTTATAGCACTCGGTTTCGACGCGTTCCTCATCGGAAAAGACATCACTTTCGCGATACACCATCTTTTTTCCGCCGAGCAGCAGACCGCGGCTGTAGTCATTTTCCTGACCGTACTCTAGGTATTCCCGCGCCGCGTCCTCGCTGTATCGGTAACATACCGCATACTTCATCTCCGGCAAGCTCTGACAATCCGAATAATAGAATACAGCGGCGTCAAAGTCCAGCAGCAACCGCACCTGCTCCAAGAAATTATGGCACATCTCTCGAAAATCCGGAATGCCATGAATCTGGCAAGTGATATTGTTGAACACCACCCAATCGTTTGTCTCCATAATGTGCAACCAGATGCACCTCCTATCCCAAGTCCCGCCTTACGGCGAATCAAAAATTAGAAAAAAGAAAGGTGTCCTGTGAAATCACAGAACACCTTTGTTCATTATTGTTATAATACCATGGGAGTATTTTTCTGTCAAGAAACAATCTCTCAAAAATTCTTCTGTAGAAAAAGACGTCTCTTCCACAGGCGGAATCACATGTCCTTCATGTATACGGTCCATTTTCCCTTGGTATCCACCAGACCGCAACCGCCGCTCTTCTTTGCCGCAAACAGACCATTCCCAACCGGACGAATCCAATCATATTCTGTGGCAAGCTGTTCCTTGCCCTCCATGTTCCAAATGCCCTGCATACCAGTCTCCGGATCAGAAATCGTCAGATAATCCGTCTGTCCGCGCGAAATGCCGTTGTTTTTGACAAACACACCGTCTCTCTGCTTGGTCATTATCCCCTGATCCAAATAGACCAGCGACGTTGTCGCACCATCACATGCTACCAGCGTGTCCTCGTCCCATTCCTTCAGCTCGGTACCGGTGCTCAGCTCCATCGTACCCAAATCATCAAACAGAATCGTCGTGCCGTCCTCCTCGGTAAAGCTGAAATAGTTGTGCGGCCACGCCGTCAGCGGCTCTCCGTCGAATTTTCGCGGCAGGCGAATGCTCTGGTCTGTCTTGACATTGCGCACCGTGCAGGTGCCGTCCGCCATCCACAGCTGATAAATCGGCGCATCCTCTCCGCAGGCATTTGCCTTGGTATAGGTAAAGGAAACCGCCTCTTTTCCGCCCGTTGTCAGCACACCATACAGGCCTGCGCTGTTCTGTGCCAAGATATAGCCGCCATACACTTGATCCATCCAAGTGACATCCGCCAGTGCGGTCAGCTCTCCCTTACTATTAAGGATCCCCCACGTTCCATCCGCTGTCTGCGCCGAGGCGTATCCCCTATAAAATCCCGTGATGGTTTTCATCTGCGGCACCGTTTGTGTCACCCACGTCTCGGTGTTGGTCAGATACCAGTGCTTCCCGCTCTGAGAGACAAGAACGCCGCCCATCGCCGAAGTGACCTTTCCCTTGACCCGCATCAGCTTTGTGCCATTGAGCGCAAAGATCTCACTAACGCCGTTTGCCTTTTCCCACACGAGATATTGATCATCCACCAGCGACACCTTTCCGCCCTTGCCTTCCAGCAGGATATCACCCTTGGTGCTCAGGCAGGTAAATCGCTTTGCGCGATAAAATACCCAAATCTTTTTTTCTGCCGTCGCAAGCACTTTTACGCGGTCATATCGCGCATCCGTCACCGGTGTGCCGTCCGCACCGACCACCGTATAGGCGTCACCCACCGCCACTGGCAGTGCAGCACCATCAAACAAACCGGCTTCCGCTGCGTCCGCAATCGTCGTTCCCTTATGTACATAGTCCGAAAGCTTTGTCATTTCGGCTGCATCGCTGTCTCCCCGTATCGCGGAACCCTGTGCCTGTATCTCGTCTGTCGTTTCCCCCTGCGTCGTTGGCGCACAGCCGCCCAAAAGTCCCAGCGCTAAAATCAATGCTGCTACCTGTTTTTTCAACATCAATCTCCTCCAAAGTGAGTAAATACCTATACTTATCTAGTTTACGCGATATTATTCTCCTGTCAAGGACTTTCGATGAATCTGACGTAAAAAGCTTCCTCCGCCCCGCACAAAACGTGCATTTATCTCAAATTACCATCCCTGTTCCTCCAGATACGCGCGCAGTTCCTCCTGCGCGCATACTGACTGTTCCGGCTGATTCTTTGTCACACGAACATACGAACCATTGGGCTGCATCCGCCAGCTGTTTGTTGTATCTCTTTGCTGTAAATCCATAATATGCCGCAGCTGCGCGCGGACATGCGCGGACCTCGGCGCTACAAACAGCTCCACCCGCCGCTGTGTGTTGCGATTGAGCAAATCACCGGAGCCGAGGAAGATTTCCTGCCGCTTTCCCTCTCCAAACAGGAAAATGCGCTCATGTTCCAAATATCGTCCGATAATCGCGCGAATCTCAATATGATCCGTATATCCCCAAATTCCCGGTCGCAGGCAGCAGATGCCGCGTACATAAAGCGATACCGAGACACCCGCCTGCGACGCTTCCACCAGCTTTTTCATGATCTCCATATCGTTCAGCGAGTTGACCTTGATGGCAATACGTCCGATACCTCCCCGCCTCTGCTCCGCAATTTCACGGTCGATGTATTCCATCACCTTGGTGCGGAAGCAGTGCGGCGCAACCCAAAGGCATTCCGTCTGCTCCACCGTGTCATCAATACTGAGTCGATGAAACAGTCGCGATGCCTCCATGCCGATATCCACATCGTTTGTCAGGAAGGACAGATCGACATACTGCTCCGCCGTCTTTTCGTTGTAATTTCCTGTGCCGATTTGCGTAGTGTACTGTACTTCTCCATTGACCTGTCGAGTAATCAGACACAGCTTAGCGTGTATCTTATAGTCGTTCAGACCATACATCACGCGGCAGCCCGCCTCCTCTAGTATCTGCGAATAATCAATGTTGCGCTGCTCATCAAATCGCGCCCGCAGCTCCATCATAACCAGAACATCCTTGCCCTTTTCCGCCGCACGGCACAAGGCGGACACCACTTTGCTGTGTCTCGCCAGCCGATACAGTGAAATCTTAATGGACACGACATCTGCATCATCCGCCGCTTCATACAGCAGATTCAAAAACGGCGTATAGCTATGATACGGGTAGACGATCAGGCTTTCCTCCTCTGCAATATCACGCACCCGCTGCTTGCCGCAATAGGCTGCCGGAAGAAACGGCTTTTCTTCCGGAAAGCGCAGTGCCGCCGCTTGTTTTCCCACTGCGCTGTCCAGCGTCATGCCAAAGCGAAAATCCAGCGGAATATTCTGCACAAACACACTCATGTTGCGCAGCTGCAGCTGCCTGCACAGCTCCTCCAGCAGTCGGCGGAGCGGCTTTTGGGATGTTTGCAGGCGTACCACAAACAGACGTCGGCGTTTTTTCAGCATATCCTGCATGACGGAGCGAAAATCCAATCCCTCTGATGCAAAGGCATCCTCGGCCGACAAGTCCGCATTGCGTGTGATGCGCATGGTAAATACCTGCGCGATCTTCTTTTTCGGAAACACACGCTCGATGTATCGCTCGATAATATCACTGGTAAAGAACACCTTAGTTCTCCCATCTATCGCTACCGCGAAATAGTCTGGCAGCTGTCCCTGCGGGACGATGCCGATTTTATCACTGCCGCCTTTGGTCGTCATTGCCGTAACAATATACTTTTCCTTGCTGTACAAGAACGGAAATGGATGCTTTTGATCCACAATATGCGGTGTTAGAAACGGCAGTATTTCATTTTCAAAGCAGTTTTCCGCAAACTCCGTCTCCTGCCGCGTACCAACCGCGAGATCGACAAAATCCACCCCATGCTCCCACAGTGCCGCTTTCACCTGTGCAAATGCCCGCTCCGTCAGCGGCTGATCCTCGTGCAGCTGCGCCAGAACCTGCTCCATTTGCCGCTGTGCTGTCCAGCCCGTTTTGTCGTCCGTCTCGCGCGGATTCGTGATGCTCTGATCGGTCAATGAGCCCACACGCACCATAAAAAACTCATCCAAATTGGAAAAATAAATCGAGATAAACCGCAGCCGTTCCATCAACGGAAGCTCTTCTCGAAACGCTTCCTGCAACACTCTCTTGTTAAATTCCAGCCAACTGAGTTCTCGGTTGACAAGCAATGCTTTCGGCAGCACCGTACCCCTTTGTTCTTCCTCTCTCACCATTCGTTTTCCCCCTCTTTCTACAAATTATCCGTATATTTGTTACGTTCAGTATAGCATACTTCCCCTCTCATTACGAGTTTTCATCCTTCGTTTTACCTATTCTTTACATAAAAACGTCCGCAGCCTCCCTCATAGAAGCTGCGGACGTTATCGCAATCGTTGTTATTAAATTTGCGAATAGCCAAACGAGTTAATCAGCGCCTCTACGCGCTCGTTTCTCTGGCAGTACGGGCAGTCGCGGCGGTCATACGAGGCATATCCCGGAATATCCTCCGGCGTAAAGATCGTGTTGACCGGCATGCCGTCCATCTCCTTGACCGCACTGAAAATCGTGGAGACACCCTCCAGCTTGCCTCCGTAGTACTCCATACATTCCATGCCGTGGCGGATAGTGATACCCGTCGTCACCGACGCCATCAGCAAAATGACATGCTTGCCGCGAATCATCGGTTCCACATTCTCGCGGAAGAAGAACTGACAGTTGGAGTTGCACTCTGGATGCACCACGTCAATGGTATACTTAAATTTATGCGACACATGCATCGAGTCACAGATTTCCTTCGCCAAAAAAGCGCCGATCACATCTGTTCCATCCAGACAGACAATCGTCTCCACCGGTTTCATCGTGTGGGCAAAATACTTTGCCAGCGCACGCGCACACTCCCATGCCTCCGCATGATTCCGTTTGATCGTTGTCAGATCAATAAAATAGTTCACATGAGAATGGTTCGTCGCAAAATGACCCGGAATCGCCTTGACAGGAACCATGTTGCCATATCGTTTTGATGAAAATCTCATTGCTCTCTGCTCGAGTGAACTCATGATGATTCTTCCTTTCTATGCTTCCTTGCATTTTCGGGCAAGCGCCCGCCATGTACCGTGCTGTCTCGTTGCCTCGTTGTACATTGTGTTACTCATTATAATATTCCGGATTTTTCGGCGCAATACCTTTGGATGGGAACCCGAAATTCCTGATACTATTCCCGAAAAACGGCACATTGTACCATTGCGTCCCCCGTCCTCTTCATGCTATACTGAAAACACTGTGAGCGGAACGAGCATTCTGACCGCAAACACGATTTGACACAGCAAATCCGACCGAAACGGGCAGTCCGAACGGGAGCGAGAGTCTGGCACCGCCGCTATGGCGGTTTCTTTGGCATGCAACGCCCTGCTCCACTTTGGACAGGGCGTTTTTTTAGAGAGAAGGAAGAAGCAACATGGAAACACGCGTCGCCATTGTGGCCATCGTCGTGGAAAATCCGGACAGCATTGACCGGATGAACCGTATCTTACACGAATATCGCAGCTATATCATCGGGCGCATGGGTATCCCGTACCCCAGCCGCAATATTTCACTCATCAGCATTGCGGTGGACGCACCGGGCAATATTATCAGCGCGCTCTCCGGCAAGCTGGGCAATGTCTCCGGTCTTTCCGCGAAAGCGGTTTATTCCAAAACACCCGACGTACAGAGAGAAGAGGAGTCTGAACATGTATAATGTTATGTCACCCAAGGCAGAGGAATTTATCAGCGACGAGGAAATCCGCCGCTGTCTTGCCTATGCAGAAGAAAATAAGAATAATCGAGAGGTCATCGATCGTATCTTAACACAAGCACGCGAGATGAAGGGTATCTCCCACCAAGACGCCCTCGTTTTGCTGGACTGTGAGCTGGAGGACAAGAATCAGGAAATCTTCCAGCTTGCACGCGACATCAAGCAGGAATTTTACGGCAACCGCATTGTCATGTTTGCCCCGCTGTATCTTTCCAATTACTGCATCAATGGCTGTGAATACTGTCCATATCACGCCAAAAACCGTCATATTCCGCGCAAAAAGTTGACGCAGGAGGAGGTTCGTGAGGAAGTCATCGCCTTGCAGGACATGGGGCACAAGCGTTTGGCCATTGAGGCTGGCGAGGACCCCGTGAACAATCCGTTGGAGTACATTCTGGAATGCATTCACACCATCTACAGCATCCAGCACAAAAATGGCGCGATCCGTCGCGTCAACGTCAATATCGCCGCTACAACCGTAGAAAACTACACGAAGCTCAAGGACGCCGGTATCGGCACCTATATTCTGTTTCAGGAGACCTATAATAAGAAATCCTATGAACAGCTGCATCCGTCCGGACCGAAGTCAGACTATGCCTACCATACTGAGGCCATGGACCGCGCGATGGATGGCGGCATCGACGACGTCGGTTTGGGCGTGCTGTTCGGTCTGAACAATTACCGCTATGATTTCACCGGTATCATCATGCACGCTGAGCACTTGGAAGCATATAAGGGCGTCGGCCCGCACACCATCAGCGTTCCGCGCGTCCGCACTGCGGAGGACATTGACCCGGATGTCTTTGACAACGGCATCTCGGACGATACGTTCGCTAAGATTGTCGCCTGTATCCGCATCGCCGTGCCGTATACCGGCATGATTGTCTCCACGCGCGAGAGCCAGCAGAGCCGCGAACGCGTGCTGAATCTCGGTGTCTCGCAAATCTCCGGAGGCTCCCGTACCTCGGTCGGCGGCTACACGGAGGAGGTTCGCCCGGAGGATACCATTCAATTCGATGTGGACGATCGCCGCACGCTGGATGAGGTTGTACACTGGCTGATGGATCTCGGCTATGTCCCCTCTTTTTGCACGGCATGCTATCGCGCCGGACGCACCGGAGACCGCTTCATGAGCCTGCTCAAGAGCAAGCAAATTGTCAACTGCTGTCACCCCAATGCCTTGATGACGCTCAAGGAATATCTGGAGGATTACGCGTCTCCGGAAACTAAGGCCGTCGGCGAAGCGCTCATCCGCAAGGAGCTGGAGACTATTCCCAATGAAACCGTCCGCGCTAAGGCTCGGAAATATATCGAAAACATTCACCTGGGACAGCGCGACTTCCGCTTCTGATATTCTTCTGTGCTGTTGCACAGTTTCATAGGTATTTGTCCTACTCTTGCCAAAAATGGTGCGATTTTTTGTCATTCTCCCAGAAAAGCAGCTAAAAATATCTTGTTTTTTTTGAAGAAAGATGCTATCCTTAGTTTATCTTTTTTGGTGCGCTCGGAAAGCAGCGGAAACAACAATCCGTTTGCCTTTCTGATGCGGCCGAATAACGACATGTTATACGATTTCAACGGAGGGTGTTATGAAAAAGCTTTCTGCTGTTTTACTCTGTCTTCTCGTCGCCGCCACCTGTGTGGCCTGCGGCAATAATAATAAAGATACCGCATCCAAAAAACAAAGCAAACCCGCTGCGTCCTCCACACAGGATACGGGTTCCGGCAATTCCGGTTCGATGACTTCCTCGGATGTTGGCAAGAACAACACCGAGCATTCGGATACGGAAGATACCAGTGCCGACAAGAACACCAATGATGCATTGGCCACGGCAGAAAACACACCGAACGAGCAGGGATCTGACAGCGCGCTCAACGCAGATGGCATTTCGATCACCTACGGCGATTACGTCATCTCTGTCCTCGGTTGTGAAGAAACCACAGATATCAACGATTGTCCGGCACTGCGCGCAACCTACTCCTTCACAAATAATTCCGAGAAGCAGGCAGCGTTCAGCACAACGGCGGTAACATATGCTTATCAAAGTGATTACCGTCTGGCAAACTCCAGTCCGTCCGGACTGGACGAAGAGTATTCCGCGCAGCTTCAGCTTGTGGAGCCCGGTCAGTCCATCACCTGTGCGGCCTATTATCTGTTGGACAACACGGAGGACGATGTCCGCATTGAGGTCACTAATCTGCTCAACAGCTCAGATGATATTCTCTCTCTGCGCTATAGTTTTGGTACCCAGACGGATACAACCGGTCAGTAATACCTCGATTTTCTTACAAAAGCCTTGTCAGCGTTCATGCTGTCAAGGCTTTTTTCGTGTGAACAATTCCTCTGTCTATTCTCAAAGTAAAGCTTACCGTTTTTTTTAATTCCAAACTAAGGTAGTGAAATTCATCGTAGCGACCGCGGAGTGCGTCGCTGCGACGCCTTCGGCTCGGTGGAGGTAGCGAGTTCTTTGCATAACAAAAGAACCAACCATAACCGGTTGGTTCTTAATATGGAGCGGATGACGAGGCTCGAACTCGCTACCTCCACCTTGGCAAGGTGGCGCTCTACCAGATGAGCTACATCC
>CAKTAV010000015.1 GCA_934532985.1 uncultured Butyricicoccus sp. | reverse complement strand
CGCCAGTAGCTCAGCTGGATAGAGTGTTTGGCTACGAACCAAAAGGTCGGGGGTTCGAATCCCTTCTGGCGTACCAGGAACACCGGTTATTTCGCAAGAGATAGCCGGTTTTTCTTTTTGCTGACGGACACAGCGCGAAAAAAACTGCGGATTTTATGAAAAAAACTGTTGACTTTTCGCGGCGGCAATGATATTATATATAGGCAGTCGGAACTGCGGTATGCGCCAGTAGCTCAGCTGGATAGAGTGTTTGGCTACGAACCAAAAGGTCGGGGGTTCGAATCCCTTCTGGCGTACCAATCAAGGTATCTAATTTCGGATACCTTGATTTTTTTTGCCTGTTTATCCGACTTGCGGGATTCGAAAGGCGGCTCTTGGCAGCCTGCTGAATGCAGGCTGCAACCGCCGTGGCTTTTCCGCAGAAAAGCGAATCCCTTCTGGCGTACCACGGATAACATCTGATTTCGGGTGTTATCCGTATTTTTTTGCACTTTTTGAGGTGCTTCAATTTCTAAAATTTTTGCCGTGGGGACAATTTGGGGACAGTTGTCTTAAAAATTCAAAAAATATGACCGTCAATAGGAGAGAGCATCTTCCCTGCTGGCGGTCTTTTTCGTTTGTCTGCTTGTTTGAAAGATAGAATATGAGATGAGGAGAAGATACTACCGGCTTACGTCTTAGAGCAAAAGATGCTGGCAAAGAACACATATGTATATTTGTATGTGTTGATAAGAATATCAAAATATGTGTGTAACAATACAATATTCCGGGCGAAAAGAAGGGTGGGCTACAAGAAATCTGGAGAACGCGTGTACAATATCGGAAAATACGATATAAAGCAAAGCACAATTAAATTTTTTTGCTGTTTCTATTTCGCTAAACTATAGGCATAGGAGGTTGAGAAATGAAAAAGATAGTTTTGTATGGTGACTCTAATACGTGGGGTTATCGCGGATGGGATATTGGAAAACGTCTGCCGCGTGACCAGCGTTTTGAGGGCCACATTGCAAAGGCATTTCCGCAGTATGAGGTAGTGGCAGAGGGTCTGCCGGGAAGAAATCTTAGCTTTCCGCACCCGATTGAGACCAATACCAATGGAATGCAGGTACTGCCGACACTGTTGACGACGCATGATCCGATCGACCTGGTTGTGATTATGCTTGGAACGAATGACAGCATGACAATATTGAGCAATTCATTGTTTAACATTCGTTATGCGATGGAAAAGACGATTCAGCTGATTCAAACGCCGGATCGATGGGCCATTGATCGGATGGAGGCGCCGAAGATTTTACTTGTAGCACCGCCGATGATTTCTCATGTCACAGAGAGTCCGTATTACGGACAGTATGATGAACGTTCTGTGGAAATGGTAGCCGGTTTGCCGGAGGCATACCGAAAGCTCAGCGAGCAGTACGGATGCGGCTTTGTGGATGGTTCCTTTATTCAGCCTAGCGGTATGGATGGTGTGCACTTAAATGCACAAGAGCATGCTCTGCTGGCAGAAAAGATCATCGCAGAAATGAAAACGATGGGATACTGATGGAGGTGCAAATCAATGGGTAATAGAATGCAAGGTTTAGAGAAAATATCATGGCGTGAAAAATTAGCGTATGGCATTGGTGACCCGGCGCAGAACATTGTGTTTACGATGTGCTCCACGCTGCTGGTATTCTTTTATACCGATGTTATTGGCATGAATGCAGCGGTTATCGGTACGATTATGCTGATTTCCCGCCTGTTCGATGGCGTTTCGGATGTGTGCATGGGTTTTGTGCTTGACAAAACGAAGTCGAAGCACGGTAAGGCGCGTGCGTGGATCCTGTGGATGACAATTCCGTATGCGTTAGCATCCATTGCACTGTTCTGTGTTCCATCCGGCAGTGAGATGATGCGAACCATCTATATCTTTATTACATATAACCTACTGAATACGATTATTTACACAGCATTGGCGTTGTCGTTCTCGACGCTTTCCTCGACGATTACGCGAGATCAGGAAGACCGCGCTCATCTGACGATTCTGCGCACGGTATTCTCCCCGATTTCTGCACTGGTTGTTTCTTCGTTTACGCTGGTCTTCGTCGACAAAATGGGCGGCGGTCAGATGGCATGGATCAAGACGGTTTCCATCTATGCGGCAATCGCAGTTGTTCTGCTGTTCATCTGCTTTAAGAACACCAAGGAGCGTGTTCATGTAGAAACCGAGAGATCGCAGTCGGTTTCTATGCTGACAAAGCTGAAGGTTCTGTTCACCAACAAGTATTGGTGGATTGTTGCGCTGACGTATATCGTTCTGGCGGTATTCCAGACGGTTGTCGGTGTAGATCTGGTATATTACAGCAAATACATTCTTGGCAATGCGACGATTGTCGGTTACTTCAATGCGGCATATAACCTGCCACTGTTCTTCATTCCGCTGCTTGCGATTCCGGTTCTGAAGAAGACGTCCAAGAGAAACTTTGCACTGGCTGGTTGTATCGTTGCCCTTGTGGGAACGGCCATCATCTGGCTTGCCCCGGTTAGCATCACTGTCATGACGGTAGGTTCGTTTGTTCGTGGTGTTGGCAATGCGATGTACCTTGCGGTTTGCTGGGCACTGCTTGCAGATACGGTAGAATACGGCCAGTGGAAGAGCGGTATCCGTCTGGAGGGCATGATTTTCTGTGCCTGCACCGCGGCACTGAAGCTTGGCGGCGGTCTGACCAATGCGGTAATGGGCTTTGCCATGAATGCCTGCGGCTTTGACGGTACACAGGCAGTACAGCCGGATTCGGCGGTTTCGTTTATTCGCAATCTGTTCCTGTATGGTCCGGCGGTAACGTGGGCAATCATTGCCGTTCTGCTGCTTGCCTTCACGCTGGAGAAGATTTATCCGCGTATTATGAAGGAGCTGGCGGAGCGCGAAGCAAAGCAGACAAACTAAAACCATTCTTTTTTCTTTGCAAACGGTTCAAAGCATTGCCTTTGAGCCGTTTGCCTTTTCGCCCTGATATGAAAAGTGTCTGTTGTTTGCTCTGATGCTATGCTATACTAAAGATAACGTATTATTTCTGTCCGAAAGGTGATGCTATGTTTTCGACCCCGTTTCAATTGGATATTCATTTTTTCGATCAATCGGAGACTCTATGGCAGCAGGAGTATATGATATTGTATATGCTGCGCGGTTCGATTACGCTGACTGACAGTAATGGAAGTTATACGCTGAATCCGGAGGATATCGTAGCCTTTGCTCCGATGCATATCTATACGGTGACATCGACGGAACAGGCAGCGGCGGCGATCATGCTGACAAAAGCAGATTTTTTATATGCTGCAATGCCGGAGCTGCCACGATATGATATAGAGATGTACAGCTGTAATCTCCCGGAAGAGGAACAGAAGTGTTTGCTGCCGCTGCGCCGCCGAATGGCGAATTTATTTCAGCTTTATTATCAACAGAGAACGACCTCCAGCTTGGAATTGAGCGGACAGATGCTGACGTTATATGATACGCTATTCCGCCTCTTTGGCCGGGAAAACAAGGGACAGAGCGAGTCGCCGCCACAGCTATTGCAGCTGCAGACGTTGCTGGAATATGCACAAGAACATTTTCGTGACCGGATTTCCTTGGAAAGCGCAGCAGATACACTGCATATTTCGGTGAGCTGGCTGACACGGTACTTTACCGCACATATGGGTGTTTCGTTCATGCAGTATGTGCTTCAGCTGCGCGTACAGGCGGCGGCCAACGCATTGCGCACAACAGGCAGCAGCATTACAGATATAGCATATGATTTGGGATTTTCTTCACCGAGTGCACTGATTTCGCGCTTTCGTCAGCAATACAACTGTACGCCGAAAAATTACCGGAGGAGGTTCCAAACGACGGCTGCCGCACTGCCGACTTATATGGACCAGACGATGCAGGCGGATGATCGATTGATACGTCCGCTGATTAAGTATGCGGATGCGATGGTTCATCAAAAGATTGAACGCCCTATGGTACAAAAAGTAGAACGCTATTCGTTGATGGTGGATACAGCACAGCGGACGCCAATAAAGAACAGCTGGAGACGGCTGCTGAATGTTGGCTGGGCAAAGGATATATTAAGTGCGGAAGTGCAGACACAGCTGCGGCAGATTCAAACACAGATCGGATTTCAATATCTTCGATTTCATGGGATTTTTGATGATCGTCTGCTGTTTTGCAAACGAGACAGCACGGGAAATTTAGTCTATAATTTCGTATATATTGATTTGATTCTGGACTTTATGCGCAGTGTGAATCTGACACCGTATCTGGAGCTGGGATTTATCCCGCAGGCACTGGCGCAAAACTGTGCGCCGCAGTATGCCTCGCAGGCATATGTTTGTATGCCAAGCTCGATGGAAGAATGGAAAACAATTGTACGGGTTTTTCTGCTGCATTGTGTAGAGAGATATGGCATTTATGCGGTGCGGCAGTGGCGGTTTACACCGATGAGCTGTATTTACGCCTGCCACCATTTTTTTACGATGGAGCAGTATGCGGAGTTTTTTCAGGCGAGCTTTGAAGCGATTAAGGAGATAGACGGGCAGATTCCGGTTGGCGGCCCGGGAATGGATATCAGCATTGCCGTTTCGGAAGAGGGCGCTGCATTTGACGATTTTATGCAGTATTGTAGCCTTAATCACTGCAGACCGGATTTTATTACTTGCCAGTGCTTTCCCTATGATATGACGCAGAAAAAACAGGATTTTTGGGAGATATTTTACGAACAGACGAAAATTCCGCTTCCGATCAGTGAAGATCGAGATTTTATGGAGCATTATCTGGATCGCTATGCCGTTGTGCTCGCAGAGCACGGCTATTCATTGGAGGACTTGGCGATCGAAGCGTGGGGCGCAACCTTTCTGCAATGTGATTTGTGTAATGATACCTGTTATAATTCCACGTATTTGGTGCGAAACATTGTGAATAACTATGATCGTACATGGTGTATGGGATATTGGATGCTGAGTGATTACACAGAGGATGTGCTTTCGCCTTCGGCAGAGATTTTTCATGGTGGGTTTGGGCTGTTTACCTATAATGGATTGACGAAAAGTAATTATCAGGGACTGTGGCTGCTATCGCAGCTGTCCGGCGGCATGGTGGGCAGGGGAGATGGATGGCTTGCCGCAGTGGATAAGCATACCATTTGCATTATTGCATCGAATTATGGCGAGTATCATGAACTGTACCGCAATAGCTATATCTCTGATCTGGAACGGCGAGACCCCTATATGGCCTGCGTCGCCATTCCGCCGCGTGGGCTGACGTTTGAGCTGGATGGCCTGCAAAATGGCATGTATTCTATCGAAACGCGCTTTTTGAATCGGGAGCACGGCAGTGTGTTTGACGCATGGGTTCGCGCGGGGAGAAATATTCCGCTGACGATAAATCAGTTTACCTATTTGCAGCATTTATCTGAGCCGGGATACCATATTAGTAAACAAAAAGTGAACGATCATACACTGGATATTAGCTGTATTCTTCAACCACAGGAGTGCCGTGTGCTGCATATTTCATATGTAGATGTAGAGTAAAGATTTGCGTCTAGATTGGCGCGCTTACCAAATACTTCAAAACATCTTGACGCGGAACCCAAAAGGTGCTACACTGCAAATAGGCAAAGGATATAAGTATGCCATGTGGAAACACAGAGCAAAACCCCCAGCAGTTGCCCCTGCTGGGGGTTTTTACTGCTTTTGCGGAGCAGTCAACCGGGGTTAATTACCGGGATATTATTTCTCACCATCTAACCACTTGCAAATGTAAGCGGCGATTACACTTGCCGCAACAGAGAGAAAGAAGGATATAAGTACTTCCACAGGAAACACCCCCTCCCTGTCACAGACTGCGCCAGATCGGAGCGGTAACAAGGATAGTTTACCAGAATGATTTACAAAAATCAACAAAAAAAGTAGTTGCTGGAATGAGATCTCTTTGTAATAGAACAGAAGGTGAGATACGAAGAAGCGCTTACAACAAAAAAACCAACCCCTCCGGGGCATCCGGAAGGGTTGGCAGGAAAAGAAAGAGTGAATCACAATATTGTGAGAATATAGCGCTTGTGAGAAGTGTGATCCGGAGACTCGACGTCGAATGCGAGCTGTTCACCATGCTGTACATCCAGCGCGATATCCTGTTTGGAAGTGATGCGTTCACCGTTTAACGACAACGCGCTGTAGGTTGAACTGGTAATCGCACTCAGAACAACCGCGGTATCGCTGCATTTTAATATGTACTCGGTGACCGCTCGGTCAAAGGTAGGGGAAAGACTGCCGTTTTTTACACCGATCCAATTGAGGTCGGTGTTTTTTTGTGGCTCAAAGCCCTCCGAGAATACATGGCCGACGTTAACCGCGGCCCAATCCGGGTCATAGACATAGCTGCCGCGGACGGCAATCCGGCTGGAGCCCATGCACTCTTCGGTGGAACGGAGCGTCGGCTTCAACACGGACTCGCCGTGGTCGATGACGTCCTGAATGGCCGCTTCCAGATTGTCCAGATAGATGTTCGCCTCTACCGCGTAGGTGTTGTGTCCGGAGAACAGCTTGGTCAGACGACCCTGTGTGCGCCAGCGGAATTTCTGCACCTGTGCGAGCACGTGATCCAGCGTACAGCAGGGGGTGTCAAACTGAATCCAGCCGGTGTCCGGCTTTTCCAGACGGTTGCTGCCGAGAGCATCCGAGCTGAAACAATAGCCGCTCTGACGCTCGACGCCGATCATACTGCCCGGCGTATGACCCGGAACATGATAAAAATCAATGACGGAATTGCCGAGGTCAAACACCATGCCGTCCTGCATATCGTGGTAATCCGGCAGAATGTCATAGTCGAACATTGGAAGCAGCTCCTCGTCCAGCTTGTTCATATACACCGGAACACCGGCCTGAATGAACTTATTGGCCTGCTGAACGTGATCCGGATGACCGTGAGAAATTACTACGTCATACGGAATGTCATGACACAGCGTGTCCACCAGCGACTTCATGTCGCCGTCCGGATCATAACCGGCATCGATGAGCAGCGCGCGCTTGGTGCCGACGAATAGGAACATCTTATCGGTATCGAAGTCCTCGATGCAGTACAGATCGGCGAGCTCTTCGCCCTGCCGCAGGACACGATAGCGATATTTCGTGCGGGCGTCACAGACGGTATCGTAGATGAACGTCTCCGGTGCGGAGGGTTCCATGCCCTCCGCCACCGCAATCGCGCGGATGACCGTTCGTGTTGTGACGCTTTCATACAGCTTGGATTCGGATTCCAGCGGAATGAGACCAAGCTCACGATGGTAAACCGGGCTTTCCAAGGTGGGGGTGTCCCCGTTTACCGTATAATGAATTTCTGCTCCCGGAGTGCCGCACTGGAGATCAACGTGAATACCGCTGAACCAGTACGTTCCCTCCCGGGGAAAACAGGTAGGATTCGCTGTTTTCATAGATAATGCCTTTCTTTTGCGATGGGATGATGGATGATTACTGTGCGTTGTGTTCTGCGGCCCACTTCTTATTGGCATCTTCTACCTTCAGGAAGAACAGGTCGATGAACAGAAGAATCATGATAACCAGCGGCAGTACAAAGAACAGACCGTTGAGCATATTGATGCAGGACTCGCTCTGCTGTGCTGCACCATTGACGTAGCCGCTTGCTGCCAGCAGGATACCAGTCATAGCCGAACCGATGCCGTTGCCGACCTTGTTGCCGATGGTAGAGCAGGAGTACATCATACCATCAATGCGCTTGCCGTGCTTGTGGTAGGAGTACTCGGACGCCTCGGCGATCAGTGCGTTCTGGTCACCGGTCAGCGGAGCAGTGCCGAGAGCACGAAGAACGGTAGCGATCATGATGACCGTGAAGCTGCCCTGGAAGCCGCCAAACATCAGCAGGATGGAAGCCAGAATTGCCAGAACATAACCAGCCAGATTGGACTTATACATACCGAATTTTTTGACGAGAATCGGGGTGATAATCAGACCTGGGATCATCGGAAGCAGGTTTGCAGAGCTATAGGTGCTGTACAGATTGGCGTCATGCATGACATACGTAAAGTAGTAGACACCGGAGCCCATCGTTCCGTAATAGATATAGAACAGCAGATAGCTGAGCAGAACCATGATAAAGTACTTGTTGGTAAAGACGATCTTGAGCGACTCCAGCAGAGACGGCTTGGAGTCCGTACCAGACTGTACATCTGAGGCATCCATCAGCTCTTCCTCCGGCAGCTCGCGGACAGAGAATACAGCGATGGTATTGATGATGATGGCTGCAATAGAGAAAATAATTGCGGTGTTGGAATATCCAATCTTGGACGGAAGGGATACGCCGACGTATGCAATAAATAGGTTGGTAGCAATCGAGAATACAAAACGAACGGTTCCCAGAAGAACGCGCTCCTCACTGTTCTTGGTGGACAGTGCGGTCAGGGACGAATAGGCGATGTTGTTTGCGGTGTAGAACAGGGACATCTCACAGATGTAGGTCAGGAAGAACCAGACATACTTCATGGTGTCGCTCATGCCGCTCGGAATGGAGAACATCAGGACAACGCAGATAGAGACGCCGAACTGTGCAAAGAACATCCACGGACGCGCCTTGCCCATCTTAGTTTTTGTACGGTCAATGCAGTGGCCAAAAATCAGGTCGGTAAAGCCGTCAAAGCACTTGGCGACCAGAATCATGACGCCGATGATACCGGCGTTGACGCCGACAGTATCGGTCATATAGATCAGGATAAACATATTGATAAAGGCATTCGCCAGATTTGCGGCGACATCGCCTGTACCATAACCGAGTATGTTATACCACTTCAAATATTTCTTTTCTTTTACACCATCCATGCGGAAAGTCTCCTCTCATTTTGTAGTAAAATTTAGAGTTTGACTTCAAAAGAATTGTCGACGTTTCTTTTTGAATCTGGCACTATTATATGAAATCCCCACCAAAACGGATAGGAGAATTTCATGCATTTTTCTCTTTTGATATGTTGTTTTTTCGGAATATATTTTCTTTACGTTCGTTGCATGCTATAATATGATAAAATTCGAGAATAAAAAATGCAAAAATCGATAATTGGAAAAGAGCGGAAGAAAATGATTCATGATATATTTGAACTGGATGCCTATAAAGAGGGAATGTATCGGGAGGAAACGGTGACTCTGCTGTTTGTATTGTCCGGAAGCCTTACCATACAACGGCGTGAGGAAGAATGGACGTTGGCGGCGCGTGATTTGGTGACACTGCTTCCGCTGGAAGCCTTTGCGGTGACGGCGCGAACGGAGGATTTGCATACAATTGTACTGCGCATTCCACTGGAAATGCTGCGAAAAGTGGAAAGCTCCTATCGCATGGCGGACATTCAATGCTGCTTAATCGGTGATACCAGCGAAGCGGGAAACCAGATCAAACGAATTGTTGCAGAGCTGTTTTGGAATGATGCCAAGGGAGAGACCGGGGCGGATATTATAATCCGTTCACTGCTGTATCAGCTGTTATATCAGCTGATGCGAAATTTCAGCCGCAAGAGAGAAACGCCGCTTTCTGCGAGCAGCCGCTCGTTTGACCGCGTGCAGAAGGTGACGCGGTATCTGCAAAATCATTTTCAGGAACGACTGACATTGCAATCCGTGGCGGAGGTGATGGCGGTGACGCCGGGACATCTATCGCGCACCTTTAAGGAAAATATGGCGGTATCCTTTTCGGAATATCTGACACAGGTTCGTCTGCAGGAGGTGGTGAAGGAGCTTCGCACGGAGGCAACGAAAAGCATCACGGAAATTGCACTGGATGCCGGATTTACTAACATCAATTCCTTTTATGTGGCATTCCATCGGGCGTTTCACATGACGCCTTCGGAATTTCGGACGTCCTTGAAGCAGGAAAACGGGAAGGATCTGCTGTCGGCGGAGATGACGACACTGTTGGAGTATCGGCGGCATCCGGAGCACATGACCGAGACAAAGCAGGAGCGTTCTCCGCAGATTATCCTGGAAACGGTGGATATTAACGAACGAGGGACGCCCTATCCGCATACTTGGCAGAAAATTATCAATGTCGGCTATGCCGGAGAGATTATTTCTGCCAACGTACAGCGGCAGCTGCGCATTATGCAAGAGAGCATTGGGTTTACGCATTTGCGGTTTCATGGAATTCTGGATGATGATATTAACATTTATAATGAGGATGAGAACGGCAATCCGGTATTGTATTTTACCTACTTGGATATGATTCTGGATTTCTTGGATTCCGTCGGTCTGAAACCATATTTGGAACTGAGTTTTATCCCGTCTAAGCTGGCGAAGCATCTCGCCAGTCCGTTTGCTCACCGGGCGTATATTTCTGACGTCACCAGCTTGGAAAAATGGCGGTATTTGATCCGTGGAATCGTGACGCACTGCGTGGAGCGCTATGGCATTGCGGCGATGAAGCAATGGTATTTTTCCTTTATCGGCTTTAACTGGGTGCAATGCGGCTATGTGCCGAGCTATGCACTGTCGGCAGAACAATATTATGCGCTGAATCTGGCGGCGTATCAGGAGATCAAAGCGGTCTGTACGGATTTCATGGTTGGCGGTCCGGCGACTGACAGCTTTACGCTGGAGGAAACTGGAATCACCACGCTGGAGGATTGGCTGACAGTTTGTATGAACAATGACTGTCCGCCGGATTTTATCACGATGCATTGTTACCCTGTTGTTGGTGAGGATATGCTTCGTCCGGAGAACTCGCGCGATAAAAGGAACGTGATAATGATCTCCCAAACGGCGTTTAGCTCCCGCACAGAGGATGAAGACTACATTCAGCACCATGTGAAGCTGCTCAAACAGAGTCTGCGCCGGGCGGGAATGCCGCGTGTACCTATTTTGATTGACGAGTGGAATTCCTCGCTCTGGCAGAGAGATCCGATCAGTGATACCTGCTTTCGTTCCGCGTTTATTGCGAAGAACATCATGGAAAATGCCGCATCTGTGACGGCGATGGCACAGGCCTTCGTCAGTGATTATTCCATTGAGTCCTATCCGGAAAAAGAGCCGTTTTATGGGGACATTGGTCTGTTTACGAACAACGACGTGCGGAAAAATGCATTTTATGTCTATCAGCTGTTTGCCAAGCTGGGAGATGCACATATCGCGGCTGGAGACGGCTGGGCCGTATTTCGGAAAGAAACGACCATTCAGCTGGTACTGTATTATTATTGCAGCTATAACCGTCTGCTGGGCTATACGGTGACGGACTTTGCAAAGTCTGACCGATATTTTGTGTTTGCTGAGCGGGAGGACAAGGAATATCAGTTCCGCTTTGCCGGACTGGAAGCCGGGGAGTATCAGCTGCGTGAGTGGCGAATTAACCGAGAAAGCGGCAGCGCCTATGACAAATGGGTGCAGATGGGCAGTCCGGAGAGCTTGACGGCGGAGGAAATTTCCTATCTGGACCGCAGCGCGGAGCCGGCGTATTATAAGCGGAAGATTCGGTATGAGGGAAATGCGCTGCCGTTTACCGTGCAGCCGCATGAGGTGGCGCTGATTGAGATCGAGGCAGGGGTGTGACGAAAAAAAGCGAGCAGACGATATTGATCTGCTCGCTGTGTTATATCGTTCGATTTTTTTTCGCCACCTCCGCAATTTCCCTATATCGCGCGATAATTTTCCCGTAATTTTCCCTCTGATGGGGAAACAAACAGCGTGTACAATCCTTATACCCATTTTTATTATAGGTAAACGCACCGCCGCAACGGTCGCCGAGGGCGTACAGCGGACAATAGCAAAAGAGACAATTAAAGTTATCCGGATCGTTCGTGGGATGACAAGGAAAGTACTCGCAATCGCGGTTGCAGAAGAAGGCATAGTGTTTTCCGTGCCAAGTCGGTATATTTGACATAAAAAATCCTCCTATTATGCAGAAAATGCGATAATTATCCGATAATGTATCTTATTCTATCACGAAACAGGTGCAAAGGGAAGCGGATACTTTACAGAAAATGAAAAGTTTGCTATAATAAAATATCCGTAGGTGCGGAAAGATCTGGCATTTCGAGGGGGAAGAAATGCTCAGAATAATATATCAATATGGAGTTTGGTGCATGATGAAGAAGCGAATCTTCCGATGCGCTGTGTTTGCTGCAATCTTTTTTGGATTGCTGTTTGTCACGTCCAAGGTGCTCGTGGCAAAATTTACGGACGATAATTGTCAGACCTATATGGCAGAAGGGCTGTATGATCTGGACAAAAACAGCGTAGAGGTGGCGATTAGCGGAAGCAGTCAGGCGGTGTTCTGTATTTCCGGCATGGAAATGTACGAAGAATATGGAATCTCCTGCTATTCCATGGGGTCCCCCAACCAGCCGATTTTGTGTTCTCTCGCGTGGCTGCGTGAGCTGAATCAGCGGCAGGATATTAAAGTAGCTGCGCTGGATATCAGCCAGCTGTTTGAGACAAATGAAGAGGTCAGCTATCGACAGGCATTGGATCCGATGCATCTGTCGAAAAATAAAATAGAAATCGTGCGGCAGCACGTTGTGCAGGGCGAAAATACCGATTCTACGATGAGCTATTTGTTCCCGCTGATCAAATATCATTCACGATGGAATGAGGTAAGCAAGCAGGACTTCGGGCTTGACGTGGAGGAAAGCTCCATGTTCTTGGGAAACGCCATGTCCAACAAGGTGTGTTCGTTTGACGACTATGACGATCTGGTGCTTGATGATGAGCTGATGCAGACGGAAACGGTGCCGGAGCAGCGTGATGCCGTGCGGCAGTACGCGCAGTACTGCAAGGACAATGGTATCCAGATGGTGCTGTTTAAGACGCCGAAGAGCGACTGGTGCAAGGAGAAGGACCGCAAGGTACAAAAACTGGCCGAGGAGCTGGATGTACCGTATCTGAATTATACGACCAAGCAGGCATGCACACAGGCAGGCATTGATTTTTACGCGGACTTTAAGGACAGTGAGCATCTGAATTTGCGCGGTGCGGAAAAAATTTCCCGTCAGCTCGGTGCATATTTGACGGAAAACTATGACTTGACAGATTTCCGCGAGACCGCGCCGAAGTCCAAAAAGCTGATGAAGGAATACCACAAAAAGCAGCGCATCAACTATTTTTACAGCTGCACCGATCCGGAGGAATATCTGGAGACGCTGCGTGACCGCTATTTGTCCAAAGGAAAGTATGATATTGTATGTCAGCTCACGGATGGCAGCATCAAGGAAGGCTGGACGGATGAGCTGCAAGCGCTGTGGGAGGACTGCGGCCTTACGACAGACCCGCGGGAGCTGGATGATCAGGCGTATATCGGACGGGTAGCGGACGGCGAAACCAAGGAATGGATCGGCGATTCCCGCAAGCTGACGATTGACGATTTCTTTGGAAACGGCAAGATGTTTCGCGCGATCTCCAAGGCAAACGGTCGCTCTAAGGCGCCGACAAAGATCTCTGTGGTCGGTGTCCCCAAGTATTTTTCTGACAAGGGAATGAATATCATGGTGTATGAGCGAAAGACACAGAAGATTTTAGACATGCCGACGATTGCAATCTGTGCGGACGGCAAGCTGCGGCTTTCCCGTGAGACAGATTCCTAACAAAATAACGAGATTTCATACCGACTGCGGCATTGTCCGCGGTCGGTATGTTTGTGTCTGTGGGAAATGATGTGGGTACATTCCAAGGGACAAAAGTGGGAGAAAGCGTACGAAGTCGCTTTTTGGTTGACAGCCAGACGGCAAAAAGAGTATAATCCTATACAGATAAAATGGAGTAAAATACCGCCGAAACGGGCGGGAAAGAGAGCTCCAGATTGCCATAAGGAGAAGAGACAATGCAGAGAGAGTGTAGCCGGGGAAATCGGCTTTGCACAGGCCTGCGCGCGCTGTCCGTTCGGGTGGTTGGCGCGTTGTTTGTGCTGTTTATCAGCTGGCTGCTGCTGCTGAGCGGCTTTTCCACCAGCTATTTGTCCTATAGCGAGCACACGTTTTTTGTACGCGACAGTATGCTGGTCAATGTCTTGGCGGCGGCAGCGTTTTTGGCGCTGTTGGCGCTGCTGCATTGGAAAAAGGACGGGATTTCCGCCTGCCTGCGCCGCAGCCGGTTGGGGCCGTATCTGACGTTTGACGGCTTGAAACGAACCATTCTGCTGATTTTGCTGGCAGAGGGTGTGTTCTGGGTGCTGGCGACGCAGTTTACGCCGGGTGCGGATCAGTCCGCCGTCCTGCGTGCGGCGACGCAGCTGCGCATGAAGAGCAGCCTGCTGTTTTCCGACGGCGCATATATCTCCAAATCGCCGCATCAGATCGGCTTAGTGGTATTTTTATATGGGCTGAATGCCCTGTTCGGTGACCAAAATATCGTCGTGTTCCAGCTGCTGAACGCGGTAGGATTGATGGTAGTCTATAAGGAACTGTCGGAAATCTCTGGGATGTTCGGTATGAGCCGCCGCGGTCAGCTGCTGGTGGCGGCGTCCGGATTGATCTTTTTCCCACTGACGATGTATACCTCGCTGATTTACGGCAATATTCTGGGTGAGGCATTTGCACTGGCGGCAATTCAGCGGGAACTGCTGTATTTCCGCGACGGCAAAAAGCGCCATGCGCTGCTGTCGGCCGTTTGGATCGCGCTGTCGGTCATGATGAAGCAGAACTATATGGTCTTTCTGATTGGTATGGTGCTGTATGCATTTTTGGAGCTGCTGCGCAGGCGGCAGTGGCGCATAGGGCTGTTTGCCGTGCTCATCACGGCGGCCTGTGTGATCGAGCCGATTGCACCGCGCCTGTTGGTGGAGTGGAAAACCGGCTATGCGATGAATCAAGGTATGTCCTCGTGGTCGTTTATCGCGATGGGCTTGCAGGACAACGGCACGCGCAGCGCGGGATGGTACAACTATTACAATGATGAATCGTTCTTTGAAAGCGGAAACAATCCGGAGATACAGGCGGAGATGGCAAAGGAGGATATTCGGCAGTCATTGTCGGAATTTGCGTCCAACCCGCAGAAAGCGGTTTCGTTCTTCGCGCGCAAGACCGCGTCGCAGTGGAACAATCCGACGTTTCAGTGCTTCTGGATTGTGCAGAGCCGAGAATCGCAGATACATGAGAGCACATGGCTTCGTGCCTTTTTGAGTATACCGATCAGCACGGCGATCACCGGCTGGCTGAATATCCTACAGTTTTTGATTTTACTGGGCTGTCTGCTGCATGTTCTGCTGACCAAGCGGACGTGGCGGGACGGAACGGTACTGCTGGAAATGCTGTTTGTCGGCGGTTTCCTGTTTCATTTGATGTGGGAGGCCAAGGGACAGTATACTTTGTCATATTTCCTCCTCCTGCTGCCGTGTGCGGTGGCGGGCTATCAGGCGGTTTGGCGCCGGATGGGCGAGAGCAAGGAAGTGCGGGCCGCAACACGGAAAAAATATGGTGTCTGCGCGGGGATCTGGTTGCTTGCGCTGGCGGGCGTGTCTGCCGCCGCGGCCTGTGTGCCGACACTGCATGATCTGTGCTATCTCGATCGCGACACGCAGGAATATGCTGACTATGTGCAGGCTCATGTCATTGACGGCATGGTGCCGGATGGCCCGTATATTCTTTCGACCTACTTGGATGAGGAGCAATATCTCAACTGCGGGGACACGGGTGAACCGGTCTTTCTGTCGGAGGAAGCGCAGGAGGAGTATCTGGTTTCGTATTCCGGCGTGACGGGCATCCGCTTTGTGGACACCGGCGACTACTTGCAGGTGGATCAATATATGGCGGGCGTGGAGGAGCGCACGGTAATCACAGAGGAACGCAATACCACGATGGGACAGGAGTGGCAGCTTAAGTCCGCCGGAGAGGACGGCAGTGTGTATCTGCTCTCCAACGGGGACACCGCGTTGACGTATGATGCGGACACCGGAGAGATATATATGGCGGCGTTTGACGGAGGGGACGATCAGAAATGGACGCTGTGGCCGGAAGCATAACATCGTGAAAAGACGCGTTACGATAGAGAAAACAAATAGACTGATTTTTTAGGGGGATGTGAACAACAGCATGGAAAAGATATCAGTAATTGTTCCCTGTTATAATGAGGAAGAATCTCTTCCGATGTTCTATCAGGAAATACAGTCGGTTATGAGCAAGATGGACTATGTCGAGTGGGAGCTGTGCTTTATTGATGACGGTTCCAAGGACGGCACACTGCCGCTTTTGCGGTCGTTTGTGCAGCAGGATTCGCGGGTACGGTTTACCTCGTTCTCGCGCAATTTTGGCAAGGAGGCCGCCATGTATGCCGGCTTCCAGATGTGTACGGGTGATTATGCGGCCGTGATGGATGCAGATATGCAGGATCCGCCGTCCCTGCTGCCGGAGATGTACGAAGCGGTGCGCGATGGAGAATATGACTCCGTGGCAACGCGGCGTGTGACGCGAGACGGTGAACCGCCGATCCGCTCGTTCTTTGCCCGCATGTTCTATCGGATTATCAATAAGATCTCCAGTGCGGATATTGTGGATGGTGCGCGTGATTTCCGCCTGATGCGGCGCAGCATGGTCAATGCGATTTTGGAGATGGGCGAATACAATCGCTTCTCCAAGGGTATTTTTGGCTGGGTTGGCTTTAAGACCAAGTGGCTGCCGTATAAAAACGTGGAACGCGTGGCGGGTGAAACCAAATGGTCGTTTTGGAAGCTGTTTTTGTACTCGCTGGACGGCATCACCGCTTTCTCCACTGCGCCGCTGATGATTGCATCGGTAGCGGGTGTGCTGCTCTGTCTGCTGGCAATGATTATGATTGTCGTCATTGTTGTGCGCACACTGGTGTTCGGAGATCCGGTTGGCGGCTGGCCGTCGATGATGTCGGTCATTTTGCTGCTGGGCGGCATTCAGCTGTTTGGCATTGGTATCTTGGGTCAATATCTGGCCAAGACCTATTTGGAAACCAAAAAGCGCCCGATTTATCTGGTCCGCGAGACCGAAGAGGGCGTACAGTAATACAACAAACTGCCGTCCGGCTGGCGGGAAATGCGCAGCACGGGCGGCGAAACAGAAAGGCAGGTAGCAAGGATGAAAATTGCTGCATTTACTACGAAGGATCAGATTGCACAGAGCGTGACGCAGGCCGATCAGATTCTGATTGTCGAGGCGGAGGACAAGACACCGACCTCGAAGGAAGTGCTGGAAATCGGCGGACAGGAAATCACGAGCGTCCTGCTCAAGCTGGCGGCGCGAAACATTGATGTCCTGCTGGCCAACGACGTGAGCACGGTATTACAGGGCACGCTGCATATGCTGGGTATCTCGCTGTATCCGGGATGTCAGGGCGACGCGAACGAGCAGATTGCGGCGTATCTGCTGGGCGAGGACATTGGCGATCCGTCCAAGGTGGCTCTTCCGGAGGAGGACGAGAATGACCCGATGGCATGTATGCACGACTGCTCGCGCTGTATGGCGGAGTGCTCCACGCAGTCGCCGACCGAGCGTGCGATCAAGCAGCAGAAGCAGTGAGCGAAGAGAAACGCGTCTGCGGACGGTTTGCACCGACGCCGAGCGGACGGATGCATTTGGGAAATATCCTGTGCGCGATGCTGTCGTGGCTTTCGGTTCGGTCGGTTGGCGGACGGTATTTGCTGCGCATTGAGGATTTGGACGCTGAGCGGTGTCCGCGCTCCCTTGCCGACCAGATTGAGGATGACCTCCATTGGTTTGGTCTGGACTGGGACGAGGGCGGCTCGGCAGGGGGCGACAGCTGGTACCAGAGCTGCCGCTTTCCCATTTATGAGCGCTATTTTGAACAGCTGGAGCAGCGCGGGCTGCTGTATCCCTGCTTTTGCAGCCGTGCGGAGCTGCACGCCGCACAGGCGCCGCACCGCTCGGACGGAACGTATGTCTATGCGCGAACCTGCCGAAAGCTGACGCCGGAGCAGATTGCGGAAAAGCGTAAAAAGCGCGGGGCGGCGATACGTTTGATGGTGCCGGATGAGACAATTTCGTTTGTGGACGGCTGTCAGGGCGCGTATTCGGAAAATTTGGAGCGGGACTGCGGCGATTTTATCATCCGCCGGTCCGACGGCGTGTATGCCTATCAGCTGGCGGTTGTTGTGGACGATGGCGAGATGGGCGTGACGCAGGTGGTGCGCGGCTGTGATTTGATCGGCTCGACCGCGCGGCAGATTTATCTGTATCGTCTGCTGGGCTTTGCCGTGCCGGAGTTTTACCATATCCCGTTGCTGACCGCGCCGGACGGACGGCGGCTGTCCAAGCGGGAGAAGGATCTGGATCTCGGTGTGCTGCGGCAGGTGTTCGGACGACCGGAGCCGATTCTCGGCATGCTCGCGCAGGCCTGTGGTCTGCGGGAAACCGCGCAGCCGGTGACGATGTGCGAGCTGGCGCAGGATTTCTCGTGGGACAAGGTGCGGCGAGAGGACTTTGTTCTGCCGAGAGAGATTCTTCATGCGGCGGGAGAAATAAAAGATTGATGGAAGGATGCTGTGACGGAAACGTTGCGGCATCTTTTTTATTTTTCTCTCTATTTGCTTGGTGGCTTTGCTGTGGTTACTGGCGAGAGAAGTCTATTTTATTTTACTGCCGAAAGAAAGTTATCTATAATTGCAAGTTTTAATCCCCTCAGGCACTTCGTGCCAGCCCCCCTTGCATCAAGGGGCACCTTTGGTGCGTACCATTTACATGCCTGTTCTCAGAGTAAATCTCACGTTTGGCGTCCCTTGGAGAACAAGGGAAGCTGTTGGCGAAGCCAACTGAAGGGATCTGAATTAGCCTATATATCCTATTTTACCGTCTGTTCTCAATAAAAATCTTATTGTTTTTCAAATTCCAAACCAGCGAAGCGTTTGGAATTTGAGGAGCAAGACCACGAAGCGGCTGAGCCATGCTGATGCCTCAGCGTGGCGATGTAGCGCAGTGTGTCGCAGCGATGAGGAGCGGAACAAAGAAGTCTGCTTTGGCCTATCGGCGAGTGAGTGCAATTTGCCGATGCGATTATCCATGATAAATTTTACCGTATCTCACATTGATAAACGCTCAAAAAACTTTTTTTAAAATATTCTTGACATTCCGATTGTACCGATGTATTATTGTATCAAGGAGTTAGTACAACAGTACAATGATACAATTCGAGAGGAGGAGCAGAATGCAGTGGAATTTAACGGATAACCGGCCGATTTACTTGCAGCTGATTGAAACCGTCATGCAGGGTATCGCCGCGGGGGATTATCCGGCGGGAAGCCGTCTGCCGTCCGTGCGGGAGATGGCGGCAGAAGCAGGGGTGAATCCTAACACGATGCAGCGTGCATTGGCAGAGCTGGAGCGACAGGGGTTGATTTACTCCCAACGCACCGCCGGTCGATTTGTCACCGACAACACCGAGCAAATCTGGGGGAAGCGAAAGGAGATTGCGATGGAACAGGTGGAACTCTTTTTATCAAAGATGAAGGAAATGGGATATACGGCGGAGGAGATTATTATACTCATCCAGCAGGCAATGAAGAAGGGGGAAGCACAATGACACCGATTTTACAGTGCACCGGACTGAGCAAGAGCTTCGGCGGAAAACAGGCGCTGAACAACGTGACGTTTGAGCTGGGACGGGGACAGATTGTCGGACTGCTCGGACCGAACGGAAGCGGAAAGAGCACGTTGATTAAGCTGGCGAACGGACTGCTGACGCCGACATCGGGGGATGTGACAATTGACGGCGACGCACCGGGTGTTATCACACACGAAAAGGTATCCTATCTGCCGGAGCGAACCTATCTGAGCGACTGGATGACCACGGGGGATCTGCTGCGGTTCTTTGATTCATTTTATGACAACTTTAATCGCGCAAAGGCAGAGGATATGCTGCACCACCTAAACATTGATGCGAAGAGCGTCATCAAAACCATGTCTAAGGGCACGAAGGAAAAGGTACAGCTGGTTATGGTCATGAGCCGCGAGGCAGATCTGTATTTGCTGGATGAGCCGATTGGCGGCGTCGATCCGGCGGCACGAGATTATATTTTGAATACAATTTTGACAAATTACAATGAAAACAGCACGGTTGTGCTTTCCACCCACCTGATTTCGGATATCGAGAAGGTGTTGGATGATGTGGTATTCCTCAATCAGGGAGAGATCGTCCTGCACAAATCGGTGGATGACATCCGTGCCGAGCACGGAAAGTCCGTGGATGCGCTGTTCCGGGAGGTGTTCGCATGCTGAGCAAGTTAATTGGCTATGAATTTTACGCGACGCGGCGTATCTATTTACCGGCATTTCTGGCGGTTATTGTTCTGGCTGTGCTGAATGCCGTGCTCATGGCAACGGTCTGGAATGCGGATACGTTTTCCGCGCCGGCGGGCATTATTCTCACGCTGTATGTACTCGCGCTGTTTGCAATCTGGGTGCTGGCGCTGGTTTATATGATCCACCGGTTTCATAAAAATCTGCTGTGTGATGAAGGCTATCTGATGTTTACCCTTCCGGCGAAGCCGTCGCAGCTGATTTGGGCGAAGGCAATTACCTCGGTGATCTGGATGGTTCTGACGGGCATTGTGTGCTTTGTATCGCTGCTTGTCGTTATGACACCGCTCATGGTTGTGAATGTACAGAATGTGAGCTGGGGACTGTTTGGACATGATCTGGGCAGCCTGCTGTCCATTGTATGGCATGATTATGGCATGGCGCTGATTATTGTACCGATTGAGCTGATTGTTATTTTGGTACTGGGTATACTGTCATTCTGCTTGAATATTTATATGTGTTTGGCAATCGGCAACCTGTTCCGCCGTCACCGCATTGCGTGGGCGTTTGGCGCGTATGTTGTCTGCGGCATCATCGGGCAGATTCTCAGCCTGCCGTTCCTGAATTGGTTTGGGAATGACATGACAGTATATCTTACGGTGGTTTCGGGACTGGAGGAGGGCACACAGATGTACGTGATGCTGCTGCTCCTGATCTTGGTAGAGGTCGTATTGAGCACGATCTGCTTTGCTATTACCAACTACATTTTGAGCAAACGACTGAATTTACAGTAATGGCTGCTGCGCAGCAGCAGGGGGAGAGACGACCATGAAACGAAGCATTTCGATTACCGCAGCGGTGCTGGCAAGTGCACTGCTGCTGGGCGGCTGCGGCAGTGCGGCATCGCAGAAGAAACAGCAAGAGGCGAACGAGCTGGAAAAGCAGATCCTGACGCAGACTAAGGAGCGGACGCTGGAAGACACGCAGTCCATTCATTCGCTGGATCTGGAAATTTCGGCGGCGGCCGTTGTCGTTCAGACGGGCGGCGACTGGAAGCTGGAGACCAACTTTAAGAAAAAATATCTGACGAGTGAGGTCAAGGATGGCACACTGACGATTGGGCAGCCAAGCCATGAGACGGATATTCGCAATCTGCTGAAGATCAAGAACCATGTGCCAACGGTGACGCTGACTGTGCCGAAGGACGTGCAGCTGAAAAAGCTGGAGGCGTATTTGGGCGCCGGAACGATGGATATTAAGAATCTGTCGGTCAAAAAGAGTGAGCTGGATGTTAGTGCGGGTACGGTAACGCTGGATCAGCTGGATACGCACAAAACAGATATCAGCTGCGATCTGGGTGAGGTGTCCGGTTCGATGCGGCTGACGGGAGATGGCTCGATGGATGTTTCCATGGGCAGTATGGATCTGGAGCTGCTGGACGGCTCGACGCTGGTGAAGCTGAATGCCGACGCGAGCGTGGGGGATGTAACGCTCAACGGCAAGGACTTCTCCGGCAGCAAAAAGCTGGGTAAAACCGGCGGCACGCTGGATGTGAACTGTGACATGGGCAGTATTGATTTGACCGTGCCTGAATGAGCACCGATGCTCTGCATAGAAAGTAGATAGAAAACGACCGCTGTTGGACAGCCTGCTTGCGCAGAGCCCAACAGCGGTCATTTGTCACTCGTCGAATGGTGTTGTTTCGTCGTCGAGCGTTTCGTCGGTATCATCCATACCTTCATTAAGCTTATCACTGTCTGTGGCTATATCCTTCCGAGCTTGTTCCTGCTGCTTCATGGCGCAGTCATAGACAATGCCGCCGCAGGTGTTCTCCTTCACGGCCTTGAGAAAATAGCCAAGCAGGGCGAGAATCGGCGGCAGAGCGTACAGCCACATGCTGTCCAGACTGCTCAAATCGCCAAAATACCACATGGCAATCTGCCCGAATGCAATCAGCTCGGCATAGAGCAGAAAGACAAGAACAATACCGCGCTTGGAAAAGCTGGGCTTCTTTGGCTTTTTCATAAAAAAAATCCCTCCCAATCGCATTGTATGCAGGGAGGGGAAAAACGTCGAAACGGATTAGAAGGAGAAAAGAAAACCGCTTCCCGAGCAGCGATAAGCGCAGAAAGCGGTTTGGTTGGTTATGTTGGGTTTCGGCTTGTGAGAGGAAAGGAGGCTTAGCCTTCGTAGTCGCCCTCGTTCTCCCAGTTGTGCCAAACGTTCTGTACGTCGTCGTCGTCCTCCAGCGCGTCCAGCAGCTTGCGCATGCGGGCCATGTCCTCTTCGTTCTCCAGCGTGATCGTGTTGGACGGAACCATCTCGACCTCAGCGGAAACGAACTCAAAGCCGGCTTCCTGCAGCGCGTCACGAACAGAAGCAAACTCCTCCGGCGCGGTGTAAACCTGGAAGATCTCCTCGTCAGCCTGGAAGTCGTCGGCGCCGGCGTCCAGAGCGGTCATCATGACCTCATCCTCGTCCTTGTCGCCGCGCTCGATAACCAAAACGCCCTTCTGCTCGAACTGCCAAGACACACAGCCAGCGTTGCCCAGACCGGTGCCGAACTTGTCGAAGTAGTGACGGACGTCGGCAACGGTACGGTTGCGGTTGTCGGTCAGCGTCTCGCAGATGACTGCGATGCCGGACGGGCCGTAGCCCTCATAGGTGTTGGCTTCATAGCTGACACCGCCGTTGTCGCCGTTCAGGCGATCGAGCATGCGCTTGATGTTGTCCTTTGGGACGTTGTTTGCTTTTGCGTCGTTGATAACATCACGCAGCTTGCTGTTGATTTCCGGATTTGCACTGCCGCCTTCCTTGGCAGCAACCGCCATCTTACGACCGATCTTGGTGAAAATGGCCGCGCGCTTGGCGTCGTTTGCACCCTTAGTCTTTTGAATATTATGCCATTTGGAATGTCCAGACATGAGTAGTTCCTCCTATATATTAGGTATCATTACAATAGTAGCTTGCATCTGTGCCGCAGAAAACACATCATACGACAACAATTTATTATATCAAACGGGAAAATACTTGACAAGATGCTGCGCATAAAAAAACGCACGGAAAACGGCGAAGGAACCGTGAAAAAACGTACATTTTTCGGAATAACGGCAGAAAATCGGGACATACTAGTGCTGCGAAAGAAAAGAGGTGATTCCATGTCTCGAGAGAATAACCAGAACAACAAGAACCAGCAGAATCAGAGTAACCAGAACCAGCAGAATCAGAGTAACCAGAACCAGCAGAACCAGAGCAACCAGCAGAATCAGAATAACCAGAATCAGCAGAACAATAAGAACAACCAGTTCAACAGCAGAAATAAGAAGAATTCTTCGGAATTCTAAGTGCTGTCAGAGAGCAGCGACGCACGAGCAATCATTGGGGGAAACCGGCAGAGCGGCGGGTTTCCCTCAATGCTGTTCTGCCCACTGCTGGGCGGCGGGCAAAATGTGCGAGTACAGCTCATTGAGACGGTCATATTGCTGCTGAAGATACAGCCAGCCGAACAGCGCCTCCACTGCGGTGGCGTGGGCGTACTCGGACACCGAAGAGGATTTTGGGATGGACTTGGGCTTGGCGTTGCGTCCGCGGCGGAATACCGCCATCTCGTCCTCCGTCAGCAGCGGGAGAATCGCGGTAGCGCCGGCGGCCTGTGCACCGGCGCAGACGAGCTGCACGGTGTGGCGGTGCAGGTTGCGGCTGGTGACCAGACCGGAGGTGGTGAGCCACGAACGCGTCATGATTTCATAGACGCAGTCGCCAATATGCGCCAGCGCGAGCGAGCTCATGGCTTTGAGTCCGTCGGCGTCCATGGATGGGTGAAGAAAATCTGTCATAGCAGTACCTTCCTAGCAAATTTTTAATATCTTTTTGAAAAAAACAATTCACAATTCAATGAAAAGGGGATATAATGTGTTTATTATAACCCAGTATTGCGGGATTTGCCAAGTCTTTGCAGGGGGAAGATGTACAATTCTGGAAAGGAAGAGAGTACCATGTCGATCCTACATATTCATGAGGGTGAATTTGAGAAAGAAGTGTTACAGGCATCCATGCCGGTTTGTGTCGATTTCTGGGCAGACTGGTGTGAGCCGTGCCGTATGCTCAGCCCGACGATTGAGCAGCTGGCGAACGCATACTGCGGACGCATGAAATTCGTCAAGGTAAATATCGACGAGATGCCGCAGGTGGCGGTGACGCACCGCGTGCTGTCCATTCCGACGGTCTGCGTCTTTATCGGCGGAAAAGAGGTCAAGCGTCTGATCGGCCTGCGAGAGAAGAGCGAGCTCAAGCAGGAGCTGGACAGCGTGCTGGCAGAGTAACGAACGAACCATATAGCGAGGGAAAAGCCCACTCGGCTTCCCTCGCTTTTGTATTTTTCGGGATACCAGCAAAATCCCCACGGGGCGTTGGCAATCCGGCGGGGATTTGGTATAATAAAGTATATTTGCAAGCACTGCTGTGGGCGGCATACTGCCGCAGCTTATAGGAGGATATTGCTATGAATCTCAAAGGAAAGCATTTTTTGAAGCTGCTGGATTTCACGCCGGAGGAAATTCTGGATCTGCTGGAGCTGGCGGCGGATTTGAAGGCAAAGAAAAAAGCCGGTGTAGCGCATGACACACTGCACGGCAAGAATATTGCGCTGATTTTTGAAAAGACCAGCACCCGCACCCGCTGCAGCTTTGAGGTTGCGGCGCATGATCTGGGTATGCAGGTGACCTATCTCGATCCGTCCGGCTCGCAGATTGGCAAGAAAGAGAGCATTGCGGATACCGCCCGCGTTCTGGGACGCATGTTTGACGGCATTGAGTACCGCGGCTACGGACAGGACATCGTCGAAGAGCTGGCGCAGTATGCCGGTGTGCCGGTTTGGAATGGTCTGACCAATGAGTTCCACCCGACACAGATTCTGGCGGATATGCTGACCATTCGGGAGCATTTTGGACACCTGCGCGGCATCAATTTTGTCTATCTGGGCGACGCGCGCTATAACATGGGAAACTCGCTAATGGTCGGCTGTGCCAAGCTCGGCCTGAACTTTACCGCATGCGCACCAAATGCGTACTTCCCGGACGCTGCACTGATTGCAGAGTGTGAGAAGATTGCGGCGGAGACCGGCGCAACTCTGCGCTTTATTGAGGATCCGATGGAGGCAACTAAGGGCGCGGACGTGCTGTACACCGACGTTTGGGTATCCATGGGTGAGCTGACGGAGGTTTGGCAGGAGCGCATCGAACAGCTCGGACCGTATCAGGTCAATCAGAAGCTGATGGACAACGCCGGCCCGCAGGCGGTATTCATGCATTGTCTGCCGGCATTCCATGACCACAAGACCAAAATCGGCCGCGAGATGGGCGAACGCTTCCAGCGCGAGGCGATGGAGGTCACGGATGAGGTGTTTGAAGGCCCGCAGTCCATTGTCTTTGACGAGGCCGAGAACCGTATGCACACCATCAAGGCAGTTATGGCGGCGACGCTGTAACAGTGGGAAGGAGAGCACGGCTATGACAATGCAGGATATTGAGGACAAGTACATCGGACGACGCATTGACCAGAACCGACTGGATCGTAACTTTCACATGATGGGAAAGTTCGGTCGGGCGTCGATGTATGACTTCTCGTTTAACACAGCCGATTATACCATTTCGACGGATTTGTGCATTGAGCGCGGACGCATTACCGGTATCGTTCCGGATAAGGAACAGCGGGAGGACGATTGGGGCTATAACCCCAATCCCGGCCCGGCGGAGATACAGCCGGAGGAATATGACACGCTGGCGCAGTATTTGGAGACCGTGCTGGCGCGGGGCGAGGATTGATGTAATATTGCATCGCCGCCGCGGCAAATCGAAACGACAAACGAATTTCAAACAAAACAAAAAGCCCTTTCCGCAATGGAAAGGGCATTTTTTGTTTGCAAACAAAAAATATAGTGGTGGAACTTACTTCACACCGTTCAGCTTCAGGGTCAGTGCGCTCTTCTTATTCGAAGCATTGTTCTTGTGAATCAGATGAGATGCAGCAGCCTTATCAACAGCCTTAACAGCAGCCTTGTATGCAGCCTCTGCGACAGCCTTATCTCCAGCAACAACAGCATTGTCGAACTTCTTCAGAGTGGTTCTCAGAGCAGAACGAGCAGCCTGATTGCGAGCGTCCTTTACCTTGGTAACCTTAACGCGCTTCTTGGCAGACTTAATATTCGGCATTCTTGTCCACCTCCTTACATCTTGATATAGTCAGTGATAATTATTCTAGCACGGACGGGTGAAAAAATCAAGGGTGAATTGCAAATTAAACGGAGAAATCGGCGCATTTTTTGCGGTTTGCATAGAAAAATGCCGGTTTGGACATAGTAGATTGGAGAAAAACGGAAAAGGAAGGGATGAATATGGCAATCCGAACCGACCTTGCGGTGGAACGAGCGGAGCTGGGAGGCACGACGTCTGCCGATTTGCAAAAGAAAACCGAGGAAATCCAAGGTCTGATGTGTACAAGAGTGACGGATGCGCAGGGCGGGAGCTATCTAACGCTGGATATGCCGCCGATCCGGCAGGAGGAAAACGGGTTTGACCGCCTGTGTGAGGCGGTGGCGATTCTGCTGGGGCAGCTGGCGCCGCCGCTGCCGCGGGAGGCACCGGTGCTGGTGCTGGGGCTGGGCAATCGGGCGGTGACGCCGGACGCACTTGGACCGTTGTGCTGTCAGCATGTGCTGGCGACGCGCCATCTCGTGCAGTCCGAACCGGCGCTGCACGGCTTTCGCTCCACCTGTGTACTGGCGCCCGGCGTGCTGGGCACGACGGGGTTGGAGAGCGGGGAAATTGTGCTCGGCCTGCTGCGGGAGATCGCTCCGGCGATGGTCATCGCGGTGGACGCGCTGGCGGCGCGGCGGATGCACCGTCTGATGGGAACCATTCAGCTGACAGATACCGGCATTGTGCCTGGATCGGGCGTGGGAAACGCCCGCACGGCGCTGACGCGGGAGACGTTGGGTGTGCCGGTGCTTATGCTGGGCGTGCCGACTGTGATTGACACGCAGACGATTGCGGAGGATTTGGCGGAGGAGACTGGACTTCCGGCGGAGCAGTTTGCCGCGCTGGATCATCCGGCGATTATCACGACGCGCGATGTCGATCAGCAAGTGATGGACGCGGCGCGCATCCTCGGCTACGGCATTGATATGTTCCTGCATCCGCAGCTGAGCCAGAGCGATTTGGACGCATTTCTGAATTGAGAAGCGGTTTTCGTGTCCGGTGAGACATACTTTACAGCCCGTCCGCGTATGCTGATAGTAACACGACAGAACACAACGCGCGCGGGGGACAGAAAAATGGCACGAAAACGCAGAAACAGACCGCACCGATTTCCAATCTGGGCGCTGCCGAGCCTGCTGCTGGCGGGCGGATTTCTGCTGGCGGCAGAGCTGGGATACGGTGAGACAATCGAACAGGCGGCGCGGCGGCTGGGCGGAAACCGGACGTTTCTGGAGGCGGCGATGTCGGCGGAAATGGGAACGGTGGACACCTCGGAAAAGTACGAGCCGGGCGAAGTGAGCGAGGGCACGGTAAAGGAGACCGAGCGTCTGCCAGACATCCTGCTGGACGGTCTGCTGTCGTGCGACACGGACGGCGAGACGGCGATCATGTCCGAGAGCCTGTTTGAGCCGCCGAAGGAGGTGGCGCAGGCGGCGGAAGAGGAGCAAGCGCCGACACAGACGGCGGATGGCGCGGCGATCAAGGAGCTGACGATTACGGGGCAAAGCGGCGGTTATCCGGGCAAGGACGGCGTGTATATCCAGAACGATTCCGGGCTATCCTTTTCGTTGAGTGATATGCTCGCCAGTCCGCTGAAAATTTCCAAAAACAAGTCCAGCAAAAAGCCGACGGTGTTCATCCTGCACACCCACGCGAGTGAGGCGTATGTGGATCAGCATGGCGGACGGTCGGAAAACCCGAAGCACAATGTCGTGCACATCGGCGACGTGCTGGCGAAGGAACTAGAAAAGCAGGGTATCGGTGTGGTGCACTGCCGCGAGATCATCGACGTGCCGAGCTACAACCAGTCGTACAATCGGGCGATGGACATCATTGAACAGCAGATGGAGAAAACGCCGTCGATCAAGGTGGTGCTGGATGTCCATCGCGACTCGATGATTACGGATTCCGGCATGGAATATAAGGTCGTGTCGGAGGTGAACGGGCGCAAATGCGCCCAGCTGATGATGGTAATGGGCACGAACGCGGGCGGACTGACGCATCCGGACTGGCCGAGCAACCTGAATTTTGCGGTCAATTTACAGAAGAGCATTTTGCAGGACTACCCGACGCTGATGCGCCCGGTCAATCTGCGCGCGCAGCGATTCAACGAGCAGGCGACCAAGGGCAGTATGATTTTGGAATGCGGCACGAGCGCGAATACGATGCGTGAGGCGGAGACTGCTGCGATGGTGTTCGCCGACAAGCTGGCGAAGGCGCTGGGAGCATAGTGCCGCGGAAAGGAGAGAAAACCTATGAATGCTTCCGAGCTGGTGTTTACCACCCGTTTGGATGAAAATATTGAGAGCATGAAACGGCTTTTTGCCGGAGACAACACGTTTATCTGCCGCGTGGTGGAGAACGGGGCGGGGCTGCGCTGCGCCCTGTTCTTTTTTGACGGCATGGTGGAGTCACAGTCCATCAATTTGTCCCTTGTGCGCCCGATTTCCACGTGGAATGGCGGCGCGGTGGATATTGACACGCTGGTAGCGCAGGTGATTCAGATTGACGACTGCCCGATTGACCCGGGGCGGGACACGCTGCTGGAGGCCTGTCTGTACGGCGACACGATTGTGCTGGTGGACGGCGACGCGCGTCCGGCGGTGGTCAACACCAAGGGCTTTGCTAAGCGGTCACCGGAGGAGCCGGACAACGAGAAAATTCTGCGCGGCCCGCGCGAGGGATTTACCGAGGCGTTTATGGGGAATTTATCGCTGATTCGCCGCCGCCTGCGCACGCCTAATCTGAAATTTACGTTTCTGACCGTGGGCACCGTGACCAAGACGACGGCGGTGCTGTGCTATATTGAGGGCATTGCGGACGAGGACATCGTGCGGGAGCTGCGACGGCGGGTGGAGGCGTTCGAGCTGGATTCCGTTTTAGACGCGAATTATCTGGCGGAGTGCATCCGGGACAACCGCATGTCGCCGTTCCCGACGGTGGGCATGACCGAGCGTCCGGACATTGTGGCGGCGAAGCTGCTGGAGGGGCGGGCGGCACTGTTGGTGGACGGTTCGCCCGTGGTCATCACCGTGCCGCAGATTTTGCAGGAGACCATTCAGACCAACGATGACTACTATATTTCCTATTTGTATATGAACCTGAGCCGCCTGCTGCGGGTGTTTGGCTTTTTGCTGACCATCACGCTGCCGGGGGCGTATCTGGCGCTGGTGGTGTATCATCCGGAAATGGTGCCGACGCGGCTGCTGTACTCTATCGCCGCCGCGCGGGAGGGCATCCCGTTTTCCACCCTGACCGAGGCGATCGGCACGATTTTGGTGTTTGAGGTACTCAAGGAGGCAGGAACGCGGACGCCGGACACGGTGGGACAGGCTCTATCCATCGTCGGCGGCTTGGTGCTCGGACAGGCGGCGGTGGACGCCCGCTTGGTGTCCGCGCCGATGGTGATTATCGTGGCGTTTTCCGGTGTGACGGCGCTGATTGTTCCCAAACTGCGCACGCCTGCGCTGCTGCTGCGGTTTTTTCTGCTGTTTTGTGCGGCGGTGTTTGGGCTGTATGGTATGCTGCTCGGGCTTGCGCTGGTGCTGGCGCACCTGTGCCGGTTGGAGTCGATGGGTGTACCGTATCTGACCAACCTGCTCGCGCGGGAAAAATACAGCGGACGCGACGTGTTCCTGCGCTTCCCGTGGTTTGCGATGAAGCCGTTTGACCGCTTTCTGGCGGGACGGCTGGGGAAGCAATCATGAGGGCGCGGATCTTGCTCCCGCTGGTCGGTGCGCTGCTTCTGTGCGGCTGCTCCATGCAGGAGGTAGAGGAGCGCACGCCGATTGCGGCGGCTGCAGTGGACACAAATCGCTCCGGCGTTCGTCTGACGGCGCAGGAGGTGACGGTGTCGTCGGAGGACAGCGTGCCAATGACCAAGCTGCGCACGGCGCAGGCGGCTTCGCTGGAGGAAGGACTGGACGCATTCGGCAGCACGGCGTTCTGGATTACGGCGGACACGGTGCTGCTGTCGCCGGACGCGGCGGAGCAGGCAGATTCCATTATCCGGACGCTAACGGACGAGCAGAACATTCGCCCGTCGGTGCGGCTGTGTGTCGTGCGCGGCGGGAGCGGACAGGCTGTTTTAAAGCAGGAAGAAACGGCGGACGGTCTGTCGGATTTGCTGGATCAGGCGGTGAGCGACGGACAGGCGGTGGATGAGCCGCTGTACCGTGCGCTGGACGACAGCCGGACGGATGGCGTGGATTTGGCACTGCCGGCGGTACAGGTGGAGCAGGACAGTGTGCGCGCGGCGGGCAGCGCGCTGTTTTCGGATAACGTGCCGGTCGGCTGGCTTAGCCAGCGGCAGACCGAAATTCTGGCGCTGCTGCGCGGCGACACCAAGATCGGCACGTTGTATGTGGACGGTACGGGTATCTCGCTGCAGCGGGCATCGGTGCGCTGGACGGTGCGGCAGGAGGAAGGGACGCTGCGGGCGGAAGTGCGCATTCGTGCGCGTCTGCCGGATTCCTCCGCCGAGCGGCAGAAACAGGCGGTACGCGAGCTGATTTCCCGCAGTCAGGACACGATTTCGACGCTTCAGGCCAGCGGAAGCGATGCGCTGGGGCTGGGGCGGATCTGGTATCGGCAGCAGCCGAAGCAATATGACGCGGAGACATGGCGGGCGCGGTATGACGCTCTGCCGATTCAAATACGGGTGGAGCTCACCCCGACACAGGGAGGACAGCGGCGATGAAGGGAGAAATTCGTGCGCGGCAGTGCTGGGCGCTGATTGTGCTGACGCTGTGCGGCTATGCGCTGACCATGCCCGCCGGCGGGCGGGACGAGTGGTTTGCGATTTTGCTGGCGGCTGCCGCGGCGCTGCTGCTGACCGCACTGTACAGCAAGCCGTGTGAGCAGCTGCAAACAGACTGTTTTGCGGTGCTTTCCGGTGTCTATGGGCGCATCGGCGGGGCACTGCTTGGTATTGGATTATCGGCGCTGGCGTTTTGGGGACTGTGTATGACGACGCTGTCGTTTGTCGTCTTTCTGCGCACGGCTGCACCGGATCGCTGGCCCGTGTGGCTGATTGCGGCGCTGATGCTTCTGACCGCCGGATGGGTGGCGGACGGCGGGATGCGGCGCTTGGCGCTGTGGGCGGAACCGTGCGTGTGGGTCGTGCTGTTCGCCCTCGTGCTGTCGCTGGTGCTGACGCTGCCGGATGCGGAGACCGGGCATCTGACGCCGTTTTTGGCGGAGGGCGGACTGTACAGTCAGGTAACCCATGCGCTTGCACTGCCGTTTGCGGAGTGCTGGTTTGCCGTGGCGCTGCTGGGCGGACGGTGCGGATCGGTGCGCGGTGGCGCACAGAAGGCGGTGGTCACGGCGGGCGTTTTGCTGACGTGTACCGCTCTGCGCAATGTGGCGGTGCTCGGTCTGGCGGGGGCGCAGAACGTGTGGTATCCGACGTTCACGGCGGCGGGGCTCATCGAACTGGGACAGACGTTTCAGCGCGGAGAGGTGCTGGTTTCCGGCAGTCTGCTGCTGTGTATTGTGGCGCGGGCGGCGGTGTTTCTGACGTTTGTGTCCGAGGGCGTGTCGGAAAGCGTACCCGCTGTGCCGCGCCGTCCGGCGCTGTGGGGTGCGGCAGCGCTGAGTCTGATATTGAGTGTCGCGCTGGCGGGCAGCACGGCGGACTTCCTGCGGGCGGAGCAGCTGTATCGCATTCTGCTGCTGCCGGTGTTGCTGACGGTGTCGGCGGTCACGGCTGTGGGCGCGGGGTGGAAGAGGAAATAAGATATATGCGTTGATTTGGTTCTTCGCCAGTTCGCCGAAGCAGACTTGCCCATCCCGCTCTGCGGAGGCCCCATTTCTTGTCGTCAGATGTCGCTTCGGCAAATTGCACTATCTCGCCGCACCGAAGCGTCGGTACGTCTCGACCGTTCCATTGCCTCGCTCCTCAAATTTCAAACGCTTCGCTGGTTTGAAATTTGAATTACGGTAAGTGTTACTCTACGGGCAGACAGGTAACAACTGCTATTTCAATGCACAATCCAGCGCAGCGATTGTGCATTGAGGGAGCAAGGCCACGAAGTGACTGAGACGTGCTGATGCCTCAGCGCGTCGATGTAACGCAGTGTGCCGCAGCGACGCGGCCGTTCTCTGCTGGTTTTCTTTTTGTCTGTTTTCTTTTGGCAGCAAAAGAAAATAGACTTCTCTTGCTAACAACTACGGCAAAATGAACAAGCAAATAGAGCAAAAACAAAACGGGTCTGCTGCATTTTGCAGCAGACCCGAAACAAACCATTCCCATGCTTACGGTTAATTATTGAGTTCCTTGAGATCGCGGTTGAACACCGTGCGGTCCAGCGACTTATTCTGATGGGACACGATGGTCGTACAAACGGCGTCGCCGGTGATATTAACGGCGGTGCGCAGCATGTCCAGAATACGGTCAATACCCATGATAAGGGCGATGCCCTCCGTCGGCAGACCGACTGAGGTAAGAACCATCGACAGCGTGACCAGACCAACCGACGGAACGCCGGCTGTGCCGATGGAGGCGATGGTGGCGGTAAAGATAACCGTCAGCAGGTCAGACGGCGACAGAGAAATGCCGTATACCTGCGCGATGAAAATAACCGCGACGCCTTGCATGATGGACGTGCCGTCCATGTTGATGGTGGCGCCCAGGGGGATCGTGAACGATGAGATCTTGCGCGAAACGCCGATCTTCTTTTCCAGTGTGTCGATGGACAGCGGGATAGTGGAGTTCGAGGTCGCCGTCGTGAACGCAAACAGCATAACCGGGAAGAACCGGCGGATGAAGCGCAGCGGATTCAGGCGGGTAAATACGAATAGCAGAATCTGATACACGCCGAAGCACTGAATCGCCAGCGCGATAATGACGGCGAGCATGTACTTGAGCATCGGAACGAAGGCGGAAAAGCCGATTTCTGCAAACGTCTTGCCAATCAGGCAAAAGACGCCGATCGGGGCGACTTTCATGACTGCCATCGTCATCTCCATCATCAGATCATTGAACTGGCTGAAGAAGTTGGCGACGGTGGACGCCTTAGAGCCCATCTTGGCGAGCAGAACGCCGACAAACAGGGCAAAGACGATGGTCGGCAGCATGTCGCCCTCTGCCATCGAGCCAATCGGGTTTTTGGGGATGATATTCAGTAGGGTCTCGGTGATCGGAGTTTTCTCCGCCACGGCGACCTCTGCGGACTGCACGTGCTCCAGCTGTACGCCGATGCCCGGATTGATGAGCAGGGCGATGGTCAGTGCGACCGTGACGGCAAGTGCGGTTGTGCACAGATAGAAGCCGACCGCCTTGATGCCGACCTTACCCAGCGTCTTCGTGTCACCGATTGCCATACTGCCGCAGACCAGCGAGCAGAATACCAGCGGAACGACAAGCATCTGCATCAGGCGGATAAAGCCTTGACCGACGACATAGAACACGCCGCCGACGAGGACATCGTCGCGGAAGGTGCCCGCCGGCATGAAATAGTGGACGAGTACGCCGACGACGGCGCCGCCGAGCAGGGCGGCAAAAATCAGCGTGGAAAGAGAGAGTACCTTCTTTTTGCGTTCTGCCATTACTGATTGCCTCCTGTCTCCTGAATGTACTGCGCCAGCGCGGTTTCCCACGGCAACGGCTGCTCTATGCCGTCCAGACGCAGCATCATATTGTCCAAAATGGAGTATTCCGGACGCGCGCCGTCGGTCTCCTCAATTGGAATCAGCTCCAGCGTGGCGCCCATCTCGCGCAGGATGGCCTGTGCAAACTCATAACGGCTGCACGAACCGGTGCAGACCGCGTGGTAGACGCCGAACAAATCCTGATCGATGAATACGGCGATGATTTTAGCCAGCTCCTTGGCGCTGGTCGGTGCGGCGTACTGGTTGACCGGAACGCGAAGCGGGGTCTGGTCCTCTGCCGCCTTGCGGACACGGCTGACGAAGTCGTTGCCGGTGCCGTAGACCCACGAGCTGCGGATAATCGTATAGCGGGTGGACAGCGACATGACCAGCTGCTCTCCGGCGTGCTTGGACTTGCCATAGACCGAGCGTGGGTGCGCCGGATGAAATTCATTAAACGGTTCGGATGCACTCTGCGCGAACACATCATCGGTGGAAAGCTGAATGAGCTTGGCCTCCGCCTGCTCGGCCTCCATTGCGAGGTTGCGTGCGCCGATGGCGTTGACACGATATGCCTCATCCGGGTTCTCCGCACAGGCGGTCAGATCGGTCAGACCGGCACAGTTGATGATGACGTCCGGGCGGCTGATTTTCATGTAGGAGCGTACCGCGTCGCGGCGGGTGACGTCCACTTCCTTGGCGTCCGTGACCAACAGCTCATATTCCAATACATCGAGCTGCCGGAGCAGGGCGGAGCCGACATGACCGCTCGCTCCGACAATCCACACTTTCTTCATGGGAAATCCTCCATTCTCTTCGTTGTTTTTGCGTGCTGTTCGCGCTCCTTTCAGATACAGACGGAAAACGACAGCAAAAAAGAGAGACGATCGGGGTCTCTCTTTCGGGTATACATTGCGGATAAATAACGTGACTATAATAGTAACATCTGCGGCGAAGAAAGTCAATTCTTGTGGCGAAAAAAATTACATTTCTGTCGTTTTGGGACAGAAAAAGAAGGAAACGGCGCATAGAAATACCAAAAAAGAAGGAGAAAAGAGAAATGCAGGCATTTTTTTCTGCTGCGCCGGATGTGCCGAACGGCGTGGGGTTTGTTCCATTTGGATGGTTTCACCTCGGCTGGCTGCTGGCGGTGGCGGCGCTGTGTGGAGTTTTTCTGCGATATGGAACAGGCTGGTCGGCGCAGCGGAGCGTGTGTGTCCGAAAGATTGCAACAGCGGCGATGGCGGGGAGTGAGATCGTGCGGCTTGTGATTTTGGCACTGGGCGGAAGTCTCAACCGCGGTGTGCTGCCGCTGCATCTGTGCAGCATGGCGGTGTGGCTGTGTCTGCTGCATGCGTGGCGCGGATGGGATTGGACAGGGCAAACCTTATATGGACTGTGTCTGCCGGGGGCGTGTGCCGCCCTACTGTTTCCGGATTGGACGGGTTATCCGCCGCAGAATTATTTTTGTCTGCATAGCTTTGCCATCCATGGGGCGACGGTCGTATATATCGTCACGCAGGGGGCCGTCGGTGCGATTGTGCCGCGCCGGGCGGCCTGGTACAAGCCACTGCTTTTTCTCGGCGCGGTTTTGCCGCCGGTCTATGTGTTGGACCGCGTGTGGAACGTCAATTACTGCTTTCTGCTGAGGCCGTCGCATGGCTCGCCGCTGGAGCTGCTGGGGCGGCTGGGAACAGGGTGGTATCTGCCGGCGTATCTTGCGGGGATGGCGGCACTGATCGCGCTCATGCTGGCCGCCGGGCAGTGGTGGAGCGAAAGAAAACGGGAGAAAAAACCAAAAAAGAATCCGGAAATCAGTTGACTTTATCGTGCTAAATAGGTAATATAGTAATGTGGTGCGACGGCATCATAATAAATTATGACGTTAGGAGAATGAAACAATGAAAAAGGTTATGGCGTTGCTTCTGACGCTGGCGATGGCACTGCCGCTGGCAGCATGCGGCGGTTCCGGCGGAAGCACCACACAGGATAACGGTTCCGCATCGCAGGGCTCCGGCACGGCTTCGGGCGATCGCACACAGCTGATTGTCGGCTTTGACGCCGAGTTCCCGCCGTATGGCTATAAGGACGGCGACGATTACGTTGGCTTCGATCTGGATCTGGCACAGGCAGTCTGTGACTACTATGGCTGGGAACTGGTCAAGCAGCCGATCGACTGGGACTCCAAGGATATGGAGCTGGATTCCGGCTCGATTGACTGCATCTGGAACGGCTTTACGATCAACGGTCGTGAGGATGACTACACTTGGTCGGAGCCGTACATCGACAACTCGCAGGTTGTTGTTGTCAAGGAGGACGCCGGCATCAAGTCGATTGATGATCTGTCCGGCAAGATCATGGACGTACAGGCGGATTCCTCCGCACTGGCTGCGCTGGAGGGCGACAACGCGACGGATGTCGGCAAGAAGATTGACGGCGCTCTGGGTCAGCTGATTCAGGTATCCAACTACAACACTGCATTCATGGATCTGGAATCCGGTGCGGTTGACGCAATCGCCATGGACGTTGGCGTAGCAAACTATGAGATTTCCAACCGCAAGGGCGGTTACACCATTCTGGACGAGGAGATTTCTTCCGAGCAGTACGCAGTGGGCTTCAAGAAGGGCAACACCGAGCTGCAGCAGCAGGTAGACACTGCGCTGGAGAAGCTGTCTGAGAACGGCACGATTGACAAGATCATCGATAAGTGGTCCACGATGGATGACGGCGCGTACAGCTTCCTGGAGACCACTTGGTGCCTGGGCAAGGAGTAAGTCTCCGGAGCACATAAGAGAAAGATTACGCATTATGGATTGAATGGCAAAGCGGCGGCATACAGTAACCGTCGCTTTGCTTTCGCCTATGCGGGAAAGAGGGAACGTTCGTGCAGTACATCATTTTTGTCATTGAGGAGATCGGCAAGGGCATATCGGCCTCCCTGCTGTTGTTTTTCCTGACTCTGATTTTTTCCATGCCGTTGGGTCTTTTGGTATGTTTTGGCCGTATGTCCAAGTTCCGTCCGCTGGCGGTTGTCTCGGGATTCGTGATTTCGGTTCTGCGTGGTACGCCGCTGATGCTGCAGCTGGTTGTCGTGTTCTTTGGCCCATATTATGTCTTTGGCATTCCGGTGTCCAGCACATGGCGTTTTTGGGCGGCGATTGTTGGCTTCTCCATCAACTATGCGGCCTATTTTGCGGAGATTTATCGCTCCGGCATCCAGTCCATCCCGAAGGGACAGTATGAGGCGGCGGAGGTGCTGGGCTACAGCCGTGCACAGACGTTCTGCAAGATTATCTTCCCGCAGATGGTAAAGAATGTACTGCCGCCGGTGACGAATGAAATTATCACGCTGACCAAGGATACCTCGTTGGCGTTCGTTCTGGCGTATGCCGAGATGTTCACGCTGGCAAAGCAGGTTGCCGCGGCGGAGGCGTCGATTGCGCCGCTGTTTGTCGCCGGTCTATTCTATTATGTGTTCAACTATGTGATTGCGTTTGTCATGGATCGTGTCGAGCGTCGTCTGGCGTACTATCAGTAAGGAGGAAGATCGTATGAAACTGTTGGAAATCAACCATTTGAAAAAGCACTTCGGCGATCTGGATGTCCTGCATGATATTTCGATGAGCGTAGAGGAGGGCGAGGTCGTCTCGATTATCGGCCCGTCCGGCTCGGGTAAGTCCACGCTACTGCGCTGTGCAACCATGCTGGAGACCATGAACGGCGGCGATCTGATTTACGGCGGCGACATCGCGGTCAAGGATGGCAGCTATGCCTCCAAGCAAAAGCTCAAGGAAATCAAGAATTATTACGGTCTGGTGTTTCAGAACTTTAACCTGTTCCCGCACTATTCCACACTGAAAAATCTGATGGATGCGCCGATTCACATCCAAAAGCGCGACAAAAAGGAAGTGGAGCGCGAAGCGCGTCAGCTGCTTCAGGATGTCGGTCTGGCGGACAAGGCGAACAGCTATCCGTGCCAGCTTTCCGGTGGACAGCAGCAGCGCGTGGCGATTGCGCGCGCACTGGCAATGAAACCAAAGATGCTGTTTTTTGACGAGCCGACCTCGGCGCTCGATCCGGAGCTGACGGTAGAGGTGCTCAAGATTCTGCGCCAGCTGGCGGAGCAGAAAATGACGATGGTTATCGTTACGCATGAGATTGACTTTGCCAAGGCGGTGTCCGACCGCGTCATCTTTATGGCGGACGGCTACATCGTGGAGGAAGGACGTCCGGAGGACGTTCTGGATAACCCGCAGAATGCGCGCACACAGGCGTTTTTGCGCAAGGTGCAGAGATAAAAAAGAACAGAAAACGGCTGCGGTGCAGGAGACCCTGTGCGGCAGCCGTTTTTGCATTTTGCGGCTTGTGACGCGCTCGCTGGCGGAATGGCATAGTGCGCATCTGCGCGGTGTCGACGGGAAAGAATGCCGGATTTTTGGGATGTTACAAGAATCGGACAAGAAAGCAGACAAAAGAAATGCGAATTTCGTCGCCCGTGTTATTGCAATCGAGCGGCAAAAACGGTATCATTATTTATACTAGTGTATAGAGGATAGAATCCTTTTTTGATTCCAAATTGAAACGAAATATGAGGTGCAAAATGGCAGTATTACGATGCTATACGGAAAAACAGCCTGGTTTTGACAGCGCGTCCCGTGCGCTGTGCGCCGCGATGAGCAGCCAGCTGGAAATCCCGGCGCTGACATCCGTCCGTGAGCTTTGCCGCTACGATGTAGAGGGCATTGATACGGACGTCTATGCCAAGGCAAAGAACATTGTGTTCTCCGAGCCGATGGTGGATGTCTGCTATGATGAAACCTTCCCCATGCCGGAGGGTGACTATACCATTCTGGCTGTGGAGCCGCTGCCGGGTCAGTATGACCAGCGTTCCGACTCCTGCGCGCAGTGTATTCAGCTGATGACACAGGGTGAGCGTCCGAAGGTTGCAGCAGCGCATATCTATGTACTGGGCGGCAAGCTGACGGAAGCGGAGCTGGACAAGATCCGCGGCTATCTGATCAACCCGGTGGACTCCCGTGAGGCATCCTCCGAAAAGCCGGAGACGCTGGAGGCAAACTATGCCATCCCGACGGAGGTTGACACGGTAGAAGGCTTTATTTCGATGAACGAGGCGCAGCTGAGTGAGCTGCTGGCGTCGCTGGGTCTGGCGATGGAGCTGGACGACTTGCAGTTCCTGCAGCAGTATTTTGCGGGCGAGGAAAAGCGCGACCCGACCATCACCGAGGTGCGCATGATCGACACCTACTGGTCGGATCACTGTCGTCATACCACATTTAACACGCAGATTGACAAGGCGGACATTGAAGATCCGATGGTATCCAAGGTATTTGACCGCTATCTGTACGGACGCACGGAAGTGTATGGTCCGGAGAAGGCGGCAAAGCGTCCGGTTACGCTGATGGATATCGGCACGGCAGGCGCCAAGGTGCTCAAGAAGCGCGGCTTTTTGAGTGAGCTGGATGAGAGCGAAGAGATCAACGCGTGCTCCATCCGTGTGGACGCCAACATTGACGGCGAGAAAAAGCCGTGGCTGCTGATGTTTAAGAACGAGACACACAACCACCCGACGGAAATTGAGCCGTTCGGCGGTGCGGCAACCTGTCTCGGCGGCGCGATTCGTGACCCGCTGTCCGGCCGTTCCTATGTCTATCAGGCAATGCGCGTCACCGGCGCGGGCGATCCGACGGTTCCGCTGAATGAGACGCTGGAGCACAAGCTGCCGCAGCGCAAGCTGTGTACCACGGCGGCGGCGGGTTATTCGTCCTACGGCAACCAGATCGGTCTGGCGACCGGACTGGTTCATGAGATCTACCATCCGGGCTATGTTGCCAAGCGCATGGAGATCGGCGCGGTTGTCGGCGCGGCACCGTATGAAAATGTCATTCGTGAGGTTCCGGATCCGGGAGATATTATTATCCTGCTGGGCGGACGCACCGGTCGTGACGGCTGCGGCGGCGCAACCGGTTCTTCCAAGAGCCACACCACGGAGTCGCTGGAGACCTGCGGCGCTGAGGTACAGAAGGGTAATCCGCCGGAAGAGCGCAAGATTCAGCGTCTGTTCCGCAATCCGGAAGCAACCCGCATGATTCGCCGCTGCAATGACTTTGGCGCGGGCGGTGTATCCGTTGCCATCGGTGAGCTGGCAGACGGTCTGGATATCAACCTGAACGCCGTACCGAAGAAGTACGACGGTCTGGACGGCACCGAGCTGGCGATTTCTGAGTCGCAGGAGCGTATGGCGGTTGTCGTTGCGGCGGAAAATGTCGATGCGTTCATCCGCCTGGCATCCGAGGAGAACATTGAAGCCACCGTCGTTGCTACGGTTACGGACACCAACCGTCTGCGCATGACGTGGAACGGCAAGACGATTGTCGATGTCTCCCGTGATTTCCTGAACACCAACGGCGCTGCCAAGCACACCACGGCGCACATTCCGGTTCTGCCGAATCCAGACATCACGGTTCCAACTGAGGGCGAGACGGTTCGCGAGAAGCTGCTGCACCTGGCTTCCAGCCTGAACGTCTGCCTGGAGCGCGGTCTGACCGAGCGCTTTGACGGCTCGATTGGCGCAAACTCTGTCTTTATGCCGTATGGCGGTAAGAATCAGCTGACCCCGACGCAGGTTATGGCGGCGACCATGCCGGCGCTGGAGGGACAGTGCTCGACGGCTTCCGTCATGGGCTTTGGCTTTGACCCGTATTATATGGAGCAGAACCCGTTCCTCGGCGCATCTGCTTCGGTTGTAGAATCGCTGGCACGTCTGGTTGCCGCCGGCTGTAATTACCGCACGGCGTACCTGACCTTCCAGGAATACTTTGAGCATCTGAATCGTGATCCGGAGAAGTTCGGCACCCCGCTGGCAGCTCTGCTGGGCGCGTATGATGCACAGGAGTGCCTGTGCCGTGCGGCAATCGGCGGCAAGGACTCCATGTCCGGTACGTATGATGATATGCACGTTCCGCCGACGCTGGTTTCGTTTGCCATTGCGCCGGAGGAGGCAGACAAGCTGATCTCGCCGGAATTCAAGGCAGCCGGTCATCCGGTTTACTTCTTCGATGCGGCGTACAATGAGGATGGTCAGCCGAATTACTCCGACATCCGCACGATGTGGGAGCTGGTACACGAGCTGATTTCGGATGGTCGCGTGGTTTCCGCTTGGGCGGTTTCCGTCGGCGGCATTGCCGAGGGCATTACGAAGATGACGCTGGGCAACGATATTGGCTTCTCGTTCAGCCCGTACTTCACGCCGGATGCGCTGTTCCTGAAGAACTTCGGCGGCATTCTGGTGGAAGCAAGCGAGGAGCTGGAGAATATCCCGTCGTGGCTGGTTGGTATGACCACGGACAAGCCGGAAATTGATGCATTTGGCGAGAAGATTACGCTGGATGAGCTGAAGAATGCGTATGAGGGCACGCTGGAGGATGTATTCCCGACCCGCGCGGCGGCATCCGACGAGCACCTGACCAAGCCGAGCTTCACCGAGCGCAATACCAAGGCGCCGACCGTCAAGACGGCACGCCCGACTGCGGTTATTCCGGTATTCCCGGGCACGAACTGCGAGTACGACACCGCCAAGGCAATTGAGACGGCAGGCGGCGAGGCAAAGATTGTCGTTGTCCGCAACCTGTCGCATGACGCGCTGATGGCGTCGGCAGAGGAGCTGGAAGCAGCGATTCGCGGCGCACAGATGATGGTTCTGCCGGGCGGCTTCTCCGGCGGCGACGAGCCGGACGGTTCCGGTAAGTTCATCGCTTCGTTCCTGCGCGCTCCGGCGATCAAGGACGCAGTACACGATCTGCTGAACAACCGTGACGGTCTGATGCTGGGCATCTGCAACGGCTTCCAGGCGCTGATTAAGCTGGGTCTGGTTCCGTATGGCGAAATCCGTGATCTGGATGAGACCTGCCCGACGCTGACCTATAACCTGATCGGTCGTCACCAGTCCCGCTATGTACAGACCCGCGTGGCCTCCGTGAAGTCCCCGTGGCTGTCCTCCTGTGAGGTTGGCGACATGCACTCGATTGCCATCTCCCATGGCGAGGGTCGCTTTGTGGCGCCGCAGGCAGAGATTGACCGCCTGATTGCCAATGGTCAGGTTGCGTTCCAGTATGTGGACTTTGACGGCAATCCGTCGATGGATATTGCATTTAACCCGAACGGCTCGCTGTGCGCGATTGAGGGCATCACCAGCCCGGACGGACGTGTTTTGGGTAAGATGGGTCACTCCGAGCGTTACACCAAGTATGTGGGCAAGAATATCTTTGGCGAGAAGTATCAGCCGCTGTTTGAAAATGGCGTGAAGTACTTTAAGTAAAGAGATAGTAGTAAAAATATAACCCGGACGGCAGGAATCTGTCGTTCGGGTTTTTGTATGTGGAATGAAGGGCGTGGGGAGTAAGCGTGCATCTATGGGGAGGCATACAATCCCTCACCCCTCCGCCGTCGGCGTGTTCTTTCGCACAAACGCCGCAACCTCTTCCTTTGGAATGCCAAGGGCGATGGAAAACTCGTTATCCAGCAGATCTCGGCCGCGTTTGAGGTATTTTTCTTCGGTATAGCTCATATGATGTCCGCTTTTCAACAAATGCGCGCGCCGTGTGGAGAGCGTATGTACGACACCGAGCACGGTTTTACAATCGCTATTTTGCAGCAGCTCTTTGTAATATTTCTCGGCGGCGTTTTTGCCGCGCTCGGGGCACAGGGCGACATCCAACTGCGGAAGCTCCTGAATCAATGCTTCGGCTTCGGTGCGGGAGATGACCGGACGAATCGGAATGGGGGAATCCATCGGTACATAGGTGCGGCACTTCTGTCGATTGGCCTGCAATTCATAATAGCGACGTGTTTTGTCCGCACCGGTTGGGTCCGGCACGTCTGTATTGATGACACAGTAGACGCCGGAGGTACCGTACACAATCCAGTCATTCACATGAAACACAACAAGCACCGATCCTTTCTTTCGTTTTCGACGTATTTTGCAGCTTTTGTTACAAATAGTATACCACAATTTGACCAGTTTTGACATGGCGGATTTGTCCAAAAAATAAACGTGTTTTCACAAAAATCACAAGAAAAATTGACGATAAGAACCCGGAAAGTTCTGTTTACATAAAATGAAACAAAGAAGACGGGGAAGGGGAGTTCCGCAGGCAGACAGAGTGTGCTATACTGATCCATAAGAACAGGAGAGAGGAAGAATGGTATGACACAGGTTGTTGCGGCGATGATCTATGACAGCGGCCGATTGTTTATCTGTCAGCGTCCGGCAAACAAAGCGCGCGGACTACTGTGGGAATTTCCGGGTGGAAAGGTCGAACCGGGTGAGACGCGGGAGCAGGCTTTGGTGCGGGAATGTCAGGAAGAGCTGGATGTCACCATCTCGGTCGGAGATTGCTTCTATGAGGTAGAGCATGTCTATTCGGATGTGACGATTCATCTGACGCTGTTTTGGGCACGTCTGGCACAGGGAACGCCCAAGCGGTTGGAGCACCATGCGTTTGCGTGGATACCGCCGCAGGAGATTGGGGATTATGTATTCTGTCCAGCCGATGAAGAGATATTGGACGTGATTCGAACGCGAAATAAGGAGGGAACGCTATGGCCTTGCAGCTGACGAAGCAGGATATTACGACGATGAAGGTAGACGCGATTGTGAATGCGGCAAACAGCGCGCTGCTGCCCGGAGGCGGCGTGTGCGGCGCAATTTTTGCGGCGGCGGGATATGAAGCGCTGGAGCGCGCGTGCGCCAAGCTGGGCGGCTGTCCGACGGGACAGTCGGTCGTCACGGAGGGCTTTTCACTGCCGGCGCGGTATATTGTCCACACGGTCGGTCCAATCTGGCACGGCGGAACACAGGGAGAGCCGGAACAGCTGGCAAGCTGTTACCGCACAGCGATTGCCACCGCGCGGGAGCATGGCTGCCGGTCGATAGCGTTTCCGCTGGTGTCCTCTGGCATCTATGGATACCCCAGAGAGCAAGCGCTGCGCATTGCGGTGGAGACCATTACCGCGGAGATGCAGGATATGAAGGTGTATTTGACGTTGTTTGACCGCGCCCTCGTCAAGCTGGCACAGCAGCGCTATCCGGAGCTGTGGTGACGAAGCGGCGGGATGATTTACAAAAGAAACGGGCATACTGATTCCACCAAAATACAAGGAGGATTTCAGTATGCCCATTGATTCGATAACTGCAAAGGAATTTTCCGCACGCGTTTTGCAGAGCACACAGCCGGTGCTGGTAGACTTCTGGGCGCCATGGTGTGGTCCATGCCGACAGATGACGCCGGTAGTGGAGCGCTTGGCACAGGCCCATCCGGACGTTCGGGTGGCGAAGGTTAACATTGACGAGGAGCTGGAGCTGGCACAGCGGTATGGGGTGGAATCCATCCCGACGATGATACGGTTTGACGGCGGGGCAGAGCGCGGACGTGTGGTTGGTGTACAGACGCAAAGTGCGTTGGAAGAACTGATGAGATAAAAAAACAGAGTGCCAGCTTCCCCCGCTGACACTCTGTCATTAGCTGTGATACCGCTTTTTCGCATCCCCCTGAAAAAGCGGCATGTCACCTCAAACATCTCGTACCTCGGTGAGTTTCACGCCCCCGCATGTAACAACAACCTAACAATCGCATATCCCTGTTCTGGACAGCGTTTTGCTCTTCACCATCTGTACTATCACATCTAACACAGTGAGTATAGCATAGGCTGTACTATCTGTCAACGGATAGTGAGAAATTTTATGGTTTTCCATTGCAGAAAAACGACCCATAGGCAATACCTATGGGTCGCTGCGATTATTTTGAAACGTGTGAGGATTTACTCGACCGGCTTCCAGTCTGCCTTTGCCATGCCTTCCTCAAATACCTTGTGGAAGCCCTTGACGTTGGCGGCAATGTCACCGTTGAATACCGCAGAACCGGCAACGATGACATCTGCACCGGCGGCAACGATATCGGCCGTGTTGGTCAGCTTGGCGCCGCCGTCGATCTCCAGCTCACAATGATAGCCGTTTTCCTGGATTTCACGGCGAATCAGACGGATTTTATCCGTGCAGGCATCAATATAGCCCTGTCCGCCAAAGCCCGGCTCGACCGTCATAATCAGAACCATGTCCAACTCCGGCAGCATCGGAATCAGGACATCTGCCGGCGTGCCCGGCTTGATGGAAACACAGGCCTTCTTGCCGGCTTCCTTGATGCGGCAGACCTGCTTATAGGTGTCGCCGTTGGATTCATAATGTACCGTGATGATATCCGAACCCGCCTTGATGAAATCATCCAAATACTTGTCCGGATCGGAAATCATCAGGTGAACATCCAGAACGGCATCGGTTGCCTTGCGCAGTGCCTTGACGACCGGCGCGCCGATGGTCAGATTCGGAACGAAATGACCGTCCATGCAGTCGACATGAACATATTCCGCACCGGCATTGACGGCGATGGCAATATCACGCTCTAAGTTCGCAAAATCCGCAGAAAGAATCGACGGAGACAGCTTAATCATAACAAAAATCTTCCTTTCCCATGGACGCACATCGGCGTCCTTCCTATCATATGCTGGAACAAGGCGGTCGATGCAATTCGCGGGCAGCTTGGCATGCCGCGCGCCGCGCCGATCGGCGCCGCCTTTTGAAATAGCGGGACTGTCTCGCCAAGGCAGTTCCGTTTTTTCCTTTGATGAAACCATTATACAACGGGATACCATGGGTTTCAAGGAGAGATTCCAGGTTACCGGCCGCTCTGTGGAAAACAGAGAATATCCGCCGAAGCGGTGTTTTCGGATGCGGCGCAGGTGAGATGAAATTCGCTTCCGTCCCACAGCGTAATGTCGAAGGTGTTTTCTTTGTCGTCCGCTGCAATATCCTTGATGGGGAGCAAGCGGCTTTCGTTGAGCGCGTCAAATAAACGGTCTTTGAATTCGTTGATGTTCATAAATATCCCCTTTTTTTCTTTGTACTATAAATAAAATTCCATGTCACACCATGAATAATAAAGATTATACCATGTTCATTTTTCGTCTGCAACCGCATACAATACATATGAGGTGAAACGGCATGACCAAAAACGAACAACGGTATATTGAAATTGGCCTGCGAATCGCCTATTATCGTAAGAAAAATGGTATGACACAGGAGCAGCTGGCGGAGCGGATTGGTATCAGCTCGGGATATTTATCTCAGGTGGAAACGCTGAGTTTTGTTCAGCCGATTTCGTTAAAAACACTGTTTGCCGTTGCGGACGTCTTTGAAATTCCGCCGAGTAAATTGCTGGATGATTAGGGTGTGTTAAACGATTCGCCATTGTCTTACGTTCACAATAGTGATTAGAACAACCGCCAGTCAGCGGTTGTTTTTTGTTCTACACTCAGAATATCGCAATGAATGACTTGTATCAAGCATCATTTGACTGGTTTCACAATGCTTATTCTGCGTGAAAACCTGCATACAATATTTGTATGAGGTGAAAGCATGGATAAAACCTATTTGGATGAATATCAAAGCCTTGGACTGAATATTGCATTGTATCGAAAGAAGAATTATTTGACACAAATGCAGCTGGCAGAATTATTGGATATTGATCGCAGTCATGTCAGTGCCATTGAGCTGGGCAATGTCGGAGTATCGCTGGATTTGATTTTTAAGTTCTGTGATAAGCTGAATGTTTCTCCGTCTGATTTGTTTGATTTTCGGTGATGGATGGAGTGAAACACAACATGGGAGGACGTCGGAGATGACCATTGGGGAAGCAGTTCGCTTGCGGATTTTAGAATTATGTCGGCAGCGCGACATTTCGGTCAACCGACTGAGCATGATATGCGGTATTACCCAATCGACGTTAAATAACATTATTGGCGGACGCAACCGCAGTACAACGGTCTCGACGGTTCAAAAAATCTGTGATGGATTGGATATTACAATCACGGAATTTTTTCAATCGGATTTATTTGAGCAGATTGAGCAGGAAGTAAAGTGAAAGGATAGGAGAGTGCTTGGATGGCGCTCTCTGTTTTTTTATAGAAAAAGGGAAAATGGGAATACTATTAACACAACCGTTTGGTAGCATTTCTGACTTATTCTACCACCGTATGGTAGCATAAGTCAAGAGGTGATTCCCATGTATTTTCGACGCATCGAAGAATTACGCGTAGATAATGACCGAACACAACAGGAGATAGCGGATTTTTTGCATATCCATCGTGAGGTCTATCGACGTTACGAAAAAGGAATTCGCACAATTCCCGTTGAATTTGTCATTCAGCTGGCAGAGTATTATCATACAAGTACGGATTACCTGCTGGGGCAGACGGATGATAGAGGATAAAAGGAATGGAAGAGTTGCGGTGAGAGTAGAAAAAAACACCCAATGTTTCGATTGAGTGTTTTTTTGGTGCAGATGGGGGACTACGCCATCGCTGCGACGCACTGCGCTACATCGCCACGCCGAGGCGTCGGCTGTCGCATCGGCGAATTCCGCTACCTCCCTGTGCCAAAGTCTTGGCACAGCTCACCCGCTCCATTGCCTCGCTCCTCAAATTCCAAACACTCCGCTGGTTTGGAATTTGAAAAACGGTAAGATTTACCTTGAGAACAGACAATGAAAAAGTCTGCACCAAAGGCGCCCCTTGATGCAAGGGGAGCTGGATTTGCGGAGCAAATTCTGAGGGGATTAAAATTTGCAACTATAGATAGCTTTCCTTGAGCGCAGACGGGTAAACGAAATAAAAAAACACCCAACCTTTCGGTTGAGTGTTTTTTGGTGCAGATGGGGGGACTACGCCGCGTTCGCGGCTTGCCATCCCTCGCGGCGGAGCGCCGCTTCGGGCCTGACCGCTACAAAACATGCCACTGGCATGTTTTGCTTCACGCGTTCAGACCTACGGTTCAAGTCCCAAACTGCAAAAAAACACCCAACCTTTCGGTTGAGTGTTTTTTGGTGCAGATGGGGGGACTTGAACCCCCACCTCCTTGCGAAGACTAGCACCTGAAGCTAGCGCGTCTGCCTATTCCGCCACATCTGCATGTTGGTGAGATCACCATATGAAGTTAATATTTCATATAAACCAGAGGTTTATATGTGGTGCAGATGGGGGGACTTGAACCCCCACCTCCTTGCGAAGACTAGCACCTGAAGCTAGCGCGTCTGCCTATTCCG
>CAKTAV010000014.1 GCA_934532985.1 uncultured Butyricicoccus sp. | reverse complement strand
GATATTGTGGCAGAACGCGAACAACTACTCAAATCAATTAAGTACCCCAAGCTGCTTTTTCGCTATCGGCCTGTCAGCACCAAAAGCTTGGAAGCGCTCAGAACAAACAAGCTCTATTTTTCTTCTGCGAATTATTATGATGATCCTTTTGATACCTTTCTTCACATCGACATTGAAGCGATCCGGAAAGAGTATCTAAGTGCATTCCAGACTCCGGAAAGTACAGAAGCTGTTGTGGATGGTGTTAAGTCATTGCTTGGGAATATTCTCTCTGAGGAGCAAGCTGCGCAGTTTACGGTTGAAAATGTGACAAACGCGCTTTCTCACGGGCTTACCGAAAGCTTTCTGAATGCAGCGCTTTCACTCCGTGATGAAGTTAAAAAGGATACGTGGTCAGTTTGTTTCTCCGAAAATGGGTTTAATGAGGTTCTGTGGCTGAAATATGCAGATCAGCACAGAGGTTTTGTGCAAATCTACGACCTTGAAAACAATGACGACTTCTTATGCGGTAAGCAGGAAAAATGCGCCAATTGCGGAATCAAGAACTACGGAACGTCGCTATATCCGATTTATTATTCGGACACGCCTTATGATGCAACCAAATTTGCGAAATTCGTTATGCTCCGCAAAATAGCAGAGACAGCAAAAACTCAGATTCCTCAAGAGCTATATGTAGAGATGGGAAATGTGCTATGGGAACAAGAAAGAACGACTCTGATCAAAAAAGAGTGCCATAAATACGATGAAGAATGGCGAATGATAACTGGCTGCATTATGAAGCCGCCGGTGATGGTGGAATGGATCCCAAGCGGTGTAATTCTTGGCCTGCGAATGGGCGTAGCAGAGGAAAATCTTGTTGTAAGCATGGCAAAAGAAGCCGGAATCAAAAATATTTATAAATCCTACATAAATGCGCAAAACAAGCTGGATGCTTATCCTTTGAAATTGTAATTTTTCCAGCGGGTAAGTGAGTAGTTGAAATGAGGTGAAAGCAATGAGGAGAGAAGAATACGCTTGTCCTAATGGGTGTTCTCTTCCACCCAGAAAAAAGCAACTTAGGGAATATAGCAACGGTACATATGGGTTTGACTTTTATGATTTTACATTCTGTCCTTGTTGCGGCAGTTTAATGCCATATTCGCTAAAGAAGCTCAAAGGATTTTTTGAGGTATACAATATCCACGCAGCGTTATCGGATGCGGTGCAACTCATATATAAATCCGAGTTTGAGTCGGCAGCACGTGAATCCTTCGTGGCTGTGGAAAATTATCTCAAAAAGAAGTCAGGCCTGGATTCGCATGGATTCGATCTGGCGACAAGAGCACTTTCTTTTGAAATAGACAAGCAAACCGGCGAAATAAAGAGGGCTCCCCTTATTGCAATCAATGATCTGAAAAACGAATCGGAGCGCAATGAGCAGGACGGCATCAGGTATATGCTTATGGGTTTCTTTCAGGGGCCTCGTAATCTGTACCAACACAATCACATTGGTTCCGGTGTAAGCAATTCTATTTCCGTGATTATCGAGGCCTCTTTCTTCCTTCATCTGCTTGATGGGCATAGCATTACTCAAAACGGACGTTGGATTCCGGAAAAAGCAGATTATTGAGAGATTTATCAAAAGATGCCCAAGCGTATTGATCGCTGGAGACTGGTACGCCTATTGAAGAAGCGTGCTCGTATGTTGAAGAAGAATCCATGATGTACTAAAAAGATACAATCTGCCGTTGTGTGAACGGCTGAAATGATTTTCCGTCAATATACCGAAGAAAGGTGGTTTCGATAAAATGTACATAAAACGGTTATCCGCTATTAATATGGGACCGATTAATGATGTGTCTATCACATTTCCGTTTGATGAATCTGAAAATCCTAAGCCAGTAATAATTGTTGGTGAAAATGGAACAGGTAAAACTACGCTTTTATCCAATGTAGTTGACTCATTATATGAATTGGCAGAAAAGGCTTTCAATGATGTCACCAAATCTGATGGCGGCTCAGGACATCAATACTTTAAAGCTATTTCTCCGTCTGAAATTCAAATCGGAAAAGAGTATATGTGTTCAATCATTGAATATACCTGTCCTCGAAACCCTACATACTCAATCGGATATGTCATGAAATGTGGATCAGTTTCTGCTGATTTGATAAAAAGCGGTAACAGCTTTTGTGCTAACAAAAAAGTTTCATGGAAAGATACGGAAGGTTACAAGAAAGCTTTTATTGAGAAGTCCGAAGCGGAAACAATTTTTGGGCGAAGCGTCTTTTGTTACTTCGGGCCGGATCGATATGAAAAACCCGCATGGATGGGGAAAAGATATTATCAGCAGGACGAGGATATACATCCGTCTATTAGAGAACTGTGGCAAGGACAATTATGTAAGCCGATCACTGTTCATGACGTAAATGAGCAAACATTGCAGTGGCTGTTGGATATCATTGCCGACTCACGATGCGATATCGTGCAAAAAGGGGATCAATTACTCGTTGAACATATTGATATGGGTAGCCTTTTGCTGCAAGGAACCGCACGAAGAAATGTAGAAAATATTATGACTGAAATTTTAGATAAGAATGTCTACTTCGGTCTAAATTATCGCAATAGGGGAAAATCTCGATTTAATATCTGCGACACAAAAAACAATTCTGTGTTAATTCCCTCGCTGGATTCCTTATCAACCGGACAAAGCGCTTTGTTCAATATATTTGCAACAATCGTGCGATACTCTGAAGATAACAACATCAATAACAGCATTACGCTTTCACAAATTGAAGGAGTTGTGATAATTGATGAGGTTGAACTTCATCTTCATTCAAACCTTCAACGCAATACACTTCCAAAGTTGATGAAACTTTTTCCGAAAGTACAGTTTGTCATTACTACGCACTCACCTTTATTTCTTCTCGGATTGGAAGAAGTATACGGGGCCAATGGATTTGAAATACATGAAATGCCCAATGGTGATTGTATTTCCGCCGAGGCGTTTTCGGAGTTTCAGAAAGCATATGCCTTTTATTCTGCAACGAAGAAGCATCAAGCAGAAATCAAAGATGCAATCAATACGCATACAGCAAAACCACTTGTCATAACTGAAGGCGCAACTGACTGGAAACATATGAAAGCGGCATTTTCCAAACTTTCACAGTGTCCAGAAAATGTTGAGGCATATAGGAGTTTGGACTTTGACTTCTTAGAATATGAGCCAGAGCAGTCAACGAAAGAAGGGGCACTCAAAATACAAATGAGCAATACCCAGCTAACAAGTATGTGTAAGCATTTTGCATCTATTCCGCAACCAAGAAAGCTGATCTTTATTGCCGACGCTGATGATACATCCACGAACAAAGAATTGGGATCGGAATCAGGATTCAAAGTATGGGGCAACAATGTTTACTCTTTCACTATCCCAGTTCCAGCTCACAGAACAGATACTCCTAAAATATGTATCGAACACTATTACTCCGACAACGATATTAAAACTCAAGTTGAGATAAACGGGGTTCAGAGAAGAATCTATATGGGCAATGAGTTCGATTCTGTAGGAATTTCTGTTGATGGACAACTTTGTTGTGTTGACCGCAATAGTTGTGGTCCTGATAAGATTCGTATCATTGACGGAACATCTGATAAACGAGTTTTCTGCATTCAAGGAGATAGGAAAACCAATCTTGCACTGCCCAAAATGGAATTTGCCGATAGAGTATTGGGAAATTCTCCCGAGTATTCAAATATCGACTTTTCCTCTTTTTCACTCATTTTTAACATCATTAATAAAATTTGCGACCAATAACTGAATCTTGACGGGCAAGCACAATTTATGCTTGCCCGCCCTGGTTGCCGATTAAGCTATATTCATTTTGTCAGCTGCCGAGAGGGTTGTATTCCGTTACAACTTTCAGGTATGCTTCGGGATCGCCGTTCAGAACCAAGTCTGCATAAGCAAGCGGGTCGTTGTAGATCAGATAATCCAGCTCTGACCGCTGGAAGCGGTTATCGGCAACTTCGTTTTCAACGGCGGTGCAGTCAATGGAAATCCGGCTTCCATCGTCAAAAACCAATTCCACGCAGGCTGTGTCTATGTTGAATTGACAGGATATAAGTTTGCTCATGGTCATACCTCCAAGATGTTTTTTGAGGTGAATCAGGCGGTCAATTTCCGGGTGATTATTGGCGGGAATCATATCGAAATCTGCCGCAAATCATTCAAAATAAGTCGTTGCGAACGGTTAGTACGTATAAAATAGCTGGCTACAAAACGGCTACAAAATTCGCAAGGAACCTATGTACAGCCCGAAATACGTGGATTATGTGGGCAAAAAGCGTATCGAGAGTGCATTTTATAACCCTAAATCAAAGCCTAAGACTTGAGTGGGAATAATCCGAAGATAACAGGGAGGCAGTTCATTGGTCTGCCTCCTTTTGAATGACAAATAGCAAGTGAATAAGGAGAGAAAAACCATGTTCCGAACCATGCGGCGATTTGGACAAGCATTATCCCAAGAGGAATGTATCGAATTGTTAAAAAACGAACCTCGGGGCGTATTATCGGTTCTCGGTGATGACGGCTATCCCTATGGGATTCCGATGGATCATTGGTATTGCGAAGAGGATGGAAAGCTATATTTTCATGGTGCACGGGAAGGACACAAAATCGATGCGATTCGCGCGTGCGATAAGGTTTCGTACTGCGTGCAGGATGAGGGATATCGCAACGAAGGCGAATGGGCGCTGAATATCCGAAGTGTGGTGGTGTTTGGACGAATGCACCCAGTTACGGATGAAGAGACAATCCAGAGGATTTGTCACAACCTGTGCAAAAAGTTCACTGAGGATGAAGGCTATTTTGAAAAGGAATTCGCTGCGGCAGGTAAGGTGGTACAGTGTCTCGAATTGTGTCCAGAGCATATGACGGGAAAACTGGTGAATGAGTCGTAATTTGGAATAATGGTGGCAACATAATCTTTTTGTTGACTTTTTATAGTGCTCTGTTATAATAGGGAAAGCACTAGGCGAGGAGAATCTATTGTTTCGGGGGAGAATGATATGAATACAACTCAAAACGGAGCTTTTTTAACGCGCATTCGCGTGTTATCTGGTGCGCAACTGAAATATATTGCGTTTGCGTCCATGCTGATTGACCATATCAATAAGGCGCTGATTTACCCTAAGCTAGATGGTGGATGGCTGTTATCTTTGAGTGATGCGTTTGACATCCTTGGGCGTATTGCATTTCCGCTGTTTGCATTTTTGTTAGTGGAGGGATTCTTTCATACGCACAGTCGTAAAAAATATCTGGGAACTCTGCTTTTGTTTGGCGTGATTTCGGAGATTCCATTTGATCTGTTTTCTACAGGTGTCTTGGTTAACTGGAGATGGCAGAATGTGATGTTTTCACTGGCAATGATGCTGGTTACCATTTGGATGATTGACTATCTGCGAGAAAAGTTGGCAGATAACCCGCATGTGATATGGTATCTGCTGTCCTTTATCATTGTTGCAGTTATGTGCTATGCGGCGATGTTTACCGGCGTGGATTATGAGCACCACGCGATACTCATTGGCTATGTATTTTATTTGATGCACAAACACCCGTTTTGGAGTATTGCGCTGGGATACTGCTCTATCTGGAAAGAGCCTTGGTCGTTGCTGGGCTTTGGACTGACTCTGGCATACAATGGAGAACGTGGGAAACAATATAAGCTGCTGAATTATTGCTTCTACCCGGGACATTTGTTGATCTTGGGTCTGCTGCGTTTATATTGGGGAATTTAATAAAAAGATCCAACGGAGGAAGTCAGGTCACGAAACCGGACTTCCTCTTTTCCATCTACCCGTAAGATCCAGCATCACTCCACAGAGGAAACATGATGTTAAGATTCTGTTAATAAGAATTATAGTATTATGGTACTTCACTATGTAAATTCATCAGAAAATTGGTGGATTTCATAAAATGAGAAAAAATGATTGCTTTATTTGGAAAACTCAATTATACTATACTTATAGTAACAAATAGTCCGAAAATTGCATAGAATGGAACCGAAGAAAAAATTGAATGCTCAAAAAGATGAATTAGAATAAAAAGAAATAAAAACACAAATTAAGGGATTTGAATTTTGCCATTTGACAGGAAACAAAGCAGTAATACGTACGAGCACTGAGGTGATATATTGAATATTTGGAATCCCAAAATGCAAGCAAAAATGAAAGAAGCGATGGTCGCCGTCTTGCCGATTGTCGGTATCGTGATCGTCCTGAGCTTCAGCATCGCCCCGCTTTCACCGAGCATATTGCTCTCCTTCTTGTTGGGAGCACTGCTGGTTATTGTGGGAATGATGTTCTTTACCCTAGGTGCGGAAATGTCAATGACACCGATGGGCGAAAAGGTCGGCGCACGCATGACACAAAGTAAAAATATTTTGCTGATTGTCGTCTTATCCTTTATTCTCGGTATGATTATTACCATCTCTGAGCCGGATTTGCAGGTGCTGGCGGGCCTCGTGCCGTCCGTGCCAAACAGCGTACTGATTTTGGCGGTTGCAGTTGGCGTCGGCATTTTTCTGGTCATTGCGTTGCTGCGTATGCTGGTCGGCATTGCGTTGTCCTATCTGTTGGTTGTATTTTATGCGATTGCATTTGTTTTGATGTTTCTGGTGCCGGAGGGCTTCCGTGCGATTGCGTTTGACTCGGGCGGTGTGACGACAGGTCCGATGACCGTTCCGTTTATTATGGCGCTTGGCGTCGGTATCGCCTCCATTCGAGACGATAAGCATGCCGCAAACGACAGCTTTGGTCTGGTTGCGTTGTGTTCCATCGGCCCGATTTTGGCGGTGCTGTGTTTGGGCATGGTATTTCGCCCGTCAGACAGCAGTGCGTCGATTATTCAAAATATTCAGGTTGCTAATTCGGTCGAGCTATGGCAAATGTTTGCCCATGAGCTTCCGGCCTATATCGGAGAGATCGCGGTTTCTCTGCTGCCGATTGTGGTATTTTTCGGTGCGTTTCAGATCATCACGCTGCGACTGCCGCGGAAGAGCTTAGTAAAAATTTTAATCGGTTTGGTCTATACATACATCGGTCTAGTTCTGTTCCTGACTGGTGCAAATGTTGGCTTTATGCCGGCGGGCACGTATTTGGGCAATGAGCTGGCGGCACAGAATTATCGGTATCTGCTGATACCGATCGGCGCATTGATTGGCTTCTTTATCGTCAAGGCAGAACCGGCGGTCTATGTACTGAACCATCAGGTAGAAGAGATTACCGACGGTGCGATCTCAGCAAAGGCGATGGGTATCAGCTTATCCATCGGTGTGGCACTTTCGGTTGCGCTGGCGATGACGCGTGTGTTGACCGGTATCCCGATTCTATGGTTTTTGATTCCGGGTTATGCGATTGCGATTGGCATTTCCTTCTGTGTGCCCAAGATATTCACGGCGATTGCATTTGACTCGGGCGGTGTTGCATCCGGCCCGATGACAGCAACCTTTCTGCTGCCGCTGGCGCAGGGTGCTTGTGTCGCAGTAGGCGGCGATCTGGTTGCAGATGCGTTTGGCGTTGTCGCGATGGTCGCCATGACGCCGCTGATCACGATTCAGATTTTAGGCATGGCGCACAAGCTGCGCAACCCGAAGCGCGAGGTTATGCCGCAGCTGGCGGAATGGGATGACGACGCGATTATTGAACTGTAAGGAATCGGATAGAAAGGAATACCAATGAGTGAATTATATATGCAGGTGACCATCACAAGCCGAACGATGGTAAAACGATTTACTTCCTTCTATCGGGAGCAGGGGTTAGAGGTTTGTGTCATTTCCGTTGGGCATGGTACGGCATCCAGCGAAACACTGGATTATTTTGGCTTGGACGGAGCGGAAAAGTGCATCCTGTTTCACATCGTGACGGACAGCAAGTGGAAGGAACTCAAACGACAGCTCCGCTTAAAGATGCAGATTGACATTCCGGGGATCGGAATTGCCTTTTTGGTGCCCCTCAGCAGTATTGGCGGAAAAAAAGCGCTGGCCTATTTGACCAGTGGACAGGAGTTTATCAAAGGGGAGGAAAGCACGTTGAAGGATACCAAATATGAGCTGTTGGTTGTCATTGCCAATCAAGGCTACACGGAGCTGATTATGGACGCGGCCCGCAAGGTACATGCGGCGGGCGGCACGGTCATTCATGCGCGAGGAACGGGCAGCCAGATGGCAGAGCGCTTTATGGGCGTCACATTGGTTCCGGAAAAGGATATGCTGTTTATCGTCGTTCGCAAAGATCAGAAAAATGATATTATGCGCTCCATCATGGATGAAGCCGGTGTGGGCACGAAGGCGGGCGCCATTGTATTCTCGCTTCCGGTTACGGATACCGCAGGTATGCGCATGATGGAAGAGATGGAAGAGGAGAATTGACACGTTAACAAAGCATAGGGATATGGTAAGGGCTGAGACTTTCACTGCGAGTCTCAGTCTTTTTTCTTATTCGCTTGACAAGTAACCGATCGGTCACTATACTATAGTTACCGATTGGTTACTTGAGACGAGAGAGGGATGCATATGGGAGATACCAAGAATCGGATTTTGGAGACGGCGCTGGAGTTATTTGCGCAGAGCGGCTATCTGGGCACCTCGATGAATGACATTGCCAAACAGCTTGGGATTACGAAAGCGGCGTTGTACAAGCACTATGCGGGCAAGCAGGAAATTCTGGAGCAACTTGTGGAGCGCATGAAGGCGATGAATCAGGAACGGGCACAGCAGTTTGCCATGCCGGATGGGGAACTGGTGCAAGCGACAGAGCGCTATGCGCACATGCCAAAGGAAAAAATTCAGACATACAGCCGCGCACAATTTCTTCACTGGACGGAGGATCGGTTTTGTGCGCAGTTTCGCAAGATGTTGACGTTAGAGCAGTATCGTGATCCAACGATGGAGGCGCTATATCAAGAACATCTGGCGGCGGGGCCAGTCGCGTATATGACGGAGATTTTCCGCGGGATGACGGAAACCGAGGAAGAGGCAAAGCAGGCGGCGCTGGCGTTCTATGGACCGATCTATTTGCTCTACAGCTTATATGACAGCACGGACGACAAACAGTCGGTATTAGACATGCTGGATGCACATGTGGAGCGTTTTATTCACCAAAGGAAGAGCGGAAAGGAGTAATAAAACATGGATGCAATCGTTTATACCAGTAACACGGGCAGTGCGAAGCAATACGCGATATGGATGGCGGAGAAAACCGGACTTTCGGTTTATTCGCTGGCAGAGGCAAAGCAGAGATTGACGAAGGGGACAACGATCGTCTATTTCGGCTGGGTGATGGCGAGCGGCGTGAAGGGATATTCCGATGCGGCGAAGCGCTACCGGATACAAGCGGTCTGTGCCGTCGGCATGGGGCAGACGGGAACACAGGAGGGCGTCATTCGAGAAAAGAATGTGATTGCACCGGAGATTCCGGTCTTTACGCTGCAAGGGAATTTTAACGTGAAAAAACTGCGTGGAATGTACCGCCTGCTGATGGAATTGATGGTCAAAACCGTGGGAAAAGCCCTTGCGAATAAACAGGATCGAACGGAAGAGGAAAACGATATGCTGGATATGATGCTGCACGGCGGGGAACGTGTAAAGCGGGAAAATCTAGCGGCGGTGTTCACGTGGTATCGCGGGCAGAGAGAGGGGGAGAATGTATGAAGCTGTATGTGGGAAATATGGTGACAACAGTGACGACACTACTGCTGCTGATTTTGTTGGGCTTCATCGGATACTCCTTTTTCCACCGTGATATGATTGCGCATTGGGGCAGACGAAGTGCTGTTCTGCTGATTTACGGATTGGTAATTTGCTGCTTTGCGGCGGCGCGGGACGGACTGGATAAAACCGTTCAGAATGCGATTGACGGCAGCTGTGCGCCGGGATTGTTTTCGCTTGTCAGTGTGCCGACGATTGCGGGATGTATTGGTGCGGTATTGATTTTGCTGGCGGCGATTGCAACCACGATGGCAAAGTCGCAGAGTGTTCGCCAGATTTGGTTTTTTATTATGTCCGGCGGAGTGCTGTTCAAGGTGCTGACGATGGAACTGTCCCGTTGGCTGATACATTGAACGATAAAGAAAAGACAAGGCGGCCAACGGAGCGCTTGGAGGACTAGTTGCCATTTGCACCGGTGTAGCACAGGTGAGCTATATCGGCTCAATTCTCATTGGTGTGATTGCAGGAATTGTGATTACGCTCAGCATAGAGTTTGTGGATCATAAGCTCCATATTGATGATCCGGTCGGCGCGATTTCACTGCATGGCGTGTGTGGCTTGACCGGCGCGGTGTTGGCAGGCTTGTTTTCCACGGAGGATGGCCTGCTGTATGGCTTCGGCGCATCGCGTTTTTTGGTACAAATCATCGGAGTACTTTCGATTGGAGCTTTCGTGTTGATTAGTACAGGAGTATTGTATCTTCTACTAAAGAAGACGATGGGTATCCGTGTATCGAGCAAGATGGAAATGGCGGGATTGGATGTCACGGAACATGGCATGACAGCTTATCCAGACATCATTGGATAATAGGAGGGATGTATTGTGGCAAAGCTGAGCAATGTAACCATTATTATGAATCCGGACAGGATTAGCGATCTGCGAGAGGAATTTCAGAAGATTGGCATTCGGGGCATGACAGTCACACATGTTGAGGGCTGCGGCACGCAGCTGGGACACGTTGGGCGATATCGGGGCACAGAAATGGATATGAGCTTACTTCCTAAGACAAAGGTTGAAGTAGTTGTATCTAAGATACCGGTTGAAAAGGTGATCGAAACGGCAAAGCGTGTACTTCATACCGGTAATATTGGAGACGGAAAAATATTTGTCTATGATGTAGAAAAGATTTTCCGTGTTCGAACCGGAGAATATGATTACGATGCCCTTCAGTCGGAAGAAGAGTAATATTGCATAAAAAAGTTCCTGTATATTGGTTGTTACCAATGTACAGGAACTTTTTATAGAAGAAAAGAAAATAAAAAGAAATTTGCAGCTAGCGGCAACTAGCCGAAGGATGTCTGTGATTTAATCAATGAAACCAGCGTCGCGGAGATTTTCGCGGCCGATGGTTGCCTTCTCCAGCGGTACGTCAAACGACTTGACCGGGAAGAGATCCTGCTCGACGACACACCAGCCGTCGTAGTTGTTGGCGACAAGCGCCTTGTAAAATGCAGCAAAATCAATGCTGCCCTTGCCCGGCTCGACCATGATATCTTCGGTGACCGCCTTGGCAAATGACCATTTGTTGGCGTCCATCTGTGCCTTTACGGCAAGATCACAGTCTTTCAGGTGGATGTACGGAATGCGGTTGACATGCTTCTCGTAATAGCTGATCGGCTCTCCGCCGCCGTAGACATGGTGACCGGTGTCAAAGCACAGATTTACCGTGGTGTCTGCGAGAAAACGGTCAATTTGTTCTTCGGTCTGTACGTGGCTGTCCACATGCGGGTGGAACAGACCTTCAAAACCGAGCTCTGCGCAGCGATCGGCACACTTCTGCACGTTGGCACAATAGGTTGCCCACTCAGCATCACTCAGCTCCGGATTCATTGCCGGCTTACCGGTTGCCAGATCGGTGTACATGGGCGGCAGGATGACAATATACTTGGCAGAAGGGAAGTGCTTGAGAAGCGTAGCCTGTGCCTCGATATCACTGAGTACCTGCTGGACACTTTCCTCGTCCAAAAAGTTGCCGCCGACGGTGGAGCCGATGAGTTCTAGGCCACGTGCGTCAATGGCATGCTTCAGCACCTTCGGATCTTCATTTGGCATATAGCCCCACGGTCCGATTTCGCAGCCTGCATAGCCGGCTATTTTCATCTCGTCAAGGCAGCGCCACCACTGTGGTTGTTTTGCGTTGTTTGGGTCACTCGCTGGAAACCAGACGCCCCAGGAGTCTGGCGCAATGCCAGTACGAATCGACATAGGTATATCCTCCTTGTTACATGAAAAATACAAGAGAAGAAAGAAACACGGATCGAGGGGAATACGTGGAAACTCAGTATTCCGCAGAATATAGCTCGCCCAAGCTATGTGTACATGACACGACATGCAGAACGTCGATTTTCCTGCCCTAATTGTTACAATATCCCCAACGTTTCCGAGAATGTTATATGATTTAATATGGTGACTTAGCAGAAGGGACACACGATGGCGTCCCTCCTGATGAAAATACACTCCAATTACTCTGCTGCCGAGCCAATTTCGCTCTTGTCCAGAGAAGCCAGCTGCTTCTTCAGCTTGTCCATATGCTCCTGTGCATTGTCCTTGGTGACGATCTGCACGTCGCTCTCAACAAAGCTGTCGACATCCTTGCCGTTCAGGTAATCCACTGCAGTAACAACGGCGTTGTAACCGGTGCCGTAGGTATCGGATGCAACGGTCATGGTCTCTTCGCCGTTCAGAATGGACTCACAAGCGGAGATATTACCGTCGATGCCGACGAAGATGGTATCCTTGTATGCCTCGTTATTCTTTGCTGCACGTGCGGCAGCCATTGCGCAGTCGTCGTTGTGGCAGAGAATCATGGCGATGCCTTCCGGATGGTTTTGCATGATCGCCTCCATGCTGTTTACTGCCTTGTCCGCAACAGAATCAGCATACTGTACTTCGTCGTCCAGGAAGGTGCCGCCGTTGGCTTCTACGCCTTCCTTATAACCGTTCTTGCGATCCTCGGCTGCTTCGTCGCCGCGTACACCGGCGATGCAGATTGCGTTGAGCTCTTTCCAGCCGGCCTTCTTGGCTGCTTCAACGGCTGCCTCGCCGCCGCTTTCGGCTGCATTAAACTGGCTGATGCCGATGAAAGAAATCTTCTTATCCGATTGGAAGTCGCCGTCAATAGCGAATACCGGCGTATCGACATCCTGAATCAGGGTAGCAACGGTGTTGCCCTGTAACGGTGCGGTGATGAGGGCATCGTACTTGCCGGAGTTCAGATCAGTCTCAATCATGTTCTGCTGCTCGTCGTACGAGGTCTCGGACGTTGCGCCCTTCATGTCTGCCTGTACGCCGAGATCCTTGGCGGCGGCCTTGACACCTGCCATCAGATACTGGGTGTACTCGTTGGACGTGGTCTTAAAGACAAAGTCCAGATAGTAGTCACCGGAGCCGGAAGAAGCGGCAGAGCCCTTCGTGTCCGTGGAGCCCGACGATCCGCAGCCTGCGAGCATACCGGCTGCCATTACACCTGCCAGGGTCATGGATAATAATCTCTTTTTCATAATGGTCCTCCTGTTCAATCCTTTTGCTGTTCGACTTTCTTTTCTTTTTTATGTTGCAGGTCGGCTTTTGCACCGACCTGCTTTTTTAACTTGTAACTTACCATTCCAGCAACTCTGCCATGGTGACAACTCTCTTTTCCTTGAGTGAGAGATCACAGCCCTTGGCGATGAGGAAGGAGTAGTATCCGTCCTTCATGCCAACCGGAACCGGCTTGTCGTTGACAATGGCATCGAGGAAGAGATGAATCTCGTCCGTGTACGACGCAATGTAGCGGTTGACATAGAAGAAGAGCGGCTTTTCTGCGGTCTGGCCCTCCCCATTGGAGAGAACAACCGTGCTCGGGGTGTCGTTCTGTACATTGACTGCACCCTTGGAGCCGAATACCTCGATGCGCTGATCGTATCCGTATTCACACTGCCAGCAGTTATCAATGATTGCCATCGCGCCGGTGTCAAACTTCAGCACAGCAGTGGTGGTATCGACGCCACCGGTGGTCTCTTGATCCTTGTTGATCATTGCGGAGCCGGTTGCGTACATTTCGACGACCTCGGCGCCGTTTGCCATATAGCGCGCCATATCGAAGTCGTGGATCGAGGTGTCTAGGAACATGCCGCCGGCGGAACCGCCAACAGCTGCAAAGTACTCCGGCGGGGGCGGAAGCGGATCGCGGGATGTGATCTTGATTTGACGAACCTCGCCGATCTTGCCTTCGGTTACCATGCGGTGTGCGGTGGAATGATTATGGTCAAAGCGGCGGTTATAGCCAACCTGTACCTTGATACCGCATTCCTCGGCAACCTTCATGGCTTCCTTGATCTTTGCTACATCATAGTCTACTGGCTTCTCACAGAATACATGCTTGCCTGCACGAGCGGCTTCCATAATCAGATCGGCATGGAGAGCGGCAGGCGCGCAGATTAAGATGGCTTCTACGTCCGGGTCGTTCATGATGACTTTATAGTCGGTAATTGCCTGTGGACAATCGTTTTCAGCTGCCCATTTATTATAGCCGTCCGGATAAGCGTCCGCAACATATTTCAGCTCGGCCTCCGGCACAGATGTTACGATGTCCTTGACATGAATTCGTCCGACGTTACCGCCGCCAATGACACCGATTACGGTTTTCTTCATATTCAAACTCCTCTCTGCTAAGAAACAATACATTTCTTGCTAAGTTGCACAAAAATACACGCAAATTTTGTAGTTATTAAAAGTAACTGAAAATAATACAAATTTAACTTAGGACTTGCGAATATTGATAAAAAATCATGTTTTGTATATAAAAACTAAGGAATTTCACAAGAGCTTTTCGTGTTTGTTTTTGCGTTTGTTTCTTTTGTGCCCTTATTGTACTGCTTATCACAGAGCTCTGCAATGTCCAAACATGCTATAAAATTAACATTTTGTGCTCAACTTACTTTTGGTTTTTGTGTTTACAAGGGACGAAATTTGTTGGTATAATACAATTGCTGAGAATCTGCTAACAGGAGAAGAAAGAGAGAAGTAGTCTATGAGCAATGAACTGGAAACCATACGCATTCTTCCGCAGGAGGATTCTGGTGTCCTTCCAACCTCCCGCATGTATTTGCATCTGCCATCGGAGAGCGCAAAGACCAATCTGTTTTACGCCCCGTATGCGGGACATTTTCACGTCAGCTCGTATTATAATATCTGCCGTGAAAACTACGGATACTATCTGTTTATCTCAATTGTGTCGGGGAAAATCCGAGTGATCTTTGACGGTGAGACGTTTGTCGCTGGTCCGCGCGAGTTTATCTTGATTGACTGTAAGAAGCCGCATATTTATCAGGCATTAGGGCCGGCGGAGTTCCGCTATTTTCATTTTGACGGAAATAAGAGTGCCGAGTTTTACTCATTGATTGAACAAAAGCATGGCCACCACATTCATCCTAACCGGCAATCCAGCATTGAAAGTGCGATGACCAAACTGATCAGTCTGGCGTATGACGGATATTTGAATGAGTACCGGATCTCGGCGCAGATTCACTATATTTTAAGTGAACTGATTTCTGCCAGCCCGGAAAATGACCGATCAAAGGATTCCATGATTGCGCAGTCGATTGTGTTTATGGAAAATAATTTTGCCAGCCCGATCACGATCGAAGAGATTGCCAGCGAAGTCGGCTTGAGCCCGTATTATTTCAGCCGCTTGTTTCGAAAATACACGAACTTGTCGCCGCATGAATATTTGATCAACCTGCGCATCACACTGGCACAGGACGTGCTGTCCTCGTCGGATCAGTCGATTGAATACATCAGTGAAATTTGCGGCTACAGCAGTGTTCAACACTTTATTCGCAGCTTTAAGCAGAAGGTTGGCTGTTCTCCGCTGCAATATCGAAAGCAAACCTCGCTTTCGGGTACCAATCTTTGAACAAAGGGAACGGAGGGGAAAGAAGAAAGCTCCATCGCTACAGAAGGATGGCGTCTCTGCTAGGCCACGACAGTCGAAAACGTAAAAAATCCCCCGATGGAAGATTCCATCGGGGGATTGCTATTATCTTGCGATAGGACGAGGATTAAAGATCCTTGCCGTACATCTCCTGAAGGTTCAGCAGGTGACGGTAACGCTTCATAGCCTCCTGCTCGGACTCGGCAAACAGCTCCTTTGCACGCTCCGGGAAGGAACGGGTCAGAGCGGAGAAGCGAGCCTCGTTCATCAGGAAGGACTGATAACCGTCTTCCTTCGGCTCCTTGGAGTCGAGTACGAACGGATTCTTGCCCTCTGCCTTCAGCTGCGGGTTGAAGCGGAACATATTCCAGTAACCGCAGTCAACAGCCTTCTTCATCTCAGACTGGCAGTTGGTCATGCCGCCCTTGATGGAGTGCATCTCACACGGAGCGTAGCCGATAACCAGCGACGGTCCCGGATATGCTTCTGCCTCGGCAATTGCCTTCAGGGTCTGCTGCGGATTTGCACCCATAGCAACCTGAGCAACGTAAACGTAGCCGTAGCTCATTGCGATTTCTGCCAGAGACTTCTTCTGGATCGACTTGCCGGCTGCTGCGAACTGAGCAACAGCACCGATGTTGGTAGCCTTGGAAGCCTGGCCACCGGTGTTGGAGTAAACCTCGGTGTCGAATACCATGACATTGACATCCTCGCCGGAAGCCAGAACATGATCCAGACCGCCGAAGCCGATGTCGTATGCCCAGCCGTCGCCGCCGAAGATCCAAACAGACTTCTTGGACAAGTATTCCTTCTTGTCGAGGATCTCTGCTGCCAGAGCGCAAGCGTCGCAGTCGCAATGATCTGCGCCGGATGCCTTCAGGCTCTTCATGTGATCCAGCATCTCGCCAGCCTTGTCGCCGAAGGCTGCCTTGCCGGCGTCGGTGCTCAGGAAGCCGATGCCCTCGTCAACGCCGAGGATGCTGTTTTCCAGAGCGGTAATGTAAGCGCGAGCGGGCTCTTCGTTGGCTGCGCCGTTGTCCTTGGTATCCAGCCACTTCTGTGCAGCGTCCTTCAGCTCCTGCTGTGCCCACGGAACAGCAATCAGAGCCTCGGTCTTTGCGATCAGGGAATCGCGGATAACCTTCTGGCCATGATACAGACCCAGACCATGCTCGGCGTTGTCCTCGAACAGGGAGTTCGCCCAAGCCGGACCACGGCCACTCTTATCAATGGTATACGGGGAAGTAGCAGCCGGACCGCCCCAGATAGAGGAACAACCCGTTGCATTGGAGATGTACATACGATCGCCGCAAACCTGCGTAATCAGGCGGGCGTAAGAAGTCTCAGCACAGCCTGCGCAGGAACCAGAGAACTCAAGCAGCGGCTGCTTGAACTGGGAACCCTTGACGGACTTGATGTCTTCCATCTCCGGCTTGCGGGAAACTTCGGATACAACGTAATCCCAAACAGCTTCCTGATCTGCCTGCTCGTGCTGCGGAACCATGGTCAGAGCCTTGGTCGGGCAGACGCCGATGCAGACGCCGCAGCCCATGCAGTCCAGCGGGGAAACAGCCATCGTGAAACTGTAAGTACCCTTGCCTGCGCCAGCCTTGATCGGAGCGGTCTTGAGCGCAGCCGGAGCGGCAGCAACCTCAGCTTCAGTCAGAGCGAACGGACGGATGGTAGCGTGCGGGCAGACATAAGCACACTGGTTACACTGAACACACTTTGCTGCGTCCCAAGTCGGTACGGTAACGGCGGTGCCGCGCTTCTCGTAAGCGGATGCGCCCAGCTCGAAGGTGCCGTCAACGTGCTCGCTGAATGCGGATACCGGCAGGGAGTCGCCGTCCATACGACCAATCGGGTCGAGCAGGTCGGTAACCATCTTAACGGTCTTCGGCAGGCCCTTCGGTGCGGTGGTTTTTGCACCGTCAACCGCGTCGGCCCAGTCAGCCGGAACGTCGATCTTGGTGTACGCAGAAGCGCCCAGCTCAATGGCCTTATGGTTCATGTCAACGACATCCTGACCCTTCTTCAGGTAAGAGTGCGTTGCAGCGTCCTTCATCAGCTGGATTGCGGTCTCTTCGGGCATTACCTTAGCCAGAGAGAAGAATGCAGACTGCAGGATGGTGTTGGTGCGCTTGCCCATGCCGATCTGGATTGCCAGATCAATGGCATTGATGGTGAACAGCTGAATGTTGTTCTTTGCGATGTAGCGCTTTGCCTCAGCCGGCATGTACTCGTTAAGCTCTTCCGGCGTCCACTGGCAGTTAATCAGGAATACGCCGCCCGGCTTTACATCGTTGACCATCTTGTAGCCCTTGACAACGTAGGACGGGTTATGACATGCGACAAAGTCTGCCTTATTGATGTAGTACGGGGACTTGATCGGCTTCTTGCCGAAACGCAGATGCGATACGGTTACGCCGCCGGTCTTCTTAGAGTCGTACTGGAAATATGCCTGAACATAGTTATCGGTGTTATCGCCGATGATCTTGATGGAGTTCTTGTTGGCGCCAACCGTACCGTCACCGCCGAGACCCCAGAACTTACACTCGATGGTGCCTTCTGCTGCGGTATTCGGGGACGGCTTCTCCTCCAGAGAGAGCATGGTAACGTCATCGTTGATGCCGATAACGAACTGTGCCTTCGGCGCATCCTTTGCCAGCTCCTCATATACAGCAAAGACAGAGGACGGCGGGGTGTCCTTGGAGCCCAGACCGTAACGACCGCCGGTAACCGTGATGCCGGTGATGCCGTGGGTAGCGAGAGACGTAACAACGTCCATGTACAGCGGCTCGCCGAGGGAACCCGGCTCCTTGGTGCGGTCAAGAACCGCGATCTTCTTACAGGTGGACGGAATCACCTCTACCAGCTTGTCGGCGCGGAACGGACGGAACAGGCGAACCTTGATCAGGCCGACCTTCTCGCCCTGTGCGGTCAGGTAATCGATAACTTCCTCTGCTACGTCGCAGATGGAGCCCATAGCAACGATAACGCGCTCGGCATCCGGTGCACCGTAGTAGTTGAACAGCTGATAGTTGGTGCCCAGCTTGTCATTGATCTTGCCCATGTACTTCTCTACCAGAGCCGGAACAGCCTGATAGTAGGAGTTACATGCCTCACGATGCTGGAAGAAAACGTCGCCGTTTTCGTGGGAACCACGCATAACCGGACGCTCCGGATTCAGAGCACGGTCGCGGAATGCCTTGACTGCATCCATATCGCACATGTCAGCCAGATCCGCATAGTCCCAAACCTCGATCTTCTGAATCTCGTGCGAGGTGCGGAAGCCGTCGAAGAAGTTCAGGAACGGAACGCGGCCTTCGATCGCAGCCAAATGAGCAACCGGAGCAAGGTCCATAACTTCCTGCGGATTGGTCTCAGCCAGCATAGCAAAGCCGGTCTGACGGCATGCCATAACGTCAGAGTGGTCACCGAAGATGTTCAGCGCGTGCGATGCAACACAGCGAGCGGAAACATGGAATACGCCTGGAAGCAGTTCACCGGCGATCTTGTACATGTTCGGGATCATCAGGAGCAGACCCTGAGAGGCCGTGTAGGTGGTCGTCAGTGCACCGGCAGCCAAAGAACCGTGTACGGTGCCGGATGCGCCAGCCTCAGATTCCATCTCGACAACGCGAACCTTGTTGCCGAAGATGTTCTTTCTTCCGGCGGCAGCCCACTGGTCAACATAGTCTGCCATTGGGCTGGATGGTGTGATCGGGTAGATGCCCGCTACTTCGGTAAACGCATACGATACGTGTGCCGCAGCAGTGTTACCATCCATGGATTTCATTTTTCTTTCCATAAATGTGATGTCCTCCTCTTTGTGATAGGATTGTAAGTTTATCTGTTCGGACGCCCGAGGCGCCCGGAAGAGAAAGCAAAGTTTTATTTGGCAAAATGCGCAAATAAATGAAATAAAAACGGTAGAATGCTATCATTTTCATGTCTATTTTACCAGAGAAAGTTGCAGATGTAAACCTGACCAAAGAAAAATCAGCGATTTTACATAAAGGACGCAGAATTTCTGTTCTGATTTAGTAACAATGATTGTACTCGCCGCAAAATAGCAGAAAAGGAACGGGAATTTGTTTACATTACAAACTAAATGGGCCAAAACATGACAAAAAATGAGCAATATATCACAATTTTTTGGCCGCGGTATAGAGTGTAACATAGGAGAGAGCGCGGACAGAAATATAATGTGATGCAAGCCGTGTTCTGGATACTGGGTCTGCCGGTCTTATAAAAAAGATTACCACTACTTTACAGGAATTTGGCGGCGCTATGCTTTGCAGCAGAAACGAATTACTTTGCAGAAACAAAAAGTTTTTTCGGGAATGCGGGACAAAATACAGGGAGGGATTTGTAATGGAGGAAGAAATAGGATACAATGGAGACGGTACAGTAAGGAGGGCAAGAGAATGGTTTCAACAGTGTGCTCCGCCGGAATGTACGGCGTGGAAGGATATCTGGTGATTGTGGAATGCGAGACGTCGAGCGGACTGCCCGCCTTTGACATTGTCGGGCTGCCGGGTCTGGCGGTAAAGGAGTCCAAGGAGCGTGTGCGTGCGGCAGCGCGGTCGAGCGGGTTTCCACTAGCTCCAGCGCGCATTACGGTCAATCTGGCACCGGCAGACGTCCGCAAAGAGGGTGCGGTATATGACCTGCCGATTTTGCTTGGGCTGCTGGTCGCGCAGGGGTCGTGTCCCAAGCTGCCAGAGGAATGCGTTTGCATTGGGGAACTGTCACTTTCGGGTGAGCTGCGTCCGGTAAATGGCGTGCTGTCTATGGCGATGGCGGCAAAGGACGCCGGAAAAAAGGTGCTGCTGGTGCCGGAGGGAAACGCGGCGGAGGCGGCGCTGGCGGGCGATATAGAAATCTATGCGGCGCATACGGTAAAGGATATTGTCCATCATTTGGAAGGCTTGCAGATCATGCAGCCCTATGTGCTGCAAAAGCAGCCGCGGGAGATACACGGTCCGGAGCTGGATTATGCAGAGGTACTGGGACAGGAAAACGTCAAGCGGGCGATGGAAATTGCAGCAGCGGGTGGACACAATATTCTGCTGAGTGGTTCGCCTGGCTCGGGAAAAAGCATGATGGCAAAGCGCATCGGTACCATTTTGCCGGAGCTGACGGAGGAAGAGAAAAAAGAGGTCGTGCGCGTGTATTCGGCGATCGGTGAGGGAATGGACGCCGTGATGCGGGACGACCGTCCGGTGCGCTCGCCGCATCACACGATTTCTCCGGCCGGTATGGCGGGCGGCGGCGTGGGTATTCCCAGTCCCGGAGAGCTATCGCTGGCGCACAACGGCGTGCTGTTTTTGGATGAGCTTCCGGAGTTTTCGAAGGATGCATTGGAAGTGCTCCGTCAGCCGATGGAGGACGGTGTTGTAACGATTGTACGAGCCTCAGGACGTGTGACCTATCCGGCGCGGTTTCAGCTGGTTTGTGCGATGAATCCGTGTAAATGCGGCTGGTATGGGCATCCGTCGGGGCGTTGCCGGTGCTCACCGCAGGAGGTGGCGCGGTATCACAAGCGGATTTCGGGACCACTGCTTGATCGCATTGATTTGCAGATTGCGGTGCAGCCGGTGCCACTGGAATCGCTGGCGGGACGCGAGGCGGCGGAGCCGTCATCGGCAATTCGGGCACGTGTCGTCGCGGCGCGGGAGGTACAGCGCAAACGATATGAGGGCACGACGATTCGCTGCAACGCCGAGATGAGCGGCGCACTGCTGGCGCAGTACGGACAGCCGGACGAGGCGGGACAAGCGTTGATGAACGCGGCGTTTGAGCGATTGGGTATGACGGCGCGCAGTTATGACCGCGTGATTCGCGTTGCGCGAACGATTGCGGATCTGGACGGAGCGGAACATATTTCGGCGGCTCATGTCGCGGAGGCGATTCAGTACCGTTTCCCGGAACGTACATAATACGTATTACAGAAAAATAGATAAAAGAGGAACTGCAGCAGAAAAAAAGCTTTCTGTTACAGTTCCTTTGTCCATTGTGTTATACACTATGATAGCAAATGCTATATTTGATGGATATGGATAAAGTTTTAATGTTAACGAATTCGTAGGGGTCGGATTTCCCAACCCGAATAGATAGAGCGTGATGCGGCGGGACTTAGCTGCTCAGCCCCTCGTTTGCGAAGTATTCCTTGACCAAGTTGACAACAACGCCAGCGAGCAGGAACAGCGCAATCAGGTTCGGAATTGCCATCAGACCGTTAAAGGTATCCGCGATGTTCCAGAGCAGGCCGAGATCGACGGTCGCGCCGAGTACGGCGACAAACGAATAAACGACGAAGAACGGACGCACGACCTTGTTGGACTTGCACAGGAATTCGATGCATCGGGAGCCATACAGTCCCCAGCCGATGATGGTGGAGAAGGCAAAGCAGCACAGCGCAATGGCGGTGAAGATGGAAACCCAGCTGCCATAAGTAGAAATAAAGCCGTTGATGGTCAGCTCCGCACCGGCAGCGCCGCCGTAGTTGATCGGTATACCGCTGCACAGAATAACCAGAGCGGTCAGAGTGCAGATCAGGATAGTGTCGGTAAATACCTCAAAGATGCCAAACAGACCCTGCTTGACCGGCTTGTGCGTATCGGCGCAGGCATGCGCGATGGAACCAGTACCCAGACCGGCTTCGTTGGAGAAAATGCCGCGGGATACGCCCTTTTTCAGGCTGAGGAACAGGCTGCCGACCGCGCCGCCCGTGAAGGCTGCCGGATTAAATGCACCGGCAAAGATGGACTCAAACACGCCCGGGATGCGGGGGGCATTGAGAACCATAACACCCAGCGCCAGAATGACATAAAACAGGGCCATGAACGGAACAAGCTTTTCCGCGACGTTGCCGATTCGCTTGATGCCGCCCAACAGAACGAGGGCAACCAGCAGAGCGATGACAATACCGATGGATAGGTTGACCGTGTTCATGCCCTGTGCAACCTGAATGCCGGCCTGCTGGAGGGCGGAGTCAATCGCCGTTGTGATGGTGTTTACCTGCGTGGCGTTGCCGGTACCAAATACGGTCAGCACACCGAACAGGGAGTACAGGACGGCGAGAAACTGCCAGCGGCTGCTCAGACCGTTTTTAATGTAATACATCGGGCCGCCAACCAGATCTCCCTCGGCGTTGCGCTCACGAAAGTGCACGGCCAGTGTGACCTCGGAGAACTTGGTACACATGCCGAGCAGGGCGGAGCACCACATCCAAAAGACAGCGCCCGGGCCGCCAATGGAAATGGCTCCGGCGACACCGGCGATATTGCCAGTGCCTACCGTGGCGGCGAGGGCGGTACAGACGGCCTGGAACGGAGTCATTGCGCCGTCGGATGCATCCTTCTTGCGGAAAATTCGTCCGATCGAGGTTTTCAGTGCATATCCGAACTTGCGGATTTGAATGAATCGGGTGCGGCAGCTGAGATACAGGCCGACACCGATGATGCATATCATCGCGGGAACACCCCAGATAAAATTGTTCACCACGTCATTGATATGCGCAATAGTTTCTAACATATTTGGTTTCTCTCCTCTGATTATTTTGCCTTTCCGCAGTGGAGTGCGCCAAACGGCATTCCAGCTGGCAAAAAACCGACAATAAATCTATTTTACTAGAAAATGGTCGGATATTCAATGGGGAATATGTGAGCGGATTAATAGAAACAGCAGGAGAATTCCGTGAAATACGTAAAAAAGCAGCTGCTTCCGAAGAAACAGCTGCGAAATTTTGTTATGTGCGGAGTAATTAGCGCTTGTTGGTTCTTCTCCAGATGCCCATCTTCTCTGCGTCAGCAATCAGCTGGTCGTGGAAGTCCGGATGTGCAATGCCGATCAGAGCCTCAGCGCGCTCCCAAGTGGACAGACCCTTGAGATTGACCATGCCGTACTCGGTAACAATATAATGTACGCAGGAACGCGGGTCGGTTGCGATGGAACCGTTTGCCAGCGTCGGACGAATACGGGAAGCCAGCGTGCCGTCCTTCTGCTTAAAGGTAGAGGATAGGCAGATAAAGCTCTTGCCGCCGTTGGACAGGTAAGCACCCATAACGAAGTCCAGCTGTCCGCCGGTACCGGAGATGTGCTTGATGCCGGCCGACTCTGCGTTTACCTGACCGAACAGATCAATGTCAACCGCATTGTTGATGGAAATGAAGTTGTCGATCTGGGAGATGACATGGACATCGTTGGTGTAGCCAACCGAAGCGGCCATAACATCCGGGTTGCGGTCGATGTAGTCATACAACTTCTTGGTGCCAGCGGCGAAAGCATATACCTGACGGCCGCGGTCCAGACGCTTCTGGCGGCCCGTGATCTTGCCGGCAGCAGCGATGTCAACGAAGCCGTCAACATACATCTCGGTGTGGACTGCCAGATCCTTCAGATCAGATTTTGCGATCATCGCGCCGATCGTGTTCGGCATGCCGCCGATACCCAGCTGCAGGCATGCGCCATTCGGAATTTCCGGAACAACGAGGTTGGAAACGGCGATATCAACGTCTGTCGGCTCTCCGCCGCCGCCCAACTCTGCCAGAGGCGGATTCTCGCCCTCAACGACCATAGCGACATCCTTGATGTTGATCTCGGTGCCTTCCAGGCCGTTGACCCACGGCATGTTCTTGTTGACCTCGACGATGATGCACTTGGCACGGCTCATGATTTCCGCCAGATGCGAACGGTTCAGGCCGAAGTTGAAGTTGCCGAACGCATCCATCGGCGTGGTTTGAAGCATAACAACATCAACTGGAGCCAGATGCTCGGAGTAGAAGCGCGGCAGCTCGGAGTAGCGCATCGGACCAAAGTAGCCCATGCCCTTCTTGATGATCTTACGGTCAATGCCGCTACAATGCCAAGAATGCCATGTGAAGTGCTCACCGGCGTCCTCTGCCTTGCAGATTTCCGGCATCCACATGGTTACGCCTCCACGTACCTTGACGTCATACAGCTCATCCTTGCGTGCAGCCAGTGCCTTATCCAGCGCGATCGGGTGGTTGCCGCACCAGGTGTAATCAACCCAGTCGCCGCTCTTGACAACCTTAACCGCTTCTTCCGGTGTTGTCAGCTTTTCCTGATAGAGTTTCTGATAATCCATAATAAATAACCTCCATACATTGGGCTGCATGTAGGGATAGCACATGTCAGCCGAAGGATTACAGTCTTTGTAGAATTTTTAACATACTTATTGTAACAGTGCACCTGCTGTTTGTCAAGTGGCAGAATTGGTTCGATTTGGAGAAATGCACGAAAGATGTTCTGTTTCCAAACGGGACGGCAGGCAAAATGCAATGAAAAACACCATAGAGGAGGAAGAGTCTCGGAGTGCTGAACCGTCAGAAGAGATCGTGGATGTGCTCCAGAAACAATCTTTGGTAAAAAATTAACATACCAATTGTAGCAGTGCAGATATCGTTCGTCAAGGGCATCGGGGCTACGGTATGAAATACGGCAAAAAATCTCCTATTTGCAGAAGAAAAGGAAGTGCTAAGATGCGATGAAGAGCAAAGAAACTGTCTTGTATGCCATGAAAAAATCCGTTATAATAAAATAACAGAACAACATAAAAGGATACCTATAATTACAAAACTGAAGAAGGGGGTATGAGGATGACTTTGCGGAATATGCGAATCTTTCTCGCAGTAGCGGATTGTGAAAGCATGAGTGAAGCGGCGAAACGATTGTGTATCGCGCAGCCATCAGTAAGCGGAACCATTGCAGAAATTGAGGAACAGTACGGAATACGCTTGTTTGAACGATTGGGGCGTCGGCTGTATATTACAGCGACTGGCAGGCGGCTGGAGGAATATGCAAGACAAATTCTCTCGTCCTTTGATGCAATGGAACAGGATCTGCGCAATTCGGACGAAACCACGTCGCTGCGGCTGGGTGCGACGCTGACGGTCGGTTCCTGTCTAATGCCGGATATGGTGGAACGCTTTTTGCAGCGGAATCCACCGGCGATGCCGCGCGTGTTTGTCTACAATACAGCGCGGATTGAGCAGATGCTGCTGCGTAGTGAGCTGGATGCCGCAGTGGTCGAAGGCAAGGTGGAGAGCAAAGATTTGCGCATGCGCGTCGTGATGCAGGACCCGTTGGTGCTGCTGACGTCGCCGCGGAACAACCCGTTTGCCCAAAAAGCCATTGTCTGCCGACGCGATTTGTCGGAGGTTCCGTTTGTCATGCGAGAGGCGGGAAGCGGGACACGGGCGCTGTTCGAACAAAAGATGCAGTCCATTCCGATTCACGAGCAGTGGACGTGCAATAATAATGCGGCGGTGCTAGATGCGGTGGAGCGCGGCTTTGGCTGTGCAGTGATTTCACGTCGTTTGGCGATGCCGCGTATTTTGCGCGGCGCGTTGATTGAGGTGCCGGTGGCGGATATGACATTTGAACGATCGTATTCACTGGTGTGGCATAAGAATAAATACATCAGCGATTCATTGCGGCTGTTTTTAGATCTCTGCGATGAGCTGTGCAATGAAATAAAATAATACAAAGGGAAAGACGACTCCTCGTGCCACGGTGCACGGGGAGCTTTTTCGTTTTGGTATACATAGAGAGAAGGTGAGGGGGAAAGAATAGACGGAGAACATCATATAATAAAAAGTGAGGAGGAATGGTAATGCAGTTGGAGGGAAGTCGGACACAGGCAAACTTGATGGCAGCATTTGCGGGCGAATCGCAGGCGAGAAATAAATACACTTTCTATGCTAAAGCGGCGCAAAGGGATGGATATGAACAGATTGCGGCGCTGTTTGAGGAGACCGCCGCCAATGAACAGGCGCATGCATGGATTTGGATGAAGCTGCTGCGTGGCGGGCAGATGCCCGACACCAAGGGAGCGCTGGAGGATGCAGCGGGCGGTGAGCATTTTGAGCATACAGAAATGTACCCGCGGTTTGCCGCGGAGGCACGAGAGGAAGGCTTTGAGCACATTGCTGTTTTGTTTGACAAGGTGGCAAGGATTGAACAGGAACATGAAGAACGTTTTCGCACACTGATTGGAAATTTGGAGGATGGACTGACTTTTTCGCGAGAGGGGGATGCGGTCTGGCAGTGCCGTGTATGTGGCCATATTCATGTAGGTAAGAAGGCACCGGAGCGCTGTCCGGTTTGTGAGCATCCGAGGGCATTTTTCCAGATGCAGCAGAAGAACTACTGAGCGGCGGGAAAACGAAAGATGGAGACGGTGAGCGAATCAGCCTGCCGTCTTTTCTTTTGCGCGAAAATCGTGAAGAGACTGAAAATTCTATGAGGAATGTATGGAAATTTCAAAAGGAAAGGTGTAAAATAAGAACTTACGAATAGTAGGAAAAGAGGAAATGGAATGACACTGGCAGAGGCGATTACACAGGTTCACAATGGCGATCAGGAGGGTCTGCGCGTACTGCTGGATGTTACAGCTCCAAACTTGTGGGTGTCGGTGTCGATGTTATGCAGTGCTGCAGTTGGAACACGGATGACGGAGGTTTATCGTGCGGCGCAGCAGGAGACGGTATCGTTGCATTCTCCGAGTGACCTGCGTCTCTGGCTGTGCCGAACCTCGTACCCCATGCTGTTGGAGCAGCCGGATTTGCCGCTGCGCCAGACCGGATTTTCTGAGGCGGAGAGCTATCGCCGGCTGGTGTCCGCGCTGCCGCGGGAGGAACGCACTGCTGTGCTGCTGCTCTGCAATGAGGGCTTTAGTGCGGCGCAGGCGGCAGATGTGCTGGGAATACAGGAAATTGAGGTTAAACGAGCCATGCGGCGGGCGCGCACGGCGCTGGCACAAAGTATTGGACAGGAACGAGCTTTTCACGGTGTGACAGTGAATACGGCGTGGATGCTGGATCAGATGTCCGCTCTGCGGGAGGAGCAGGCGAAGGAACAGCCGCTGTTTGAAACGGTGTTTGACTGCGTGTTGACAGATACGCCGTTTCCGGAGAGCAAACCGGAGCCGGTGCAGCACGCGGGATTTTTTCAGAAGCTGTTTCGGTCGAGACGGTAAACGACAGATTTCAAACGCTGCTATAAAGCAAATGGAGTAGAAAATGAAAAGAGTCTGCTGCATTTTGCGACAGACCTGTCTTATTAGGAGGGTATCAACCATGGCAAAAACAGCAAAAATTCAAAAGGAAATGATGATGGCGCTCAAGGAAAAGCAGACCGAGCGCAAGGAAGCGTTGTCTCTGCTGCTGTCGGCGCTGAAAGCCAAGGCAAAGGACAAGCGTGAGGATCTGACGGAAGCGGAAGAGGATGCGATTATCAAAAAGGAAATCAAGCAGACGCGCGAGACGATGGATGCGGCGCCGGCCGACCGCGCAGATATTCGCGAGCAATGTCAATTCCGCTTGTCGGTGTATCAGGAATTTGCCCCGGAGGAAATGGGTGAGGATCAGATTCGCGCACTGGTACAGCAGGTGCTGGATCAGCTGGGTCTGACCGCGCCGACGATGCGTGACAAGGGACCGGTGATGAAAAATCTGATGCCGCTGGTCAAGGGCAAGGCAGACGGCAAGCTGGTCAACCAGATTGTCGGGGAGATGCTTGGCGCATGAAGCGGCTGATTGTAATGGGCGATCACATCCTTCCTGCGGCCAAGCTGCTGTTTGCAGACTCGGATAAATATACGACGAAGCAGATGGCGCAGTGGCCGGAGCTGGAGATCACGGTACAGGATGACGGCAGCTATGCGGTGTGGGTCAACCTGATTGACGATGCCGATCTGCTGCAAGACCGAAAGCCGGACCACACGGGAATTGTTGCGCAGCTGGCGCCGTATGTGGATGAAACGATAGAGGATTGATCGGTAGCTTTCGACGAATGATGCAGAGAACACGGTAATATACTCTAAGTATTCCGGCATTGGAAGAAAGGAGACAGGATTACAGTGCTGCACTACATGACAACAACGAAACGAGACAGAGAACACCGCCTCTGGTATGGAGTGGCGGCGATGCAGGGCGAACGGGTGGAACAGCGCTTGGATGAGCTGACGATGGACAGCGGAAGCATTCGCCAATTGGTGCAGCGGCTCAACGAGGGACACGCCTCGCTGCTGCATTTTGCGGAGATTGCGGAGGATTATTTTGCCTATCCCCTTCGGTGACAGCGGACAGCGTGACTCGGGTCTTGCGAGGAGAACATATGAATGTTTTAGATGTTGCGCTTATTGGAGTGGGCTTGAGCATGGACGCGTTTGCGGTCTCTATCTCCAATGGCATGGTATACCGCGGTCTGACCAAAAGCCGTCAGGGCGCGATGCCGATCTTTTTTGGCGGATTTCAGATTTTGATGCCGCTGCTGGGCTATTCACTGGGCAGTTTGTTTGCCGAATGGATTGACCGATACGCTGGAATTCTTATTTTAGTGATCCTGGGCTTTATCGGCGGAAAAATGATCTGGGATGGCTTTCATGACGATGGGGAAGAATGTACTCAGACGTCGGCGGACAATCTTTCGTGGAAGGTGCTGTTTTTGCAGGCCATCGCCACGAGCATCGATGCCTTCGCCGTCGGCGTCGGATTTTCGGCAATGCGTGTTGCGGTTGTACCGGCTTCGCTGCTGATCGGCGTGATTACCTTTACGCTATGTTGGGTGGCAATTGCGATTGGCAAGGCATTTGGTGCACTGCTGGAGGACAAGGCGCAGGTTGTAGGGGGCATTATTCTGGTTCTGATCGGCGTGAAAAATTTTCTGGCATAAAAATGGTGTGCGGTGGACTCGACGGAGTGTTCCGCACACCATTTTTTCGGATTAGCTTACGTCCGATTGGGAGGAAACATCGTTGGGGATTTGTTTCCCTGTGTGATCCATTGTATAGTTGTCTTTATAGATGAGCTTGCTGACTGGAACAAAGGAAAAACCCTGCTCGATTAGGCCGTCGATGACATCCGGTAGAGCGGCGGGCGTGTTTTTCGCGGCGTTGTGAAATAGAATGATGCTGCCGTTTTGCGCCTTACTGCACACGCGGGAGACGATTTCTGAGGGAGCGGGATTGCGCCAATCTAAGCTGTCAACGTCCCACTGAATGGCATACATATTCATCCCGCGCAGGGTGGAGACGACTTGGTCGTTGTAGTCACCGAAGGGCGGGCGAAACAGCGTTGGTGTCTTTCCGGTGACGGCGGTGATTTTTTCGTTGCAGGCTTGCACCTCCTGCTGCATCTGGTCGGTGGAAAGCTCGGTCATGTGCGGATGAGTAGAGGAGTGGTTCATGACCTCGTGTCCGGCATCAGAGAGGGCTTTGACGGATTCGGGGTATTTATCTACCCATTCCCCGACGACGAAAAAGGTAGCTTGAATGTTGTGCTCGCCGAGAATATCAATCAGCTGCTGTGTGTCCTCATTGCCCCAAGCGGCGTCAAAGGTCAGCGCACAGACCTTATCGGGACGATCGACACAATAAATCGGCAGGTCGCGCGTAGCGGCGGATGCGCGGAGAGAAGCGGTGGATTTGCAGACGGTTAGGTACAGTCCGACGAAGAGCAATACGCCCAGTAGAGCCCATTTGAGTTTTTTGATGGAAATGACATGAAAACGAATCATTCCGACACCTCCTCTGCTCAGGGTATTCCGAAGAGGTTGGACGATATGACGGAGAAGGACGCATATAAAAAAAGAAAATGAGAAACGATGCGCTGTATGCTGAGAATGGGCATATTATGGGCATGTTGTCGAGAGTATAATAAAAAGGAAGAACGTTTTTCTGCTATTTGAGCAAGAGCGAGTGTTTCATGCTTATTGACAAATGAAACAGAAATCGGTAAAATAAAGCTATTATTGGGTTCTGGACGCTGCTGTGAGACAGACGGTGTTCGGGACAGGAAGGCAGAGCAAATTCGTGAGAGAGACAGATCAATTGACAATTGGAGAACGGATTAAGCAGCTGCGCCAGGAGCGCGAATTGACTCTCCGACAGCTTGCGGCAAAAACCGGACTTTCGCTGGGATACCTGAGTAAGGTGGAGCGCGGTCTGAGCAAGCCGTCCTATAGCACGGTGCAGAGCATTTGCTACGCGCTGGAGATGACAGCCAATCCGTTTATGCTTCCGCAGAAGGAAGAAAAGGGCGCAGAGAACGCCAACACTTCTTATATGATTCCGAGCAACCATCGTTCGCTGATTTACGGCGCAACAAACTTATTTCAGTTTGAATCCGTGTTTGAAGATAATCCGCATTTTAAGCTGAATGTTATGACGCTGCAGCCGGGATGTGAGGAACAAGTGAACTCCGTCCACAGCTACGACGAAATTGGCATTGTCGCCGAGGGTCGCATGGAGCTGGAGCTGGAGGGCGGAGCACGATATGAGCTTGGCCCGGGCGATGCAGTAATGATTCGGAAGAACACACACCATTCGTCCAAGAACTTGTTGCCGACGGCGTGCGTTTCATACTGGATTGAAATTCTATAAGACAGGATACGGCAAAACCCCTTTCGTCGAATGACGAGAGGGGTTTTGTGTTGGGAGAAAGGATAGAGAACGGGGAAACAAAGCGAACACGATGATGTTTCCTAAGCGGGCGCAAGAGGAAACATGGGAAAATGTGCGGATACGGCGAAAAACTGCACAATTTTTCGGATATGCTTTTGTAGCACTCTACAATTTTGTGAAAAATGCAAAAACAATGTTGCATATTGTGAAAAAAGGTTATATAATTTAGGCACAAAGAAACAAGGAAAACAAAACGGAATCGTTTCATATATGAAACGATGAAAAATGGAAGCCGCAAGCGGACCATTAGGAGGTGGAGTGCTTATTTGAGAAAGAGAAGGACGTGGCCGTTGAAACAAGGGAAGAAAACGGCAACAAATAAAAAAAGAAAGGGTTTTGTATTATGAACAAGGAAAAGACACCGTTATTAAAATCGTTTGATCCGATCGTGTTCTTGCCGGCGTTTATTGTTATGCTGGTGGTTACGGTCATCGGATTATTCTGGTATCAGACATTGCTGGATGGCCTGATGGCGATCTTCAATTATGTAATCCATACGTTTGGCTGGACGTACATTTATGTAACCATGTTTGATCTGGCTCTGCTGATTATCTTATTGGTTCACCCGCTGGGCAAAACCAAGCTGGGCGGACCGGATACCAAGCCGGAGCTGAGCACCTTTACCTGGTTTGCTACGACGCTTTGCACCACGGTCGGTATTTCGCTGATCATGTGGGGCGGCGCAGAGCCGGTATTCCACTTCATGAACCCGCCGGAATGGGCAGGCGTTGCCGCTGGTTCTCCGGAGGCAGCCAGCTTCGCACTGAGCACCGGCTACATTCACTGGAGCTTTAACCAGTACGCACTGTACACCTTGGCTGGTGTAGCAATCGCAATCTTCCACTATAACTACAACCGTCCGCTGAGCGTAGCGGCTGGTATGTACGGCGCAATCGGCACGAATAAGATGGCTGGTAAACTGGCTGACGCACTGTGTCTGATCGTTATTGTAGGCGGCATCGCTTCTTCGCTGGGTATCGGTATTACGCAGCTGTCCACTGGCTTGAACTATGCGTTCGGCGTGCAGGACTCTCAGATTCTGCATCTGATTATCGCAGTTGTCGTTGTTGCAACGTACTGCTGCTCTTCGTACTCCGGCGTTAAGAAGGGCGTTGCTCTGATCAGCCGTATCAATGTTTGGATTTTCTTCGGCCTGCTGCTGTTTGTATTTGTCATTGGACCGACGATGTTCGAAATCAACCTCGGTACCGAGTCTCTCGGCTACTGGATGGAGCACGGTCTCCACAACTCGTTGCGCACGGGTGCGCTGACTGGCGATAGCTGGCACACCGACTGGACCATCAACTTCTTCGCACTGAACGCAGCATACGCTCCGCTGGAAGGTCTGTTCCTGGCGAAGCTGGCAAGGGGACGCAGTGTTCGCGGCTTCGTTGGCATGAACCTCGTTGTTTGCTCGCTGTTTAACATCGCTTGGTTTATCATCATGGGCGGTGCGTCCATCTACATGCAGAACAACAGCGTAGATCTGAATGCGATCATGAATGAACAGGGCCTGCAGGCTTGTGCATTCGCACTGTTCCAGAACATGCCGCTCGGCGTTATCACGGTTCCGCTGTTTACGTTTGCAATCTTTATTTCGTTCGTCACGATGGGTGACTCGATGTGCACCTCGATGGCTGCAATGAGCATGCGCGGCGGCATGGCGGCAAATATGGAAGAGCCGAACAGCGCTCTGAAGATCATCTGGGGTATTTTCGTTGGCCTGCTGGCATACTTCCTGCTGGGCCTCGGTGGCGTAGAGTCTATCAAGTACACCTACATGGTATTTGGTTTCCCGATCTTTATCATCTGCTTCGCGATGATTTACTCAGTTGCCAAGTGGCTGTTCTTCCCGAATTTCAAGCTGTTTGAATCGCTCAAGGGATTCTTCGGCGGCAAGAAGCAGGAAGCAGCATAAGAAAGAAACAAACCACTATTTCGCTGAATTTCACTAAATAATTTTCAACCCAACGTTTTCGTGAATTTGCATCTGCAAATTCACGAAAACACTATGTAACCATTTTTTTCTGGTGTAGTATCAAAGGATACCTCTATACACTAGGGAGCTCAGGAAACGCTAAAAGGAGGTTATCTCATGAGTTATATGGATCGCGTGAATCGGCTGAAGCAGCGTGTTCTTGACACCCGTCCGGAGATGGATCTGGAAAACGCTGTGATTTTGACCAAGGGCTATCAGGAGTCTGAGGGCGAACCGGCAGCCGTACAGAAGGCATATGCATTCCGCAAGCAGTGCCAGGAAAAGACCATTAAGATTTGGGGCGATGAGCTGATTGTCGGCAACTCCGGCAGCAAGCAGCGCGGCGGTCTGTTGAATCCGGACACCTGCTGGTCGGTTTTGGACGACGAATTGGATACGATCAATGAACGGGAATATGATCCGTTTTATTTAACCCCAGAAGATAGAAAAGCATTTGAGGACATCATCCGTCCATATTGGAAGGGCAAGTCCACGTTTGAAAAGTGGATGGTGCAGATTCCGGAAGAGACAAAGATCCTCCGCGATTGCGGCGCCCTGTATGTTAACCGCAAGGCAGTTCGCGGCTGGGGCGAGACGACTGCGGGATACGCGATGATTATCAACGAGGGTATTGAAGGCGTCATGAAGCGCATCGAGGAGACGCGCGCAACGCTGGATATCACCAAGCCGGGTCACTACGAAAAGATGACCTACCTGCGTGCTCTTACTATCACGGCGGAGGGCATCGTAACGATGTCTAAGCGCTATGTAGCAGAGGCAAAGCGTCTGGCTGCGGAGGAAAGCGATCCGCAGCGCAAGGCAGAGCTTCTGGAAATCGCCGAAGTTTGTGATCGGGTACCGGAAAAGCCGGCCCGCACATTCCGTGAGGCATTGCAGTCGCTGTACTTCTATCAGACCTGCATCTTTATGGAGCAGAACGCGGCAAGCTACAACCCGGGCCGTATGGATCAGTACCTGTATCCGTACTACAAGGCAGACATCGAGGCGGGCCGCCTGACCGAAGAGCAGGCACAGGAGCTGCTGGACTGCCTGTGGGTCAAGTTCTCTGAGCCGTGTCTGTTTCAGGATGCTGTGACGGCACATTACTCCGCCGGTTACCCAATGTTCCAGAATGTCTGCGTCGGCGGTGTCGATGAGCGCGGCATGGATGCGGTCAACGATCTATCCTACCTGATCCTTCAGGCTACCGCTGAGGTTCAGCTGTATCAGCCGTCACTGTCGGTTCGCTATAACATGGCGAGAAACCCGGATAAGTTCTTGAAGAAGGTTGCCGAGGTTCTGAAGCTTGGTCTGGGCTTCCCGGCGTTCCACTGCGACGAAATTGGTATCCAGATGATGCTGAACAAGGGCATTCCGCTCAAGGAAGCATACAACTGGAACCCGTGCGGATGCGTTGAGACCAACCTGTCCGGCAAGCAGCGCTGCTACACCTCGTATGCCGACTACAATCTGGGCGCGGCGGTTGAGTACACCCTGCTCAACGGACGCAGCAGGAAGTATAACTGTATGGCGTCGATTGAGACCGGCGATCCGCGTACCTTTAAGACCTTCGAGGAATTCTACGAGGCGATTGAAAAGCAGGTCGAATGGGAAATCCGCGCGATTGTCGCAGGCAGCCATGTCAACGATGATATTGGATTTGAGCGAATCTGCCCGGCTCTGTCGCTGAGCTTTGCGGAATGCATTTCTAACGCGAAGGACTATGCTTGGGGCGGCGCAAAGTACAACATTGGCAACGGTATTGACGCGATCGGTGTCGCTGATCTGGTCAATAGTGTTTACGCCGTCAAGAAAATGATTTATGATGACAAAAGTGTCGATTGGGATACCCTGCTGGATGCGCTGGATAAGGACTTCGAGGGCTACGAGGACGTGCTTCGTCTGTGCCAGGACTGCGAGAAGTACGGCAACGACGACGAGGAAGTAGATGAGCTGACCGCAAACCTGTTCACCCACATCGCCGACTACATCGACACCTTCCACAGCAAGTTCGGCAAGATGACCTCCGGCATTCTGCCGGTATCCGGCAACACGCCGTTTGGTCTGGAGGTCGGCGCACTGCCGTCCGGCCGTCGTGCGTTTGTTCCGCTGGCTGACGGTGTCAGCCCGAACGGCGGCACGGATGTCGAGGGCATGGGTGCCGTCATCAAGTCGGTATCCTACATCCCGCACGGACGCTTCACGCAGGGAACCCTGCTGAATGCGAAGCTGGATGCATCGTTCCGCTCGAATCCGGAGTCCACGGTTTCTCTGATGAACTTCCTGAAGAGTATGTGCACGCTGGACGTATTCCACGTACAGCTGAACGTCATCGACCGTGAAACGCTGCTGGATGCACAGGAGCATCCGGAGGATTACAAGGGTTTGCTGGTTCGTGTTGCGGGATACACGGCATACTTCACCGAGCTGGGCCGCGAGACGCAGGATGATATCATTTCCCGTACCACGTACCACGGCGTAAGCTGCGGCTGCTGCTAAGGCGCTTATTTGTGAGAGACAACGTGACCGTTTTCATGCGGACCCGATATTATGAGAAGAAATGAGGCTATTCCTTTATGAAACAGATAGGTAAAATACTGCGGATTGAAAAAATTTCTTTGAATGACGGACCCGGCATGAGAACGGTCGTGTTCTTCAAAGGATGTCCGCTTCGCTGTGCTTGGTGCTCCACGCCGGAATCGCAGAAATGTGCGCCGGAGGTGTATTACCAGCCGCAGAAATGTGTCCGCTGTGGGAAATGTGTGGAAGCATGTTCCCATGATGCTCTCTCCGTCAATGCGGACACCGGACTGATTGAGCGCGACTATACGAAATGTGTCAACTGCTTCGACTGTGTCAAGGCATGTCTGCCGAAGGCACAGGGAACGTATGGCAAGGACATGACAGTCAAGCAGGTCATGAAGTACATCCATCGCGATGAAGTATTCTTCTTCCATTCCGGCGGCGGCGTCACGCTGAGCGGCGGAGATATTCTGATGCAGGCAGACTTCGCACAGAGTATCCTGAAGGAATGCTGGGATTCCGGCATTCACACGATGGCGGAGCTGGATCTCTTCGGCGCATATGAAAATGTTGCAAAGCTCCTGCCGTATCTGAATGCGTTTTATGTGGATCTAAAGCTTATGGATCCGGAAGCGCATAAGAAATGGACGGGGCAGAGCAATGAAACCATTCTGGCGAACCTGCGCCGCGCGGCGGAGGAATGTAACCCGAATGCAATTCATGTTCGCGTTCCACTGATCTGGGACGTCAATGACTCGGAGGAGAATATCCTTCAGACGGCGGAGTTCTGTCGCACTCTCCCAAACTGTGCAGAGCTTGAGTTCCTGCCGTATCACCGGTTGGGACAGGCCACCTACGGCTATATCGGTCGTGATTATCCGTTCATGGATAAAAACGCCATGAGTGTGGATGAGGCGAAGGAAAAGCTGTACTGTCTGGTTGGCAATCAGTTCCCGTTCCCCGTTCGCATTTCCGGCAACGCGTTCCTGTAAGACTTTCCTATTTTCTCTTGCAGAGCGCGGATTATAAGCTTCTCTATCGTACTTACATATGTTGTTTGTTGACGAAACGGCTCTGCTCTTTCTCCGGGGCAGAGCCGTTTCACTATCAAAAATGTTTTGTAAAAGAACAAAATGAATGACTTGATTTTCCATAAAAAGTCGGCTATACTACACTCAGACGGAGAAATACGATGGACATTTTGATTGATATCCTTATCGTCTTTGCCCTGCTGGGCTTGCTGGATGATTTGCTCGGCAACAAGCTGGGACTGGCGGAATCCTTTGAACGTGGCATTTCCGTGATGGGACGCGCGGCACTCTCAATGATCGGCTTTTACTGCATTGGCATTATGCTGGTGGAGCGCAATTCTGCGGCGATTATGGGGATGGCAGAAACGCTGCCGATGGATCCGTCACTGGTGATTGGCTGTCTGCTTGCGCCGGATACCGGCGGCCTTCCGATTACGATGAAGGTGGCGGCGACACCGATGATGGGCGTATTCACGGGAGCGCTGGTCGCGGGCGGCTTTGGCATGACGCTGAACTACCAATTGCCGGTGTTTCTGACGTTTTTACCGAACAAATACCTGCCGGATCTGATGCGTGGGTTTTCCTACGGCATCGTGACCTTGCCGGTCGGCCTGCTGGTCGGCGGCTTGATGCTGCGCATTCCGCTCGGTACGCTGCTGCTCAATATTCTGCCGATTTTCGTGCTGTGTATTGTTTTAATCGTCGGCCTGTTTTTGGCGCCCAAGGTGTTGACGAAAATCCTGTCGGTGCTGGGAAAGGCAATACGTGTACTGAGCTATGTCCTGTTTGGCCTTGTCATTGCGGATATTTTCTTTCCGCAGATTTCGATCGTGGACATATCCCTCGTACAGGAAGCAAGCTATGTGGTTCTGCGGCAGGCGATTTTTGTCTGCGGCGGTATGGTGGCGGCACATTTGATTACGACGTATTTGGGACGCGGCTTGGCGGCGCTGAGCCGATGGCTCAAGGTGAATGAGGAATCCGTGATGGGGTTGATGCTGGGATGTGTCAACAGTGTATCCATGTTTCCTCTGTATGAAAAGATGGACCGCCGAGGCAAGGCGATGAACGCGGCGTTTTCCTGCTGTGGCTCGTATATTCTGGGCGGTCAGCTTGCGATGGTATTGCAGCTGGTTCCGTCGAGCGCCGTTCCGGCGTATGTCGTCAGTAAAATGCTGTGTGCCGTGTTGGCGATTCTTCTCGCCGGTGTAATGGAGGGAAGAAAACAACACCGTACCAACTCATAAATAATAAAAGGAAGCGCAACGAAGCGCACTGGAAACGAACGGGTTTGCAGTGCGCTTTTTCTTATAAAATAACGAATTATTTGAGGTGAAAAACATGAAAACAAAACCGATCATTGGCGTTTTGCCATTGTATGACGATGAAAAGGAGAGCGTCTGGATGCTTCCGGGCTATCTGGACAGCTTGCAGCTGGCGGGTGCGATTCCGCTGACATTGCCGCAGGAGCTGGATGCGGAGAGCTTGGAGCAGGTGACCGCGCTGTGTGACGGATTTTTGTTCACTGGCGGACATGATATCAATCCAGCGATGTATGGAGAAAAGCCGATACCAGCGTGTGGTCTGTGGAACGAAAAGCGGGATCGCCTGGAAAAGGAACTGTTTGATGCGGCGTATGAGAAGGATATCCCGCTGCTCGGTATTTGCCGAGGAATTCAGCTGGTCAATGTTGCGATGGGCGGCACGCTGTATCAGGATCTGCCGTCGCAGCACGGGGAACAGACGGAGCACCATATGACCGCGCCGTATGACCGTGTCTGCCATATGGTCACGCTGAAGGAAGGATCTCCGCTGCGGTCGCTGCTGGGCTGTGAACAGCTCGGAGTGAACAGCTACCACCATCAGGCGGTCAAGCAGCTCGCGCCTATGCTGCGGGAGATGGCGCGCTCGGAGGATGGATTGATCGAAGCGATATACGACCCTGCAAGAACATTTTTGTGGGCAGTGCAGTGGCATCCGGAGTTTGCGTATGCGTCCGACCCCAAAGCGTATGCGATTGTGACGGAATTTGTCCGCACCTGTCGAAAGAAAGCGGGGATAACCCCTTGTGAGAAGGTAACTGGTGTCGTATAATGACAGTATCTTTGACACACTAGGAGGTATAACCGATGAAGTGCAAGAGAGACGATACCGCCGTACTGGTTGTAGATTATCAGGAAAAGCTGATTCCGGCGATCTGCAACAAAGAAAAGCTGATTCCACGCACGCGCATTTTGCTGGAGGGTCTGCGTCAGCTGGGCGTTCCGATTATTATCTCGGAGCAGTATCCGAAGGGACTGGGTGCAACGCTGCCGGAGATCCGGGGGGCGGCGGGAGACGCCAAGGCGTATGCTAAGACCTCGTTTAGCTGCTGGGACAACGAGGAGCTGCGTGAGGCGATTGACGCGACAGGATGCCGTAATATTCTGGTTTGCGGAACGGAAACACATATTTGCGTGCTTCAGAGTGCCATTGATATGGTGGAGGCGGGCAAGCAGGTGCTGATTGTGGAGGATTGCGTCGGTTCGCGCTTCCCGCACGATATCGAAGTGGGTTTGCGCCGGGCGGAGCAGGAGGGTGTTCGCATTTCGACGACAGAGACCGTTCTATTTGAAATGCTGCGCGCCGCCGGAACGCCGGAATTCAAAGCGATTTCTAAGCTGATTAAATAAGCAAAAAATGTGAACATTTGGCGGCAAAGGACTTTTGCGGGTGCAAAGAATCTATTCCGATTTGTAACATGGTAACAGCTTTCCACCGGAATTGTGGATTAAAATCCGTCAGAAAAGATATATACATCTCGTTTTAATGATGATATAATGACATCGTTAAAAAAAGGAACTCCGAAGAATCTCTTCTGGATAACTATACTACTTTTATGAGGTGATTTATCATGCGCGATTGGTTGGTTGAGCTGAGAAAAAGCAAAGGATTCACACAGGAAGTAACGGCTCAGAAGGCGCACATCGCACGCAGCTACTACACCCGTATCGAATTGGGTGATTACCGTCTGCCTGTTGGGACGGCGATGCGAATTGCAGAGGCGCTGGACTTTGACTGGGTTCGTTTTTACGAGAATCCGTCGGAAAAGTAAGCCGACAAAATCAATAATGAAAAGCACGCGAAACCTCCCATTCGTGTGCTTTTTTCGTTCTGCTTGAGAAGAAGTATTTACATGATATAAAAGTGGAAAAAAGATACGTAAAAATAGGGAATATGAAATAAAATATGGATTTTAAAACAAAAAAGATACGAAATTTTCAATAAAACGCTTGACGAAAACAGAGGGAGCCGCTATACTGTTAACAGATAGACAATGGCGTCACAGAGTACTGTGATGCCATTTTTTCATGCCTTTCATGAGGGTGAGCTGTCGTTTGCCTGTGGCTTTGTATAAGCCGTTGCGATCCGCTCACGGTATATCGTTCTATTCCTCTGTACCGACTGTTCTATCATCTTCACATGTCGCCGATAGGAGACGAATGGCTCACTCTCTTGAAATAAAAGAAAGAAATAAAGGGTCTGCTGCAAAAGAAAATGCAACAGACCCTATCCACTTTCTACTCTATTTGCTTTACAGTTTTCATTTTATTGTTAATAGAGTGCATTTTAATCCCTTCTGTCAGACGCTACGCGTCTGACAGTCCTGCTTTCGCTTCGCTCACATGCCACTGGCATGGAGCAGCCCGTTGCATCAAAGGACGCCTTTGGCTTTGGTGCACACCAGATACCCGTTTGTTCTGAGAGTAAATCTTAGCATATATCGCGACGCAACCCAGCAAAGCGGTTGTGGCGCGAAGGAGCAAGACCACGAAGCGGCTGAGCCATGCCGATGCCTCGGTGTGGCGATGTAGCGTAGTGCATCGCCGCGATGTTGCAGTGATTATGTAAGCCGTGTGTGTTTGCCTTTGGAGTGCTGGACGATAAAATCCAGAAGTCCCGCGCGGTCAGTGATATAAATACTTTTGACACCCCGTTTGATCAGATGCAGCTTTTCCAGTTCCCCAAGGGAACGGTACAGCGTTGCACGGCTGATGTCCAAAATGCGGGCGAGGTTGCCGACGCCCAGTACGATTTCAAACTTGTCTGACACTGATTGCTGCAGCAAAAGCATAGCAAGACGCATGCTGGGAGATTCTGCGGAAAAGCGCGAAGCGATGAGAGTCATTTGATAGAGAGAATCCGCTTGCAGCTGCAACAGGTTGTGCAGCAAAATGGGATCCTCTTCCACGTATGGAACCAGATGATCCAATGGCAGGAAGCCCAATGTTGCTACAGAGGACACTACCCGAATGGAAGGTAGAAAGACAGCGTCTTCAGAGGAATGGGGGAGGATGATGGAGAAACAATGCGGCGCACAGTAGTTGATAAATGCAGTGTCGGTCTTGCCGCAGTGCTCGATCTCTCCGGCCAAAAGCAAGCAAATAGAAGGGCCATAGAGCGGAAGCTGACAGACCAATTCGTCCTTCACGAGAGTAATTGGCTCAAAAGAACGGAATACAGCGGCGTAACGTGCCATATCGCAGCCAGCAAACAGGGGGGACTGATATAGTTTTTTTTGTTGTATTGCATTCAAAGACATAGAAACACTCCTCTCTGCCTTTATGCTTCCATTATATGGCTAGTGCAGCGATATGTCAAGAAAATATATGATAAAGAAACGATTTTCTTCGGGAAAAATGATGGCGAAATAAAAAAGAACATGTTCAAAATGGTAGAAATATGGTGGAATTATGATAAATTAATAGTAATATGACAAAAATGTTATCAATGTAATGAAAATACAACAACTGGGACAAAGGACTTTCCTACTTGATGAATAGAAAAATGAGGACGAAAGAAAGCAAACGCGGACACAGGAAGAAAGTGACCGCGTTTGCTTTTTGGTTATAGTTACAGAATAATACAAATCAGACCGCCAGAGCCTTCGTTGATGATACGCTGCAGTGTTTCCTGCAGCTTGCTGCGGGCGTCCTCCGGCATGTGTGTGAGTTTGCTGCTGAGTCCTTCGCTGACAAGCTCGTTGAGCGATTTGCCGAAAATGTTGGTCTGCCAGATTCGATCGGGCTCTCCATCGAATTCGGAGAGCAGGTAATGCACCAAATCCTCCGATTGCTTTTCTGAGCCGACAATTGGGGAAATTTCGGTTTGAATATCTGCGCGGATCATGTGAATGGACGGGGCGGAGGCTTTAAGACGGACGCCGTATTTGCCATTTTGCTTGACGATTTCCGGCTCTTCCAGCGTCAGTTCCTCCACGGTCGGCATGACGATGCCATATCCGGTCTGCCGTACCTGAGAGAGCGCGCCGTCAAAGCGGCGGAATTCCTGCTCCACCTGTGCCAGACGAGTAAGCAGAGGGATCAGTTCGGATTCGTCATGAATTTCCAGCCCGGACTGTTCGCCGGCGATTTGATAGAAGATGCTCTGCGGGACGGTCATCTCAATGAGGACGGAACCGGCACCGAGATCCATAGAGAGAACGCGGCAGCCCGTGACATACTCGGCCTGCGCCAGCTCCTTGCAGCAGGTTTCCATGGTGCGCATACGTCCGATGTGCTCTGCCTGTGCACGGATACCGCTGTAGACGGCCTCCTGTACGCGGTGACCGGCGGGAAGGGTGTTGATCCATGAGGGGAGAACGATACCGACCTCGCGGACGGGAAATTCGTACAGAATATCGCGCAGAATGTTCTCCATGTCTGCGGGCTGCATGGTCAGACAATTGATGGCGCGGACAGTGATGTCATAGCGCTGTGCAAGAGAGGTGCACAGCTCTTGAGCGGCGGGCCCCTGCGGGTCAGCCGAGTTGACCAAGACCAGAAAGGGTTTTTCTAGAGTAGACAACTCTTGAATAACGCGCTCTTCGGCGGGCTGATAGTCACTGCGCGGGATGTCGGTGAAGCTGCCGTCGGTCGTGATGACCAAGCCGATGGTAGAGTGGTCGGTGATGACCTTGCGCGTACCCAGCTCGGCGGCCTGCGCCATGGGAATGGGGGTGTCGCTCCACGGAGTGGAAACCATGCGCGGTTCGTCGTCTTCGGTGTGGCCGAGCGCCCCGTCGACGAGATAACCGACGCAGTCCACCAGCCGGACGCGGCAGGAAGCGCTGCCGGAAAGGGCGATCTCTGCGGCCTCTTCCGGGACAAATTTTGGCTCTGATGTCATGATGGTACGACCGGAGCCGGACTGCGGCAGCTCATCCTTGGCGCGCTCCCGCCGATACACATTGTCGATGTTGGGAAGGACGAGCGTTTCCATAAACCGTTTGATGAAGGTGGATTTTCCGGTGCGAACCGGACCGACTACGCCGATATAAATGGTGCCGCCGGTGCGGCGGCTGATGTTTTCATAGAGTTCTTGATGTTCCATACCTGCCTCCAGTTACGAAAGAATTGTCGATGGCGTGCGGGTCAGCGCACGGGGATGAGCAGCATTCGCGAGGCGGTGCTTTGACACTCCGGGGAAATTTGATTGGCCTGCCGGATGGCATCCACCGTGGTGTGATAGTGCTTGGCAATATCCCAAAGGCGCTCCTCCTGCTCTACGCAGCGCAGAATCAATGACACGGGAAGATGCTCGGGAGGGGCGGAGGTGTCCAGCTCGAGCGCGGTGATATCACGTACATGCAGCGTGTGTTCGCACAACAGGCTGCATCGCCCGCTGAGCGACAGGACAACGGAATTTTCACCGCTGACGGTTGCGGAGGCGCGGCAGAGAAGACCGGTGATTTGTGCAGAAGGCACACCATCGGGCAGATGAAGCGGCATGTGGACGGCGCGGGAGAGGGTGTAATATTCGTTATCATCCGATTGATACAGTACACAGGTCATCAAGCGCAAAACCGTGCGGCTTTCTTCGTACAGGATGGTATCCAGTGCGGCGCGGGCATCCGTGACAGAGACGATGCGCATTCCGGCGGGGATGGTTTCAGTGGCCTCGCACGCCAGTTCATTGAGTGGGAGGGAGGACGGAATCTCGACGCTTTGAGTATCGACATGGACGGGGTAGGTAAGATGGTATACATCCTCAATGGAAGGAACTGTGTGCGTGGCAAAGGCGGTGAGCAAGACGTTAATGCCAACGCCAATGGAAAGCTGGTTGTCATCCATTCGTTCGGCATCCAGATGGCGCAGAGAAAATCGCACGCCGATTTGATGATTGTCGGTAAAGGACGGCGCGTCAAAGATTTGCGTAAAGGGAAGAGAGCAGTCCAAATGATCCAACTGCTGCTCCTGTGTCAGGCCGAGCAGATGCAGAATGCACTCGCCCTTGAGCACGGCCTTTTCGCCTAGAATTTGACACTCGGTCATGCGCAGATCGCAGTGCGGGGCAAATATCTCCTGAAAGCGGCGGATATCCGGCTGCTCAAGGTCGTCCATTATTGTGAATTCCTGACGCAGGACGGCGCAGGGAATTGTGAGCGTGTAGGTAGATGAGAGCAACTCCAGATCGGCGTCCGGTGAGGAGATACCGCTGGTGAGCGATAGCTCCTCTTGTGAAAAGACAGCACAGTGGACGGACAGAATGGCGCTGACCGAGAGCTTGCGGGAATTCATAATTTGTGCGCTGGTGCTGACCACTTGACAGCTGACAAAAATTTGGGAAGATTCTGTGATGCCGGGGCATTCCTCAATGTGGGCAAAGCTGACGGGAACGGTCATACGGTGCAGTCCGCCGTCATCGGAGACGTAGAGCACGGTCACAGAGATCGAACCGGATACCAGTAGGCGCCCGGACTGTGGAGCGTCATCTTTTAACTGCGCACAGCCATACGCGGCGCAGATACGCTGCATATCAGGATAAGTGTCGGGAACAATGGCATCAGCGGATTCTTCATAGGTGTGTTGGGAGTCCAGAAGAGGCCGGCTCCAAGGAAGGGTTGTTTTTGTTAAGTTCATAGGGTCCTCCTTCGTATCACTGCATTGCTACATGTGTATGGACATCGTTGTCAGAATATGCATGAAAGCATTGCTGGAAGAGGGGAAATGTGTTACAATTTCCATAAGGGGTATGCTTACTTCTGGTAAGGGAGAGATGAGATATGCAGAGAAACGCAGTGATATTTGACTTTAACGGCGCGATGCTATTTGATACGTCGCTTCAACTGAAAGCATGGAATCAAGTGCTGGAGGAGAGCGGGAGACCACCGGTAGATGAAACGACGTTTCGCGACAAGTGGAACGGGCGAAGCGGGAGGGAGATGGTTGCTGCGCTCTGGGGCGGCGGTCTGTCGGAACAGCGCATTCATTACTACAGAAGCGAAAAACAGCGCATTTACCGGGAATTGTGCCAGAAGTATCCGGAACAGTTTTGTCTTGCGCCCGGATTGGAACGCTATCTGGACACCCTCAAAAAGCTGGGAGTTCCGTTTGCCATTGCGACATCCGCCAGCAGATACAGTGCCAACTTTTATTATCAGAGTTTGCGATTGGACCGCTGGTTTGACCGGGACCATATCATCAGCCGAGAAGCTGTTAAGCACGGCAAGCCGGCACCGGATCTGTTTCTCGTGGCAGCGGAACAGCTGCATACGGCGCCGAAGGACTGCCTGGTATTCGAGGACAGCAATGCCGGTGTGCATGCGGCCAATTATGCCGGGATTGGCACAGTGATTGTAATTGACCCGGATTGCACGTTTTATCCGGATCTGTCGCTGAAGTTTGATGGTGTCTATCCGGACTTTCGGGCGGTGTTTGTGGAGAATACCGTAAAGGTGCCGGTACGAAACCAATAAAAGTCAGAAGAAAGAATACAAGCCACAGTACCGGAGGATTCCGGCGCTGTTTTCGGAAAGAGATAAAACGAAGGCCGCAGCTCAAGAAAAGCTTGAGCTGCGGCCTTCGTTGCAGTGATATGTTGATTCTGGGAATCACTATCATAATTACCAGAAAAACGTGTTACAAAGTGTGTAAAAATAGTAGTATCGCACAAAAAAACCGAATCTGCCGTTGATTCCCGCAAAAGGGAATGCTATAATATTATGGCATGGGAGTGGCAGCGCGGGCAGCCGAGCCACGCGGCGTCTGTGCCAGTTGTTCCGGCGTGCGGGGCGGTGTGTGTGCCCGCGTGAGGGTGTCTTCACCGCGGCGGCAGGCCTCCAGACGGTAGATGCGGAAGCCCTGCTGGGAGAAGCGTTCTTCGTATTCCGTCATGATGTTGTCCAGACCGCTGTTATGCAGATCGAGACAGATATTCTGAATCAGCCAGCCGAAACCGCAGATTTCCTCCAAGGAAAACTCAAATAAATGCTGGTTATCGGTTTTAAAATGTAGCTGGCCGTATTTGGCAAGGATGCAGTCGTACAGCGCGAGAAAGTTGCTGTGCGTCAGACGGCGCTTGCGCTGGCGGTTGGGCGGCCATGGATCGGAAAAATTCAGATAGATGCGGTCGATCTCTCCGTCGGCGAAGATATCGGTCAGCTGAGAGGCGTCAAAATCCAAAAATAAGAGATTGGGAAGCGGATTTTCCATCGCTTTTTCTGCGGCGATAATCAGCGCGCCTTCCTCGCGTTCGATGGCGAGGTAGTTGATGTCCGGATTGCGGTGGGCGGATTCCAAAATAAAGCGTCCTTTGCCGCAGCCGATCTCCAGATACAGCGGATGATCGTTGCCGAACCGTTCGCGCCACTTGCCGCGCAGAGCCTGCGGCTCTGTCACGATGACGGAAGAGCAGTTCTCCAGACGCGTACTTAGATTTTTCTTTTTACGCATACGCATGGGAAAGTTCTCCTTTTTCCGGGAATCATACGTTTTTTGATTCCAAAGTGACCTTATTATATCGTATTGTTGAGAAAAATTCAATTGCTATCTGAAAAGGAAGCGATAAATCGCCGAAAGGCAATCCAAACAGAAATGGGTGTTGTTATGTTGAAACGATCAAGCGGCGTTGTGCTGCATATCTCGTCCCTTCCGTCGCCGTATGGCATTGGAACGATGGGTAAGGAAGCATACCGCTTTGTTGATTTTCTGCGCGACGGCGGACAGACGTATTGGCAGGTTCTTCCGCTGGGCCAGACGGGCTTTGGTGACAGTCCGTATCAGTGCTTTTCCGCCGCGGCGGGAAATCCGTATTTTATTGATCTGGATGAGCTGCATGAAATGGGACTGCTGACGCAGGAGGATCTGCGCGAGGCCAATTGTGAGACCACACCGGATGCAGTGGATTTTGCCCGTTTGGCAGATACGCGGTTTGGCATTCTCAAGCGCGCGTTTGCCCGCGCGGATGACTGCCTGAAGGGCAAGGTCGAGGCGTTTCGAATGGAAAATGCCGACTGGGTTGTGGACTACGCGATGTTTCTGTCGCTGAAGCTGCATTTTAATCAGAAAGCGTTGTGGGACTGGGACGATCCGGCGATCAAGGCCAGAGAACCGGAGGCCATGCGCAAGTATGCGTTTGCCCTCAAGGAGTCCATTGACTTTTACATTTTCCTGCAATATCTGTTCTTTGACCAGTGGAACCGTCTGCGGACGTATGCCAATGAGCAGGGGATTCAGATCATCGGCGATATTCCGATCTATGTCTCGGCGGATAGCTGTGACGTCTGGGCACACCCGCAGATGTTCTGTGTAGATGAGAATTTGAAGCCGTCGTCGGTAGCGGGTGTTCCACCGGATTATTACAGCCCGACGGGCCAGCTGTGGGGCAATCCGGTATACGATTGGGACTACATTGAAAAAGACCATTACCGCTGGTGGATTTGGCGCGTACAGCGCAATCTGGCGCTGTTTGACGTTACACGGCTGGATCATTTCCGTGGTTTTCAGGCATATTGGGAGGTCGCAGCGGACGAGGAGACCGCGATCAATGGCAAGTGGCTGCCGGGTCCGCGCATGAAGCTGTTTGACGCGATTCGCGAGAAGCTCGGTGAGGTTCCGTTTATCGCGGAAGATCTGGGTGACATTGACGATGATGTGCGCGACTTCTTGGAGGAAAGCGGGTATCCGGGTATGCATGTCATGATTTTTGGCCTGCGTGCCGACGAGGACAACGACCATCTGCCGCATAACTGGACGAAAAATAGCGTAGGCTATACCTCGACACACGATTCCGAGACGATTTGTGAGCAGGTGATGGATCGCTGCTCGGAGGAGGATCGCCGCTTTACCTATGAATACCTGCGCACCTCGGATCGGGAACCGCTCGGTTGGAGCGCAATTCGCACGGTGTTCCTGTCTCCCGCAGTTATCGCGATGACAACGATGCAGGATGTGCTGTCGCTGGGTGCGGACGCCCGTATGAATCGTCCGGCAACGCTGGGCGGCAACTGGAGCTGGCGCGTGCGCCGGGAGGCGATTAACCCGGATGTGGCGGGATTCCTGCGCCGTGCGGCCTTTGGCTCCAAACGTTTGAACCCAAAGGCAATTGTCGGCGGCAGAAAGAAGGGAGAATAACGTGAAAAAAGCGATTATTTTTGATTTGGACGGTACGCTGCTCAATACCTTAGAGGATTTGCGCTCCGCCGTCAATGCGGCGTTGGAAAAACGAGGGCTTCCGCCGCGCACGCTGGAAGAGGTGCGGACGTTTGTCGGCAACGGCATTCGCAATTTAATGCAGCGCAGTCTGCCGCAGGGCGCTTCCGACCAAGAGATTGATGCGGCGCTGGCGGACTTTCGGGAGTATTATTATCAGCATTTGTGCGACGCGACGCAGCCATATGACGGCATTCCGGAAATGATTGACGAGCTGGCGCGGCGCGGTGTGCATATGGCAGTGCTCTCCAACAAGGTGGATGAGGCGAGCAAGCAACTGATTGAGCACTTTTTCCCCAAGCGGTTTGCGTTGGTATTCGGCGAGCGCAAGGGCATTCCGCGCAAACCCGATCCGATGTCCTGCCTAGAGGTTATGCAGCGGCTGAAGGCAAAGCCGGAGGAGGTTTTGTATGTCGGTGATTCCGGTGTGGATATGCAGACGGCGCACAATGCCGGACTGTACAGCGTCGGTGTGACATGGGGCTTCCGCAGCCGCGAAGTGCTGGAGGAAAACGGTGCAAAGGCACTGATTGACGAGCCAAAGCAGCTGTTGGAACTGCTGTAAGACAAAAGAGAAACCACGTTCTGTCAGTATTTTTCGGACAGAACGTGGTTCTTTTTGTTGTCAATACGTGGGGATTTCGGTATAATAAAAAATATGGAATGATTTGTACAACCGAAAGGAACGTGATTCGTATGGTGATTCAACAGGTACGCGAGGAGCTGGAACGCCGCGGCTATACCACGTCGTATTTTGCGACGAAGGAGGAGGCAGTTTGTTATCTGGCAGGTGAGCTGAAGGGCAAGAGTGTTGCGTTCGGCGGCTCGGTTACGCTGGATCAGATGAATGCATATGATGTGATCGGTAAGGAATCCGATGTACATTGGCACTGGAAGGGCGACAGCTTCTGTCAGAACGCTGACGCATACATTGCCTCAGCAAACGCTGTGGCAGAGACCGGTGAGATCGTCAATATTGACGGCGTGGGTAACCGCGTTGCCGGTACGCTGTTTGGCTCAAAGGAGATCTATCTGGTCTGCGGCGTGAACAAGATTGTGCCGACGCTGGCGGATGCGCTGGAGCGCGCGCAGAATATTGCGGCGCCGAAAAATGCCGTCCGCATTGGATGTAAGACGCCATGTGCGGCGGCAAACGGAGAGAAGTGTTTCCATTGTTCGTCCCCGGCGAAGATCTGCCGTGCGACGGTAATCCTCAACGGTCCGACCCTGGCGAAGGATCGTTATGAGATCGTGCTTATTGGTGAAGAGCTAGGCTATTAAGAATAGAATTGGTTATGGACTGCCCGAAAGTTCGGGCAGTCCATAAATCGCAAAAAAATTGAAAAAAGCAGTTGACATTTCAAAGGGGATCGGATATAATAAATATCGTCGTCAGGAGATGACAAACAAAAATGCGGATGTAGCTCATCTGGTAGAGCGCCACCTTGCCAAGGTGGAGGTAGCGAGTTCGAGCCTCGTCATCCGCTC
>CAKTAV010000013.1 GCA_934532985.1 uncultured Butyricicoccus sp. | reverse complement strand
TTCGTCTTTTTTCAAACTTTTCGAATCCGTACCGATGATCTCTCATCAGCAACTCATTTAGAATATCACATTCAATCACTTTTGTCAACAACTTTTTTCATCTTTTTCCGATGTGTTATTCACACGCTGCAATTTCATGCGGTGCTCTCATCGAGTGCATCTATAATACCACTCCACAATGGCAATGTCAACACCTTTTCGATATTTTTACCTCTTTTGTGTAATTTGGCTGGTTTTGTTTGAATGTTACCGTTTTTCGCTGTATTTGTTCCTTTCTGTCCCGCGTTTTCTCTCGTTTCTTCGTCTTTTTTCTATACCATATATAAGAAAAAACAGCAGCTCGCCTCGGCGAGCTGCTGTCTTGTATGCAAACATATACAGGTCGTTTATGAAACAAAGATATATTTCAGTACGAATATAATCGCCAGCACAATCATCAGCGCGCTGACCTTCTTGCCCTTCTTCTTGCCAACCGTCAGGTTCAGTGCAACATAGGAAATAACGCCCATGAAAATACCATCCGAGATGCTGTAGAAGAACGGCATTGCAATGATACAGATGTACGCCGGAATTGCCTCTGCCATATCGTCAAAGGAAATCTTCAGGATCGCACCCATCATATAGAAGCCGACCATAATCAGCGCCGGTGCGGTTGCAAACGACGGAATCGCCAGGAAGATCGGGGACAGGAACAGGGACAGCGCAAACAGCACACCGATCGTCAGCGCGGTCAGACCCGTGCGGCCGCCGGTGGATACACCGGTTGCACTCTCGGCATACGTCGTGGTGGTAGAAGTACCCAGCAGTGCGCCTGCGGTGGTAGCAACAGCGTCCGCCAGCAGTGCGCCCTTGATGTTCGGCAGCTTGCCCTCTTCATCCAGCATGTCTGCCTTGGAGGCAACGCCAATCAGCGTGCCCAGCGTGTCAAACAGGTCGACAAACAGGAACGCGAAAACAACACCCGCAAACTCCAGCGGATGTACGCCCTTCAGGCTCAGATGACCGGCTACCTTAGTGATCGCACCAATCTGGAATCCCTGCGAGAAGTCCGGCAGCAGGCTATACCAGCCATTGGCCGGGTCAACCACATACAAACCGGTAAACTGGCAGATAATGCCCAGTACCCATGTGATAAGAATACCCCAAAGGATACCGCCCTTGATGTCCTTGATAACCATGAACGCGGTGATTAGAACACCGATAATCGCCAGCAGCGCCGTGATGCCCTCCGTGTGGAAGGTATCTGCGGAAAAGCTCTGCATCGCAACGGTAGTGCTCTCGGACTGAACAACGATCTTTGCATTCAGCAAACCAATCAGCGCGATAAACAGGCCGATGCCTACGCTGATTGCGCGCTTCAGCGTCAGCGGGATGGCATTAAAAATCGCCTCACGAACATTGGTGAGGGACATAATGATGAAGAGAATGCCTTCAATAAATACCGCCATCAGCGCGGTCTCCCAGCTGTAGCCCATCTGGAGGACAACCGTGTAGGCAAAGAATGCGTTCAGACCCATGCCCGGTGCCAGACCGAACGGCAGATTCGCAAAGAACGCCATCATCAGCGAACCGACGCAGGCCGCAACCGCGGTCGCAACAAAGATGCCCGCGGAGTCCATACCGGTCGCAGACAGAATCGACGGGTTAACCGCCAGAATGTACGCCATCGCCATGAAGGTCGTCAGACCCGCCATCAGCTCTGTGCGCACATCGGTGTGATGTTCACTCAGACGAAACAGTTTTTCCATACTTCATAAATCCTTTCTTTTTACTTCGCAGCAGATCAGCGCAGCGCCTCCTGATAGTGGGCGCGCTCACCGCCTATGAACTTCCGGCGCGTGCGGGCTGCCGTCAGCATCGCTTCTCCTACCTGCTTCTGTTCGATGCGCACCGGCACCGCAACATCCCGCAGATGCATTCCGATCAGCGTACTGCCTATATCCAGTCCGGCATGGGCACGAATGTGCTCCACCGCCACCGGCTCACTCATATTCTGCCAGCAGGTTGTGGCAAACGAACCGCCCGCCTTGGGCTGCGGCAATACGTTTACCGGCTCATAGCCGTACTCCTCGGCTGCCTCCTGCTCCAGAATCAGCGCACGGTTGAGATGCTCGCAGCACTGGGCTGCCAGGTAGATACCATGCGCCTGCAGCACGCGGCTCACACCACGGTACACCGCACCGGCGACCTCCATCGACGACGCCGAGCCAATTCGCTGTCCGCTGACCTCACTGCTGGAACAGCCGACCACAAAGAGGTCGCCTACCTTCAGCTTGGCCTGCTCCAGCACCTGCTCGACGGCACGCGCTGCCTGCTGCTCAATTTCTTCCAGATCCATTATGTCACCTTCTTTCCGGTTCCAGAATCATTTGGTTATACTCCAACAGCTCAAAGCCAACTCGGCGATATAGCTTTGCCGCCGAATTGCTCTCCGTCACTTCCAGCCGGAAGCGATCTGCCGTCGGATATGCTTTTCTCAGCCAGGAAAAGAACTGTGTACCATAGCCCTTTCCCCGCTGCTCTGCATCCAAATACAACTCCTCAATCATTACGCACTCCCCGGCCTCCGTGGAGTACAGAAAAGTCAGATAGGAATACCCAACCAGTGTTTCTCCTGCGCACAGGATATATCCCGCCAGCCGCGGGTTGTCGGATACCGCCGCCGAAAATGTGCGCTCCAGCACGGCGGTGTCCACCGGATGCTCCACCGCGCCCGTCGTGTAAAACTGTGTCACGCGCGGCAGAACCCAATCGTGATCCCCCGCTGTCATTTCTCGTATCGTCAGCGTATCTTGCTCGTTTTCCATCGTCTCTTCTTCCTTATTGGAGCGCCAGCTCCGCCTGAATTCTCCGGCACGCCGCCAGATGCAGCACCATCGCGTCGTGCGCCGCCAGTCCGTCGCGGGCGGCAATTGCCGACACAATCTCCTGCGTGCTGCGAATCAGCTCCTGCTTCATCATCTCCGATGGTGTTCCCCGCATGCGGGACGCCGGACCACATAAAATAACTGCCAGATTGGGAATCACTACATTGCCGGATGCCCGCGCAATCGCCGCGTGCAGACGGGTATTGCACTCCGTAAAGTCCTCTCCGGCACGCACCTGGTTTTCCCACTCGTCGCGCAGGTCAAGCAGCTCGGCAATCTGCTGCTCGGTCGCGTTACCCGCCGCCAGCATCGCCAGCCGCGGCTCCAACATAAACCGTAGCTCCAGCAGATCTGCGGACACACGCGTCTGATCTGCCAGAAATTCCAAGCCCAGCGGATCCTCACTCACGCCGTTGCGGTACGAGACAAAGGTACCGGATCCACGACGAATTTCTACCAGATTGCGGCTGACCAGCGTCTTGATCGCCTCACGGATCGTGCTGCGTCCCACGCCCAGCTGTGCCGCCAGTTCAAATTCATTCGGCAGCTTATCTCCTGCCTTGAGTTGTTTTCCAATAATCGTGCGGACAATCTCATCCGCCACGCGTTCTGTCAGCAGCTTTCCGCCATCCAGCATGTGTCATTCTCCTTTCCCTGTGTCTCTCGGAACGACGCCATAACAACGTTATTATTATATCAGATTTTCCGCAAGATGCCATCCTTTTTCTATCGTCAGAATGTACAATCACACCTGTTTCAGCAGACAGCCCGACAATGGAGCCAGCTTGATCTGTCCGTGTGCCACCGTGTCATTCATTATACCGGAACCCACCCACTGCGTGTCGTCCGTGTTCAGCAGCTCACGCCACATCCCGGACAGCGCCGGAATATGCAGATGCGCCGGACGCAGACCAAAGTTCATCACGCAGGCAACCGTCTCGCCGCTCGCCGAACGGCGCGCCGTGGCAAAGACCGTCTCCTCCGCTCCCGGTGTGTCCAGCCAGCGGAATGCGCGCGAATCGTATTCCGTGTCGTACAGCGCTTTTTCGTGCAGCGCCAACTCATTCAGCGCCTTGGTGAACCGGTGAAACGCCTCGTGCATCGGATAATCGAGCAGATTCCATCCCAGCTCCTTTTTCTCGTCCCACTCGCGGAACTCCGCCAGCTCGTTGCCCATGAAATTCAGCTTCTTACCCGGGTGCGCATACATATATAAATAGAGCAGCCGCGCCTGCGCAAATTTCTGCTCATAGCTGCCCCACATCTTGTCAATAATCGTCGCCTTGCCGTGAACCACCTCGTCGTGCGACAGCGGCAGCACAAAGACATCATTATAAAAATACGCCATAGAAAACTGAATGGCATGACGCGCCCGCCGGCGATCCTCCGGATGCATCTTCATATACTCCAGCGTGTCGTTCATCCAGCCCAGATCCCACTTGTAATCAAAGCCCAGTCCGCCATACTGCGGCGGTGCCGTCACCTTGAGATAGTTGGAAGAATCCTCTGCCATCAGCATAACCGTCGGAAATTCTCCCTGCAAATAGAAATTCACCGTCTTGAGGAACCACAGTCCCGCATCATTTTCGTTGGCAAAGCCGGACGCGCGGTCACCCGGCTGTCCATGGTTATAGATCAGCTGTGACACCGCATCATAGCGCAGACCGTCAATATGGTACTCCCGCAGCCAGAAATCCAGCGAAGAGCGCATAAACGATACGACATGCGGCTTGGTATAATCAAACAGTACCGTTCCCCACTCCGTATAGCGCTGATGCTCATACGGACTTTCATAGACAAATCCGCCGTCCAACTGGTGCAGACCAAAGAGATCCGTCACAAAGTGCAGCGGCACGACATCCAGAATCACGCCGATTCCCGCCTGATGGCAACAGTCGATAAAATGCCGCAGCTGATCTGGTGTGCCATAGCGGCTGGTTGCCGAAAAATATCCCGTCGCCTGATAGCCCCATGAGCCGTCAAACGGGTGCTCGGTCAGCGGCATCAGCTCGATGTGCGTGTAGCCCTGCTCCTTGACATAGGGAATCAGCGTCTCCGCCAGCTCGTCATAGGTGGGCATTCTTCCAAACTCGCGCTCTTCCTGCGTCGGCGCCGTTTCCCTGCCCTCATGTATCCGCCGCCACGATCCGGCGTGTACCTCGTAGATATTCACCGGGCGGGTGAAATTCTTGGTGCGTGACGCCATCCACGCGCTGTCGTTCCAGGTATAGTGATCCATATCCCAGACAACCGATGCCGTGTTGGGGCGCAGCTCGGAAAAAAACGCAAACGGATCCGCACGATCCTGCACCCTGCCGTCCTGCGTCGTGATCCGATATTTATATAATACGCCAAACGGTACATTCGGGCAAAACAGCGACCACACGCCGTCCTCGTTCCGCTGCATCGCCTGACCCTTCCAGTCATTGAACGAACCAATCACATCGACATACGCCGCGTTAGGGGCATACAGGGTAAACCGAATTCCCTTCTCTCCGTTTTCCTCCGAAGCATGCGCGCCAAACGCCGCATATGCCATTCCGCTTTGTCCCTTTCGGAACTGTGCTATTTCCAGCTTGGTATCAAACATCCAACCGCCCCTTTTCTCCAATCTGTGTTCAGTATACCATTTCTTCGATTCCGTGCGCAATTACTCTGTGACTTATTCCACACACCAGGTAACATGTGTGCGTTTTCGCAGTGAAAATACACAGAAATTTCAAAAAACGCGGATGACACTGCCCCATTCTCCATGCTATAATGTAATTGTATCAGACTGCCGTATCGGGGACAAGGAATACGGCAATCAGGGAATGAAATCGCAAAGTAAGAAAAGAGGCAGCTTCATGACAAAATGGTACAAACGAATCAGCAGTCTGCTGCTTGTATCCCTTCTGCTGTACGGCGCGCTGGCGTCGGCGGATAATCTGCCAACGGACTCGTCAGACGCCGCGGCACAGTCGGAGGAAACGCAGAGCACACAGACAACCGGGGAAACCGAGAGCACGACAGCGGACACGGCACCGTCCGATAGCAACACCAAGGATGATTCCAACGACAATACTGACACACCCGATCCCGCCCCGGAGCCGACTCCCGATCCGGACCCAGATCCAACGCCGACGGAGCGGTTCACTTTCGTCTCGTCTTCCGCTTCGGTCAAGGCCGGCAACAGCGTCTCGCTCACGCTGTCCTGCAATGTGGACGACACGGTAACATCTGTCACCAGCTCCAGCCCGTCTGTCGCACAGATCTCGGATTTCGGCGGCGATCAGGCCAACGGTACGACCGTCACCGTAGCCGGTCTCAAGAAGGGTGCAGCAACCATTACTGCAAAAACCGAGAACGGCTATCAGGCAACCTGTACCGTCACAGTCACCAAGGCAAAGGCCAAAAAGGATGACCCGAAGAAGCCGGACAACAACGGCGGCAATAGCAATAATCCAGGAACAAATAACAATCCCACCTCGCCGAGTACCAATATCGGTCCCGGTTCCACATCGCTGACCAGTGGCTTGACCACGACGACATACACCAAGCCGGATAATATCCCGAGCAGCGTCGCACTGACCTTCTCCTGCTCGCTGGGCAAATATACCGATACCATTCTGGAAAATATGGATACCTATAACACCTATGGTACCTTCTTTGTTCCGAGCAAGGATATCTATCGCAAGGATGACCGCGTCCGCCGTATCGTCGGTCAGGGCAATGCCATTGGCATCACACTGACCAAGGAGCAGGTTTCGGACACCCATAAGGCGCTTCGCGCCCTCAAGCGGGCAAATACCCGCCTGTCCACCGTCTGCGGCGTTCCGACTCGTCTGGTTACGATTGAAGGCGGCAGCGATGCATTGTCTTCGGATGTGTACACCGCGCTCACCGACGCTGGTTACCGCGTCTGGGATTCCACCTATACCGTAGCCGCGAACGATGTTAAGACGGACACAGAAAAGCTCGAATCCGCCATGGACACCAAAAAGCGCGTCGTTGTCCGTATGGACACCAGTAAGCACAGCGCAGAGATCATGAAGGAAGTGCTGGGCTATATAAACTTTGCCGCTATACCGACCAAGGCGCTCGCCGACAGCGATAAGCCGGTCTGTCAGGCAGAAGGAAAATAAAAGAAAACATGCCGAAAGCCTCCTGTATTCACCGGATACAGGAGGCTTTCTTACTGTTTGAATTCAAATCCAAACAATATTTACTTTTTCTTTCCCTTCGCCGGCGGCTCCGGATAGCATTCCTCTGCCAGCAGGCAGGCGTAATCTGCCAGCATCTGCGACATATCCGCCAACAGCAGCAGATCGGTGAACAGCTCGTCACGATCCGCAGAGGACACCTCCTCCAGCAGCTGAGCGGCGCTGTCCTTCATATTTTTGCGCAGGTTTTCACGGCGTTCCAAGTAATTGGTATAGCCATGCTCCAAATGCTCCGGATTATCCAGCGCACACAGCACTCGCTTGATTTGAGCGATAGATAACGTGTTTTTCAGCGAATAAATCGCTACCATCTCCATAATATGCTGCTTGCTGTACTTTTTACCCTTCACAGGGCTGATCAGTCCGGCTTTGCTGTAGTTATGAATCATCGTGCGCGTCAGCGGCGGCTGTCCGTCCTCCTGCGCGCCCACGTGCTTTTCCATCAGCGTGATAATCTGATCAATATATAATTCCAGCTCTGGTATCTCATCCGGATTCAGCGTTCCGCGATCCATGCTCTGCCGCAGCAGCTGGAGTAATTTGCTGTCCATTGTCTCTCACATCCTTTGTGTTATTATACGGTATGAGAGGGTGAAAAGCAATACGTCGCTGTCGCGGTCGCTGCGACACACTCTGCTACATCGCCACGCCGAAGCGTCGGCATGGCTCAGCCGCTCCGTGGTCTTGCTCCTCAAATTCCAAACGCTTCGCTGGTTTGGAATTTGAATACTGTAAGATTTACTCTAAGAATAAACGGTTAGCATTTTCGTTTTTTCACTCAGTATATAAAGCTAACGATAGCGGAAAAACTTCGAATCCAGTTTTTCCGCGTGTAGAGCGTTAAGGAAGGTCTTTAGGAAACGTCGTTGCCTAAATCAGTTTCTTTCCCCCACTTCTTGTCTGATGACAAGAAATGGGGCCTCCGCGGAGCGGGACGTACAAGTCTGCTTCGGCTTCATAAAAATGTGCATATTTCTTTTGGCAGCAAAAGAAAATAGATTACTCTCACCAACAACTATAGCAGAGTGAACAAACAACGTATAAGCGCCAAAAAAATCCCGCTGCCATCGCAGCGGGATTTTCACATCGTTAATGATTTACCGCACCTCATCCAGCGTCTTGGATGCGCTGTGTGCAATCGGCTTCCACTCAACCTTGCCAAACAGAGCGGCAATCGAGATCGGAATATACGTCATCATAAACAGCGGGTAAGTAAACGTATACAGCACGCGCTTCGCCAGCGGGCATTTAATTTTTTTCCACTCAGTCAGCATCGTCATCGCGCCCATAATAAACAGCGCCAGATAATACATACCAAACCAGCTGGTCAGCTCGTAAATCATACGATTCATCAGATTCGGCATAAAGACCGGACCAAAGACGGAATAGCCCAGCAGAATCAGATCCGCCGCCAGAACGGCGATCGTCACCATAATGGACGGAATTACTGTCATCGTCAGATCAAAGCAGGTAAAGCGGCTCTGTGCCTTGTTCGGTCGGGAAACGCCGCGGGTGAGCGTGCGTCCATACTTGAGGACGATCTGATAGAAGCCGCGGCTCCAACGCATGCGCTGGTTCCACGACTGGCGGAACGTCGTCGGCTGCTCATCATACAGCATCGCGGTGCCGCAGTAGCCAATGCACTCGCCGCGGATAACGCTGTCTACCGTAAATTCAATATCCTCGGTCAACAGATGATAGTTCCAGCCGCTGCGCTCACGGATGACCTCACTGGAAACCAGGAAGCCGGTGCCGGATACCGCACAGCTGGTGTGCAGCAGCATACGGGCGTTATTGAGGAACTTGGCTTCGCGCAGGAATGCCACGCCGTAGCCGGCAGAAATCCAGTTGTCGCCAAAGTTCTTGGAGTTTCGATAGCTGGTCATGACCCGATAGCCCTGACAGAATGTCTTATTCATCTCTGCAAAATACTGCTCATCCAGCAGGTTATCCGCATCAATAATGATATACGCATCAAAATAATCGTCGCCGAAGGTCTCGGCAATCTTTTGGAACGCATAGGTCAGCGCATAGCCCTTGCCAACCTGCTGCGAGTTAAAGCGTTCAAATACCGTTGCGCCGTGCTGGCGGGCAACCTCTGCGGTATTGTCCGTGCAGTTATCCGCAATGACAATCGCCTGACGCATGTCTGCCGGATAATTTTGTCCGTTAATAGTGTCTAATAGCTGACCGATGACAGCGGCCTCATTTCGTGCACTGATCAGCGCGGCAAAGCGGTGGGGAACCACCTCTGCCTGCGGCTGCTTGCGGCGGCGCAGCTTTTGGTGTCCGTCGTGCAGCAGGACAAAAACCATATATCCCATTTGATACGAGTACAATATACCGACGATAACCAAGAGAACACTGCTGGTATCAAGCCAAAAATGCATGGTAACTTTCCTCCTTTTGTTTCCGACTCCCCCGTGGAAACAATGCTTCTGCTTTCTTTGTATCTTTGAATATAGCACCGAGAAAAAACAGTTTCAAGTGCTTTTGATTCATTTTTTACATTTTCTACTGTTCCGCCAAATAACACCCGGATTTTCGCCGTATTTCAGCTAACTTTTTCACGATCTCGTGGGTTATATACGCTCTCTAAGAACAGAGAGAAAACACGATATGATAGTTCGATTTAATCCCCTCAGCCGTCGCGGCGACACACTGCGCTACATCGCCACGCCGAAGCATCGGCATGGCTCAGCCGCTTCGTGGTCTTGCTCCTTCGCGCCACAACCGCTACGCTGGGTTGCGTCGCGATATACAGTAAGATTTACTCACTCTGAGCACAGAAATATAAAAACTCGCACCAAAGACTCTCCGACAAAATCACCCTATCATATGACTGCAAACGGGTCTGTTGCAGCTTAAATTGTGCAACAGACCCGCGCCATGTGTTATTTGAATTATTCCGCAGAGCCTCCAGCAGAGCCATCCGCTACCGAACCGGAGCCCTCTGTTGCAACCAGCGGGTCGGTGACGAAGCCGAGATAGGTGTTGACGTTCTTAAGTGTAATCTTATCGTACTCGTCCGTAGTCTTGACGTCCAGCTTGTCGATGTAATCCTGAAGCTCATCGTTGACCATCTCCTGGCCAATTGCGGTCTTAAGGGTGGTGTCGCTGTTGCTGCTGCTGGAATTGCCCATATAGCAATCCGGATCGGTCAGTGCGTCCTCTTCCAGCGGCAAGCGCTCAATGATGAACCAGCCGTAGCCCTTATAGTAAACCAGCTTGTCGGTGGTTTCGTTTTCCTTCAGGTTCTTGACGGCCTTCTCATACGGCGCAACCATCGAACCCTCGGTGAAGTAGTAACCGGTCTTTTTCTGTGCGCTGTCGTCATTGTACTTTTTCCACAGCGTATCGAAATCATCGCCGCTCTGGAGCTTTGCCAGAACCTTCTCTGCCTTCTGCTTTGCCTTCTTCTTATCGGCGCCGGTCAGCGCATTGCCGTCCTCGTCACAGTCCGAAATCAGAATGGACTTGGCATGCAGATAGTTCTTCTTAAACTTCTTGGTGATCTTACCCTCATCATAGTACTGGTCGATGATGCCGTCCTCCAGCTTGAGGATCTCGCAGTCCTTGTCAAACAGCTCCTCGGTGTAGCCCATCTTGTTGAGGTAGGTCGTCCACGGATCTTCCTTGCCCTTGACGGTATATGCCACCCAGCGCTTAAAGGTATCGCTGTATGCACCGGTGTATTCCATGTTGGACTTCTTGGTCTCCTTCAGCTCCTTCTTCTGCTCCGAGGTCAGCGAAACACCCTTGTCGTCTGCCATTTTCTGCAGAGCACGCAGCGACTTGATCTGCTCGGTTGCCGACTCCTTCAGCCCGTTAAAGCTGTCCTCATCGGCAAACATCGAAGCATCTACCTGCATTCCGTACTGGGAATACATCTGCTCGTAATAATAGATATTGTAAACGATGTACGCCGCCAGCTCGTTTGCCGGAACGTCCTCACCGTCTACCGTCATAACGGTCTGCGTATTGTTTTCGCCGCCCTGCGTGTTGCCGCCACAGCCGACGAGCGCTGTCAGGCACATAACCCCCGCCATCAGCATCGCAATGATACGTTTTTTCATTCTATCTCTCCGTTCTGAATTTCATTCGGTATTGCGGTATCATAAGAAACCGATTGTTATTATACCACCGAATTCCAGTCCGCTCAATGGCAAAGCTGTGAAACTTTGTGTAATTATTGTGAATTCTCCGGAATTGCCGCATAATCTTCCACCAGACCGCGTGCCATATCCAGCGCCTTTTCCCCTTTGCGCAGGCGAAGGGAAACATACGGACTGCTGCCCGCGTTGAGCATCAGGCGGCCCTTTCGCTTGGGATCGGCGCACAGCAGCGCCAGACGGCGGAAGTCTGCCTTCTCCCAATACAGGTTCAAATGCGTCTCGGTCTGCTTGATCTCCGTGATACCCTGTTCGGATGCCTCCGAGCGCAGCAGCGCAATGTCGCACAGCGCCGCAGCCGACGCCGGGGGATCGCCCCAGCGGTCGATCATCTCGTCCAGCATGTCCGTGCGGTCCTCTTCCGTATGAATCATCGCGATACGGCGGTACAGATCCACGCGCTGTCCGTCGTCCGAAATATAGCTCTGCGGAATGTTCGCGGAAACCAGCAGGGATGCCGCGCACTCGACGCGCGGCTTGGGTGTCTCGCCCTTTTCTTCCAGCACAGCCTCTTCCAACAGCTTCAGATACAGATCATAGCCGACCGTCATCAAATGACCGGACTGCTCCGGGCCGAGCACATTGCCCGCACCGCGAATCTCCAAGTCGCGCATGGCGATCTTAAAGCCGGAGCCAAACTCTGCAAATTCGCGCACGGCATTTAGTCTCTTTTGAGACATTTCGCTCAGCGTCTTGCCGCGGCGGAACGTAAAGTACGCAAACGCACGCCGCGCCGAGCGTCCGACACGACCGCGCAGCTGATGCAGCTGGGACAGGCCCATGTGGTCGGCGTCCTCAATAATCAACGTGTTGACGTTCGGAATGTCAATGCCGGTCTCAATGATCGTCGTACAGACGAGAATATCAATCTCGCCGTCGCTCATGCGCGTCATGACGTTCGCCAGCTCGCGCTGGCTCATCTTGCCGTGTGCCACGGCAATTTCCGCATCCGGCAGCTGCTTTTGCAGATCCGCCGCTGTGCGTTCGATGTTTTCCACGCGGTTGTGCAGGTAGTAGCTCTGTCCGCCGCGGTACATCTCCCGCCGCAGGGCGTCCACAATCACGCCGTTGTCGTATTCCATAACGTAGGTCTGTACCGGATGACGGTCATGCGGCGGCTCTTCCAGCACGGACATATCGCGGATGCCGGACAACGCCATATTCAGCGTGCGCGGAATCGGCGTCGCCGACAGCGTCAGCACGTCCACCTGCCTTGAGATCTCCTTGAGTTTTTCCTTATGCGTGACGCCAAAGCGCTGTTCCTCATCCACAATCAACAGACCGAGGTCGTGGAATTCCAAGCCCTTGTTGAACAGCTTGTGCGTGCCGATCAGCAGATCGACGTCGCCACGCCGGACGCGCTCCATGATAATCTTTTGCTCCTTCGCGCTCTTAAATCGGCTGAGCATCTCAATTTTTACCGGCCAACCGGCGAAACGCTGTACCGCCGTCAGATAATGCTGGCGGGCGAGAACCGTGGTCGGGACGAGAATCGCCGCCTGCTTGCCGCCGAGCACGCACTTCATCGCGGCGCGCATCGCCACCTCAGTCTTGCCAAACCCGACATCGCCGCACAGCAGACGATCCATCGGGCGGGTGGACTCCATATCCGTCTTGATTTCCTCCGCACACCGCAGCTGATCCTCAGTCTCCTCGTACTCAAATGCCGCCTCAAAATCACGCTGGAACGAATCGTCCTCCGGAAAGGCAAAGCCGACCTCGCGCTCACGCTGGGCGTAGAGCTGAATCAGCTTGCCCGCCAGCTCCTTTGCCGCCGCCTTTGCCTTGTGGCGTGCCTTCTGCCAGTCCGTGCCGCCCAGCTTGTTCAGGCGCACATGGCTTTCTTCGCCGCCGCTGCCGATATATTTCGAGATCAGATCCAAGCTCGTCGCCGGAACATAGAGAAAATCCGTACCGGCAAACGCAATTTTGACGAAATCCGCGTCGTGTCCGTCCACCTTGACGCGCTCCATGCCGACAAAGCGGCCGATGCCGTGGTGTTCGTGCACGACAAGATCGCCCGGCGTCAGATCGGTATAGCTCTTGACGTGATCGCGGTTGGATTTGCGCCGCTTGCTCTTTTTGCGTGTGGAGGTCAGAACCTGACCCTCGGTGACGACGGCGAGCTTAATCGTCGGAAACTCAAAGCCGGTGGACAGACTGCCCTCCATAATGTGCACCGCGCCCTCCGTCGGGATGGTCTCGGTGACAAGGGCGTTCACTCCCTGCTCGTCCAGCATATCGTGCATCGTGCGGCAGCGCGTGTCCGAGCTGCACAGCACAATTACGCGGTAATTCATGGCCTGATACGCCTGAATATCCGATGCCGCCGTCTCCACACTACCGCCGTAGGCGGGCAGCTGCTTGGCGGTGATATCCACGAGCGCGCCCGGCGGACATTCGCTGACCGAGGCGAGGAAGGATTCCAGATATACCATCGCGCCGCGGTTTAATTTATCCAAAATCTGCGTCCAATCACCAGCAAACGAGCCGATTTTGCCGTACAGCTCGCCGCGCTCTACCAGTGCCATGATGTCCTCGCGCAGGCGCGTCTGATACACACGGGACGCCTCGCGAATCGAGCGCATATCCTCCCAGAAAATCAGCGCGTCCTCCGGAATATAGTCGGCGGCGGTCTCTCCGCCGGGGTAAATGAGCGGCAGATACCGGTCAATCGAGGCAAAGCCGCTGTCCTGCTCCAGCCGTTCGATGTCACGGCGAAGCGTCTGATTCAGATCCGGATGCTTTTTCGCGCGGGAGGACCGGATTTTCTCCAGCTGCTCCACCAGTCCGTCCACGCCGCCGGGCGCCATGTCGATGAGCACCTCGCGGTTTGGCAGGCAGGTCAGCGCTTGCAGCGCGCGTCCGCGTCGCTGGGAGCCAATGTCGAAGTACGACATCGTGTCCACTTCGTCGCCAAAGAACTCAATACGCACCGGATTGCCCTCGCCGGGGGCGAAGATGTCCAGCAGACCGCCACGCAGGGCAAACTGACCCTCGCCCTCGACCTGCGCGCAGCGGCGATAGCCCGCGCGCACCAGACGCAGCGCCAGCTCATCCAGCTCATATTCCTCTCCGCATTGGATGCAGAATGTCGCCTGTTCCATGACCTCCGGCGGGATGGTCGCCGCCAGCAGCGACGGAACCGAGAGAATGACCGGAATGTGCTTTTCCTTCATGTCATGCAGAAGGGAAATGCGCTTGTGCTCGTACTCACGCGAGGAGGATTCCACGTCGTGGAACACAAAATCACGATAGGGAAGCACCGGAACATGCTGTTCCAGCAGCGGTTCCAGATCGCGTGCGAAGCGAGCGCACGCTGTGTCGTCCGCACAAATTATTACCGCCGGACGCTGCAACTGATGCGACAGCGCCGCGACGAGATGCGCGCGGTGAATCGGGGAAAGACCGGTGATTTCGATCGGACTGATGCGCTTATCGAGATTTTCCCGAATGGAATCGTATTCTTTTAATTCGCAAATCAGATTGATAATTTGGTTCATAATGGGTTCCTTTTCCCCGTGGGGTGAGTTGATAATTTATAACATTGGGTGGAGTAGTAAATTACTCTATTTGCTTGTTGACTTTACTGTAGTTGTTGGCGAGAGAAGTACATTTTCTTTTGCTGCCAAAAGAAAATGCACGAAAAGAAAACCAGTCAGGAGCGGCGGCGCTCCCAACACCTTTCCCAGCTGCCTGTAGGGAAAGCTGGTCTATTATCTTGCAACTACTACATAAGGGAAAGTGTGCGCGATGGCCTAGCGTACCGCCCCTAGCAAATCTGGCCGTTCGCTTCGCTCTCTCTAAGATTTGCAGAGGGTATTTACCTTGTGCATAGTGGGTGAAAGCTGAACTTTTACCCGCCTATCCTCAGAGTAAATCTTACGGTATCTTTCCCTCAGCGATAATAGCCTACGATAGCGGAAAAACTTCTAATCCAGTTTTTCCGCGTGTAGAGCGTTAAGGAAGGTCTTTAGGAAACGTAGTTTCCTAAATCAGTTTCTTTCCCCCATTTCTTGTCTGATGACAAGAAATGGGGCCTCCGCGGAGCGGAACGAACAAGTCTGCTTCGGCTAATCGGTGAGGTAGTGCCATTCACCGCAGCGACCGCGACGAACGCCGAAAGGCCGCATTCCTTCCGGAATGCGGCAAACAATCGTCCCTATTTGGTTTTTGCGCGGTTTGCAAAAACGTGTTATTTTCTTATTCTGCGTGCGGCTTCGGGGCCTTATCACCCATATACTCTGCCGGGTCCTTGCCCTGACGGCGGTAGTAATCCGCGATCGCATCCTGTACGGCCTCTTCTGCCAGAACCGAGCAATGCATCTTAACCGGCGGCAGTCCGTCCAGCGCCTCAGCAACGGCCTTGTTGGTCAGCTCCAGCGCTTCCTTAATGGTCTTGCCCTTAATCATCTCGGTTGCCATCGAGCTGGTTGCGACAGCCGCGCCGCAGCCGAAGGTCTTAAACTTGACATCCGTGATAACCTCGTTGTCATCGACCTTCAGATACATCTTCATAATATCGCCGCACTTTGCATTGCCTACCTCGCCAACGCCATTGGCATCTTCAATATCGCCGACATTGCGCGGATTGGCGAAATGATCCAATACCTTTGCACTGTAATCCATGATTGTTACTCCTTCATGATATGATTCCATAGAGGGTTTGATACGCGTCAAACCGTCCGTATTATTTATAAAGAATAGATGCTTACTTGTCAAACAACTTGAGCGATTCCTGTCCATTCATCTTCTCTTCCCAGACCGGAGACATCGCGCGCAGGCGGTTAACCACATAATTCAGCTTTTCAATGATATAATCAACATCTTCCTCAGTGTTCTGCTCACCCAGCGTGATGCGCAGCGAACCGTGTGCGATTTCGTGCGGCAGACCGATTGCCATCAGAACATGCGACGGATCGAGCGAGCCGGTCGAGCAGGCCGAGCCGGTGGATGCCGCAATACCGTTCATATCCAGCAGCAGAACCAAGCTCTCGCCCTCGATACACTCGATGGTAAAGCTTGCCGTGCCCGGCAGACGGTTGACCGGATCGCCGGTCAGCTGGGTGTACGGGATCTTGCACACGCCCTCAATCAGGCGGTCACGCAGAGAAGCGACATACGGATTGTACTTCGCCATATTCTCCTTCGCGTAGCGCAGTGCTTCGCCCATGCCGACGATACCCGCAACGTTCTCTGTGCCGCTGCGCTTGCCGTTTTCCTGTCCGCCGCCGTGAATCAGCGGTTCAATCACAATGCCCTTGCGGACATACAGCGCGCCGACACCCTTCGGGCCGCGTACCTTATGGCTCGCCATGGACAGCATATCAATGCCCATTTCCTTGACATTGATCTCGGTATGTGCAACCGCCTGTACCGCGTCGGTATGGAACAGCGTGCCCTTCTTATGGCAGATGTCCGCAATCGCCTTCAGATCCTGAATCGTGCCGATTTCATTGTTCGCCGCCATAATCGTAACCAGTGCGGTGCGGTCGGTGATGGAATCCTCCAGCTGCTTCAGATCGACATGGCCCTGACCGTCTACATCCAGATAAGTGACCTCAAAGCCGATACGCTCCATGAACTGGCAGGTATACAGTACTGCATGGTGTTCAATCTTCGACGTAATAATGTGATTTTTCTTCGGGTCATGGTTGCGGGCAAACATCAGGCCCTTAATGGCCAGATTGTCCGCTTCCGAGCCGCCGCCGGTAAAGATGATCTCGGAAGGATCCGCACCGATAATATCCGCCGTATAGATGCGCGCCTGATCCACCGCGCGCTTTTCCTCACGGCCCAGTGCATACAGACTGGACGGGTTGCCGTATTTCGTCGTCAAATACGGGATCATTGCGTTATATACATTCTTGGAAATCGGCGTGGTCGCCGCATTATCCGAGTAAACCACTCGTTCCATAATCGAGCCTCCATTTTCATAGTAGATTACTATGTTTTTTAATATACACCATTCTTGTATACTTTGCAAGCGATCTTTGGAATTTCTATGAAAACATCGCAAATTTTTCTCCTGCGTGTCCATTGTACTATTGTGTCCTGTGAAATGCAAATAAAACCTGAGAAATAAAAGAATATTGCCGATTTGACAGCAAAGATAGCTTGTGTTACACTCATCCTGAATCAAAAAACAGATATTTCGTGAGGTGAATACATCATGACTACAACTTCTTCTACTTCAAATACAAACGAACAGCCGCTGTCCCACGCCGAGGGTCTGCGCCGCATTATTGAAGAGCGCAGCAAGGTACGCCCCGGCTCGGTCAACAACCGCATGGCGCCGGAATTTGTCTCGTGCAGCGAGGACGGCAAGACCTGTATTACCCGGTATCTTCTCAAGCCGGAGATGAGCAACCCGATGGGCTGGCTACACGGCGGTGTGACCTCGGCGATGATTGATATGGGAATGGGCGCGCTGGCATATTATCACAAGCAGGCGATCTGCCCCACCTCCACCATGACCGTGAATTTTCTTCGCCCCAACCGTATCGGCGGTTATATGGTCGTCAAATCGCATGTCGATTTCTTGGGCACGAAAATCGTTCATCTGTCCGCACAGACTTGGATGGAGGACAATCCGGAGCAGCTCACCGCAACCGCAACCGGCAGCTATAGCGTCATTGGCGGCGGACACGGCGACAAATCCGAGTCTCTGTCGGATAAAATCGGTCGACTGCACTAATCCGCGCAGTTGCCTACTCAAAAAAAAGCGAAAAAAAGCGAAAAAAAGCGAAAAAAATTGACGAAAAAGCAAATGTTAAAAGTTTGTTCACAAATTCGGCGTCATTTTACGGTATACTGGTACTGTAGCTGAAAGGCTATATAAAAGAGTTACTCTTTTATCTCTCTTTTTTTACCCCCTTTTATGTTTTGTACGGGAAAGAGCAGACGTCCCCCAACGTCTGCTTTTTCTTACCCATTTTTAATACTATTTGTATAATTTATACCGTTTGTATTTAAATTTTTAACGAATTCGTTCCTTTTCTTGGGTTTTCCCTCTTGACAGACCGAACGGGCGACGCTATAATAATTACAAATTGGTAACAATGAATATGAATTTTGTTACTCGTTTGTTACTGTGCATTGCAAACTAGATATAGTTTGTTATTTTTTCATCCTTAGATTACAATTCGGAAACAATTTAGTTACAGTAAGGTAAAAGAGAGGAGATATCCATTATGTTTTTCCATCATTGTAAGAAGCATCGAATACTGTTGATGGCGATGATTATGCTGCTGTGCGTTGTCGGCACGGCGTCCGCCGCAAAGGTTACGGCGACCAGCAATGTTGCTGTTCGCGCGAAGGCAACCACCTCCAGCACGAAGCTGACCACTATGCCGAAGAGCACCAAGCGCACCGTACTCGGCAAGTCCGGCAAGTGGTACAAGGTTAAGATGAACGGCAAGACCGGCTATGTCCATGGCAATCGTGTCAAGCTGGACGACAGCACGTTCCGCAATGAGGTTGTCAGCCTGGCAAAAAAGCAGGTTGGCAAGCGATATGTCTGGGGCGCAACCGGCCCGAGCTCGTTTGACTGCTCCGGTCTGACCCAGTATCTGTACAAGAACTGTGGCAAGTCGATTCCGCGCGTTTCGGGCGATCAGTATTCTTCCTCCAGCAAGATTAAGAAGTCCTCTCTGAAAAAGGGCGATTTGGTCTTTTTCTCCGGTTCTAGCGGCGGATCCGTCGGTCATGTGGGCATCTATATTGGGGATAACAAGATGATTCACGCCGCCAATTCCAACACCGGTGTTGTCACAACCAGCATGAGTGATTCTTATTATGTGAAACATTACATCGGCGCGGGACGTTATTAATACAGCGTATTCTCTTCACCTATTTTTTTACAATACCAAAAGCCGGAGGAAACGGGCAATGCCCGTTTCCTCCGGCTTTTTTGTTTTTAGAGGTGCACACTTCGCCGATGCGACAGCGACCACCTCACACCTTCTGTTTCTTCTTCAAGTAAACCGTAGGATCCTTCTCTTTTCCCAGCGTTGAATACAGCACACCGAACACAATAAGTGCCGCGCCGATAAAGAATCCCAGCGTCATGTGCTCATGCAGCAGCAGTACGCCGAGCACCATAGACGTCAGCGGCTGAATCGGATAAAACAGAGAGCAGGTGCTGGCCTCCACACGAGATAAGCTGTAATTCCACAGCGAATGTGGAATTGCTGTACAACAGACTGCCACATACAGCAATACCAAGAGGTATCTTGCGTGCAGGAAATTCAGACTCTGCGTCGTGACCATCTCATAGAGCATGAGCGGAATCGTCGCGATTGCCGCGATATAAATACCACAGGTCGTGACGGTCAGCACATCATATTTCTGAGTGAATGAGCAGCATAAACACGCTCAGCGCGCTCCATGTCAGCACGGAGCCCAGCGAGAGCGCAATGCCGAGAATATGTCCGCCGCCCGCGTCGCCGCCGACAATGCATACCGCACCCGCCACTGCACTGGCGAATGGAACAGTATGAGAGATGTGTTTTTGGATATGTTGCATAATGGTCGCTGCGACGTTGCGTCGCGATAGTACAGTAAGATTCACCCTGAGAATAGACGGCTACCAACAACGGTCTTACCCACTATGCGCAATGTAAATACCCTCTGCAAATCTTTTGAGTGAGCGAAGCGAACGGCCAGATTTGCTAGGGTCGGTACACTAGGCCATCGATGAAGAGTATCTCTTACAGAGTAGTTGCAAGATACTAGACCAGCTGACCCTACAGGCAGCTGGGAAGGGTTTTAGGGAGCGCCGCCGCTCCCTAATGATTTTCTTCTGGTTCGTCTTCTTTTGTCACCAAAAGAAGATGAACTTAGACTTCTTTCAACGGAATCGAATCTATAAAGCAAATAGAGGAGGATGGAAAACCATCACCTTCCCCAGTCCCATCACATAAAACCCGCCCCATTCCTTTCCGGAACGAGGCGGGTTTTCCACAACTTGTGGATTCTTTTGTTTACTTTACGGATACCGGCGTTACGGTCAGTTCGCCGTCCTTCAAATCAACCACCAGCTTCGTGCCAATGGACAGATCACCGGCGATAATCTCACGTCCGAGCAGCGTCTCAACATTGCGCTGCAGGAAGCGCTTCAGAGGACGGGCGCCGTACTGCGGATCATAGCCGTTGTCAATGACATACTGCTTTGCCGCGTCGGTCAGCTCGACAGACAGCTGCTTGTCTTCCAAGCGCTTGCTCAGCGAAGCGAGCAGCAAGTCAATAATATGCGTGATATTATCGCGGGTCAGCGGCTTGTAGAATACGATCTCATCCAGACGGTTCAGAAACTCCGGACGGAACGAGCGGCGCAGCAGGCCTTCGACCTCACTGCGAGCCTCTTCGGTGATTTCACCATCCGCTCCGATTCCCTCCAGCAGTGCGCTGGAGCCAAGGTTCGAGGTCAGGATAATAATCGTGTTCTTAAAGTCGACCGTGCGTCCCTGCGAGTCCGTGATACGTCCGTCGTCCAGAACCTGAAGCAGGACGTTAAAGACATCCGGGTGCGCCTTTTCGATCTCATCAAACAGGATGACAGAATACGGGCGGCGGCGAACGGCTTCGGTCAGCTGACCGCCTTCCTCATAGCCGACGTATCCAGGAGGCGCACCGATCAGACGGGACACGGAGTATTTCTCCATGTACTCCGACATATCAATACGCACCAGATTTTTCTCATCGTCGAACAGCGTCTCCGCCAGCGTCTTTGCCAGCTCGGTCTTGCCGACACCGGTCGGGCCGAGGAACAGGAACGAACCAATCGGACGGTTCGGATCCTGAATACCGGCACGCGAACGCAGAATCGCTTCGGATACACGCTTGACCGCTTCATCCTGACCGATGACACGCTTGTGCAGCGTATCCTCCAGATGCAGCAGCTTATCGCGCTCACCCTCCATTAGGCGGGCAACCGGAATACCGGTCCAGCGCTCAATGATACGGGCAATTTCCGTGTCCGTGACCTTATCACGCAGCAGCGTGTGCTCACTGTCTGCCTCTTCGGCCTTGGCCTCTTCTTCCGCCAGCTGCTTCTTCAGCTCCGGCAGACGGCCATATTTCAGCTCGGCAGCCTTGTTCAGGTTGTATTCCTGCTCGGCACGCTCGATATCAGCATTCATCTGCTCAATATCGGCACGCAGCTTCTGTACCTTGCCGATCGCGTTCTTTTCGTTGTCCCAACGAGCCTTCATGCTGTTGAACTTCTCACGCATTTCTGCCAGTTCCTTCTGGATTTCTGCCAGATGCTCCTTGGACAGCTCGTCGTCTTCCTTCTTCAGCGCGGCCTCTTCGATCTCGTGCTGAATAATCTTACGGGAAATGACATCCAGCTCGGTCGGCATGGAGTCAATCTCAGTACGAATCATTGCGCAGGCCTCATCGACTAGGTCAATCGCCTTATCTGGCAGGAAACGGTCAGAGATATAGCGGTTGGACAGGGTAGCGGCGGCAATCAGTGCGCTGTCCTGAATCTTAACGCCGTGGAATACCTCATAGCGCTCCTTCAGACCACGAAGAATGGCAATGGTGTCCTCGACGGTCGGTTCAGCGACCATAACCGGCTGGAATCGACGCTCCAGTGCGGCATCCTTTTCGATATACTGACGATATTCGTTCAGCGTCGTCGCACCGATACAGTGCAGCTCGCCACGCGCCAGCATCGGTTTCAGCAGGTTGCCTGCGTCCATGGCACCGTCGGTCTTGCCCGCGCCGACAATAGTATGCAGCTCATCAATAAACAGGATGATCTGGCCTTCGCTCTTCTTGACTTCGTTCAGAACCGCCTTCAAGCGCTCCTCAAATTCGCCGCGGTATTTTGCGCCCGCGACCAGAGAGCCCATATCCAGCGAGAAAATCGTCTTGTCCTTCAGCGTATTCGGCACGTCGCCGCGCACAATACGCTGTGCCAGCCCCTCGGCGATGGCGGTCTTGCCGACGCCCGGCTCACCGATCAGGCACGGATTGTTCTTGCTTTTACGCGACAGAATACGGATGACGTTACGAATCTCGTCATCACGGCCGATGACCGGATCCATCTTCTTCTGACGGGCACGCTCAACCAGATCAGTACCATATTTCTTCAGTGCGTCATAGGTTTCCTCCGGCGTATCACTGGTCACGCGCTGCGTGCCGCGCACGGTGGAAAGCGCCTGTAAAAACTTGTCCTTGGTGATGCCGTAGGTGCGGAACAGATCACGTACCACACCGCCCGCGGTGTCAATCAGCGCGAGGAACAGATGCTCAACCGAGACGAAGTCGTCCTTCATTCGGTCTGCGGTTGCCTCCGCTTCATTCAGCGTCTTCTGCATGTCTGCCGTAACATACAGGCGGCTGGCATCCCGGCCGCCGGATACATGCGGCAGCTTTTCTACAGCTGCTCTTGCCTGACGGGCCATGGAATTACTGTCAATATTCATCTTGGTCATGAGCTGGACAATCAGTCCGTTGTCCTGCTCCAGCAGAGCGGTCAGCAGGTGCTCCTGTCCAATCTCTGCATTCTGATATTCGTTATACAAGCTCTGTGCGCTCTGGATTGCTTCCAGCGACTTCTGCGTATATTTCTGAATGTTCATAAAACTGCCTCCTTTGGCTTGGATGTTACCATCCGGATTTCCTTTCGTGATCATTATATCTCTCTGTAAACCGAAATACAATAGAAAAGTTGTAACGAAACTGTTAATTTTAGCACTCTTGACTTGAGAGTGCTAAATTCATTTTTCCGTCTGCTACATGCACTTTGCTGTCTCTGTCTCTTACAGACAAAATACCTCTATCTGACGACGGAAAACTATGATATACTGCTTTCTTACAGAAAACAAATCAGCCTGTGTTTTATAAACAAAAATGACAATAGCATGTCCAATTCTTTCGAAAAACGTTGCTTTTTTTGTCCACTTTTGGAATGAAATGAGCAAATCAGTAAATTTCTCCTCAATTTCTGCATGTTTTTGATAAAATTAGAGATATTTCTATGGATTCTACATATTTTTTCTTATAGTTACCTCATGTCTCAGTTTAATATATCCTACCAGATTGTTATCATTATTTTTCTTTTCCGGTAGCATAGATAGCATAGATTCGAGGTGAGATCACGCATGGATATTGACTACAGTCTGCTCGGCAAGCGATTAAAAGCACTCCGAAAGGATCACCATTTGACACAGGAAGTCCTTTCCGAACGAGCCGGGATTTCCAATCAATACTTATCCAATATCGAAAATAGCCGTTCCATTCCCAGTTTGGAGACGATTGTTGCATTATGCCGTGCGCTGCATGCAACCCCAAACGATATTTTACTGGGTACCGACAGCGTCTCCGAGGATTATTTGGTCACGGATCTCGTCCTGCGTCTCAAGCAATGCACACCATCGGAAAAACGAATGCTGTGCGGATTTTTGGATATTCTGGAGCAGGAACGAAACAGCACGCTATAAAAGAGAAGAGGGAAGGGCCTGCTGCAAACGAAAATGCAGCAGGCTCTTTTTATGCATTCCACTCCTTACTCATTTTCACAGAAATCCCGCAAGTATTCACACTATGGTCACATAACTGTCGTAGAATAAACATAATACAAAACGAAAGTACGAGGTGGAAGTCTCATGTTCACAATTTTGATTGCAGATGACGAGGAGCGAATCCGTCGATTGGTATCAGATTTCCTGCGCCGCGACGGCTATACCATTTTACAGGCGGCAGACGGCGGAGAGGCAATGGAGCTGATTGACCAGAGCCTGTCCTCCATTGACCTGATTATTTTGGACGTTATGATGCCGGTTTATGACGGCTGGAGTGTTCTGCGCCACATCCGCTCCAAGAGCAGTGATGTGCCGGTTATGATGCTGACCGCCCGCGCCGAGGATGCCGACGAGGTATTTGGCTTTGATCTGGGTGCGGATGACTATATTGCCAAACCGTTTTCCCCCATTGTATTGTCCGCCCGCGTGCGCGCCATTGAAAAGCGCCGCCACCAGAGCGCAGATTCCGGCAGCTTTGTCTGCGGCGATCTGTCCATCAACGAGGTACGCCGTGAGGTTCGGGTGGCCAACACGCCGGTCGAGCTGACGCCGAAGGAATATGAACTGCTCATCTACTTTAAGAACAACCAGAACATTGCCGCCTCGCGCGAGAGCATTTTGAATGCCGTTTGGGGCTATGATTACTTTGGCGATCTGCGCACGGTGGATACCCATGTCAAAAAGCTGCGCGCCAAGCTTGGCGACTGCGGCAGCATGATTCAAACTGTCCGAGGCTATGGCTATCGGTTTGAGGGACAGAAAGAATGAAAGCCGGTCATTCCATCAAGAAGGCTGCCCATTCGGTGCGCACACATCTGCGGACGGAATGGAATACACATTCCATTCAATCGCGCTTTTTTCTGCTGATTATTACAGCAGTACTGGCGTTTATCGCCCTCTTGTCGGTACTGAATCTGTTGTTTTTCAATCAATATCAGATGATGCAGAAAAAACACTACATGTCTAAGGTATACAAGGAAATTAACTCTGAGTATAACGGAGATGTAAATAAACTAAATGATATCTTATATCGGCTTGAAAATAATTATAACGTCCGAATCAGTATCATAAATGATTACGGTCAGTATATTTATGACACGATGACGTCAAATGAGATGGATTCAACCTTTTCTTCTCACACGGATGAGTACGGACGAACCATTATCTATTACGATGAGGAACAGGTCAAGGAAAAAGGATATGCTTTTTCTACCATTACGGATAACCGCGGCGAATCCATGTATCTGGCGCTGATCGGCAAGCTCAGCACCGGGGAAACGCTGCTGCTTCGTGTCCCCTATGCAACGATGCAGCAGGAACATTCGTTTAATTTCCTGTTTTTGATGCTTTCCACCCTCTTGGCACTGATTGTTTGTCTGGCGTTGGGCTATGTGCTGTCGCGCCATTTCGCGCAGCCTCTGCATGAGATGACAGAGGTCGCCAACGCCGTCGCCCGTCTGGACTTCTCCAAAAAATACAGCGGAACAACCGGAACGGATGAGATTGACCAGTTGGGGCAGAGCATCAACCAGATGTCGGAATATCTGGATCATGCCATTACTGACCTCAAGGACGTCAATGACCGTTTGGAGGCGGAAATTCGCAAAAAACAACAGATTGATGACATGCGTAAGGAGTTTATCATCAATATCTCGCACGAGCTCAAGACGCCGATTGCACTGATTCAAGGCTATGCCGAAGGGCTGCGCATCGGCATCAACGAATCCGAAGAGGACAAGAACTATTACTGCGACACGATTATTGACGAAGCGCATCATATGAATCATATGGTCTTGCAGCTGCTCAACCTGTCGAAGATTGAACTGGGCAACACGCTGCCGGTATATACAGACGTCGAACTGTATGAGCTGGCGGAGAGCGTGGTCTCCAAAACGCGCGTCATGTGGCAGGAAAAGAATCTGCAAATCGATCTTTCCGGCATCGGTGACGAGGTCGTTCGGGCAGACTGGGATATGCTGGAGCAGGCAGTGACCAATTATGTGACCAACGCGATTGACCACACGCCGAATGGCGGACGCATTGTGCTCAGCTCCGGATCGGATGCAAACCATTATATCTTCCGCGTGCGCAATCAGGGCACGCAGCTGGGAGAAGAAGAGATGGAGAAGATCTGGGATAAGTTCTATAAGCTGGACAAAGCGCGTAAGCGCATTACCGGCGGCGGCTCCGGCATTGGCTTGTCCATTGTACGTGCCATGATGAACGCCCATCACGGCGGCTGCGGCGTGCACAATGTCGAGGATGGTGTGGAATTTTATCTGACTCTTCCAAAGGAGGGAGACGAATAATCGTCTGCTATTCCGATCCTGTCCTCCGTATTGCTTGAATCGAACAGAAACCACGCGTTGACAAAGAAAATCCTATAATTTCTCCTCTTTCTGTGTTACAATAGGAGCAAAGAGGAGGTGTTTTGTCATGAGAACAAGAGGGAAAACCATTCGACTGCTGGCGGCGGGGGCAATGCTGCTGGTTGGCGTATTCTTTTGGGGCAGCAAGCCGGCACAGGCAGCGGAAATCTCCGTGGCATCGGCAGAGAAAGCGATCACGCAGCCGGTGCAGCCGAATACCGTACCGATTTTCCAGATCAGCAACCAGAAACGCTGGATTTTACTGAAACATCCCGGTTTGGATGCCGAAACGCAGGATGGAAGAACCGTCGAGCGCTATGTTTATCTGCGCCGCGGAAAGGGACAAAAAAAGTACCGCATCATCGGGCAGTATATCCTGAATAAAAAGGAACAGGCCATGGGAAGTAAGCTGGAATATGCCGTCCGTGATGTCGAGGCGAAAAACGGCTGTCTCTATCGCTACCAGGTCGGTATCCTGTACACTGACGGCAGTGAGGGACTGAGCAAGACCGTGCGACTGTGCCGTCTGACCCGCCCGACGTATCGAAACATTACCAGCAAACATCGCGGCTATCTTGGTCTCTGGTGGCAGCCGAATGCCAAGGCCGACGGCTACTGTATCTATTTCGGCACAAGCGAAGCGGAGCTGTTTAACGAGATTCATTACAAGCATATCGCAGGCGGCAAAAAGACCAAAGTGACCCTGTGCAATCTCAAACCGGGACAGAAATATTATGTCTATGTCAAGTCATATAAGGACGTCAGCGGCAAGCGATATTACAGCACACGCAGTAAGGTTGCAAGTATAACCATTAAAAAATAACAGTCAAAGAGGAGCGTCTCAATCAATTATTTTAAATCCGTTTGGGACACTTCTCTTTTTCGTTTCATAAATAGAGAAAAAACAGAGGGATTCTACATGTCCAAAAAACAACGAACCCTCACCAAGCAAAAGCAGCGCCGTAAGGAAGCATTTGATACGCTGTGTCAGACAATGATGGAAAACGGTTATAAACTGCGCGATTTGACGGTCAGTCTGAAATCCGCCAATACGATCGGCATCGCGCTGACAGTACCGTTTCTGATCCTCACTACGCTATGCTATTTTTTCGTCCATCCACTGGGGACTTCTTCGTTCTCCGCAGGACAATCCATCTGGATGTTGGCCTTGTTTTTTGTATTGGTTGTCGTACATGAGGGCATTCATGGCATCACTTGGGCGTGCTTTGCCCCCGATCACTTTCATTCCATTGAATTCGGTGTGGTTTGGAGTGCATTGACGCCGTATTGTACCTGTTCTGCGCCGCTGAACCGGCGGCAGTATATCCTCGGCGCACTGATGCCGACGTTACTTCTCGGTTTCGGGCTGGCGGCAGTCTCCATCGCATTACAGCAGCTTACGCTGTTTCTCGCGGCGCAGCTGATGATTTTATCCGGCGGCGGTGATTTTTTAATTGTCACCCAAGTGCTGCGTTATCGCACAGCGAAGCAAGACGTCGTCTTTCTTGATCATCCCTATGAGTGCGGCGTTGTCGCCTTTGAAAAATAATGATAAAAACAAAATTACCCTGTTGGAACAAAAATGCTTCAACAGGGTAATCTTTTTTCTTATTCTGCGGACAAAAACGCCTTAATTTCGTCCATTCGTCTCTCGAAATCCGCCCAGCCGTCACGATACAAAAAGCCCAGCTTTTTCATATCATTTTCAAATCGACTGATTTTGATTGGCTTCTTCGGCGCAAGGACAATCGCCGTGCCGTTTTTCTCCAGTCGCTCACACGCCGCAGCCTGATGGTTATACACCAAATGCCGGGTATCAATGCAGCGTACCATACCCGGCAGCTTACGGAACGCATGACGGTAAATTGCTCGTCCCTGCTCCGCCGATTTACGGTATCCGCGGTCGCGGGTGCGTACGATAACCAGACGATCACAGCCATCCTTCAGCGCCTTCTGAAACGGGATCGGGTCAGAAGTACCGCCGTCCAAATACTTTTTCCCCTGAAAAACAACCGGCGGAGAAAACATTGGTATCGAAGATGACGCTTCCAGCAGCGTGCATTCGTCCTCCAGCGTCGCCTGTTTGCCAAAATACGCCGGTTTGCCTGTTGCCATATCCGTCACACCGGTGATAAATTCCGTCGGCGAGCGAAGGAAGGTCTCGTTGTCAAACGGGTTCAATTTCTCCGGTATCTCATGAAAAATGAAATTCATACCAAACAACGAGCGTGTTTTGATAAAGTTTCGTATACTAACGTATCTTTTATCCTTTAAGTAATCATAATCAATGCGGTAATTTCGTCCCTTTTGCTCGGAAACATAGGATACACCAGCACACGCACCGGCGGAAACACCGATGACATAATCAAAATGAACATCATGCTCCAGCATCGCGTCAATGACGCCGTTGGTGTATAGGCCGCGCATGCCGCCGCCCTCTAAAACCAAACCGGTTTTCATTTCAACCATCCTTTCTCTTGTATCTGATTTCCTATAGTATAACAAGAATTTGAATCATGGTAAAGATCCCGCGTTCGCTCCGTTTCCATCCCCCACACAACATAGCTTTTATTTGGAGCGCAGACAGTGATAAAGCTTGCACGAAAGACTCCCAAAGCCGTCAATGCGGTGTCTTACATGAAAAAAAGCGAATTTTTTGCAAAAAAACAGCAGTTTGCCGTCTATGTGTCCGAGTATAAGTGTGGTATACTGTATGAGTATGGAAAAAAATCTGCTTAATTATAAGGAGTTTGAAAATAACGCAATGGAATTTCGAGAACTAGGCATTGATCCGGATCTGCTCCGGGCATTAGAGGATGCTGGATACACCATTCCGACGCCGATTCAGGAAAAAGCCATTCCGGCGGCGCTGGAGGGACACAATGTACTCGGCTTGGCACAGACTGGTACGGGCAAGACCTGTGCGTTCGCCATCCCGATTTTACAAAAGCTCAAGCAGGAGGAACGCCTTCCCGGCTTCCCGCCAATTCGTTCGCTCATTCTGACGCCGACGCGTGAGCTGGCCATTCAGATCTATGACAGCTTTACCGAATACGCAAAATATACGGACATCCATGTCGCACTGGTGTACGGCGGCGTATCACAGTATACGCAGACCGAAGCGCTGGGCGAGGGTGTGGATGTTCTGGTCGCGACGCCGGGTCGTTTGAACGATCTGTGTGGTCAGGGTTATATTGACCTGGAGGATGTCGAGTTATTCGTTTTGGATGAAGCCGACCGCATGCTGGACATGGGCTTTATCGATGATGTCCGCCGCATTATCAAGCGCATGGGCATCCATGAAATGCAGACGCTGCTGTTTTCCGCTACGATGCCGAAGGAAGTCAAGTCACTGGTTGAGCACCTGATGAAGGAAGATTACGAGCGCGTCGAGGTCACGCCGAACTCGACGACGGTAGACACAATCGACCAGTCTGTCTTTTTTGTAGACCGTGAAAACAAGCGTAAGCTGCTTCTGTGGGTATTGCGTGATCCGTTCCTGACTAGTGCAATTATCTTCACGCGCACGAAGAGCGGGGCAGACAAGGTTGCGCATGAGCTGAATCGTGAGCACGTCGGCGCACGCTCCATTCACGGCGATAAATCACAGTTGGATCGTCAGGCGGCGCTGACTGCCTTTAAGGAACATCGTATTCGTGTGCTGGTAGCAACGGATATCGCCGCCCGCGGCTTGGATATCAGCGAGCTGTCGCACGTTATCAATTACGATGTGCCGAATGAGCCGGAAAACTATATCCATCGTATCGGACGTACCGGACGCGCCGGTCACGGCGGCATTGCACTGACGTTCTGTCAGGCGGATGAGGTGCCATATCTGCGCACGATTGAAAAGACCATCGGCAAGGAAATTGCCGTTCGCGAGGACAATCCCTATCCGATGCAGGAAAAGCCGAAGGAGGGCAAGAAAAGCGGTCGAGGCCGCTCCCGCCGCGGCAGCCGTCCAAGACGCGCCGCACGCGATAATCGCCCGAAGAATCCGGCCGAAGCAGGTGCAGAAAAGCCTGTAGAAACCCCGGCATCCACGGCGGAAAATACCCCAAAGAAGGAGGGCGCACGCCGTCGCCGTCCGCGGCGCCGCCGTCGTCCGGCAGGACAAAAGCCGCAGACACCGCCAACCGAATCATAATTTCAATATTATATATAAAAGCCGTCTGGCGGTGTCGCAATGACCGTCTGGCGGCTTTTTCTCACAAGAAAGAAATAATATGCACTGGACAATACGTGACAATTCGATAATCTAAAAGCCAAGATCCGATGATAGTTTTTAGGAAAAGGAGGGAGACATCTTGGCAGAAAATCGTATTTCCGCCGCGGCACTCGGCGCACTCAGCTGTTTGATCGCCGATCTGGAGGACGTTCCGTCGCTGGATGCGCAGGCGCTCAAGCAGTATTTTGACACCAGCCCGCAGGAGCTGATGCAGGCACATAACGCGCTCGTCAATGCGCTGACTGCAACCAGCGCCGCCGGCGCATTGGGCTTTGCCGCGACGGCAAGCATTCCGGCAAATACTGTTCAGCAGGCATTGGAATATTTGCAGGGAGAAATTGAAGCGATGAAGGGCTGAATAGAAGATATACTTATTCGAAAAGGTATTGTCGTCTTTCGTTGACATTTCAATAGTTCTTCGATATAATAAAAGTGTGGAAACCCAGACGGTTGCCACACAAATATGCTACTATATTTATAAGAGAATAACTCTTACATCAAGTGAGCTATCTGTTAGGGCCAGACAGCTCACTTTCTCTTTTGCTGGATATATGCGTAAACTGCGAATACAAATCCCAGAATACTGCAAACACTTCCGGCAATCGTCAAAGCAATAATATGTATCACCCCCGTCGAGATATTTCCCGCGAGAGCTGTATACAAGCCTCCATTCCGCTCGCGCGGGATGACAGGCAACTGTCTGTTTTCACCGTACACCGTCTACAAAAGGGCAAAATTCAACTGCGGACGGTGGATTTCCACAACAGTATCTTATCGTATTCTTACAGCAATGTCAATAAAAGTATTATACAGTAAAGGACCACCCGAAGAACTGCACGTTCGCCGTTCTTCGGGTGGTTTCCCGTTTATAACTTTTCAAACTTGCTTGCCGGTTGTTTGCAAACCGGACAGCGGAAGCCATCCGGAAGTGGCTCTCCACGGTGAATATAACCGCAAACCGTGCAGCGATAGCCATAATGCTCGTCCATCGTGCGGTAAATCGGCGCATTGGCCGGGACATCCTTTCCGGCGTTGCGGAACAGCTCTACCGTCAGAACGGCACCCTTCTGAAGTACCTCAGCCTCTGTGACCTGTGCGATGAACATCACATGCGAATCCAGATCGACCTGCTGCAGCACCTTAAAGCTCAGACGAACCGCCATACCGTCCGTGATATACGGACATCCCGCCTCATCCGTTTTAGTGTCATACTCCGCGAACTTGTCCGTCACACGACCGGATTTGTATCCAAAGAGGTTGATAATGGCCTCCGGACAATCCGCCGCCGCAACCGTTGCCGTAAATGCGCCTGTCTGCGCGACAGCGGCCTGTGTGATGTTGTATTTATTCAGGGTAACAGCAAACTTTGCCGGGTTGGACGAGGTCAGCTGCTGTAGCGAGTTGACCGCACAGCCGCGATATGCGCCATTCAAACAGCTGCCGATTATTGCAATCGAGTAGGAAATACTGTTATATGCCTTCTTATCAATCATGAGATGCCCCTCCTATCGTGTTTCTCTTGGAATTAGAATTATTCTATGAATAAAGTATACCAAACAAGTCTACGAAAGTCTATAGAGGAATATCTAAAATATAACAGGAAAAATTAGTGATAATGACGATCGCTGTGGCGTCGGCGAATTGCACTACCTCCCTAGTCCAAAGTCTTGGCACAGCTCGACCGTTCCATTGCCTCGCTCCTCAAATTCCAAACACTTTGCTGGGGTGCGGCGCGATTTAGAAAATCTCACTCTTCTTCCAGCGCCTTCTGATACAGCGCATTTTTCCGCACATCCGCCTGTTTTGCCGCCTGTTTTACGGCGTCCTTGAGCCGCATGCCGCCCTGCTGGAATTCCTTCACGAGCGCTAGCGCCTGCTGCATCCGCTCTTCCTCGCTCAATTCATCTGCACCCTCCGGTGCACCCTCCAAAATTAAAACATACTCGCCGCGCGGGTCATTTTCCTCATAATACTGCACGGCTTCCGGCAGCGTCATGCGCAGACACTCCTCATGCAGCTTGGTCAGCTCGCGGCACATCGCAATGCGCCGCTCCCCCAGTGACTCCGCCAAATCGCGCAGGGTTGCCCGCAGGCGGTGCGGCGCTTCATACACAATACACGTCCGCGTTTCGGTGCGCAAAACCTCCAGCCGCTGCTTTCGGCTTTTGTTATCCGTCGACAGGAAGCCCTCAAAGCACCATTTTCCGCTCGGCAGACCGCTCTGCGCCAGCGCCGCTACCGCCGCACACGGCCCCGGAACCGGCACAACCGGAATTCCATTTTCATGGCAGAGATTCGCCAAATCCTCTCCCGGATCACTGATTGCCGGCATGCCGGCGTCTGTCACCAGCGCGCAGTTCTCCCCTGCCAGCATCCGTGCGACTAGCTCCGTCCCGCGCTGCTTTCGGTTGTGTTCGTGATAGCTCACCATCGGCTTGGAAATCTCCAAATACCGCAGCAGCTTACCGCTCACGCGCGTGTCCTCCGCCGCGACAAAATCACACTCCGACAGAATTCGTACCGCGCGATACGTGATGTCCTCCAAATTACCAATCGGTGTGCCCACTAAATATAATGTTCCGCTCATCATATCACTTCCTGTATTGTTATTTTATTAAAATACTATTCGTATATAAATTGATCCTGATGGTAAATCGTGCGATATTCCTCCGTCGGCTTTCCATCCGATCCATTTACCAGCAGCGGCGACAGTATCTGTATCCCCGGCGCCGAGCCGCGACGTACCTCAATCAGCACCGCTGACGGCGCCGAAGCCGCCGTTTGATGTACCATACGCAGGCGTTTGGGTTCTAAATCGTACTTCCGAAACAGCGCAATACAGTCACACAATCGCTCCGGACGATGAACAAACGCCGCCCGTCCGCCGTATTTCACCAAATATCCTGCCGCCTGCACAAACTGTTCCAGCGTGCCGTTGGTCTCCTGCCGCGCCTTATTTTTGTGTGCTCCCGCCGCATGGTACCCGCTGTTCTCCGAAAAATACGGCGGATTACACACTAAGTAATCAAATGCACCGACCGGATAATACTGTTTGTAATCACGTACATCACCACATACAATCGTCATGCGGTCATCCAGCTGATTGCGCACAGTGTTCTCCTGCGCCAGCTCGGCGACCTCCGGCTGATACTCCAAGCCCGTCACGGAGATGCGCGGAAACCGCGCGCACAGCAGGACACCCAACGCCCCGTTGCCGCAGCCGAGATCCATTACCTTGGCCCGCGCCGGTGGCTGCGCAAAGGCCGACAGCAGCACACTGTCCTGCCCCAGCTTAAAAAAGCGGTCGTCTTGAATCAGGCAATATCCATCCCATAATTTGTCCTCTCGGCGCATAGTTCCTCCTAATACTATTCGTATTATTGTTTTTTTTATTTACTATTAAGAATAATTTGTAGACAATAACAAAAAATAACCGCCCAAACATTGCAAGTCCGGCGGTTACTTTTTAACCAATAAGACGAGGGTGTACCGTTTACCGGTATGCCTTCTTTTTATGTGTTTATTATATCATTCGTCTGAATGCAAGTCAACTGTGATTGACTTTATTCCATTATCTGTGATACTATAAATGCATAGGCATACCATATTCGGTAGGCGGTTCACCCTCCGCATTCTTGATAAAGAGGGTGTTTACTTTTTTTGATTCGCCCTCTTGCTGAGAGGGGGTGAGCAGATGCAGTACGTTACATATTCAGACTTATTCGTCTTTTGTACGTTTGTTGTATCCATCATCAATCTGGTCTATCAGATAGCAAAAAAGTAACCGCCCAGCTCCCAACTTAGCGGTTACTTTTTTTAACCAATAACAGAGGGCGAACCGTTTACCGGTATGCCTTCTTTTTTATACCTCTATTATATCATTCGTTTGAAAGCACGTCAACTGCAATGAACTTTATTTTGCATGCTGCATCATTGGCACTCGTACCATCCACGACAAGCAAAGATCATTTCTTATAACTATTTGTATTATTTTTATTCTATTATACGGTTATCAATTATCCTTTGATCTTTTTCCACGCCGCAACCGCCAGCTCATCGCAGCGGTTGTTATTTTCATTCGTCGCGTGCCCCTTGACCCAGTGGAACGTGACCTCGTGCACCTCCAGCAGATTCAGCAGCCGCTCCCACAGATCCGGATTTTTCGCCGGTTCCTTTGGGGTGCGCATCCAGTTCTTGCTGCGCCATTTGACCGCCCAGCCCTTCTGGATCGCGTCAATCACATATTTGCTGTCGGAATACAGATCCACCGTACACGGCGTATTCAGCGCTTCCAGCGCCGTAATCACGCCCAAAAGTTCCATGCGGTTGTTCGTCGTGGACAAGAATCCCTGACTAATCTCCTTGCGGTGCTCTCCATATTGCAGAATAATGCCGAAGCCGCCCGGGCCGGGATTGCCCGAGCACGCTCCGTCCGTATAAATCACAACATGTTTTTTATTCATCGGCGCCGGTCTCCGTCACTTCGGCTGGTTCACTTCCGGTCGGCTCCGTCGATTCGCTCTGCGCCTCTGCCGGTTCCTCCTCGGAATCTTCCGCATCCGTCTTGGTGATCGAGATGACCTTGCCGCTCTCGCTCGTACGCATGACGATAACGCCCTGCGATGCACGTCCGCAGGCGCGGATATCCGCCACCGCCGTGCGGATAATAATACCGCTGTCCGTGATAATCATCGCGTCATCCGCTTCGCTGACGGCAGCAACGCCCGCCAACAAACCGGTCTTTTCAGTAATCGAATGGGCAATCATACCGCGTCCGCCGCGGTGATGAACCGAGAAATCCTCCGCCGGAGTGCGCTTGCCATAGCCATTTTCGGTAACCGTGAGCACCTCCACACTGGACGGCGCACAAATCGCGCCGATCACGCAGTCATCCTCTGCCAGCTGCATACCGCGAACGCCGACGGCGGTACGTCCCATCGGACGAACCTCGCTCTCCTCAAAGCAAATCGCCTGACCGTTGCGCGATACCAGCATGATCTTCTGCTCACCGTCGGTGACAAAGACATCCACAACATTGTCGCCCTCGTTCAGGCTGAGCACACGCAGACCGCTGCGGCGGATATTGTTCAGGTCGGACAGCGCCACGCGCTTGACCGTGCCGCGCTCCGTCGCAAGAAACAGATACTTCGCCTCTTCGTGCTCCTCGCCATACTTTCCGGTCGGGAACATCGCGGTGATCTTCTCGTCCGGCTCCATTTCCAGCAGGTTGACCAGATTCATGCCCTTTGCCGTGCGGCTGGACTCCGGAATCTGATAGCCCTTGAGCTTATATACCTTACCCTTATTGGAATAGAACAGGATGAAATCATGCGATGATGCCGTAAACAGTACCTCGGCGTAGTCCTCGTCGCGGGTCGCCATCGCGCTGATGCCGCGTCCACCGCGGCGCTGGGCGCGATAGGTGCTGGTCGGCAGACGCTTAATATAGCCATAATGCGTCAGCGTATAGGTGCAGTCCTCGCGCTCGATCAGATCCTCAATGTCAATCTCGTTATCGACGTTTTCAATCGACGTGCGGCGCTCATCGCCAAACTTGCCGCGGATCTCCAGCAGCTCGGCCTTGACCGTCTGCATGATATTCTCGCGGGACGACAGCAGGGTTTCATAGCCGCTGATGCGCGACTCAATCTCGTCGTATTCGTCGTTGATCTTCTGCCGCTCCAGACCGGACAGACGACCCAGACGCATGTTGACAATGGCCTGCGCCTGCTCCTCGTCCAGATGGAATTCATATTCTTCCTGACCGTCTACAATGCCCAGCAGAGCAATCTGGTTGATGATAAACGGCTCCTGCATCAGGTTAAGCTTGGCCTCCGCCTCATTGGCCGACGCGCGGATGATCGCAATGATGCGGTCAATGTTGTCGGTAGCGACCTTCAAGCCCTCCAAAATATGCGCACGCTTCTGCGCCTTATCCAGATCATAGCGCGTGCGGCGCTCGATGACCTCGCACTGGAAGTCAATATACTGGTCAATCAGCTCCCGCAGCGTCAGCGTGCGCGGCTGGTTATTGACCAGCGCCAGATTGTGTACCGAAACGCTATCCTGCAGCTGGGTGTAGTTAAACAGCTGATTCAGTACAACCTGCGCGTTGACATCACGCTTTAGCTCAATGACAATACGCATACCGGTGCGGTCGGACTCATCGCGCAGATCTGAAATGCCCTCTACGCGCTTTTCCTTGACCAGATTGGCAATGGACTCCACCAAACGTGCCTTGTTGACCATGTACGGAATCTCCGTGGCAACAATGCGGGTGCGTCCGTGCTCCATGTCCTCAAAATGTGTGCGGGCACGTACCTTGATCTTGCCGCGTCCGGTCGCATAGGCCGCACGAATGCCGCTGCGTCCCATAATAATGCCGCCGGTCGGGAAATCCGGTCCCTTGATATAGCGGCAGATGTCCTCCAGCTGTGCTTCCGGATTGTCAATGACATGGCAGATGCCGTCAATGACCTCTGTCAGATTGTGCGGCGGCATATTCGTCGCCATACCAACGGCGATACCTGCCGAGCCGTTGACCAGCATATGCGGGAAGCGGGACGGCAGAACAATCGGTTCCTTGCGGTTGTCATCAAAGTTTGGCTGGAAATCGACCGTATTTTTCTCGATATCCATCATCATGTAGGCCGCCATCTTGCTCAGACGCGCCTCCGTGTAACGGTAGGCTGCCGGGGGATCTCCATCCACCGAACCGAAGTTGCCGTGTCCGTCAATCGTCGTATACCGCATGGAGAATGGCTGTGCCATACGAACCAGTGCATCATAGACCGAGGCATCACCGTGCGGATGGTACCGACCGAGGACATTACCTACGGCCGTCGCACACTTACGGTACGGACGATCCGATGTCAGGTGATCCTCATACATTGCGTATAGAATACGACGGTGTACCGGCTTGAGGCCGTCGCGAACATCCGGCAGCGCACGTCCGGCGATAACCGACATCGCGTACGCAATATAGGATTTTTTCATCTCCTTGTCCAGATCGACCGGGAGAATTTTTTGGTTCTCAAAATTGATCTTGGTATTATTGCTGTTGTTGGTGCTCATGCTTACTCCTCTTCCAGCGCTTCCTTGAGGCATTCAATCGCCTCCCCCAGCGAGTCCATTGCATCGCCGAGCAGCTCTTCCTGCTCCGTGCGGCGCTTTTTCTTCGCTGCGGGCTGTGTCAAATCCACCAGACGGTTGTAGTGCTCCATCAGCTCCTGCTGCATTTCTGTCAGCTCTCGGCGCGTTGCTTCATCCATCGTTATATTTCCTCAAAATGCCGGATTTCTCCGGTCAGCCTGTTAAATGTCCAAATTCTTAGCGTATTTCGCGTTTCTCTGAATAAATTCCCGTCGCGGCTCTACCTTTTCGCCCATCAGCAGCGTAAAGGTCTCGTCCGCCAGCGCGGCGTCATCCAGCGTGACCTGAAGCAGCGTGCGGTGCTCCGGATCCATCGTGGTCTCCCACAGCTGATGCGGGTCCATCTCACCCAGACCTTTGTAGCGCTGAATCGCGACGTTGTCGCCCATCTCCGCCAGCACAGCAAGCTGTTCCTCCTCCGTATAGGTGTAGCGAACGTTCTTGCCCTTTTCGTTCTTGAACAGCGGCGGCTGCGCAATGTAAACGTGTCCCTCTTCAATCAGCGGACGCATGTAGCGGAAGAAGAACGTCAGCAGCAGCGTGCGGATATGGCTGCCATCGACGTCGGCATCCGCCATCAGAATGATCTTGCCGTAGCGCAGCTTGCTCGTGTCAAAATCCTCGCCAAAGCCCGCGCCGAATGCCATAATCATCGGGCTGAGCTTCTCATTGCCGTATACCTTGTCCAAACGTGCCTTTTCGACGTTGAGCATCTTACCCCACAACGGCAAAATCGCCTGGAATCGACGGTCGCGGCCTTCCTTCGCCGAGCCGCCCGCCGAGTCACCCTCGACGATGTAGATCTCAGTCAGCTCCGGATCACGTTCCTGACAATCCGCCAGCTTGCCCGGCAGACTGCCGGACTCCAGCGCGCTCTTGCGTCGGGTCAGCTCACGCGCCTTGCGCGCGGCCTCACGGGCGCGGGACGCAGTCTGTGCCTTGTCGATAATCGTCTTGGCAACCGCCGGATTTTCTTCAAAGAATACCGTCAGCTTTTCGGTCAGCAGAGTTTCCACCAGCGTGCGCATATCGGAATTGCCCAGCTTGGTCTTGGTCTGACCCTCAAACTGTGCTTCCCGCAGCTTCACGGAAATAATCGCGGTCAGGCCCTCACGCACATCGTCGCCGGAGAAGTTCTTGTCGCTGTCCTTGAGGAAGCCGAACTTGCGGGCGTAGTCGTTAATGACCTTGGTCAGTGCCGACTTAAAGCCGGTCTCATGCGTGCCGCCCTCGGTGGTGTTGATGTTGTTGGCAAACGACAGCAGGCTCTCGCTGTAGCCGTCGGTGTACTGCATCGCGACCTCCGCCATGGAGTCGTCGCGCGAGCCCTCGACATAGATGACCTCCGGATGCAGCGGAGTCTTGTTGCGGTTGAGGTGCTGCACAAACTGCTTGATGCCTCCCTCATAGTGCATGACATCTTCCTGCACGTCTTCCTCGCGCTCATCACGCAGCGTGATGCGAATGCCGCCGTTGAGAAATGCCTGCTCACGCAGACGCTTTTCCAGCACATCATACTCGTAATCCAGCGTTTCAAAAATCTGATCGTCCGCGAGGAAGCGGATGGTCGTACCGGTCTCATGTCCCTCACACGGGGTGGTCTGCATGCTCTGTACCGTCACGCCCCGCTCAAAGCGCATGGTGTTTTTATTCTTGCCGTCGTATACTGTCGCTTCCATCCAGCGGGACAGGGCATTTACGACAGAAGAACCGACGCCGTGCAGACCGCCGGAGACCTTGTATCCGTCGCCGCCGAACTTGCCGCCGGCGTGCAGAACCGTCAGTACGACTTCCAGCGTCGGAATGCCCATCTGCGGGTGAATGCCGACCGGAATGCCTCGTCCGTTGTCGCGCACCTGAATAACATTGCCCGGCTCGATCGTGACCTCGATATGGGTGCAATAACCGGCCAACGCCTCGTCAATGGAGTTGTCCACGATCTCATAGACCAGATGATGAAGGCCGCGGGCGGATGTCGAGCCGATGTACATGCCCGGACGCTTGCGGACGGCTTCCAGTCCCTCCAGAACCTGAATCTGGTTTTCGTCATAGGTTTCCTTTACCGTAAGGTCAAGGACTTCTTCTTTGAGAACTTCTTCGCTCATAGGGGATAACCTGTTCTTTCTCCGGCAGCATATCGACATAGTTCTGTTTTCCGCAGCCGGTTCAAAAACAGAAACAAAACAAGAAGAATCCCGCGCGGTACGGGATTACGATTCCGTAAAAAGCGGCGAAGGGCAGCTCATCGCTGCACGCCAAATTCCAACCCGCTGCGCCGCAGCAGCGTGGCGGTAGACAGTTGGGAGAGATACAGCACCGACTCCCCTCCCTCGACGCAGTGGACAAAGGATTTGGGGATATCGTCAAACAGCGCAATAACGCGTCCGGCGTCCTCATGTGCCTTAAACAGCGCACGGGTGTGCTTGGACGCAATCGCGGTATCCATATCATAGATCCCGACGATGCTGCTGGCGGGGACGACGGTATTCGGACCAATGGAAAGATACATTTCCGCTCCTTTCCCAACGTTGTTTTTTCTTCGGAAGCAGAGGCAAATCTGCTCCGAAGAAATTCTGTCCATACTGGATATATTATACCACTTTTTCGCCCTATTTGCACGTATTTTTCCTAAAAATTCTCAAATAAATTTCACTTTGCGGGCGGTTTTCTGTGTCATTTCGACAGTTTCCCGCTTATAATTTCTGCTTTTTTTGGCAGGGGTGAAATCGGGCGGGAGTTTTCGTGTTTTTTTGTATGCTATAGCGGCAAAGTACATACTCGCCGATTAGCCGAAGTAGACTTGTTCGTCCTACTCCACATCACTGCGACGCACTACGCTACATCGCCACGCTGGGTTGCGTCGCGATATAATATCACGCCGCTGCAAGATAATAGACCAGCTGACCCTACAGGCAGTTCGAAAAGGTGTAGCGTTCCCTGCTGGTTTTCTTTTGGCAGCAAAAGAAAATAGATTTCGACTATAGCAAAGCCATCAAGCAACTAAATAAAAAAAGAGACAGCGCCCTCAGGCGCCATCTCCTACTTGTTTCACTGTCCCATTATCCACCCGAAACAGCCGCCCGCCGCGTACCGCCGCGAGCTTTTCCGGCTCGCAGCAGGTGATCAGCACCTGGCCGTGTTCAATCCTGTTGAGCACAAAGTCCTGCCGCTTGGCGTCCAGTTCGCTCAGGACGTCGTCCAGCAGCAGCACAGGGTATTCCCCGCTGTCCTCATAGAACATCTCTCTCTCGGCCAGCTTGAGCGACAGCGCGCACGTGCGCACCTGCCCCTGTGAGGCAAATTCCTTTGCCGGACGTCCTCCGATGTCCAGCTCCAAATCATCCTTGTGTGGACCGGACAGGCAGGAATGTGCCGCCAGCTCCGCCGCGCGGTGTGACTGCGCGTGCTCCCACAGCTGTTGTCCGATGTCGGACGCCGCGTCAAACGGATTCTCTACATTGGACACCGTGTGATAGCGATAGGTCAGGCTCTCCCCTTTTCCGGAGATTGACGCGTGAATTTCCTGCGCCTTTTGCATCAGCGAACGCAGATAATACGCCCGATAGCGGATGATCGCCCCGCCGATATTCGCCATGCGATAGGAAAAGACATCCAGCGTGTCCAGCAGTGACGGATTTTCCTCATAATCCTTAAGAATGCGGGTTTTATTCTCGTGCAGCCGGCGATATTCCGCCAGATAGCGCGCATAATTAGGCCGCAGCTGACACAGCGCCGTGTCCAGAAACCGCCGACGGGCGGCGGCGCCCTCGCGGATCAAATACAGATCCTCCGGGCAAAAAAGTACCGTGCGAATCAGGCCGCAGGCGTCCATGTTTCGCTTTTGTTTGATGTCATTGACAAAAATCCGCGGACGCCCACTGGCCGGAATGGTCATCCGGATGGTCATCGGCCGCTGCTCGGTCACAAACTGCGCCGCGGCCTCTGCCTGCGTGCAGCCGAAGCGAATCGCGTCCTTTTTCTGCGGCGAGCGAAACAGCCGCGTAGAGGACAGCAGCGCAATCGCCTCTAAAATGTTCGTTTTTCCCTGCGCATTTTCGCCGCAGAACACATTGACACCCGGAGAGAGGGCAATTTCCGCGTCCTCATAATTGCGGAAGTCGTACAGAAACAGCCGCTGAATCATGCAGCGGTCACCTCATAGGTTTGTCCGTCTATCTGCACACGGTCGCCGTCGCGCAGCTTGCGGCCGCGCTGAAAGCACGGCTCGCCATTTACAAGCACATCGCCCTGCTCAATGCGGATCTTGGCCTCGCCGCCCGTCGAGCAGACGGCAGCAAATTTCAAAAATGCGTCCAACTTAATAAATTCCGTTGTAATGGTAATTTCGTTCATAAAACTCCTCTTATTCTGCCTTTAAGCGCACTGGAAGCACCAGATAGGTAAACGCATTTCCCTCCAGCGGCGTGAATACAATCGGGTTCAGGCTGCCCTTGACCGACAGATTGACCGTGCCGTCCGGACAAGCGCGCAGTGCATCTAGCAGATACCGATTGTTGAAGCCAATCTCCAGATTATCCACATTGCCCTCAAACGAGCACTCGTCATATGACTTACCAATTGCTGTGATGCAGCTGAGCTGTACCAGTGAGCCGTCAAACTTCATGCGAACCGGATTTTTCAGCTTTTCCGAGACGATCAGCGAGACGCGCTCAATGGAAGTGATCAGACCTCTGACGTCTGCCTGAATCGTTGATGCAAAGTCCGCCGGAATCGCCGCGCGATAGTTCAGGAATTCGCCCTCAATCAGTCGGGTAATCAAAATTGTATCGCCCATGCGGAACAGAATATGACGTTCATCGGGGTAAATCTCTACTGTTTCGTCGGTTTCGGTCAAAATGCGTTCGACTTCACGTAGCGCCGGGCCAGGAACAACGAATTTTTTTGGCTGTGCGCAGGCCTCCGGCAGCGTCTCGCGGCGAACCGACAGACGGTAGCCGTCGACGGCGGCGACATTGAGCTGATCTGCCTCTGCTTCAAACAGACAGCCGGTGTGAATCGGCTTGCTTTCGTTGTCAGAAACCGCAAAAATTGTCTGCGAAATCATGGATTTTAGTGTTTTTTGCGGCAGAATAATCGGGGTTTCTTCTGTGTTGACATCCGGCAGCTGCGGGAAATCCTGGGCGTCGGATGCCACAAGATTAAAGACGGTTTTTCCGCAGCGGATGGTAGTCAGCAGCGAATCGTTGGTTTCAACATAGATGATGTCATCCGGCAGCTTGCGGATAATGTCTCCAAATAGGCGTGCGTTGAGTACGGCAGAGCCGGGTTCGGTCACCTGTGCGCCGACTGTAACGCGGATACCCATGGACATATTGTATCCGCACAGACTGATTGTATTGTCGGCGGTGATCAGAAGACCTTCGAGCAGTGCGATCGGGCTTTTGCTGCTGACAGCGCGGGATGCGGTGGTGATGGCCTCCTGCAGGATGGATTTTTCACAGGAAAACTGCATGATGCTCCTCCTTTGAATGCGTAGAGATGAATGGTGATATGACGTCTGACACTGTGGTTGCTTATCTACAGTGAACCAGTTTTACTGGTTATGTTTTGGACGCCTTCTAATCATAAATAGATAAGAATATTTAGTATTAGTAGTAGTGGCTTGGAAACTGTGGAAAAGTGGTGTAAACGCCCGTAGTGCGGGGATTTGCTCTTCCACAATAAGTTGAGGACAAAGTGGGGATAATTTTATTGTTTTTTTGGCGGTTGTCTGTTTCCACAGAACCGCATCCACAGTCCACAGGAATATGTGGAGAAAAAATGAGTGATTTTGACGCGGTGTATTTCGTCGCTTTTTCACGGACATGCATACTTATGCAGCCGATCAGTTGCGGATATTGGATGTCAGCGTTTTGATAATATTCTCCATTTCCGTGGTATTTTCCAGATATTCCTCTACTTTGTTGATGGAATGGAGTACGGTCGTGTGGTCGCGGGAGAATACCTTGCCGATTTCCGGCAGAGAGTAATCCGTGAGCTTGCGCACGAGGTACATGGCGACCTGCCGCGGAAGAACCATGTCGCGTGAGCGTCCGCTTCCGCGCAGCTTTTCAACGGGGATACAATAATAGTTGGATACCTCGCGCAGAATCATGTCCGGCGTCGGGTTCATGCCGGGATTTTCTTTAAAGATATCGGTGATGGCTTCCTGCGCCAGCTCCATATTGATCTCGCGTCCCATCAGCTCGTGCAGCGCCTTGATTTTTTTGACGGTGCCTTCGAGCTGCCGCACGTTGGAGGTGATGGTTTTGGCGATATAGTCGTTGATTTCGTGGCTGAGATGGAAGCCGAGCGATTCGGTTTTCATCTGGATGATGGCGATGCGGGTTTCGTAGTCCGGCGGCTTGATGTCGGCGATCAGGCCCCATTCAAAACGGGTTTGCAGTCGCTCCTCCAGCAGGTTGATTTCCTTTGGCGGCCGGTCGGAGGTCAGGACGATCTGCTTGTTGGCCTCGTACAGCGTATTGAACGTATGGAAAAATTCCTCCTGCGTACTGTCCTTGCCGGCGATAAACTGGATATCATCCACGAGAAGAATGTCCGAAGAGCGGTATTTGTCGCGGAATTCCTGAACGCGGGCGGTCTGAATCGAGTTAATCAGCTCGTTGGTGAAATCCTCGCCCTTAATATAGATAATGCGGTCGTTGGGATAGGTGCTGCGCACCGCGGAGGCGATGGCGTACAGCAAATGGGTTTTGCCCAGTCCGGACTGACCGTAGATAAACAGCGGGTTGTAGCTGCGTCCGGGGTTGTTGGCGACGGCGGTAGCGGCGGCATGGGCAAATTTGTTGGATGAGCCGACGATGAACTGCTCAAAGGTATATTCGTCCTCCGAGCTCTTTTCGTTTTGGTGGCTGATGAATTCGCCGGTCGTGATCACGACGTCAATATCGGCGGAAAACAGATCCTTGAGCGCGGTGCGGATCATGTCGGCGTAGCGCTGTTCAATAATTTCCTGCTTAAAGCTGTCCGGCGTGTGCAGGACGAGCTGGTCGTTTTTGAATTCCACTGCGGTCAGATCGCTGAACCATGCGTCTAAGGTGACCTGATTCAGCTGTTTTTCCAGAAGATTCAGGACGAGCTTCCAGATGTCGCTCGGTGTGTTCATATCGTCGTTGCCCCTTTTCCTAGTCTCTTGGCGCCGTGCGCCCTCCCTGCTCTGCCGCGTACCGACAGAGATACACTTTATATATTATCATCAAACCCACAGTTTGTCCACAGGTTTATCCACAATGTAAGCGGGCAAATATGGCCCGAACGTGGAAAAACAGGGCAAAAAACAAACAAAAACACGGAATATCTTGAAATTTTCGGTTGACAAGAGCGCTTTTCCCCGTTTATAATGTATTTTGTACATTCGCGCAGTATGTATGGTGCAGTCGGACAGGCAGCGGCATTTGCCCGATGATTCGGACCTGTGCCGGTGCCCGCACGAATTGAAATTTTGTATATGGAGGTGCAGCCGCTATGTTGAGAACGTATCAGCCGAAGAAGCGCCAGCGCAGCAAGGTGCATGGCTTCCGCAAGAGAATGGCTACTGCCAATGGCAGAAAGGTACTCGCTCGTCGCCGTTCCCGCGGCAGAGCTCGCCTGAGCCTGTAATTTGCAGACAGATGGACCGCCGCACGCGGTCCATTTCTGTTTTCCCGCAATTTTTGGGGAAACAGAACTCGTTTTGTCGGGAGAAATATTCCCGTCCGGCAAGAAAAGATTCGGGTGGAACCCGCCGGATAGAGGTTCCATCAGCTCCGGCAGCGCAATTTGGCCGGAGGGGAGATACCGATTCGTCCCAACGCGGGTACCGGGAGGAAGGACGGGTCTTCCACAGAGACACGGAAAAGGATTTCGCACAATGAAAAACACGCTGAAGGAAAACCGCGATTTTCGCCGGCTGTACGGACGGGGACGGTCTGCCGTATCCGATTGTATGGTCGTTTATACGATGCGCAACCGATTTGGGCCGGGACGTCTCGGCATCACAACGGGCGTCAAGCTCGGTCATGCGGTGGTACGCAACCGGCAGCGCCGAGTGGTACGGGAGATTTATCGCCAGCATGCGCCGCAGCTGCGGGAGAACATGGACGTCATCGTTGTCGTCCGTGCCGCCGCCGTCCGCGCCAGCTATTGGGAGATGGAACGCGCGTTTCTGCACTGTGCGGAAAAAGTGGGATTATTGGAGAAATCATCTGCTGCGGGAGAGAAGAGTTGATGAAACGGTTGATGCTCGCCGCGATCCGCTTTTACCGCGTCCACATTTCGCCGTTTACCCCGCCCACCTGCCGCTATATCCCGACCTGTTCGAAGTACGCGGAGGAGGCGATTCGGAAATACGGCGCACTCAAAGGAGGATGGCTTACCGCGCTGCGTTTGCTGCGCTGCCACCCGTTTTCGCACCATGATCCGTACGATCCCGTGCCGTAAACCATTTACCAAACCCTTTGGAGGAACTAATGGGAAAAATTTTTGGAATGATTATCGTCAGGCCGCTCGGTCTGATCCTGATGGGACTGTATTCTCTGATTCAGAACTACGGTCTTGCCATCATCGCCTTTACGATTGTCGTAAAGCTGATTCTTCTGCCGTTCATGTATCATCAGAAGAAGAACATGAAAAAGATGAGCAAGGTGAGCTCAGAAGCACAGGTTATTCAGAAACGCTATGCAAAGAACCAGGCCAAGGCGCAGGAGGAAATCTCCAAGCTGTATCAGCGTGAGGGTGTCAACCCGATGGGCAGCTGTCTGCTCAGCTTTATCACGCTGCCGATCATGATGGCTCTGTACTATGCAGTTCGTAAGCCGCTGACCTTTATGATGGGTCTGAGCGACGATACTATCAGCTCGATTGCCAAGGCGCTGGGCACGACGTTTGATGCAAGCAATGTCAACGGTCAGATTGAGCTGGCAAAGATGGTACATGAAAACTGGGACAAGGTGTCTCAGTTTGCCGGCGAGGGTCTGGTCAGTATTGACTTTAACTTCTTCGGTCTCGACCTGTCGGCCGTACCGCAGTGGAACGTACTCAACGCCCTGTGGCTGATTCCGGTTCTGTCCGGTGTTACTTCGATGCTGTCGTCCATCGTTATGCAGAAGATGCAGAAGGTACAGAACCCGAACCGCAGCGCGCAGGAAAACCAGATGGCGTCCACGATGAACACCATGCTGATTATCATGCCGCTGATGTCTATCTGGATTGCATTCAGCCTGCCGGCTTCTATGGGTACCTACTGGATTGTCAACAACGTATTCACCCTGGTTCAGGAGCTGGTTCTGACTTGGTTTATCGTTCGCTTCAACAAGTTTAACGACGATGTCGAGACGGTGGAGCGCCGAGAACGCGAGGAAGAACACCAGAAGAAGATTCAGGACCGCGCGGACATGCAGCGCGCCGTCGCCGCGGGCGAGGTAGAGCGTGTGGGCGAAAAGTCCCCGAATACGTCCAAAAAGAAGAAAAAATCACAGAATAAGAAAAAATAAAAGAGAGGGGGATGAAAACAATGATGAAAACGATTGAAAAGCAGGCCGCAACGCTGGAAGAGGCGTTCCGTCTGGCAGAGCAGGAGCTGGAGCAGCTGGATGCAGAGGTCGAGGTTGTCTCCCGTGAGGTGCTGGAAAAGGGCAAGAAGGGTTTGTTCGGTATCGGCTCGATTCCGGCCAGCGTACGCATCTCCTACGAAGAGAAGGAGAAGGAGCCGGAGGCGGTACATACCGGTGACCCGGCGCAGGATGCCAAGGCGTTTATTGATGGACTTCTGGAAAAGATGGGAATTGACGGAGAAGCATTTCCGGAAACCGACGAGGAAGGTCAATTGGTGGTTGACATTCGCGGCGACAACATGGGCGCCGTGATCGGCCGCCGCGGCGACACGCTGGACGCTATCCAGTACCTGACCTCTCTGACTGTAAATCGCGGACGCGAGGATCACATCCGTGTGACGATTGACACGGAGGGTTACCGCGCCAAGCGCGAGGAGTCGCTGCAGCGACTGGCGCGCAAGATGGCGGGCAAGGTACTCAAATACCACAAGAACATGACGCTGGAACCGATGAATCCGTATGAAAGACGCATTATTCATGCGGCGCTGCAGGATTACAACGGCGTCACGACCTATTCCACGGGCACGGAGCCGAACCGCCGCGTTGTCGTTGCAATGGCGCGCGGCAGCGGAAGATCGCAGCGTTCCTCCAACAGAAACTACCGCAGACGGAATTATTCGGAAGAGTAATTGACTGCGCACAAGAGATAAAGTGAGGTGCGTATTCATATGAACCAGACCATTGCCGCAATTGCGACAGGGCCTGTGTCTGGGCCGATCGGCATTATCCGTATTTCCGGTCCAGATACGATGGCGGTCATTGACCGCGTCTTTCATCCTCAGGATGGCAGCGCTATGTCCCGCAAGCCATCCCGCCTTCTCACTTACGGTTCGCTCTTGTCCCGCGCCGGTGATGTTATTGACCGGTGCCTTGTGTGCGTGATGCATGCTCCACATTCGTATACCGGCGAAGATATGGCGGAGATCCAGTGTCATGGATCTCCTGCTATTCTCTCGGAGACCTTGTCGGCGCTGTTTTCCCACGGCGTGGCGCAGGCCGGACCCGGCGAGTTTACCCGTCGGGCCTTTCTGGCGGGCAAATTGGATCTGTCCGGCGCGGAGGCGGTGCACGATTTGGTCACCGCAGCCACAGTGCAGGCGGCACAGAACGCCGCCGCGCAGTTGGACGGCGCGGTTGGTTCGCGCATTACGGCGCTGCGGCAGGAGCTGGTGGATTTGGTGGCGGAATTTCTAGCGGTTGTGGATTATCCGGACGAGGAAATCGACTCCGTGCTGATCGACCGCTCGTGCGAAATTCTGCACGACGCGACCCGTGATCTGTACGCGCTGGCGGAGACGTATGAGCGCGGACGCATTTTGCGCGAAGGAATCCCCTGCGCGATTTTGGGACGCCCGAATGCGGGAAAATCGTCCCTTTTAAATGCGCTGGCAGGCGAGGACCGCGCGATTGTGACGAATGTTCCGGGCACGACCCGCGACGTCATCGAGGAATCCATCCGCATCGGCCCGGTGGTTCTGCGGCTGTATGACACGGCGGGACTGCGGGATACGCAGGACCCGGTGGAGAAAATCGGCATTGACCGCGCGATGAAGCAGGCACGCGATTCGTACCTGATTTTGGCGGTATTCGACTCCAGCGACAGCATTTCGGATGAGGATCTGATGGTGATGGCGCGGACGCACGGAAAGCGCACAATTGCGGTGCTCAACAAGAGCGACCTCCCCTCTGCCCTGAATATCGAGACCATTCGCAAGCGCTTTGAGCATGTGGTTGCGGTCAGCGCGCTGACCGGCGAGGGCATTGATGAGCTCAACGACTGCATTGCCAAGGTTGTCGGCATCGACGGCACGGCGTTTGACGGCGGCGTGATTACCAACGCCCGTCAGGCGGCGGCGCTGGTTCGAGCCGCGGAGCGGTGCGAGGAGGCATTTTTTGCGGCGCAGTCCGGCATGACACCGGACGCCGTCGTGATGGACACAGAAGGTGCGATTGCCGCACTGGGTGAAATTACCGGTCAGTCGGTGCGCGATGACATCGTTGCCACGATTTTTGACAAGTTCTGTGTCGGAAAGTGATGGACTGTCATTCCGGGCGGGGGCATAGCTCCCGCTTGGAATGATATTTTTGTATCTGCGGATTATTTCAAACTGTTTTGAAGTTATTCACATTTTACACAGAGTTATCAACAGTTTACACGCGGATTCTGGGGATAGACTAGAGAAAACTATAGGAAAAAGAGGTAACTTTTGAGGAAGTTTCTTGTTTTTCTTGATTTATCCCCTTCGTTGTGCACAAAGTTATCCCCAGTCTGTGGATAACTTTGTGTGAAAGACAAGGCATAATTTGGAGAACGGCGGGAAAATTTCCGGCTGTTCCTGTGATTACAGTTTGCAATCAACAGTGTCAGGAGGGAAATCGGTGGAGTTTTTTGCCGGAACATATGATATCGCGGTCATCGGCGCCGGTCACGCGGGCATTGAGGCTGCGCTGGCGGCGGCGCGGCTGGGACTGCGGACGCTGTGCTTTACGATCAATCTGGATGCGGTGGGCAATATGCCGTGCAATCCGGCGATTGGCGGCACGGCGAAGGGACATCTGGTGCGGGAAATTGACGCGCTGGGCGGTGAGATGGCGCGAGCGGCGGATCATGCCTGCATTCAGTACCGTCTGCTCAACCGCGGCAAGGGCCCGGCGGTGCATTCCCTGCGCGCGCAGGCCGACCGCATGCAGTACCGCGAGTATATGAAGCATGTGCTGGAGCAGCAGGAAAACCTGTTTTTGAAGCAGGGGGAAATTGTCGAAATCACAACGGAAAACGACGCTGTGACCGGTGTGACAACGCGCATTGGCGCGCATTATGCGGTGAAGGCAGTAATTATTGCGACCGGAACGTATTTGCAGGGACGCATTATCATCGGCGACAGCTTTTACGACGGCGGCCCGGACGGTATGTTTGCCGCCCTCGGTCTGACGGACTGTCTGCGTAAGATGGGTCTGAATTTGATGCGATTCAAGACGGGCACGCCCCCGCGCGTCAACCGCCGCAGCATTGATTACACCGGTCTGGATGTGCAGGAGGGCGAGGAGCACTGTATTCCGTTCTCCTTTGAGAGTGAATCGGCGCCGCCAAATCGTGCCGTCTGTCATCTGACGTATACCAACGGACAGACGCATGAGGTCATTCGGGAAAATCTGCACCGCTCTCCCCTATATTCCGGCAAGGTCAAGGGCATTGGCCCGCGGTATTGTCCGTCGATTGAGGACAAGGTCGTGCGCTTTGCCGATAAACCGAGACATCAGCTCTTTTTAGAGCCGATGGGACTGAATACGGAAGAAATTTATGTACAGGGCTTCTCCTCTTCCCTGCCCGAGGACGTGCAGATTGCCATGATTCACACGATCAAGGGCCTGGAGCACGCGGAGGTCATGCGTCCGGCGTATGCGATTGAGTACGACTGCATCGACCCGCTGGAGCTGCGCCCGACGCTGGAGACCAAAAAAATCGCCGGATTGTACGGCGCGGGACAGTTTAACGGCACATCGGGCTATGAAGAGGCAGCGGCACAGGGTCTGGTCGCCGGTATCAATGCGGCGCGTAAGCTCAAGGGCGAGCCTCCGATGATTCTCGACCGCGCGGACGGCTATATCGGTACGTTGATTGACGATTTGGTTACCTGCGGCACGAACGAGCCGTACCGTATGATGACCTCCCGCAGTGAATATCGTCTGCTCTTGCGGCAGGACAACGCGGATGAGCGTTTGGTGCCGATTGGCACAGAAGTGGGACTGAATTCGCCGGAACGCCTCGAAAAAGTACGGAAAAAGTATGAAATTGTGCATGAGGAAATCGCGCGTGTCTCCAAGGTGACCGTTGGTCCGACGGAGGAAATGCAGGCGTTTTTACAGGAACACCACAGCACGCCGCTGAAATCCGGCGCACATTTGAATGACCTGATTCGCCGTCCGGAGCTGGGCTATGCGATGCTGGCGCCGTTTGATCCGGAACGTCCGGAGCTGCCGGAGGTCATCCGCGAACAGGTGGAAATTCAGATCAAATACGAGGGCTATATTGCCCGTCAGCTGCGCGATGTGGAGCAGTTCCGCAAGCTGGAAAGCCGTGCGCTTCCGGCCGATCTGGACTATTCCACGATGGATTCTCTGCGTTTGGAGGCGCGGCAGAAGTTACAGCAGGTGCGCCCGATCAACTTTGGACAGGCATCGCGGATCTCCGGCGTCAGTCCGGCGGATATTACGGCGCTCATGATTACGGTAGATTTGATGGAGAAAAACAGGCATGATGGATAAGATTTTACGCGAAGGGCTGGCGCAGTGGGATATTCCGCTGACCCAGCAGAGCGCAGACGGTCTGGAGGACTTTGCCGACCGCGTGCGGGAGACTAATAAGGTGATGAATCTGACGGCGATTACCGAGCCGGAGGAGTTTGCGCGCAAGCATGTGCTGGACTGCGCTTCCCTGCTGACGGTGCAGTCGCTGGAGGGAAAGAAAATTGTGGACGTCGGCTGTGGCGCGGGTTTCCCGGGTATGCCGCTCAAGCTGCTCTGCCCTACCTGCACGGTGACGCTGCTGGACTCCCTCGGAAAGCGCATTCATTTCCTTCAAACCTGCATTGAGGAGATGGGTCTGGACGGCATTGAGGCGGTGCATGCCCGCGCGGAAGAATACGCAAAAAGTCACAGAAACAGCTATGATATTGCGGTTTCACGGGCTGTTGCAAAGCTAAATATTCTGGCAGAGCTTTCCCTGCCGATGGTAAAGACCGGCGGATACTTCCTTGCGATGAAGAGCACGGACAGTGAGGAAGAGATCGAGAACGCCAAGCACGCCGTTTCCGTGCTCGGCGGCGAGCATATCGAAAATCGAGATATTCTGATTCCGGGAACGGACATCACGCACCGGATTGTGGTGATCCGTAAGGTGCGCGAGACGCCGGCACGCTATCCGCGCCGGTTTCAGAAAATCTCCGCTTCCCCACTCTGATTGTTTCACGTGAAACAGTAAGTTGCGTCGCGATATAAATTTTAGGGTTGTCCACTGACAGTTAGCGCAGGCGTACAAGTTATCAGATCAAATGAACGACGAGATTTGGAATTCTCTTTTGACTCCAAGTCTCGTCGTTTTCTATGCAGTGTTTCACGTGAAACAGTCGCACAAGCTCTGTGTGTTATTTCTATGATTTTACGATTCGAGAGGTTGTTTCACGTGAAACAACGTGCTATAATAAATTCGGTTCTTTTCCAACAAGGAAAAACAGATCCGGAAAGGAAAAAACATATGGGTAAGATCATTGCATTTGCAAATCAAAAGGGCGGCGTCGGTAAAACCACAACAGCCGTCAATCTTGCGGCTGCGCTGACCGAACAGGAACAGCGCGTACTCCTGTGTGATTTTGATCCGCAGGGAAACGCGACGTCTGGTTTTGGAATTGACCCGCGGTCGCTGGAGACCAGCATTTATGAGCTGATTATTGATGAGGACGCTTCGGTAAACGATGCGATTATTCATACGGAGTGGGCGGATGTTCTGGGCGCCAATGTCAATCTGGCCGGTGCGGAAATCGACCTGATTGAGCTGGAACAGCGGGAATACCGTCTGAAAATGGTGCTGGATCAGATTCGGGAGGATTATGATTATATCCTCGTGGACTGTCCGCCGTCGCTTGGCCTGCTGACACTGAACTGTCTGTGTGCAGCGGATTCGTTCCTTGTGCCGCTTCAATGTGAATACTACGCGCTGGAGGGCTTAACGCAGCTGATGACGACGATTCGCGCCGTACAGCGCAACTTAAATACGGATATTCAGATGGAGGGCGTCCTGCTGACTATGTTTGACGGGCGGACAAACCTCTCGATTCAGGTAGTGGATGAGGTCAAGCGGCACTTCGGCAGCAAGGTCTTTTCCACGGTTGTGCCGCGCAACGTGCGCCTTTCGGAGGCGCCGAGCCATGGACAGCCGATTACCGCCTATGACCGCTATTGCCGCGGCGCAGAGGCATATATGGCGTTGGCGCAGGAGCTGCTTCGCCGAAACATCGGATAAGGAGGTAGAGTATGGCTTCCAAAAACTTAGGACGTGGACTTTCGGCATTGTTTGGAGAAGAACCCGCGGCACCGGCGAAGGCGGAGAAGGAAATCAAGCCGCGCAACGGCTTCCGCAGTATTCCGCTGCGCAAGATTGAGCCGAATCAGTCCCAGCCGCGCCGCAGCTTTGATGAGCAGGCGCTGGAAGAGCTGGAGCACAGTATCCAGCGGCACGGCGTGCTCGCACCGATTACGGTTCGTCCGTCGAAAAACGGCATGTATCAGATTATCGCAGGGGAGCGCCGCTGGCGCGCCGCCCGTCAGGCCGGATTGGACAACATTCCGGCGATGGTGATTGAGGCGGACGACCAGACGATGATGGAACTGGCGATGATTGAAAACCTACAGCGCGAGGATTTGAATCCGGTAGAAGAAGCGGAGGGATTCCGTGCATTGATTGACGATTTCGGCATGACACAGGACGTCGTGGCGGAGCGGGTCGGACGGTCGCGCTCCACGGTTGCCAACAGCCTGCGTTTGCTGGCGCTGTCGGACGACATCCGCGCGATGCTGATTGCGGGTACGTTGACACCGGGACATGCACGCGCTGTGCTGGCGATTCAGGACGAGAGCCAGCGCGACAAGGCCGCGAAGATGATCGCTGAGAGCGGCATGACGGTGCGTCAGGCAGAAATGCTGGCCAAAAAGCTCAATCGTCCGGAGAAAAAAACGGAGGACAACAAAAAGAAGGAGTTCACCGTCAACTATTACGAGGACATTGAGAAAAAGCTGGAGGGGGTACTCGGCCGCAAGGCGCATATCTCCGGAAAAAAGGACAAGGGCACGATTGAGCTGGAATTTTACGGAAACGAAGATCTGGAGCGGTTGGTTGCCGCGCTGTCGTCGCTGCTGCTGTGATACGGAGGCCGAGAATGTTCTGGGACAAAAAGAAAAAGACGAAAAAAGAGCATATCGAAGAGGATATTACCATTTACGATGAAAACGATTCCATCGCGCGCAGCCGGCAGAAAAGCCGCCGCGTGTTTGTGTTTTACATCGTGGCGCTGTTCAGCTTGGCGCTGGTAATCATTCTTGCCAGCTATGTATTGCAGGCACATCAGCAGAAGCAGCTGGAGACAATGGACAAACGGCTGAACGAGCAGGTTGACATCACTGCCGGCGCACAAAATCGCGCGGAGCAGATACAGAATCAGCTGGACAAGCTGCAAAAAAAGCTGAAAAAGACGCAGGATGCGCTGGATAGCGCGAATGAAGAGCTGGATGCCACAAAGGACGAGCTCAAAAAAAACAAGGACGAGCTGAAATCTGCACAGCAGGAGGTCAAGGCACTCAATGACCTGTGGAAGCTAGAGGAGCTGTACAAAAACGGCAGCTATGACGAGGCGGAGGAGCTGATTGATCAGATGGACGAGGCATATACCCGGGAGGCCCTGACAAATTCAGAGAAATCGCCATTGACAGGAGAGGCTGCAACGGAATATTATGATATTTGTACCGCATTGGGCGTGTAACAAGATAAATAATACGAAGAAGTCATACCTTCTTTTTAGGAAAGGAATACGAACTCATGTTAGATGTAAAGGTAATCCGTGAGAATGCGGACAAGGTAAAGACCCGTCTGGCACAGCGCGGAAAGAGCTATGATGAGGAGATCGACCAGATTCTGGCTCTGGATCAGAAGCGCCGTGATATTATCGGCCGCGTGGAGGCGATGAAGGCGGAGCAGAACAAGGTTTCAAAGGAGATCCCGAAGCGCAAGAAGGCAGGCGAGGATGTCTCGGATATTCTGGCAGAGATGAAGACGCTGTCGGAGGATGTCAAGAAGCTGGACGCCGAGCTGGCAGAGACCATGGATACGCTGCACGACGTGCTGCTGACCGTTCCGAACGTACCGGCAGACCGCGTACCGGAGGGCGCCGACGATACCTGCAATCCGGAAATCCGCCGCTGGGGCGAGCCGCGCCAGTTCCCGTATGAGCCGAAGGCACATTGGGACATCGGCAAGGATCTGGGCATTCTGGATCCAGAGACCGCAGCCAAGGTAACCGGCAGCCGCTTCCACTTCTATAAGGGTCTGGGCGCCCGTCTGGAGCGTGCGGTTATCAACTACTTCCTGAATACGCACACGGACAACGGCTATACGGAAATCCTGCCGCCGTTTATCGCAAACGTCGCTTCCATGACCGGCACCGGCCAGCTGCCGAAGTTTGCCGAGGATATGTATCATCTGGAGAACACGGATCAGTACCTGATTCCGACGGCAGAGGTGCCGGTAACTAATATGTACCGCGATGAGATCATCCCGAACGAGCAGCTGCCGATTCGCTATGCGGCGTACTCCGCTTGCTTCCGCGGTGAGGCGGGAGCCGCAGGACGCGACGCCCGCGGTCTGATTCGTCAGCATCAGTTCAACAAGGTTGAGCTGGTAAACTTCACCGCACCGGAGGATTCGTGGAATCAGCTGGAGAACCTGACGCATGAGGCAGAGGCTGTACTTCAGGGTCTGGGTCTGCCGTACCGTGTTGTCATTCTGTGCACCGGCGACGTTGGCTTTAGCTCCGCCTGCACCTATGACATTGAGGTTTGGATGCCGTCCTACGGCCGCTATGTGGAAATTTCGTCCTGCTCTAACTTCTTGGATTATCAGGCGCGCCGCGCAAACATCCGCTGCCGCGATGAGAAGGGCAAGCCGCAGTTTGCACACACGCTGAACGGTTCCGGCGTTGCTGTTGGCAGAACGGTTGCCGCCATTCTGGAGAACTACCAGAACGAGGACGGAACGGTTACCGTTCCGGAAGCGCTGGTCGGCTTCATGGGCACGGATACCATTAAGTAATTTAAAAATCGAGTGAAAGAATAAGGCTGTCGTGCAGGAGATTTTCCTGTGCGGCAGTTTTTTTTTCGCTGCGATAGTCGCAGCGAAAAATTGCACGTTTTATTGGGCTAGCCGAAGCAGACTTGCACATCCCGCTCCGCGGAGGCCCCATTTCTTGTCATCAGACAAGAAGTGGGGAAAAGAAACTGATTTAGGAAACTACGTTTCCTAAAGACCTTCCTTGACGCTCTACACGCGGAAAAACTGGATTAGAAGTTTTTCCGCTATTGTAGGCTGCTATGGCTGCGGGAAAGAAAAGGTAAGATTTACTCTGAAAATAGACGGCTAACAACTCAGGTTCTGACCTCTATGCTTACGATAAATACCCTCTGCAAATCTTTTGAGTGAGCGCAGCGAACGGCCAGATTTGCAAGGGACGGTACACTAGGCCATCTATGAAGATTATCCCTTATGTAGAGGTTGCAAGATAATAGACCAGCTGACCCTACAGGCAGCTGGGAAGGGTTTTAGGGAGCGCCGCCGCTCCCTAATGATTTTCTTCTGGTTCATCTTCTTTTGTCACCAAAAGAAGATGAACTTAGACTTCCAACAACTACAGTAAAGCGGACAATCAAATAGAGCTTTTTCTGATACGGATTATGGATGAAACTGATTCTGTCCTCACCCCTCCGCCTCGCGGTACAGCTGCTCCCACGTGAACGCATTGACAATACCTGTAGCGGGGAGATTAAAGATCTGCTGAAACGCGAGCACAGCGGCGCGGGTATTCTGCCCGTAGTATCCGGTCTCCGGCAGGGGAACAATGGCAGGATAGCGATCGGACAGGATGTTAAGCCAGCGCTGAATCTGCCGCACACCGTCGCCGGAGGAGCCAAGGACAAAGGTCTGTCCGGGCGGGAGCGGGAACAGCGGCACGCCGTTGATGGCCTGCGTATAGCGGTTATAGAACTCGTCGTAGGAGCGCTGGAGACTGTTCCATGTCTCACGCCCGACAATGCCGTCCACGGGCAGACCGGCGACGAGCTGATAGGCTTCAACGGACTCGCGTGTCCGCGGGCCATAGATGCCGTCCTGATCCACGGAGGGAACTGAGGGGAAAAAACGGCTCATAACATTGAGATAATATTGCAGCGTCTGCACGCTGATGCCAGTTGAGCCTTCGCGCAGGACGCTCGGGAACTGACGCTGGGCTTCCGTCAGCGTAATGCCCTCGGCGTTCAGCTCCGCCAGCCGACGGACGGCGTTGTAGATATTCTGAATTTCATACCATGTCGCTTTGCCGACTACGCCGTCCCGCGTGAGATTGAAAATCTCCTGAAAGGCCAGCACGGCATTCAGCGTGCTTTGATCAAACAGACCGGAGGGGTCGGAAATCGTCGGAATGGACGGATAGTTGCGGGAAATACGGTTTAAGCGCTGCTGGATCGTGCGTACGTCCTCAGAGAACAGACCGAGCCGCAGCGGAATACCGGGGTAGGATTCCGTCAGCGGGCGAACTGGTGCGGTTCTAATATCCAGATTGTCGCCATAATAATAGGTCAGAATCTGATAGGGGGACAGGCCATCCTCCGCCAGCGCAACCGTGCCCCACTGTGACAGTCCCTCACACTGGACGCGCCGTCCGTCGCAATAGGCGGCAAACAGCGGCTGTACCGCGCCGGGACGGGCGAGATAGTGATCAAACAATTCCGCGACCAGCGCACTCACATTGTCAAACAGATCGCGTCCATAGACAAAGGATTGGTCGTAGGCAGTGGAATTCGTGATGTCAAAATCATAGCCGCGTGAGCGATACCATTCGGTATAAATGCGGTTGAGGGCGAAAGAAATTTGCGCGTAGATATTTGCGCGGATGGCGTTGTCCGGCCACGTCGGATAGATCTCACTGGAGGCGACGTTCTGGATGTACTCCAGAAACGGAACGGTCACGTTTGGTGCACTGGCGTCGTCCGGACGCCCGAGATGGACGGTGATGGTCTCCGGGATATAGGGATACTCAGCCATTGCTTCCTCCTGTTTCGTCGTCCGTACAGGAGCCGCTGGGACCGGTTGTGACAAGCAGATTCTGTGATTGATCCGCTCCGCCGATACGCGGGATGAGATAAACCGGCAAAGTAGAGGCGATGCCGGGAAAGATTGAGACACCGTCAATCTGTGCCGTGGAATACGACGGATGCGAGACGCGGACGCGATAGGTTGTAAACGCGGCGGGATCGTTCGGGGAGTTGGAGTACTCCTGCGGCGGGGCGGAGAGGACGAATACCTTGGATTGTCCGCTGCTGTCTGTGACAGAGGTATCCAAAACGGTATTCAAATCGGACTCCGCATAAATCGTGATCTGTGCGCCAGGAACAGGAAAGGCCTGATCGGCGGTGGAGGTACGGATCATTAGATTTCCGGTGGATGGCATAGGCAATGGCTCCTTTCTGTGTCCCTGCGTATCGAGGGCGCGGGACGCTTTTATTCTATGCGGATTCACGCGGGAGTGTGCGTGGAAGAGGGGAAAACACGGAGAGTTATCGGGTAACGCGATACTTTTCCGAAAAAAATAGAATCCAAGGGAATTCAGTTGATTTTTACGGTAAAAAGGGATAGAATGGTGAAAAGAACGTGAAAATGAAATGGTAAGGTGGAAGCGTTCGCGCGTTAGGGGGATGCAAGACGCCGACCTTCTGTGTCATACAACCAGCCGAAGGAGGAAGTTCACCCATGGATGAAAAGCAGAATTCGAATCATATCCTGGAAGAACAGGAAGAAAAAAAGAAAAAGGCATTGCAGGAGCTGAAAGAATTGCAGTCCCTGCTAGGACAGAATAAGAAGGAGACCGCGCCGTCTGCTCCGGTGCAGGAGACCACGGTGGCACCGGCTGCAGCGGAGCCAAAGCAGCCGGAACAGCCGGTGCATTCGATGCCAGCCGAGGAGCCGAAGGCAGAATATACCGTTCCGGCCGAAACACCAAAAACCGAGCCGCCAAAGGCGGAGCACCACGCGCCGGAGACATCGAATCTGTTTAACAATGACGAGCTGGATAACCAGAAGACCGTTCTGCTGGAAAATGATATTTATCGCAAGGCGCAGGAGGAAGCGGCACGACAGGAAGAGGCCGCACGACAGGAGCGCATTCGTCGTACCTCGTCGCCGCGCCGCAAGAAGTCGGCGGCAAAGCCGACGCATGCTTCCCACAGCAGTCATGCTAAGACGACGCCAGACGGCAAGCCGCGTCCGGTGCGCAAGATCAGCCGTGAGGAGATGGAAAAGCGGCGCAAGGCACGCCGCCGCCGCAGCATGATGCGTATCGGCGGACTGTGTGTGGTGGTGCTGTTGCTGATTATTGCGGCGGCCTGCTCGATTCACAAGTCGCGCAGCGCCAGCGCTGACGACAACACCAAGGCAGCCAACGCCGCCGTGCAGGACAACAATGGGCAGGACGATACCAACAATGTAGATAACTCGCTTCCGGCCAGCCAGCAGGAGAGCGAGCAGTATCTGGCGATTAAGGACGATGACAGCCTGCCGTCCTACGCCAAGGAATATCCGGGCATGTATGCGGACTCCCGCAGTGTGCCGACGGAGGAGAGCAGCGAAAAGGTGTGTTATCTGACGTTTGACGACGGCCCGTCGGACACGGTCACGCCGTCTGTGCTGGACACGTTGAAAAAGTATGACGTCAAGGCAACGTTCTTTCTCGTGGCATCCCAGATTCCGGACAATGAAGATCTGGTCAAGCGTATGGTAAAGGAAGGCCATTCGGTCTGTATCCACGCGTATGTTCATGAGTACAGCACAATCTACTCCTCGGTGGAAGCCTATCTGGAGGACTTCTCTAAGGCGTATGACGAGATTTACTCCGCAACCGGCTACCGCGTGCAGGGCTTCCGTTTCCCGGGCGGCAGCAACAACGCCTACATCACATCGGATGATTCTCTGTACGACGCGATTGTCACCGAGATGACACGCCGCGGCTTTGAGTATTATGACTGGAATGCCTATGACGGCGACGCCGAAGGCAGCACCGTACCGGAACCGTCCTCGCTGGCAAGTCGCGCCATTGAAGAGGTCGAGGAAAGCTCGCGCAATGATGCGATTGTGCTGATGCACGATACCTACGGCAAGGAAAACACGGCATCTGCCCTGCCGAGCATTATTGAGGGATTACAGGCAAAGGGCATTCCGATGCTTCCGTTGACCGAATCCAGCCGTCCGGTTCACTTTGAAGTCAACGACAATACGCCGTCGGAATATAGCGGTGTGACCGAGGATACAACGGACAGCAGCGACGACAGTGATTCATCGGATTCGGGAGAGACGACGACGTAAAAAGTGCTGGCTGACAGCAAGTGCAAATTTAACTGTAGGTGTACAACCCTAAATTCAACACAAACAACGAGATTGGAACTCCGTTTCGGATGCCCAATCTCGTTGTTTTATACTCATTTTATAGGAGCTACGGCATTTTGTTTCACGTGAAACAGAAGAAAAAATGCGAATTTGTGGAAAATGAGGGGTTGTTATTTTCATTTCGATGGTTGTGCGGTATAATAGGACTATCTTTTGAAATTCGAGGTGCTCACACAATGAAAGACGGATTTATCAAGATTGCGGCGGCGACGCCGGAAATTCACGTCGCGGACTGCGAGTTTAACGCGGATCAGATTTTAGCGCTCTGTGCACAGGCCTATAAAGAGGGCGTGCAGGTAGTCGGCTTTCCGGAGCTGTGTCTGACAGGCTATACCTGCTCGGACCTGTTTCTGCATGACACACTGCTGGAAAACGCCAAGAAGCAGCTGTCGCGCATTGCCAAGGAGACCAGCCATATGGACATGATGATTATCGTCGGTGTTCCGGTGGCGGCACGCAGCGCTCTGTATAACTGTGCGGCCTTCCTGCATAAGGGACAGATTCTCGGCATGGTACCGAAGCGCAATATTCCGAACTACACCGAGTTCTATGAGATGCGCCATTTTGCTCCGGCTACCGCCGATCTGTGTGAAGAGGTGGAGATCAACGGACAGTGGACGAATATCTGCCCGCGTCAGATCTTTACCTGTGAGGACATGCGGTCGTTTGCCGTGGCGGCAGAAATCTGTGAAGATGTGTGGGTATCCAATCCGCCGTCTTCGGAGCTGGCTGCGGCGGGCGCGACGATTATCTTCAATCTGTCCGCATCGGATGAAATCATCGGCAAGGCGGCATACCGCCGCGATCTGGTGCGCATTCAGTCGGGCCGCGCGCTGTGCGCCTATGCCTACTGCGATGCCGGACAGGGCGAGTCCTCGACGGATCTGGTCTTTGCCGCACACAACCTGATTGCGGAGAACGGCACGATTCTGGCGGAGTCCAAGCGGTTCACCACCGGCCTGACGATTTCTGAGGTGGATATCGATCGACTGAGCTATGAGCGCCGCCGTCAGAACACCTTTTATACCGATACCAGCTATGACTATACCGAGGTCGGCTTCTCAATGCGCGTGCGCGACACCAAGCTGACGCGCCATGTGGAGACTACCCCGTTTGTTCCGTCCAACAAGGCGGATCTGGAGGAGCGCTGTGAGGAAATTCTGACCTTGCAGGCGGCGGGTCTGGCCACCCGCATTCGCCATACCCATGCCAAGACCTGCGTCGTCGGTCTGTCCGGCGGACTGGACTCGGCGCTCGCACTCATCGTCACGGTGCATGCGATGGACATGCTCGGTCGTGATCACAAGGATATTATCGCCGTCACCATGCCGTGCTTTGGCACGACCAGCCGCACAAAGAACAATGCGCTGACCTTGGCGGATGCTTATGGTACGACGTGCAAGACCATTGACATCGGTGATGCAGTGCGCCAGCATTTCCTTGATATTGAACAGAGCATGGAGGACCACAGCGTCACGTTTGAAAACGGACAAGCGCGTGAGCGCACGCAGGTGCTGATGGATCTTGCCAACCGCACGGGCGGCATGGTCATTGGAACGGGCGATCTGTCCGAGCTGGCGCTGGGCTGGGCGACGTATAACGGCGACCACATGAGTATGTATGGCGTCAACGGCTCGATTCCGAAAACGCTGGTGCGTTATCTGACCGCCTACGAAGCGGAGCGGGCGGGCGGTAAGACCGGACAGGTTCTGCGCGACGTGCTGGATACGCCGGTTTCTCCGGAGCTGCTGCCGCCGAAGGACGGTGAGATCTCCCAGAAGACCGAGGAGCTGGTCGGTCCGTATGAGCTGCACGATTTCTTCCTGTACTATCTGGTGCGCTTTGGCATGCAGCCGAAGAAGATTTACCGTCTGGCGCGCTATGCCTTTGACGGAGCCTATGAGGACGCGACCATTAAAAAGTGGCTGACGACGTTTGTGCGCCGGTTCTTTATTCAGCAGTTCAAGCGCTCCTGCCTGCCGGATGGCCCGAAGGTCGGTACGGTTACGCTGTCTCCGCGCGGCGACTGGCGTATGCCGTCGGACGCGGTGAGCGCACTTTGGCTCAAGCAGTGTGAGGAATTGTGAAAGCAATATCAATAACTGTGAAAAATATAACAGACAGTATAGACCGAAAATGACGACAGAATGTAACAAAGTTGGCAATAGACCCAAAAATGAGCAGCCTTTAATCAAAAATGAGCATTTCTTGCACAATTTCAAAACTAATTTGAAAATCGACAGAAAATAATTGCGTGAAATTCTTGACAAACTTTGTTCGTTGTATATAATAGAATTGTACGTGTGAGAACTTGATTCGTACAAATTGTTATCTGCAAAATACGATGATATTGTTGGCGAATGCCTGATCGACCGAAGTATCGTTTGTATTTATATTTTCTGGAATTCATTTTTGGGAGGTTACTGGTATGGATTTTAGACTGACAAAAGAGCAGGAACTGGTTCAGAAGATGTGCCGCGAGTTTGCGGTAAACGAAGTTGAACCGATCGCTGCAGAAGTTGATGAGCAGGAACGCTATCCGTATGAGACTGTTGAGAAGCTCCAGAGATATGGCCTGATGGGCATTCAGTTCCCGAAGGAACTGGGCGGCTCCGGCGGCGATATCATCTGCTACACCATCGCTATCGAAGAAATGTCTCGTTTCTGCGGCACCACCGGCGTTATTATCTCTGCGCACGGCACTCTGGGTGCATGGCCGATCTACAAGTACGGCACGGCTGAGCAGAAGGAAAAGTGGCTGCGTCCGCTGATCTCCGGTGAGAAGATTGCTGCGTTCGGTCTGACCGAGCCGGCTGCTGGTACCGATGCAGGCGGACAGCAGACGGAAGCTGTTAAGCAGGAGGATGGCTCCTACATCCTGAACGGCTCCAAGGTATTTATTACCGGCGGCGGCATCGCTGATACCTATGTAGTATTTGCTATGACGGATAAGTCCAAGAAGAACAAGGGCATTTCCGCATTTATCGTTGATAAGGACGACCCGGGATTCTCGATTGGTAAGATCGAGCATAAGATGGGTATCCGTGGTTCCCAGACTTCCGAGCTGGTATTTGAAGACCTGCGCCTGCCGGCAGACCGTCTGCTGGGCAAGGAGAACGGCGGCTTCAAGATCGCTCTGACCACGCTGGACGGCGGCCGTATCGGTATCGCTTCCCAGGCACTGGGCATCGCACAGGGCGCTCTGGATCAGGCTGTTGCCTACATGAAGGAACGTGTACAGTTCGGCAAGCCGCTGGCTAGCTTCCAGGGTCTGCAGTGGATGGTAGCTGACATGGCAACCAAGGTTGACGCTGCTCGTCTGCTGGTTCGCCGCGCTGCATTCAATGAAGAAGCTGGTCTGCCGTATGCGAAGGAAGCTGCAATGGCTAAGCTGTTCGCTGCTGAGACCGCAATGGAAGTTACCACTAAGGCCCTCCAGATCTTCGGCGGCTACGGTTACATCCGTGAGTACCCGATGGAGCGCATGATGCGTGACGCGAAGATCACTGAGATCTATGAGGGTACTTCCGAAGTACAGCGCATGGTTATCGCTGCTAACGTCATCGGCAAGTAAGATAGGGAGGAAACTGTATCATGAAATACATCGTTTGTGTAAAGCAGGTACCGGATACGTCTGGCAAGGTAGCTGTAAAGCC
>CAKTAV010000012.1 GCA_934532985.1 uncultured Butyricicoccus sp. | reverse complement strand
GGAAGTTTAGCTCAGCTGGGAGAGCATCTGCCTTACAAGCAGAGGGTCACAGGTTCGAGCCCTGTAACTTCCACCATCATAAAACCACCAGTATATCTGGTGGTTTTTGTTTTGTACAGAGATAAAGTCTGGGCTCGCAAGTACCAACCGGCAGAGGGTCACAGGTTCGAGCCCTGTAACTTCCACCATGAAAGACACCGTTTATTCGGTGTCTTTTTTTTATTGCCTTTTGCGCAGAACCACGATATAAAAAAGAAAGACCAATGACATATCACAATTTTCTCTGCTCCAGCGTATTAACAGTGAAAGGAGGGAACAGAAGATGCCAAGACAATCCAAACGGCCAACGGAAGAGGATATTCGAACCGCAGTGGATAGGTATTCGGATATGTTGTTCCGACTATGTGCTGCCATGTTGGGAAATCGAGCGGATGCGGAAGATGCTCTGTCAGAGACGATGCTGCGCTATATGACCAAGGGACAGCGATTTGAGAGCGAAGAACACCGCAAGGCGTGGCTTTTGCGGGTGGCGAGTAATATCTGCAAGGATATGTGCCGATTCCGCAAGCGAAATGCCTATGTAAATCTGGATGATCTCTATGATCTTTGCGTGGAAAAATCTGACGTCTCAGTAATGGGGGAAGTGCTGCGTCTGCCGATGAAGCAGCGCGTGGTGATTCATTTATATTACATCGAAGGCTATTCCACCAAAGAAATTGCAGAGATTTTATCCATATCCCCGGCGGCGGTGCGCAAACGGCTGCAATATGGACGGGAACAATTAAAGCTGGAGCTGGAAGAGGAGGAATATCATGAAGACAGAGGAGTACAGAAACACGATGAAACACATTATGCTTTCTGAAGAGCGAAAAGAGCAGGTACTGCACGAAGCGCTCCGGGTACAGAATGGAAACAGGAGATGTTATCGTGTTATACGGAAGAAAAAGATGGCGCTGGCAGCAGCGGCAGCGGTTGTGGCTGTGGGTGTGACGGCGGGCGCGGCGAGCACATTGATTTCGTACTGGACAGGAAGCAGCAGCGCCAAGCCGGATTATACCAGCCTGCCCACAGAGGCACAGTGCGAGAAAGATGTCGGATTTGTACCAGTGCTGCTGGAGCGGTTTGACAATGGATATACCTTCCAGGAAGCAACGGTTGTAGATAACCGGGCGAAAAATGACAGTGGAGACACCGTGAAACGGTTTGCGTCGCTGGATATGGAGTACGAAAAAGATGGAGACATTGTGACATTCTCGCAGGGCGAGCACGATCTGCCGATGGAGATCGAAGGGGCGGTTGCCGACACAGTAGAAGGTGTCGATATCTACTACAGCAGCAATACCTATTGCTTTGTGCCGGAGGATTATACACTCAGCGCGGAGGAAAAACAGCAGGAAGAGAACGGGAAGCTTATCTTTAGTTATGGTGCCGATACAGTTTCCAAGGAGCAGGTGCAGACGGTCAGCTGGAATGTGGGGGACAGACATTACAGCCTGATGCAGATGGACGGCGCGTTATCTCAGCGGGAGCTGGTTGCAATGGCAAAGCAGGCCTTGGCATCGTGAAACGTGCGTGTAACCTTGCACGAGAATGAAGATAGCATAGAAACGCGGCAGCTGGTTTACGCATCAGCTGCCGCGTTTTGCATAAAATTGAAAACGTCTTTCTTTTTCGCCGGATTTCGCAGGAGCCGTCTTTTATAATAATCTCACTGACGGGAAGGGGCGAAAGGACATGGCGGACAAGCAGACAGTAAAAAAGAGGCTCTTTGCCGACGAGAGGATGCGCAATGCGGCGCGAGCGGTATTTCATTTTGCAATGGCGGCGGTGCTGGCACAGGCGAAGATATTGTCATCATGTGCGCCGTTTGGTGTGGCATATGCAGCGGCGTGCTGTAGCTTTGGCAGTGGATTTTGCGCGGTGATCGGCACATTTGTCGGGTACTTATTGGGATATCCCGGGGCGGAAGGCGTAAAATATGCGGGAGCATCGCTGATTGTCATGACGGCGGCGACGGTGTTTTCCGGTGTGGGCTTGCTGGAGCGGCGTTGGTTTCTTCCGGTGGCGGCGGGGGCTTCGGTCGGCGTCACGGGTTTTCTGTTTCTGACGGGAGCCAATTTTTCGGCGCAGGCAGTTGCACAATTTCTATTGGAGATGGCGCTGTGCGGCGGCGCGGCGTATTTTTATCTGGCGGCGTACAGTCGGCGCATTGTGGCGCAGAATCTGCGGTTTGGCGGCATTATGGTGCTGGTGTCGAGCCTGCTGATCGTCTTGCAGCCGTTTATGCTGTGGAATTTATTTTCCCCGGGGCGCATTCTGGCGCTGCTCACCGTGATGGGAGTGGCGTATCTGAACGGCTTTTCCTATGGCGCGGCACAGGGCGCGGGAATGGGAATGGCGATGGATGCGGCGGCAAATGCCGGATGGCTGTATGCGGGTGTGTATGCGTTTGCGGGTATGGTATCCGGCTTTTTCACGCGCGGCGGACGCGTGCTGTTTGCGATTGTGTTTTTATTGGCAGATGGCGCGGCGGGGCTGCTGGGTGACGGCTTTCGGCCGTACAGTCTGTGTGAGGCGGCGGTTTCGGCGGGACTGTTTCTTGTGATTCCGGATCATATCTGGCGGCGGGTGCGAGAGCTGTTGCTGCCGGGCGACCCAGAGCCGACGGATTATGCAGCGCGGGTGTGCCGGATGGCGAACCGCTACGCGACCACGGCGGCGGATGCGTTTGCAGAGATGTACGAAGGGCTGACGCGAGGGATTCTGCGGCGCAAGGAGGACAGCGACTTGGGGGCGGTGTTCGACCGGACGGCGGATCGTGTGTGCCGCCGATGCAGTGCGCGAAAGACGTGCTGGGAGAGAGACAAGCTCGGAACGCTGCATGCGCTGGATTCGATTTCGGGGCAGCTGCTGCGGACAGGTCATGTGCAGGTGTCAGATTTTCCGGGGCATTTTGCGGCGCAGTGCCTGCGCTTTTCTGACTTTATTCTAGCGGTTAACGAAGGGATGGACGCCCTGTACCAGCGGAGGCAGAATGTGCGGCGCAGTGAACAAAACCGGCGGCTGATTGCCCAGCAGTACGCCGGTGTGACAGGGGTACTGCGGCAGGTCGGAAAACGCATGGGGACGGGTCCGGAGGCGATGCCGGCGCGGGAGCGAGAGCTGCGGCAGTATGCGGAGGCATTCGGGCGCGTGCGCACGGCGGCGGCGTGGAAGGATCACAGCGGGCGGATGCACTTTGAGCTGTCCGGCGGGTGCATCGGTCGGATTGTACAAAACCGAGAGGGATTCTTATCCGGTCTGAGTGCACTCATGGGGGCAAAGCTGACCGGACCGGAACAGACGAGCGGCCCGGGCGGGACAAGCTTATTGTTCCGCGAGGAAGAGCCATACCGCATCTCAGTGGGCATCGGCGTCAAGACGAGGGAAGGAGAGGCAGCGTCGGGCGACACGGTGAGCTGGATGACGACGGAGGACGGCACGGCGTGCATGGTGCTGTCCGATGGGATGGGCAGCGGCGCACGGGCGGCGCAGGAATCCGCCGCGGTGGTGCGCATGACGGAACGCTTCCTGAAGGCGGGCATTGATGCGGTGGATGCGGTGCGGACGATTGGCCCGGCGCTCAAGCTGCGGACGCAGGGCAACGCCTTTGCAACGCTGGATGTGTGCACGGTGGATTTATTCAGCGGCGTGGCACAGTCGGTCAAGTGCGGAGCGGCGCCGACCTATCTTCGTGTCGTGGATGGTGAGGGCGCAGTGCGCATTCGGAAAATTGTAGCCTCAACGCTTCCGGCGGGGCTGGAGGAGTCCGGTGAGATGGATGTGACGAAGTTCCGTATGGCAGGCGGTGACGCGCTGGTAATGCTGAGTGACGGTGTGCTGGACGCAGCGGGAAAATCCGCGTCGTGGGTGGAGGAGCTGCTCATGCAGAGCCGCCATCTGAGTGCGCGGGAGCTGGCGGCACGACTGGTGCTGGAGGCCTCCGCGCGGGGCGCGCCGGATGACATGACGGCGGCAGTGCTGTATTTTGACAAACGATAAAACACATTCTCGCAGGAGAGAATGTTTTTCATAAAAACAGGGACAGCGATATGCGAAGGTATATGGCTGTCCCTTGTGAATATTGTGTAAAAATTTCAAAATCGCGCAAAAACGCTTGAAAAAACGCGTATACTGCGTTATTATGTGGACAAGAAGGGGACAGAATTGCATACATTGTGAGACGAATCGTTTTTTGGTACCGGAAGATGAAGGAGGTCGAACGATTCTATGACAATTTCGGATGCAATGCAGATGTTTGATAAGTACGGTGTGGCGGTGCTGTTTATTCTGGCGCTGCTGGAGGCGATGAACTGTCCCGGTATGCCGGCGGGTGTGATTCTGCCGGCGGCAGGAATGCTGGCGGCACAGACCGGCAGTATGTATCGGGCAATCGTATTCTATGCGGCGATGGTCATCGGCGCGATCATCGGATGTATCGTGCTGTATGGAATCGGTGCGCTGGGAGGAACGGCACTGGAGCACTGGCTGCACAAACACAGCGGAAAACGAGCAGACAAACTGGAACACCACATGGAGCGAATTCGAAACGGCAACTGGTGGACGATATTCGTCTGTCGAATGATTCCGGTGATTCGCACGCTGGGTTCGCTGATTGCGGGGATTTCTCGCATGCCGATGCACAATTATGTGCTGGGCACAGTTGCGGGTGTGGCGCTGTACAATGCCGTTGGCATAGGGCTGGGCTATTTTGCAGGATGGCTGTTCGTGTGAACACGAGAAAAAAGGAACGAGGAGGAAGCGAATATGAAGCGGACAGTCAAAGGTCTATGCGGCCTTGTGTTGGGCGTGATGCTGCTGACAGCATGCGGCGGGGCAAACCAAGCGACGAACACCGCGGCGATGTCCATCTCACCGGCAGAGCTGGACACGCAGGCGCAGAATGTTGCGGATACCTTCGCGCAGAATACCAAGCTGTTTCAGTACACCACCGACGACAGCATCGGCGCAGTAAATGTGACGATGTGGAGGCAGGAAAAGACTGGCTGGGAACCGGTGGCGCAGGGAGAAATTCCGCTTGATGCAAACAGCTCCGGCGGCATTGGTATTCAGCTGTCCGGCAAACAATTCCGCGCGATTTTCTGCGATGCGAATTGGGAGGAAACCAGTGCCTACGCGGCGAGCTTGAACTTTCATCCGCTGCGGGAAGCAGATGAATACACCTCCGGTGAGCTGTATTCGGCGTTTGAACAGCAAAACATCACGGTGAATCAGGAAATCCTTCTTTGGGCGAGTATCGGCGGAGAGACAACGAATTTGAACCAGTCGGATTTCCGCAAGAGCAAGTGCAAGGCGGGCGTTGCGGTTACCGTGACGTTCATGGAGCAGATGTCCGACGAGGGCAGCGTATAACGCAGGCATACAATATACAGAAAAGCGTATAAATTCAGCGGCGGGCCGAGTCGGCCGCTTGGCCTAAATGCTGTTTTTATAAATATATTTCACACAATAGGAGACAACAAGAGATGAGACACAACACAACTTTGATTTGCGGACTTACAGTAGGTGCAGCAGTGCTGCTGACGGCGTGCGGCGGCGCGGCACCGGATGGTGGCCAGGGATCGGCACAGAACATGAAGATCTCGACGGAATTGCTGGGTGCAGAGGCAACCCGCACGGCAGATCTGGACTGGAAGCAGTCGCACCTGTTCAACTATGCCGTTGATCAGAGCATCAGCTCGGTTACGGTAAAGGCTTGGCAGTACGAGGACGGCAAGTGGACCAAGGTCATGCAGACCAGCAATCCGATCGACGAGAACACCGGAACGCAGGGACGCTTGTCGGCACAGTTTAAGGACAACTTTCTGAATGTACACTTTGTCACGAAGGGCATGGAGGTTTGGACTCCGGACCAGCAGGCAGAGACGGACAACGTAGAGAGCAAGATCAACCAGTGTTCTGCACAGGACAAGTATGTCGTTCCGTCGGAAGAAGAGATCAAGGGTGACAAGGAGATTCCGCTGTGGATCTGGGTTGGCGCGAAGGACGGCGAGGCGGCAACCAACAGCAAGAACTTCCGTAAGAGCAAGTGCGACGAGGGCTTTGCGATCACCGCAGAGTTCCAGAAGGACAGCCTGAAAGCCAACACGGATAGCGGCGAAAACTCGTAACCGGCACACTCTCTGTCCGAACCGTTGAAAAGGCGGTGCAATCGTGTTACAATAAAGCGATTTGAGACGGATAGGGAGTAGAGAAATGGCAGAACTGACAATCGGTACTGTCCGTGTGGACGGGCGATTTATCATGGCCCCGATGGCCGGGGTCACCGACCGCGCATTCCGGCAAATTTGCCGTGAATGCGGGGCGGCGCTTACGGTGAGCGAGATGATCTCCACCCGAGCGCTCTTGTTTCAGGACAAAAAAACGCGGCAGCTATTACAGCTTGCGCCGAACGAAGTGCCCGGCTGGATTCAGATTTTTGGACATGAGCCGGAGAGCATGGCGGAGGGCGCAGTCAAGGCGCTGGAGATTTCCGGTGCGGCGCTGCTCGACATCAATATGGGCTGTCCTGCCCCGAAAATTGTGCGGGGCGGCGACGGCAGTGCGCTGATGCGCGATGTCCGGCAGGCGTCGGCGGTGATTCGCGCGGTCGTGGATGCGGTCCCGGTTCCGGTCACGGTGAAATTCCGCAAGGGGTGGGACGAAGAGAGTATCAATTATCTGGAGTTTGCACGCATGGCGCAGGACAGCGGCGCGTCAGCGGTGACATTGCACGGGCGGACGCGGGCGCAGATGTACGCCGGACGGGCGGACTGGGACGCGATAGCGCGCGTCAAGCAGGAGCTGGACATTCCGGTGATCGCGAACGGCGATGTGAACACGGCGGAGGACGCCAAGCGAATGCTGGAGCACACCGGCGCGGACGGCGTAATGATCGGACGCGGTGCGCTGGGCAATCCGTGGCTGTTTGCCCGGTGTCAGGCGATGGACGAAGGACGCGAGATTCCGCCGATGCCGTCATTGGAGCAGCGGCTGGAGGTGGCGCGCCGACAGATTTCTCTGGCGAAGAAGAACAAGGGTGAGCACATCGCCATGCTGGAGGCGCGGAAGCATCTGGTCTGGTATCTGAAGGGTGTGCGTGGAACCAAAAAGCTCAAGGCGGCGATTTCGACAATGACCTCGCTGCAGGAGCTGGATGAGTTGATTGCGCAGGCGTGCCAATTGGCAGGGAGCAAGAGCGATGGATGATAATCGAGTAGTAAATCGCCTGCTGGCAGGAGACAGCTCGGCGGTGGAGCGCATCGTCAACAAGTACGACACGGCGGTGTATCAGTACTGCCTGCAGTTTTTGGGCAGTGCGCCGGAGGCGGAGGACGCGGCGAGCGAGGTGTTTGTTCGTCTGTTTTCGCAGCTTGGCTCGGATTTGGCGGAGACATCGCTGCAGGAATGGGTCATGCGCATTGCAGTCAGCGTGTGCAGTGACTGGCAGAAAAAGCACCGCAGCCGACGCGCGGAGAGCAAGACGCTGGAACAGCGCATTCAACAGGCACTGCAGCGACTGGTTCGGCAGCAACGCGCACTGGTACTTCTGCGCGACCTGAACGGACTGGACGTGAAAACTATCGCCAGTATTCTGGAGATGGACGAGCCGACGGTACAGCAGCGACTGGCGCGGGCGCGCAACAACCTGTGCGAATATGTCGTACAGAGTGAGGTGCATGGCCCGGTACGGCGTCTGCACAACAAGCAGGAACAGAAATATTATGAGCTATGCAGCCGGTACGTCGATGAGTGTGTGACGGAGGAAGAGAAAACGGAACTTCTCAATCACATTCAGCAGAGCAAGACGTGCGCGGAATATCTGGAAAACTTGACACGGATCGGGCGTGAGCTGGAGCATCGGATGGATGACGGCATGCCGGAAACACTGAAGGAGGACATCCTCGATGCGGTACAGCTGTATGCCGAACGCGCGCAACAGGGTGTGCGGCGACGGCGGCATGTCCCGCTGTTTACACTGATTGCAGCGGCGTGTGCGTTTGTGCTGCTGGTTTGCAGTGGCACATTTGGCGGACTGTTTGCGCGCTCGGATGATGTATACCGCGATGCGATTTTGTCTGGCAGTGCGGCGCAGCAGGATGAACGGATGGTTGATCTTTCAGCGGTAACTTTTCCGGAGAAGGTCACAACGAATTCCTATGCGTTTGCCATTGCGGCGGTGGGCGACGGAAGAATGCCGGAGCTGGCGAGCCAGGCGGAACAGATTGGCACGAGCGGAGAGAACACGACGGCGGCGTTTTATGAAGTGGAAAGTGACGTCGGCGCGGTGGAACGGCTGACCAAAACACTGGAGGGTTTCGGCTACGCGAGCGGATCGGTCTATGATGACCGAGTGACGATTTCCGGTGCGGCGGCCAACGGACTGCTGATTGTCATCAATGAACGGAAATGAAAACCATGACGGCGCCCCCCAAAAAGAAAGTGGGGCGCCGTTTTTCGCAGTATGCACGAAAGAAACAGCGAAAAAGGGGTCAAAACCAGAAAAATGCAGAATAAATTTTGTTGACACTGGGAATGAATTGTAGTAAGATATAAGAGCACTTGTGAGAACAGGTGAGCGATGAAACTGGAGATTGCTGCTTCGGCAGGTAACTTCGGTGGAGTAAGTCCGACAATCGGGCGGTTGAGACAACTGCTAACTTATCACGGCAAGTTCTTGTGTAAGTTCGGTACTGACGGCGCATGCCGTCCAGCCGACATCACGAACCACTACCGCGCAAATGAGCCGGAATGTAAAACTACAGGATTGTTTTGCCCGGTTTTTCTTATGCCTGGAAGTGATACACACGGAAGGGTTGCAGTATCTCTCCGAACGCGAGGACACATTATCATCATTATAATGTAGTGTTCGAGGAGGAAAACACACAATGGCAAACGCAGAGAAAATCAGAATCAGACTGAAGGCGTACGATCACTCCCTGATCGACCAGGCTTCCGAGAAGATTGTTGAGAGCGCAAAGCGCACGGGCGCAAAGGTTTCCGGACCGATCCCGCTGCCGACCGAGCGTGAAATCGTCACCATTCTTCGCGCAGTACACAAGTACAAGGACAGTCGCGAGCAGTTTGAGCGCCGCACGCACAAGAGACTGATTGACATTGTCAACCCGGGACAGAAGACCGTAGAGACTCTTATGACTCTGGATCTTCCGGCTGGCGTTGAGATTGAGATTAAGCTTTAATTTTGCCTGAGCCGCATAGGCGGCAAGGTCAAGTTGGCTCAGCGGAAACCGCGCGCCAACCAATAACCTACAAGGAGGAAATATCAAATGCAAAAGGCAATTATCGGCAAGAAAATTGGTATGACCCAGATTTTCGACGCTGACGGCAAGGTAATTCCGGTTACCGTAATCGAAGCTGGCCCGTGCTCCGTAACTCAGCTCAAGACTGAGGAGAAGGAAGGCTACAACGCGGTTCAGCTCGGTTTCGCCGACGTAGCAGAGCGCAAGCTCAACAAGCCGCAGCTTGGCCATCTGAAGAAGGCCGGTGAGGCGGTTAAGAAGTATCTGAAGGAATTCCGTCTGGACGACTGCTCCGCATATTCGCTGGGTGACGTCCTGAAGGCAGACGTATTCGCTGAGGGCGATTGCGTTGACATCACGGGCATCAGCAAGGGCAAGGGATACGCCGGCGTAATCAAGCGCTTTGGCGCACACCGCGGTCCGATGAGCCATGGTGCCGGCCCGATGCACAGACATCAGGGTTCCATGGGTTCCTGCTCCGATCCGTCCCGTGTATTCAAGGGCAAGATGATGCCGGGCCAGATGGGCAACGAGCAGGTTACCGTACAGAATCTTGACGTTGTCAAGGTTGATCCGGAACTGAACATGATCGCCGTTCGCGGCGCCGTCCCGGGACCGAAGGGCGGAATCGTGTTCCTCAAGAACACTGTTAAGAACGCCTAAGGAAAGGGAAGGAGGATAAATCATGCCTAATGTAGCAGTTTATGATATGACCGGCGCTAAGACCGGCGAAATGGAACTGAGCGCAGCCGTATTTGGTATCGAGCCGAACGAAGTTGTTCTGCACGCAGCGGTTAAGAATTATCTGGCAAACCAGAGACAGGGCACTCAGTCCACCCTGACCCGCACTGAGGTTAAGGGCGGCGGCGCAAAGCCGTGGAGACAGAAGGGCACCGGCCGTGCTCGTCAGGGCTCCATCCGCGCTCCGCAGTGGACCAAGGGCGGCATCGCACTCGGCCCGAAGCCGAGATCTTACAACTACTCGCTCAACAAGAAGACCAAGCGTCTGGCAATGCGCTCGGCACTGTCCGCTAAGGCACAGGCTGGCGAGATCGTTGTTGTTGACAACCTGAATCTGGGCGAGATCAAGACCAAGAACTTTGTTGCATTCCTGAAGAATGCAGAGTGCGCAGGCAAGAGCCTGGTTGTTACTCCGGAAGTTCGCGTCAACGTTGTCAAGTCCGCAGCAAACATTCCGGGCGTACGCACCACCCTGGTAAGCACGCTGAATGTATACGACATCCTGAATGCTGACAAGTTCATCATCGACAAGGATGCTGTTGCTAAGCTCGAGGAGGTGTACGCATAATGAAGTCTGCATACGATATCATTAAGAGACCGGTTATCACCGAGCGCTCTATGTCCGGCATTGCGGACAACCAGTATGTGTTCGAGGTTGAGACCTCTGCAAACAAGGTAGAGATCAAGAAGGCCATCGAGACCATCTTCGGTGTCAAGGTCGCTTCCGTTAACACCATTAAGCTCCCGGGCAAGTGGAAGAGAATGGGCGTCCATACCGGTAAGACCCCGGCCAAGAAGAAGGCAATTGTCACCCTGACCGCCGATTCCAAGCCGATCGAGATCTTCGAGGGTATGATCTAATCCCGATCGAGGGAACCAACACAGAGTGACGTTACCGTCACAACACCTTAAATTTTATCAAAGGAGTTGAATGAAATGCCGATAAAGACCTTTAATGCGTATACTCCGTCTCGCCGCAACATGAGCGTCGTTGACAATCGCGGTCTCTCTAAGGTCAAGCCGGAGAAGTCCCTTCTGGAAAAGAAGAAGAAGAATTCCGGCCGTAACAGCTATGGCAGAATCACCGTACGCCACCACGGCGGCGGCAACAAGCAGAAGTACAGAATCATTGATTTCAAGCGTGACAAGATGGACATGAACGCAACCGTTCTGACCATTGAGTACGATCCGAACCGTTCTGCAAACATCGCCCTCGTTCAGTACGAGGATGGCGAGAAGAGATATATCATCGCTCCGGCTGGCCTGTCCGTAGGCGACGTCGTTGTATCCTCCAAGGATGCCGACATCAAGCCGGGTAACTGCCTGCCGGTTGAGAACATCCCGGTTGGTACCGTAATCCACAACATCGAGCTGTACCCGGGCAAGGGTGCGCAGCTGGTTCGCTCCGCTGGCGGCGCGGCACAGCTGATGGCTAAGGAGAACGGCGTAGCTCTCGTTCGTCTGCCGTCCGGCGAGCTTCGCTATATCCGCCTGAACTGCAAGGCAACGATTGGTACCGTAGGCAACGAAGAGTACTCCAATCAGAAGCTGGGTAAGGCTGGTAAGTCGCGTCATCGCGGTATCCGTCCGACCGTCCGTGGTTCTGTTATGAACCCGTGTGATCACCCGCACGGCGGCGGCGAAGGCAAGTCTCCGATCGGTCGTCCGGGCCCGGTTACCCCGTGGGGCAAGCCGGCACTGGGCTACAAGACCAGAAAGACCAAGAACCGCACTGACAAGCAGATTGTAAGACGCCGCAACGGTAAGTAAGAAAGGAGAACATAAACATGGGCAGAAGTGTTAAGAAGGGCCCTTTTGTGGCTCCTGAGCTTATCAAAAGGGTAGAAGCTATGAACGAAGCTGGCGAGAAGAAGGTTCTGAAGACCTGGTCCAGAGCCTCCACGATTTTCCCGCAGTTCGTAGGTCATACGATTGCTGTGCATGACGGCCGCAAGCACGTTCCGGTATACATTACCGAGGACATGGTAGGTCACAAGCTGGGCGAGTTCGTTCCGACCCGTACCTACAAGGGTCATGCTGGCAGCAAGACCTCCAATAACGGCAAGTAAGGCTGAAGGAGGATAATAAGAACAATGGAAGCAAGAGCATATTTGAGAAATGTTCGCATCTCCCCGCGCAAGGTTAAGATTGTATGCGATCTGATTCGCGGCAAGGACGTTGCTGAGGCAAATGCGATCATCATGAATACTCCTAAGGCTGCATCCGAGCTGCTGATCAAGCTTTTGAAGAGCGCCGTTGCAAACGCAGAGAACAACAACCACATGAACGTTGATAAGCTCTACGTTTCTGAAGTATTTGTTACTCCGGGACCGATCATGAAGCGTATTCGTCCGATGTCTCATGGACGCGCTTTCCGCATCCTGAAGAGAACATCTCACATCACGGTCGTACTCAAGGAAAAGGAATAAGCGAGGAGGTAGATTATGGGACAGAAAGTTAATCCGCACGGTCTCCGTGTAGGCGTAATCAAGGACTGGGACTCCCGTTGGTTTGCCAAGGACAGCGACTTTGGCGATCTCCTCGTTGAGGACCAGAGAATCCGCAATTATCTGAAGAAGACCCTGTACGCTGCTGGCGTTCCGGCCATCGAGATCGAGCGCAGCAACGACAGAATCAAGATCTTCATTTCCTGTGCTCGTCCGGGTCTGGTAATCGGCAAGGGCGGCGCAGACATCGAGAAGCTGCGTCTGGAGATGGAAAAGATGCTGGGCAAGCCGGTATCTCTGAACATCATCGAGATCAAGAATCCGGACACCAATGCACAGCTGGTAGCCGAGAACATCGCTTCTCAGCTCGAGAAGAGAATCGCATTCCGCCGTGCAATGAAGCAGTGCATGGGCCGTGCAATGCGCATGGGTGCGAAGGGCATCAAGATCAAGTGCAGCGGCCGTCTGAACGGCGCCGAGATTGCACGCAGCGAGATGTATCATGAGGGTACCATTCCGCTGCAGACCATTCGTGCTGACATCGACTACGGTTTTGCTGAGGCAAACACGACCTACGGCAAGATCGGCATCAAGGTTTGGATCTACAAGGGCGAAGTCCTGCAGGGCGGCCCGCGTCTGAACCGCAACATTGAAGCACCGAAGCCGGCATTCGACCGCCGCGATCGTCGTGACCGCAGAGGCCGTGGTGACCGCAGAGGTCGTGGCGATCGTCGCAACGGCGGTGGAAACCGTCGTCCGAGACAGGAAGGAGGCAACAAGTAATGCTTCTCCCGAAGAGAGTTAAGTACCGCAGAGTACACAGAGGCCGCATGAAGGGCAAGGCTCTGCGTGGTAATTTTGTTTCCCATGGTGAGTACGGCCTGCAGACTACTGAGGCTGCTTGGCTGACCTCGAACCAGATCGAGGCTGCCCGTATCGCTATGACCCGTTACACCAAGCGTGGCGGTAAGGTTTGGATCAAGGTATTCCCGGACAAGCCGGTTACGAAGAAGCCGGCCGGCACCCGAATGGGTTCCGGTAAGGGCGCCCCGGAGTACTGGGTAGCCGTTGTTAAGCCGGGCCGTGTCATGTTTGAGATCGCAGGTGTTTCCGAGGAAGTTGCTCGCGAAGCTCTGCGTCTGGCAAGCTATAAGCTGCCGGTTAAGTGCAAGTTTGTAAAGCGTGAAGACGAGAACGGTGGTGACGAATGATGAAGGCGAAAGAAATCAGAGAGCTGTCGGCAGAAGAGCTGACCGTTAAGCTGGGCGACCTGAAGAAGGATCTGTTCAACCTGCGTCTTCAGCATGCAACCAACCAGCTCGATAATCCGACGAGAATCGCAGAGGTTAAGCGCGACATTGCCAGAGTCAACACCATTCTCCGTGAGCGCGAGCTCTCGGAACAGGCGTAAGGGAGGTAACTACACATGAGCGATAGAGCTTTCCGCAAGACAAGAGTCGGCAAGGTTGTTTCTGACAAGATGGACAAGACGATTGTCGTTGCGATCGCAGACGCTGTACAGCATCCGCTGTATAAGAAGATTATTAAGAGAACCTACAAGCTCAAGGCCCACGACGAGAACAACGAGTGCCGTGTAGGCGACACCGTTCGCGTTATGGAGACCAGACCTCTGTCCAAGGACAAGAGATGGAGACTTGTTGAAATCGTTGAGAAGGCTAAGTAAGGAGGAGCATAAATGATCCAGCAGGAAACATTTCTCCGCGCTGCTGATAATTCCGGCGCGAAGGAGCTGAAATGCATCCGCGTTCTCGGCGGCTCCACCCGCAAGTATGGTAACATCGGCGATGTTATTGTCTGCTCGGTACGCAAGTGCACCCCGGGCGGCGGCGTAAAGAAGGGCCAGGTTGTCAAGGCTGTTATCGTTCGCTCCGTAAAGGGCGTTCGCAGAGCTGACGGCAGCTACATCAAGTTCGACGAGAATGCAGCAGTCATCATCAGAGAAGACAAAAACCCGCAGGGTACCCGTATCTTTGGACCGGTTGCCCGTGAGCTGCGCGACAAGGACTTCATGAAGATCCTGTCTCTGGCTCCGGAAGTACTGTAAGGAGGTCGCTAGAATGAATTCACTGCATGTAAAGACTGGCGACACCGCAGTCGTCCTGTCCGGTAAGGAAAAGGGCAAGCGCGGTAAGGTCATCAAGGTAATGCCGAAGAAGGGCATGGTTGTCCTGGAAGGCGTTAACTTCATCACCCGCCATCAGAAGCCGACCCGTCAGGGCGAGTCCGGCGGCATCATGAAGAAGGAAGGCGCAATTCGTGCCTGCAAGATTATGAAGGTTTGCCCGAAGTGCGACAAGCCGACCCGTCCGGCTGCAAAGTTCCTGGAGGACGGCAGCAAGGTTATGGTCTGCAAGCACTGCGGCGAAACGATCTAAGAGGAGGTTGTGACAAATGCCAGTATTAAAGGATAAATATCAGGCAGAGGTTGCTCCTGCTCTGATGAAGAAGTTTGAGTACAAGAGCACGATGCAGATCCCGAAGCTCGACAAGATTGTTATCAATGTCGGCTGCGGTGCAGAGGCAAACGGCAACGCAAAGGTTCTGGACGCAGTTGTTCGTGACATCAGCACGATCACCGGTCAGAAGGCGATTGTCACCTACGCACGCAAGTCGGTTGCGAACTTCAAGCTGCGTGAGGGTATGCCGGTTGGCGTTAAGGTAACGCTGCGCGGCGACCGCATGTGGGAGTTCTTGGATCGTTTCTTCAACATCGCTCTTCCGCGTGTACGTGACTTCCGTGGTATCAACCCGGATTCCTTCGACGGTCGTGGCAACTATGCTTGCGGCCTGAAGGAGCAGCTGATCTTCCCGGAAATCGAGTACGATAAGATCGACAAGATCCGTGGCATGGATATTATCATGGTAACCACCGCAAACACGGACGAAGAAGCACGCGAGCTGCTGACGGCTCTGGGCGCTCCGTTCGCTGGAAAGTAAGAGGAGGAGTAGACAATGGCTAGAAAGGCAATGGTACTGAAGCAGCAGGCTGCTCCGAAGTACTCTACTCGTGCATACAACCGCTGCAAGATCTGCGGTCGTCCGCACGCTTACCTGCGCAACTACGGCATCTGCCGTATTTGCTTCCGTGAGCTGGCTTATAAGGGCCAGATTCCGGGTGTACGCAAGGCATCCTGGTAATTGATAACGCTGATTAACAGATGGCAGAGGTCATATACGACACTCTGCTGCCTGTTTGTCTGATATGTCTGGAATGTGCGATGCCAATTTGCATTCCGGACCCCCATCCGTCGTGCAAGGGGTACGGCGGTTAAGAAAAGTGGAGAGGAATGACTCTCTAACTTCTGTAAGGAGGAGCACAAAATGCAGATCACAGATCCGATTGCGGATATGCTTACCCGCATCAGAAACGCGGCTAATGCTCGTCATGCTACGGTTGATGTACCGGCTTCGAACGTAAAGAAGTCGATCGCTCAGATTCTTCTGGACGAGGGCTACATCAAGGACTTCAAGGTAGTTGAAGGCGGCCAGGGCACGATCCGCATCACGCTGAAATATTCGGCAAATCATGAGAAGGCAATCACTGGTCTGAAGCGCGTGTCCAAGCCGGGCCTGCGCGTATACGCTGGTGCACAGGAGCTGCCGCAGGTACTGCGCGGCCTGGGTATTGCCATCATTTCTACGTCCAAGGGCGTCATGACCGACAAGAAGGCTCGCGAGCTGAACGTCGGCGGCGAAGTCCTTGCATTTGTATGGTAAGGAGGTACTGAGATGTCTAGAATTGGTAGAATGCCGATCACAGTACCGGAAGGCGTTGACGTCAAGCTGGACGGAAACGTAATTACCGTAAAGGGCAAGAACGGTACCCTGACTCGTGAAATCCATCCGGCAATGAACGTTGCTGTCGATGGTAATGTAATCACTGTAACTCGTCCGAACGACGAGAAGCAGAACCGCGCTCTGCACGGCCTGTCCCGCACCCTGATCAACAACATGATCATTGGCGTAACGGAAGGCTTTAAGAAGACGCTGGAAGTCAACGGTGTTGGCTACCGTGTTCAGAAGCAGGGCAAGCAGGTAGTTATGAACCTGGGTTATTCCCATCAGGTTATTGTCGAGGAGAACGACGACATTTCGCTGACCGTTGAGGGCACGAACAAGATCATCGTTTCCGGATCCGACAAGCAGAAGGTTGGCCAGTTTGCAGCAGAAATCCGCGAGAAGCGTCCGCCGGAGCCGTACAAGGGCAAGGGCATCAAGTACGATTACGAGGTTATCCGCCGCAAGGAAGGCAAGACCGGCGCAAAGAAGAAGTAAAGGAAGGTGTGCCTAAATGGTTTCGAAGAAAGACTCTAACAAGCAGCGTCTCAGACGCCATAAGAGAGTACGCGGCGCAGTTTCCGGCACTGCTCAGCGCCCGCGTCTCAACGTATTCAGAAGCTCCAAGAACATTTTTGCTCAGGTTATCGACGATGTTGCCGGCGTAACGCTGGCGGCAGCTTCCACCACTGAGAAGGACTTTAGCGAGTACGGCGGCAATCAGGAAGCAGCACGCAAGGTTGGCGAGATGATCGCTGAGCGTGCAAAGGCTAAGGGTATTGAAGAAGTCGTGTTTGACCGCGGCGGCTACATTTACCATGGCCGTGTCAAGGCACTCGCAGAAGGCGCCCGTGAGGGCGGCCTGAAGTTTTAATCGGGAGGAGGTAAGCAAATGGCTGGAAAGTATGATCGCGGCGCTTCGGAGTACGAAGAAAGAGTTGTCGCATTAAATCGAGTATCTAAGACCGTTAAGGGCGGTCGTGTCATGAAGTTCTCCGCTCTCGTTGTCATTGGTGACCAGAAGGGAACGATCGGCGTAGGACAGGGTAAGGCTGCCGAGGTTCCGGATGCAATCCGCAAGGCAATCGAGGACGCAAAGAAGAACTTGGTGACCATCAGCCTGAAGGGCAGCTCCATCCCGCACGAGGTAATCGGCGAGTTCGGCGCTGGCCGTGTCCTCCTGAAGCCGGCTGCTGCCGGTACCGGCGTTATCGCAGGCGGCGCAGTTCGTGCCGTAGTCGAAGTTGCTGGCATCAAGGACATCCGTACCAAGTGCCTGCGCTCTCGCAACCCGCAGAACGTTGTTAACGCAACGGTTGAGGGTCTGAAGAGCCTCCGCACTGCCGAGCAGGTTGCTGCTGTACGCGGCAAGACTGCTGATGAACTTTAATCAGGAGGGGTAGTTCATGGAAAACCTGAAGATTACCCTTGTAAAGAGCCTGTCTGGCAGAAAGCAGAAGCATATTGCCACGGCTCATTCCTTGGGTCTTAAAACCATCAATGATGTAACCATTCAGCCCGACAATGCGCAGACTCGTGGCAAGATTCAGAAGATTGCCTTCCTGCTCAAGGTCGAGGCTAACGCATAAGGAGGTGTAGAACATGAAGTTACAGGATCTGAAGCCGGCTGAGGGTTCTACGCAGCCTGCATACCGCAAGGGCCGTGGACACGGTTCTGGCAATGGTAAGACCGCTGGCCGCGGACACAAGGGTCAGTGGGCTCGTTCCGGCGGCGGTGTTCGTCCGGGATTTGAAGGCGGCCAGATGCCGTTGGCACGTCGTCTGCCGAAGCGTGGTTTCCACAACATCTTCGGCACCGAAAACGCAGTTGTTAATGTCTCCGATCTGAACAAGTTCGAGGACGGCGCAGTTGTCACTGTAGCGGATCTGGTTTCCGCTGGTCTGGTCAAGAAGACGCTGGATGGCGTTAAGGTTCTTGGCAATGGCGAGCTCACCAAGAAGCTCACGGTTCAGGCTGCAGCATTCTCCGCATCTGCAAAGGAGAAAATCGAAGCAGCAGGAGGAAAGGCCGAGGTGATCTAAGGTGATTGAAACCTTAAAGAACGCCTGGCATGTTCCGGAACTCCGCAAGAAGATTCTGTACACACTGATGATTCTTGTGGTGTTCCGTATCGGATCGGCAATCCCGGTTCCGTATATTGACACCGTTCAGCTGGCGGAGTACTTCTCCCAGATGTCGTCCACGATGCTGGGATATATGAATGTATTCTCCGGCGGAGGCCTGTCCAGAGCTACGATCTTCGCTCTGTCAGTCACCCCGTATATCAACGCATCCATTATTATTCAGCTTTTGACGGTAGCTATTCCGGCGCTGGAGCGTATGGTGCGTGATGGTGGCGAAGAAGGTCAGAAGAAGCTGACTTCCATCACCCGTTATCTGGGTGTTGCGCTGGGTCTGCTTCAGGGATATGCATATTATGTGCTGCTTCGCTCGGAAAATCTCCTGAAGTACACGGATTTCATGCATGGATTTGTCATTGTGCTGACGTTTACCGCCGGCACGGCGCTGATTATGTGGCTCGGTGAGCATATCACAAAGAACGGCGTCGGCAACGGCATCAGCATCATCCTGTTCGCGGGCATCGTTTCCCGTGGACCGGCAATGGCTTCCAGCCTGTACGAGATGATTCGCAACGGCGGCGTAAGCTACATCGTAGCGGCGCTGGTTGTCATTGTCTCGCTGGCTATCGTGGTATTCGTTGTTTACATCTCGGATGCTGAGAGAAGAATCCCGATTCAGTATGCAAAGCGCGTTGTCGGCCGTAAGCAGTATGGTGGCCAGTCCACTCATCTGCCGATCAAGGTAAACGCTTCCGGCGTTATGCCAATCATCTTTGCGGCTTCCATCATGTCGCTGCCGTCTACCATCGAAATGATGGCACATCCGAAGGCCGGCGGCTTTGGTGAAAAGTTCTTTGCACTGTTTCATTCGACCAACCCGGTTTATATTGTGATTTATGTGCTGCTGATCTTTGCATTCAGCTACTTCTATGCAACGATTCAGTTTAATCCGATTGAAATTTCCAACAACCTGAAGAAGAATGGTGGATTCATTCCGGGCTTCCGTCCGGGCCGCCCGACGTCGGAGTTCATTATGAAGGCGCTGGGTAAGGTAACCTTTATGGGTGCGATCTTCCTTTCGATTGTTGCCGCTGTTCCGCTGATTGTTGGCGCGTTCAACACCAGCTTGAGCAATGTAGCAATCGGCGGTACCTCGGTACTGATCGTCGTTGGTGTTGCGTTGGAGACTGTTCGTCAGATTGAGTCTCAGCTGATGATGCACAATTATAAGGGATTCCTTGAATAAGAAATGAAGTCCGGCGAATCGGTGCGAAAGGCGATTGCGATGTCAGTTGTCCATTCACACCGATTTCCGGTATTCATTTAAAAAAATTCTATTCAAAATTACGGACTGAATTCTTGAAAAAAAGATTGAATTTCCAGTTCGTAGACGGTATAATAGAGAGGATCGAATCATTATGAAGCTCGTTCTTTTGGGCGCTCCGGGCGCAGGTAAAGGTACGCTGGCGGCTGTTCTCATCGAGAAGATGGGCATTCCGTCCATTTCTACCGGCAACATGCTCCGTGAGGCCATCAAAAACGGAACTCCGCTCGGACTGAGCGCGAAGAAGTACATGGACGCTGGCGATCTTGTCCCGGATGAGGTTGTTATCGGCATGATTCAGGAACGTCTGGCACAGCCGGATTGCGCAAACGGCTGCATCCTGGATGGTTTCCCGCGCAACATTCCGCAGGCAGAGGCTCTGGAAAAGGTTGTTCCGATGGATTGTGCATTGTCCTTGGATGTGGACGATGACCTGATCGTCAAGCGCATGGCTGGCAGACGCGTATGCCTGAAGTGCGGTGCAACCTATAATGTCAACAATGCGGAAATGGCACCGAAGCAGGAAGGTGTTTGCGATAAGTGCGGCGATCCTGTCGTAATTCGCAAGGACGATGCCCCAGAAACAGTATTGGCACGCCTTGCTACCTATCACAAGCAGACTGAGCCGGTTAAGGGCTATTATGCAAAGCTGGGCAAACTGAAGAGCATCGAAGTTGACAACGACTTTGAGCGCACGAAGAAGCTCGCTTTCGAAGCACTGGGCATTTGACGAGATGATTAGAATTAAGTCTAGCAAAGAGCTGGAATTGATGCGGATTGCAGGACGAATTACCGCCGAGGCGAGAGCTGCGGCGGCTAGTGCTGTTAAACCGGGGGTCACAACAGGCGAAATCGATAAAATCGTTCGTGCAACGATTGAGAAGGCCGGCGCAACGCCGTCTTTTCTGGGCTACGGCGGTTTTCCCGGAAGCGCTTGTGTTTCGATCAACGATGAAGTCATCCATGGCATTCCTTCGCGGGCCCGTGTCATCCACGAGGGAGATCTTGTCAAGGTAGACGTCGGCGCATATATCAATGGCTATCACGGCGACTGTGCCGCGACCATTCCGTGCGGCGAGGTTTCAGACGAGGCACGCCGGCTCATCGAAGTGACCCGACAGAGTTTCTATGAGGGTATCAAGTTTGCCCGTAAGGGTAATCGTATATCAGACATTTCCCACGCCATTCAGGAATATGTAGAGGCGAACGGCTTTAGCGTCGTGCGCAGCTACGTTGGACATGGTGTCGGCGCACAGCTGCATGAAGATCCGGAGGTGCCGAATTTCGGCCGGCCGGGGCACGGCATGCGGCTGATGCCTGGAATGACCCTCGCAATTGAGCCTATGGTTAACGTTGGTACGTATGAAGTGAAATGCCTGTCAGACGGCTGGACTGTCAAGACAAAGGATGGAAAGCTTTCTGCGCACTACGAAAACTCCATTGCCATTACATCAGGCGATCCGGTCATTTTGACCTGCCTGGAAAACGGAGAAGTACTGTAATGTCAATTGAAGTATCCGACATTGTGATTTCACTGTGCGGACGAGATCGGGGAGGCCGATTTCTCGTCTTGGACGTGGACGACAGCTATGTGTTGCTCGCCGACGGCGCAGGACGGAGAGCGGAAAAACCGAAGCGGAAAAAGCGCAAGCATGTTCAGTTCTATGAGCACAGCGCCGCTGCACAGCAGCTGCGGGAGGGTAAAGACAGCCTGACCAACAGCGAGATCCGCCGCGCCCTTGCGGAATGCGGGGCCGTAGACTACACTGAACGAGGGAGGAATTAAGATGCCAAAAGAGGACTTGATCGAACTGGAAGGTACCGTCATAGAGGCGCTGCCAAACGCCACCTTTAAGGTGGAACTTAACAATCCGGCTAAGCCGGTCATTCAGGCTCACATCTCCGGTAAGCTTCGAATGAATTATATTCGTATTCTGCCTGGTGATAAGGTAACCGTACAGGTTTCTCCGTATGACCTGACCAAGGGCAGAATCACCTGGAGATCCAAGTAATTGACGTCCGCTTTGCCGGATTGTCCAGCCTTACATGGAGGTTAAATTCAATGAAAGTAAGACCGTCGGTAAAACCGATTTGCGAGAAGTGCAAGATCATTCGCCGTAAGGGCCGCGTAATGGTCATCTGCACCAACCCGAAGCACAAGCAGAAGCAGGGCTAATTCCCACATTACCACACAGGAGGTACGTTAATTATGGCAAGAATTGCCGGTGTAGACCTTCCGAGAGAAAAGCGCGTAGAGATTGGCCTGACCTATGTCTACGGCATCGGACGGAAGCTGTCCAACGAGATTTTAAAGAAAGCAGAAATTAACCCGGATACCCGTGTTAAGGATCTGACCGAAGCGGAGGAAATCAAGCTCCGTGAAGTAATTCATGATTATACGGTTGAGGGTGATCTCCGTCGAGAGGTCGCTATGAATATCAAGCGTCTGGTTGATATCGGTTCCTACCGTGGCGTTCGCCACAGACGTGGTCTGCCGGTTCGCGGTCAGCGTACCAAGACCAACGCTCGTACTCGCAAGGGTCCGAAGAAGACCATTGCAAATAAGAAGAAGTAAGGAGGGGAACTGAATAATGGCTAAGGCACAGAAGAAGGGCGCAGTATCCAGAAAGCGCCGTGTATCGAAGAACATCGAGAAGGGTGCGGCTCATATCCGTTCCTCCTTCAACAACACGATTGTCACGATCAGCGATCTGAACGGCAATGCGATTTCCTGGGCATCTGCTGGTGAGATGGGCTTCCGTGGCTCCAGAAAGTCTACTCCGTTCGCAGCACAGACCGCAGCAGAGACTGCTGCTAAGGCAGCAATGGAACACGGCCTGAAGACCGTTGAGGTTTACGTTAAGGGCCCGGGTTCCGGACGTGAAGCTGCCATCCGTGCACTTCAGGCAACCGGCCTCGAGGTAACCATGATCAAGGACGTTACCCCGATTCCGCACAACGGCTGCCGTCCGCCGAAGAGAAGACGCGTTTAATAAGGAGGAAAAAGACCTATGGCAAAGAATACGCAGCCGATTCTCAAGAGATGCAAGGCTCTGGGTATTTCTCCGGCAGTTATGGGTGTCAACAAGGAGACCAAGAGACAGCCGAAGCAGTCCAGAAGAAAGCAGTCTGAGTACGCTATGCAGCTCAACGAGAAGCAGAAGGTTAAGTTTGTATACGGTGTTCTGGAGACTCCGTTCCGCAATTATTATGAAAAGGCTGAAAAGACCGAAGGCAAGACCGGTGAGGTTCTGCTTCAGCTTCTGGAGCGCAGACTGGACAATGTTGTATTCCGTCTGGGCTTTGCGAAGACCCGTCGTGAGGCTCGTCAGCTGACCAACCACGGTCATTTCACCGTAAATGGCAAGAAGGTAAACATCCCGTCCTATCTGGTTAAGCCGGGCGATGTGATCGGTGTTTGCGAGAAGAGCCGCTCTTCCGCAAAGTTCAAGGCTCTGGTTGAGGAGCTTGGCGCTACCGCATGCCCGAAGTGGCTGGAAAAGGAAAAGGACAGCTTTGAAGGTAAGGTTGTCGCTATGCCGCAGAGAGATGACATCGACTTTGACGTTGCTGAACATCTGATCGTCGAGTTGTACTCCAAGTAATATCGCGCCCTCATTTGTTCTATTATTAATCGCCGACTGATAAGGAGGGTATCTGTAATGATCGAAATTGAAAAGCCCCGTATAGATTGCGAAGAACTGGAGGAAGACGGTTCCTATGGCAAGTTCGCCGTTGAGCCGCTCGAACGTGGTTACGGAACAACCTTAGGCAACTCCCTTCGCCGCATCCTGCTGTCTTCTCTTCCGGGAACGGCAGCCAGCAGCATCAAGATCGCCGGCGTACAGCATGAGTTCTCCACCATCCCCGGTGTCAAGGAGGATGTTACTGAGATCGTGCTGAATGTCAAGGGCATCATCGCAAAGCTTTATTGTGACGGTCCGAAGACGGTTTATATCGAAGCAAGCGGAGAAGGTGAAGTTACCGCAGCGGATATCCATACGGATGGTGAAGTGGAGATTCTGAATCCGGATCTACACATTGCAACGCTGATGAGCGATGCACGCCTGTCGATGGAGATCACCCTGACCAAGGGCCGCGGCTATGTGCCGGCAGAGCGCAACAAGCAGTATGCTACTGCGATTGGCGTAATTCCGGTCGACTCTATCTATACACCTGTTTATAAGGTAAACTACACAGTTGAAAACACTCGTGTCGGCAATATGACCGATTACGACAAGCTCACGCTGGAGGTTTGGACGAACAGCACGATTTCTGCAAAGGACGCTGTTTCTCTCGGTGCAAAGGTACTGACCGACCATCTCTCTCTGTTCGTTGACCTGTCGGAGGAAATCGGTTCTCATTCTACTGTCGTTGAGAAGGCAGAGACGCAGCATGATAAGGTGCTGGAGATGACGATTGAAGAGCTGGATCTTTCGGTTCGTTCCTTCAATTGCTTGAAGCGCGCCGGCATCAACACGGTAGAAGACCTGATTAACACTTCGGAAGATGACATGATGAAGGTTCGTAACCTTGGCAGAAAGTCTCTGGAAGAAGTAATTAACAAGCTGGAAGCGATGGGACTGTCCCTCGCGAAAAGCGAAGACTAATTGACCACATCCCCGTGTCTCCGTACCGGCATACGCCGGCACGGTCTCACGATTGATTTGACCTTTACCACCCAAAGGAGGTATTTCCAATGGCTCACAACCGTAAACTCGGCAGAACCACTGACCATAGAATGGCGATGCTCCGAGCAATGGTAACCTACCTGCTGGAAAACGGCAGCATTGAAACTACCGTTGCACGAGCAAGAGAAGTTCGTCCGCTCGCTGAGAAGATGATTACCCTCGGCAAGAAGAATACCTTGGCATCCCGCCGTCAGGCAATGGCTTTCATCACGAAGGAAGCAGTTGTTGCTAAGACGTTCAGCGAGCTGGCTGAGAAGTATTCCGAGCGCGAAGGCGGCTATACCCGCATCACGAAGATTGGACCGCGCCGCGGCGACGCAGCAGAGATGGCTGTCATCGAGCTGGTTTAATCCGACGATATTGGATTTATAGCCCGTAAAGGGGATTGTTTCGAGTTTGATGCTATCGGAACAATCCCTTTTCTTTTGCTCTTTTGGTTCGGAATAGAAACATATCGTTTGCGTCCTATATTCCACATTGCGAGGTATAGGGCGTTACACTTTGTTTGCGAATTCGTTACAGAATGGTTTGGGTTTGTACCGGAAATGTCCACAGAAAATTGCTATCATATAATCATGGAAGGAAAATACACCAACCGATTACTGATCTGCCGGTGCGCGCCATCCGTTGTATTTTGACCAAATGATTTCGAGTCAGGAACACCGACAGACAGACTACAAATTCCTGCACAACGGTGTGCAGTTATGATAGATTGTATGTTTCATTATTTTAATCCTTTCTTTTCATTGGAAGAAGCAGATGCGAAAGCATCTGCTTTTTCTTTGTGGTCTTGCTCCTTCGCGTCACAGCCGCTTCACTGGGTTGCGTCGCGAGATAAAGTACTATTTATTTTGAGAACATTCAGTGAAAAAGTCTGCACCAAAATCGCCCCTGTGTAAGGGGAAATAGCACGTCTTTGCCGTGGCAGAGGGGTTGTACGCTGACGTCGACCACAAATCTAACTTTAGGCGTACAATCCCTCAGTCGGTTGATGGAAACAAATTACAGCGCCTTTGCACAAGGGAGCTAAAGTTAGTAAGATTTACTCTGAGGATAGATGTCTAACAACTACAGTAAGATGAACAAGCAAATAGAGAGAAAAAAACAACTCAGGAAATGAACTAGGGTCTGCCGCACATTGAATTATGCAGCAGACCCTTTCCAGAGTATGTGTGATATTGATTATGCAACTTTCTTTTTCAGCAGACCAAGGAGCACGGCGGCGACAATTGTACCGACAACCAGCGATACGAGATACATCAGCGCGTTGCCGACAACCGGGAACACGAAGATGCCGCCATGTGGCGCCATCAGGGTGCAGCCGAACGCCATGGACAGAGCGCCCGCTACGGCAGAGCCGCAGACACAGGACGGAATGACATGAAACGGATCGGATGCGGCGAACGGAATTGCGCCTTCCGTGATGAACGCCAGACCCATGATAAAGTTGGTCGGACCGGACTCGCGCTCTTCCTTGGTGAACTTATTCTTGAAGAGCAGGGAGGCCAATGCGATGCCGCACGGTGGAACCATGCCGCCGATCATGACGGCCGCCATGATGTCGTAATTACCAGAAGCAATCGCGGCACTGCCGAAGACATAGGCTGCTTTGTTGAACGGGCCGCCCATGTCGATGGACATCATGCCGCCCAGAATCATGCCGAGGATGATTTTGCTGGTGCCGCCCATGCTGGACAGACCGTTGTTCAGTGCGGTATTGATGGTTCCCATGATCGGCTCGATGACGAAGTTCATCGCGAGACCCATGACAAGGATACCGACGACGGGATAAATCAAAACCGGAGCGATTTTTTCCAATGCCTGCGGCAGATGATCACAGAACTTGCGCAGAGCGAGGATGATATAGCCCGCGAGGAAGCCGGCGACGAGAGCGCCGAGGAAGCCGGAAGTGCCGCCGGCTGCGATCATACCGCCGACAAAGCCGAGGGCGAGCGCCGGACGGTCGCCAATTGCCATGGCGATGAAACCGGCGAGAACCGGAAGCATGAGACCGAAGGCGACGTTGCCGATGTTTTTGAACATCGCGGCGAGCGGAGTGATCGTACCGAAGTTACCGCGCTCCGCAGCGGGCAGGCTGTTGATGTCAATGCTCAGACCGTCAATCAGAAAGGCGATGGCGATCAGGATACCGCCGCCGACGACAAACGGAAGCATGTGGGAAACGCCATTCATCAGCTGCATGTAAATCTGATGTCCAATTGAGCCGCCGGCCTTTTCGGCCTTTTGCGCCTCTGCACCGGCAGCCGCGGTATACACCGGAGCGTCGCCGGAGGCGGCCTTGTCAATCAGCTCATCCGCCTTGCTGATGCCATCGGAAACCTGTACCTCAATCAGCTTTTTGCCGTGGAAGCGATCCATCGGCACTTGCGTGTCCGCGGCGACGATGATGCAGTCCGCCGCTTGGATTTCGTCGGCAGTCAGAACGTTTTTTGCGCCGCCCGAACCACGGGTTTCTACCTTGATAAAGCAGTTCTTGGCGTCCGCCGCCTTTTCCAGCGCCTCTGCCGCCATATAGGTGTGGGCAATGCCGGTCGGACAGGCGGTAACGGCGAGAATGCGCACGCGTGATTCCTCCGCGTTCATCGTGACTTCCTTATTTAAGTCCGGACCCTCTTCGTCCGCCGCGTCGATGATTTGCAGAAATTCCTGCACACTGGATGCGTTTTGCAGCTTTTTGGAGAAATCCTCATCCATCAGCATGACGGACAGCTTGCTGAGCACATCCAGATGGATGTTATCCTTGGTGTTCGGGGCGGCGATCAGGAAGATCAGGTAGACCGGTTCGTCATCCATCGCTTCAAAATCTACACCGCTGCGGACGACCATGGCCGCCAGACCCGGCTTGTCGACAAAGTCGCCCTTGCCGTGCGGAATGGCGATGCCTTCGCCGACGCCGGTTGTGCCTTCCTCCTCGCGGAGGAAAACCTGCTTCAAATACGCTTCGGGATCATTGATTTTCCCGCTCTTACACATCAGAGCGACGGCCTGTTCGATGGCCTCCTTCTTGGTCTTGGGCGAGGCGTTGATGTCGATGGAGCGCTCGTCCAGTAAATCGGTGATTCTCATACGCCATTCTCCTTTTTTGTGGTTTGTAGGGTTTGATAAATTGCTTCTATTTCTGCTTTCGTAGCTAGGTTTTCAGAAAACGCGCTGGCACTTCCGGCAGAAACGCCCATGCGGAACGCGTGCTCATAATTCTGCGTGGTCTGGTATCCGGCGAGGAATCCGGCGACCATGGAGTCGCCCGCGCCGACACCGTTGACCAGCTTACCCTTAGGGGCTGGGGTCTGATAGACTGTGCCGTCCTCCGCCAGAAGCACGGCGCCTTCGCCCGCCATGGAGACCAGCACGTTGCGCGCGCCTCGCTCTTGCAGGCGTTTCGCGTAGGGGAGCACCTCGTCACGCGATGCGATGGACGCGCCGAAGATGTCGCCCAGCTCATGGTTGTTTGGCTTGATCAAAAACGGGTGATACTCCAATACATTGACCAGAAGATCTTGTGTGGCATCGACGACAGTGGTGATACCGCGTCCGTCCAGACGCTGAAGAATCGTGCGGTAAATGGAGTCCGGCAGGGAGTGCGGAATACTGCCCGCTAGCACCAGTGTGTCGCCGGACTGGAGCGTATCCAGCTTTTCCAGCAGCAGCTGAAGCGCCTGCTCACTGATGTCTGGTCCCATGCCGTTGATTTCCGTGCCGTCCATCGTGCGCAGCTTCATATTGATGCGGGAGTTGCCGTGGGCAATGGGAATAAACTCTGCATGCACGCCGGTTTGCTCCAGCAGACGCTGAATCTCTGCACCGGTGAATCCAGCGGTGAAGCCGAGCACACAGCTGTCGATGCCGAGGTTGTGCAGGACAATGGAAACATTGATGCCCTTGCCGCCGGGGAGCATTTGCTCCGTGCAGGTTCGGTTGGTACGATAAAGCTGGAAGTCATTGACGTCAACAATGTAATCCAGCGATGGATTAAAGGTAACAGTATAAATCATAACAGCCCTCTTTTTGAATGAGAATGATTTGTTTTGATTGTATTTGAATTATACAGCGTGTAACATCAGAAATCAATCGACATAGCACACAAAGATACCACTAAAAAATTGTAACAAATCAATAAACGCCAAAATAAATCAAAAGCAATCAAATGTATTTGATGAGGAGATACGTTGACGGAGCAGAGAAAGTATGGTTAAATAGCAGACAGAATACGGAGGGAGGCGCGCATATGGCGTCGGAGGAACTGGACTGGCTGCAAGAGATGATGCGGCTTTCCGGTGTGGAGCAGGAGCCGGAGGAACAGGATGGATACACACTGGTATTTCCGGGGATGCTGCTGGATGAGGAGGACGAAGCGGGGCGGCTTCTGTGGGAGAAGCTGCATATGGCGGAGGAGCAGACGCTGGAGCTGGCGCGGCAGCAGGAGGCGATGCGCGACGAAGCGGGGACGGATACACAATGATTTTTACACGGAATGTACATTGAATCATGGGTATCCGCGTGCTATAATCAAGTTTACGAGTGAAAAAACGATTTGACTGAGTAGGAGTTACTATGGCACACAACAGATACACACGACTGCTGTCCAACACGCTGATCTTTGCGATCGGAACATTTTCCTCCAAGGTTCTCGTGTTCCTCATGCTGCCGTTCTACACCAACATTCTGTCCACGGCGGAATACGGTACGGTGGATGCGCTGATCAATGTCGGTCAGCTGCTGATTCCGATTGCGTCGGCTGGCATCAACAATGCGGTCATCCGCTTTGGCTTGGAGGACAGCCGCGACCGCCGGACGGTCTTTTCCACCGGCTTTTATACGATAGCGGTCTGCTTCCTTATCGTTCTAGCGATTTCTCCGCTGGCACAGTATATTTCGTTCATGAACGGCTATGTTCTGCTGGTTCTGGCGTTTGTGCTGGCGTCGAATTTCCGCTCACTATGCATTCAGTTCGGTTTGAGCATGGGACACAGCAAGATGTATGCGGCAAACGGCATTGGCAACACGTTCCTGAACATCATGCTGAATATCGTGTTCTTGGCGGGCTTTCGCTGGGGCATCACGGGCTATCTGCTGGCCAATATCTGCTCGGATATTGTGATGGGCTTTGCGATGTTCATTCCGCTGCGCCTGAACCGCTATCTGCTGCCGCCGCGCAGCAAGTCGATGGATCGCTCGCTGAGCCGCGCGATGCATCGCTACGCGATTCCGACGATTCCGCAGACCATCTGCCAGTGGATCATCAACATGTCCGACCGTTATATGATCGTTATCTTTATCAGCGCATCGGCAAACGGTCTGTATGCGGCGGCGAATAAGATTCCGAATGTACTGCTGATTGTCGCAAACCTGTTTGCGGATGCATGGCAGATTTCCGCCGTCAAGGAGAGCGAGGAAAAGGAACAGATTGCGTTTTACACCAAGGTGCTGGCGGCATATTCGTCCATTGCGTTTATCACCAGCTCGGGCATCATCCTGTTCTCCCGCTTTATTATGACCTTTATGGTCGCAAAGGATTACTTTATTGCTTGGGAATACATTCCGGTGCTGACGCTGGCGACGACGTTTGGTCTGCTGTCTACTTTCCTCGGCAGTGTGTATATGCTCAAGCTGCGCACACAGAACTCCATGGTCACGACGGTGATCTGTGCGATTTTGAACATCACGCTGAACCTGATTCTGATTCCGCTGATGGGGCATTACAGCGAGTTCATGGGCGCGATGGGTGCGGGCATTGCGACGATGCTCAGCTACTTCGTGCTGTTCCTGATCCGTGCGTTTGACACGCAGCGCTATCTCAAGATTCACTGGAACATTCCGAAGACGATGGTGAGCATTGTCATTCTGGTGGCGCAGATGATTACAATGGTGCTGAGCGTTCCGCTGTGGCCGCTGTGGCAGGTGCTGCTGTTTGCGGCGCTGTTCTTTGTGAATGTGCGTGAGATTTTGCAGTCAGTGCGCAAGGTCCTTCGTCGATAAGGGAGAGACGGGCGCAGAGCAAAAAAATCTCTTGCACAGTAAGGAAAAAAGTGCTATACTAACACTGTTAGATTGGAAACTAAGGAGAGTGGGGCAACCCACTCTTTCTTATTGCTTCGAGTGCGGAGGGTAGCAATGAACGCAAAAGAACTGTGCAAACGCGTGACCGAGCTGTGTCAGCCGTTTGTGGAAGAGCTGGGCGTCACGCTGTGGGACGTCGAGTTTGAAAAAGAAGGCGGTCAATATATGCTGACCGTGACGATTGATCGGGAGGGACACACCGATATTGACGACTGCGAAAAGCTGTCGCGCGCGATTGACCCTCTGCTGGACGCCAAGGAGTTTGCATCCCTGCCGCCGTATACGCTGTGCGTCTCCTCGGCGGGCATCGCGCGGAAGCTCAAGCGCCCGGAGCATTTTGCGGCCTTTCTGGGCAGTGAGATTGAAATCCGCTTCTACCGTCCGATCGGTGGAAGCAAGATGGCGATTGGCGTACTGCGCGACTATGACAACGGCAGAGTGACGCTGGATCAGGACGGAACGATTACCGTGTTTGAGCCGAAGGACATTGCCGCCGTCAATCTTTGGGTGAGCATATAAACAGAAGGAAACGCGGATGCCGGCAGGGCATTCCGCACACAATAAGGAGTGAGTAATAACATCATGAACGCAGAGTTTTTTGCAGCGCTGGAGCAGCTGGAAAAGGAAAAGGGCATTCCGGTGGAGTATATGCTCGACCGCGTGTGTCAGGCACTGCTGACGGCGTATAAGAAGGACAATGACGGACTGATCTGCGACAATATCTATTGCGAGCCGGATATGGAAAACCGCAATATTGTTATGTATGCGACCAAGGACGTCGTCGATGAGGTAGAGGATCCGCTGACTGAGATCTCGCTGGAGGACGCACAGAAGATCAGCCGCAAGGCATCGCTGGGCGATACCATGCGTGTCGATGTGGAGACGAAGAAATTCGGACGCATCGCGGCACAGGCGGCCAAGCAGGTCATCATTCAGGGTATCCGTGAGTCGGAGCGCGGCATGGTATTCAACGAATACAGCTCCAAGGAGCACGAGATTCTGTCGGCAGTTGTCAGCCGCATTGATCCGCGCAACGGAAACGTGATTCTGAGCCTGGTCAGCGACGGCGAGAAGACCGAGGCCGTTCTGTCCACCACCGAGCAGGTACAGGGCGAGCAGCTGACCGAGGGACAGCGTATCAAGGTCTATGTCGTTGAGGTACGTAAGGGAAGCCGCGGCCCGCAGGTTCTGATTTCCCGCACCCACCCGGGTCTGGTCAAGCGCCTGTTTGAGCTGGAGGTACCGGAAATTCACGACGGTATTGTCGAGGTCAAGTCGATTGCCCGTGAGGCGGGCAGCCGCACCAAGATTGCGGTAGCCAGCACGGATGAGAACGTCGATCCGATCGGCGCATGCGTCGGTCCGCGCGGCAGCCGTGTCGGCGCGATTGTCGGCGAGCTTTCCGGCGAAAAGATTGACATTATCAAGTATTCCGAGGATATGGCGACGTTTGTCTCCGAGGCACTGTCCCCGGCGGATGTGGTCAGTGCGATTATGCTACCGGACGGCAAGAGCTGCCGCGTCATCGTGCCGGACGACCAGCTGTCGCTGGCCATCGGCAAGGAGGGCCAGAACGCACGTCTGGCGGCAAAGCTGACCGGATGCAAGATCGACATCGGTCCGGAGAGCCAGGCCGCGGCGGTTGCCGAAGAGGCGGACGACGACCTGATCGCCGACTAAAGGAGGCAGGAAACCGTGCAGAAAAAACGAATTCCGATGCGGCAGTGCGTTGGCTGCCGCGAGATGCTGCCCAAGCGGGAGCTGATCCGTGTGGTTCGCTCTCCGGAGGGGGAGATTGCACTGGACTTCCGCGGAAAGAATCCGGGGCGCGGCGCATATGTCTGTGCTAAGACGGAATGTCTGGCCCGTGCGAAAAAGTCCCGTGCGCTGGAGCGTGCGTTTGGCTGCACGATTCCGGACGAGGTCTATGATGCCCTGTGCAAGGAAATGGAGGCGCGTCCGTCGGATGAATGAGTATTTGAGTACGCTGGGGCTGTGCCTGCGTGCCGGTCGTCTGACGGTTGGCATTGACGCGGCGGCGGACAGCGTAGAGGACGGCGACGTCCGGTTGGTTGTACTGGCGTCGGACGCCGGAGACAGCACGGAGCGTCGGATGCGCCGCGCGATCGGGGAGCGTAAGATTCCCATGGTTCGCGTGACGGCGACCGCGGAGGAGATCGGCGGGGCGCTGGGACGCATGACGTGTGCCGTCTGCTGCATCCGTGAGATTGGCTTTGCCGCGACGGTGGCACAGAAGGCGGCGCAGGACGATCCGACCTTCGCGCCGATTGCACAGCAGGTGGCGGAGAAAAACAGCCGCATTGCATCCCGACGAGGAAAGAAAAAGCCGGGTGCGCGCAAAAAGGGAGACAATGGCTCAGGCCGAGCCAATGCAATACATCGTAAGAAACGTGGAGGTGAACGCGCATGAGTATTGAGAACAAATACCGTGTACATGAAGTCGCCAAGGATTTTGGCAAGAGCACGAAGGAAATCACCGATGTGCTGACCGAATACTCCAAGACTCCAAAAAATCATATGCAGGTTCTGGAACCGCAGGAGCTGAATATTGTTTTTGATTATATGACCAAGAAGTACCCGGTCAACAATATGGAAGAGGTACTGGCAAAGCAGTCGGCAGAGCGCAAGGCGCCGACGACGCAGGTCATCCGCAAGCCAGCGGAGGAAAAGAAGAGCGAAAAGAGCGAGAAGAAGTCCGCTCCGGCAAAGCCGGCGGCTTCTTCGGACGACAAGCAGGCGCAGAAGGTCAAGCAGCAGACGCAGAAGAAAAAGCGTCAGCCGGCAAAGCCGCATGAGCAGCGCCAGATCCTGCACCCGCAGGGCAAGGAAGAGCAGGGAACGTCGACGATTACCAGCGAGGAGAATCAGCAGCAGAGCAAGAGCAAGCAGATTCATCGCATCGACACCCGCGGCGGCGGCAATGTCAATCTGGACCGCTATGACGAGCGCATCGACGCTCTGGTTCCGGAGAAGGCAGAGCGCATGAAGCAGGGCAAGCAGAAGATCAAGAGCAAGGCCGACAACCGTCGTCCGTTCTCTAACAAGCGCCGCCAGGAGGAACAGGAGAAGTTCAAGCGTTTGCAGCGTCAGCAGCAGCAGGTCAAGAAGGTACAGCTCAAGGTCATGATTCCGGACGAAATCAACGTCGGCGAGCTGGCATCCCGCCTGAAGCGCACGGCGGCAGACGTCATCAAGGAGCTGCTCAAGCTGGGCGTTATGGCGAATATTTCGCAGACCATTGATTTTGACACCGCGGCACTGGTTGCCGAGGAGATGGGCGCAAAGGTCGAGAAGGAAGTCTTTGTCAGCATCGAAGAGAAGCTGTTTGACGAGAGCGAGGACAAGGAAGAAAACCTGGAGCCGAGAAGCCCGGTTATCGTTGTCATGGGTCACGTTGACCACGGCAAGACCTCTTTGCTGGACTGCATCCGTAAGACCGATGTTGCCGCAGGCGAGGCGGGCGGCATCACGCAGCACATCGGTGCATACCGCGTCAAGGTCAACGGACAGCCGATTACGTTCCTGGATACCCCGGGACATGCGGCGTTTACGTCCATGCGTGCCCGCGGCGCACAGGTAACGGATATTGCGATTCTGGTTGTCGCGGCGGACGACGGCATCATGCCGCAGACCATCGAGGCGATTAACCACGCAAAGGCGGCAGAGATTCCGATTATCGTTGCCGTCAACAAGATTGATAAGGAAAACGCCGATCCGGATCGCGTTCTTCAGCAGCTGACCGAGTACGGTCTGGTGCCGGAGGAATGGGGCGGTGAGACCATCGTCTGCAAGATCTCGGCGAAGAAGGGCGAGGGCATCAACAACCTGCTGGAAATGGTTCTGCTGACGGCAGAGATGCAGGAGCTGCGCGCCAACCCGAACCGTCAGGCAAAGGGTACGGTTATCGAGGCCAAGCTGGATCGCGGCCGCGGTCCGGTTGCTACCGTTCTGGTGCAGAATGGTACGCTGCATGCGGGTGATGTCGTTATCGCCGGCAAGGCGGTCGGTCACGTCCGTGTGATGACGGATGAGCGCGGCAACCGCCTGCAGAACGCAGGCCCGTCGGTTCCGGTGGAGATCATCGGTCTGGGCGAGGTTCCGGAGGCCGGCGACGTATTCTATGCGGTTGACAACGAGCGCATGGCACGTGAGCTGGTCGAGCAGCGTAAGGAGCAGGAGAAGGAAGAGCGCAACAACGCGATGAAGAAGGTCACGCTGGAGAACCTGTTTGACACGATTCAGCAGGAGAGCATCAAGGATCTCAACATCATCGTCAAGGCGGACGTACAGGGCTCGGTCGAGGCGGTTCGCGCTTCGCTGGAGAAGCTGTCCAACGACGAGGTTCGCGTTCGCGTCATCCATGGAGGCGTTGGTGCGGTCAACGAGTCGGACGTCATGCTGGCGGCGGCATCCAATGCCATCATCGTCGGCTTTAACGTTCGTCCGGATCGCGCTGCAGCGGATTCTGCGCATCAGCAGGATGTTGAAATTCGTCTGTACCGCGTCATCTATGACTGCATCGAGGAGATCGAGCAGGCGATGAAGGGTATGCTGGCGCCGAAGTTCCGCGAAGTCGTTCTGGGTCACGCGGAGATTCGTCAGACCTTTAAGGTATCCGGCGTCGGCACAATCGGCGGCGCGTATGTACAGGACGGCAAGATTGTCCGCGCCTGCGAGGTACGCATTGTCCGCGACGGCATTGTCATCCACGAGGGTCATCTGAATTCGCTCAAGCGTTTTAAGGATGACGTGAAGGAGGTCGCTACCCACTTTGAGTGCGGTCTGGGCTTCGAGAACTACAACGACATCAAGGAAGGCGACATTGTCGAATCCTTTATCATGGAAGAAGTAAAACCGTAACAAACAGCAGTCGGGTGCGGCAGCGGTCGCGCCCGACCGGCTGACGGGAAGGAGAACCATATGTCTCAGAGAATCGAACGGATCAGTGATGAGTTTCAGAAGGCACTGTCGGAATCCATCCGCACGCTGAAAGACCCGCGCGTCCGTGACGGAATGATCTCGGTCACTCGCTGCGATGTCACCGGTGACCTGCGGTATGCCAAGGCATATATCAGTGTATACGGCGGAGACAGCAAGGAGGTCATGCGCGGCCTGAAGTCGGCATCCGGCTTTCTGCGCCGCGACGTGGCGAAAAAGCTCCGCCTGCGCTACGCGTCCGAGATTGTATTCGTTTTGGACGATTCTATCACGCGGGGCGCACATATCAACCAGATGCTGAACGATCTGGAACGGGAGGGAAAGCTGTGATTGGCAGTGCAGCACACACCGCAGAGCTGCTGCGGTCGGTCGATCAGGCAATTATTCTCACCCATCGGCGTCCGGACGGCGACACAGCCGGTTCGGCCGGTGCGCTGTGTCTGGCGCTGCGCGCGCTGGGCAAGCAGGCATATGTGGCGAAAAATCCGGAGATCACCCGGCGATATGCTGGACTGATCGAGCCGTTTTATCCGCCGGAGCAGTGGACGCCGCAGTATGTGATTACAGTGGACTGTGCGGCGCCGGATATGATTTTTTCGGCGGCGGGCGAGTTGGCGCAGCGCGTGGACATGGTGATTGACCACCACGCGTCCAACACCGGCTTCGGACGGCAGAACGATTTGGTCATCGGCTGGCGCGCCTCGTGCGCGGAGATTATCCATGACCTTATCGTGGAGCTGGGACTGGAGCTGACGGTGGACATGGCGCGCGGCATTTATGTCGGTGCTTCGACGGACACCGGATGCTTTAAGTATTCCAACACGACGCCGGAGACACATTTGGTGGCGGCGCATTGCCTGCAAACCGGTCTCGACGGCGGCGAGATCAACCGCGCGCTGTTTGAAACCAAGTCGCGCGCCCGCTATGCCATCGAGCGCATGATGCTTTCCGACATGCAGTTTTACATGAACGGAAAGGTCGCCGTGGCGGTGATCACGCGGGAGGCGAAGGAGTCTACCGGAGCGGATTGGGATGATTTGGACGCGATTGCGGGCATCCCGCGCCAGATTGAGGGCGTGGAGGCCGGCTTTACGCTGACCGAGCTGCAGGACGGCTCCACCAAGATTTCCGCCCGCACGACGAAGGAAGTGGACGCAGCGGCGATTTGCGGTCAGCTGGGCGGCGGCGGACATGTCCGCGCGGCCGGAGCGACGATCGCCTGTGACACGCAAGAAGCAATCCGCCGAATTTTGGCGGCGACAGAGAGGGTATACCGTGGCGAAACGGCGTGAATCCATCTATAATGGTATTATAATTGTCAATAAACCGGCAGATTTTACGTCATTTGACGTGGTTGCCAAGCTGCGCGGTATCCTGCATGAGCGGCGCATCGGGCACGGCGGAACGCTTGACCCGATGGCGACTGGCGTGTTGCCGGTGTTTGTCGGCGGCGCGACCAAGGCGGCGGATTTCGCCGCAGCACAGAGCAAGGGCTATACGGCAGGATTTGTGCTGGGACACAGCACGGACACGCAGGACAGCACGGGCAGCGTACTGGTGCGGTCCGGACGGACGGCGGACAAGGCGTCTGTTCAGGCGGCGGTAGACGCCATGCGCGGAGAGCAGATGCAGCTCCCGCCGATGTACTCGGCGATTCAGATCGACGGACAGCGTCTGTATGACCTCGCACGGAAGGGCGTGGAGGTCGAGCGCGAACGCCGGCGGATTGTGGTACACGAAGCACAGCTGCTGGATTTTGATGAGGATAGCCAGCAGGGACATCTGCGCGTTGTGTGCTCCAAGGGTACCTATGTGCGCACGCTGTGCCATGATCTCGGGGAGACGCTGGGAACACTGGCGACGATGACGAGCTTGGTGCGCACTTCGTCCGGTGCGTATGCGCTGGAGCAGGCACATACGCTGGAGGAAATTCAGAGTGCCGTCCAAGATGGGCGGATTCACGATCTGATTTTGCCGACCGACAGCCTGTTTCTGGAGTATCCGGCGGTTGAAATTGACGACGAGGGCGCAGCCCGCGCCGAGCACGGGGCATTTATCGCGCCGGAGCACACATCCGGTCTGCCGATGCAGCGGGGAGTAATCTGCCGCGTGTATTATCAGGGCGTGTTCCTCATGCTGGGACGGGTCGATGAGTTGAACCGCGGTGGCTTGGCGCTGTTTCAGGAAAAGCGATTCCGCTGACGCAGCGTGCCGCGCACAATAAACGGTAATAGCATTTCACCGGAAGGGAAGTACGAACATGATCGAGCAAGAGACAAAGCGCGCGATTGCGCTGGGCTTTTTTGACGGCGTCCACTGCGGACACCGTGCATTGATGGATATGGCAGTGAAGCGCGCCAAGGAAAACAACGCCATTTCGTCCGTTTTTACGTTTGATATTCATCCGGACACGGTGATTACCGGCAATCCCGTTCCGCTGATTACGTCGAACGCCGACCGCGGCGCGGAGATTCGGCAGGAGGGCGGTGTGGACGAAGTGATTTTCGCCCACTTTGACGACCATCTGCGCAATATGGACTGGCGGGACTTTATTCATGAGCTGCTGATTAAGAAGTTTCATGCATGCTGGATAATTACTGGCGAAAACAACAGCTTCGGCTACCGCGGCATGGGACGGCCGAAGGGACTGAAGGAAGAATGTGAGAAGGCGGGAATCGGCTGCGACATTATTCCGAGCGTTAAGATTGACAACATTGTAGTCAGCTCGACCTACATCCGCCAGCAGATTGCGGCGGGCAATATGGAGCGGGCACAGCAGTTTTTGGGTCATCCGTATACCATTGCGGGCGCCGTACAGCACGGCAAGCAGGTGGGACGCACGATCGGCGTGCCGACCGTGAACCTCAAGCTGCCGGAGGAAATGCAGGCGCCGCCGTACGGCGTGTACGCATCCAAGGTCATTGTGGACGGCGAAGAACATATTGCGGCGACCAATATCGGTATGCGCCCGACGTTCTGCGATGGTAACGTGCCGACGGTGGAACCGCATATTCTGGATTTCAACGGAGATCTGTACGGCAAGTTTATCCGCGTGGCGCTGTATCACTACATTCGACCGGAAAAGAAGTTTTCGGATTCAGAACAGCTCCGCGAGGCAATCGGAAAGGATATTGCCGAGGTTCGAGAATTTTTTGCGGACTAAAGACGAAAAATCATAAAATATATACCCGCATGGGTCGGAAGCCGGAACGCGCCGAACTGTGCGGGTCTTTGCTTTTTTAGCGTTTTCGTTACATCTTGTGAAAAAATAAGGGAAAAAACGGGCGAAAAAAAGCGTTTTGTTATAAAAAAGTTGAGAAAACGCCAAATAGTTCTTGAAATAGCGGGAAAGATATCATATTATTAAAGTAATTCCTGCAGAGTTGTCTGCGGGGGAAAAGAGGGACATATGCTCAACATTGTTTTGGTGGAACCGGAGATTCCGCAGAATACCGGCAATATTGCGCGCACCTGTGCCTGCACAGGAGCAGTGCTGCATCTGGTCGGCCCGCTGGGCTTTGAAATTTCCGATAAGCGGCTCAAACGCGCCGGATTGGACTACTGGCATCTGTTGGATATTCGAGAGTACAGCAGCTTAGAGGAGTTCTGGGAGAAGAATCCGGAGGGTGATTTCTATTACTGCACGACCAAGGCACCGCGGCGGTATACTGACATTGCGTTTCCGTCGGATGCGTATCTGGTGTTCGGACGCGAGACCAAGGGGCTGCCAGAGCCGATGCTGCGGCAACACCCGGAACGCTGCATCCGCATTCCGATGCGGGAAAACGCACGCAGTTTGAACCTGTCCAATTCCGTTGCAGTGGTGGTGTATGAAGCGCTGCGGCAGAATGATTTTGAGCACTTACAGATTGCAGGAGCCTTTCCGGAGGGATGAACCACGCATGGAAAAGATTTGTATTTTTACGGATTCCGCAGCGGACTTGACAAGAGAACAGGTCACGCGCTGGAATATCGAAATTGTACCGCTTCGAGTGACGATTGCGGACAAGACCTATGAAGAATATTTTGAGATCACACCGGAGGAGTATTGGAAGATCCTCTTGGAGGACAAGGAGTTTCCACAGACTTCGCAGGTCAGCATGGAGAGCTACTTGAATCTCTATCGCCGGGCAAAGGCGAACGGCTGCACGCACTGCATTGGTATCTTAATCAACAGCGGCGGCTCCGGAACGTATCAGGCGGCATGCATCACGCGCGACATGTTCTATGACGAATTCGGCAGGGACATGGAGATCGAGCTGATTGACTCTCGCTGCTATTCGTTTACATACGGTCATGCGGCGGTTGTCGGCGCACAGATGCGTGAAGAGGGAAAGAGCTTTGCGGAGATCCGTGCGGAGATGAATAGTCTGGCAAAAAGCATGAAGGCGTATGTCGGTATTTATAACCTACGCTATCTGAAAAAGAGCGGGCGCATCTCGGGCGGCGCGGCGTTTGTGGGTGAGGCACTGGGCCTTCGTCCGCTGGCGGTCGTGTTTGACGGCAGTGTGGATGTCACGGCAAAGGTACGCGGTGACAAGGCCGTTGTGCCCAAGTTGGTGGAGCTGGCCGTGCGCGACGCCGTGGACCGCGCGCATCAGACGGCGCACATCGCGCATGCGGCGGTGCCGGAGGAGCAGATTGCACTGCTGGAAAAGCAACTGCTGGAGGCAGGCTTTGCCTCAGTAGAGCGCGGACCGCTCGGCGTTATGGTGACGTCAAATACCGGACCGAAAGCGCTGGGCGTCATTTTTCGGGGCGCTCCGCGGGAATAAGGACGGGATAACCCGCAAATAATTGCAGAATAGGGCAATTATTTTGAAAAACCATCTTGAAAATAGCATCGTAAAACGGTATAATTTTTCAGTGGAAACAGAATGATTTGATTTGTTCGCGGGAAATATCAAACATCCAAACCAATTAAGGAGAGTTTTACATGGACTACAATAAGAAGAGTGTTGTTGATGTTGAGGTAACGGGCCGCAAGGTTTTGCTTCGCTGTGACTTTAATGTTCCGATGGCGAAGGACGGCAGCGGAACGATCACGGATGACAAACGTATCCGCGCAGCTCTGCCGACGATCCAGTATCTGCTGGAGCACAAGGCGGCAGTCATTGCCTGCTCCCACATGGGCAAGCCGAAGGGCGAGTGGAAGCCGGAGCTGTCGATGGCACCGGTTGCAGCACGTCTGAGCGAGCTGCTGGGTCAGGAAGTCATTCTGGCAAAGGACATTATCGGAGAGGACGCACAGGCAAAGGCCGCTGCGCTCCAGCCGGGACAGATTCTGCTCTTGGAAAATCTCCGTTTTGATAACGGCGAGACCAAGAACGATCCGGCATTTGCCAAAGCACTGGCAGATCTGGCGGGCGAAAACGGCCTGTATGTCTCTGACGCATTTGGCACGGTGCACCGCGCCCATGCTTCTACTGCAGGCGTAGCAGCGTATCTGCCGGCAGTATCCGGTTTCCTGATTCAGAAGGAGCTGGAGGTCATCGGCGGCGCACTGGCAGCACCGAAGCGTCCGCTGGTTGCGATTCTGGGCGGCTCCAAGGTTTCGTCCAAGATCGGCGTTATCAATAACCTGCTGGAAATTGCCGACACGATTATCATCGGCGGCGGCATGGCATATACGTTTTCGGCAGCACAGGGCGGCAAGGTTGGCAACTCCCTGCTGGAAGAGGACTGGAAGCAGTACGCACTGGATATGGTGAAGAAGGCAGAAGAGAAGGGTGTGAAGCTCCTGCTGCCGATTGACACTGTAATTGCGGACAAGTTTGCGGCGGATGCCAATTCTGACGTTGTAGCTGCCGGTGAGATCCCGGACGGCTGGGAAGGTTTGGACATCGGTCCAAAGACGGTCGAGCTGTACTGCAATGCCGTAGCGGATGCGGGTACGGTTATCTGGAACGGCCCGATGGGCGTATTCGAGTTTGAGAAGTTTGCAACCGGCACGAAGGCGGTAGCAGAAGCACTGAGCAAGACGGATGCCATCACGATCATCGGCGGCGGCGACTCCGCAGCAGCCGTACAGCAGCTGGGCTATGCCGACAAGATGACCCATATCTCTACGGGCGGCGGCGCTTCGCTGGAGTTTATGGAGGGCAAGGTATTGCCGGGCATCGCATGCCTCGAGGATAAGTGAGATCAGATCGCCCTTCGGGGCGCTGACATATAGAAAATTTCATCTAGGATAGATTCCAAGGAAGGGGAAACCAACTATGAATCGTAGATATCGCAAGACTATTATTGCAGGCAACTGGAAGATGAACATGACTCCGAGTCAGACCAAGGCAATGATCGAAGAGCTCAAGCCGCTGGTAAAGGAAGTTAAGTGGTGTGAGATGGTACTGTGTGTACCGTTTGTTGATATTGCAGCAGCTGTTAAGGCAGCAAAGGGCTCCAAGATTGCCATTGGCGCAGAGAACATTCACTTTGAGCCGAAGGGCGCATACACGGGTGAGGTTTCGGCAGACATGCTGAAGGAGTGCGGTGTTAAGTACGTTATCATCGGTCATTCCGAGCGCCGTCAGTACTTCAACGAGACCGACGAGACCGTAAATAAGAAGGTCAAGGTTGCTCTGGAGAGCGGCTTCCGTCCGATCGTCTGTGTTGGCGAGTCGCTGGCAGAGCGTGAGCAGGACGTATGGGCTGAGGTTGTCTGCAAGCAGGTTAAGATTGCACTGCAGGGCGTAGCAGTTGAGGACGTAAAGAAGGTTGTCATCGCTTACGAGCCGATCTGGGCAATTGGCACCGGCAAGACCGCTACCGCTGACCAGGCAAACGAAGTTTGCTCCACCATCCGTGAGTGCCTGCGCAAGCTGTATGGCGCACGTGCTGCTCGTGCGATCACCATCCAGTACGGCGGCTCGATGAACGCAAAGAACGCAGAGGAACTGCTGTCCAAGCCGGACGTTGACGGCGGCCTGATTGGCGGCGCTTCCCTGAAGCCGGAGGATTTCCTGGCAATCATCAACGCAGCAAACATGTAATTTTACCAAAAAGAGCAGGGGCGGGCTGGCAGCAATGCAGTCCGCCCAGCTTGTTTTAAGGAAACGAGGGTTAAAATCTATGAAGAAACCATTGATTCTGATTATTATGGATGGCTTTGGCATGCGAAACAGCGAAGTAGGAAACGCGATTCGCGCGGCAAAGCGTCCGAATCTTGACCGTATTTTTGCTGAAAACCCGACGACACAGTTGGGCGCTTCTGGTCTGGACGTAGGACTGCCGGACGGACAGATGGGCAACAGTGAGGTGGGCCACACCAACATCGGCGCCGGACGCATTGTGTACCAGGAGCTGACCCGCATCTCGAAGGCGATTGCTGACGGGGATTTCTTTGAAAATGACGCGTTCCGCGGCGCGATTGCCAACTGCAAGGAACACGACAGCAAGCTGCACATCATGGGTCTGATGAGCCCGGGCGGCGTGCACTCCCACATGGAGCATATCTTTGGACTGATTGATCTGGCAAAGAAGAACGGCCTGAAAAAGGTGTATGTTCACTGTTTCATGGACGGCCGTGATGTTCCACCGACTTCCGGCGCGGACTACATCAAGCAGCTTCAGGACAAGCTGGACGAGGCAGGCGTCGGCAGCATTGCGACGATTGAGGGCCGCTACTATGCGATGGATCGCGACAACCGCTTTGAGCGCGTGGAGAAGGCCTATGCAGCAATGGTATACGGCGAGGGTGTGCACAATCCGGATGCGGCAGCGGCGATGCAGGCGTCGTATGACACCGGTGTGACGGACGAGTTTGTCGTTCCGGTTGTCGTTACCGAGGGTGCGACGATTGACGCCAACGACTCGGTGATCTTCGCCAACTTCCGTCCGGACCGCGCGCGTGAGATTACCCGCACGCTGGTGGATCCGGAATTCTCCGGCTTCGAGCGCAAGAAGGGCTTCTTCCCGCTGAACTACGTCTGCATGACGCAGTACGACGCGACGATGCCGAATGTCAATGTGGCATTCAAGCCGCAGTCGCTGGAAAACACCTTTGGCGAGTATATCTCCAAGAAGGGTCTGACCCAGCTGCGCATTGCAGAGACCGAGAAGTATGCGCACGTTACGTTCTTCTTCAACGGCGGTGTCGAAGCGCCGTATGAAAATGAATCGCGCGATCTGATTCCGTCCCCGAAGGTAGCGACGTATGATCTCCAGCCGGAGATGAGCGCAAATCTGGTGTGCGACAAGGTAGTGGAAGAGATCAAGAGCGGTAAGTTTGATGTCATCATCCTGAACTACGCGAACTGCGACATGGTTGGACACACCGGTGTGTTTGATGCAGCCGTTGCAGCGGTAGAGGCAGTAGACAACTGCGTGGGACGCACGGTGGATGCCATCCGCGAAATGGGCGGCGTGGCGATGATTACCGCTGACCATGGCAATGCCGATCAGATGCTGCAGGACGACGGCGTGTCGCCGTTTACCGCACATTCCTGCAATCCGGTTCCGTTCTGCGTTGTGGGCTATCCGTGCACCCTGCATGAGGGCCGTCTGGCAGACATTGCACCAACGATGCTTCAGGTAATGGGGCTGGAGCAGCCGGAGGAAATGACGGGCAAGTCGCTGATCGACTGAGCGATCTAAACAGCGGAATGAGGGAATGCATTTCTGCTGAATACGGTAAAAACGAATAGGGAGCGGCGCGATTTTTCAGCGGAGAAATCGCGCCGTTTTTTGCGTTTTCGGCGCTTCGACAAAAAGCGAAAAAATTTTTGAAAAAAATGTCCCCAAAAGCAAGCATTCGGACATATAGTATAATAGATGAAGGTTCATATGCCACAACGGCGAAATATGACCGCGAAAGGGGATGACATGCGACTGTGGGAGTAAGCGAACAACAAGATATGGTAGAGCAGCTATACCGTGAGCTGTATCAGCCGATGCTGGTTTACGCGAGTCGGCTCCTACAGAATCATGCACAGGCGGAGGAAGCGGTGCAGGATACGTTCCGCATTGCCTGCGCGCGCTATTCCGAATGGAAAGACAGCCCCAACCCGCCGGGATGGCTGTTTACAACGCTGAAAAATGTGATTCGCAACCAGCGGCGGGCGCGACAGCGGCTGTGCCAGATGCTGGAGCGGCTGAACAATGAGGACATGCCCCAGCAGAAAAACGACGAGATCGAGCTGGAACTGCTGTATGGCAATGTTGCGGATAAGGCGTCCTATCAGCTGCTGAAACGGCTGGCGATTGACGGGTATACGATGCGGGAAGTAGCAGAACAAGAGCAGATTTCGCTGGAAAGCTGTAAGAAACGTGTTCAGAGAGCCAGACGGGAGCTGCAAAAATATTTTGAAAAGAATTGAGAATATATGTCCCCAAAAGACATGCTCTGGACATAACTATTATAGAAGGGAGGGATCGGAATGCAGAAAAAACAAGAGCTGGAAGCGATGAGCACAGAGGAATTGTGCGCGTTTTTGGAGCGCGATTTGGAACAGGATTCCGATCCGTCTCAGGCAATGGCGGCGGCGAAGATTCTGGCGCAGAGGGAAGAAAGCGCAGCGTGCGACGTCGATGCGGCGTGGCAGGAATTCTGCACGGTGTACCGTCCGTTTCAAAGTGAGGATGCTCCATTGCTGGAATGGGAAGAAGAAAAACCGACAGAAAAGACGCAGAAAAAACGCCGGATCGGGCGACCGCGCTGGTATGGCACGGCGGCGGCAGCAGCGGTGGCGGCGGTGCTTCTTCTGCACGGTGCGCCGCAGCAGACAGGACTTCCAGAAGATCCGAATCGGGAACTGATCCAGTGGAACTCACGCTATTTGACGCAGTGGATTCCGCGGCCGGATACGCTGACGGTGGGAAAAGCTGTGACAAAGAGCAGCAATGCCGAAAGCACGACGCAGAGCGCATCGTATGGCTCAAACACAACGCAGGACGAGTGGTCTCGCTCGGCGGCGGATGTGGGAGAAGAGCAGCAGGAGGAAATGTCTCCGGCTACGTTTTCTACGGCAAGCGTCGGAAAGACAGAACAGCTGCCGGAGGACACTGCCAAACCAAGCGGTGAGGAAGAGGACGCCGGATCGGCAGGGACGCAGGGCGGCTCGGGTGAGACGGCGCTGCCGTCGGATGATTCCATATTTTCCGATGCGATAGGAACGTCGGACGAAGAAAACACAACGACAAATGAGACTGCGCCTCAGGAATGACGGAGAACGATGCTCTGTTGTGCGTGTCTGTAGTGATACGTAAGCCTGCGCGTGGATATTAGAATAGGTTGACGATAGGTCACCGGAGCCAAACGGGCTCGGGGTAATAGGGAGACTGTCGTGCGGCTCAGGAAAGACAGGGCAAGTCAGGCATAGGGGTGCTTGGCGGCGCTGGATTTTCGAGGGGGAACCGCGGGACAGTAAGAGAAAGGATCGGACTCTCACCGATCCTTTTTTCTATCGCTGCGACGCACTACGCTACATCGCCATACTGATCCCTCAGCGCGTCGATGTAACGCAGTGCGCCGCAGCGATGACGCCGCTCCTGACTGGTTTTCTTTTCGTGCATTTTCTTTTGGCAGCAAAAGAAAATGTACTACGCTTACCAACAGCTACAGCAAAATGAACAAGCAAATAGAGCAAAAACAATGGACGGGAAACCCGTCCGCTACAAAGTTAATGGTATAGCAGAATTAAAAAGGGACTGCTGCAAAGTACAATGCAGCAGTCCCTTTGTATGTCCTCACAGCTCCAACAGCTCGCCGAGATAGTCGTGCGCGTCGAGGAAAATTTTTAAGTAGTAATTCAGCACAACCACGTCCTCAGCGTCGCATTTGCCGTCGAGGAAATTATCCTGCTCGGTGCGTTCCAGACCGAGGGCGTACAGCCGATGAAGATTTTCATCATTGGGCGCCGGTGTGGCGTCCAGACTGCAAATACTGATAAGCGCGTCCTGCATCTTAGTAATCAGTTGTTCACAGCCCTGCATATAGGCAATATCCTGCTGGGTCAGGGTGCTGTTGAATTTCTCCTCGGCGACCAGCGCAATTTCCCGATGCAGCCGCTCCATGTCTTTGTTGATGGAATCCAGAACGGGAATGCGGCAGCGCAGCACCCGCTGCTCCAGCAGCGGCAGCATGGACTGCTTGATGGCGGTGATCATGGAGTAAATGCGTGGTTTATGGTTATATGGCCGGATAACAATATTGATGACAAGGGCGATAAGAATGCCCACTAACGTATCAACAAAGCGGGAAAAACCATAAAAAATGGATTGCCCGCTGGAGATATCCACCATCAGACAGACAAAGACGACACAGGATAAATTTGCCGTTGGCTGTAGCTGAAAATGATTGCAGAAAATCAGCAGAATAATCGTGCCGATGCCGGTGATAAATGGCAGCAGCGAGAGCGGCAGATACCCGTTGTTGAACAAAAGAACGACAAGAGTGGCCATCAGTGCGCCCACGAGGTTGCCGCGTAGCTGATCCCATGCGCTTTTGATGGAGGAGGTAATCGAGCGTTCCATCGTGCCCAGCGCGCCGATTGCCATGAAGGCGGGGTAGGCGCTGCCAACGGCATAGGATATGGTTAAAGCGAGCGTGACGGAGAGGGCGGACTTTGCCGTCCGCATACCGAAACGTAGACGCTTATGTTTGATGAGTGAGGTCATAGAGATGCGAAGCTCCTTCCTACGACGAATAAACCAGCAAGCATTTGGGAATGACTTGCGTTGTTTTCATTGTAACATAGCCGGAGATTTGTGCAAGGGCGAAAAACCAATGTTGGGATATTTGGCAAAAAATCCGGAGAGAAATTGTGAAGTTTTTAGAAACAATTTACGAAAACATTGACAGTTTTATTGAGTATATGATACGATATGGATACGAAAAGGGAATATCCCTGTGTGTCGAGAAAATAATGCTGTGAAAATAGCATGAAGGAGATATGATGTATGGGCAAGAATAAAAAAAGATCAAAGCTTGGCGTAGCCTGTGCGCTGGCGGGTGCCGCGGCTGCCGGTGTGGCGGCTGGTATTGCGCTGTATCAGCGCAACCGAACCGAGCAGGTATATCATGAGGCAGAGCTGAAGGCGATGGATGAGCTGGATGATATGAATGCCGAAAACGAAAGCGCCTGCGAGGGCTGTGAGTGCGCGGAGGAGTGTGCTGCCGGTGCAGAGGAATGTGAGCCGGTAGAAGAGCAAATGGAAATCGCAGAGGACGAACCCGAAGCGGCAGACCAGCCGGAAGAGGAAGTACCAAGCGCCGAAAAAGCAGCGGATGCCGCAGAACCGGCAGAAGAGACCGCAGAACCGGCGGCAGACGAAACCGAAGAATAACAGAAAGCCATAAGGGCGCAGGCAGGGTTGGCATCGGCTTGCGCCCCTTTTATTGCTTGCTGCGGCTTGTGGCAGAACAAACCAGCATGATTTTTGCATAAATGGTTGCGCAACAAGCCGTAAGTACAGTATACTAATAAGAAAAGCATTGCTATGGGATGCGAAAGGAGATTGTTATGAGATACGAAGGACGCGTCTTTCGGCCGCCCAGTGAGGCGTACAGCCTGATTGTACAGGTAACGGTTGGATGCAGCCACAATAAATGCACATTCTGTGATATGTATAAAGAGAAGCAGTTTCATCTGCGTCCGCTGGACGATGTTCTGGAGGACTTTGATATGGCACGCCGGGCATACCGCCGTATTGAGCGTGTCTTTTTGGCGGATGGCGATGCGCTGATTCGCAAAACCGAGGATCTGGTTGCGATTTTGGAGCACATCCGCAAGGTGATTCCGGAGTGCACCCGTGTGACGAGCTATGGCTCGCCAAAGAGCATTCTGCGCAAATCGCCGGAGGATCTGGCATTGCTGCGTTCGCTGGGCCTGAAGATGGTTTATCTGGGTCTGGAATCCGGATGCGACGAGGTACTGACGCACATTAACAAGGGTGCGACGGTAGATGAAATTGTCGAGGCGGGACAGAAGGTCAAGGCGGCCGGTATGAAGGTATCTGTCACGGCGATCAGCGGTCTGGGCGGCACAGAGATGTGGAAGGAGCATGCGCTGGGGACGGCGGATGCGTTTACCCGCATGAAGCCGGACTATATCGGTCTGCTGACACTGATGTTTGAGGGCGATACCCAGCTTGAGCGCGAATGGCGCGAGGGCAAGTTTCAACTGCTCTCCCCGAAGCAGGTGGCGGAGGAAACGCTGCTGATGCTGGAAAACATTGACTGCGAAGGCGCGGTATTCCGCTCCAATCATGCGTCAAACTATCTGTCGCTGCGCGGCACGCTGAATCAGGATCGCGAGGCCATGTGTGAGATGCTGCGCAAGGCGCTGGACGGCAAGCTGAAATATAAAAACGAGATGTTCCGGGCACTGTAGTCGCTCGGCGAATTCCACTCACTCGCCGCGTTGAAGCGTCAACACGGCGAGACCGTTTCATTGCCTCGCTCCTCAAATTCCAAACGTTTCACTGGTTTGGAATTTGAAAAATGTAAGATTTACTCTGAGAATAGATAGAAAAGAAGTCTGAACCAAAATCGCCCCTGTGCTGTCGCGGCGACGCACTGCGCTACATCGCCACGCTGAGGCATCAGCATGGCTCAGCCGCTCCGTGGTCTTGCTCCTTCGCGCCACAACCGCTACGCTGGGTTGCGTCGCGAGATAGTAAGATTTTCTCTGAGAACGTCCAGTGAAAAAGTCTGCACCAAAATCGCCCCTGTGCAAGGGGAGATGTCACGGAGTTGCCGTGACAGAGGGGTTGTCGGCTGACGGTTAGCTCAAATCTAGTTGTCAATGTACAATCCCTCAGTCAGTTGCTGGAAGCAACTGACAGCTCCCTTTACACAAGGGAGCTAAAGATTGTAAGATTTACTCTGAGAACAGATAAGTAAAGGTTCTTCACGATGTAATAGGGTCTGTTGTATGTTGCAGCAGACCCTTTTCTTTTTAACGGAGACAGTATTTTCAGCAGAATCATGGGAAAATTTGTGGAAAGTGGAAGAAATAAAATCGTAAATTCTTTGTAATTTTACGCTTTTATACACAATTCTATGGTATACTGTAAATAACAAAGAAGAAAGGAGTGGTGCCCATGGATTCCGTGTCGCATACCACGGTCGCCAGCTGCCTGCTGGATTACTTTGAGCAAACCGAGGGCGTTGCGTTCGACCGTAAGGCATTTTACTTTGGAAACCTGAAGCCTGACCTGAAGGGAGAATATTTCTCCAAGCGCCACTATCCATCGCTGATGTTTGAAGAAGTTATGCAGAAGCTGCGTACCTTTATCGAAAACTTCCGCGTGGAGGCTGTCAATGGCGCCAAGCTGAGTGAAGCGCTCGGGGAGATCTGTCACTACATCACCGACTTTTTCACGTTTCCGCACAATGACACCATTTATGAGCATGGACTGCTGGCGCACTACATCTATGAGAAGCGCATGGCATTTGGCATTAAGGATCATGTTCAGACACAGTCGATTGCAGCCTTCGCAGAGATTGCAGACATGCACCTGCCGCTGACGACGGATGGGCTGATTCGCGCGATTGCGTCCCGACACGAACGCTATACGAGCCAAGCGGCACACAGTATTGCGGATGATGTTTGGAACGCCTGTGCAGCACTGGCCCTTGTGGTTGGTTCTGTGATTCAGATGCTGTTTGTCAACGCAGAGCCGGAGCGTCAGACGGCTTGACAAGACAACCCAAAACACAACGGAAGGGGTCTGCTGCATGTGTGCAGCAGACCTTTTTGGTGCGCTCTGCCAGTTGCTTTTCCTGACAGCTCTGGTATAATAATAGAACCCGTTATCACAGAAAAATGACGTGAGCACGGTGTTAAGAAAATGCTAATGAACAAAGTGCGTGAAAGAATTCTTGTGTAGTTTAAGTGAATTTCAACTTTTGTTTCAAAATTAGTGTTATAATAGGTCATCATTCGGTGAGAAAAACGATCATCGACGAAGGTACAATGAGGGAGTATCGTACTGCTTCATTGTGTGAAAAACAAATGGATCGTGCAGGATGGCAGAAAACATCGGTTTCTCAGAGGGAAAAGACAGCCGACGAGGGCGGTCGTGAGAAAGAAAACCGATATTGCGGGGAGAATTTCGTCCTGCACAGGAGAAGGCTGAGGGGAGAACGACTGTGGATACAAACAAATTACTTACCGTTACCGTTCCGTGTTATAATTCGGCGGCGTTTATGGATCATTGTCTGGATACGCTGCTGACCGGCGGCGACCGGATGGAGATCATTGTGATTGACGATGGTTCCAAAGACAACACGGGAGAAATTGCAGACCGATACGCTGCGGAGCATCCGGGCATCGTGCGTGTTGTGCATCAGGAAAACGGCGGACATGGTGAGGGAATCAATCAGGGCTTGCGCCATGCGACCGGCAAATATTTTAAGGTTGTCGATTCGGACGACTGGGTGGACACCGACGCGCTGCGCCGTGTGCTGGACAAGCTGGAGGAGCTGGAGCGCGTAGGCGGTGTGGATCTGATGGTGTGCAACTATGTGTATACTTATCAGGACGGACGTTCGGATCAGGTGATTTCGTATGAGAATGTCTTTCCGGCAGATGCCATGGTGACATGGGAGCAAACGGGACATTTCCGAATCAATCAGTATTTGACGCTGCACTCTTCGATTTTTCGCACACAGCTGCTGCATGACTGTGGTGTGGTTCTGCCGAAACATACGTTTTATGAAGACAATTTGTATGCCTATGCGCCGCTGTGCCTGACCAAGACGATCTGCTATATGGATGAAAATCTGTATCGCTATCTGATCGGACGCGAGGGACAGTCGGTTTCGGAGGAGAGCATGCGGAAAAATTATCGCCATCAGATTTTGGTGGCAAAGATGATCTTTGACGCGGCGGACGTTCCGGCAATCCGAAAGGAAAATCCGAAGCTTGGCCGCTATCTGCATCATGAGCTGACGCTGATGCTGGCGATTGCGGCGGCGTTTGCGCGCGTTTGCGGCACAAAGCAGGCGGAGCAGGATATTCAGGAGATGTGGGCGTATATAAAAAAGACCGGTTATTACGGACGCCGTCTGCGGTACGCATCGGTCGCGGGTGCTGCGGCGATTCCGGGACGCGTTGGCCGAAAGGGTTGCGTAGCAGGCTATCGCCTGGCGCACAAGGTCGTCAAGTTCAATTAAAAGCGCAATCATACAGACGCCAGATGGCGAGGGGAGAAGCCTCGTTGTCTGGCGTTTATCGTTTTATTTGAGAAGAGAAGACGGAGAGAGTGCAGCAAATATGGTGGTTTGTCGCCGGCGGGACTATGGGAAAAATGACCAGAAAAAAGCAAGGGAGAAAAACAAAAATCTGAGAAACGGCGAAATTTAGTGAAACCCAAAAGATACAACAAAAGAACCAAAAGTGTTTGAAAAGTGCAAGAGATTGTTGAAAAAATCACAAACGCTGGCGAAAACAGGGGATGACTTGTTAAAAATAACACAAGGAATATCCTAAAATGTGGTTCTGCACGGCCAGGTTTTTGCGTTTTTCTCAGAAAAACGCAAAAAATAATCAAAAAGAATTTGCAATTTTTTATAAAAATCGTGCAAAAGCTCTTGCAAAAGCAGAAAGCCTATGCTATAATCAGACTGTAATTTGTTAAAGAATTAACAGGAAGGCAAGCGAAATGACCACTGTGCCGTTTCGCACGACGAATAGATTTTTTAAGAAAGAAGGCATTATTCATGAAGGTTGCAATTGTTGGTTCGGGTACCATGGGTCTGGGTATTGCGCAGGCATTCGCACAGGCGCCGAGTGATTATGAAGTAATCGTATGTGTTGTTTCCGGCAAGGGCTTTGATGTCAAGAAGGAAAAGTTCATGGCTCCACTGAACAAGCAGGTGAAGAAGGGCAAGATCACGCAGGAGCGCATGGACAACATCCTGTCCCGTGTAACGTTCACCACGATCGACGGCGCGGCAGAAGCCGATCTGATGATCGAGTCCGCACTGGAGGATATGACCTCCAAGATCGACCTGCTGCGTAAGCTGGATGCGATCTGTCCGGAAAGCGTTATGTTCGCAACCAATACCTCGTCTCTGTCCATCACGGAGCTGAGCGCAGCACTGTCCCGTCCGGTAGTTGGTATGCACTTCTTCAACCCGGCAGCTGTTATGAAGCTGATCGAAGTAATTCCGGGCATGACCACCACGCAGACCATGCTGGATACTGTTATTCAGCTGTCCAAGGATATTGGAAAGACGCCGGTACAGGTTATTGAGGGACCGGGCTTCGTTGTTAACCGTCTGCTGATTCCGATGATTAACGACGCGATTCAGATCTTTGAGGAAGGTCTGGCAACGGTTGACGGTATTGATACCGCAATGAAGCTGGGCGCAAACCATCCGATGGGCCCGCTGGAGCTGGGCGATCTGATCGGTCTGGATGTTTGCTTGGCCATCATGGAGACTATGTATCATGAGACGTTTGATGCAAGATACCGTCCGGCTCGTCTGCTGAAGAAGATGGTTCGTGCAAAGATGCTCGGACAGAAGACCGGCAAGGGCTTCTATGCCTATGAGAATGGCCGCATGATTTCCGGTTCGGCTCACAACGGTACTTACTGGCTGGCGAAGTAAAAAGTAAATTGACTGTTTCCGGAATCTCCGGCAATGGCAGCTCCACTGTCGGAGATCTGTTTTGATATTTCTCTCTTGAAAGGAGACTTCCTATGAACGTTTATATTTGTGCTGCAAAGAGAACCCCGATTGGTTCCTATGGTAAGGCTTTTAAGGATGTCAGTGCGGTTGACCTGGGCAAGGTTGCGGCAAAGGCTGCAATCGAGCAGGCTGGCATTGATATGGCAACGATTGACGAGACCATCGCAGGCTGCGTCCTGCAGGGCGGTCTGGGTCAGAACGTCGCTCGTCAGGTAGCTCTGGGTGTCGGCGTACCGCTGGAAATTCCGGCAATGACCATCAATAAGGTTTGTGCGTCCTCGATGCGCGCGCTGAATCTGTCGGCACAGATCATCCGCTCCGGCGATGATCAGTGCATTCTGGCCGGCGGTATTGAGTCCATGTCCGGTGCACCGTATACCGTATCCAAGGTACGTTGGGGCGCTCGTATGAACGACGCAGTCATGTCCGACATGATGGTACATGACGGTATTTGGGACATTTTCAACAACTATCACATGGGTATCACGGCAGAGAACGTAGCGGAAAAGTACGGCATTACCCGTGAAATGCAGGATGAGGTTGCTCTGGCATCGCAGACCAACGCCGTTGCTGCGATCAAGGCAGGCAAGTTCAAGGACGAAATCGCTCCGGTAGAGGTTGTCTCCCGAAAGAAGACCATCATTGTTGACACCGACGAGCATCCGAAGGATGGTACGACGATGGAGACGCTGGCAAAGCTGCGCCCGGCATTTAAGAAGGATGGCACGGTTACCGCAGGCAATGCCTCCGGCATCAATGACGCTGGCGCGTTCACGATTATCGCATCCGAGGATTACGTTAAGGCACATGGTCTGAAGCCGCTGGCAAAGATCCGTGCATACGGTTCGGTTGGCTGTGATCCGTCCATCATGGGCATTGGCCCGATCGAGTCGGTTCGTCAGGCACTCAAGCGCGCTGGTCTGACGGTTGCAGACCTTGATCTGATTGAGTCCAACGAAGCGTTTGCGGCACAGGCTTGCGCAGTTAACACCACGCTGGGCTTTGATATGTCCAAGGTCAACGTAAACGGCGGCGCGATTGCTCTGGGTCATCCGATCGGTGCAGCAGGCACCCGTATTACGACCTCGCTGATTTACGAAATGATCAAGCGTGATCTGACCATCGGTCTGGCTACGATGTGCATCGGCGGCGGCATGGGCGAAGCTCTCATCGTAGAGCGCGACGAGCTGTGCAAATAACATCGCGTAGTATAATAGAACATTCATGATATAACGGAATCCCCCAGCTGTCAGTGTACGGCTGGGGGATTCGCTATATGTTTCTTTACCGATACGACACATCGGACAAGTAAATATTTTTTAGTTCAATCGGGATATTATTCAGCTCCAGCAGCACTTTAACGGTTTCGCGGTCGAGCTGACATTTTGGGCCAATCGTTACGCTGCGGATGAAATTATCCGGCACATAATCATACTGATGATCGGACACGATGACATTGGAGTCAAATGACAGATCGCGATAGGGAACAAGGTTGGACTGACGCAGACGATATTGCAGCGGCAGAAGGGTAAAGGAATCCAGTGAGATGGATTTTTTCTGCTGCTCCAACAGATTGTGGAATGCGGATTCGTCAAACGTCAGATTTTCATACGGCGGGGCAGGCAGCTGCGGGAAAAACACACAGCGCCATTCTGCCTCTTCCGAAAAGGCATTGGATTTAAAAAACGGAAGAGCGGGATATATAATGCGCACCAGCGTATAGGCTGCCTGCTCAATTGTGATGCTCAGCGGCAGCCAGTTGAGAAAGGTAGAAAACAGATTCATGACAATCTGCTGAATATCCTCGGCACCATACTGAATGTTGTGGAAGCAGAGATTGGACGGCAGATTATGCGCCGACTGCGGAGAGCAGAAATACTGGCGGGTGCGCTGATAGGCCGGAAAAAACTGACGAGATGCGTCAATGCCGATACACACACCGCAGCCATTGTCGCCGTATCCCCGCCATTGGCTGAGCAAATCGCGCTCACTAGAAAAGCAGCAGGCGAGAATCATCATGTTATATGTATGAAACTGCTGCTCCATGGAGTGCAGAAGCTGCTTGGACAGCTCCGGCTTCTGACTGCACGGATACGCAGGATCTTCTAGATTGGAGCGAATGTATTCCAGACATTTTTGGATGGCCCATTTCTTCTCCATAAAATCGTTGCTTTTCTCGATGTCAGACAACCGAAGGGTATGATTTTTTACAATATTAAAAAAGGTCTCGACGGTGCAGTAATGATATACCGTAGATGGCATCGGGGGCAGCGCGACGGGAGTTGACATAGTGACACATCCTTTCCTCTGTCCATTGTACAACATGTGGAAACAGGCGGCAAGTAAATTGTTTGTATAAGGGAATGTTTTCGGCGATTGATGGGTAAATTGTACAAAAAATCACAAAAATGTCGCATTTTGCGCCGGAAAATCTTTGGAAAAAGGGAGAAAATCTAAAAATTCTCTTGACAAGCCGGAGCGAATTCGATATAATGCCGATAACATTTGATTGTAACCGAAATGTAATCTTAGCGTGACAAGGCTGAGAATTCATCATTGTGCAGGGCAGAAAACGCTGCACCCGGGAAGTGTGGTTTGGAGTAGAGGCCAAACGCCGACATTGCCTGCTCCGGCAAAGCCGGTGACCGACAACACAGGTCAGCGCTTCAGAAAGGAGTTTTATGCGAATTCGCTTACTGGCAGAACAGTTGAGCAAACGAATCCTGCCGCTGACCGCTTTGGCAGTGGTCACGGCAATGACCGTACCGGCCGTTGCGGACGGTGCGTTAGTCTATGCGGTGTCGGACGGCACAAATCAGGAACTGGTAACGATGTTCCATGAAAACGAAGAAGCGGCAGTGGATCGTACCAGCTTTGGTACGGAGGACTACTACATTGATTCGACGGCGCAGAAGAATGATGAGTACTACACAGTACAGGTTCGTCCAAAGTTTACGGCCATTATCGAAGCAGACGGGGAAGAGACCGAGCTGTACACCGGCAAGGCGACGGTAGAAGAGCTCTGCGAGGCGGCTGGCATTTCGCTGAGCGCAGACGACGAAACCGAACCGGCGCGGGACGAGGTCATCACAGATGCGACCAAGATTCAGGTCATTCGTGTGACGAAGGAAACTGAGTCCCAGACCGAGCGCATTGCGTATGAGACCCGCGAGGTCAAGACCAAGAAGCTGGAGCGCGGCGAAACCAAGATCAAGAGCGAGGGCAAGGACGGAACGGTTCGCAAGACCTATGAGATTGTGTACCGCAACGGCAAGGCATCCGAGCGCAATCTGATCAAGGAGACCGTGACCAAGGAAGCTGAGGATCGTGTGGTACTGATCGGAACCAGACGTCCGACTGTACAGACTGGATCGGGCAAGCGAACTTATTCGCGTGCGCTGACGGTAGAGGCAACGGCGTATTCCGGCGGTGGTCTGACGGCGAGCGGCACGAGCGCCCGCGTGGGCGCGATTGCGGTTGACCCGAGCGTCATTCCGCTGGGCAGTGAGCTGTACATCACGTCGCCGGACGGCAGCTCGTGGGTATACGGCTATGCGGTAGCCGAGGACACGGGCGGAGCGATCAAGGGCAACCGAATTGATCTGTACTTTAGCTCGGAGGGCGAATGCCAGAGCTTCGGACGACAGTCCGCGATGGTATACGTTCTGGATTAAAGAAAAATAAAAGCATGGCTTCGGCCATGCTTTTTGTTTGCGTGAGTTGTGCCGAAAAGAACCTGTCATATTGCCAAGCAATGGGGCGGCGCGGTATAATACAATCATTATCAGAACAAGGAGAATTCCGAATGGATCTTTGCAATCGAGACGTGATCCGTGAAGTGCTGTCGCGCCACGGGTTTCATTTTTCTAAATCATTGGGGCAGAACTTTCTGACGGAAAATTGGGTGCCGGAGCGCATCGCGCAGGGCTGCGGCGTGGATGCCGACAGTGCGGCACTGGAGGTCGGTCCGGGCATGGGCTGCCTGACGCAGGAGCTGTCGCGGCGTGCCGGTCGTGTGTGCGCCATTGAGCTGGATCGCGCGCTGTTTCCGGTGCTGGAAGAAACGCTGGCGGAATGTGACAATGTCACGGTGGTACAGGGCGATGTATTAAAGAGTGATTTTGCTTCCCTGTGCGCCGAGCAATTTGGCGATCGACCGGTACATGCCTGTGCCAACCTGCCGTATTACATCACGACACCGGCGATTTCTGCTCTATTGGACAGCAAGGTATTTTCTTCCATCACGGTTATGGTACAAAAGGAAGTGGCAGAGCGCATTTGTGCGCCGGCGGGCGCGAAGGATTACAGTGCGTTTTCGCTCTATGTCCAGTATCATGCGGCGGCGGAGATTTTGTTTGACGTTCCGCGCAGCTGCTTTGTGCCGCAGCCGAAGGTGGATTCGGCTGTGGTTCGGTTGGTTCCATATGCGGTGCCGCCGGTGAATCCGGGCGACGAAACGCTGTTTTTCCAGCTGATTAAGGCGGCATTTGGACAGCGGCGCAAGACGCTCGCCAACGCCCTTGGCTCGGCGCTGAGCAAGGAGCTGGGAAAGAACGGCATTGTCCAGCTGATTACAGATATCGGCCTGGACCCGCGCATTCGCGGCGAAAAGCTGAGTCTGGAGCAATATGCCCAGCTCACCCACCGAGCGCTGGAAATGCTGCAAGAACGCGCATGAGCGTTACAAACCAATGAGAAGAAACAGGACGGCGAGGGCGAACAGCTCACCGTCCAAGCCGTCGTCCGTATAGGTTAAAAAGGCAAGCGCGGCGAGAACGATCAGATTTTCGCCGGAAAACAGGTTGTTCAGTCCGCCGCCCTGTCCCAGACGGGACAGCAGAGAGAGCAGGCTACCGGTATGTGCCGAGGCGGAAGCGGGCTGCGCTGCCGGCTCCGGTGTGACATCAATCGGTGCTTGATCCAAATAGTAATTATACATCGTCAGACCTCCTTGACGTCCTGCGACAGCAGCTGGGAGGCGGCGGTGCGCGTCATATGTGCCATGGAGAGCAGGCGGGCTGCGTGCTCCAACTGGGAAGCCGAGGACGCGGAGAGAAAGGGCTTGAGCGCCGTCAGCAGACGAAGCCGGTCGGGATCGGCGGCGTTTTGTCCGCTGCGGGCAATGTTGGTGAGTAGCGGAACCGCCTTTTGCATCAGTTCCGAAGCCGGATCAGGCGCGGAAGAAACGGCTGGCGGAGACGGTGCGGCAGCTGCCTGTGATTCGGAATCCGACGCTGGGGAAGAGGGATTCCCCGCAAGCTGTCCCGCCAGCTCGGTAATTTTTTTCATCGCCTCCGGATCGTCCAGCAGTCCGGACAAGAAGGAATCATTCATGCGGCGCTCCGTTCTGCGCGAGCTTTTGCAGCAGAGCCTGCCCCTCGGCGGTGGCCAAAAATTGTTGCAGCTGGGTGGATGCGTTGCGGTAATCACCGGCCTTTGCCATGGCGGCGGCGCTGTGGAGCGAGTCAGAATGCGACGCGGTCAGAGAGCGCAGCAAAAGCTGGCTGGCAGGAGACTGCAAAAAGTGCTCAACCTGATCGGCATCCGGCATAGGGCGTCCGGTTTGGGTGGACAATTTGTGCAATAACTGCTGTAATTCATCATGAGCCATAGGATAACCTCCTTGCAAACGATACCAGTATTAGTATACGGGGCAGGATGGTAAAATGTGCTTTGACTTTGCGCAGAAAATGGTGTATATTGATAAAGATTGTGGGCAACAAAAAATGGAAGGAAGGGAAACAGTGTGAAAATACTTGTATTTTCGGATTCTCACGGGCGGACTATGCGTATGCTGGACTGTATTGAGGAAGAACAACCGGACATGCTGTTTCATCTCGGTGATGTTGTCCATGATACGGTGGATTTGCAATCGGTCTATCCGGAGATTCCGCTGTTTAACGTGTGTGGAAACAATGACTGGCGCAGTGAGGCGCCGGAAGAGCTGGTGGTCACTGCACAGGGCATTCGCTTTTTCCTCGCGCATGGACATCGGCATTCGGTGCGCAGCACGACCGACCGAATCGCGACGGCTGCACGGCAAAACCGGTGTCAGGTGGCGCTGTTTGGCCACACGCATGAATCGCTGGTGGAGCACAACGGCGGGGTGCTGGTGGCGAATCCGGGTAGCATTACATTGCCGTATTGCGAAAATCCCTCGTATCTGCGCATGACGCTGACCGAAGGTCAGCCGCCAAAGCTGGAAATTGTACACCGAAAGCCGCGCGGATAAAGCGGCAGATGGAATAAACAAGAACCGTAGCAACTACGGGTTCGGAGAGTGAGAACGACAATGCTTTTAGCAATTGATGTTGGCAATACTAATATGGTATTCGGAATTTACCGTGAGCAGGAGCTGATCGGCAGCTTTCGCCTGTCCACCACCACGCAGTGCACCTCGGACGAGCTGGGAATGCAGATACATATGTATTACAGCTTTATGGGGCTGCACATCAGTGAGACGGATTCCGTCATTATTGCGTCGGTTGTGCCAACGGTGATGTATACGTTAATCAATGCCATTCGGAAATACGTCGGGGTGAAGCCGCTGGTTGTCAATCGCGATATTGACACTGGGCTCGTCAACAAGTATGACAACCCGAAGGAAGTCGGTGTGGATCGTCTGGTCAATGCAGTGGCGGCAGTGAAGCGGTTTGGCACGCCGCTGATTATCATTGATATTGGTACGGCGATGACGTTTGATGTCATTGACAAGGAAGGCGCATACCTCGGCGGTGCGATTTTCCCGGGCATTAAGGTGGCGATGGAAGCGCTGTTCCAAAAGACCTCCAAGCTCCCACGCGTGGATATCGTGCGTCCGGCGAAGGCGATCGGCACAAATACCGTCATGAGTATGCAGTCCGGCGCGGTGCGCGGTTATGCCGGTGCGATTGAGGGAACCGTAAAGGAAATGCGCGAGGAGATTGAGGGCGGTGAGCACTGCCGCGTGATAGCGACCGGCGGCATGGGCCGCATGATGAAGCAATATTGCTCGTGCATTACGGATGTGGCACCGGAGCTGACGCTGGAAGGTCTGCGCATGATTTATGAGAACAACCGCGAGAAGTTCGATGCGCTGGAGAAAATCGGTCCGCTGTGTGTTTCGGCGGAGGAGGAGACGGAGTCGCTGTGATGGCGGCGGAGGAGAATAGTAACTCATCGCCGCTTAGCCGAAGCAGACTTGCTACCGACATTCCGTGGAGGCCCCATTTCTTGTCATTAGACAAGAAATGGGGAAAGAGACCTTCCTTAACACTCTAGACGCGGAAAGCTGAATTCGAAGTTTTTCCGCTATTGCAGGCTATTATCGCTGAGACATAATATCGCGACGCAACCCAGCGGAGAAGTTGTGGTGCGAAGGAGCGAGGCATAAAAAGGACGGCAGGAATGAAGCTCCTGCCGTCCTTTTTTGTTATTGCGTTATGACGAGATTATGAAGTCTCTTCGTCGTCCTCGTTGAGATTTTCCAGTGCGACGCGAACCGCTTCCACGACAAACGCGGAAAAGGTACAGTTTGTGCCGCGAATCGCCTCCTCCACCTGAGCGATCACATCAACGGGAAAACGGATACTCTTGGATTCTGTGGTAGGTATGTTCGGAATTTTGAATTTTCGCACTTTTTTTGTCCCCCTCACTGCCGTAGTTCAAACGGTGGATTACCAAATACCCTTTTGTTGTACATGTTATTATATTACTATTGTATTATAATTTTGTCACATACAGTGCAAGAAATTTGTAGCACATAATGTAATGTACTAAGAATCTGTGAGGGAGTGCTTCCGGAAAAACAATCCGTCTTAGGTAGAAGAACTTTGCTCCTGTGCGGTCTTGCAGATTTCCGCGAGACAGCATTTATCGCAATACGGCTTGCGGGCGGTACACACAGCGCGTCCGTGCAGAACCAGACGGTGGCAGAAATCCGAGGAGGCCTCCGGCGGGACGATGGGAAGCAGGGCTTTCTCTACCTTGGCGGGATCCTTGATGCCGTCCACGAGACCAATGCGGTTGGAAAGACGGATACAGTGGGTGTCCGTGACAATGGCAGGTTGATGGAAAATGTCGCCAAGAATCAGGTTGGCGGTTTTTCGGCCGACACCAGGGATTTTCAGCAATTCTTTCATGGTGCCGGGGACGACACCGTTGTGGTGTTCCAGCAGATATTGAGCGGCGGCATGAATATCACGCGCTTTGGAATTACCCAGTCCGCAGGGGCGGATAATTTTTTCAATCTCCGCAGCCGTGGCCTGCGCGAAGGATTCCAAGGTGGGAAAGATGCGGTACAGCTCCTGTGTGACGATATTCACGCGAGCATCGGTACATTGCGCGGAAAGACGGGTGGCAAACAGCAATTCATAATCCTTTTTATAAGTTAGTGCACAAATGGCGTCGGGATATTCCTGCTCCAGCAGGACAACGGCGCGCTCGGCGCGTTCTTTAGGTGTCAATATCATAACCTCCTTGCGGTTGTATTTGATGAGAAGCAGAGGGATGAAAAAAACGCTCTACGGAGTCTATATCGGCACAGATTGTGTGCAGGACAAGAACAGTATACCACATTTTGCGATGCGACAGAATAGTGGGGATGATCAAAATACCAAAAGAAGCTCATAGGAAGTGCACAAAAGGCGAAGAAAAACTGCACAAAGTTTTAGATAAGAATCAGAGAAATGTGAGGCAGGAAGGGGAAAAAGACGGAATGGAGGAAAATCATCTTGAAAATAACAGGAAATCCTGATTTAATAGAATTATCTGATTTTTATCTTTGACCTATGGAGGGATAAACATGGCTGAAGCACGCAGAATTGAAGAAAACATGGATTTTATCAGCAGTGTCGATCCGGATGTTGGCGCGGCGGTTCGCAAGGAATATGACCGTCAGTGCAGAAACATTGAACTGATCGCTTCGGAGAACATCGTATCTCCGGCTGTTATGGCGGCAATGGGCACGGTACTGACAAACAAGTACGCCGAAGGTTATCCGGGCAAGCGCTATTACGGCGGCTGCGAGTGTGTTGACATTGTAGAGAACATTGCGATTGAGCGCGTGTGTAAACTGTTTGGTGCGAAGTTTGCCAATGTTCAGCCGCATTCCGGTGCACAGGCAAATATGGCGGTATATCAGGCGCTGTGTCAGCCGGGCGACACCGTCCTGGGCATGAGCCTGGACAACGGCGGTCATCTGACCCATGGCTCTCCGGCAAACCAGTCCGGTAAGCTGTATAATATTGTTGCTTACGGTGTCGATGACGAGGGCTACATTGATTATGAGGACGTTCGCCAGAAGGCGCTGGAGCACAAGCCGAAGATGATTATCGCGGGCGCTTCGGCATATCCGCGTGCGATTCGTTTTGACAAGTTTGCTGAGATCGCAAAGGAAGTCGGTGCATATCTGTTTGTCGATATGGCACATATTGCAGGTCTGGTTGCCGCAGGCGAGCATATGAACCCGATGGATTACGCTGACGTTGTCACCACGACGACGCACAAGACCCTGCGCGGACCGCGCGGCGGCTGTATCCTGACTAACGATGAGGCATTGGCAAAGAAGTTCAATTCCGCGATCTTCCCGGGCACGCAGGGCGGCCCGCTGATGCACATCATCGCGGCAAAGGCTGTTTGCTTTGGCGAAGCGCTCAAGCCGGAGTTCAAGGATTATCAGGTTCAGGTTCGAAAGAATGCACAGGCACTGGCAGAGGGCCTGATGAAGCGTGGTGTCAAGCTGGTTTCCAGCGGAACGGACAACCATCTGCTACTGGTTGATCTGCGCGGCACGGGCATTACCGGTAAGGAACTCCAAAACCGTCTGGACGATGTATATATCACCGCAAACAAGAACACCGTTCCGAATGAGCCGCTGAGCCCGTTTGTTACCTCTGGTGTTCGTCTGGGTACTCCGGCTGTCACCACCCGTGGATTTAAGGAGCCGGAAATGGACAAGATTGCTGGCTTTATCGCGGACGCAATCTTTGACTTTGAGAACAAGGCGGATGCGATCCGGGACGGTGTCGGTGAGATCTGTAAGCAGTTCCCGCTGTACTAAGAGATAAGGAAATTTACTATGTATCAGCCTCTGGCCGACCGGATTCGCCCGAACTCGCTGGGGGATGTGGTTGGCCAGTCGCATATCCTTGGGGAAAACGGACTGCTTCGCCGCATCATTGAGAGCGGGACGATTCCGAATATGATTTTTTACGGCCCATCCGGTGTCGGAAAAACGACGGTGGCATCGATTATTGCGGGAGCCACCAGCCGCAAGCTGTATCGTTTGAACGCGACGACGGCGAGCACGTCGGATATCCGACAGATTTTTGATGAGCTGGGCACGCTGGTTGCGCCCAATGGCGCACTGGTGTATCTGGATGAAATCCAATATTTTAATAAGAAACAGCAGCAATCCCTACTGGAGTTTATCGAGGACGGACGCATCACGCTGATTGCGTCCACGACGGAGAACCCCTATTTCTACGTCTACAACGCAATTTTGAGCCGAAGCACGGTGTTTGAATTCAAGCCGCTGGAGGTAGCGGATTTGATTCCGGCGGTGCGGCGCGGCTTTGCCCTGTGTGAGCCGCACGCGGAAGCAAGCGATGAGGTCTGCACGTATATTGCGACGGCCTGCGGCGGCGACGTGCGCAAGGCGCTGAACGCGGTGGAAGTGCTGTGCAGCGCGGCGAAGGATGGCGTAGTGACGCTGCAGGACGCGCAGATGGCGGCACAACGCTCGAATATGCGTTATGACCGCGACGGCGATCAGCACTACGACATTTTGTCGGCGTTTCAGAAATCTGTCCGCGGCTCGGATCCGGATGCGGCGATTCATTATCTGGCGCGGCTGCTGGAGGCGGGCGATCTGATTTCCGCCGGACGGCGGCTACTGGTTATGGCGTCGGAGGATGTCGGCCTGGCGTATCCACAGGCGGCGGCGATTGTCAAGGCTTGTGTGGATTCGGCATTCCAGCTCGGTTTGCCGGAGGCACGCATTCCGCTGGCGCAGGCGGTGATTGTACTGGCGACGGCGCCGAAGTCCAACAGCGCCATCAATGCGATTGATGCCGCGATGGCGGATATCCGCGCGGGCAAATCCGGCGATATTCCGGCGTATCTCAAGGACGGACACTATTCCGGCGCGAAAAAGATGGGGCGGGCGCTGACGTATCAGTATCCGCATAGCTACCCAAATCATTGGGTGCGGCAGCAATATCTGCCGGATACGCTCAAGGACGCGGTCTACTATGAATATGGACCGAATAAAACGGAACAGCGCGCCAAGGCGTACTGGGACGAAATTAAATGAAATCAAACATAACAAAACCCTCGGCGGGATAAGCTGGCAGACAGTGATCCGGTCGAGGGTTTTGGTCTCTTGTGTGAGTTACTCCGCCAGCGCGAGCATCTTTAGAATGATCTCCGCAGAGGTTTTTGCGGCGTCGTCGATGAAGTTATCATAGGATTCATCGGCGGCGTCATCGGCGGCATCCGACATGGTGCGGATGACTAAGTACGGCTTTTCATACATAAAGGCGGCATGGCCAATGGCAGCGCCCTCCATTTCGACGCAGGCAGGCGCATAGCGGTCGTTAATGGACTGCTTGACGGCTGATTCACTGACGAATTGGTCGCCGGAGACAATGCGTCCGTGGCGGTATTTGCCGCTCAGACGTGGAATTTCGCGGCAAGCATGCTCGCACAGCTCGGCAAGCGCGGCGTCCGCTGGGAAAAAGGCGGTTGCCGGATAATATTTCAGCATGACAGCGTCCTGATCGTGGAAGCCAACCTCAGTGCTGATGACGACGTCGAGAATATGCAGGCCGTGCGCCATAGCTCCGGCAATGCCGACATTGATGATGCAGTCGGCACCTAGCGTGCCGAGAACGTAGGCGGCGCAGACGGCGGCGTTGACCTTGCCGACGCCACAGCAGGCGAGGACGATCGACTGCCCGTGAACCGTGCCGCGATAAAAGGTGGTGCCAAAGCGCGCTTCCTCTGACTCAATGGTCATCTGCTCGCGAATCAAAGCGATTTCTGCGTCCAGAGCACCTAAAATACCCCATGTCATAATGTTACGTTACACTCCTCTCCAATAAAACGGAAAAACTGGTATCAGTATAGAGGAGCGGGCTTGCATTCGTCAACAGAAATATCGTATAATAAGCTGCAAAGACACAAATAAGGAGGAATTGTAGTGAAACGCATTGCGAGCTTTTGCATTAACCATGACGTGCTGACGGAAGGCATGTATACCTCGCGCATTGATGGGGATGTTGTGACGTATGATATTCGCATGATGAAGCCGAATCAGGGAACGTATCTGACAACGGGAGCGGCGCATACGATTGAGCACCTGTTTGCCACCTATGTGCGCAACACGCCGTACAGTGACGAGATTATTTATGTGGGACCGATGGGGTGCCGGACGGGATTTTATTTTCTGGTGCGCGATACGATGACACCGGAGACGGCGATTCGACTGGTACAGGAGTCGATGGCGTTTATTGTCTCGTTTGAAGGAGACATTCCGGGGGCAGGAAAAGCGGAGTGCGGTAACTATTTGGATCATGATCTGGCGGGCGCGAAGAAGGTCGCAGAGATGATGTGCGGCGTTCTGAAGGGCTGGACGAAAGAAAAACTGGCGTATCCGGAATGAAATACAGGTTTTTTGTAAAAAAGGATTGACAGAAGGCAAAGAGAGTGGTATCATAGATACACTCTTGAGAAAAGATGACATCAATTGTGGAAAACAGCACATCGAAATAAGATGAAAAAAGTTGTTGACAAAAGCGATTGAATGTGATATTCTAAATGAGTTGCTGATGAGAGATCATCGGTACG
>CAKTAV010000011.1 GCA_934532985.1 uncultured Butyricicoccus sp. | reverse complement strand
TGATACCGATTCGTTCAGCCAGTTCCTTCTGCTGAATGCCCCGTTTCTGAAGCATCTCAGATATTCGTTCTCCTAATTCCTTGCCCATGATATTTCCTCCTTTTCGTCAGGCTTCACTTATCAGCCTGATTTTATTATATTCATAACTTGCCAAAATGTCAAGTGTGATTGCCAAAATAAAACGGACTCCAAAAACCATCAATGAAATTGGGGGAGAGATTGAGAAAACAACGGTGGGACGGCAGGCATTTGTCTTGGATCCCAATGGCGTGCGCATTTGCTTGATTGAACACACGGAGGAATATAAGAAAAAATATATGTGAGGGATGTCCTGATATAAAAATGAGCCGAAGCATTTGCTCCGGCTCATTTTTATGCAAGAAAAGATTTAATATTTCCTCTGAAAGACATGATACAGCACGACATACAACAGGCACTGGGCGCAGACCAGCACACACAGGGCGGTGCCGACGGATTTCCAAACAGGATTGTTGACGAAATAGAACAAAATCAGTCCTGTGAAGCAGGCTGCGTAGGTCGAAATCCAAAAGGTCCACTGAATCGCGCGGGCAGCGAGATAACGATTTCGTTCGTCCTTGACGGCGATGGCATATTGCTGGGCACGTTCTGGGCTGGACTGGATACGATGCTGTCGGATGATGCGGCAAAGACCGACGGCGAACAGTGCAGTACCCAAAGGACCGACATCCCAACGCTGAGTGAGGCCTGCGATGGCAACCAGAACAGCACCGAGGATCAGTAAGGCTGCGGAGTACATCATGCGAGTGTTGGCTTTCATAAAAAAACACCTCCGAAAAAACGATTACGTTTTGTTGTGATAGACAACCAACGTGGCGATGTAGACGATGAGCTGCACACAAATGAGACAGCACAGGAAAGAGCTGATGTAACTGTAGGTCATGGTGGGGGCGATGCTCGTGAGCAGGAGACCGACCACCAGCTCTGCCAGCACGGTGATAATCAGACTGAGCTGAAGGGGACGAAGCTGGAGCAGCAGTTTGGTGGGATCTTTATCCGGCTTTACGGCTTTTTCAACCATTTTAAGATGAGATTTGTTTGCAGCATAGATCAGAGTTGCCAAATTGAAAATAAGTACAAGCGGGCCGGCAATTAAAAACGGATTGATATGGCGGGTGGATGCACTGAAAAATAGGCCGATCAACGTCAGGATACTTCCGGACACAAACAGAACGAGAGTGGCCCAAAAAGAAAATTTTAAATGCTTCATGACGGATTTTCTCCTTGTTCGTCAAATAGAAAGAGTTCTTCGATTGTGCAGTCAAAAACCTTTGCCAGCTCATGTGCCAGCAGGAGAGAGGGGTTATATCGCCCGTTTTCCAACGAAATGATTGTCTGACGGGATACGCCGACCAGACTCCCCAATGCCTGCTGGGTCAGACCGCGGGCTTTGCGCTGCTGTTCAATATAATTGTTCATGCAGATACCTCGATTGCGCGCAGGTGATGAAATGGTGTAAAGGGTGCTTTACAAGTATAGTATATGCACGGAATGGCAAAATGTCAAGCACATTTTACATATAAAAAAACGAAGGCCTGCAATTTGCTTTGGAATGCAAGCGGATTTTGGCAAAAAATTGATGAAAACGCGCATCGACAGAGAAAACAGAACCAGCTATAATAGGCATACCTGAGAAAGAAAGAGGGTATCTCATGGGTGAAAAGAACGTCGGTAACTTTACCGAGGGCAGTATCTTCTGGAAGCTGCTGCGGTTTATGGTGCCGGTTTTTGGTGCGCTGGTGCTGCAAGCGATGTACGGTGCGGTTGACCTGCTGGTTGTCGGCTGGTTTGGTACGACGGCAGGCATCTCGGCAGTTTCGACCGGCAGTAATATTATCAATTTGGTGACGTTTGTCGTCAGCGGCCTGACGATGGGCGTAACGGTGGTCATCAGCCGTTATATCGGCGCGGGAAGCCGTGAGCGAATCGGCAACGTGATTGGCGGTGTCATCTGCTTCTTTGCGGCAGTTGCAGTCGTTCTGACAGCGATTCTGCTGGGGTTCGCGCCGCAGATTGTCCGCGTGATGCAGGCACCGCCGGAGGCACAGGAGCTGACGATCACCTATGTCCGTATCTGCGGCGGCGGTATTGTTTTTGTCATTGCCTATAATGTCATCAGCAGTATTTTCCGTGGATTGGGCAATTCGCGTTTGCCGCTGATCTTTGTCTCCATCGCCTGCGTGACGAATGTTATCGGAGACATGATTTTGATTGCGGGATTCCATATGAATGTCGCCGGTGCGGCGATTGCGACGATTACAGCGCAGGCAGTCAGCGTGGTGCTGTCGCTGCTGATTATCCGCCGACAGTCGCTGCCGTTTACCGTGCATCTGCACCAGATTCGGTGGAATCCGGAAATTCGCAATTTTGCGGTGGTCGGCGCACCGATTGCGCTGCAAGAGTTTTTGACTAACCTGTCCTTTCTAGCACTGTGTGCGTTTATCAACCGCCTTGGCTTGGATGCGTCGTCGGGGTACGGCGTCGCCAACAAGATTGTCCAGTTTGTCATGCTGGTGCCGTCGTCGCTGATGCAGTCCATGGCGACCTTTGTCGCACAGAATGTTGGCGCCGGTATGGAGATGCGTTCGCGCAAGGCGATGGCGTGTGGTATGGCGATTGGTGCGACCGTGGGTGTGGTTATCTGCTATACGGCATTTTTCCATGGAGATCTTCTGGCATCCGTGTTTACCAATGATCCGGAGGTCATTGTTCGCGCGGCGGAATATCTCAAGGGCTTTGCGCTGGAGGCCATTGTGACCAGCTTCCTGTTTAGCTTTATGGGCTATTTCAATGGACACAGTCAGACGCTGTTTGTCATGCTGCAAGGTATTGCGCAGTCATTCCTTGTTCGTCTGCCGATGGCCTATATCATGAGCATCCAGCCGCATGCCAGCCTGACCATGATCGGTCTGGCGGCGCCGACGGCGACGATTTTCGGTATTGCCATCAACGCGGTTTATTTCATCCTATATACCCGAACGAAAAGACAAGATAACATTTCTGCATCATAAGAATATACCGCAGCCGAGGGAACAAGAGAGGTTCCTTCGGCTGCTTTTTTTCTGCGAAAGAAAAATATATTTTTGTTTTTGTAAAATATAATTGACAAAATGACGGGAGAGTGCTATGCTGAAATCACAAAAAGAAACAATAAAAGCGATTGGAAGGAGGGGGTATCATGTCGGGAAAGTTGATTTTGTGGATCGGCGGTATAGTGACCATTATCTATCTTGTTGTTCTTGTTGGCCTTTGGATAGGAATGGAACGACGACGAAAAAACAGCGATTGTCCGGACTATGATGAACGGCAAAAGCTCGCCCGCGGGGAAGCGGCGCGATATACACTACTTATCGCGCTGGAGGTGTTTTTTCTGGAAAAAATGGCAGAGGAGAAAGGCTTTGCCCTGTTTGACTCGCAGGATGGCGCACTGATTTTATGTATGCTTGTTGGCTTGCTTTATGCGCTTTTGTGTATTCGCAAGGATGCCTATATGTCGCTGTATGATTCCGGCAAGGCAGTGCTTGCGATGTGTGTGATGAACATACTGCTGTTTGGCGGAATGACGGCAGGCATACGGTGGTATACGGGAGAGTCCTTTACGACAGACGGGAGATTCAATGGGCTTGGCGTGATATTTTTCTTTGCGTTGGAATCGGCTGTTGTTCTGGCGGCGATGCTGCACCGGAGGAGGAAGCTGAAGGAACAGGCAAAATGGGACAGCATTTGGGAACCTGATGAGAAAGAGAATAATTTATGATATACTGGGAGGGAAACAATGAACACTGCATATATCATTGGCGTTGTTGCCGGCGCTCTGTGCGGACTGATATTAGTCGCACTGCTGTTTCGAATGTTAAAAAAGAAATATCGGGTGGACGTCCGGGAGTATGACGAGCGGCAGATTTTGGCGCGCGGACGGGCGTACAAGTATGGATTTATTGCCATGCTGGTTCTGGTTGTGCTGGAACGGCTGGCGCATGAGGCTGGCTTTGTGCTGTTGGATTCCATTCAGGGAACGACGGCGCTGTGCCTGCTCGGCTTATTTGTATTTATCGTCAGCTGTATTTGGCAGGAGGCCTATCTGACACTGCATGAGACACCAAAGATGACCTATGTTTTGCTGGCACTGGGCGGCGGACTGAATCTGATTTCTGCTGTGGTTGCGTGGCTGCAAAACCAGCCGATTTTACAGGATGGAAGATTATATTCCGGCAGCCTGAGCCTTATGGTTGCGGTATTTGTTTTTGCTGTGCTGGCAGTGTTTGCGCTCAAGCAATGGGCGGTTCATCGGGAAGAAAGTGAGGAGTAAACGTTGAAGAATTTGCGAATGAAGTCGGCGCGGGCGGCCAAGGATCTCTCCCAGCAGCAGCTGGCGGAGCGGATTGGCGTTTCGCGGCAGACCATCAACGCAATAGAAAAAGGGGACTATAATCCGACCATTCGGCTCTGTCTGTCCATTTGCTATGAACTAGACAAGACGCTGGATGATCTGTTTTGGGAGGAGCCACAATCGAAAAAAACGATCTGACCACCTGAGAAATGGTAGTCAGATTGTTATTTTTTGCATAGAAATTTCGAGGAAGGTCTGTTATAATGAGACGCAAATTTGTCAATCCACTTGGATGAAAGGAGGACATCATGTTCGAAAATGTATATGCAGCGCTTTGCAGCGCTGCGGAGGGCAAACGTAATCTGTGGAAAACCAATAAGCTGGGCTATCTGATTGCGTCGCTGATGGCGGGAATGTTTATTTCGTTCGGAAGCTTCAGTTCAATGACAGTTGGAGGATTGTGCACAGCTTCCGGTTGTACGGTTACAAAATTCCTTGCTGCGTTTACCTTTGCATCTGCCCTTAGTTTGGTTATCATGGCCGGCTGTGAATTGTTTACCGGTAACAACCTTATTCTGGGAGCAGCAGCTTTGCGACACCAGATGCCCTGGAGTCAAACTGTCCGGATGTGGGTGTTCTGCTGGTGCGGAAATCTGATTGGCTCGTTGATCATGGTTGTGGTGTTCCAATATACCGGCGCACTGTCCAACGAGGCGGTTTTGGGTTATTTTACTACTACAGCGGTTGCAAAGGCATCACTGCCTCCGATACAGATGCTGCTCAGAGCGATTTTATGTAATATCTGCGTATGCCTTGCCGTGTGGTGCTCGCTGAAAGCAACGAGTGAGAGTGCAAAGCTGATTATGGTTGTCTGGTCTATCCTGATTTTTATGTTGTGTGGATTTGAGCACAGCATTGCTAATATGAGTATCATTGGAGTGGCGCTTGTCAACGGAAAGGTTGCGTTGAGCGGTTATCTGACAAACCTCGCGATTGTCACGATCGGCAATCTAATCGGTGGTTTCTGTTTTGTCGCAGTTCCGTATTATTGGATAGCAAAGCCGGATGCGCGAGACTGAAATAAGGTTACATAATTCACCAAGGCTGCCTGACCAACGGAGGAACTACCTGTGTGTCAGGCAGCCTGTTAAAACTTTTTCCGAAATAGCGGGGAAAATTGGATAGGATTGCCCTGTTATCTCCTTTTTCTGAGTGGTATCATAAGATGATAATAAACACGAGAGGAAGGGGATGAGAAACAATGACACTGATCAAAGAATTTGGAATTATACTGCTGATTTCCTTCCTTGGTGAAGTGCTCCACGTTCTCTTGCCGCTGCCCATTCCGAGCAGCATTTACGGATTGGTTTTGATGCTGGTATGTCTGATTGCCGGCGTAATTCGATTGGAGCAGGTCAACCAGACAAGTCGGTTTTTGATTGAGATTATGCCGCTGATGTTTATTCCGGCGGGTGTTGGACTGCTGTCGGCGTGGGGCGTACTCAAGCCGGTATTGCTTCCGGTGGCGGTTATCACGGTAGTAACGACGGTGCTGGTCATGGTTGTCGCCGGTTGGGTGACGCAGGGCATCCGTCGATTGGGAAAGCAGGTGTCGGACGATGAGTGATCTTTTGACGCAGTGCACCTTTTTCGGTGTGATGATCAGCCTTGCGACCTATGGTCTCGGCATTGTGCTGCGCAGGAAAACCCGTCTTGCGATATGTAACCCGCTGTTGATTGCCGTGGCGGTGACCATCGCCGTGCTGGTTCTCATCGGCATGGATTATGATACCTATTATCAGAGTGCGCAGTATCTCAGCTATCTGCTCACACCGGCGACGGTATGTCTTGCCGTTCCGCTGTATCAGCAGCTCACGCTGCTGCGAGAAAACTGGAAGGCGATTGTCGGCGGTATTGTCGCCGGTGTGCTGACCTCTCTGGTGAGCGTTCTGGTACTGGCGAAGCTGTTTGGACTGACGCATGAGGAATATGTCACACTGCTGCCGAAGTCTATCACGACGGCGATCGGCATGGGCGTCTCGGAGGAGCTGGGCGGCTATGTGACAATCACGGTTGCGGTTATTATTATCACCGGTGTGCTGGGCAATATGCTTGCCAGCACGGTGTGCAAGCTGGCGCACATTCATGACCCGATTGCGCGTGGTATTGGGATTGGCTCGGCGTCGCACGCGATCGGCACGACGCGGGCGATGGAAATGGGTGAAGTTGAGGGGGCGATGAGCAGCCTGTCCATTGCGGTGGCGGGTCTGCTGACGGTCGTTGGCGCATCGGTGTTTGCGTCCTTTATGTAACATAAGATGCAATAGAAAAGGAGGAGCTTACAAATGATTATCACGATTGCCCGAGAGTGCGGCTGCAATGGCGATGTGGTCGGAAAAAAGCTGGCGGAGTTTTACGGTATCCCGCTGTATGATAAGCGCGCGATGGTTTGTATGGCCAAGGAAAATGGACTGTACGAGCGCACGCCGAATTTTTTCCGTGAAAAGCCGGTCAATAGCCTGCTGTACGCGATTGTTGCCGGAGGGGGAGAATCCGATGTTTTTCAGACGCCGATTCGTGCGCTACGCAACGTGCTGGGCGGACAGGATTGCGTGGTAATCGGCCGCTGCGGCAACTATGTGTTCCGCGATCAGCCGGAGACCTGCCGTATCTTCCTGTTTGCGGACTTTGACACCCGCGTCCGGAACATCAGCGAGGCGCATCAGTCCACGCTGGAAAAGGCGGAGGAGCTGGTGGAGGAGACCGACCAGAAGCGTATGGAGTTCCAGAAATTCTATACCGGTGAGGAGTGGGGGAAGGCCTCCAATTACGACCTCTGCTTGGATGTCGGCGAGCTGGGTGTAGACGGCGCTGTGGCGGTTATTCAGGAGTTCATCCATCAGAAATTCTCGGAGCAGCGATAAGGCTGCTTGACTCTTTGGGCTAGTTACAGATGCTCTGCGGCGCGATTCTGAATGCGGACATTGCGCTTGCAGGGTGTCTGTTTTTTCTATGCCTTCCGGGGATGGAACGGGAGACAAGCGGGGAAAATGAAAGGGGGAATTGACCAAGGCAACAGGGGAAGTTGACGGAATATGAGGGAAAGTAATGAAAATGAAACGGAAATGGTTAAGTTTTGGAAAAGCCCCTTTTTTGTGGACACAGAACGTGATATAATAAGCAAACAGTAGGAAAAAAGGCGGATGATGCGCACTTATTGACAGGCAGCGAATGCTGCAAAGTGAGCCGACCTGCCGCCAAGGAAATAGGAACAGGAGGCACAGGCAAGTGATTCAGGAGTTTCACAGAACCAAGATTATTTGTACGTTAGGACCGGCAACCGACAAGCCGGGCGTGCTGGAACAGATGGCTGCGGCCGGAATGAATGTCGCACGACTGAACTTTAGTCATGGCTCGCAGGAGGAGCATCGCCGCCGCATTCAGATGGTGCGTGAGGTAGAGAAAAAGACCGGTATGCCGATCGGCATTCTGATGGACACCCGCGGTCCGGAAATTCGCATCACGCTGCTCAAGGACGGTGTGGCACAACTGGAAGAAGGGCAGATGTTTACGCTGTACGCAGAAGATCGCGAAGGTGACGCGAACGGTGCGGCAATTACCTATCCGTATCTGTCGAAGGAAGTAAAGCCAGGCACGACGATTTTGCTGGACGACGGCAAAATTTCGCTGACGGTGGATCATATCGACGGCGAGGATGTTGTGTGCCGCGTAGAAAACAGCGGTGAGCTGAAAAACCGTAAGTCGCTGAACATTCCGGGATGTCATCTGGAGCTGCCGTATATCAGCGAGGCAGACCGCAAGGACATTCTGTTTGGCTGCGACGAGGATTTGGACTTTGTTGCCGCTTCGTTTGTGCGCAGCGCCGACGATATTCGTGAGCTCAAGCAGCTGCTGGGTGAGGCGGGCGCATTGGGCCGCGTACAGATTATTGCCAAGCTGGAAAATCAGGAAGGCTGCATGAATCTGGACAGCATTCTGGAGGAAGTGGACGGTATCATGGTTGCCCGCGGCGATATGGGCGTTGAGATTGAATTTGACCGTTTGCCGATTTTGCAGAAGTCGCTGATTAAGCACGCAGTCGCCAAGGGTCGTATTGTCATCACGGCGACACAGATGCTGGATTCCATGACCACCAGCCCGCGCCCGACGCGTGCGGAGGTATCCGACGTCGCCAACGCGGTATTTGACGGTACGACGGCGGTTATGCTGTCCGGTGAGACCTCGGTCGGCGAATATCCGGTGGAGACGGTGGACGCAATGCGCTCGATTGTCAGCAACGCGGAGGCAGCCGTACACTACACCTTGCGCCGACAGACCCGAGAGGAGTTCCGCAAGATGGATACTGGCAACGACTCGATTTCTTCGGAGATTGCGCTGGCAGCTGTCACGGCAGCGGAGCGCTTGAACGCAGCCGTTATTGGTGCAGTTACTATGAGCGGACGAACGGTGCGCGCGGTATCCTGCCTGCACCCGCAGATTCGTATTGTTGGTCTGTCGCCGAGCAAGAAGACCCGGCGCCAGATGACGCTTCAGTTCGGCGTTCTGCCGATGGGTTTCCCGGACATGGCGGCCGGAGAACGTCAGGTGCATAAGGTTATGCAGATCGTGTGCGAAGAGGGACTGGCAAAGAAGGGCGAGCTTCTGGTGTACACGGCGGGCCTGCCGGCCGGTGAGGCGCCGAGCACGAATACCCTGGGTATCCGTACTGTGGAATAATACACGAATAGCCCGGATAAGTGAAAAAAGTACCGCGAAAAACAGTACAGAATTTCATGAATTCTCTTTTCTGCCCTGTGGAAACATGGTATAATACTATGTAACTATGAGGAAAGGAGCAGAAGAATTGAGACATAAATTTTTGTGCTGTGCGACGGTGGCGTGCCTGTGTGCGCTGACTTCCGTGAGCGGATCTGCCGTGGAGCTGGTTGATGTAGACGATGATGCAACGGCGGAAGCGGTCGAAGTGGCGGATCAAGCCAATCTGCTTCCTCCCAGTTTGGATCAGGTGTCGGCGGAGCAGCCGATTACCCGTGAACAGCTGTGCTCGGTTGCGGTGCGTGTATACGCATCGGTCAAAGGCGTGGACTATGATGCACTGGTGAAAAAGGCCGGAGAACGGCTGAACGAGTGCCCATTCAGCGACACCGAGAACGACGATGTCCGACTGGCTTGGGTGCTGGGTCTGACCAACGGCAAGAATGAGGCGGGCAGCCTGTTTCAGCCGGATGAAACCGCCAGCGTACAGCTGATGAATACCATGCTGTACCGCGCGCTGGACACGGCGGGACGCAATGTCAGCTTGTCGCAGAACCAGATTACGGAGCTGCTGACCAGCTGCCGCGACGGCGACTCGGTGGCCAAGTGGGCGCGAGAGGCCAACGCGTATTTTGTTTTGGAGGGTGTCACTAGCCTGAGTAAAAAGGGCTCGATTGGCATAAAAAAAGAGGCGACCAGTGAAGATCTGGTCATCGCGGCGTATCGAGCGGCGGCCGTGGGACGCAATGACACGATGGAGAGCAGCAGCGATACCGTTCGTGCGCTGTCCACCCATTCCGGACAGGATCGCGTCAGCTGGTCGAACTGTGATGCCGACAGCTATCGCGTGTACTATTATGAAAAGAAAAACTTCGCAGAGAAGCCGGTGTATATTGATCTGGTTTCGTCCAGCGAGGACAGTCGAATGGAATCCATCATTCCGGAGTGTGTGCAGAAGAAGGTCGGAAACTGGTACTGGTCCGTCGATGCATTTGACTGCGATGGCCGCTTGATCGGCTCGACCAAATCCACTACACGCCTGCGCGTGACGGAGGAGATCAAGAATTCCGTAATCTATCGTCCGAATAAGACGGTGAGCACGAATGATATTGAGTCGGTAGCTGAGCGCGGACTGGCGTTTGCGGGAGAAAGCTATGAGAGCCGCTGCGCGAGAATATTCGGCGCAGGCTCGACCTATCATCGCTACTCCAGCGAAGCCGAGGCAGTCAGCCACCAGACGACGATCACCATCCCGATCTGGAAGCTGTCAGGCGGCAAAAAGGTATCGTCCACCACATCGCTGACGGTGAACAGCGGTATCGCTGATACCGTCAAGCAGATCTTCCAGGAGATCTATGAGAGCAAGGAACAGTTCCCGATCAAGGACATTGGCGGATATAACTGGCGCGGCGACAACTCGTCGTCCGAGCACTGCTTGGGCCTGGCGATTGACATCAACTGGAACGAGAACTACATGTGCAGCAATGACGGCACCGCGTTGACCGGTTCGTATTGGCGTCCGGGAGAGGATCCGTATTCCATCGCGGCGGACAGCGATGTAGTTGCGATTTTCAATAAGTACGGCTTCGTCTGGGGTGGTACGTGGAACAGTAAGAAGGACTACATGCACTTCTCGTATTTCGGAACGTAAGAAACAAAGAGAAAGGGTTTGAGCGTTGCTCAAACCCTTTTTGTGTCTATTTTGAAATGACAGATAAAAGAAAACACACAGCAAGGGAAATACCAATGCTGTGTGCCGCTATCGGATGAGCGCTCTGCCCGCAACAGAAGCGCTCGTATTGGAAACGGGGAAAACCAACGTGTTTGCTGCAAAGGAAATATGTGCTCCATCTCGCCGAAAACGGAGACAAATTACGAAATCAAACACAGGCAGTCCCAAAGTCCATATGAAAGTATGCGTTTTGCAGAAAACACGCGGAGAGAGAGTATGCGTGTTTTCCGCGGAGTGACATCAAGATTTCATCGCAAGCGGAGATGCAAACAGGACATTTGCATAGCTGGCGGTGGAACACTTGTCCTCCGGATGCAGAGGGCGAATGACGCTCTCCGAAGCGGAAGCTTCTTTCTGCGGGTCCGACTTTGGACGATTAATCGTCAAATCGTATAACAGACCCATTGGAATCACCTCACATCCAGTTGAAAAATATCATTTCCGCCAAAGTGGGACGGAAAAGAAAGACAGGCTCTGTATAGCTTGTCATGTTGACACGGTTAGAATTTATACAAGTCGCATAATTTTTTCTTGCTGAAACCTATGGTACTGCAACAAACGACAAAAATCAATTGCTTTCGTCGTTTAGGCGAAAGAAAGCAAAGAGGGCATGAAAAAGTGCAAATGTGATTTTGGGAATGTTGAATAGAAAATAGAGGTGAGAAAACGCGAGGATGGGCATAATGGTGGGGAAAATTGTTGAAGTGTGTGCAAAATATCAGGTGCAGTGCGCTGGGAATCATCTTTCCTGGCTGTAAACTTGTTTATGACAAAGGAAGAGATTATAATTATAATCGATTGATTGAAAAATGGAGATGAAAGCGATGAATGAGAAAACAGCGAAGCTGATCATCTTGCTCGCGGTTGTCATCTCGTCCCCGGCGTCGATTTTTTCGCGTATGATTCTGGGGCCGACGATGGTAACCTCCATGTACCGAATGGCGATTACCAGCTTGGTGCTGCTGCCGGTTGTGCTGTGGAAATACCGCGACGAACTGCGTTTGGTTAAACCGCATAATATTATCATGTGCCTGCTCAGCGGCGCCTGTCTCGGCATGCATTTCACGACGTATTTTACCGGCATTCGGTATACGTCCATTGCGTCTAGCACGGCGTTGGTGGATACTGAGGTGCTGTTTGTCGCGCTGGTGCTGCTGTTTGTATTCCGGGAGAGAATTCCAAAGGTCGGCCTGATTGGCATTGCACTGGCTTTTGTCGGGAGTCTGATTATTGCTGCGGGTGATAACAGCGGCGGCAGTAATATCGTCTACGGTGACCTGATGGCGTTGGCGGCAGCGATTTTCTCCGCGGGTTATACGCTGATCGGACGCGGACAGCGAAAGATCATTTCAACAATTTTGTACACGTTTTTCGTCTATGCGTCGGCGTGTATCACACTGCTGGTGCTGATTCTCATCACTGGTCAGCCGCTTTCCGGCTACAGCGCGAGCGATTTCGGCTTTATCTTGGCGATGGTTGTCTGCTGTACGCTGCTGGGCCACAGTGTGTTCAGCTGGGGTCTGAAATATGTCAGCGCGGCGTATATCTCGACGGCGAAGCTGGGCGAGCCGGTGTTTGCGACAATTATGGGTGTGATTCTGTTTTCGGAGATTCCGCGTGTCAATCAGTTTATCGGCGGCGTCATTGTTCTTGGCGGCATCGTTCTGTACCTGCTGACAAAGGATAGCTCCAAAGAGACAACGACGGAACCAGATCAATCAGGAGCCGCGAAGCAGAAGTGAGCTTTGGCAAAAAAATGAGGACGCCGGGCATATAGCGTCTCATATGAGAATGATAAAATACAAGGCAATGAAGGTGTGGATCATGGGGTCTGTTGATGGATGTGTCCGTCAGCGGGCCCTCTGTCCGTATTGCGACAGATAACAACAAAAGCTGCAGCAAAGAAGGAACCGGACAAAAAGAGACCGCAAGGAATACTCCATGCGGCCTGCTTGTGTACGATGTAAGCGATCGTTACCGATTCGCGTTGGTTTGCTTGCGCTTGCTGGCGGAGGGAATGCCCAGCTGCTGACGGTATTTGGCGACCGTGCGGCGGGCGATGGGGAAGTTGTTCTCTCCCAACAACTCAGAGAGCTGCTGATCGCTGTAGGCCTGCCCGGGAAGCTCGCTGGCAATCAGCTGTTCCAGCTTGTGCAGAATCTGATCGTAGTTGCCTGCGACGGATTCATTGGTCTTTAGGGTGTGCATAAACAGCGATTTGAGCGGAAATACGCCCCATTTACATTCGAAAAACTTGCCGTTTACCGCGCGGCTGACGGTAGATTCGTGCAGCTCTAGCGCATCGGCAATGTCACGATTGCTCATGGCAACGCGGTGCCCTGGACCCTGTAGGAAAAAGGCTTTTTGAATGGAGAGAATATATTCCACCACGCGCTGCATTGTGCTCTTGCGATAGGCGAGAAATTTGGTGATTTCATTGGCCTGATCGTAATTCTTTTCTATGTAGGCGCTGTCTTCAGCGGAGAGTGTCTTATTGCGGATAAACTCCCAATAGGAGGGATCTACCGTAATTTTCGGGAGATAATAGTCGTTCATCAGACAGCGCAGCTGTCCTTCCTCCTCGACAATGTAGAAATCCGGAATGACATAGGGCGTCACCGTCTCGCTGGAAAATCCGTTCAGCGGACGGGGAGATAGCATGCGGATGTGTTCACAGGATTCCACCACCTGTGCCTTGGTCACTTGCAGTGCTTTGGCGATTGCACTGTATTGCAGCTTTGCCAGCTGTTCCAGATGAGATTCGACAATGGCGGCGGCAATGGTGTCCTCCGGAGAGGTACGCTGCAATTGCAGCTGAAGACATTCCTTGAGATCCGCAGCGCCGATGCCTGCCGGTTCCATGGTTTGCAGCAAGCGAATGCAGTGCTGCACCAGCGCGACGGACACACCATGCAGCTGGGCAATGCTCTCCGGCACTTCCTTCAGGAAACCGCTTTCATCCAGTGAACGGATCAGATATTCCATCAGCTGCTGTTCCTGCTCGGGTAAATCCATTGCGGCACTCTGTAAAAATAAATCAGTGAGTGCGGAGGGCGTGCTCGCCTTGTCCTTCATTAGGTCCTCTTTGGAGACGGGTTCGTCGCCGTCGGAGGGATCCTTGACGCGGGACGAGCGGAACTGTCGGTCAAATGGACCGGGCCGGTAGTCGATTTCTGGATATTCCAGCTCAACAACGGGGTTGCTGGTCATCATTTCGCCGATATAGTTGCGAAGCTGGAGATTGTTCATTTGAAGCAGACGCATGGACGTCTGCATTGCCTGTGTCAGTCCTAATTTTTGACTCAATATCAGATCCATACCATCACGTCCTTTCTTCGGGATTGTTTCGATTCATTCTTTCTTTTTTACTCATATCATTGTAATAATACCACAAAAACAAGCCCTCATCAATGGGAAAAAATGGCCAAATTTTCTGGAAACCTCCTGTGGAAACAAAATAGAATCCAAAGAGATGAAAGGAGAAAAAATACAAAATCATATGGAATGTGTGTGTAAAAGATGAGAGACAAGTGACAACATAAAAAATAGAGGAAAGCTGTCATAATGATAGAAAGAGACTATGAAACGGGAAGGAGTAATAGGAAATGACTTGCTGGAATTCACCAAATCAGGTATAATTGAAATGAAGAAGCTTATATCAATTTCATAATGGGAGGAGAAAATGGATGTATCTGAATTACTGGTGATGCTGTCTCAGTGTAAGCTGGGTGCTGTTGTGCTAGACAAAGACAAAGTGGTTCTGGATATCAACGCCTATGGCGATCAGCTGCTGCATGGCGACGGTCAGATGATCGGAAACGCTTTGCCAGACGAGCTGCTGCCGCTGTGCGATGAGATTGCGTCGGCGCACTATATCAATCTTGGTTTCCAAGAATATGTTATGCGCTGTGATGGCCCGACGGTAAGCGACCTGCCGGACGGGGCGGAGCTGATCGTATTTCGCAATGCGACACTGGATGTCAATCATGAGATCTTTTTCGATGTGCTGAACCATGTCGATGAGAGCATTGTCATTTATGATGAGCACGGACGCTTGCTATTCTTAAATGACGCCGGACAAAAAATGGAAGCCCTCTCTCTGCATGATATTCAGGGAAAACCGGTCGATCAGATCTATGAAATGACGGATGGACGCGAGTTCACGATATTAGAGGTGCAGCGCACCCGCAAGCCGATTGCCAAGTTCCGCTGCTATTATCAGACCTTTACGGGAAGAAATCTGGACGTCATGTGCAGCACAATACCGATTATCAAAAATGGCCAGGTACTGGGCTCTGGCAGCTATATGGCGGACTGGAGTACGGTTGACCAGCTGAGCAAACAGATTATTGACTTGCAGCAAAAGCTGACCGAACTGACGGAAAAACCGTCAAAACGAAGCGAAGGAAGCGTGCTCAATACAAGGTATTCATTTGACGACATTCAGACGGTTTCGCCGCGGATGCAGAAGATTATTGAGCAGTGCAAGCGCGTGGCAAAGTCGGATTCGTCCGTTATGCTGTACGGAGAGACCGGAACGGGCAAGGAGCTGTTTGCGCAGAGCATTCATGCGGCAAGCCGTCGTGCAAATGGGCCGTTTTTGGCGATTAACTGCGCGGCAATTCCGGAAAATCTGCTGGAAAGTCTGCTGTTCGGTACGGAAAAGGGCGCGTATACAGGTGCGGAAAGCCGTGCCGGTCTGTTTGAGCAGGCCAACGGCGGCACACTGTTGCTGGATGAAATCAATTCGATGAACATCAGCCTGCAGGCAAAGCTCCTGCGGGTATTGCAGGAGGGCGTCGTTCGCCGCGTTGGCAGCGCGGTTGAAAAGCACATTGATGTTCGCGTGCTGTCTAACACCAATGTGCCGCCGTATCAAGCGGTGGCGGACGGCAGCATGCGCCGTGATTTGTTCTATCGTCTTGGCGTGGTCAATATTTCGATTCCGCCGATGCGGGAGAGAAAAGAGGACTTGGCGCTGCTGTCCAAGCACTATGTCCTAACATGCAATAAAAAGCTGGAGCGCATAGTGCGCGATATCAGCAAGGAAACGCTGGAAGTCATGAAAAAGTACGACTGGCCGGGCAATGTACGTGAGCTGGGGCATGCGATTGAGCATGCGATGAATATCCTGCCGGAGGGCATGGAGTACATCACGCCGGAATATCTGCCGCCGCATGTGCGGGAGGGCAAGCCGCTGGTCCCGGTAGAAACAACGGCAGCACAGCAGACTGAAATAGAATCTGCGCCGGAAGATAAGTCAAAGCGCAAGGCGGGACGCAAAAAATCGCTGAATAGTGCGATTCACAACATGGAGTTCGAAGCTATTTGTGATGTTTTGCGAAAGAATAGAGGAAATGTATCGAAATCTGCCCGCGAATTGGGCATGAGCCGACAAAATTTGCAGTACCGCATCAAACGATATCAGATTGATGTGGAGGAGCTGCTGCGGGAGGATGCAGGAGTATATTCTAATCATGTAGGATAAAGAAGAAACAGGCAGTGCGCGGGCACTGCCTGTTGTTTTGTGGGGGAATTTGGTGCGAACTTTTTAACTGTCAGCGCTCAGAGTAAATCTTACCAGATCTCGCGACACAATCCAGCGGAGCGGTTGTGGCGCGAAGAAGCAAGACCACGAAGCAGGTGAGCCATGCCGATGCCTCGGCGTGGAGATATAGCGCAGTGCGTCACCGCGACTAGCTGCCATAGTCCTCTAAAAAAACTGTCAGATCCTCCTCGGAATACAGCGGAAAGCCCTGCCGTATGAGCTGCTGGTCATAGCTGCGCAGGGAGTCAACATGAATGGTGGTCAGCCGCCACGGCTGCTGGGAGCTGCCCTTGCAGATCGCCAGACGGTTCTGATATACCCGCACGGTATAGGCCGGAGCGGACTGCTCCTGCTGCGCGGGGGTGACCGTTCCGGACGCCGGGGAGGACGAATCGGACGGGAGGGCGGCGGCGAGAAGCAGCGCGAAAACAGTGCATCCGGACAGTAAAATGGTGAGAGAGGTTCGCTTCATAGGAATCATCCTTTTGTTACAGTAATTGGGAATAAAGGAAGAAAAATTAAAATTCTATCCAGTAATCTATCCGTTTGCTTCTATATTTCCCGTGAATTTCATGATTTATACGTTAAAAATGCAACTTTTTGTGGATTTTTACGGCCAGTATGATATAATGGAATAAACTGAGCATTGTAACGAACCGTGGGGGAACGTTCTGCCATTACCGAAGGAGGTATTGATTTGGCACATAAGCGAAAACGAAAACCAAAGAGCAGACAAAAAGGCGGTATTCTCAGAAAGATCGGCTTTGTTCTGTTATCTCTGTTTCTCGTCGGGCTGACAACAGCGGCAATCTGCCTATGTGCACTGGCGTATTACGTCAATGCCTATGTCAAGCCGGAAGCGAAGCTGGATATCAACAGCATGTCGATGAAGTTTAACAGTGTGATTTACTACAAGACCGACTCGGGGAAACACAAGGTCTTGCAGACGCTGCGCAGCGAAGAAAATCGTGAATGGGTCAGCAGCGATTCGATTCCGGATGAACTGCTGCAGGCATTTGTTGCGATTGAGGACAAGCGCTTTTATGAGCACAAGGGTGTTGACTGGCGGCGTACCTTTGGTGCGGCGCTCAACTGGATTCTGCCGACTGGCTCTGGTTATGGCGGATCGACGATTACGCAGCAGTTGATTAAGAACATGACCGAGGACGACGATTACTCCGTCAAGCGAAAGATCACGGAGATGGTGCGCGCTCTGACGCTGGAAGAAGAGCTGGACAAGGACACGATTTTGGAGCTGTACGCCAACATCATCTATTTTGGCGAGAATTCCTATGGCGTCCAGACGGCGTCACGGACCTATTTTGGCAAGAATGTCAACAAGCTGGACTTGGCACAGTGCGCGATGATTGCCGGATTGACCAATAATCCAACGGCATATGATCCGTATAAGAACCCGGATGCGGCGAAAAAACGGCAGGAGGCGGTGCTTTCCGCGATGCATGCGCAGGGATATATTTCGGATCAGGAATATGGGGACGCGGTTGCGGAAAAACTGAAGTACAAGCGCAAGGCTGCGCGTTCCAAGGAGGGCAATGTCTACTCCTACTTTACAGATATGGTCATTTCGGATGTCACGAATGATCTGATTGAGCAAAAGGGATACTCGGAGGATTATGCCTCGGCGCTGGTCAAGAGCGGCGGCCTGTCGATTTATTCGACGATTGATCTGAACGTACAGAATGCGCTGGATGCAGTCTATCAAGATCCGTCCTGTTTCCCATACATCACGGATTCTGATGGCACGAGCTTGCAGTCGGCGATGATGGTACTCAATCCGAAGAACGGCAATATTTTGGGTGTCGTCGGTGGACGTGGTCAAAAGACGGAGAGCTTGGTGCTCAACCGCGCCACACAGTCCCCACGTCAGCCGGGCTCCTCCATCAAGCCGCTGAGTGTGTATGCTCCGGCGATGGATGCCAAGCTGATTACGCCGTATTCCGTTGTGACGGACATGCCGGTGTTTGAACTAAACGATTCACCATGGCCAAAGAACGAAAACTGGCGGTACGACGGACAGACGACAATTATGGACGGTGTCGCAAAGTCGACGAACACTGTGGCGGTACAGGTTCTGAAAAAACTGACACCGGATTCGTCCTATGATTTCATGACGGAAAAGCTCGGCTTCTCGACACTGAAGGATGCCGACCGCGATTATGCGACGATGGCGCTGGGCGGCCTGACCAAGGGCGTTACCGTGCGCGAGATGGCGCAGGGCTATACGGCGCTGGCGAATTACGGCAAGTATTCGCAGGCGAAGAGCTATGTCAAGGTTGTGGATGCCAATGGCAATACGATTCTGTCCAACAAAAACCAGAAGTCGGAGCAGGTATTCGACCGCAAGCGATCCACACCGTATTATATGAATAAGGTACTGACCAACGCTGTGGAAAACGGAACCGGTCAGATGGCGCAGCTCAGCGGCATTGACGTCGCGGGCAAAACCGGTACGACGACGGCGAACAAGGACCGCTGGTTTGCGGGCTATACGCCATACTATGTCGGTGTGTGCTGGGTTGGCTTTGACTCGTCTGAGGGTCTGCCGGATCTGAGCGAAAACCCGGCGCTGCGCGCTTGGACGAGCGTCATGCAGAAACTGCATGCCAACAAGGCGTCCAAGAGCTTTAAGCAGCCGAAGAACTTTGTAGAGGCATCGTACTGTGCCGATAGCGGCCTGGCGCCGACGGAAATCTGCAGGAGCGATGTCCGCGGCGGACGCGTGCGCACGGGCTACTTCTTCAAGCGTGATGTACCGCAGAAGGAGTGCGATATTCATGCGCGTTACAACGGTCTGGCGCTGCTGGATCTGACGCGTAAGTTCCCGCAGTCGGTGGAGGTCACGGACCAGTACTACTGCTTCACGGGCAGCAATTCGCCGATCGGCGACGGACAGACCGTCAGCAGCCCGAACGGCTCGTACTATCAGTGGTATCTGGCGCAGAAGGCGGCAGCGGAAAAGGCAGCGAAGCAAAAGGCAGCCGAGGCCGCATCGGCGCAGAAGAAAAAGAAGGGCAAAAAGGGCAACAATGCGACGGAGAACAACAACACGACGACGCAGTCCGCACAGAAATGGTGGAACGATTTCTGGGAGGCGATTTCGTAACGAAAGTTTGAGGGAAATCGTTGCAATGAATCGGAGAATATAGTATAATAAAATCTGCATTCTGGGAGGCGGCGCTGCGCGTGGCCGTACTAGCCGGGGCGGCAGCGGTGCCCTGTATCTGCAATCCGCTATAGCAGGGGTGAATGCCAATCTGCGGGATTGGGTTCTATCGCTTGCCCTGAATTGAACCGATGATGAAGGCCCGGTCCTTCGCAACAGCAGACTGTGAACCATGTCAGGCGGGGAACCGAGCAGCATTAAGCGGAACCTGCTGTGTGCCGCAGGAACGCCGGGTCCGAGTTGGGTCATTCAGGTAACAGATAGAATGTAATTTCAAGGCTTGGTTGTGCGGCTGCGCGGAGCGCCGTGTTCCAGAGCAACAGGAAGCGACAAACGGGCAATTTCGATTGCCCGTTTTTCCACATATCGAGGGAGGGACAGAAGTGTATCAGGCACTGTATCGCAAATGGCGTCCGGAACGGTTCGCCGATGTCGTAGGGCAGGAGCATATTACCGATACGCTGCGGGCACAGCTGCGCAGCGGACATCTGTCCCATGCCTATTTGTTCACCGGCACGCGCGGAACCGGTAAGACGACCTGTGCGAAGATTTTGGCGCGGGCGGTTAACTGTACGAATCTGCAAAACGGCGATCCGTGCGGACAGTGTGCAGCCTGCCGCGGCATTGCGGATGGCAGTATTCTGGATGTAGTCGAAATTGATGCGGCGTCCAACAACGGCGTGGATAATATCCGCGATATTCGCGAAGAGACGCGCTATACACCGGCGACGGTGGCCAAGCGTGTCTACATCATCGACGAGGTTCACATGCTGTCGCAGGGCGCGTTTAACGCCCTGCTGAAAACGCTGGAGGAGCCGCCGGCGCACGTGCTGTTTATTCTGGCGACGACGGAGATTCACAAGGTACCGGCGACGATTTTGTCCCGCTGCCAACGCTTTGATTTCCGACGCATTGCGCCGAGGGATATTCAAAAGCGATTGCAGGAAATTGCGGATGCCGAGGGCATTCCGCTGACCGAGAGCGGCGCGGCGATGATCTCCCGCATGGCGGACGGTGCGCTGCGAGATGCACTGTCTCTGCTTGACCGAACGGCGGCGGGCGCAACGGGTGACATTGATGAGGAAGCTGTGGCGTCGAGCGTGGGCATTCTGGCGGGAGACAGCGCCGTCGGCTTGATGAATCATCTGCTGGACAACGATGTGTCTGCGGTGGTTCGCATGCTGGGGGAGAGCTATACGGCCGGTCGCGAGCTGGGCTCGGTGCTGGATCAGCTGCTTGGCTTGATTCGCGATATGCTGCTGGTACAGACCAGTCGGGGCGATGTATCCGGCATGCTGTCTCCGGCGTATTCGGCGGCAGAGGTCAAACAGCTGGCGGATCGTGTTCCGGGATCGCGGCTGATTGCCTATGCCAATGTGCTGCAGGAGACGCTGATGCGCATGCCGCGTGCGGCCAATCGACGCATTGAGGCGGAGCTGTGTATGGTGCGGCTGTGTCAGCTGCAGGCGGATGATTATGATACGCTGAGTGGACGTGTGGATGCGCTGGAAGAGACTGTGAAGCACGGCGTGACAATTGCCACGTCCGCACCCAATCGCGCGCAGAGCGCACCGGCGCCGGAGGACGACGATATGCCGCCGCTGCCGGATGATGCGGATGCACCGCCGGATCTCGAGGAGATGGCGGCTCCGGTTCCGAAGAAAAAAGCGGAGCCGGTGAAGCTGGAGAGCGGCCCGCAGTGGATGAAGGTTGTGCAGGAGCTGCGCAGCCGGGTATCTGTGATGGAATTTGCCCAGATGACGTTTGCCAAGGGTGTTTTTCACGATAAAACCCTGCTGGTGGTCTGCGATGACCCGTTTACCTGTGAGCTTTGCTCCAAGGAAAGCGTGCGCAAGGCAATTGCGGAGGCGGCACAGGTGGTGACCGGACAGACTTATCGCGTGACGGTAGTAGAAGAAAATCGAGTCTCGGAATTGTCCAGTAAGGCAAATCCGATTGACCAAATCATACAGCGAGCGCAGGAGCTCGATATTCCATATGACGTGACAGACTAGGAGGATATTGCAAATGGCAAAACGCGGAGGATTCCCGGGAATGGGCGGCGGCATGAACATGAATGCCATGATTAAGCAGGCCCAGAAGATGCAGCAGCAGATGATGAAGGCGCAGGAAGAGCTGGCGGAGATGGAGCACACGGCGACGGTTGGCGGCGGCGTGGTCAAGGCAACCGTCAAGGGACTGAGCACGGTCACCAGCATTGCGATTGACCCGGAGGTCATTGATCCGGACGACGCAGAGACGCTGGAGGATCTGGTGGTTTCGGCCGTGAACGAAGCGTTGAACATGGCGCAGAAGGAAAACGAATCCCGCATGAAGCAGATGACCGGCGGCACCGGAATGCCGGGCATGTTTTAAGAGGGAGCGAGAATGAAGTTTTTTGCACCGGCTGTGGAAAATCTCATTGATGAGTTTGCAAAACTGCCGGGAATTGGACGAAAGAGCGCCCAACGGCTGGCGTTTCATGTGCTGAACCTGCCTAAGGAGCAGGCGCTCGGCATTGCGGATGCGATTGTCAAGGCGAAGGAGCTGGTTCACACCTGTCCGAAGTGCCAGAACCTGACGGATCAGGAGCTGTGTCCGATCTGCTCGAATCCGGCGCGGGACAGCGGCGTAATTTGCGTTGTCACTGACCCGAAGGATGTGATTGCGTTTGAAAAAACGCGGGAGTACAAGGGCTTGTACCATGTGCTGCACGGCACGATTTCCCCGCTGAATCACATCGGACCGGATGATATTCGCATTCGGGAGCTGTTGCACCGTGTGGCAGAGGAGGACATCCGCGAGGTGATTATCGCGACCAATCCGGACACGGAGGGCGAGGCGACGGCGATGTATATTGCGCGTCTGCTCAAGCCGTTTGCCATCCGCGTGACGCGGCTGGCATATGGCATTCCGGTGGGCGGACATCTGGAGTATATCGACGAGGTCACGCTCATGCGGGCGCTGGAAGGCCGACGGGATATCTAACAAAATACGACGACAGGGAGCTTGTGTGAAAGCTCCCTGTTTTTGTGCTGTCCGGTTTTACAGTAGCTTTACGGAAAGATGGTTTTGCATTTTACACAGCCCCTTCATAATGAAAACAGACAGAAAGGATGGAGGAGCGAGAAAATGCAAGGAATCAAACAAATAGCGGTTTGTGCGGCGGCACTGCTGATTGGACTTACTGCCTGTCAGAAGTCGGCGGATCCGCTGCCGGATATGTCAAAGCTGGGAGAGATTGTGGCTGTTGCGCGAGAGAATGGCTCGGGCACGCGGGATCAGTTTGAAATGCTGGTCGGTACGCAGGAGGCGGGCGCAAAGAAAACCGCGGAATCTACCGAGAATATGATGCAGGATGTGGCGGCATCAGACGGTGCGATTGGCTATGCTGCGTACAACGCACTGAGCAACGAGGTGAAAGCGCTGTCCATAGACGGTGTCACGCCGGAGGAAACAAGCATTCAGAAGGAAAATTATCCGCTGTGCCGCAGCTATTGGCTGGCGTGGAGCGGAAGCCTGCGTCCGGTGGAACAGGACTTTTTGACGTATATCACGACAAAGGGACAGGAAACCGTCGAGCAGAGCTGTGTTCCGGTGGCAAAACCGGAGAAATTTTTGTCGGACAAGTCCGGCGGAACGATTTCGGTTTCCGGTTCGTCCTCCATGGCACCGCTGCTGACCCAGCTGGCAAAGCAGTACGAGAAGGAAAATCCCAATGCGACGGTTTCGGTTGATGTGACGGATTCTGACGACGGCTTGACGGCAGCGATTCGCGGCAAATGCGATATGGCGATGTCCAGCCGAGACCTGCGGGACGATGAGCAGGAACTGCTGGAGAGCAAGGCAATCGCACGGGATGCAATTGCGGTGATTGTGCCGAAGGACAGCCCGCTGGAAAACCTGTCGCTCAAGCAGGTAAAAGCGATTTTTGACGGCGAGATTACGCAGTGGAAGGATTTGAAATAACGAAAAAACGCCCCGAAAGTGTTCGTCACTCTCGGGGCATTGTTATGCAATGAAATTAGATGTAATTTTCGAACTCGTCGATCTTCTCGTTGCAGATACGGTTTACGGTTTCGCGGACAGCGCCCGGACCCTTGACCATGGAGCGGAAGTACTTGACAACACGCTCGCCGCAGCCGACCTCAAACAGGTTGCAGCCGAATACGGTGTGGTCGGACAGAAGCGGATACAGATTGTCAATCTTCACACTGTCCGGATCGCCCAGCGCGATGCCGGAAACAGCCTTGAGCAGGTTGTGCATATCCGGATCCGGGCTGAGCTCAAAGGCGTTGCCATTATCATCGACTGCCAGCAGATAGCGCAGCCAGCCGGCAATTGCCAGCGGGATATAGCGCAGTCGGGAGATCTTGTTCATCGGAACAGAAGAGTTATAGTAGCTCTTCAGCGTCTCACCGTAGCGGGTGGCAACCTTCAGCGAGGTGTCCGTGCAGATACGCTCCGGCGTGTCGGCCAGATACGGGTTCGGATAGCGCACGGTCAGAATCTCATGAATGAACTCAATCGGATCGAGTACGCCCGGATCAGCGCCCAGCGGCATGGATTCCTTCTCGCTGATGCCGGAGATCAGCTTGGTGATGTCCGGATCAGACATCTGCTCGGCGATGGTCTTGTAGCCAAACAGGCGGCCGTATACGCCCATCGCGGTATCCATCGGGTTCAGGGTCGAGCAGGACTTCATAGACATGCACTTTTCAACCAGAGAACCGGTGGTGAAAATAACACCCATCTGATCCAGCGGCGGGCGCCCGTTCGGGAACTTATCCTCGATAACCAGATACTGAGACTGCTCCGTGTTGACAAACAGCGAGATATTCGTGCCGTTTGCGGTGACGATCGGGTTGGTGTCCTCGATGCCGTCGGCGCGCAGAACGCTGGCAATCTTCTTGCTCGGATACGGCGTGATCTTGTCGATCATCGTGCGCGGGAAGGAGATGCTGCCCGTGAGGTACGCAAACTCCTCTGCGTCAATCTTGCCGTTGGACAGCCACTTGGACGCCATGTCAAATACTGCATGCTGCAGGCGATAGCCGTTATTGTAATAGTTGTCCATGGAGATCAGCGCGAGCGGCTTGTTGCAGGCGTGCATACGCGTCAGGCACAGTGCCGTCAGCTTGCCGATATAGCTTGCACAGCCGTTCTCCGGGCCGTTCTTCATGTCTTCCAGAACGTCCGGAAGGAACTTCTTGTTGGCGTCACGCAGGTTGTATGCCTTTTCGGTGACGGTCATTGTGACCATTTGCAGCGACGGCGCAGAGAAGATCTCCGAGACGCGATGGAAATCGGCGTCCATCTTGAGACTTTCTGCCACGGAGCCGACGACTTCCTTCTTGAGGAATCCGTCCGCGTGCAGCGTTACCGCGATGGACAGATTGTCATACGGGCGATAGAAGCGGTCAATAATCTCGTTGTCATACGCTTCGCAGCAGATGATGCCGGTGTTGGTCAGACCAACGGTCAGCATGCGCTGCGCCAGAACGGCAGGAAATGCACGGAAGATGTTGCCCGCGCCAATGTGCAGCCAGGTCGGAGTGGCCTTAGTGGTCTCCCGCATGGCGGGAATATCATAGGTCGGAATGCGATATCCGAGCCAGTTGACCTTCTTTTCCAGACTCTCCAGAGAAAGTTTCATGTATTTCACCAATCCTTTTTGTAGATCTCAATGATGTTGATAGGATGCTATCGTATCAAGTATCTATAGTATAACAAAGAATAGAGGGCATTTCCAGTCATATAGTACAAAAAGTTTCGATCAAATTGGAAAAATGGTGGGAAATACACCAAGAATGCAAAAAACGTCGCTGGAATACAGCGACGGAGCGAAAAGCAGAAAAAAGAGAGTGACCCTGTGCACAAATTTCCGGAATGTGCACAGGGTCAACGTTTTGAAAGAGATAAAGGATTACCTTGAGTATGTAATAACCGTATTTATGCGGCGAGTACCAGCGGGGAGAATACGATGTAGAAGACTGCGGCAACAATCAAACCAACAATCGTAACCGGCCAGCGGTACTTCCACGGCGTCATATCGACTGCGCCGACGTCCTTTACCTGATATTCCTCCGACGGACAAACCTTCTGGAGGATTGCCATGATAATCAGGAAGATTGGGAACAGAACTGCCATTGCGTACAGATAGTGAATTTCCTCTGTCGTGCCCGGATAGCAGGGCTTGATCAGCAGGAATGCGCCGTAAACAACAAAATGAATAACCGTAATCAGATACGGGGTGAACTTCGGCACGCGCTTGAACATAATGACGCCCAGAACCGTACACAGAACCGGCAGAGACAGGAAGTTTGCCAGCGAGTTCAGGAAGGTGGTGATGCCGTTTGCGTACATAACGAACGGCGAGATGATGATCGAAATAATAGCGGCGATGGTACCATAGGTCTTGGAAATCTTAACGCACTTGGCATCCGAAGCGTTCTTGCCAATGGTCGTGCGGTAGATATCCAGAGTGAACATGGTGCAGGCCGAGTTCAGAACCGAGTTAAAGGAGGACAGGATCGCACCGAACAGAACAGCTGCGAAGAAGCCCATGATCGGAGCCGGAACAACAGCAGCGATCAGTGCCGGATATGCCATGTCGATCGGGGAAGCCGAAGCGTTGATTGTCTCCTGAATCGACGGCAGATGATATGCAATGATGCCCGGGAAAATCAGATACAGCGGGCCAAGGCACTTCAGGAAGCCGCAGTAGATAGCGCCCTTCTGGCCTTCCTTCAGAGACTTTGCTGCCAGTGCGCGCTGTACGAACGACTGGTTGCAGCACCACCAATACAGGTTGGAGAACAGCATGCCGGTGAAGATCAGCGGCCACGGCAGATTCGGCTGCGCCGAATTCCAAGCCGACCAAGCGTTGAGCTTTTCCGGCTCATGGGTGAGAATGTAGGACATACCAGCGCCGATACCGCCGCCGGAAGTCTCATGACCCAGAACAGCGAGTGCGATAAACGGAATCAGAAAGCCAGCAACGAGAAGTCCAATACCGTTGATGGTATCCGATACCGCGACTGCCTTCAGACCGCCGAAGATCGCGTAGCAGGCGCCGACAATACCAATGACGACACAGAGAACGGCAACTGCCATAAACTGATTTCCGTCAAATAACGAGTCGAAGTTAAAGATGCGGACAAACGCAACCGCGCCCGAGTACAGAATAACCGGAAGATTCAGGAAGCTGTACATCAGAACAATGATGAGGGAGAACATCAGCTTGACATTGGTGCCAAAGCGCTCCTCCATCATAGCCGGGATGGTTGTCGTGCCCATTTTCAGGAAGTTCGGCAGGAAGTAGTGCGCCAGAATTAACAGCGTGAAGATCGAGCCGACTTCAAATGCGGACGGACTCATGTTGGTCTGCCAAGATTGACCGTTTAGGCCGACCAGCTGTTCCGCCGAAAGGTTGGTGAGCAGAAGGGAACCGGCAATAACGACACCCGGAAGGCTTCGGCTTGCCAAGAAGTAACCGTCTGCGCTCTCAAGATTATCTCCCTTGGTCTTTACGCTGGCGATGATTGCTACCAGAGCCGTAAACGCCAGGAAGGTGATGATAATCCACGGAGTGGAACTAAAAAAACCCATTCTTTTTTCCTTCTTTCCTAGTATTAAGTTGTCAAGACCGTTTTACTTCGTTGATGCATTGCTCTTGGAAATAAATCACATACAGCGTTGCTGATTGTATCATATCGGAAAAAAGATAGAGATGGTATCCATACGGGCGGGGCTGTTGCCAGCCCGCCGCATGAATATCATTTTACACAACTTTTTCCCTAAAGAACAGAGGGATTAACCCCAGTACTTTTCTACATGAGCACGAGTGCGTGCCGCAGCCTGCTTGATGTTCTCCTCATTAGAGAGCTTGTAGTAATCCGGACGGAATACTTCCATCGTGCAGACGTCGCCTTCGAAGCCGATCTTCTTGAGGGTATCCGCATAGCGCTTGTGATCCAGGCAGTCGCCCGGCTCATCCGGCCACAGACGCTTCTCGTCGTTGTTGTATGCTGCGCCGCACGGCATGTTCTCCATACCGTTCAGGTGCCAAACGAAGATCTTCTTGCCGTCTGCCTTTTCCAGAGCGTCCCAAGCGGAAGCCATTGCATGGAAGTGGTACTGATCCAGCGTGATACCAACCAGCGGATGGTTGACTTCGCTTACGATGTCGTAAGCGTACTCGAAGCGGTTGATGGACATGCTCGGTGCACCGCAGAACTCGATGGACAGCTTGATGCCATACGGCTCAACCTTCTTTACCATCTCGTTGAGAACAGCGACAGCGTCCTCGCGGATTTCATCTACGGTTGCCGGAACGGTCAGATCCATGGATGGAACGACAACAATCATCTTGCACTGCAGCTTGTTGCAGTCCTCAATAATCTGATCCAGCTTTGCCATAACAGCGTCCTTCTCCTCCTGCGTCTGCTTCATGTTGAAGAAGATCAGAGCGTTGTAGGACAGCATCTTCAGATGATGCTTCGGATCAGCGAACCAAGCGGCGAGATCGTCGATGGTGTACTTGCCGGCCGCGATTTCGCGGTCAAGGCACTCGGACTGAATATCAATGTAATCAAAACCGTACTTCTCGCAGAGATCCAGATCCTCCAGAACGGAGTGGTTCTCGCAAAAACGGTTACAGCCTTCGTTAAAACCGATTTTCATAGTGATGTTTCCTTTCTATATAAGGTAGGGGATTTACTTTGTGTAGAACTCCGGAGTGCCGCCGGTGACAACCTTCTCGGCCTTGCCCGACTTCTGGGAAGCAACCAGAGCATCTGCGGTGATAGCAGCAACATAGCCGTCCCAAGCGGAGGAACCGCCGGTGGTGCCCTTCTTTACGCAGTCAACCCAGTCCTGCAGCTCGACATCGTAGGAATCGATGAAGCGGAGGATCCAGTTTTTCTCGATTGCGGTAGCAACCTCAAAGTTCTTACGGGTGGTCGGGAAGGACGGGCACGGCAGATTGATAACGCCGTCTTCACAAACAACTTCGCAGTTGATGTCATAGCCAAAGCCGCAGTTTACGTTGACTTCCAGGAAGGTAACGATACCGCCCTTGGTCTTCATGATCATAACCTGCGGATCCTTCAGACCTTCGTGTGCGTTCTTGGTGGTCTTCGGCATGATGCACTGTACTTCATCCCACTCATCGCCAATCAGCCACGGCAGAACGTCGATCTCGTGGATTGCGGTGTCGGTAACAGCCATCTCGGTGGTGTAGTCGTCTGCAACGGACTCGGCACGATGCGTACACTTCAGAATCATCGGAGCGCCGAAATCGCCGGAATCGATCAGATCCTTGACCTGCTTGTAGCCACGGTCATAGCGGCGCATGAAGCCGACCTGAACCAGATGCTTGCCGGAAGCCATCTCTGCATCGACGATTTCCTTGCAGTCCGCAGCGGTGGTGGTCAGCGGCTTCTCGGTGAATACCGGCTTGCCAGCCTTGATTGCTTCCAGAATCGGGTTCTTGTGGAACTGACCCGGGGTGGTAACGACAACTGCGTCAACTTCCGGATCGTTAATTAGCTGAGCAGCATCGGTGTAAACCTTTACGCCGCCGATCAGATCAGAAGCAGCCTTTGCACCAGCCTCAACGACGTCGCATACAGCGACAACCGTGCAGCCCTGAATCTTGTACTGGAGACGCTTTGCGTGCTCTTTGCCGATCATACCACAACCGACGATACCTACGCGTAAATCCATAGTAAATACCTCCATCAAACACATATATTTTCTTTTTGCGGTCACATAGCACGCGCTTTCGCGGTGGTGTGTGCCGTTCTTTTCACTGGCATCAGTATACAATTTTGTTCACGAGAACGCAATAACTTTTTGAACAAAAAATGAATTTCAGCTGATATACCAATAAAATGACACAGGATTTATACAAATAGCACAAAATAAAAAGGGCTCGGTGTGCTTGTGCACGCATGAACGCAAAAAGAAACCGCCATCCGAAGTGGATGACGGTGCGTGCATGTGCCGCTTTGTGTTACGGCAGATTATATTTTGTGATAATGCTGAAGTCGGTAAAGGCGTTGCGGTCGGCAGGAGAAATGCCCTTGGCAACGTGGTCGTACAGCATACGCAGGGCGCGGTAGCCCTGAAGCTCTGGGTGCTGGTCGAGGATCAGCGTATTGTGTCCCTGACGCAGGTCAGCGACGTTGTTGTCGTTCAGGTCAAAGGAGATAATGCGAACTTTTCCCGACAGACCGGCTTCACAGACCGCGCGGACGACACCGTGTGCGCCATGACAGGCGGCATAGATGCCCTGAATATCCGGATGCTGCTGGAGAGAGTACTTGGTGATCTCATAGGCGAAATTGTCGCTGTCAAAGCAGCCCTGAAGCGGAAGCAGCTCGAGATTCGGGAAGTCCGCGTGGATGACGTCAGAAAAGCTGGTAATGCGTAAATGGTGTGCATTATTTGTCAGATGAGCCGTGATGGGCAGGACCTTGCCGCCATTTGGGAGCATATATCCCATCAAAGCCGCGGCCGTTCTGCCGCCTTTGTCGTTGTCCATGCCTACATAACACAGACGGTCGCTGTCCGGAACATCGCAGTTAAATGTGATGACCGGAATGCCGTCGGCGACGACTTGGTTGATGCGCTCGACAATTTCGTTGTCGGTGGTTGGAATGACGGCGAGCGCCTGACATCCGCTGGCGAGCAGGGTGTCAATGGCTTGCAGTTCAGCCTGCTTGTCAAAGTGCGGGTTGGTGATGACCTGTGTGGTGACGCCGAGGTGTGTCAGCTCGTCCACGGCTTTTTGTACGCCGTCATAGACGATTTGCATGGTCGGCGTGCTGAGAGATTGTACATAGACGCCGAAGCGGTAGCTCTTGCTGGAGAGAGCAAGCGCCTGTCCGGCGGGATGCGGCTGATAGCCCAGCTCAGCGGCAATCGAACGGATGCGTTCTGCCACTTCGGGCTTGACGCGGCCGCGATTGTGCAGTGCACGGTCGACCGTACCGCGGGAAACACCGGCGATCTCGGCGATTTGTTTGGATGTGACAGCCATAAAGGCCCTCCTTCTTGCGTAAAATACGGGATAAAAGGCGATTTGCGCCTTGGTTTTCGTTTTTTCAGTGCATATGTGCACTCATGTGCTATCAGTATACTCTGGTGCACGCAAAAAAGCAAGGGGAAAAGTGAATTTATGGAAAAGAATTATGGCGGATGCAAGAGAATGGTATGGGAAATGGCGAAAAAGACGGGAAAAGTAACAAATATCTGCACAAAATAAGAAAAATAGAGCTGTATATTATGTGCACGCAGAAGAGAGCGCACGAATGGGAAAAGGGGATGCACGCGAAGAAAGCGGCGGGAAGAAACCGCAGGATGCGCTGCACAGAGGGACAGTTTGTGATATAATAGCGGCGCGGGGAGATGGTTTTCCGCGTGAGATCTGTTTGGAAAGAGAAAAAGGAGTGTTGGATATGAGTGAACTTCGTATCGGTTTGATCGGCACGGGCGGCATTGGCCGCACGCACATTGAGCGCATTAACACCAAATTGCAGGGCGGACGTGTGGTCGCGTGCGCCGATCCGGCGGCGGAATTTGGCATGTCGGTGGCAAAGCAGTTTGGCATTCAGGGTTACGAGGACCCGATGGCGCTGATCGCGTCGTCGGATGTGGATGTTATCGTCAATGCGACGGCGGACCAGTACCATGAGCAGTTTGTGCTGGCAGCCATTGCCGCGGGCAAGTACATTTTCTGCGAAAAGCCGCTGGCGCCGAAGGCAGACGCGTGCCGCCGCATCGTGGACGCAGAAATCGCCGCGGGAAAGCAGCTGGTTCAGGTTGGATTTATGCGCCGCTATGACGCGGGCTATATGCAACTGAAGGAAGCAATTCACAGCAAGAAGTACGGCGAGCCGCTGCTGCTGCACTGTGCCCACCGCAATCCGGACGTTGTGGATAACTGGGACAACTCCTCGGCGGTGGAAAATTCCATGATTCATGAAATCGACGTTCTGCGATGGCTGCTGGGAGAAAACTATGCGACGGCAGAGGTGCGCTATGGCAAGGCGTCCCGCCATGCAAAGGCCGGATTGCATGACCCGCAGGTCATGGTGCTGACGACGGAATCCGGCGTGCGCATTGATGTGGAGTCCTACGTCAACAACCGCAACAACTACGAGATCAAGTGTGAGGTTGTCTGTGAGGACGCCGTGCTGAATCTGCCGGAACCGTCGAATATTGAAGTGACGGCAAACGGCGGCAAGGGCATTGCGATTCACAAGGACTGGTCCACGCGCTTTGTCGGTGCGTATAATACGGAATTTCAAGCATGGATCAATGCGTGCAAGGAAGGCCGGGTCGATGGCCCGTCCGCGTGGGATGGCTACTGCGGACAGATTGCCGCAACCGCCGCATCCAAGGCGCGTGACACGCAGCAGATCGTGCCGATCGAGTACGACCCGATGCCGGACTTCTACAAAAAATAAGAAAAGAGAATTTACCAGTCGATACAAGTGACTATGAGCAAATGAGGCAGATCGGAGACGGTCTGCCTTGTTTTGTTTGTGCAGAAGATACAAAAATGTTTCAAGGGAAAACCATGGGAAATAAAGGGCAAAAAGAAATAAACTGGATATTGCACAGGTGCAGGCGCGCATAGAAAAAGAACGACTTTCGGAGAGAGAAAAACGGCAAAGAAAAACTGTGTCACATGTCACAGTCAAAATGCGGGAAGATGCGGGATATTCCTGTGCGGATTGACAAGAATGTATCGAATGAGATTGGAGGATACCATGAATTATTTTGATGCAATTGACACAGAAAACACAGTATGTTATACTTCTTGCGCACCAAAAAGAAAGAATAAAGTGGAACGAAGTAAAAACTGAATGTACTGGAAGCGTGCGGCATCTGCTCGGTTGTATGCTGTGACAAAGCGAAGGCAGTCGCTTGCTGCAGTGTGCAGAAAATGGGGCAGAAGAGAAGGATGCGTGCCGTTGTGCCGTGCAAAGACAGAATGACTGAGGGATAAGAACAGGAATTTTGTCAAAACGATCATGGCGCAATTATCCATGTTTTTATTTCTGTGAAGAACCACGGAGATTCGTTTTGGAAAGCGAGAAACGAAGGGAGATGGAATGCACTCGACGAGTTTGCGAGCATCCTGATTTCTAACGATTGTAGTTCCCGAACGCGGCTGCGGAAGGGATTACATAGGAAGAAAAGATGGAGGAAGTAAGAGAAGCTTAGACCCTGTGCGAAGCAGCATGCAGACACAAGGGAGAATTCCCAGCCATCTGTTCCGGAGAGGCGTGTCGGTACAGCTGTGACAGAAAACGCACACAATGGAGAGAAAGAGGTAAGTAATGTTAATTGTAGCAGAGTTTGTTGCATTTACCGTTTTAGTTGCAGTTCTTTCTTGGTGGAAGACCAGAGGCGATGACCTCTCCACGAAGGAAGGCTACTTCTTGGCAGGCCGCGGTCTGCCGGGCATCGTTATTGCGGGCTCGCTGATGATGACAAACCTGTCGGCGGAGCAGTTGGTTGGTACCAACGGCCAGTCGTTTGCCGGCAACATGAGCCCGATTGCATGGGAGGCGACGTCGGCGTTCGCGCTGATTATTCTGGCGTTCTTCCTGCTGCCGAAGTTCCTGCGTGGCGGCATTGCCACCCTGCCGGAGTTCTTCGAAATGCGTTATGACACGTTTGTCATGCGTCTGTTTTCGATTTTGTTCCTGATTGCGTACGTCGTCACGATGCTGCCGACAATTCTGTACTCCGGTGCGGTTGCTCTGGAGAAGATGTTCGGTGTTTCCGAGCTGTTCGGAATTAGTTATTTTGCAGGCATCGCGATTGTCTGTGTCGGTACCGGTATCATCGGCATGTGCTATGCCGTATTTGGCGGTCTGAAGGCCGTAGCGTATTCCGATACCATCAACGGTGTCGGCCTGCTGATCGGCGGCTTTGCGGTTCCGATTTTGGGCATCATTGCGCTGGGTCATCTGGACGGCGGCGGATTTGCCGCTGGTATCCATCACCTGATCACCGCAACGCCGGAGAAGATGAGCGCTTGGTCCGCTCCGTCTGCACTGCCGCCGGAAGTTCCGTGGCCGCTGCTGTGCACCGGTATGCTGGTAAACAACCTGTTTTACTGGGCGACCAACCAGTCCATCATCCAGCGTTCGCTGGGCGGCAAGAATCTGGCGGAGAGCCAGAAGGGTGCGATCTGGGCCGGCTTCTTCAAGTGCCTGGACGTATTCATCATCGTTCTGCCGGGCGTTATTGCGTACCAGCTGCTGGCTGGCAGCATGGCAGACACCTCGGTTGGTATGGCTGCTGACCAGGCATACCCGTTGCTGGTTATGGAAGTTGTTCCGAAGCCGATTCTGGGCTTCCTCGCTGCCGTTATGTTTGGCGCAATCCTGTCCTCCTTCAACTCAGTTCTGAACTCGGCCTCCACGATCTTCTCGCTGAATATCTGGCAGCCGATCTGGGGCAAGAAGGCAAGCGCCGAGAAGATCGTTTGGGTTGGTAAGGTGTTTGGTACGGTTGTCGGTATTATTTCGATCTGCATCTCGCCGTTCGTTATGTTTTTCGGCACCGGTATCATGAACTTCATCAATGAGTGCTGGGGCTTCTTCTCCATGCCGCTGCTGACCGCCGTTCTCTTCGGCCTGTTCAGTAAGAAGGCGCCGGCGATTGCTCCGAAGATTATTGTTCCGATCCATATGGTATTGTACGGTCTGTCCAAGGTCATTCCGTTCTTCAGCCAGTTCCACTACCTATATGTTGTATTCGCTCTGTTTGTCCTCGAGTGCATCATCTACTTCATCTGCATCAAGGTTGCACCGCGTGAGGTTGACTGGGAGATGCCGGATGCAAAGGTTATGGATATGACGCCGTGGAAGACCGGCAAGATTTGGGCGGTTGTTGGTATCGCTGTTGTTTGTGTTCTGTACTTCATCTTCTCCCCGCTGTGCATTGCGGCGTAAGACGAAGAAAACAGAGCGCGCTTTTTCCGAGGCGGCATCCTCCATCGTCGCCGTTCCGTGTCGGATAGGGACGCGGGTAAAATTCCATAGAGCTCTGTAATTCTGTCTTGCAGAGCCATACTGTGTGAGCAGAGAGCAGCCGCCGGAGCGTTGTCGGGCGGCTGCTTTTTTGTGCTCCGAACAGAGAAGAATCAGCAAGAGGTTCCAGCATTTTCCGACGCTTATATGCAAAGTTTCAGATAAACCCGCACAATTATAGGGAATTTGCGCGATTGGATTGACTTTCGCTGAAAATCATGGTACGGTCATACTGCGTCCTTGACTGCCTTTCCGCTGGACAGAGGACGGAAAACCAAGCAAAGTGGAAGGAAAAGAGGGATTTCGATATGCTGGAATTAAAAAATATTTCCTATGAAGTGACGGAAGAATCGCAGCAGAAAGAGATCATTAAGGATCTGAGTCTGACGATTCCGGACAATAAATTCATTGTAATTACCGGCCCGAACGGCGGCGGTAAATCGACGCTGGCAAAGCTGATTGCCGGCATCGTGACGCCGACGGCGGGCAAGCTGTATTTAAACGGCGAGGACATCACGGAAAGGAGCGTGACGGAGCGCGCCAATCTGGGCATCAGCTTTGCATTTCAGCAGCCGGTTCGCTTCAAGGGCATTCAGGTGCTGGATCTGATCCGCATTGCGGCAAAGAAACAGCTGACTCCGGCGGATGCCTGCACGTATCTGTCCGAGGTTGGTCTGTGCGCGAAGGACTATATCAACCGTGAGGTCAACGCGAGCCTGTCGGGCGGCGAGCTCAAGCGTATTGAGATTGCAACGGTGCTGGCGCGCGGTACACAGCTTTCCGTTTTTGACGAGCCGGAGGCGGGTATTGACCTGTGGAGCTTCCAGAACCTGATCCGCGTGTTTGAGCGCATGCAGGAAAAGACGGATCACGGCTCGATTCTGGTCATCTCGCATCAGGAGCGCATTTTGGACATTGCCGATGAGATTATCGTGATTGCCGACGGACAGATTCAGCAGCAGGGTGCAAAGGAAGACATTCTTCCGGGCCTGTTGGGCACGGCGTCGGCGGTTGGCACGTGCAGCAAGATTTTATAAGAAGAGGGTGTACCAACGATGAAGATAGATGAAATCCAGAAGCGACTGCTCGAAGAGGTCGCTGATCTGCACGATGTTCCGGAGGGAGCATATAACATCCGTGCCAACGGACAGATGGCGGCGCGCAATACGACGGCGAACATTGACATTGTCTCCAAGACGGATGTCAGCGGTATTGATATTCGCATCAAGCCGGGCACGAAGAAGGAAAGCGTGCACATTCCGGTCGTGCTCAGCGAGAGCGGACTGAAGGAAATGGTGTACAACGATTTCTACATCGGCGAGGACAGCGATGTTGTCATCGTTGCCGGATGCGGCATTGATAACTGCGGCTCACAGGATTCGGAGCATGACGGTCTGCACCGCTTTTTTGTCGGCAAGAACGCCAAGGTCAAGTACGTGGAGAAGCATTATGGCGGCGGTGACGGCAAGGGCAAGCGCATCCTGAACCCGGGCACGGAGGTGCATCTGGACGAAGGCAGCACGATGGAGATGGAGATGGTGCAGATCAAGGGCGTGGACTCGACGGTGCGCACCACGACAGCGGATCTTGCGGCAGGTGCGCGTCTGGTTGTACGGGAGCGCCTGATGACCCACGGTGATCAGTCGGCGGTCAGCAGCTATGAGGTTTCGCTGGACGGCGACGGCGCGAGTGCGGATGTCGTATCCCGCTCGGTTGCCCGTGATAACTCGTACCAGAAGTTTGACTCGAGGATTATCGGCAACGCGCCGTGCAGCGGTCACACGGAATGTGACGCCATTATCATGGACAAGGCGAGAATTCTCGCCGTACCGCAGCTGGAGGCTAATGATATTGACGCGGCGCTGATTCATGAGGCGGCGATCGGCAAAATTGCCGGAGAACAGATTATTAAGCTCATGACGCTCGGCCTGACCGAGGCGGAGGCGGAGGAGCAGATTATCAACGGATTCCTGAAATAAAGAGATAAGTAAAAAGGGTCGCAGCGAGAGGCTGCGGCCCTTTTAGCGTGTTGGATAATGATATAGATAGCAAAAAAGAATTGCTCCCTGAGCGTTGCAGCGATGGTTACCAGTGGTTAAAGCTGCACACTTCCTCCAGCGGCTTGCGCACCTTGGCACGCGGCTCTGCGTTCTCCGCGCTGTAGCCAACAGCGAGAATCATACGGACAGTGCGTCCTTCCGGAATGCCGAAGTGCTGCTCCATCTTCTTCTGGTCGTTCAGTCCGAGAATACAGGTAGACAGATCCAGCTGAACCGCCTCGTAGCACATACTCATAACCGCCATGCCGAGATCGCTCTGTGCAAAGCGCTGAGAATCATGATAATAGTCCTTGACGACCGGCATGACGTTAGCCGGTTGTTCGACAACGGCGATAAATGCCGGGGCCTTTTCGCGCCATGCGCAGCCGGTAGCACCGCCCTCTACAACTAAGGCGTCGCACAGTTTAGCCTTGGCGTCCGGCTCGTCGATGATAAGAAATTTCCATGGTTGAGCGTTGCAGGCGCTGGGGGACAGACGGCCTGCTTCGACCATTTGAATCAGATCCTCGCGGGAAACCGGCTTGTCCTGATAGGAACGGCAGCTCTGGCGGGTTTGAATTAACTCCATAACATTCATAGTAAAGACACTCCTTTTTGGCTCACAGAGAGAATGTTTCCGGCGTTATTGTAGCAGAAAAAACAGGGCAAAACAAGGCGATTTTGCTGTTATAGCCGCATAAATCCTGACATCATACAGGCGCCGGCCGCTCCGGCCTCCAGCGTGTCAGACAAATTGTCCAGAGTAATACCACCGATGGCGTAGACTGGAATCGGACTGTGCGCACAGACCGCACGCAGCATATCCACTCCCTTCCCGGGCAGGCCGGGCTTGCAGGTGGTTGCAAAGATATTGCCCAGCGTGATATAGGTCGCGCCGAGCGACACGGCTTCCAGCATCTGCTCCATGCTATGGCAGGAGGTACCGAGTACCTCCCATTGCTCCCGCTGTTCCAGCATATGAAGCATGGGCAGCGGAACATGCAGGCGGGAAATCCCCAGCTCCTGCGCTACCTGTGGAAAACTGTGCAGGATGAGCGGGACGTCAAAACGTGTACAGATTTCCTGCGCCTGCTGCGCAAGCGCGCGGTACTCCGTCGAAGAGAGATCCTTTTCCCGCAGCAGGACGGCGCGCGGTGACACCGCACACACGCGCTCCAGCTGGGCAGGCAGGCCGTCGGGACACAAAGATCGTTTGGTGACGGCGATCAGGTGATTATACATAGATATAGTCGTTCAGAACCGGCTGCAAGCCGCCTTCTTCCAGGTCGTGATACATGCGTCCGATGCTGCGTCCGTCGTTGATTTCAAACTGCTCGTCGCCGACGTCGCTGTCCTCCTCGCCGGTGTACTTGGACTCATGGTCGCCGATACCGGTGGAGACACCGGCGGAAACCTTGGTTGCGCAGATCTTGGTGATGCCGTTGCGGAATGACAGCGATTCGCGGCTGGATACCGTGATTCCGACATACGGCAGGAACAGGCGGTATGCGCACAGCACCTGACACAGCTCCTTCTCGCCGACGTCGCGCGGATTGATCTTGTCGTTGTTGACGATCGGGCGCAGGCGCGGACAGCTTAGGCTGAGTTCTGCGTGCGGGTAGCGACGCTGGAGCAGGAAAACATGCAGAGCGGTCGCCAGTGCGTCCTTGCGGAAATCATCCAGACCGAGCAGGGCGGAGAAACCGGCGCCGCGCATACCGGCGCGCAAGGCGCGCTCTTGTGAGTCAAAACGATACGGCCAGATGCGCTTATGGCCCAGCAGATGCAGCTTTTCATAATGTTCCGGATTATAGGTTTCCTGGAATACCGTAACGTAATCTACACCGCACTCGTGCAGATAGCGATATTCGTCCGTGTTGACCGGATAGATCTCGATACCGATATTGCGGAAGTACTTGCGGGCGATTTTGACGGCCTCGCCGATGTACTTGACATCGGAATACTTACGGCTCTCACCGGTCAGAATCAGGATTTCTTCCATGCCGGTGTCCGCGATAACCTGCATCTCGTGCTCGATTTCCTCAAAGCTGAGCTTCTTGCGGCGGATGTTATTATAGCAGTTAAAACCGCAGTAAATGCAGTAATTCTGGCAGTAATTTGCGATATAAATCGGGGTGAAGATGTATACCGTGTTGCCGAAATGCTTGCGCGTCTCGTCCTCTGCCTTGCGTGCCATCTGCTCCAAAAACGGAGCGGCGGCAGGAGAAAGCAGTGCTTTGAAATCCTCCAGCGTGCAGCGCTCGTGGCTCAGGGCACGGCGGACGTCAGCGGCGGTGTACTGGTTGTAGTCATAGCTGTTAAACTCGCGCAGGACAATATCCTTGACATCCGAGTAAATGATTTCCATGTCGGCGAGATACTTCATATGATCCGAGCGAACCGACGGATCGGATTCCAGCTGATGCTTGCGCTTCAGTGCCTCTGGCGGCAGCTGGTCGCTGTCGATAAAATAAACCTGACTTTCTTCGTCAATCATTGCTGAGACCTCCCTTTAGCGCAAAAATCCGGTCAGCGGATCGCTGGCGCTGCCGCCGCGTGCGAGCACCGGACCCATACCGGTGACATAGGCCGTGCGTCCGGCCTCAATGGCCTGACGGAACGCGCCGGCCATCGCCGGAACATCACCGGCGGTTGCAATGGCAGTGTTTGCCATGATTGCCGCGGCGCCCATCTCCATGGCCTCACAGGCCTGCGACGGCTTGCCGATACCGGCGTCGACGATAACCGGAAGGTCAATCTCGTCAATCAGAATCTGGATAAACTCCTTGGTTGCCAGACCCTTGTTGCTGCCGATTGGGGAGGCCAGCGGCATGACAGCGGCGGCACCGGCGTTTTGCAGGTCGCGCGCGACGTTCAGATCCGGATACATGTACGGCAGAACGACAAAGCCCTCCTTGGCGAGCGTCTCGGTACATTTGATGGTCTCATAGTTGTCCGGCAGCAGATACTTGGAGTCGTGCATGATCTCGACCTTGACGAAATCACCGCAGCCCATCTCGCGGCTCAGGCGGGCGATGCGAACGGCCTCCTCGGCGTTGCGTGCACCGGAGGTGTTCGGCAGCAGTGTGACACCCTTCGGAATGAAGTCGAGAATGCTCTCCTCCTTGCGGGTGTTGGCGCGGCGCAGTGCCAACGTGATGATCTGCGCGCCGCCCTGCTCGACGGCGGCCTGAATCAGCTTAAGGTTGTATTTTCCGGAGCCCAGAATAAAGCGGCTGGTGAATTCATGACCGCCTAAAATCAGCTTGTCTTCCATGATGATTGATCCTTTCTATTGATACCATGATGTCATAGGTTTTTAATTATATACTTGCCTGCTCGGCGATGAGCTGAATGACCTTGTTGGCCTGATGACCGGCGCAGACCGCGACGCGCGGCGCCATCAGCCCGATGCCATTGCCAACGTCAGTTGTCTGATCGCCGCAGACATAGAGCCGCCGCATCACGCGTGCGGTTTGGATTTGGTTGGCGTCGCCGTAGCCCGCCATACCGTTGCCGGATATGATAGTGGTATTCGGACACTGCGCGAGCAGGGTGTTGATGAGCATCGCCTTGTTGTCCGGCTTGTCAAAAGCCTCGCAGACGATGGAATATTCCCCGAACAGCGCGGCGGCGTTGTCCTCGGTGACGCGGACACAGCGGGTTTGTATGTCCAAATACGGATTGATCTGGCGCAGAATGTCCGGCAACGCGTCGGTCTTGGGACGCCCCAGGTCGGGGATGCGGTACATCTGGCGGTTGAGATTGGTGATGTCCACCGTGTCAAAATCGACGAGAAACAGATGCTCCACGCCGGAGCGTGCGAGCATTACGGCGATGTTGGAGCCGAGACCGCCCAGCCCGGCGATGGCAACGCGGGCGTGTGATACGGCGTCGTGAAACGCCTGCGGAAAGCGGGCGTCAAATGCGGCATCCAGTTCCTGTTTGGTGAGAAGAATATCAGCCACCTCCCACAAAACGGACAACTTCGACGCTGTCACCGTCACAGAGAATGGTGGAATCGTACTGTGCCTTCGGGACGATTTCCAGATTGCGTTCCACAGCGATATATTGCAGCGGATAACCGGCCTCGGTCAGATACACGGCAACGGTCTTGCCTGCGGCATCGACGGCCTCTCCGTTGATAGTTACCATAAAAACACCTCCTACTATCGGTGAGAAAATGAAAAAAGCGCATCACGAAGCTCACACCCGCGGTGGTGTGCCCCTTCGTGATGCGCTTTGCATTCACTCTGTCCATTATTATACGGGAGGTGGGGTGGATTGTCAACAGGGATTTCCGATGGGAAGGATAGCACGAAAGATGCAGGACGAATCATGCAAAATGAACAGAGAATTTGCATACAAATACAGAAAATCCAGAAAACGGGAATAAAAAATCGGACAATCTGTAAAAAAATACTTTGCATTTGGCAGAAATTTATGTATACTATACAACAAGAGGTTGATACAATGAACAAAATGGCAACGTCGCACGCGACGGGCAGAATAGAAGAAAAGCAGGAGGGAATGTTGATGCACAAGTGGGTGTATGAATTTTCAGAGGGCAACGCAAATATGCGGGAGCTTCTGGGCGGCAAGGGAGCAAACCTTGCGGAGATGACGAATCTGGGTCTGCCGATTCCGAACGGCTTTACCGTGACGACGGAGGCCTGCACAGATTATTACAAGCAGGGCAAGGTCATTTCGGAGGAAATCACCGGTCAGATCTTTGCGGCGCTGGAGAAGCTGGAGGAGCAGCAGGGCAAGAAGTTCGGCGATCCGAACGATCCGCTGCTGGTATCTGTTCGATCGGGCGCACGGGCATCCATGCCGGGTATGATGGACACAATTCTGAATCTGGGCCTGAACGACATCTCGGTGGAAGGTTTTGCGGAAAAAACCGGAAACCCGCGCTTTGCGTATGACTCGTATCGTCGTTTTATCCAGATGTTCTCGGATGTTGTCATGGAGATGAGCAAGAGCTTTTTTGAGGGGATTCTGGATGATGTCAAGGCGGCGAAGGGCGCGAAGTTCGACACCGATCTGACGGCAGACGATCTTAAGGAGATTATTGTACGATATAAGGCGATTTACGCCGAGAAGATGGGCAAGGAGTTCCCGCAGGACCCGAAGGTACAGCTGATGGAGGCGGTCAAGGCGGTATTCCGTTCGTGGGATAACCCGCGCGCCATTGTCTATCGCCGTATGAATGATATTCCGGGCGACTGGGGTACGGCCGTCAACGTACAGTCTATGGTATTCGGCAACATGGGCGATACCTCCGGAACCGGCGTTGCGTTTACGCGCGATCCGTCCACTGGCGAAAAGGGCATTTTTGGCGAGTATCTGATTAACGCACAGGGCGAGGATGTCGTTGCCGGCATCCGTACCCCGCAGAAAATTTCCCGTCTGGAGCAGGATATGCCGGAGTGCTATCAGCAGTTTATGGAGATCGCGGGCAGACTGGAAAACCACTACCGCGACATGCAGGATATGGAGTTTACCATTCAGGAAGGCCGCCTGTTCTTCCTCCAGACTCGAAACGGCAAGCGCACCGCTCCGGCGGCGATTAAGATTGCCTGCGATCTGGTGGATGAGGGCAAGATCACGCCGGAGGAAGCGGTTCTGCGCATTGACGCGAAGAGTTTGGATCAGTTGCTGCATCCGACGTTCGTTGCGTCGGCACTGGCAAACGGCGAAGTGATCGGTCAGGCGCTTCCGGCCTCTCCGGGCGCGGCGGCAGGCAAGGTGTACTTTACCGCAGAGTCCGCCAAGAAGGCGCATGAGATGGGTGAGGACGTCATTCTGGTTCGTCTGGAGACCTCTCCGGAGGACATCGAGGGTATGCACGCGGCAGAGGGTATTCTGACCGTGCGCGGCGGCATGACGTCTCATGCGGCGGTTGTTGCGCGCGGCATGGGCACCTGCTGTGTCTCCGGCTGCGGAGAAATCAGCATTGACGAAGAGGCAAAGCAGTTCTCGCTTGGCGGTTATACCTTCCATGAGGGCGACACGATTTCTTTGGATGGCTCGAGCGGTAAGATCTATAAGGGGCTAATTGCGACGCAGGAAGCGTCGGTCAGCGGTGATTTCGGCCGTTTGATGGAGTGGGCAGATGCATCCCGACGCTTGCAGGTGCGCACGAATGCCGATACGCCGAAGGACACCAAGAACGCGGTTCGTCTGGGCGCAGAGGGCATCGGTCTGTGCCGCACGGAGCACATGTTCTTTGAGCCGGATCGTATTCCGAAGATTCGCAAGATGATTCTGTCCGACACTGTGGAGCAGAGAGAGGCGGCTCTGGCTGAGCTGCTGCCGTTCCAGAAGCAGGACTTCAAGGAAATGTATGAGGCGCTGGACGGTCGTCCGATGACGGTTCGTTATCTTGACCCGCCGCTGCACGAGTTTGTTCCGACGAACCCGGAGGATATCGCGGCGCTGGCAGAGGATATGGGCATGACGCCGGAGCAGGTACAGCAGAAGTGCGATGATCTGCACGAATTCAACCCGATGATGGGCCACCGCGGCTGCCGCTTGGCGGTAACGTATCCGGAGATCGCCCGCATGCAGACCCGCGCGATTATGGAAGCGGCCATTGAAGTACAGGAAGAGAACGGCATCGCGATTACACCGGAGCTGATGGTTCCGCTGGTTGGCGAAAAGAAGGAGCTGAAGTTCGTCAAGGATATCATCGTCGAGACGGCAGAGCAGGTCAAGAAGGAAAAGGATTCGAATATCTCGTACCACATTGGCACGATGATTGAGATTCCGCGAGCCGCGCTGCTGGCGGATGAAATCGCGGAGGAAGCGGAATTTTTCTCGTTCGGCACGAATGACCTGACGCAGATGACCTTTGGCTTCTCGCGCGATGACGCGGGCAAGTTCTTGGATGCCTACTACGCGGCGAAGATCTATGAATCCGATCCGTTCGCTCGTCTGGACCAGAACGGCGTCGGCAAGCTGATTCGCCATGCGGCGCAGGGCGGACGTGCGACTCGTCCGGGCATCAAGATGGGTATCTGCGGCGAACACGGCGGAGATCCGTCGTCGGTTGAGTTCTGCCATAAGGTTGGCCTGTCCTATGTATCCTGCTCGCCGTTCCGCGTACCGATTGCCCGTCTGGCGGCGGCACAGGCGGCAATTAAGGAAAAGGCATAAGCGCATAAACCACGCATACGTGTATTTCGTCAGCGAGACGATAGAAGAAAAGAAAAGAAGAAACCCGCAGCGGAGAGGAAAGCTCCGCTGCGGGTTTCGCATTAAAATGATTCTTGCTGTAGATAATCAAACGCCAGTCGCTCCGTGCCGTCAGCAGCGTAGATGATACCGCATGGTTTGAATCCAAATTTGCGGATGGCGGCCTGCATCGGCTGGTTGTTTTCGTGCGTGTCGATGCGCAGATAGGAGCAGCGTGATGCACAGAACGCGAAGCAGGCGCGGGAAACGCCCTTGACTGTGCCGTTGGCGGCGATGCGGTGAATCGTGCCATAGATCTGGTCGGAGTGCCAAGCGCCGTCCTTGATGAGGTGATAGGTCGGGTCGTCGCCGACAATAAAGGCGAATACTGCGACGACAACGCCGTTTTCCGTGCAGACATAGCTGTTTTTGTCAGCAATATCGCGCTCAATTTGGCTCTGAGAGGGGCGGGTGTTTCCCCATTGCGTTGGGTTGCCATGTTGCTGCATAAAGGCGCGCGCTGCGGCGTAGATGGATTTGATTGCGGGAAGGTCATGAATGGATGCGTTTCTGATTTTCATAGGATATCCTTTGCTGTTTGCTTTTAAAAAGCTATTTTATCACACTGTATTATATGCTGGGAAGAGGAGACTGTCAAACGGCGGAAGCTTGGATGACAGAAGCAAAAAAACACAGCGAGTGCAAATGGCATTCGCTGTGTTTTTGTCCTATGTGGATTTTGCGTGCTTACTTCCAAAGACCGACGCTGTTTTCGATCTCATTTTTCTTCGGGCGCGCCATCAGATGGCGGATGCATTCCTGCACGTCGACATGGTTGTACAGCAGGTCGTACATCGCATTGGTAATCGGCATCTCGATGCCGGCCTGCTTTGCCAGCATATAGCCTGCCTCCGTCGCGTAGTAGCCCTCGACAACGGCACCGACTTCCTTCATGGCCTGTTCGACACTCAGACCCTGGCCGATTTTGATGCCCGCACGGCGGTTTCTCGAATGCATCGAGGTGCAGGTGACAATCAGATCGCCGACGCCGGACAGGCCGGCAAAGGTTTCGGCATGTCCGCCCAGCGCCTTGCCCAGACGGGCGATTTCATTCAGGCCACGGGTCATCAGTGCGGCCTTGGAGTTATCACCCAGACCGATGCCGTCACAAATACCGGCGGCGAGGGCGATGATGTTCTTAAAGCAGCCGCCCAGCTCCGCGCCGATGATATCCGGGGAGACATAGACGCGGAAGCGCTCGTTCATGAACGCATCCTGCACCATTTCTGCTGCCTTCTGGGATTCAGACGCGGCCAAAATGCAGGTGAGAATACCGCGGGAGACCTCCTCGGCATGGGTCGGTCCGGTCAGCGCGACAATGGGATTTCTGCCCTTGGTCGCGTGGTGAATGGTCTCGGAAAAGCGGCAGTAGCCATTGTCACGATCCAGTCCCTTGCCGACGTTGATGATAATCTTGCCCTCTGGTACGATGGCGGCGAGCTTTTCCGCCGTGGAATGCACGGCGAAGGACGGAACCGCCATGAGTACCATATCGGCATCGGCAGCGCCGGACAAATCGGTAGTCAGACCGATGCTCTCCGGCAGAGTGACGCCGGGCAGCAGCTTCTCGTTGCCGCGATGTTCGCGCAGCTGGCGGCATTCCTCTTCAAAGAACGACCATGCGGTGACGTCGTGACCGTTGGAGTCCAGCAGGATGGACAGCGCCATACCCCAGCCTCCGCAGCCTACTACAAAAATCTTCATAGATAACCCCTCTCTTTCGGTATCCTACGATGTTTTCTTGCGAAAGGTCAGTTTATTTTCCTTGCCGTGAAGCAAGCGCCCAATATTTGCGCGGTGCATATACACGACACCGCTGCCGATGAGCAGCGTCATCAAAAAAATCGGAATCAGGCAGGGCGAATGCCAGTAAAAGCCGAGATTCATAAATGGAAACGCCGTGGCAACAATGACGGAGCCGAGCGACACATAGCGTGTGACAGCGACGACAATGACAAAGACAATTGCCAGAATGATAAAGATTTTCCAATTGAATACGGCGCAGAGCGTGCCGCCGGATAGTACACCCTTTCCGCCCTTAAAGCCGAAGTAGAGCGGAAACATGTGACCGGTGACGACAAACAGACCGCACAGCAGCTTAGCAACCGGAACCATATCCGGCAGGGAAGCAAATAGGGCGGAGGCAATCAGCACCGCGATGACGGTCTTGATAATATCGCCGAACAGCACTAAAAGAGTACATTTTGCGCCCATACAGCGGTGCGCGTTGGTCAGACCGGCGTTTCCGCTGCCGATGGTGCGGATGTCCTTGTGCAAGAACAGCTTGGACACGATGATGGCAGAGTTGCAGCTGCCCAGCAAATAGCCGATGACAGCGACGATGATAAAACGAAGGAGTGGACTCATTACTTATCGGCATCCTTTCCGTTGCGCTCGCGGACGATCATGCGAACCGGCGTGCCGTCCAGACCATAGACCTCGCGAATCTGGTTTTCCAGATAGCGCTGGTAGGAGAAGTGGAACAGCCGTGCGTCGTTGCAGAAGCAGACGAACGTGGGCGGGCGGATGCCGGACTGCGTCATGTAATAAATCTTTAGACGGCGGCCCTTATCCGTCGGCGGCTGCACGCGCGCCGTGGCGTCAGCCAGAATGGAGTTGAGCTGGCCGGTCGGGATGCGGCGGCCGTTCTGCTCGTAAACCGAGTTGATTTTGTCAAACAGGCCGGACACGCGCGAGCCGGTCAGGGCAGAGAGAAAGACAATCGGGGCATAGGGCATATAGGACAGGTCGTTGTGCACGCGCTGCCGCATCTGCTCCATGGTGTTGGTTTCCTTCTCTACGAGATCCCATTTGTTGACGGCGATGATACATGCCTTGCCGGCGTTGTGCGCCTCTCCGGCGATCTTGGTGTCCTGCTCGGTGACACCCTCGGTGGCGTCAATCATGATGACGCAGACATCGGCGCGTTCGACCGCCATCAGCGAGCGCATGACGCTGAACTTTTCGATGCGCTCATCCACCTTGGACTTCTTGCGAATGCCCGCAGTGTCGATGAACATATACTTGCCCTTTTCGTTTTCAAAATAGCTGTCGACGCTGTCGCGGGTGGTACCGGCGATGTTGCTGACGATGACGCGGTTTTCTCCCAGAATCGTGTTGACCAGAGAGGACTTGCCGACGTTCGGCTTGCCGATGACAGCGACCTTGATATATTCGTCGTCGCCGTCGGTCTCGGCCTCTTCCGGGAAGTACTGATAGCACTCGTCCAGAAGGTCGCCCGTGCCATAGCCGTGCAGGGCAGAGATGCCGACGGGATCGCCGAGACCGAGGTTATAAAATTCGTAAAACTCCGGCGCAGGATTGCCTGGGGTGTCGCACTTGTTGACGGCGAGCACGACCGGCTTTTTGGAACGGCGCAGCATGGCGGCGACGTCCTCGTCCGCGGCGGTGATGCCGGTGCGCAGATCGGTGATAAAGATGATAACATCCGCTGCCATGATGGCAGTTTCCGCCTGCATGCGCATGAATTGCAGAATCTCGCTGTCGGTGGACGGCTCGATGCCGCCGGTGTCGATGACCTGAAATTCACGGCCGCGCCATTCGGCGTCGGCGTACAGACGGTCCCGGGTGACGCCAGGGGTGTCTTCTACAATGGACAGACGCTGACCGGCGAAGCGGTTAAACAGCTGGGATTTTCCCACGTTTGGGCGTCCGACAATTGCGACGATTGGTTTTGACATAAAAACGCCTCCTCTGTGCCGGCTGATGCCCGCACTTGGTTTGTCGTTTGCGGTATTACTTACGCATATAGCTTATGAAAATTATCGCATTTCTCCTGCACTTCGTCAAGCGGAATATGAAACAGGGAGAACGCGAAGCAATCGGGAATTTGACAAAAAAATAGAGAAAGCCGGTATCCGCAGCTTTCTCTATCTTTTCATCGTGTGTCAAATTACTCGGAAACCTTAACAACCTCGCGGCCATTGTAGGTACCGCAAGCCTTGCACATTCTGTGCGGAAGCTTCATTTCGCCGCACTTCGGGCACTTCACCAGACCCGGAGTCGCCAGCTTCCATACGTTGTTTCTTCTAGTGTCTCTTCTCGCCTTGGAGCTCTTTCTCTTTGGTACTGCCATGTGGTAACACCTCCTCTATCTATCCTAATTAGTATTCTACATAAAAACCCGACCGGACTCAGGGCTGCTTGTCCAGAAGCTTCTGGAGAACAGCCAGTCTGCTGTCAATCTGCTTTCCGCTGCAGCCGCACGGTCCTTCATTGAGATCCTTTCCGCAGGTGGGGCAAATGCCCTTGCAGTCAGGACGGCAAAGGTAGGTCATGCGAACCTCCAGCAACAGCGCCGGAATTGCTATGTCATCGACCTCTACAAAGTCACCTTCGAGCAGGTAGATGTCATCGCTCTCCACATCCTGCGCTTCGTGAGTCAGAACCGTATCACATGCTGCATGAAGATCAACTGTGACGGGGGCCAGACAGCGGGAACAAGCCGTTTCGTATACTGCGTCCACTGACGCGATAAGACGAAGAATATCAAGGTGATTTCGAACCTCGCCTTCGATATGAACCGGAGTGCGGAACGGATACGCCCCATACATCTCCTCTTGTGACAAGTCTACATCAAAAGAAAACGGAAGCGATTCTTCCGGTGCAGACAGGATTGGTCTCAAATCGAGTTTCATAGTATCCCTCACTGACGGACAACAATTAGTATACTCCATAAAAATGCTGTTTGTCAACAGCATTTCCACAGATTATCCGCTTATTTAAGCGAACCTATTATAGCATATTCCCCATTCGAAGTACAGCCTTTTCACCGAAAAAGATTGCTTTTCTGCGATATTGAGAGTAAAATGAATACAATTACTAAAAATATCGGAGGATAAACGCGGTGCGGGAATTCATAATCACCAAAAATGACAGCGGACAGCGTCTGAATAAATTTCTGGAAAAGGCCGTTCCGCTGCTTCCTGGCGGGATGATGCACAAGTATATTCGCCTCAAGCGCATCAAGGTAAACCGCAAACGGACGGAGGTTTCGTACCGTTTGCAGGAGGGCGATTTGGTACAGCTGTATATCAACGATGAATTCCTTGAAAAAGCGGAGGAGGACACGGCGTATCTGCGCGCCAAGCCGGAGCTGGACGTTTTGTATGAGGACGAGCATATCCTGCTGGTCAACAAGGCGCCGGGCGTGGTGGTTCATGCCGACGACAGCGGCACGGCAGACACGCTGATTGCGCGCATTCAGGCGTATTTGTTCCGCAGCGGTGCGTGGAATCCGGAGGATGAGGCGTCGTTTACTCCGGCGCTGTGCAACCGCATTGACCGCGGCACCGGTGGCATTGTGATTGCCGCCAAGACGGCAGAGGCGCTGCGTGTGATGAATCAGAAGATCCGCGACCGCGAGCTGCACAAGACCTATCTGTGCGCCGCCTGCGGCACGATTCGACCCAAGCAGGGTGAAATTACGGGCTATATCCTGCGGCATACCGACGAGCACCGTGTGAGCGTCCACCGCACGCAGGTAAAGGGATCGCGCACGGCGGTGACGAAATATCGCGTGCTGCGAGAAACCGAGGAGCTGTCGCTGGTGGAATGCGAGCTGATTACCGGACGAACACACCAGATTCGCGCGCATTTCGCGTGGATCGGGCATCCGCTTCTGGGTGACAGTAAGTATGGGCGAAACGACATGAACCGGAAATATCACCGCAAAACGCAGTGCCTGTGTTCTTATAAGCTGCGCTTTGATTTTACAACGGATGCGGAGTCGCTGGGCTATTTGAATGGTCTGACGGTGACGGTTCCGGATGTGGAGTTTACCGTGCTGTTCCCGGAAACGCCGTCAGACGGTGCGCGGCCTGGGCGCGGCAGACGAAAGGAGAGGGGACATGGACGTCAACGCCGCTGAGGTGCTGGAAACCTTGATGATTATCAGCTTTGGCCTGTCGTGGCCAAATTCGATTGTGAAATCATACCGCATGCGTTCCACAAAGGGCAAAAGTCTGGTGTTTTTGTGCTTTGTCCTGTTTGGATATTTGTGCGGTATTGGAGCAAAGATTCTGGCAAACAGCCGAAATCTCGCGTTCTGGTTTTATATTTTGAATGCGATCATGGTGGCAATCGACATTGGTCTGTATTTCCGCAACCAAGAGATTATGCGCCGCGAAGGCACGGAGTGAGGAGAAGAAGCATGGAACCAAAGACAATCTGTGACGATTGCTATTATTATGTATATGATGAAGAGCTGGGGTACACGACCTGCGAACAGGATCTGGACGAGGACGAGATGCGGCGGTTTATGACGTATACACTGGATCACTGTCCGTATTACCGGAGTGGGGATGAGTACTCGATTGTGCGGAAACAGAATTAAAAATGTGGATTGTTTACACTCGGTTAAAGACGTGGATTTTACCATGAAAACAGGCAGAAAATTATATATAATTGTAGGTTTTAATCCCCTCAGCCTGCTATCGCAGGCAGCGCCCCTTGCATCAAGGAGCGCCTTTGGCGCGTATCACTTATCTGCCCATTCTGAGAATAAACCCTCAATGTCTATCGCGCCACAACCCAGCGAAGCGGTTGTGGCGCGATAGAGCAAGACCACGAAGCGGTTGAGCCATGCCGCTACCTCGGCGTGGCGATATAGCGCAGCGTGTCGCAGCGATGTTTGGCTCCCCATGGAGAACAAGGGGAGTTGGCGCCGGAGGCGACTGAGGGGATGCGAACTAACATATATATCCTGCTTTCTTTCAAAGAAAACATATCATCCTCAAAGCAAAAATAAAAAAGCCCTCTGACCAAGCAGAGAGCTTATCTATCCATATCGAATATCTTAGATTGCACGGGTAACCTTGCCAGAACGGAGACACCGAGAGCAAACGTTGACATGGCACGGGGTGCCGTCTACAACCGCCTTGACACGACGAACATTCGGCTTGATAATGCGGTTGGAACGTCTGTGAGAATGGGAAACCTTAATTCCAAACGTTACGCCCTTGCCGCAAACTTCACACTTTGCCATTTTCCTGCACCTCCTTATCTGAGTACTTGAGTAACGCATATTATATTACCATATTGTTTCGACAAATGCAAGTACAAAAAATAAAAAAACTTCGGTTCTGCAAAAAAGTCGATTGGTGCGCGCCTTGACGATTGCAAAGGCGGGGAACTTCCGTTATAATAACATATATTATAGTGCAGAGTATCGCTTACATTTAGAGAAAGAGGAGGTCGTGTAGCATGCAACTGAAAGAAATCAGCGTGGAACTGGGTAAGTTGATTCATGATTTTCAGCTGGAAGTCATCTATGGACCAGAGAATTTTGAGAAAATAGAGATTACAACGGACGATGTCAACCGTCCGGGATTACAGCTTGCCGGCTACTTCGACTATTTTGAACCCACCCGTATTCAGGTTTTGGGCAAGGAAGAGCACACGTATGTCGAACAATTTGACAGTGAAAAACGGATGGAGATTTTCAGCCGTCTGTTTGAAACCGGCATTCCGGCGGTTATTGTCACGCGAAATATAGATGTGCTGCCGGAGTGTATTGAGGCCGGAAAGAAGTACGGCATACCGATTTTGCGCACGAATGCGTTTACCTCGTCGCTGACCGCTGCGATGGTAGCTTCCTTGAAGGTAGAGCTGGCGCCGCGCATCACGATGCACGGTGTGCTGGTTGAGCTGTATGGCGAGGGCGTCCTGATTCTGGGTGACAGCGGCGTCGGCAAGAGTGAGACGGCGATCGAGCTGATTAAGCGCGGACATCGTTTGATTGCCGATGATGCAGTAGAAATTAAGCGTGTATCTGACCGAACGCTGGTCGGCTCCGCGCCGGAGATCATCCGCCACTTTATTGAGCTGCGCGGCATTGGTATTGTCGATGTCCGACAGCTGTTTGGTATGGGCGCAATCAAGGCGACCGAGCGAATTGATTTGATTATCAATTTGGAAAAATGGGAAGACGGTAAGATGTATGACCGCCTCGGTTTGGACACAACCTATGATGAGATCTTGGGACTGCGTATCCCGTCACTGACGATTCCGGTTCGTCCGGGACGAAATTTGGCGGTTGTTGTCGAAGTTGCTGCGATGAACCAGCGTCATAAATCGATGGGTTATAATGCAGCACGCGAGCTGAACGAGCGTATGATGCGCTCGATGGGCGGCTAAGACTGTGACAGAAGACATACTGCTGTTTGGAATGATTGGATTTCAAACGGCAGTTTCTTTGTGAGGAGGAAAGTAGTAGTGAGATTGGGAATTGACCTCGGTGGAACCAATATTGCGGTGGGGCTGACGGACGACAACGGAGCACTGCTCTGCCGCCATTCCAACCCGACGGGCGTCGGACGGGAGCGTGAGACCATTTTGGCGGACATCTGTCGGACAGCGGTGGAGGTATGTGAAAAGTACGGTATCTCGACAAAGGAAGTACAGTCCGTTGGTATCGGCGTGCCGGGCTCGGTCAACAAGGCGGAGTGCAAGATGGTGTTTGGCACAAATTTGGGCATCAATCAGGTGCGCTTTGAGCCGGTATTTCGTCCGGCATTTTCCTGTCCGGTGTATATTGACAACGACGCGAACTGCGCGGCACTGGGTGAGTGCTACGGTGGCGCCGGTGTTGGCTGCGACAGCATGATTATGGTCACGCTGGGCACGGGAATCGGCGGAGGCTTGGTATTTGGAGGACGCATTTTTTCCGGCTGCGGTGATGTCGCCGGAGAGATCGGACATATGATTATTCAGGTAAATGGCGAGCCGTGCAACTGCGGAAAGCGCGGCTGCTGGGAAAGCTATGCGTCGGCAACCGGATTAATTCGTCAGATTAAGCAGGTGATGTGGGAGCATCCGGAAAGTCTGCTGAATCAGGTGGCGGAGGAACAGGGCGGCATCAGTGCGCTGAATTTGTTTTTGGCACGCGACCGCGGCGACGCGGCGGCGCAGGAGCTGTTTGACCGCTATGTGACCTATCTGGCGGTTGGCATCGGCAATCTGGTGGCGATTGTCCAGCCGGACCGCATTGTTGTCGGCGGCGGCATTGCCGGACAGGGCGAGAAACTGCTGGGTCCGGTACGCGAGCTGGTTTACCGAGACCTGATGAAGGCAGAGGGTCGAGAGACCGAAATTGTGGCGGCGACGGCGGGAAATGACGCCGGTATTATCGGCGCGGCTATGCTGTATATCTGACGGAATATAACACCCAAAAGACCAACAAGAAGAAAAACAAAGAGCGAAGGAGGGAACGCTGTCTCTGCTGGACGGGGGAACTGCGCAGCGGAGAAAAAAGCAGTAGGATGAAATTTTGGAAACAAATTGTGGCAATGGCCGTATTGGTGTTTACCCTTTCGATGGGTGCACTGGCGGTCGACATTGACGCGGGGGAGGATATCGCGGCGGCAGACACGGCGGAAATGCCAATTGTGACACAGAGCGCCGAGGTTAAGCCGGATCATACACTGCGAATTTTAGCTATTGGAAACAGCTTTACCAATGATACAATGCGCTTTGTTTCAAAGATTGCAGACAGCGCGGGCTATGATGTGACGGTCGGCGTACTTTGGAAGGGCTCCATTGCGCTGTCCAACCATCTTGCGTATATCCAAAACGATGAACCGGAATATCAGTTTGACCAGTTCACAAAGGAAAGCGGCTATGACCGCGTGACACAGGAGAATGTGGCGCCGAGCACGGTGCTGAAGCAAGACTGGGATTTGGTGTTTTTGCAACAGATCAGCCATTTGAGCGGAGAACCGACGTCGTATTATGATGCGGACGCAAATTCCTACGTGACGCAGCTGATTCAGCTGATCCGCGCCCAATGTCCGAATCCGGACCTGTCCTTTTCGTGGCTGATGGGATGGGCCTATGCGCAGGATTTTAGTGGCAGCTCGTTTTCCCGTTATAATAATGACCAGATGACGATGTACCGGGCAATTGCCAATACGGTGGAGAATACCGTGTGGTCGACGGGAGAATTTGAAAGTGTCATTCCGGTGGGAACCTCGGTGCAGAATATTCGAAGCAGCTATGTCGGCGACAATTTAAACCGCGACGGACGGCATTTGAGCTATGGCATGGGACGCTATGCCGCCGGTATGACGGTGGCGGCGGCGATTGGCATTGATGTATCTGATGTCACCTATCGTCCGAGCGGCACGACCAATGTCAATGATCTTCACTGGCCGATGCTGCGCGAGGCGGTCAGCAATGCGGTATTGTATCCGTTTCAAGTAACACAATCGTCGTTTTTTCAGGAGCCGGCACATAGCGCGCCGATTCTTCGCGAAGTAGAGGCGACGGCAAAGGGAACGGAGGTAAAGTGGAAGGGCGTAAGCCATGCGGCGACCTACTATGTGAACCGCCGAGTAACCGGCGGAGAATGGAGCTGCGTCGAGACGATATCGTCAACGGGAAAGAACGCCTATGAATACAAGGACAAGTCGGCAAAGGACGGCACGGAGTACGAATATCGCATCAAGGCGCATTTCGACTCCAATTTATCCAAAACGTATTCCGACAGCGAAATTGTGTGCTGGCTGGATAAGCCGATGAAGATCAAGGCGGTTTCGATGGATGAGGCGCTGGAGCTTCGGGGCAAGGCGGAAAAGGGCGCAACGGAATACCGCGTGCGCTGTTCCACGTCGAAAAATATGAAAAATGCCAAGGTGCTGTCGGTACCGGCGACTGACCTGCCGATTAAGATAACGGGTCTGAAGCCGAATACGAAGTACTATGTGCAGGTAAAGCGGCGCAAGCACACGGAGGAAAAGACGTATGCGAGTGAGTGGAGTAAGGTGGCATCCGGCACGACATCCAAGTATCTGACACGGGTGAAAGATGTGGATTACACGCCGCAGCACAAGGCAATAGATGTGCGTTGGGAGCCGTATGCGAAGGCAGATCAGTATGAAATTCGCTATTCCACGAAGAAAAACATGTCGAAGGTCAAACAGATCACCGTGAGCGGAGACAGAAAGGCGAAAATCATTCGCGGCTTAGAAAAAGAAAAGAAATATTATATTCAGATGCGGGTGAGTGGCAAACGCGGCGGCAAGACGTATGTCAGCCGTTGGAGCACGCTGACGGAATGTAAGACGCTGTGAGGAAAAAGGTCTGTTGCAAGGAAAATGCAGCAGACCTTTTCGTGTTGTGATATGTGGTAAGATTTTATTTGAGGATAGACGGAAAGTAGGGTATAATTGCAGACTTTAGTCCCTTCAGTCGTCGCTGCGCTCCGACAGTGTTCCTTGCATCGAGGGATGCCTTTGGTGCGTGCCATTTACCTGTCTGTTCTCAGAGTAAATCTTGCGTTTGATGCCCCCCCCCCTTGCAGGACAAGGGGCGCTGGATTCGCGAAGCAAATTCTGGGGGGGATCTGAACTAACTTATTACTCCATATTTGCTCGTAAAACAAAGCAAAGAACGAGATTTGGAACCCTTTTTGGATTCCAAATCTCGTTCTTTTTACGCGTAAAATTCTTCAAAATCGTCTAATCGGAGACAGCCGACGGTTCCGCCGTCTCCCGGATGTGCGGCGCCGCAGTCGATGTAGATGATGCCGCCGTCGTCCAGAATCTTTCCGGGCTTGCCGCCGTCCAGCCGGAAGGTGGGAACGTGACCGACGATGACGGTGCGATCCTCATAATACTCATCGCCCGGACGGGGAGAAGCGTGCAGAAAATCCGTCGGCGCGTAGTCGTCCAGCGAACGCTCCGGGTCGAAATGATCCAGACCGGAATGCGTCAGCAGGAAGGAGACGCCGTCGGCTTCGGTTTCCTCGTAGAGTGTCATCTCACCGATGTAGTCCAGAATGGCCTCGCGGCTCTCATCATCCAGTGCGAGATACTGCTGCAACGTGGTCTGACCGCCGTCGCTGAGCCACTCGGCCAGCCTGGCCTTTTGCTCGTCATTGATGTGCTGCGGCAGGGTTTCCATCGTGGCATCCGCTGGAATGGTATGGGCACAGCGGGCAAACATCAGCTCGTGATTGCCGAGGAGCGGGAACACGTTGGGACGTTCCATCAGGTCATGCAGCAGACCGATGGGATCGGGACCGAAATCCACGCAGTCGCCGAGGACAAACATGGTGTCGTTGTCGCCAAAGTGAATGGTGTCGAGCAGCTGCGTCCACTCGGACAGGCAGCCGTGCAGGTCGCTGACTACATATATCATAAATGAATTCCTCCGATGTACTGATTTGCTGTTTCTATTGTATGCGTTTTGTGTAATAAATACAAGAGGAAACAGAAAAAAGAACGATGCTTTGTAAGTCTTTTCAAGGGATGGCAAAATATGTGGCAGTTTTCTATGCTTTCTCAGGGACACGACAGGGAATGCGCAGAATTTCTAGGCAGAGAAAGCGGAAGTATGGTATAATATAAATATCTATTGATTTTTTTAGAAATGAGGATTTATTTATGATAGATGCGGCAGGATTTGCCCGGGCGATGAACTGTCCGGAGAGTGAACGAACGATTTTGGAAAACGAGCCAATGGGTCGGCACACCTCGTTCCATATCGGCGGACCGGCGGATGTGCTGGTTCAGCCAAAGACCGAGCGCGCAATTATTGCGGCGGTGCGCGCGGCGCGGGAAAACGATATTCCGCTGACGGTATTGGGGAACGGCTCGAACGTGCTGGTACGCGATGAGGGCATCCGCGGGGTCGTGCTGGCCATTGGGCAGGAATACGGCGTAATTGCGATGGAAGGACACAAGCTGGAAGCACAGACCGGCGCACTGCTGGCGGTACTGGCGGCGGCGGCACGGGCCGGCTCGCTGACCGGGCTGGAATTTGCGGCGGGCATTCCGGGCAGCTTGGGTGGCGCGCTGTTTATGGATGCGGGCGCCTACGGCGGACAGATGGCGGATGTTGTGGAGACGACACGCTATCTTAACGAAAAGCTGGAAATCTGTGAGCTGCACGGCGAGCAGCATGAATTTGGATACCGCACAAGCGTATTCCGCACGCATCCGGAGTGGATTGCGCTGTCGGCGGTGATGGCATTGCAGCCGGGCAATCCGGCGGAGATTCAGGCGAAGATGAACGACTTTGCGCAGCGGCGGCGTGACAAGCAGCCGCTGAATTACCCGAGCGCGGGCAGCACGTTCAAACGTCCGGAGGGACACTTCGCCGGAAAGCTGATTCAGGACGCCGGACTGATGGGATACACGGTCGGCGGCGCGCAGGTATCGGAAAAACACGCGGGCTTTGTCGTTAACCGCGGCGAGGCGACATGTGCCGATGTGTTGGCGGTGATTGACCACGTCCGCGAAGAGGTGCTGCGGCAGTTCGGCGTGGAGTTGGAGCCGGAGGTTCGACTGCTGTAAGCGCAGTGCAGTGAGGAGGAAGAGAGTATGGCGTCGTTTTCTGCGGCGACAAAACAGGAGCTTTGCACGGTGCCGGTGACGAAAACCTGCTGTGCGGTGGCGGAAGCCTATGGGCTGATGCTGTTTGCCAGCCAGTTTTCCGAGATGGAGATCCGGATTGTCACCTCACTGGAGGAGCTGGCGGGACGCATTCCGCCGCTACTGATCAAGGCGTTCGGCGTTCCGGTGGGCGCACCGGAGCTGGGACGCGGCGGACGCATGACGTTCCGGCTGACGGAACCGACACAGCTGGAGCGGATTTTTGGTGCGCTGGGCTATGATTGCAGCCGCAGTGTGAGCTGCCATCTGCACCAGAATATTGTGGAAGAGGACTGCTGTCGGGCGTCGTTTTTGCGCGGGGCGTTTCTGGCGTCCGGCACGGTGGCGAGTCCGGACAAGAAAACCCATTTGGAGATGGCGACGCCGCACCGGATTTTGTCCCGCGAGGTGATGAGCCTGATGCTGGACATGGCGATGCAGCCCAAGATGGGTACGCGCAAATCACTGGCGCTGCTGTATTTCAAGGACACAGAGTGCGTGGAGGATTTTCTGACGCTGATCGGCGCGCCGAAGGCGGCGATGGCGATGATGCAGGGCAAGGTGGAAAAGCAGCTGCGCAATCACGTTAATCGGGCGGTGAATTGCGAGACGGCGAACCTGATCAAGGCATCCAACGCGGCGGCAAAGCAGATTGTTGTGATTCGGCAGGCGCTGGAGAAATACGGATGGGACGTATTCCCGGAAGCGACGCAGGAGACCGTACGGCTTCGGCTGGACAACCCGGATTCCAGCCTGAGTGAGCTGGCGGCGAAGTTTGACCCGCCGATTTCCAAGCCGGGATTGAGTCACCGGCTGCGGCGGGTGGTAGAGATCGCAAACACAGCGGTGAGTCAGACGAAGGAGGAGAACGTATGAGCTTTTGCCATTTACATGTACATACGGAATTCAGCCTTTTGGATGGCGCGAACCGCATTTCCAATATGATGGACCACGTCAAAGCGATCGGACAGGATACGATTGCAATTACCGATCACGGCGTTATGTACGGCGTGGTGGACTTTTATCGCGCGGCGAAGGAGGCGGGTATCAAGCCGATTATCGGCTGCGAGGTATATGTTGCGCCGCGGTCGCGGTTTGACAAAATTCACGGCGAGGACAACAATCCGTACCACTTGATTTTGCTGTGCAAAAACCAAGAGGGCTATCGCAATCTGATTCATATGGTGAGCCTTTCGTTTGCGGAGGGCTTTTACAACCGTCCGCGCGTGGATAAAAATCTGCTGCGGGAATATTCCGGCGGCTTGATTGCGCTGTCGGCATGTATTGCGGGCGAAATTCCGCGGCAGCTGCTGGCGCAGAATTATGAGGGTGCGAAGCGCAGTGCGGAGGAATACCGCGAGATTTTCGGGGCAGAGAATTTCTATTTGGAGATTCAGGATCACGGCCTGCGGGAGCAGCGGGATATTAACCCGAAGATTTTTCAGCTCTCGGAGGAGCTGGGCATTCCGGTGGTGCTGACCAATGACGCGCATTACACGACCAAAGAGGATGCCCATTTACAGGATGTGCTGATGTGTATCCAGATGGGACGGACGATGGACGATCCGGATCGGATGCGATTTGAAACGCAGGAATTCTACCTCAAGAGCGAGGAAGAAATGGCGTCGCTGTTCCCAGATCATCCGGAAGTGCTGGAAAACACGATGAAAATCGCGGATCAGTGTCAGGTGGACTTTGAGTTCGGACACTATCACCTGCCGGTGTACGATGTGCCGGAGGGTTATACGGCGCAGGAATATCTGCACAAGCTGTGCACCGAGGGACTGGAGCGATTGTACGGAGCGGAGGCGGACGACAAGCGCGAACGTCTGGAATATGAGCTGAATATGATTGCGCAGATGGGCTTTGTGGATTACTTCCTGATTGTGTGGGACTTTATCCATTACGCCAAGACGCACGGCATTCCGGTCGGCCCGGGACGCGGCTCGGCGGCGGGAAGCATTGTCGCGTATTGTCTAGGCATCACGACGATTGACCCGCTGAAGTATTCGCTGTACTTCGAGCGATTTTTGAATCCGGAGCGCGTCAGTATGCCGGATATCGACGTGGATTTCTGCTATGTACGCCGTCAAGAGGTCATTGACTATGTCACGCGGAAATACGGTGCGGATCATGTGGCGCAGATTGTTACGTTTGGTACGATGGCGGCGCGTAATGCCATTCGCGATGTGGGACGCGCGCTGAACATCCCGTATGGCGACGTGGATGTGATCGCCAAGCTGATTCCACAGGAGCTGCACATCACAATTGACAAGGCGCTGGCCTCGTCGGAGCAGCTGCGGCAGCGGTATGAGCAGGACGAGGTGGCGCACACGCTGATTGACACCGCACGGGCGGTGGAGGGTATGCCGCGGCACGCATCCACACATGCGGCGGGTGTGGTTATTACAAATGAGCCGGTGGATCACTATGTTCCGCTGGCGGCAAACGACGGCAACATGGTCACGCAGTTTGTCATGACGACGCTGGAAGAGCTGGGCTTGCTCAAGATGGACTTTCTGGGTCTGCGCAACCTGACGGTGCTGCACGATGCAGAGGTCATGGTACAGCGGGTGCATCCGGAGTTCAAGCTGGACGAGATCTCGCTGGAGGACGACGAGACGTATCAGATGCTGTCGCAGGGAAAGACAAGCGGCGTGTTTCAGCTGGAAAGTGCGGGCATCACGAGTGTAGTAACCGGACTCAAGCCGCACTCGATTGAAGACATCACGGCGGTTGTCGCGCTGTATCGACCGGGCCCGATGCAGTCGATTCCGCGGTATATCGCGTGCAAGCACGACCCGTCGCAGGTAAAATACAAGCACCCGCTGCTCAAGGACATTCTGGACGTCACGTATGGCTGCATGGTCTATCAGGAACAGGTCATGGAAGTATTCCGTGTGCTGGCGGGATACTCGCTGGGCAAGGCAGACATGGTGCGCCGTGCGATGTCCAAAAAGAAGATGAAGGAGCTGGCGAAGGAGCGCACGAACTTTATCTACGGCAACGAAGAGCTGGGAATTGACGGTGCGATCAAGCGCGGCGTGGACGAGCGGACGGCGGAAGAAATCTTTGATGAGATCATGGATTTTGCCAACTATGCCTTTAACAAGGCGCATGCGGTGTCGTATGCGGTGGTTTCGTTCCAGACGGCGTATATGAAGTGCCATTATCCGAGCGAATACATGGCGGCGCTGCTGACCAGCATACTGGATTCGGCGGGAAAGGTGTCGGAGTACAGCCTGGAGTGCCGCAGCATGGGCATTGCGGTGCTGCCGCCGGATGTCAACGAGTCGTGCGAGGGCTTTACGAGCAATCCGGAGGACGGAAGCATCCGCTTTGGACTGGCGGCGATTCGCAACGTCGGACGTGCTCTGCTGAAATCGCTGGAGACCGAGCGGCGGGAAAACGGAAAATTCCTTTCGTTTGAGGATTTCTGTGAGCGTATGTACGGCTACGACATGAACAAGCGCGCGGTGGAAGGTCTGATTAAGGCGGGCGCGTTTGATTCCATGGGTTATCAGCGCAACCAGCTGCTTGCGGTATATGACACGGTGCTGACCTCGGTTGCCAATACGCGTCGGCACAATCTGGAAGGACAGATGGATCTGTTCGGCATGTCGGAGGAGCAGGGGCCGCAGGAGCGCATTGCGCTGCCAAAGCTCCCGCCGCTGAGCCAGCGGGATATTCTCTCCATGGAAAAGGAGACGACGGGGCTGTATCTGTCGGGACACCCGATGGACGATTATAAGGAGCTGATTGTCAAGGCGGACTGCGCGCAGATTCGCCGTATTGAAGAGGATTTGTCGCCCGAGGCGGAGCAGCCGGTGTATCAGGACGGCATGAATGTTCTGCTGTGCGGAGTGATTACCTCGGTGCGGCTCAAGACGACGAAGAACAATTCCATGATGGCGTATGTGACGGCGGAGGATTTGAGCGGATCGGCGGAGCTGATTGTGTTCTCCTCGGCGATGAATCAGGCGGGTGACTGCCTGAAGGAGGATCGCGCGGTGCTGATCGTCGGACGGATTGACGCGCGCGAGGACGAAGCGCCAAAGATTATCGTGTCGGCGATGTTTCCGCTGGAAGAAGAGTATCTGGAGCAGGCAAAGGCGGAGCTGCACGGCGGAAGAAACCAAAGCTCCCGCCGCAGAGACAACCCGACGCGAGGAAACGAAGCGCCGCGTGCGCCGCAGGCGGAGGGACAGCCGTGCCGCCATCGGCTATATCTGCGGGTGAACGGATTGGAAGATCCCAAGCTGGAGCAGGTCAAGCCAATGCTGAGTGAAAACTGCGGCGATCTGCCAGTCATTTTGTGCGACGCCGCGTCACGCAAGCGTTGGATGGCGCCGCGAAATCTGTGGACCTACAATAATTTGCAGTTATTTGATAAAATCAAGTTTATTCTGGGCGAAGAGAATGTTATAATAAAATGAGTTCAAGGCAGTTGGACTGTGCCTTGAGGAAAAAAGAACACATTGGTTTGAAACACAACAATTTGCTGTGAACGGATCGGAAGGGGTTTGGACATGGAAAACACAGAAAAGCAGATTCGTCGAATTGGCATTCTGACAAGCGGCGGCGACGCGCCGGGCATGAATGCCGTTATCCGCAGCGTCGTTCGTACATCGGCGGCCTATGGCATTGCGTGTCTGGGCATTCGGCGCGGCTACAGCGGTCTGGTCAAGGGCGATGTCGTTGATCTGAACGCACGAAGCGTAGACGGCATTATCGCGCGCGGCGGCACGATGCTGTACACGGCGCGCTGCATGGAAATGCTGACGGAGGAAGGCTTGCAGCAGGCGGCGAACAATGCGCACTACATGGGCTTGGACGGTCTGGTTGTGTGCGGCGGCGACGGCAGCTTCCGCGGTGCGCAGGCGCTGTCGCGTCTGGGTGTGCCGGCGATCGGCATCCCGGGCACGATTGATAACGATATTGTCTGCTCGGATTACACAATTGGCTTTGATACGGCGTGCAATACGGCGATTGAATCCATTGACCGTCTGCGCGACACGATGCAGTCGCACGAACGCTGCTCGGTTGTTGAGGTAATGGGACGCCGCGCGGGCCATCTGGCATTGGAGGTTGGCATTGCCTGCGGTGCAACGGCGATTCTGCTGCCGGAGCGCGAGCTGGATTTCGACGCGATGATCGTCGAGAAAATGCGTGCGAACCGTATCCGTGGCAGAAATCACCACATCGTCATTGTCGCAGAGGGCGTTGGTCATGCGCAGGATGTTGCCGACCGCATTCATGTGGCAACCGGCATTGATGCGCGCGTTACGGTCTTGGGACATGTACAGCGCGGTGGCTCTCCGACGGTTCGCGACCGTGTTATGGCAACCCGTATGGGCTATCATGCCGTTAAGATCTTGATGGAGGGCGCAACCAACCGTGTTGTCTGTTCGCACAACAATGCGATTATGGATTATGATATTGAGGAAGGTCTGTCGATGACAAAGGATCTGAATCAGGAGCTATATGATGTGGCGCTGACCATTTCGATTTAACAAAACAAAGGATGAAAAAGAGGCGGTATTCTTTGGAATGCCGTCCTTTTCTGCAAGAAGGGAGAAAACATGAGGCGATCGGTGTTGATTACCGGGGCGTCACGCGGTATTGGGCGTGCGTGCGCTCTGCAGTTTGCCCAAATGGGCTATGCGGTGACAGCGGGATATTCTCACGCCGAGCAGCAGGCACGGGAGCTGGCGCGGGAGATTGCAGAGCGGGGAGGCGAGTGCCTGACGGTGCAGGCGGACATGTCCGACCGCGCGGCGATTCACCGAATGGTACGGCTGGCGGAAGCACACTTTGGCGCGCCGGATGTGCTGGTGTGCAATGCCGGTATCGCGCAGCAAAAGCTGTTTACGGATATTACGGAAGAGGATTGGGAGAACATGTTCTCGGTGAATGTCGGCGGAATGTATCGCGTGATTCAGGAGGCGCTGCCATCCATGATTTCGCGCGGTTCGGGGTCGATTGTCACGGTTTCCTCGATGTGGGGACAGGTTGGCGCGTCGTGTGAGGTGCATTATTCGGCATCGAAAGCGGCCGTGATCGGCATGACGAAAGCACTGGCAAAGGAGCTAGGCTTATCGGGCATCCGCGTGAACTGCGTGTGTCCGGGGGTGATTGATACCGAGATGAACGCTATGCACGGGGAAGCGGTGATGCGTGAGCTGGCAGAGGAAACACCGCTGGAGCGCATCGGGCAGCCGGAAGAGGTCGCCGACACGATACTGTTTTTGGCCGCAGAACAGGCACAATTTATTACGGGACAGGTTCTTGGCGTCAATGGAGGTTTCGTGATTACCTAAGGCGCATCGCAAAAATAGAGCGCGTTGATAACACAGCACATGAATAGGTAAAAGGTAATAACTTATAAAGAACATATATAAATATCTATATGAAGATAAAAATATATAAGTAGAACTATATACATGGATGTTTTGGTGTGGTATACTATCAAAAAAGATGGAGTAATGACGAAAAAAGATAAGACATAGATGAGGAGGCATTCCAATGAGTCAAGAAACAGAAGTATGTACTGTGTCCGCCGCAGACATCAAGCGAGTCAAGGGTATGGGCTTTCTGCAGCATCGTGGAACGAATAAGTTCAATGCGCGTGTTGTAACGGTAAATGGACGCGTTTCGGTCGAGCAGATGAAGGTGCTGGAGGAGGCGGCTGAGAAATTCGGCGACGGCTTTATGATGTTCACCACCCGTCTGTCGGTTGAAGTATCCGGTATTGATTACAAGGATATTGAGGCGTTTCAGCAGTACATTGCCAAGGCGGGCTTACAGACCGGCGGCACGGGCAATAAGCTGCGACCGGTGGTTTCCTGTAAGGGTGCAACCTGCCAGTACGGACTGTACAACCCGTATGAGCTGAGCCGGGAAATTCACGAGCGGTTTTATCTGGGTTACCGTAATGTGGCGTTGCCGCACAAGTTTAAGATTGCAACCGGCGGATGTCCAAATAACTGTGTTAAGCCGAATCTGAATGATCTCGGCATTGTTGGCGCGAAAATTCCTCAGTTCCAGGCGGATAAGTGCCATGGCTGCGCGAAGTGCATGATCGAGAGCACCTGTCCGGTTCACGCAGCAAAGGTTGTGGACGGCAAGCTGACCATTGATCCGAATGCGTGTCTGACCTGCGGCAGATGTGTCGGCAAGTGTCCGTTCCACTGCAACGATGAGGGCATTTCCGGCTGGCATGTATACATCGGCGGACGCTGGGGCAAGCGCGTTTCGCACGGACGCCCGTTGTCCAAGGTCATCACGGACAAGGAAGAGCTGATGGACGTTGTTGAAAAGGTCATCCTGCTGTTCCGTTCCGAGGGACTTCCGGGAGAGCGTTTTGCGGACACCGTAGATCGCATTGGTTTTGAGAAGGCAGAGCAGATGATTTTCAGCAATGAACTGCTGGAAAGAAAAGAAGAGATTCTTGCTGATAAGTAAGGGGAAAAATAAGAGAAGCCTCCCGCGATGGGAGGCCTCTTTTTTGCGCTATTTGATTATTATCTTTACTTTAAGGTATGAATATCATACGGGGTGGACTGGTAGACATAATAGTTCAGCCAGTTAGTGAATAAGAGAGTGGAGTGCGACTTCCAATTGAGGCGCGGCTCATTATGCGGATCGTTGCCCTCGAAATAGTTTTCCGGTACATCCGGATTCAGACCGCGGCGCACATCGCGGAAATATTCCTTTGCCAGGGTATCTTTGTCATACTCGCTATGACCGGTGACAAATAGCTGGCGGCCGTTTTTGGCTGTGATGAGATAAGGGCCGGCTTCGTAGGATTCGGCAAGAAGCGTCAGCTCCGGATGGTGCATGATATCCTCGGAGCGAATACCGGTGTAGCGGGAATGCGGTGCCTTGAATACATCGTCAAAGCCGCGGAGCAAGCTCTCATTCATATGGTTTTGCATAATATGATGTTTATAGATACCGGCGAGCTTTTTGTCGAGCATATACTTTTGAATACCATAATGATAGTATAGACCAGCCTGCGCACCCCAGCAGATGTGAAGAGTAGAGTGGACATGGGTTTTGGTCCATTCCATGATTTCTACCATTTCCGGCCAATAATCGACATCTTCAAAGTCGAGCTTTTCGATCGGCGCACCGGTGATAATGAAACCGTCATAGTAATTATCCTTTACTTGCTCAAAGGTCTGATAGAACTTGAGCAGATGATCTTCCGGCGTGTTCTTGGCGACATGAGATGCGGTAATAATCAGGTCAACCTCAATCTGAAGCGGCGTGTTGGAGAGGCAGCGCAAAAGCTGGGTCTCCGTGACAATTTTCGTTGGCATCAGGTTTAAGATGCCGATTTTCAGGGGGCGAATATCCTGCGTCGAGGCGCGATCCTGCGTCATGACGAAGATATTCTCGCTTTCCAAAACGGCAAAAGCCGGTAAACTGTTTTCGATTTTAATTGGCATAATAAAACCCTTCTTGTGATTTTAAGATTTATAGTCTAATAGACGAAGCATTGCTTTGACGACAATATCCTGATCGCGGAGATGATCGGGGCAGCCGGAGACACAGACCGAGCCGATGACGCCGGTGCCGCGGAGAATAATCGGCATTCCGCCGCCGCCCGGTGCATATTCCTGCGGGTTCATCAGATTATCCTCCAATGTTTGACCGCGCAGTTCCAGCAGCTTACCGAAACGAAGAGAGGACATTTGCTGAGATTCAATCACACGGCGCTTGCGCATGAGCCAGTTGTTGCTTTCGGCAGGACAACCATCCTGAAAATAGCGAAAGACGACAAGACCATTGATTACGATCTCGAAAGCGACTGGATAGCCGTTCTTTTTTGCTTCTTCATCTAACAAAGCACCGAGCGTTGCAGCATTTGCGCGAGAAAACGAATCAAATACGAGAGACTTTTCTAGTGCAGCCAGTGCTTCGTAGGTATAGTTAAACATAAATGCACACGAACCTTTCTCCATTATTAGAATACAATAATAAAATATTATAACATAGAGGGGGAAAAAGGTCAAAAGAATTAAAAAATGAGAAAAACGTCAAAAAAATTAAAAAAATGAGAAAAAACGTTGACAAATGAAAAATCGAGTGGTATCATTGAAATACTCTTGAGAAAAGATGACATCAATTGTGGAAGACGACACATCGAAAAAAGATGAAAAAAGTTGTTGACAAAAGCGATTGAATGTGATATTCTAAATGAGTTGCTGATGAGAGATCATCAGTACGGATTCGAAAAGTTTGAAAAAAGACGAAAAAAGTTCTTGACAAGCTGGTTTGAATCTGATAAAATAATAAAGC
>CAKTAV010000010.1 GCA_934532985.1 uncultured Butyricicoccus sp. | reverse complement strand
CGCAAAGGCCGCCGCCCAGGGCGATGACCAGGGTCTGCAATACGTCGATGGCACTGTTGAAGAACTCCATAAATCATATTTCCTTTCGTTTTGTAGAATTGTTGTTGTCGGGTTCCAGATCGGATGCGTTCAATTCGTACATATCGAAAGGCTCGTCCGGCTTCACAATGGCCGGTCTGCGTTTCATGTACCGTTCTACGTCAAAGACGTTCTTCTTGTCGGCGTCGGACAGGTATTGGTAGCGGGGATGCTTCGTGATATCAAACTTGTCGCTGAAAAACGGGCGCACGCCCCGAAGCTGCAAAATACACTTGCCGCCGTCCATGACTGCTATTTCGTCCTGAGTCATCAACTCCTTTCCCAATTTCTGATAACTGAGGCCGTGAGAGGTCTGCGCGCCGCGATTTTCGGACTGGCTCAGGCTGTCGATGGTCTCTTTGCCCAGCAGCTCCGAGATCTCTTTCAGCGTGGACTTCTCCTTGCCTCCCAAAAACAAGGTGACGTCGCAGTTGCCGACAATGGTATCTGCCGCGTCCTTGTAGATGGTCTTTAACTGACTTTGCGACTGCAAAATAATAGAAGCCGATATCTCACGGCTTCGGATGGTGGCGATCAGCTTGTCAAAGTTTGGTATCTGGCCGATGTTGGCAAACTCGTCCAGAAGGCACCGCACATGGACAGGCAGCCGCCCGTTATAGAGATCATCCGCCTTGTCGCAGAGCAGGTTGAAAAGCTGGCTTTGCAGCATGGCAATGACGAAATTGAAGGTGGTATCCGTATCGCTCATAATGAGGAACAGCGCCGTTTTCCGGTCGCCCATCGTGTCCAGCTCCAATTCATCCTCCGTCATAATGTCCCGCAGCTCCTTGATATCGAAGGGGGCGAGGCGGGCGCCGCAGCTCACCAAAATGCTTTTGAGTGTTTTGCCCGCCGCCATTTTGAATTTGACATATTGCTTGACAGCAAAGTGCTCCGGCTGCTTTTTTGCCAGATCGTCGAAAAGGATATCCACGGGGCTTTTATAAGTCTCGTCGTCCTCTCTGGCTTCACAGGCGTTCAGCAGGTCCAGAAGCGTGATGAAGTTCCGTTCCTCCGGCTCCGCCTCATACCAGATGTAGCCGATCAGGGCGCAGTATAAAAGCCGCTCGGCTTTGACCCAAAAATCTTCGGAGGATTTTTCGCCGTCGCCCTTCGTGTTGGCAATGATGACATTGACCAGTTTGAGGATATCCTTCTCGGAGCGCACATAGGCCAGCGGGTTATATTTCATGCTTTTGGAAAAATTGATGGTGTTCAGGACCTTGATGCGGTATGGCTCATAGATGACCTTGCCGTGACCGTCCCGCACCGGCTTTCCGTTTTCGTCCAGCTTCGGCGCGCCGTGCAGGAGCATTTTCCCTGTTTCCTTCAAAAGCTGCCCTTTGGGGTCGGTGATGACATAGGAGCTGTGCATCTGCATAATCGACGGTTTGACAAAAAACCGCGTCTTGCCGCTGCCGGAGCCGCCGATGACGAGAATATTTTTGTTTCTCGCATACTTTGGCTGCTTCGGTCGGCTGGTCATGGTAAGGCTTTCCGTCCTGGTCAGAGGGATGTTCCAATCGGGAACGGGGTCTATGTAGGGCGCGATATCCGCCGCCGTGCCCCAGCGGGCAGAGCCGTATTCGATACCCTTGCGGTATTTCTTCGCGTTCTTGCCCTTGACATACACCGCCAGCCGGACGAGGACTGCACCGAGGATGCCGATGCAGATATCCAGCGCGTGAAAGCTGGGCGCGGAGCTGGCAAAGGCCGTCTGAAAGCCCTGACCGATATGCAGCAGCTTTTCCGAGGCGTCAAGCCCCGGCGCCAGCCGCACCGCCTGGCAGAGCTTATCAAAGAGATACACAAAGAACAGATACGGCAGGTTCGGCAAAAGATATTTTCTGAGCTTATCCTTCATCGTTCCACGCTCCGTTCTCTGGTCTTGACCTTTTCGCCGCGCTCCTGCTCCTTGTGCTGCGTTTTGGACTGCTCCTGCGCCTTTTCCAGCTTGCGCCGGATGGAAGGGGCTTTCTCGCGGCTCAGGTTTTTAGCGGAAAACTCCCGGAAGGCCGCTGTAATCACATCGGCGTCCCGGCCCTTGAAGAACACCAGGTAACGGGTATGCTCGCCGGAAGTGTCCTTCTTCAACGCAAAATCCAGGCCGTACTTCTTCGCCGTGGAAGAAAAGGCCCGGATATTCTGATCCGTGATCTCGATGTTGGAAACGCCGGTGTTGTGCTTCATAAGCTGCCGGAGCGTCTGCTTGCCGTGCCGGAGTGGGGGATTTTTCTTGTGCTTCTCCATATCTGCCAGCACCTTCTTCATGGCTTGCTGCAAGAGCTGGGCGGTCATTTTGCTGGCCTCCACACAAAGCGCGAGGGTTTTCTGCGTGATTTCTTCCTGCAAGGCGTTCACCTCCGATCTCCGCTGCCGTACAGATCATGGCTGACAAGGGATGTGTAATAGCTATCCATTGTGACCGGGGCGTTATACAGCGCCGCCAGCAGATACTTCTTGATATTGCGGACATAGGTGGTGTTTTCCCGCATCCGGTCAAGGACATACTCGATGTGCGAGGCGTTCAGCTTCAGGAACCGTGACCGGACGACCTCCGCCGGGTAATCGTCTCCGGCGACACGGATCATTTCACGGTTGGAGCCGACGGTATCCACCATGAGCTCCACCAGCTCGTCCAGCCGGTCTTTGTCCAACTGCACGTTCTGCGAGAGAACGTCATATTCGATGTTCTCCAAGATCAATGCCCGATAGCTTTCCCGCTTTCGCATCCCGTCCTGTCCGGTCCGCTCCCTGGGGGCTGTGGGACTTGATAGGATAGGACTTGATTCTTCCGTAATTGATAAATCTGTCTTTGATGGATAGTTACTTGATTCTTCTTTATTTAATTGGGCGGGGTTCTCCTGAATTGGAGCGTCCAACATTGGATTTGCCTGTACGGGATTTTCCCGTATAGGTTTTTCCTGTGTAGGTGATGGCGTTTTAGGCTGTTCCAGAATGGTATATTCGATAGAGCCGAGCTGCCCGTTTGCGCTGCGGACACGCGCTCGGACGAGATAACCGTGCGCCTCCAACTCCCGGATGCCGCCGCTGATGCTGTCAATGCCGTCCTTGCAGATACAGGCAAGGCCCTTCATGGTGTAGTCCCAATTCTCCGGCAGGGACAGCATGAGAGATAAAAGTCCTTTCGCTTTCAGCGACAGCGACATATCCCGCAGATGGTAGTTGGACATGACCGTGTAATCTCTGGTCTTTTCGATACGGAATACAGCCATCTTCGCACCTCCTTCCTCTGAAAATGAAAAGTGTTGATTTCGATGAAAAAAGCCTCCGGTTTGCCTCTCGGATGTGATCCATAGGAAAACATCCATGCCCGCCTGCTTGCGGCGGTCAGAGAGGAAAAAACAGAGGCTTTCGCACCCTAATCACAACACTTGAATTTAGGTATAGAAAAAGGGCGGCTGTCTGAAAAACAGTCGCCCGAAAAGGGGATATATACAAGTTATTTGCTACTCGTCCGCCTTGAAAACCGTTGATATTACTGGCTTTTTCAAAAAGTTCTGTATCACCACTCGCACCAAAGCAATACCCGTCAGAAGTTTTAATTCTGGCGGGTATTTTGCGTTTTTAGGGCATTTTACACTGTAATTTGTTTCAAAGGCAAAGTAGCGCTAGAGGATTTACCCCTAACACTACCCCAGACAGACTATACATGCCCCAGACGCAAACAGGCGCACCATCTAACGACGGTGCGCCTCTTTCCATAGGAGAGCAATCTCTCATCCATGTATTTACTTGATCCGAATCTTATTCTACTACCCGAATCTTATACGTTCCCTTTTTGCCGCTTCCGTCCTTTGCAGTTGCGGTAATCGTGACCGTATACGGTTCGTCCAACGCATAGTTTACGGTTACCTTGCCCTTCGAATTGACGCTTACACGGCTCGAATTGCTGCTGCTCCATTCGAGTGCCTTATATGCGCCCTTCTTGCCGCTTACCTTCGCCGTCAGCCTCTGGGTCTCATCCTCGTGCATCGTGGTCTTTTTGCCGGTAATCGTTACCTTGGTGACCGCATACTTTACGCACTTGATCTTGTAGGTCGCCTTCACCTTGCTGTTGGTGCGGAGCTTTGCAGTAACCGTAACCGACTTGCCGCCCGCGTTCTTCGCGAATGTTACCACGCCGTCGGCATTTACCGTTGCCACCTTCTTGTTGCTGGTGCTCCACTTTAGCTGTGAATTTTCCACCCAGTTGTTTGAGCTTTCGACATCCAAGCTGATCTTTTTACCGGCGGCAATCGTCTTAGACGAGCCGTCAATCTGCATCTTGTTGATCTTTTTCCACTGTGCCGTTAAGGTTCGATCTTCAAAGCGATGCGTTTTTTCTGCAGTAAAGCCATCCGGTTTGCTCGGAGTTCTATATATCCAACAACCGTCCTCATCCTTCCAGCCATCAAACGTATATCCCGCGCGGTATGCCGGCTCCAGTTCAATCGGTTCCGAACCGACGACATAGGAGGTCGGATTGTTCGGATTATTCGTGCCGCCCTTAAGGTTATAGCTCAGCTTATACGTCGATCCCTGACGAAGCTCCTGACGGGACTCCGGGATATCTCGCTCCGTCAAACTATCCGGCCAGTAGCATCCCTGGGTGCCAACCACGGCAGAGAACGTGATATTGCCGCTCAAATCGCCAATATAAAAATCCTCCTTCCCCTTCAGCTCTGGGAAATCCTCCTCGCGATACCAGTTGTTGAAAGACTCCTCATCCCAGTAGTAATACGACGGATACGATGGCGGAAGATTTTCCGGAAGATACACCTTATTCAGCTGGCTGCCGTAGAACGCAAAAACATACATGCAGGTCAAGTTTTCCGGCACAAAATACGTTCCGCCCGGATTCTTTGCCGCCGGATAGAAAAACAAGTCATTGTCATTGTATTTGTCATCTTTATTTTTCCAGTAAAGAACACCATCATCCGTGTAAAACTTCCGTGCCATGTCATACTGGTTTTTGACATGAATGGCCTTCAGCTTGCTCGCTCCGCAGAAAATCGCCTTGGAGATCTGATAATACTGCTGATTCTGAAAATCCAGCGTGACCTCTTCCACCGGCGAATTGGCAAACATCTTGGTCTGTTCAGAAGTCGCTACCTCATACACAGGAACGGTTGCCTTCGTAATGTTTACCTTCGGGCAGTCGCGCAACTGTGCAATATAAGCGTCTTCAATGTTCTTGTTCGGCGAATTTACCGTCGTCAGATTTGGCAGATTGGTCAAGCTCAAACAGGTATACTCGTCCGGCAGGTTCAGCGTCTGCAAATTGGGATAATTCCAAATCTCTACATAATCATCTTCTCTAATCGAGATCGTTTCAATTCCCTTCCGAATTGCCATCTGCCGTTCATTGTCACTATCCCAGCTTACATGAGTCATCGTCAGCTTCTTCAGCGGAACCGCGTCTACTTCTGTTCCCGCATGACCAAACAGATCCGTGGCATCCGCACTTGCACCACCCAGATCCAGCTCTTCCAGATTGCTGAACCGTCCAAACAGACCAGTGTCCGTTCCACTCCATACCGAGTAGCAATCAATCGTCGTGACCGTTTTCGGAAGAACAATCTTACGAATCACATTGTCATTGAACCCCGTGTCAAAGCGGCGAGTGGTCATGTAGCTGTTAATTCCGGTAACCGTTTTTCCGCCAATGCTCTCCGGAATGATCAGCGCATCCTTGCTGCTCTCGCTTCCCTTGTCGGTATACGCATTGCCCCACAGCTGCTGTGTACCCGTGATGGTAATGGTTCCGTCATCGTTGTAATATCCGTTCCATACATAGCCATCGTCATCCGTGATGTTAATGGTTTCCGGATCATCACTCTGCACCGAAACTGCATTGTCTGCGCTCTGCGTCGCAACAACCGCAGCCGCTTCGTCCTCTGCCGTGACATCCACTGCCGTCGCAGCGATGCTCACCGAGCTCATCGCCATCACCAGCGACAGAAGCAGCGCACCCTTTCGTGTGTAATTTCCCATTTCATTTTCCTTTCTCCGCCATTTTTCCGGCGTCAAAATTTTTGAGTTTCCTCTATAAAAAACTATACATTATGCATAGTATATTGTCAAGATACTATACCGTTGTTTCGCATTGCACAGGCGTTTCTTTTTTGATTTTGTGGGATTTCGTCGTCCTTTTGAGCTGTTCATGTACAAAAAAAGCGGACGCGCCGTCGCACGTCCGCTTTTTTAAGAAAGGAAAGAAATGAAACAAATATGAAACAATCATCAAAAGGGATGTCGGTTTGTTATCCCCTTTTGATGGTCTTATCATACCGCCTGAATGTGAACACCGTTCGTCAAAAAACGAAAGAAACCGTGAAAAAAGAATAAACAAATTGTGACCATCCGGCCTCTTCCCTCACGGATTCCCTTCCTGTATAATAACAGCATACCAATCATCGAAGCATGGAGGTTCTATGGAGCATCTTTTACATCAAATTGCCGCAGCAGCGGAGCAAAATCACTGGAATCTCTTCGGATATTCCGTCATGGACGGCAATAGAGCCTGCCAAACCATTCATCCTGTGCAAGCACCCGCCTGCTGCAATTGCTATTCCGTCGCCAAGCTGTTTACACTAACGGCGCTCGGGCTGTTATATGATCAGGGCCTGCTCGACTGGAACGAGCGCATTGTCGATCTCTTTCCCGATGCTCTCCCCGCCCACGCCGATCCGCACTGGAATGCCGTCACCATTGACCACGTCGTGCGCCACCGCATGGGTTTGGACGAGGGCTATTTGGATATCGACACCGAGGATATTTTTTTGTATCCCTCCGACAATTTTCTCCGTCTGGTGTTCTCCCTACGCCTTCCGTTTGCGCCCGGAACACAGCGCACCTATTCGGACGCCGCTTATTATCTGCTCAGCCGTGTTGTCACCCAAAAGACCGGCGAGGCGCTGGATACTTTTTTATGGCGTCATCTGTTTTATCCGCTACATGTACAGGAAGCCGCATGGAGCAAATGTCCCCATGGCTATGCCATCGGCGCAACCGGCCTGTATCTTCGCACGGAGGATGTCGTAAAGCTCGGTTATCTCTATGCAAGCGGCGGACAGTGGAACAACCATCAAATTCTATCCCCCGATTTCGTCTCTCACGCGGTGAAAAACCGCTATGAATGGGCACCGTTCAAGGAAACCGACTGCTACGGCAAGCGTGGCATGAATGGACAAATGCTGCTGTTTTCTCCCGAACGCCATCTCTCTGTCGCGTGGCATTCGTTTACCGCGCCCGACGTACAAAAGGAGCTTCTGCGCCTTACCATAGAACATCTCCCTTCTTGCTGAATTCAGAAAAAGCGAGTATACTGGACGCAGAACACATTTGGAGGTCGTATCATGGTACATGAAATATTCCCTCATCATTTGAACAATCAATTCCAACCGCGCGCGGTTCAGCCGACCGATCGTGTTGTCATCTTTGCTGATAAGCAGGTTCTGGTACAGGGCGAGCTCGGCGACGATCTGGTTCTCCCGCAGTATCAGCAGATTTCCGATCAGGCTGTACCGGAAACACTGCGCTTTCTGTTTACAATCGATGATACTGGCTATTATCTGCTGTGGGACAAACCGGAGTCGTTCTCGCTGGATGGATTTCACGGACTGTTTGTCTCGGATATGCGTCAGGTACGCACCTCTGCCTCAAAGCTCTCTTATTTCGTCATTCTGACGGCATGGCATCTGTATGTTTGGTATGAGAGCGTCCGATTCTGCGGACACTGCGGTCAGCCGCTGACGCACGACACTAAGCTGCGCATGCTGCGCTGCTCATCCTGCGGCAACCTATTCTTCCCAAAGATTTCACCGGCTGTCATCATCGGCGTGACCAAGGGCGACAGCATCCTGATGTCCAAATATGCCGGGCGCAGCTACACAGGCTTTGCTCTGTTGGCGGGCTTCGTCGAAATCGGTGAGACACCGGAGGAATCTGTCGTGCGTGAGGTCATGGAAGAAGTCGGTCTCTCCGTGCGCAATGTGCGCTACTACAAGAGCCAGCCGTGGGGATTGGACGGCAACCTATCGCTCGGCTTCTTCTGTGAGCTGGACGGGCCGGACACCATTCAACTCGACCGCGAAGAGCTGTCCATGGCGCAGTGGTATTCCCGCGACGAAATTCCCGTCGATAATGACGAGTATACCCTAACTTATGACATGATTCAGTACTTTAAATCGCATCCGGAAGCATTTGAAAAGTAAACTTTTTCCATCGTAAAAACCACCCAAATGGGTGGCTTTTGCTATTCCAAAGCGATCCAACGGTCGAAAGGACCGCTTTCGGAAGGGGAAAGAGAATGAGTCCTATGTATGACACGATTCTTGCAATCGGTTATACCTTTAGTGCTTTCTTTAGGAAATCCAAAATAATTTCCTTCACACTCGTCTGAATAAAGGGAATATCCCCGTGCTCTGCGCCTTCAAAGATATAAAAGTCGGCGTCAACGCTATGCTCCTGCAAGCACTCATACATGCACTCGCTATTAATGATGTTGACCATGGTATCTTCGTCACCATGCATAATCAGGAATGGCGGTGTATTTTCCGTAATATAGGTTCGCGCATCAGCAGCTTTGACAATCTCCGGATGTTTTTCCGGATCCTTGCCCAACGCCTGAAGATTCGGCGGAATAAAGCCAAATTCATCTTCTACAGCAGCCGATGGATTTGGATTCATATCAACCAGTCCCGTTGTTCCATAATACGGAATCGCCGCCTGGACTGCGCTGGACTGATCCAGATAGTCACCGACATCAAATTCCCGCGTTTCACCAGTCACGCCGATCATATTCGCAAAATATCCACCGGCGGACTCGCCCATAACCGCAATCTTGTCCGGAATAATGCCGAACTTCTTCGCATTGGCGCGCAGATAGCGAATGGCCAGCTTGATTTCCTCAATCGGCGTCGGGAAAGACGCCACATTGCTTGTGCTGTACTCGATGCTGACAACACAGAAACCATGCTTTGCGTAATATACCAGCTCCGGCATCCACACATTACGGTCTACCTTCGCCCAGCCTCCGCCGCACAAATAAATCAGCACCGGCAGTTCCTTATAATTGTCTCGCTCTGTCCACCGCCGCGGTCGCATCATGCTCATGCGCAGCGGACGATATGCCGCGTTGCACCACGCATCCGCCTGTCCATATACAATCTCGGACGCCAGAACGATCATATCTTCGTCGCGCCCTGGATGAATCACTTTCTTCATAATTTGCTGCTCCTTTACTGCTCGTTTGCCTGCGCTCTCTTTGCTTCGCGCTCATTCAGTTCCTTAATAATCTGCGGATACATCTTATCCAGCTTATAAATCGCCATCAGTACTAAGAAGAGAACCCAAATGACAATCGGAACATACAGGAACGCACCCTTAATCGTTGCAACAGCACTTGCCGTCTGTACCGCCAAAGTGCCATCAAATCCAGCTGCCGCAAATGCCCAGCCAATAACAGCACTCGTAATACCGGAGCCAAACTTCTGTGCCACCGTGGTTGCTGAGAACAGCAGACCCTCAATACGGATACCGGTCTTCCAGTCGCCATATTCAACGGCGTCTGCCATCAGTGCAAAGCACACTCCATAGTACGGACCAATGCCAATACCGCGCAGTGCAGAACCGATCATCAGAACCGTCATGCTTTCCGGATGCGACAGGGTAACCAGCGAGCCAACCAGACCAATCGCCGAGCCAACCAGAATCATCTCACGCTTGCGGAACTTTTTAACCATAAACGGCAGACAAAGAATGCACAGTAGCTGCGGAATTTTCTCTGCCATCGACAGCGGGCTCATCAGCTCATTATTACCCAGCACATACTGGCAGTAATACGCCAAATCCGTGCTGATCAGAATCTGATACGCCGTAAACACAATCAGCATGGTCAGCGAGAAAAAGAAATATTTATTCTGTACCAGTGCCTTCAGGCCAGTCATAATCGGAAGCTTTTCCTGCTCTTGCTGTGCAACCTGTACGCGCTCTTTCGTCTGATAGAAGCAGTTGAACAGCAGAAGCATTGCAACGACAGAGTACGCCGCCGTCACCATAATCCATGCTTTCTGATCGCCGCCAAGGCGGTTGATCAGCGGCAGAGTCAGCGCCGTGATAACCAGGCTGGCAATCGTCGAAAACGCCATGCGGACATTCGTGATAACCGTGCGTTCGTCCTGATCACGCGAAATCAGCGAACCCAGCGTCGAATACGGCAGACCGATGCCGGTGTACAAAACCGAGTTCATCAGATTATAGGTAACAAAAATATAGATTGCCTGCACCGTAACCGAGCTGTGCGGTACCGTCATCAGCAGAACTGCCGCGATACCATACGGAATGGTCAACCGCAGAATCCACGGACGGCACTTGCCGTATTTTGACTTCGTGTTGTCAATGATAAAGCCCATGATTAAGTCCGTCACGCCGTCAAACAGACGGGATGCCAACATAATCGTGCCAACAATGCCGGCCGAGATACCAATAACATTCGTATAGAAATAAATCAGCAAGCCGGTGGTTAATGCGTAAACCAGTGTCAGTCCTGGATCGCCCAGGCAAAAGGAGATTTTTTCTCTCCATGATATTCCGCTCATCTTTTGCAAAGCGGAGTTTCTTTCTTTTTCCATACTTACCTCCTGCTTTTCTTGGGCCCGTATTTTATGCTCCTATTATCACACAGAAGAGGTAGAGCGGGTATCCGGAAATCATCCGTCTATCAGGATAAAATATATGATTTTTATCTATTTCATTTGCCGTATCCATATTTCTTTCTCCAAAAGAACAAGAAACAGATATTTTATATTCTATATTTAATATGTCTGTCGAATCGCAATCAGCTGAACCTCGTGCGGCATCAATGTTGCTGACACCAAATATGCTCCCTCAAGATATTCCGTGCTGGTTTGATAGACCGGCACAGACACTTTTTCCAAGTAATCCTGTTGGAAGGAGTGTAACGTCATGGGGCTTCCCATTCGAACCCATGCGTCATAGGAGCTGCCTCCCTCTTTGGAAATCTGATAGGATTCCATGGTATAATATGCCGCCGGAATATCTTTCAATCGGATCGTAAATTGTAGCGCATTTTCATCCATAAAAACGCCATAGCGATCCTCAGTAAAGCTGTAGTGTTCCAAATACATCCGGTCAAAATGAGTATAGTGATACAACAAAATTTGAATTTCTTCTTCAGTTCTCGTCACATAATACCCGCGTCCTTGTGCCGCTATCGTTCCGTCCAGCTGCGCCAATAAATCCAGCGCATAATATCCCGCTTTCGGAATGCCCGTATAGGTAAACAGTCCATATCCGCCATAGTACAGTGCATGCTCCGGGTCATGGTCATCAAACAAATCCGATGCCGTCCAATACCCCATCATCTCCAGCCTCGACTGATTTTCCAAGATATTCTTTGCTAAGAATGCCGCCTTATAGCAGGTATCACTCGTCAAATCATGCTGCCACAGCGTTGCGTTCCATGCCTGTAAAACCAACGGTACATCTGAAATGTCATTCTCACGAAGCGCCTGTTCCAGCTCATTCAATCGAAGCTGCATACTGTTTGGGTTTTCATCCAACTGTACCGGCATATTTTGATGTGTTTCAAATCGGTCGATGGTAACTCGCTCTGTTTTTTCCGCATCATTGTAGCGGCTATGAAAGTACTGAAAACAGATAAAATCTGGTACACAGTGGTTTTTCTTGCAAATAGACAGAAACTTATCCAATTCACCGCGTCGGCTGGACACCAGTAAGTCCAAATCGTGTCCCGGACCTCCAACCGCAATTTCCTCATCAAATTGCTTTATCAGACGATAATTATTGCAAAAAAACTCTGCATACTCTTCCATTGTAAACACTCTATAGTATTCGTATAAACCGTCCATCACGGTAAACTTCCACTCTCGCACGCACGACCTGCCATAGCGAATAATGCAGTGCTGAATAAATTCTGCAACCAGCTCATTCCATTTTTGCATATTGTGCGGAATACCAACATAGCAGCGTCCCGCAAACTGTTGTTCATACCCCTCTGCCATCTTTTTTGGCAGAAATCCCAGCTCGACATAGGGCAAAAGTCCAATATTTAAAATAAAATCAAACACCATGTCAATATAACGGAAATTATACATGCCGTCCTCTTTGTCAGAAAAAATTCGCATCTCTTCATCAAAAATTCCATGAAATCGCAGATACTTGTGCGGAATCTGTGATTGAAGCCGCATCAGCTGCTTTTGAATCGGTTCCAACAGAGCGTCCTTTGCCCAGCCGATATTCAGCATGCTCTGCCAGTTTCGGCTGTGTTTTAATTCGTTTTTTCCTGCATGATAGCTGATCTCTGCCTCCACACTATCCGGCCGCTGTACATGCATCGTCGGCTTTGGCAGTACACTGTGGATCTGGAATTGATGTTCCAGCATAGACGCCGCCTGCTCCAGCATCTGCTGATACTGCGGCGCGCTCGGTTCTTCTATTTTTTTCTGTCCATCGCGATATTTTTTCGGTGTCGTTCCATACACTTGCTTAAATTTTTCAATAAAGGCTGTTGCATTGGAAAATCCATTGTTCAGTGCAATTTCTGTCACAGAGTTCTGCGTATACAGCAGCGCATTCATCGCATTTTTCATTCGTAGTTCATTCAAATAACTGAGTGGTGTTCGCCCCAGCTGTCGGCGAAATAGTTTGGTTAAATATCCCGCAGAAATATAGTGATTCTGCGCAATCTGCTGGATTGTAATCGCCTCTCCGCAATGCTGGTGAATATCTCGAAGCACATCAGCCAACAAATTCACATCCGTGTCTTCATATTCTTCCACCCCATATTCCCGAAGCAGCCCGAGCAGTGTCAAACCAATTCCCTGAATCAGCAAAGAATCCTCTACATTTTGCTTACTCAGCATCCAGAACAGCTCCGAGAGTTTATTCTGAACTTCCAGCTTGCTCTTTCCCGTCAACTCCAAACTGCAACAGCTCACCCGTTGAATATCAGACAACGCACCGTGCTTTCTTAGAAACTGTTCCGTCCAGTGAAACGACATTGTCGTGCCCTTGGACTCCTCCATAATGGTTATCGTCTCAAATGGGCGCAGAAACAGAAAATCCCCCACATGCAGGCGATTCTGCACACAATTTGAATGGCAGGTAATATTTCCTTCCATCACCATCAGCAGCACCGCATCCGCCGATCGAAACGGCGTGCCGACCCGGCATTCATTTATCGTCATTCGAATTCCTTGATATTTCATATTCTTTTCTCCTCCCATTGCCTTTTCTCTATCATATCATAATCAAAACCCTCCGTTAAACTGCAAATTTCATTTTTCTCATTTCATCAATGCTCTGTATTTCTCTTCCAGCTTTCCATGGTACGAAAGAGACATCAGAAAAAAAGAATTACTTGACAAACAAGAAGATTTCTTTTATATTATAATTGATAATTATTGATGTGCATAAAGTTATATTATTAAATCAATATATTTGAACAACCATCTATTTGGGGGTATAGCTCAGCTGGGAGAGCGCTTGAATGGCATTCAAGAGGTCAGCGGTTCGATCCCGCTTATCTCCACCAAAAAACACCGGAAAACTTTTGTTTTCCGGTGTTTTTTCTATACAATGCTTGTTCAAACGGCTGGAATCTATACGCGATCCCAGCCGCTGTTCTTTTGTTTTTACTGTGCTCCTGCCTCAGCCTCGGCACGATACGCTTCTTCGTAGAATACTTCTTGCGAATTCAGCGGAACCGGATTGCAATGACGGTCCACATACTCGCAGGTATTCAGCTGCTGCTTGCCCTTCTCGTCATCCATCATGACCGTGTCAAAAATATGGCGAAGACGTACCCGCACATCCGGATCATAGATCGGAGCAGCTACCTCCACGCGGCGCAGCGTATTGCGCGTCATGAAGTCTGCCGAGGAAATATACATCTTTTCCTCCTCGCCCACGCCAAAACGATAGATACGCGAGTGCTCCAAAAACCGTCCGACCACGCTGACAACCGTGATATTTTCTGTCTGTCCTTCAATGCCCGGTATCAGGCAGCAGATGCCTCGCACAATCAATTCGATCTTTACACCATGCTGCGACGCTTCAATCAGCTTTTCGATAATCGTGCGATCGGTCAGCGAATTGATCTTGACGCCAATGTATGCCGTCTCTCCGTTGTCTGCCTTCTGAATCTGCTCGTCCATCATCTCCAGCACGCGGTTTTGCAGGCAGTGCGGCGCAACCAGCAGATGCTCGGAATACTCCACCGTTTCCTCTTGCAGAAGAGCCTGAAATACCTTCGCGGCATCCGCACCAATGCTCTGATTGCCGGTCATCAGCGACAGATCTGTGTACAGACGAGAAGTCTTTTCGTTGTAATTGCCCGTGCCAATCTGCGTAATATATTCCAGTCCCTTTTCCGTATGCCGCGTAATCAAGCATAGCTTGGAATGCACCTTATATTTTCCAAGACCGTAAATCACATGACAGCCTGCCTCTTCCAGACGGCGCGACATGCCGATATTGTTGGCCTCGTCAAATCGCGCGCGCAGCTCTACCAGCACGACAACTTCCTTGCCGTTTTCCGCCGCCTCAATCAGCGCATCGATAATCTTGCTTCGCTCCGCCACACGGTATAATGTCATCTTAATGGAAACAACGCTGTCATCCTCTGCTGCCTCATGCAGCATGCGAAGGAATGGACGCATACTCTCAAACGGATAGCTGAGCAGCACGTCCTTGCGTGCAACCTGATCCAAAATGCTTTCCTTACGGTTGAGCGCCGGCGTCATGCGCGGGCTTCTCTTTTCATAGAACAGCTCCGCCTTATCATGCAGATAGTTTTGCAACTGGAAGCCAAACGATAAATCCAGCGGCGTTTCCACCTGAATGATATGCTTTTTATCAATATCAACGTATTTGCTCAGCGCCTTGCGAATTTTTTTATCGATCGGACGGCTAAGCTCCAATCGAACCGCGCTCATCCGGTTTCTCTGCTTGAGAAGCTTTTCCATGATGTCACGATAGTCCATGTCTTCATCATATACCTCGTGCTCATCAATATCCGCATTGCGTGTCAGACGCATAATCGACTTTTCCTGCACCTGATACTTCGGATACAGCTTGGAAACGAAGTGCAGAATCAGCTCCTCCCCCAGCATAAACGTGCCCGGGCGGGACGGAATTTCAATCAAGCGCTTAAAGACCGTATTGGTGCACGGCACGATGCCGATTTTATTTTTGCCGTTTTTGTTGGTCAGCGAAACCAGCGCATATAGGTGCTTATTGTGTAAAAACGGGAACGGCTGCTGCTTTCCGACAATCATCGGCGACAGGAACGGCGCAATATTGCTGTCAAAATATGCTTCCAGCAGCATGCCCTCTTCGTTGGACAAGCGATTAAAGTTGATGATGCGGATTCCCTTCGGCTCCAGCTCACCCATCAGCTGTTCATAAATCAGCGCCTTTTTCTTCTCTAGAATCTTTACCCGCTTTAAGATCGCATGAATCTGCTCCTCGCTGGTCATATTGGTCTTATTCTCGCGGATTTCTTCATCGGAATGCATCTGCACCATCAGCGTGCCGACACGCACCATAAAAAACTCATCCAAATTGGACTGATAAATCGCCGCAAAGCTCAGCCGCTCCGCCAGCGGCACACGGGCATTTCCTGCTTCGTTCAGCACGCGTTCGTTAAACTGAAGCCATGACAGCTCACGGTTTGTAAAACAGTTGGTCTTCATTCTATGCTCCTTTTTTCCTTTGCCACACATAACATCTCTATCTAGTAAAACAAATCTTATGCAATGTTTTCTATCATGTTTTTGTAAAAACGATGTAAAATTACAGAATTCGCTGTTCTTTCCTCTTTATACATAGTATAACATGGCAAACTTCTCTGTCAATTGCTTTCTGTCTAATTGGGCTGTGAAAGGACCATAGCGCGAAGCGGCTTCCTGTTGTTGTTACGCGCGAATCGCCCAGCGCATTTTGGTCGAGCGCGCCCGTGGATTTTGATAGCATTCCTCCGCCGACGGACGAATTACATCGCGTGACACCTCCGAATAGATGCCCTCCCGGCTGTGCTGGCGAAACGCCTTTTTGACTAGGCGATCCTCACCGGAGTGGAACGTCAGCACGGCGACGCGTCCGCCGCTCTTGAGGACTTCCGGCAGCTTTTCCAAAAACGAGTATAATACCTCAAACTCGCTGTTCACATCAATACGCAGCGCCTGAAACACGCGCTGACAGGACTTTTTCGCCGCTTCCTTCCGCTCCTTTTTCGGCAGGAAGGACAGTGCGCGCTCAATAGTAGTCGCCAGCTGACGCGTCGTCGCAATTTCTTCCCCGCAGCGGAAGGCCTGCATAATCTCATGTGCAATGCGCTGTGCATACGGCTCGTCGGCGTTTTCCTCCAGCATGCCCACAAGTTCCTGCTCCTCCAGCTCCAGCAGACGCTGTGCCGCCGTCACACCCTTGGTCGGGTTCAGTCGGAGATCCAGCGGGCCATCCTGCTTAAATGTAAAGCCGCGTTCCGGGTTATCAATCTGCATTGATGAGACGCCGAGATCCGCCAAAATAAAGTCAAACTTCTCCTCCGGCGCAATCTGATTCAGATCCGCAAAGTTCATGTTACGGATCGTCAAAATATCCGGACCAAAGCCCAGTTCTTCCAAACGTGCGCGGGTCTTTTCGGATTCAATCGGATCGACATCCGTTGCATACATATGTCCCTGTCCTTGCAGACATTCCAGCATCCGACGTGTATGTCCGCCGTACCCCAGTGTCGCATCCAGGCCGATCTGTCCCGGCTGAATCTGAAGGAAGTCCAAAATCTCCTGCACCATAATGGAGCGATGCATTCCCGCCGGCGTCTTACCCTGACGGATAATTTTCTCGACATCCTCCTGATATTTTTCCGGATTCAGTTCCTTATATTTTTCTGAAAAGTGCCGCGGATGCGTACCCTTATATCGCACGCGGCGCTTGTGCTGCTGTTCCATATTTCTTCCTCTCTTTGTCGTGTCCGACAGTCCATAAACAGGTTGAATTCTGACAGTATTGTACGAAGAATCCTGCAAAAAGTCAATGGGATAACGCTTTCCTCACCGCTGCCCTGTGCCTGTTTTCTGATATTTTGTGCACCATTGCAAAATACCACACTCTTTTTTTCTTTCCTTTCGGAATACCGTGAATTTGACTATTGATTTTTTGTCAAAAAAATGGTTATCTAATAATATATAGTTAATCAATTTTCTAACGAAAACAGATAGCGAGGTATTACAATGAGTGCTGAAATGAAGCCGATCAAGGAAGGCAAAGTACGCGAGATTTATGACAACGGCGACAGCCTGATTATGGTTGCTACCGACCGCATCAGCTGCTTTGACGTCATCCTGAAGAACAACGTTACCAAGAAGGGCACTGTCCTGACCCAGATGTCCAAGTTCTGGTTTGACATGACCCAGGATATCATCCCGAATCACATGATCTCGGTTGATGTAAAGGATATGCCGGAATTCTTCCAGCAGCCGAAGTTTGATGGCAACAGCATGATGTGCAAGAAGCTGAACATGCTGCCAATCGAGTGCATCGTTCGCGGCTACATCACGGGCAGCGGCTGGGCAAGCTACCAAAAGAACGGTACCGTATGCGGCATCACCCTGCCGGAGAGCCTGAAGGAATCCGACAAGCTGCCGGAGCCGATCTACACCCCGTCCACCAAGGCAGAAATCGGTGAGCACGACGAGAACATCTCCTACGAGCAGAGCGTTGCTTATCTGGAAGAGCGCTTCCCGGGCAAGGGCGCAGAGTACGCAGCCAAGCTGCGCGACTACACGCTGGCTCTGTACAAGAAGTGCGCGGATTACGCACTGAGCCGCGGCATCATCATCGCTGATACCAAGTTTGAGTTCGGTCTGGATGAGGACGGCAACATCGTTCTGGGTGACGAGATGCTGACTCCGGACAGCTCCCGCTTCTGGCCGGCAAAGGGCTATGAGGCAGGCCACAGCCAGCCGTCCTTCGACAAGCAGATCGCTCGTGACTGGCTGAAGAACAACGAGCATGACTGGGTTCTGCCGGAGAATGTCGTAGATGACACCATTGCAAAGTACCTCGAAGCATACAAGCTGCTGACGGGCAAGGATCTGTAATTCCGCTCCGTTTTCCCTAAGAGCCACAAACAACACCGCATGACGTTTTATCATGCGGTGTTTTTTTCTATTCATCCATCAGTGCTCCGTGCTTCAGCCAAGCGCCGCTGCGGAACCGCACGGAAAACAGCAGCGCACGCGCCGCCCAATCCACAAACATACCAAACCAAATACCGAGTACGCCGAGGCCAAGCACCACGCCCAGCAGATAACTTCCGCCGACGCGGAATACCCACATCGAAAGCAGGCTCGACAGCATCGTATACCAAATATCGCCTGAGGCGCGCATCGCATTGGGCAGCGTAAACGACAGCGGCCAAATCGGCAGCGCAACAATACAGAACCAGTGCAAAATCTGTACCGCAATGTCATACGCCTGCGGCGAGAGATGAAAGCTACGGCAGATCCAGCCCGCCAGCACAAACAGCGATAGCTTGCACGCCCAGTCGCAGTAATAGCTGTATTTCATAATCTGCTTGGTATATTGCTTCGCCTGCTCCTTCTCCCCTGCGCCGACACACTGACCGACAATAGTAATCAGTGCAAGTCCCATGGACAGCGCAGGAATATTGAAAAAGTCCGTCACCGTATAACCAATCGCATTGGCCGCAATGGATGCCGTGCCGAAGGTAGACACCATACTTGCCACCAGCAGCTTGCCAATCTGGAACGTGCCGTTTTCAATTCCGCTCGGAATACCGATCACCATAATGCTGCGAATCAGCCGACCATTCGGCAGAAAATCGCACGCCGATGTATTGCGCAAATCATGGCTGCGTCCATACATACAACACAGCATAATCAGGCTCGCACAGACATACGACAGCACCGTTGCCATCGCCACACCGAATACCGACCAGTGACACGCAAAGACAAACACCGTATTGGCTCCGACATTGACGGCGTTCATCAGCAGACTGATCTGCATGCTGATCTTGCTGTTGCCCTGACTGCGAAAAATTGCCGCACCCGCGCTGTACACCGCAAGAAACGGATACGAAAACGACGTGACGACAAAATACAGCACGGCACAGTCCATGACCTCCTGCGTGACCTGTCCAAAAATGGCATCCAGCACCGGTCGCGTCAAAAACACCGCGAGCGCCGTCATGCTGAGCGCAAAGGCCAGCATCACCATATGCAGCTGCGCGCTCGCCTTGCTCGCGTTGTGGTAATCGCGCCGCCCCAAATACTGGCTGCACACCACCGTGCCGCCCGTCGCGAGCGCTGCCATAATCTGAATAATTAAGCGGTTGATGTTGTCCACCAGCGCGACGCCGGAAATCGCCGCATCGCCCGCCTGCGATACCATCAGAGTATCCACTAAGCCGACACTCACTACCAGCAGCTGTTCCAGCATGAGCGGGATAATCAATTTTTTCAATTGTTCTCTGGTAAACAACATAATATATCCCGCCTCTGCTTTTTGATTCCGCTGTCGTGATTTGACATCCGTTTTGTATTATAAAGCGAATGCATTCTCATTGCAATCGCCGCATACCGCACGTTCTTTGCAGCACTCCGGACTGTGCAAAATTGAATTTCCGTTTTTGCGAAGAAAAAGCAAGGAATTTGTGGTATGCTAATAACAACAAACACATCCCACACAGAAACGGAACTCTAATTATGTACTTATGGTTTATTGCGGTAGTTGCCGCCTATTTCATCAAGGGCCTATGCGGCTTCGCCAATACGTTAGTATTAACCTCTATTTTGAGCTTCGGCGTGCCCAACGCCAACATTTCTCCGATTGATTTGTTGCTGGGCTGCCCTGCCAATCTCATCCTCACATGGAAGAATCGGCGCAGCCTTGATCCGAAGGTCGTTCTTCCCTTGGCGACATTGGTGCTGGCGGGCAGTATTCCCGGCGCACTGCTGCTCAAAAACGTCGATGTCCGCTCCATCAAGCTTGTATTTGGCGTCGTTGTCATCGTACTGGGCGCCGAAATGCTCTCACGTGAGTGCAGCAAAAAAGAGATTCGCTCCTCCAAGCTGCTGCTCGCACTAATCGGCATCACCGCGGGTATGCTCTGCGGCCTGTTTGGCGTCGGTGCTCTGCTCGCGGCCTATGTCAGCCGCGTCACACAGAGTGGTAACTCGTTCAAGGCCAATATCAGTGCTGTATTTATCGCGGACAACGCCTTTCGCCTTGTCCTCTACAGCGTGCTGCACTTGCTGACATTCGAAACGCTGAAAATGTGTCTGCTTCTCTTTCCGTTTGCCCTGCTCGGATTATTTGGCGGCATAAAATGCAGCGGCATTCTAAACGAAGCGATTGTTCGTAAGCTGACATCTGTGTTGTTGGTGCTGTCAGGAGTTTCACTGATTTTGAAGAATCTATAAAAGAAGCACCATACTCCGCCTATCCAAAGCAAAGTATGGTGCTTCTTGTTACGCCTCCACTGGTTGAACTTCCACCCGTTCGCTGGGGAGTTTTTTTCGTACAATATATAGACAAATGACATATGCCACCAGTGACGTTGCCCACGACGCCGGGAACGAGATATACAGCGCCACCAGCGAATGCTTCCACTGGAACACCGTGAATACCCACACGACGCGGAACAGGCACATGCCAATCAGCGTGATCGCCGTCGGCACAAGAGAGTAGCCAAAGCCGCGCAGGCTTCCCACAATAGTATCCGTCAGGCCATAGAGGAAATACGTCGAGCACAGCACCATAATGCGCATCATACCGAAGTTGACAACCTCCGGATCCTGCGTATAGATGTGCAGCAGCGGGTGTCCAAAGGCACAGATAAACGCGCCCATGCTCGCTCCAACCACGACGACAATGCCGAGACAGGTGCCCAAAATACGGTTCAGGCGGTCATAGCGTCCGCCACCGATATTCTGACTGGTAAACGTCAGATTCGCCTGATAGAACGCATTCATACACATGATGATGAAGCTCTCCAGATTTGCCGCCGCCGTGTTTCCGGCAATCGCAGACGCACCAAACGAGTTGATCGCCGACTGAATCAGCGTGTTGGAAACCGAGAATAGAATACCCTGCATACCGGCCGGAACGCCCAGATAGACAATCTCCTTAAAAATTTTCGGATTGATATGCAGCGCGCGCAGATTGAGCTTGAGCGCGCCGTCCGAGCGAATCAGACTGCGGATAACCAGCGTCGCCGCCACACACTGTGAAATCGCCGTCGCCAGCGCAACACCGGCGACATCCATGTGAAATACAATGACAAACAGCAGATTCAGTATGACGTTCGTCAAGCCCGATGCCGTCAGAAAATATAGCGGACGCTTGGTGTCGCCGACCGCGCGCAGCAGCGTACTGCCAAAGTTATACACCGTAATCGCCGGCATGCCCAAGAAGTAAATGCGGATGTACAAAATCGCCTTATTCATGACATTTTCCGGTGTGCCCATCAGGGCAAGGAAAAAGCGCGCTGTGACAATTCCCAAAACCAGCAGCACGGCGCCGCTAATCAGCGCAACCGCAATCGACGTATGCACCGTATCGCTGAGCGCCTTATGGTTGCGCGCGCCGTAAAAACGGGCGGCGACGACACTAACACCAATCGACAAGCCCAAAAACAGGTTCGTCAGTAAAAAAATCAGCGACGCCGTCGAGCCAACCGCCGCCAGCGATTCGCTTCCTGCAAATCGTCCGACAACGACAGTATCCGCCGCATTAAAAAACAGCTGCAACGAGCTGGACAACATAAGCGGTATCGCAAACATCAATATCTTGGATAACAGAGGACCATTACACATATCGATTTCCTGTTTTTTCATAAGATCTCCTCCTTCTTTTCGGTCAGAAATCCTCATCTGACACGTATTTTTTCAAAAAGTTCTTTTCTTTCCAAGAAAAGAATCCCATTTTTCCAGTTAATTTATTATAGTGAATTCCTTGACAAAAATCCATGCGCTATTTGCATTATATTCCATATCAATTTGATCTGCTTTTCTGTCTATCATTTTTTGTCAAGAGCATAAAAAGAGAACAGAGAACGCAATTTGCCATCCTCTGTTCTTCTCATTACTGTCTTCTGTTATTCTTTTTTCTCCAGCAGCCGCAGCGCCTCATTTCGGTACACGCGAAACGCCGACGGCAACGCAATGGTCGCACGAAGTTCCTCTGCCGATACCCAAGTGAAGTTGCCGCTGTCCTCGGTCTCCGCAACAATACCGCTCATCTGCCACTCCACATGAGAAAAGACATGCTTTGCCTGTTTTCCCTCGCGCATATCATGCAGAGAGATACCCAGCGTGCTCTGCTCTTCTTCCAGCTTATTGGGGAATTCCCAGAGACCCGCAAGCAAGCCGGTTTTCGGTCGTCGCCGCAGTGCAACGCGTCCGTCACGCAGAATCACGTACACGCGCCGTTTCTGAATCGGACGCGCTTTTTTCTTTGGCTTGACAGGTATTTCCGCCTGTCTGCCCCGTTCACGCGTCATACACAGCGAGAACCACGGACATTTCTCGCACTTTGGCGCACCATTGGGCAGACATACCATCGCACCCAGCTCCATCAGCGCCTGGTTAAAATCGCCCGGTCGATCGTGCGGAATCATCTCCTGTACCAATTCGGTCACCTGCGTTTTCACCGCCGCCGACTTAATGTCCCAGTCCCGCGCCAGCAGGCGGGAGATGACGCGTAGCACATTGCCGTCCACCGCTGTGCACACCTTACCAAACGCAATGGACGCAACCGCGCCCGCTGTGTATGGCCCAATGCCCGGCAGCTGCTCCAATTCCTTCTTGCTCGAGGGCAGCGCGCCGCCATATTCGGCGCAGACCACCTGCGCCGCCTTCTGCAAATTTCGCACACGACTATAATAGCCCAAGCCTTCCCACAGCTTCATCAGGGTTTCTTCCGCCGCCTCTGCCAAGCTCTGCACCGTCGGCAGGGTCATCAGAAAACGCTCAAAATACGGTTTGACCACCTCCACGCGCGTCTGCTGCAACATAATTTCCGAAACCCACACACGGTACGGCTCCGGCTGTTCCCGCCACGGGAGCACGCGGCGGCTGTTATCATACCAGCACAGCAGCTTGTCCGCCGCTGCCGCGGTGCGCTGCTGCTCCGTCATACGCATTTGGCAACCGCAATCATCACGGAGCGCGGCTGCATCGTAAAGGTTTGGTTGTAAATTTCCGGCATATCGTCCCATTCATAGCAGTCACCCGGATGTCCATTGGCGGTATCCACCGCCAGCCGCCACTGCAGTGGCGCTGGGATATCCGGCAAATAGATCGTATTGCACTCCCAATAGGAGTTAATCGCGATATAAATAATATCGTCCGCCGTGTCGTCCGCATTGCGTCCGGCAAACGTCACCGCCACCATGTGCGTATTGTCGTTATAATTGGCATCCCACGGCATCACTGAGTGCAGGCTGGTCTCCGGGAATCGACATTCCGCCGGTTTCGTCTTGCGTCGAAGAATCGGATGCTTGCGGCGGAAGTGAATCATAAAGCTGGCGAATTCAAACAGATCGCGGTTCTTCTCCAGCAGGCTCCAATCCAGCCACGAGATCTCATTGTCCTGACAGTAGGCATTGTTATTGCCAAACTGCGTGTTGCCAAACTCATCGCCCGCCAACACCATCGGCGTGCCGCGCGAGCACATCAGCACGGCAAACGCATTTTTCTGCATACGGCGGCGAAGGTTATTGACGTCATTGTTCTCCGTCTCGCCCTCTACACCGCAGTTCCAGCTGTTGTTGTTATTCTCGCCGTCGGTGTTGTCCCAGCCGTTGTCCTCGTTGTGCTTGACATTGTACGAGTACAAATCCGCCAGCGTAAAGCCGTCGTGGCAGGTCAGGAAGTTGACCGACGCGCCATCGCCGCGCTTCTTCGGGTCGTACAAATCGCGCGAGCCAAGAATGCGGTATGTTGCCGCCGTCGCCATTCCGTTGTCTCCCTTGAGGAAACAGCGCATGTCGTCCCGATATTTGCCGTTCCACTCCGACCAGCGCTTCCGCCGCGACGGGAACGAGCCAACCTGATACAATCCGCCCGCATCCCACGCCTCTGCAATCAGCTTGGTGTTCGCGAGAATCGGGTCAAACGCCATTGCCTCCAGCAGCGGCGGCTTGTTCATCGGCGTGCCGTCTTCATTGCGTCCCAAAATCGACGCCAGATCAAAGCGGAAACCATCCACGCGGTATTCAACCACCCAATAGCGCAGACATTCCATAATCATCTGATGCACAATCGGGTGGTTACAGTTGACCGTATTGCCGCAGCCGCTGAAGTTATAGTAATCACCATCCGGTCCCAGCAGGTAGTACACCGAATTGTCAATGCCCTTCCACGAGAAAATCGAGCCGTCGCGGTTGCCCTCCGCCGTATGGTTGAACACAACATCCAAAACTACTTCCATATTGTTGCGGTGAAGCACACGGATCAGGCGGCGCAGTTCATTGCCCTCATGGTTTTTCTCCCGATCCGCCGAATATGCCGTGTTCGGCGCAAAAAAGCAAACCGGATTATATCCCCAATAATCCAGCAACAGCTTGTCGTTGTGTATGCGCATATCGTGCATCTCGTCAAACTCAAAGATCGGCATCAGCTCCACCGCGTTGACACCCAGCTGCTTCAGATAGGGAATTTTCTCAATCAGACCGTCAAACGTCCCCGGATGCGCGACCTGTGACGACGAATGCTGCGTAAAGCCGCGCACATGCGTCTCATAGATAATCAGGTCATTCATCGGCAAATTCGGCTGTCCCACACCCTGCCAGTCAAACGAGTGCGCAACAACACAGCCGCGGTATTCAAACCCTCCGGGCGGCTTGGTTCCCCAATATTCCTGTCCCGCAACCGCGCGGGCATATGGATCCAGCAACAAATTATTCCGGTCAAACAGCAGACCTTTTTCTGGGTCATATGGGCCATCCATGCGGTAAGCATATTCGAACTCGGAAATCGTGAGTCCAAATACAATCATGGAATACACATTTCCCACACGGTATTCCTGCGGAAACGGCAGGACGGCAAACGGTTCCTCCGCGTGCGGCTGGAATAATACCAATTCCACCGAATTTGCGTGCATGGAGTGAATCGTGAAATTGATGCCGCCGAGCACCTCAAAGGCGCCGTTTTGCAGACAATTTCCGCGCATTGTCATATAGCCGTCGACTTCCCGCATCAGATGAACCGATGGCATATCCTCCTCCGAAGGAACATGGACATGTCTCTCCGGTTCTGTTGCTTTCGTTGTTCCGTTAATCGGAAACACCTCATTTCTTTTAATCCCGCAGCACTTTTCCCAATGATATTGCAGGAATCATTATTATTACTATAGCAATTTTCCGCATGCATGTCAATTTCTTTCCCTAAACCGTCTCGCCAAAAAGTTACAATTTGTTGTTATTTCGTAGTTTTCTCTCTTTTTATTGCCGGTTTTTGTGTGTGTTTTCCTCTTGTGCCTCCTTTGCCGCCTATCCTTTTCCGCGCAAAAAAACACAGCCGGACGACGGTCCGACTGTGTTGCTGTTTCCTCAGCGCTTCTTCTTTTTTCCGCGCTTTTTGTTGCGGTTCGTGTTATTCGGATGAGAATTCGGATTCTTCGGCTGGGCCGGAGCGGTCGTCTGCTCTGTCGGCTCTATCCCCTCAGTTTTCTCGTCTTCCTCAAACGTAATCGTTACACTCGGCGAATCATCCACCTTTTCTGCCTTCTTCGGCTTGCCTGCGTTCTGCACATTTGCCTTTGCCGCAGCCTTGGCCTGACGGTTCTTTTTAAAGGCAGAGCGATACTTTGCCCACAGGGAACCGGACAGGAAGATGGAAGAATACGCACCAGCTGCAATACCAATGATCAGCGGCAGTGTGAACTGACGCAATGAGGTAACGCCAAAGATGAAGATCATGCCAACCGTCAGCAGCGTCGTGATCGACGTGTTAATGGTACGACCCATAGTCTGCCACAAGCTGGTCTCGACGATTTCCTCAAACGACTCGCGGCGGGCAAACTTGCGGTTTTCACGAATACGGTCAAATACAATAATTGACGCATTGATGGAATAACCCAAAATTGTCAGCGCCACAGCGATAAACTGTGTGTTGAACGGAATCTGCAAGACAATATACGCCGACAAAACAACCAGCAGATCATGTACCAGACAGGTAACCGCTGCCAGACCGGACATCAGTTCAAAGCGGAACGTGATGTACAGCAGCATCAGCACAACTGCAATAACCGCCGCCGTCAACGCCTTATTCTGCGCCTCGCGTCCCAGCGTTGCATTGTTGTCCTTGATTTCGGTTTCCTGATCATTGATGTCGTACTCGCTGTGCATCGCGTTGACAATCGCCTTTTGCTGCTCATTGTCCAGCTCCGTGCATTTGATCAGAACCGACTCTCCATCGTCTCCGGTCTTTTGCACACTGGACGGCGTGACGCCCGAGGCGTCCTTGACCAGCTTTGGAATATCCTTGCCGGAAATATCGCTGGTGACCTCGGTGTGCAAGTTAAACGTCAAGCTGGTGCCGCCGACAAAGTCGACGTCCATATTGAACAAATTCACGCCAAACGGCAGCGTCACAAGGCCAACCAGGCCTGGAGCCAACAGAATCAAAGAAATAACCAGAAAAATCGGAAATTTCTTTACAATGGAAAAACGATGTTCTTTCATGATACTCCTTCCCCCTTCTTACAGACCATAGACCTTTGGATTGCGGATCTTAAAGTCTACAATACGGTTCAGCAGGAAACGAGTAACTGTGACCGCCGTAAACATGGACAGAACAACACCGAGGCCGAGCGTCAGTGCAAAGCCGACAACCGTACCCGAACCGAAGAAATACAGCACCAGTGCCGCAATAATCGTCGTGATATTCGAGTCCAGAATTGCTGTCCACGCGCGGTGGAAACCGGAATCAATCGCCGCACGGATGGTCTTGCCGTTGCGCAGCTCTTCCTTAATTCGCTCAAAAATAATGACGTTTGCATCAACCGCCATACCAATAGACAGGATAATACCCGCAATACCCGGCAGAGACAGGTTGACATGTGCGACCGACAGAATAACCGCATCCAGCGCCGTGTAGAACATCAGCGCGATCGATGCAATCAGACCCGGCAGGCGGTAAACGATAATCATAAAGATCATAACCAGCAAAACACCGATACCGCCGGCCATCAGGCTGGTGGACAGCGCCTTCTCACCCAAAGACGGGCCAACCGAACTCATGGATACCTTCTTCAGCGTAAACGGCAGCTGACCGATGTTGATCTGCTCCGCCAGCGTCTTTGCCGACTGTGCGTCAAAGTTGCCGGAAATGACGCAGCCGTCGCCGGTAATACCGGTGCTTGCATATTCCTTGCTGACCGTCGGCGCCGAAATTTCCTCGTCATCCATCATGATCTTAATCATGTTATGCTCCGTGTCGCCCTTCGCGTCCGCCTGTGCAGCCGCCTTGGTCGCCTTTGTCCACGCTTCCTTCGCGTCGTCCGTGAACTGTACCGAGACATAGTGCTCACTGGAAATGGAAGAATCACTGATCTTGCCATATTCCGCACTCGCCTTCTTGATGCCGGCTCCGGTCAGAATAACCTTGTCATCTCCGTCGAGGAACTTCAGCTGCGCGGTTGCGCCCAATACATCGACCGCCTCCTGCGGGTTCGAAATTGCTGGGATGTCCACCTTAATACGGCGGTCACCAACCAGCTCCACGGTAGCTTCCGTATAGCCCAATGAATCCAGACGCTTGGTCATCATCGCCTGAACCGAAGCCATATCGGACGAAAGGTTTGCCTCGTCGTACCCATCTGGCAGCTGTGCTTCAAAGGTGATGGACGAGCCGCCAACCAAGTCCAGGCCACGGCGGATACCATTTTCCTCATCCAGCACGCTGGATATCGTCAGTGGTCCGACGGTGATTCCAAACGCAGCTGTGCAGCAAAGCAATACAATGACCAGCAGCACAGCCACAAAGGACAGAATACTCTTTTTCAAATTTTGTCGCCTCCTATTGTGACAATGAACGGTTATATTATATCGAATACAGTTCCCAAAGTCAAACTTTTTGAACAATTTCGCTCATATTTTACGCATTTCTGCACAAAATCGAAGCGACAATGAGCCAAAAAGGCAGCTGTCTTCGACAGCTGCCTTTTTTCGATACTCATCTGTACTAATATAATATATTACAGGTTGATTTCTACCTGCATCTCCTCATCATCCAGATACGGACGGATTCGCGGCATGACATCGTTGGCGATAAAGTCGTCTACCTGCTGCGGCGCACGGCCAATGTACTCCATCGGATCCAGCTCCGCCACGATCTCTTCCTTGGTCAGGCCAAAGATCGGATCGGCTGCAATACGGTCAATCAGGTCGTTGTCCAGACCCTCTTCCTTGACGCGCTTACCTGCTGCCATGGAATGCTGACGGATACGCTCATGCAGCTCCTGACGGTTGCCGCCGCGCTTTACTGCGCTCATCATGATGTTCTCGGTCGCCATGAACGGCAGCTCATTCATTACGCGCTGCTCGATGACCTTCGGATAAACCACGATGCCCTCGGCGATGTTAATCATAATGTTCAGGATTGCGTCGATGCCGAGGAACGCTTCCGGAATGGAAATGCGCTTGTTCGCGGAATCATCCAGCGTGCGCTCAAACCACTGCGTTGCCGAGGTGATAGCCGGATTCAGCATGTCCACCATGACATAGCGAGCCAGCGAGCAGATACGCTCCGAACGCATCGGGTTGCGCTTGTACGGCATCGCCGAGGAGCCGATCTGATGCTTTTCAAACGGCTCTTCCAGTTCCTTCAGGTGCTGGAGCAGACGCATATCGGTGGCGAACTTGCTGGCAGACTCCGCAATGCCGCCCAGCGTTGCAACGACCTGCGCGTCAATCTTGCGGGAGTAGGTCTGACCGGAAACCGGAACGACACCGGCAAAGCCAAAGTCCTCTGCGATCATCTGCTCCATCTTCTTGATCTTCTCGTGGTCGCCGTCAAACAACTCCATAAAGCTGGCCTGCGTGCCCGTCGTGCCCTTGGAGCCCAGCAGGCGCAGATTTTCAATGCGGAACTCGATCTCATCCAGATCCATCAGCAGCTCATTGATCCACAGCGTGGCACGCTTGCCAACAGTGGTCAGCTGTGCCGGCTGGAAATGAGTAAAGCCCAGCGTTGGCTGTGCCTTATGCTCCTGCGCAAAGGCAGACAGCTTGCGGATAACCGATACCAGCTTCTTGCGAACCAGAATCAGGCCTTCCTTCATCTGGATAATATCCGTATTGTCGCCAACATACGCACTGGTCGCACCCAGATGGATGATGCCGGCCGCCTTCGGGGCAACCTTGCCGAAGGTATAGACATGCGCCATAACGTCATGACGTACTTCCTTCTCACGTGCCTTGGCAACTTCATAGTCGATGTTGTCTACATTGGCTTCCATCTCGTCAATCTGCTCCTGCGTGATCGGCAGGCCCAGTTCCTTCTCGGCCTTAGCCAGAGAAATCCACAGACGTCTCCAAGTAGAGAATTTCATATCCGGCGAAAAGACATACAGCATCTCCGGGCTCGCATAGCGCGAACAAAATGGGCTCTCGTAAATATTGCTCATATTACAATTCCTTTCCCGGCGCCTCTGTGCGCCGAATACAAACATAGTTTTATTGTACTGGAAAACGTCAAAATTCGCAATGTAATTTGTATACGAAAAGGCAGAAGGATTTTCCACAGAATGTATGGCATTATTGATGGAAGCCGCCGCGGTATCGTTTTGCTCCATTTCGTTTTGCGCTTGCTTCCCGTCGTATGGCACAGAAAAGGGCATGACCATGCGGTCATGCCCTCTAACTTTTCAAAAATCTTATGCCTCTGCGAGGAACTTCTCCAGACGATCAATGCCCTTGTCGATGTTCTCCATCGACGTAGCATACGACCAGCGCAGATAGTTCGGTGCGGCAAATGCGGAGGTCGGAACGGTTGCTACGCCGCCCTTCTCCAGGAACAGCTGCGCGAAGTCCGCGTCGCCCTCAATAACATGACCATACATTTCCTTGCCGACAAAGCCGGAAACGTCCATCATGACATAGAATGCGCCCTGCGGCTTCAGGCAGGAAACACCCGGAACCTTGTTCATGCGCTCAACCAGATGATTGCGGCGCTTCTCAAACTCAGCGCGCATCATCTCTACAGAATCCTGCGAACCGCTCAGTGCCTCTACGGCTGCATACTGTGCCGGAGTTGCCGGTGCGCCGGTGGAATGGCTCAGATAGCTTGCCATTGCCTTAGCAACCGTCTCGTTGGACAGGGTGTAACCAATTCTCCATCCGGTCATTGCATAAGTCTTGGACACGCCGTTGACCACTATGCACTGCTCCTTCATCGCCGGAGAAACCGATGCGATCGAGGTGTACTCAATTCCATCATAAACCAGCTTATAATAAATATCATCGGCGATGACATAAATGCCGTACTTTTCGCAAACCGCAGCCAATGCCTCCAGCTCCTCGCGGGTATATACCATACCGGTCGGGTTAGACGGGGAGTTCAGCATGAACACCTTGGTCTTCGGCGTAATCGCCGCTTCCAGCTGCTCTGCGGTAATCTTGAAGTGCTGCTCCTTGCTTGCGACAACCTCTACCGGAACAGCGCCTGCCATGTGTACCATTTCGTAATAGCTCAGCCAGTACGGAGCGGCAATCACGACTTCATCGCCCGGATCACAGCAAACCATCAGCGCTGCATACACGCTATGCTTTGCGCCGGATGCGACAACAACCTGCGACGGCTTGTAGTCCAGACCGAGATCTTCCTTCATGCGGTCACATACCGCCTGACGGAGCGGCATAATGCCAGCTGCCGGAGTGTAACGGGTCTGATTCTCATGGATCGCCTTAATTGCAGCTGCCTTGATATGTTCCGGCGTGTTGAAATCCGGCTCGCCTGCGCCGAAGCCAACAACATCTTTTCCTTCTGCCTGCATCTGCTTGAACATTGCGTTGATCGCCAGCGTGGTGGACGGCGTAATTGCAGATGCAATTTTTGAAATCGGTTTTACCATTCCTATCATCCTTTCCAGCAGAACTCGTGCATTTTGCGTTTTTCTGCCATAAGACCTGCGTAAAGTCTCATCCAAATTTTCTCCTAATTGCTTTCTTATTATAGAGTATATTGCGTGTTTTTTCAACTAATTTTTCGACAAATACGCGTAACACGCAAATTTCACCACTTTTAACAAAAAACCGCCGCTCTTTTTAGAAGCGGCGGCAGTTTGCACAAATGCATTTTTTTCTTCTTTAACTTGCAGATAATGAATTTCAGTCAGCCCTGCTCCAGCGCTCTCGCAATCTGATCCGGACATGATGTTCCACGTCCGCCGCAGTCAACGCCCTTGAATGCCTTAACGACCTGCTCCACCGGCATGCCCTTAATCAAGCGGCAAATACCCTGCAAGTTTCCGTTACATCCGCCGATAACCTCAATATCCTCGACAATGCCGTCCTTTACGCTGTAGCGAATTTCACGGGAACAGGTTCCCTTTGTCTTATACACGTTCATATTCTTCAACCTCCTGAAATAATTTCTCTATCTGGGACGTCAGTCCTTGCTCTCAATCACAAGAGCATGTCCTCGCCCAATCTCTATGCTGTAAACCGATGCAGTTGCTTCGTTCGACATGGAAATCACCGCCGAACGAGACAATGTCGCATCTGTCAACTCATATTTTAACCCGCGCAGTGTCACACCGGTCAGCTCCGCATCCAGCGGAATAATGCCGACATACCGATACGCCGGATCGGCCGCATATTTTCGCTTCCCGCCGCTGTGGCAGGTCACGCGGTTGCGGCTGTCATACAGCGCCGCTGGAACGCCCTGCTGCTGTAAATACTCCAGCAGCGTCAGATTGGCAAGAAAGTGGTCAATCCGTCCGCCGGACGCACACGCCATCCAAATCATATCCGCGCCCTCCGTCAAAATCGTCTTGACGCAGCACATCAAATCGCTGTCGTCCTTTTCCGGACGCAGTTGAATCACGCGGCACCCTTCCGGCTTTTCTCCGGAGTCAAAATCGCCGATCACCAGATCCGGTGTCAGGCCGCACGCCGCCGCGTGACGTGTGCCGCCGTCCGCGCAGACAATGCGATCCGCCCTGCGCGCCAGCTCCTTCACATAGTCATAGTCCGTTTCCGGTGCAGACGCCAACAGCAATACCGTCATTTGTTTCGACTCCATTCCTTAATATCCTTGACGCTCTCATACAGCTTGCAGTAGCTGTCGTGCCGCTCCGGCGCAATCTCGCCGCGCTCCACTGCCGCGCGAATCGCACAGCCCTTTTCCTTGACGTGCGCACAGCCGGTAAACTGGCACTGGTTCAAATACGGCTCAAATTCGCGGAAGGCGTATTGCAGCTCTTCCTTGTACACTAGATCCATCTTCTCAGTGTAAAACGCCGAGAAGCCCGGCGTGTCCGCCAAATAGCCGCCATCCGGCAGAGGCAGCAGCTCGACATGGCGCGTCGTGTGCCGTCCACGTTCAATCTTCCGGCTAATTGCGCCGACCTCCGCATGAAATTCCGGATACAGTGCATTGACCAAGCTGGATTTTCCCACGCCGGAATTACCCGCAAACGCCGAAATACGCCCCTTTAGCTGCTCCCGCAGCGCATCCAATCCCATCCCCGTCACGGCGCTTACGCGATGAACCGTAAAGCCCGCTTTGGTATAGATCTCATAAAACCGCTCGCCCGGGTTCAGATCCGTCTTGTTGATAACAATCACGGCGTCCATGTTCTTGTTCGCCGCAATTGCAGTAATTTTGTCAATCAGAAATGGTTCCGTACACGGCGGCGCCGCCGAGCAGATAATCAGCAGTTGGTCAATATTTGCCACCGCCGGACGCAGCAGCTGTGTGCGGCGCGGCTCCATCGACATCAGGTAGCCCGTGCCATCCTCCTGCATTTGTACCGTTACCCGGTCACCAATGACCGGCTTTCCGCCTCTAATGCGGAATTTGCCGCGAGCCTTGCATTCCACAAGACCCGCGGCAGTATCGACGTAATAAAAGCCGCCGATTCCTTTTAATATAATTCCGTTTTCTGTCATACTACTTTATTTCTCACGAAGCGAAATCGTGGTCATCATCGTAGATGGTCTTGCCATCCATCGTAACGACAACGCGTTCTTTTCCGCTATAGTTTGCACGAACGGTAAAGGTATCACGCCCACTGCAATTGACCGAGGAGTCATACAGCGTGCTGCCGCCTACCGACACGGAAACATTTACACTATCTTTTCCGGAAGGCAATCCGATAGAAATATAGGTCGTACTGCCTTCCTTGCTAAAACCCACGCTTCCTGAACTTCCCGGATCATCCGGATCGTCCGGTTCATCCGGATGATCCTTCTCCTTGGCAATCGTGATGCCAACCGCCGTTCCCTGTGCCACTTCTGTGCCAACCTCTACGGTCTGACCGATAACTGTTCCGGCTGCCGAGTCACTTTCCTCTTCCTGCACGTTGCCGAGCTTCAGACCCATGCTGGACAGAACCGACTCCGCGCCGCTCTGTGTCATACCTCTCAGATCCGGAACCGCAACCGTCTTGGTCTCCGGTCCCTTGGAGACAACCAGCGTTACCGTAGAGCCTTCCTCGACTTCCTTGCCCTCCGATGGAGAAGAGGAAATAACGTCGCCCGACGAAACCGAATCGCTGTACTGATTCTCACGATCTGCCTTCAGGCCGACATCCTCCAGTGCGGCAACCGCTTCATCATAGGACAATCCCTCAACTGACGGTACCTGAACGGTAGTTTTCTGCTCAAAGGCTGCAACCGTCAGACGAATCGTCGAACCGGATTCCACCATTGTGCCCTTCTTCGGGTTCTGCTTGATGACCTCGCCATCCAGATAGCCGTCGTCCTCACTGACCGTCTTGGTCTTGACGTCAAACGTAAAGTCGTCATAATCTGAATTGCCCTCGATATCATCGGCGTAGATCAGTCCGACCAGCTTCGGTACTTCTACCTGCTGCGCCTGACCGCTGCCACCAAGGATACCCTTCATCGCAAACGCTGCTACGGCGAGCAGAGCCACAATGACAACGCCAATGATTACCTTGCTCTTGGTTTTCTTTTTTGCGCCGCCGGAACGTCTGTCGTCATAATAATAGCCGTTATTATCCCCATCGTAAGCGTCATCATAATTGCCATAGCCATCATTTCGTCCGGTGTCCACATCCTGTGGGACATCCCGCAGAAGCTGTGTCGCGTCGCTATCTGCATCATCGTAGCGAATTGCCCGCGTCGCGCCAAACTCATTCTCCGACGCACGGTTGGTATAGTTCAAATACAAATTCGGGTTACTGCGCAAGCGCTCCAAGTCGTTGTTCAGCTCCATCGCCGAACCATATCGCTGCGCGACATTGGCGCACATCGCGTGCATGACAATTTCGTCCATCGCCGGCGGAATATCCGGCACCAGCTCACTCGGACGCGGCGGCACGGTATTCATATGCTGCATGATAACCGCCACCGCAGTCTCGCCGCGGAACGGCAGCGTTCCGGTCAGCATCTCATACATGACGACGCCGAGCGAATACAGGTCAGTGCGGTAATCCACCTTGATGCCCTTCGCCTGCTCCGGCGAAATGTAGTGTACCGAGCCGATTGCCTCGGATACCTTGCGCGTTTCCTGACTGTTGGCAAAACTGGCGATACCGAAGTCCATCACCTTTGCCGTGCCGTCACGGAGAAGCATAATATTCTGCGGCTTGATGTCCTGATGGATAATGCCGCGGCTGTGCGCGTGATCCAGCGCACGCGCTACCTGCTGGGCAAAGTACACCGTCTCCTGCCACGACAGGTGGTGCTTTTTGCGCAGATAATCCTTCAGCGTGACGCCCTCACATAGCTCCATAACGATGTATTCTGCGCCGGACTCGCCCTGCGATACGTCGTAAATGGAGACGATGTTGCTGTGCGACAGCTTTGCTACCGCCTGCGCCTCATTATAAAATCGCTTGCGGAACTCTTCGTCCGAAGCAAACTCATCCTTCAGCACCTTAATAGCCACAAAGCGATGCAGGACGGTACAATATGCTTTATAAACGATCGCCATGCCGCCGGTGCCGATAACCTCCCGCACCTCATAGCGCCCGCCTAATGTCTTTCCTAAATACTTATCAGACATAGCTTCTTCTCCTACTTTGTATATAAAACAACCGTAATATTGTCATTTCCCCCAGCCTCGCACGCACGCGCAATCAGCGTGTCGCACGCTTCCTCTAGGCCGGCGGCCTCGGTTATGATTCTTGCGATCTCTTCGTCTGGAAGCATCCCGCTCAGTCCGTCCGAGCACAGCAAAAGCGTTTGTCCGTCCTCCACTGTGATTTCAAACAGATCGGGTTCCACACTCTCTTCGACGCCAACCGCTCGGGTAATCAGGTTGCGTCCCGGATAGGTACGGGCTTCCTCCTCGGTGAGTCGTCCGGAGCGAACCATCTCCGCCACCAGCGAATGATCGTCCGTCATCTGTCCGATTCGTCCGTTATCAATCAAATAAGCGCGGGAATCGCCGACATTGCCCAGCACCACGCGGCTTTCAATCGCCACGCCGCCGACCAGCGTCGTTCCCATACCGGCATACTCCGGCGCGCTCTCTGCCAGCTGGAACACCTCGGTGTTCGTGCGGATAATTCCCTCCAGAATCACACCGGCAAGCTCGTCGGTGTCCGCATCCGGCTTACACCCGCTGCGCAGCTCGTTCAAAAACACCTCTGCCGCCTTTTCACTGGCGACATTTCCGGCGCGCGCACCGCCCATGCCATCACAGAGAATGAGATAGACGCAGCCGTTATCATCCATCTCTGTCCGAAAGGTATCCTGGTTGTTGGAACGAACCAGGCCCCTGTCTGTCTTTCCGTATACGTTCATCTCATCACTCTTTCCCGAACGATTGATTAATATGTCTGCGCCGCAGCTGTCCGCACGATGCATCAATATCCGGCCCCAGCGTTCTGCGCACGGTTGCCGTTATGCCGTTCGATTCTAATTGTCTCTGGAACGCACTGACATGCTCCCTCGTCGATGGACGAAGTCCGCTCTCCGTCACCGCATTCAGCGGAATCAGATTGACATGCGACGGTCGTCCCTTGAGCAGAGCCGCCAGCTGTTTGGCCTGCCACGGTCGATCACTGACACCGTCAATCATCGTGTATTCATACGAAATGCGCCGTCCTGTCTTGTCAAAATAGCTCCGACAGGACTGCATCAGTCGTTCCACGGGATAGGAACGATTCACCGGCATCATCGCGCTGCGCGATTCATTGTCCGGCGAGTGCAGAGACACAGACAGCGTGATTTGCAGCTTCTCCTCCGCCAGCCGATCAATTTGGTCCGCCAGGCCGGACGTGGAAAGCGAGATATGCCGCTGTCCGATATTCAGCCCCTCCGGCGCGCCGACGAGGTGGATAAAGCGCAGAACATTGTCGTAATTGTCCAGCGGTTCTCCGGTTCCCATCAATACAATATTCGATATGCGTTCTCCGGTATCCCTCTGCATAAATAAAATTTGATCCAGAATCTCTCCGGCGGACAGACTCCGCACCAAACCGCCGATACCGGACGCACAGAATTTACAGCCCATGCGGCAGCCAACCTGACTGGATACACAGGCGGAGTTGCCATGCTTATAGCGCATGAATACGCTTTCCACACAGTTTCCGTCGTGCAGCTCCCACAGGTATTTAATCGTGCCGTCCCGCGCAGAGACCTGCTTGCGGGCAATCGTTGGGGCAGTCAGCAGATAGTGCTCCTCCAGCTTAGCTCGCAGCGGCTTGGAGACATTGGTCATCTCATCGAACGATGCGACGCCGCTGTGCAGCCAGCGAAACACCTGCTGGGCGCGAAAGGGCTTTTCTCCAAGCTCGGTCAGCTCCTGCTTAAGCACCGGCAGTGTTCGGGTTTTAATTTCCGGTTTGGTCATGGGTTCGCCCTTTCTTTTCCCTGTTGTCTCCCTCAGGATGTACATATTAATACTAATCTATTTTACGGAATTTTGCAACAAAAAAACCATCCGTTTCATGCCGATGCGGCAGCAAAGTAACCATGCCCTCTTCACAGCTTCCGCAAACCGGCAGAGAAAACGGCACAAGTGCAAAATCCGAATGTGTCCGCAGAAATTCTTCCACAACTGCGTCGTTTTCCTGCTGCAAAATCGTGCAGGTAGAGTACACAAGTGTGCCGCCCGGCTTTACATACCGGCTGCAATTGTCCAATATCCTGTGCTGAATATCCGGCAGCTGTTCCAGCTCCGCCGGATCCTTATAGCGAATCTCCGGCTTCTTTCGGATAATGCCCAGACCGGAGCACGGAACATCGCACAGCACATAGTCCGCCCTCTCTTCCCATTCCGGTCGGAACGTGGCGGCGTTCTGCACACACGCCGTGATATTGTCACAGCCCAGCCGCTTTGCTCCCTGCGCAATCATTCGGCATTTGCGCTCATAGATATCGCAGGAAGTGATGTTTCCCGTTCCGTTCATGCGCTCCGAGGCAAAAAAGCTCTTTCCGCCCGGCGCGGCGCAGCAGTCCAGCATTCGGCTGTTCGGCTGCGGGTCGAGCGCATAAATGCTCATCTGGCTCGCGCCATCCTGTACCGTCACGCGGCCTTCCGCAAAGCACGGCAGACTTTCCACCGCGCCTGTGCCGTGTACCAATAGACAATTAGGAATCGTCGCATGCTTTTGCGCGTCAATCCCGCTCGCCGCCAGCTCGGCCAATACGCTGTCCGCATCCGTTCTTCTCGTGTTGACGCGCAGAACTGTGGGGGCGGACGCATTGCTCGCCTCCAGCAGCAGACGGGTTTCTTTTTCACCAAACTGCTCAATATACCGCTTGGTCAGCCAGCGCGGTGTGCTGTAAAACAGCGAATAAAACTCTTCCTTTGTCGCACAATCCGGCTTGGGAAGATTCTCCCGATTGCGCGAAATTGTGCGCAGAATACCATTGACATAGCCCGCCGTTCGAGGATCGGCATGGCACAGCGTTTTCACCAGCTGCACGCTCTCATTGACGGCGGCAGAATCCGGAATGCGATCCAGCCACACCATCTGATACACCGCCATGCGCAGAATCGTCAGCACGCGCGGCTGAATTTTCTTCAGTCGGATTTTTGAGTAATGCGCCAGATAAAAGTCGCACATGGATCGGTGCTGCAGCACACCGTTGACCAGCGTTGTTGCCAGCGCCGCATCGCGCCGCGCCAGTCCCTCCGCCTGTTTTTGTATCGCCGGTGCGCTCCACGCACCGTTTTCGTCCATCGCAAACAGGGCACGGGCTGCCGCCTCTCGTGCAGAGCCCACCCTGTGGTTGTGTCGATCAGTCACGGCGTCCTCCATTTCGGTTTCCGAAAATCGCCAGCAGGCGCAGCAGCTGAACAATGCTCGTTGCCAGTGCCGCAACATAGGTCATCGCCGCCGCGCGCAGCGTCTTTCGCGCCATCGGCAGTTCATCCTGCTCCAGCAGTCCGCCGTCACGCAGCGCAACCAGCGCACGGTGCGACGCATCCAGCTCCACCGGAAGCGTCACCAGCTGAAACAGCGTCGCCAGCGAAAATGCCAGAACGCCCAAGCCGACCAGCGGCGAGGAACCAATCGCCAGTCCAATCACCAGCAGCGGCCACGATGCACGCGAGCCAAACGAGCACAGCGGAATAATCGCCATGCGCAGGCGAATTGGACCATAGCCGACCGCGTGCTGTACGGCGTGTCCTGCCTCATGCGCCGCCACGCCGACGGCGGCAACCGAATTGGACGCATACACGCTGTCCGACAGGCTGATAATGCCGGTCTGTGGATTAAAATTGTCCGTCAGGTGTCCAGAAATCCGCGCAAAGCGCACACCGGTCACTCCGTTTGCCCGCAGCACACATTCTGCCGCCTGCTGTCCCGTCAGTCCGCGGCGCGTGCGCACCTGCGAGTACCGACCGAACGCCGACTTCACCGAAGCCTGCGCCCACAGCGAAAAGACAAAACACACCACCATGAGTACAGTATACAGCACATATTCCGAAGAATATCCGCCATAGTATCCGTAACCATATCCGTAAGGCATTCTTCCGGACCTCCTTCTCCGTCTCGGCGCTTATTCCGCGCCGAGTACCGTTCCCTCTGCCAGCGGATGTCCGCGCAGGAAGTCACATGCTCCCATGCGCTTTTTTCCGACCAGCTGTACTTCTGTAATCGTCAAAATCTGTCCATCGCCGCAGCAAATCTGCAGGCCCTGCTTCGCGTCCGCCAGAACCACCGTCCCCGGTGCGGCCTCGCTGTGCTCACCCGTCAAGCGGCTCTGAAACAGCTTAATGCGCTTGCCGCCAACCGTCGTCATGGCAACTGGCCACGGATCGAGACCGCGAATCAGGTTATGCACCTCCTGTGCGGATTTTGCCCAATCGACCACCGACATATCCTTTTTCAGCATCGAAGCATAGGTTGATTCCGCGTCGTTCTGCGGAACCGGCGTGATGCCCTCCGGCAGGCGGCGCAGCGTTTCCGAAATCAAATCCGCTCCCAGCGCTGCCAGACGGTCAAACAGCTCTCCCGCCGTCTCGTTTTCTCCGACCTCGACCTGTGCCTTGAGCAGCATGTCGCCGGTATCCAGTCCTTCGCCCATCTGCATCGTCGTCACACCGGCGTATTTCTCGCCGTTGATGACCGCCCACTGAATCGGGGCCGCACCGCGATATTTCGGCAGCAGCGAGCCGTGAATGTTGATGCAGCCGTACTTCGGCAGATCCAGCACATATTTCGGCAGCAGCTTACCATACGCCGCCACCACAATGACCTCCGGATTTAGCTCCTGAAGCAGCGCCAGCTGGCTTTCGTTTTTAAAGCTCTCCGGCTGATATACCGGAATGCCGCGCTCCAGCGCCAAAACCTTGACCTCCGGCGGAGTCAGCTTCATCTTTCTGCCCTGCGGCTTGTCCGGCTGTGTAAATACCGCCACGACCTCATGACCGTCCGCCAGAATGCGCTCCAGCGCCGCCACGGCGAAGTCCGGCGTGCCCATATAAACCATTCTCATATGGCAGTCCCTCTCTTATTCCTCGCCTTCCGGAATCGGCTCGACATCCGCGTCCGAGTACATTGCGGTTGCTTTTTCCTTAAAGACATGACCGTCCAGATGGTCAATTTCGTGCTGGAAGGCACGCGCCGTCAGTCCCTCGCGGGTGATTGTGAAAAACTCACCATGGCGATCCTGCGCACGAACCGTGCAGGTCTGTCCGCGGGTTACCTCGCCAAACTGACCAGGGAAGCTCAGGCAGCCTTCCAGTCCGGTCTGCTCGCCCGATGTCTCAACTACTTCCGGATTCACCATTTCAATAATTTTATCATTGTCCGAGGTGTCCAGTACCACACACACACGGCGCACCAGACCAACCTGCGGACCAGCCAGACCGACGCCGTTTGCCGCCATCATCGTCTGCGCCATATCATCCAGCAGCTCACCCAGCTTATCGTCAAACTTGCTGACGGCGTGACACTTCTTATACAGTACCGGATCCGGATCCTTTACAATTGCGCGAATCATTGTGTTTCCTCCTCGATTCTATGCCTCTATATCGTATCTACTATTTCTTCCTTTATTATTCTTCCAGCGGATTGACGTCGGCAAACAGCGCCACCGAGCGGAACCGGTTGTCCGCCGCAAATTCCCGCAGAATACCGCCGATCAGCTCCCGCCGCCGCTTGCCCTCCGGACAGCGAATCGTCAAATGATAGCGGTAGCGATTCATCACGCGCAGCACGCGCGCCGGAGCCGGACCGAGCACCGGATAGCGAAAATCCGAAAACTGGTCGTTCATCAGACCCTCGATGCGCTGCTTCACCGCAACCAGCGCTTCCAGCACATTGCGCTCCTGCTCCGCCGAGGCAGACAGTATTAAAATCTGCGCCGCCGGCGGGCATTGCAGTGCCTGCCGCAGAACAATTTCCCGCTGGTAAAATTCCTCGTAATCCTGCCGCGCCGCGTTCAAAATGACCTCATGTTCCGGTGCGCAGGTCTGAATTACGGCGTGCCCTTGCAGCTCACGCCGCCCCGCGCGTCCGATGACCTGTGTCAGCAGCGAAAACGTCCGCTCCCGCGCCCGATAGTCCGGTGCAAACAGCGATTGATCGGCATCCACGACGCCAACCAACGAAACGTTGTCAAAATCCAGTCCCTTGGTCACCATCTGCGTGCCGAGCAGAATATCCGCTTCTCCCACGCCGAATCGGTTCAGGAGTTTTTCATGCGCATTTTTCGCGCTCGTCGTGTCGGCGTCCATGCGCAGTACCCGCGCCGACGGAAACAGCTGATGCAGCTCCTGTTCCACACGCTGGGTTCCAACGCCCTCGGTTTTCAAATGCGTGCTTCCGCAGACCGGACACACACGCGGCGCGGGCTGTGATTTTCCGCAAAAATGGCACATAATGCGCCCGTTGGCGGAATGATAGGTCATAGAGACGCTGCACGATGGACATTCCGGCGTCCAGCCGCAGCCGGTACACATCACCTGCCGCGCGGCGCCGCGTCGGTTGAGAAACAGAATCGCCTGCTGTCCCTGCTGCATCGTCTGCGTCAGCGCCTGATGCAGCTGCAGACCGATCGAGCCAAAGTAGCCCTGTCGCGCGCTGCTGCGCATATCTGCAATCGTCACACGCGGCAGCCTGGTTCCCGCATAGCGCTCACGCAGCGGAATCAGCGGATAACGACCGTTCTCTGCTCCGTAAAATGTTTCCACCGACGGTGTCGCCGATCCGAGTACCAGCAGCGCTTTGTTCTGCATCACACGGTATTTGGCAATATCCCGCGCGTGATATCGCGGCGATTGTTCGGATTTATACGCATCGTCCTGCTCTTCGTCGATAATGAGCAAGCCCAAGTTCTCTACCGGCGCGAATACCGCCGACCGCGTACCGACAACCACGCGTGCCGTACCATTTGCAATCCGCTTCCAGCTGTCATACCGTTCTCCCGTAGACAGCGCGGAATGTAGCACGGCGACACAGTCGCCAAAGCAGCCGACAAACCGCCGAATCATCTGCGGCGTCAGCCCGATTTCCGGAACCAGCACAATCGTGCCCTTTCCTTCCCCCAGCGCCTGACGAATCAGATGCAGATATACCTGCGTCTTGCCGCTGCCGGTGACGCCAAACAGCAGCGCCGCCTCCGGATGTCCCGACGACAGCAGCGGACGCATGCGCCGATAGGCCAGCTCCTGCTGTTCCGTCAATGGTTCCAGCTCGGTCCGCTCCATGTCGGAAAGCTCCGGCATGCGAAAGGCTTCCTCTTCCCACTGGCGCAGAATTCCCTGCTTGACCATGGTTGTGAGCACACCCGCACTCGCCCCGGTCTGATACATCAGATCCTGTTTGGAATACGCTTCGCCGTCCGTAAGGCAGCTGACCACATCCAGCCGAACCGGACTGCGTCCTCGTTCCGCCCGCCGTGCCGCCTGCTCTTCCGGCATATTCAGGCCATACATCGTGATGGTTTTGTCGTTAATCTTGCGCGAAAGCGCCGTTTTACACGTCAATATTCCCTGTTTACACAGCTCATTCAGCGCCTTGCGCGGGCGAACGCCCTCGCACAGAGCGTCAATTTCTTTTCCCGAATGCTTTTTCGTGTTTCCGCAGAAGAGCGACAAAAACGGATCACGCTGTGCGCGCCGTTCCAGCTCTTCGTCGGTCGCCTTTTCCGTCCGGGTGTACCACTCCTCATGACGAAACCACAGTCCCGCCGGAAGCATCACCTTGGCACAGTCAAAAAACGTGCAAAACAGTGAGGAACACATCCACGCCGCCAGATGAATCAGCTGTTCATTCAGCACCGGCTCATCATCCAGCACGGTCTGAACGTCCTTCAGCGGCTCGGTGTCCTCCGTTTCGCCCAGCTGTACGACAATCGCCTCTACGGCGCGGTTGCCTCTGCCAAACGGAACTGTGATGCGCATTCCCGGCTGAAGCTGCATGCCCTCCGGAATAAAATAGCTGTATAATCGGTCAAACGTAAAATTTGCCGCGCTGACCGCCGCGCGGCAAATCGGACGCTTCACTGCTGCTTCGCCGTGCGGAGTGCCGCCAGCCGATCCAGTAAAACATCTGCAACTTCCGTTTTTTCCATCAGCTCAAGCGGCTCCACGCGGCCATCTCGATACAGCAATGTCACCACATTGGTATCGCCGGCGAAACCTGCGCCCCTTGTTTTTAAGTTGTTGGCAACGATAACATCACAATTTTTCGCATTGAGCTTCTTGGTCGAATTCTCAAGCAAATCCTGCGTTTCCATCGAAAATCCGCAAATCACCTGATCCGGACGGCGAAGCGTACCGATCTCCGCCAGAATATCCGGATTGCGTGTCAGCGAAATGTGCATGTCATCGCTCTTCTTTTTAATCTTGTTGTCGCGGTACTCGCTCGGGCGATAGTCTCCCACAGCGGCGGCCTTGATGACAAAATCCGACTGCGGCAAAACCGACAGCACCGCCTCCCGCATGTCGCAGGCCGAGGTGACCGGAATCATCTGTACGCCCTCCGGTGCCTCCAGCGCGACCGGACCGGAAATCAGATTGACCTGTGCGCCGCGCCGCCGCGCGCACTGCGCAATCGCGTAGCCCATTTTTCCCGTCGAGTGATTGGACAGGAAACGTACCGGATCCATTGCCTCGCGTGTCGGTCCGGCGGTTACCGTTACCGTCTGTCCCATCAAATCCTTCGGTGTCAGCGCCGACAGGATGGCTTCTTCGATCACAGCGACATCCGCCAGCTTGCCGCGGCCGGTATCGCCGCACGCCAAATGACCGGAAGCCGGTTCCACAAACTGCGCTCCGCGCTGTTTGAGCGTGACAATGTTCTCCTGTGTCACAGGATTTTCATACATCGCCGTGTTCATCGCCGGAGCAAACAGCAGTGACGCCCGCGTCGCCAATAGCGTCGTGGACAGCATATCGTCTGCCAGTCCATGTGCCGCCTTCGCCAGAATATTCGCCGTCGCCGGAACAACCGCAAACACATCCGCCGCCTTCGCCAGCGCAATGTGCTCGACCTCCCACGGGAAATCACGGTTGAACTGGTCGTTGACAACGCGTGCATTCGACAGCACCTCAAACGTCAATGGCTGCACAAATTCACACGCATGCTTCGTCATAATAACGTGTACCGCAATGTTCTTTTTTCTCAGGCGGCTGACCAAATCGCAGGCCTTATAGGCGGCAATGCCGCCGGTTACACCGAGGACAACCGTCTTTCCGGAAAAATCCATCTGCTTACAGGTCCTCCAGAATATCGTCTGCCGCTGTGTTGTCTTCGTCTGCGACAATATCCTCTGCCGCTTCGGTGTCTGCTGCGGCCGCTGCGTTTTCTACCGTATTCGTCGTGTTGCTGTCAAACGAGGAGATGACGGTATCCATGTTGACTGCCGGTTCCGGCTTCGGGCCTTCCCGATAGACAATCTTGCCCGCGGCAATTTCATCAATGGCAATCTTAACCGGCTTTTCCGGAATCTTTTCCTGTGCGGCTTCCGCCTCCAGCGTGATGTCACGCGCGCGCTGCGCCGCAAGGTTTACCAACAAATAACGGTTATTGACACGGGCCATCAGTTCCTGCATCGACGGTTTTAACATAACAACTGCTCTCCTTTTATCCGGACAGGACATGCTGCGTTCGCGTACCCTGTTTTATTTTTGTTTATTCAAATGTGCGGTGCGTCGTTCGGCAGCGCTCCGCATGCAGTACCATTTCCAGTTCTTTCTTCGCCTCGTCCAGTCCGTCATTGACGACGACATAATCAAAGCGCGGAATCTGCTGAAGCTCCCATTTGGCTGTATCCAGGCGACGCCGTACCGTCTCTTCATCCTCGGTCTGCCGTCCGCGCAGACGAGCCTCCAGCGTCTCAAAATCCGGCGGGGCGACAAAAATCATCGCTGCACCCGGCACCTTCTGGCGAATCTGCATCGCACCCTGTACTTCAATTTCCAGAATGACATCTTCGCCCTTTTCCAAACGCTCTTCAATCGGACCAAGCGGAGTTCCGTAGCAATTTCCGCTGAACTCGGCATGTTCCAGAAATTCTCCGCGTTCGATCTTTTCCTGAAACTGCTCCCGCGTCAGGAAATAATAGCTGACGCCATCCTGCTCACCCGGACGCGGATTACGCGTCGTCGCGGAAACCGACAGAAACAAATTTTTCTGTCCCGGCAGAATTTCCTTCAGCAGTGTGCCCTTGCCGACACCGGATGGTCCCGTCAGGACAAACATGGTTCCCAACTGTTTAATCATGTTCCGTCACCTCGCTTATCTCCTCTCGGCTCTCGGTGCGTCCCGCAATCGCCTCCGGCGAAATTGCCGATAGCACCACATGATCGCTGTCCATGACCAAAACCGCGCGGGTGCGCCGTCCATAGGTTCCGTCAATAACCATGCCGCGTTCCTTTGCTTCCTGCATCATACGCTTGACCGGCGCGGATTCCGGTGCAACCACCGCAATCACGCGATCCGCCGAGACAAGATTACCAAATCCTATATTGATGAGCTTCAAACCGGTCGCTCCTTACTCGATATTCTGCACCTGTTCGCGAATCTTTTCAATTTCTGCCTTGAGATCTACCACGATCTTTGCCAGCTCCATATCGTTAGCCTTGGAACCGATGGTGTTGGCCTCACGGTTCATCTCCTGTACCAGAAAGTCCAGTTTGCGTCCGACCGGCTTTTCGCTATCCGCCATCAGCTTGAGCTGATTAATGTGGCTGCGCAGGCGAACGGTTTCCTCGTCCACCGCCGTGCGGTCAGCATAGATTGCCGCTTCCGCCAGAATGCGCTGCGGATCAATCGTCGTGTCCGCCAGTACTTCCTTCATGCGCGCCGTCAGCTTTTCACGGTATTCTTCTACCGCCTTGGGCGAGCGCTTTTCGACTTCCGCCACCAGATTCAAAATGGTCTGTCCACGGCTGAGAATATCCTCACGCATCTTTTCGCCTTCGCGCTCCCGCATCGCGCAGAAATCCTCTGCCGCTGCGGTCAAAACCTGCGTAACGTCCGCCTTAATCTCCTCGGTGTCTGCCTCTTCCTTTTCTGCAGTAAACACATCCGGCATCTTGGCAATATTCATTACCGACACATCATCCTTCAGGCCATACTGATCCCGAATGGTATGAAATGCTTCAAGGTAGCTTTCCAGAATTTTGGTATTGAGAACAATCGTCTCATCGCCAGCCGCACTGGCGTCAATTCCAATGAAAACATCTACTTTTCCGCGGGCAATCAAAGAACCCACTGTTCCCTTCACCGCCTCGTCCAAAAAGCCATACATACGCGGCGCCTTGACATTCACATCCAGATACCGATGGTTCACCGAGCGGAGTTCCACCGTAATGTCCCGATCATGGATGGTCATACAGGCTCTGCCGTATCCTGTCATGCTCTTCAATTGATTCCCTCCAATTGATATATACTCGAAAACCCTTTCTCTAAATCCACTTACCTTACCAAAGGGTGTTCATATTATTATACCAATCCGGATTGTACTTCGTCAAGGCTTGGGGAATCGAAAAAGAGTGGGAAATGCAGGCGGTTTATCGGCACAGTTCTGTGGAATTTTGGAGGAAGTATATTGCCATATTCTCGCATTGGTATCTTATATCCCATTTCTATTTTTCTCATATTTTTCCATCTAGCAGGGTCATATCGTCTAAAATCACACTTTATCTTTGTGCAATACAGCAAAATATTTCCCTATACATTGACATATGATATGTAAATATACTATTCTGTAGATAATAAGTCATATTTTGTTTGGAGTGATCTTTATGCTATCCACCTTAGATGTTCCTCTCGCCCATCTCAGTGAAGATGGCATGCGGGAACAGACGCTATCGGACCATTTGGCACACACCGCACAGTTGGCGAGTCTCTTTGCCGAACAGTTCGGCGCCAGCGACGCTGCCTATTCTGCCGGTGAATATCACGATGTCGGAAAAGACACCGATGGATTCCAAAAACGGCTGCACGGCGGTCCTCCAGTCGATCATTCTACCGCTGGAGCGCAAATTGCGATTCGACAATGGAATATTCCTATCGCTTTTGCCATCGCAGGACATCACAGCGGCATTCCGGACGGCGGGCATCCACAGGATTCTCCCGATAGTGCCACTCTGTTTGGTCGAAATCGTCGCCAACTGCCTCCATTAGGCTCTTGGGCTGCGGCTCATGCTCCCAAAATCGCACCCGTGCCGGACTGGGTAAATTCATCACAGGACAACCGAACTCCTGCATTTTTCACGCGCATGCTCTATTCCTGTCTGGTCGATGCGGACTTTATTGACACCGAAACATTTATGCGCGGAGATGCCGCGCCGCGTCATACCGGACAACCACTCCGTGATCTGCTCCCTCTTCTCCGTGCACAGGCCTCTCGCTTTTTACAGGCCGATCAATGCTCTCCCGTCGCCCAAACGCGCAATGACGTACTGCGCGCCTGCTGCGAACACGGCCAGCAAGAACCGCAGGGATTGTACACGCTCACCGTACCAACCGGCGGCGGCAAGACTTTTTCCTCCCTCGCGTTTGCGATGGAACACGCTATAGCGCACGGACAAAAACGAATCATCTATGTCATCCCTTATACTTCGATTATTGACCAAACCGTTCGAGACTTTTCCAAACTATTAGGTGAAGAAAATGTTCTCGCCCATTATTCGGGTGTGGACTACAAGCTGGCAGAACAGGATGATTTAACGCCCGCTCAGTACCGCCAGCTGCTTGCCAGCGAAAACTGGGATGCGCCCATCATCGTAACCACCGCGGTACAATTCTTTGAATCGCTATATTCCAACCGCAGCAGCCGCTGCCGCAAGCTGCATAACATTGCAAACAGTGTTGTTATTTTTGATGAGGCACAGACGATTCCCAATGACTACTTGCGCCCATGCGTCTCTGCGATTGCGCAGCTGGTCGAGTACTATCGCACAACCGCTGTACTCTGTACCGCAACACAACCGGCGCTTTCCCCGCTGTTTCACGAGCTTGCTCCCAATCTCGTCATTCAGGAAATCAGCCCCAATCCCGCAGCGCTGTACGAGACCTTGCGCCGTACAACACTGTGTGACAGCGGCAAACTCTCGGTCGAGCTTCTCTGTGAGCAGCTGTCCTCGCAAGAGCAGGTTCTGTGTGTGGTCAACCGCCGCAAAACGGCACAGGATCTTTATGCCGCCCTCCCGCCGGACGGCAGCTATTGCTTAACCACATTATTATGCGCGGCGGACCGTCACTCCAAGCTGGATGAAATCCGCGAACGGCTGAAAACCGGACAACCCTGCCGCGTCGTCTCTACGTCCCTGATCGAGGCCGGTGTCGATGTCGATTTTCCCACAGCATATCGTGAGCTGGCGGGATTGGACTCGATTCTGCAAACCGCCGGACGATGCAACCGAGAGGGAAAGCGCAGCGCATCCGAGAGTATGGTATTTTACTTCACCCTTGCCGATTCTTCCGTTCCTCAGATGATCCGCGCGAACGTCAGCGCCCTTCGCGCTACCATTCGTCGTTACAATCAGATTGACACGCCTGACGCAATCCATTTTTATTTTCAAGAGCTCTATGGCATTCAAAACCAACTAGACAAAAAGGGCATCCTAGACGCCTTTCAGCGCGGTATCAACGGTTGTCTGTTTCCCTTTGCTCAGGTTGCGGAGCGGTTTCAGCTCATCGAATCTCCAACGCGCACGGTATATCTGCCTATCGGCGACGGCGCCGCTCTCTGCGAACGACTGCGGCTCGGCTTTGTCAGCCGTTCTCTTCTGCGCCAACTCGGTATTTACAGCGTTACCTGTTATAAGCAGCAATTTGATGCGCTGAATGCCGCCGGAGCGCTCGAAATTCTCCCCAGCGGGGACGCGATTTTAGCCGATCCGGATACCTATTATTCTCCGGAAACCGGACTTGCCATGGACGTTGAAACCGGTGTCGGTTTATTTTGGTAAAGGAGTCTTTTCTATGATTGTTCTCTTTCAAACTCTATATATACATCAACAAGGAGGTGATATTATTGTCTATAAAAATTGAAGTCTGGGGACGGTATGCCTGCTTTTCCCGTCCGGAGATGAAAACCGAGCGAGTTAGCTATGACATTATGACACCGTCCGCCGCGCGCGGAATCGTCGAGTCCATTTATTGGCATCCCGGTCTGCGGTATCATATCGACAAAATCTATTTGCTCAGTCCCATCCAATTCACCAACATCCGGCGCAATGAGGTAAAGTCTACATTATTATCCTCTTCGGTGCTCTCTGCGGTAAAGAGTGGCATTCCACCTGCGCTTTACACCACTGCTAACATTCAGCAGCGCGCTGCATTGATTCTGCAAGATGCTCACTATGTCATTGAGTGTCATTTTACATTGACGGACAAAGCCGCTCCCGGAGACAACGCCGGAAAGTTTCAGGATATTCTGCGCCGCCGCTTGCGAAAGGGGCAGTGCTATCACACGCCGTACTTCGGCTGCCGGGAGTTTCCTGCTAATTTCCGCGAATGGCTCAGTGATACCGTGCCAACCGTTACCGTCACGCAGGATCTCGGCTTTATGCTCTATGCCATGGACTACTCCGATCCACAGAATATCCAAGCGCAGTTTTTCCGTGCCAATCTGGAAAACGGTATATTAGACTGCCGCAATGTGGAGGTATTCACATGATTTTACAAGCCTTAACTGCTTATTATGAGCAGCTTCTCCGCCAGGGACAAATCTCTTCCCCTGGCTGGGACAACAAATTCAAGGTCAGCTTCTGGCTCAAGCTGGACGAAAACGGTACGCTGATCGATTTGGTCGACTGCCGTCGGATGGTACCCAAAGGAAAGAAAGAGGTTCTATCCCCACAAGAAATTTCTGTTCCCGCTCATGTAAAACGTACTGCCGGTGTCGTCGCAAATTTTTTGTGCGATAATTCTTCTTATCTTCTGGGCGCCGATGAAAAGGGCAAACCGGAGCGCGCCGTTCAGTGCTTTCAGGCCTGTGCCAAGCTGCATCACAAGATTTTAGACGATATCGATTGTCCTTCGGCCAAGGCAATTCTCACCTATTTTGACACATGGAATCCGGAGCAAGCCTCTGTCCACCCTCTTCTTGTGGATTCATGGAAAGAGCTGACTGGCAATGCCAATCTAATTTTCTGTGTCGAAACCGCCGACGGAAGCCAGCTTGCCACCACCGATCCTTTAATTCAAGACGCGTGGCAGCGTTACTATAACGCCGATGATCCCGATGCCGACAGTGCGCAGTGTTTAATTACCGGAAAACAAGCGCCAGTTGCTTTGGTTCACCCGCCAATCAAGGGCGTTCTCGGCGCACAGAGCTCCGGCGCAGCGCTGGTTTCCTTTAATGCCCCAGCCTTTTGTTCGTATGGACACGAGCAGGGAGCAAATGCTCCGGTCAGCGAGTATGCCGCATTTGCTTATACTACCGCCCTCAATACCTTGTTATCCGACCGAAACCATTGCAAAGTAATCGGCGATACCACGGTAATCTGTTGGGCAGAAAATGCATCGCCTGCTCTTGCCACCTTGGGTATGGCTGCAATGTTCGGTCCTCCCGAGGATTCCGGTATTCACGATGAGGATTTGAGCAAAGCACTCGGTCTGCTCGCCGATGGAAAGCCCTGTTCTTGGCTGAAAGAAATGCTCACACCGGACCAGCATTTCTATTTTCTTGGCCTTTCTCCCAACGCTGCTCGCGTATCCGTTCGCTTTTTTCTGCGGGATACACTGCAAACATTTGCAGGGCATATGCAGCAACATTTCGACAATCTCAAAATCGTTCGCCCCTCATATGACAAACGCGAACTGCTTTCGATTTGGGCTCTCGCCATGGAAACGGTAAACCGCAAGGAGAGAAATCCATCGCCCTCTCCTCAATTAGTGGGTGATCTCCTTCGTTCCATTTTAACCGGCGGAATTTACCCCGCAACATTGCTCCATGGTGTCACGCTTCGTATCCGCGCCGAGCACGAGATTACCCGGGGACGCGCCTCGATTTTGAAAGCCTATTATCTGCGGAATGCTTCTCCGCTTTCCAAACACAAGGAGGTATTAACCGTGAAATTAAACGAAGAAAGCAAGTATTGCCCTTATGTTCTCGGCCGCTTGTTTGCCGTATTGGAAGCGGTGCAGGATGCCGCAAATCCCAATCTGAACACTACCATCAAAGATCGTTATTTCAATTCCGCCTGCTCTACCCCTGCCGTTGTTTTCCCAACACTGGTTAAGCTCACGCAGAAGCACTTGCAGAAGTTAGAAAAAGGCAACCGTACCTTTTATAATCAGCAAATCACCTCTCTTATGTCCAAGCTTGACGAGACCTTTCCCTCCCGCATGACACTTCCGGAGCAAGGAGCGTTTGAGCTCGGCTACTATCATCAGACACAGAAACGATATGCGAAAAAAATCGAGGAGGAATAAATCATGTCTGAAGCAATCAAGAACCGTTATGACTTTGTTGTTCTCTTTGATGTGGAGAACGGAAATCCCAACGGAGATCCCGATGCCGGCAATATGCCGCGCATCGATCCGGAAACCGGTCATGGCCTCATCACCGACGTCTGCTTGAAGCGCAAAATCCGCAACTATGTCGAGATGCGGATGGAAGACACACCGGGATACCGTATTTATATCAAAGAAGGTGTCCCGCTCAACCGCAGCGATGCCGAAGCCATCGAGCACTTCGGTATCAACAGTGACTTGAAGGCTGCCAAAAAGTCAGATCCGGAGATCGACCGCAAGCTGCGCGATTTTATGTGCCAAGAGTTCTTTGACATTCGCACGTTCGGCGCAGTCATGACGACCTTTGTCAAAGGCGCGCTCAATTGCGGTCAGGTTCGCGGACCGGTTCAGCTGAGCTTTGCCCGCTCGGTTGATCCTATCGTTCCGCAGGAAGTCACCATCACGCGTGTGGCGATCACCACCGAGGCCGATGCCGAAAAGAAGGGCACGGAAATGGGCCGCAAGCATATTGTTCCATATGCTCTTTACCGCGCCGAAGGCTATATCTCCGCCAACTTAGCCCGCAAGACCACCGGTTTTTCAGAGGACGATTTACAGCTTTTATGGCAGGCAATTTTAAATATGTTTGAAGATGACCACAGCGCTGCCCGCGGCAAAATGGCCGTCCGTGAGCTGATTGTCTTTCAGCACGATTCGGTGTTTGGCAATGCTCCTTCTTACAAGCTGTTTGATCTGGTTTCTGCCCAGCGCAAGGACGACATTGTTATCCCCCGCAAATATAGCGATTACACGGTAACGGTTGCCGAAGACCATCTGCCGGAAGGCGTTCACTGCCAGAGGATGTCCTAATGGATCCCGCAGATGAATATTTGCTGATGTCCGGCATTCAGCACTTTTGCTTCTGCCGTCGTCAATGGGCTCTCATTTATCTGGAGCAGCAGTGGGCAGAGAATCTGCGTACTGCGGAAGGACGTTTGGAGCATAATCGCTGCCATGATGCGGCGCAGACCGAACGTCGCGCCGGTTTGCTGATCACCCGTGAAATGCGGGTGGTCAGCCATCGGCTACATCTTGTTGGAAATTGTGATGTGGTAGAATTCCGTGAAGATCCCAACGGAATTGCGTTGCAGCACACAGCCGGATTGTGGAAGCCCATGCCCGTAGAATATAAGCACGGACACAGCAAAGAAAGCGATGCGGACCGATTACAGCTCTGCGCCCAAGCCATGGCACTGGAAGAAATGCTCGTATGCAACATTCCGCAGGGTGCATTATTTTACGCAGAAACCCGACGACGGGAAATCGTTCCCCTCACACAAGAACTGCGTCAGAAAACACAGTCCATGGCGGATGAGATGAATCAATATTTTTCTCGTAATTACACTCCAAAGGTTCGCCCCGCAAAACATTGTAACGAGTGCTCCCTCAAAGAGCTCTGCCTACCTGTGTTGTGCCGACGAGCCAACCCCAAAACCTACCTGCGCTCCTACCTCGATGAAGTCACGCAATTGGAGGACAAGCCATGAGGAAATTACTCAATACTCTGTATGTTCTCAGTGAAGATGCTTATCTTTCTTTGAAGAATGAAAATGTCATTGTCCGTCGCGATAAGGCAGAAATTGGTCATGCCGTTCTGCGCACCTTGGAGAGTATTGTTTGTTTTAGTTACGCCGGAGCGAGTCCCGCTTTAATGGGAAAATGTGCAGAGTCCGGCATTGATTTGTGCTTTTTCAGTCCGCAGGGGCGCTTTCTGGCGCGTACCGTCGGCGAAGAACGTGGCAATGTTCTCTTGCGGCAAGCCCAGTACCGTATTGCAGAGGACCCGCTAAACAGTACCGAATACGCACGTTATTTTATCCTTGGCAAGGTGTATAATGCCCGCTGGGTGTTAGAACGAGCCACACGAGATCATCCGCAGCGTGTTCCGGTCGATCAGCTGAAAAGCGCCAGCGCACAATTGACTTCCATCCTTTCTCTTATCGAGCATGTCACTAATAGCGATCAGCTGCGCGGATTGGAAGGCGAAGCGGCGCAGCGTTATTTTAATTGCTTTGATTTTCTGATTTTACAGCAGCATGAGGAATTTCAATTTCTCTCCCGCAGTCGCCGCCCACCGCTTGACAAAGTGAATGCCTTACTGTCCTTTGCCTATTCCCTTTTGGCAAATGATTGTGCCGCTGCGCTGCAAAGTGTTGGACTGGATCCGTATGTCGGTTTTCTGCATCGTTCTCGTCCCGGCCGGAAAAGTCTAGCGCTCGATCTGATGGAGGAATTGCGTGCGGTATATGCCGACCGCTTTGTCCTTTCCTGTATCAATCAACGTATTCTCACTTCAAAGCATTTTCAGCAGCAGGAAAATGGCGCCGTTCTTCTCACACAAGACGGAAAACGTGCCTTTTTAGGCGCATGGCAGCAGAAGAAAAACGCAACAATTACGCATCCATTCCTAAAAGAAAAAATTCCTTGGGGACTTGTTCCGTATATTCAAGCCTTGCTGCTCGCCCGCACCCTACGCGGTGATCTGGAGCTATATCCTCCATTCTTTTGGAAATAGGAAGGTAGGTCTTATGCTGGTACTCATTACATATGATGTGAACACCGAGACTGCCGCCGGACGCAAGCGGCTGCGCAATATCGCAAAGAAGTGTGTCAGCCACGGTCAGCGGGTACAAAATTCTGTTTTTGAATGTCTATTAGACGCCGCACAATTTGCTGTTTTGAAAGCAGAATTATGTGCTCTGATTGAGCCCGAAAAAGATAGCTTGCGTTTCTATCAGCTTGGAAACAATTACAAAAACAAAGTAGAGCATGTTGGCGTTCACCCCAATTCGGAGCAAGACGGAGTCTTAATATTGTGAAGGTTTTCCGTCTGTGCGAAGCACAAGCAAGCAGAAATTACCGCATACCTTCGCACCAACAAATGACTCGCTTTTTCACTGTTCGAAACAATAATGGTAAATTTTTTCTCAAAGCATCTTTTTATTTCGTGTAAAGTAGCTTATAATTACTCTGGAAATAGAGATTTTCTCTCTGTTTTTGCTGTCGCCCTCCTCGCGGAGGGCGTGGATTGAAATAAAATGAACAACGTGAGAATTTACGCTGAATGGCGTCGCCCTCCTCGCGGAGGGCGTGGATTGAAATGTTTTGTTCGCGCGTGGAGACGCGCGCATAGCCGGTCGCCCTCCTCGCGGAGGGCGTGGATTGAAATTTGTTTGCGCTTCGGGGTCATCAATAACCACCTGTCGCCCTCCTCGCGGAGGGCGTGGATTGAAATACACCATCTGACAGGCAACGCAAAAAATAACATGTCGCCCTCCTCGCGGAGGGCGTGGATTGAAATATGCTATCATTTGGCGCGGAAAGAAAAAGTACACCGTCGCCCTCCTCGCGGAGGGCGTGGATTGAAATTTCGGTGCTCTCCTGCGCCATGCGCTCTAATCGCGTCGCCCTCCTCGCGGAGGGCGTGGATTGAAATGTCATCTCTTAGATAGTTGCAGTTATACCAACGAGTCGCCCTCCTCGCGGAGGGCGTGGATTGAAATCAGGCACGGTTTGCTCGATGGGTACCTCGCATAACGTCGCCCTCCTCGCGGAGGGCGTGGATTGAAATACCAGTGCGGCTATTGCGCGCTGGAGTCGCTCCTGTCGCCCTCCTCGCGGAGGGCGTGGATTGAAATTGCATATCGCAAAGATTTTTGCAGAAGCAACGACCGTCGCCCTCCTCGCGGAGGGCGTGGATTGAAATGCTCATCTTGCGGAGAATTGCACGGAAAAATCTTGTCGCCCTCCTCGCGGAGGGCGTGGATTGAAATTTTTGCGTCTGTGTCGGGCAAGCTCAGGTATCTGGTCGCCCTCCTCGCGGAGGGCGTGGATTGAAATTTGGGCGTCAAAATGCCTTGAAACGGCTCGTTTGTCGCCCTCCTCGCGGAGGGCGTGGATTGAAATACGGCTATGCGCGCGTCTCCACGCGCGAACAAAAGTCGCCCTCCTCGCGGAGGGCGTGGATTGAAATTGTACTGTGGGCACGCAGAGAAAAATTGCACTCGTCGCCCTCCTCGCGGAGGGCGTGGATTGAAATGTCTTATCGACATAATCAAACGGGATTTTGTCGAGTCGCCCTCCTCGCGGAGGGCGTGGATTGAAATATTCCGGCGAATTTGCGATAATACAGCACACACGCGTCGCCCTCCTCGCGGAGGGCGTGGATTGAAATCGCTCTCTTGACACCGTGCTTGACGCGCCCGTGCGTCGCCCTCCTCGCGGAGGGCGTGGATTGAAATACCTCTGCCCATGCCCAGCACCATGACAGATAGGTCGCCCTCCTCGCGGAGGGCGTGGATTGAAATACGAGCAGATATTTCACAGTGTAAACCGATCCGCGTCGCCCTCCTCGCGGAGGGCGTGGATTGAAATTTTGTCTCCGTGCCAGATAACAGCGCGGAAACAGTCGCCCTCCTCGCGGAGGGCGTGGATTGAAATTTCGCGGCGGTATAGGGATATGCCAGAGAAAACAGTCGCCCTCCTCGCGGAGGGCGTGGATTGAAATCCGCAATCCCTAAGTTGGAAGGGAACACCGGAGGTCGCCCTCCTCGCGGAGGGCGTGGATTGAAATGCTGGTACAACTGCAATTACCTCAGAGACGATAAAGTCGCCCTCCGCGAGGAGGGCGTGGATTGAAATCCCTGCATTAAAAACCAAACTTATCCGGTCACTCGTCGCCCTCCTCGCGGAGGGCGTGGATTGAAATATAACGTACAAATAGTTGCAAAAATCAGGCATGTCGCCCTCCTCGCGGAGGGCGTGGATTGAAATTTATATACATACCGCAAAAACAGTTTCCATTGAATGGTCGCCCTCCTCGCGGAGGGCGTGGATTGAAATGTCAAAAATTATGTACATATTTAACCGTCCTTTGTCGCCCTCCTCGCGGAGGGCGTGGATTGAAATGTGCACAGGCAACAGCCCGTGCAATCATACTCTTCGTCGCCCTCCTCGCGGAGGGCGTGGATTGAAATTCCTCTAGTGCGTTAGAAACGCCTGCCGCACAGGGTCGCCCTCCTCGCGGAGGGCGTGGATTGAAATGTCGCTGACGGATTGATTCTCTCTCTTTTTGGGCGTCGCCCTCCTCGCGGAGGGCGTGGATTGAAATTCTTCCAGTGCGTTAGAAACACCTGCGGCGCAGGGTCGCCCTCCTCGCGGAGGGCGTGGATTGAAATTACTCTGCAAGCCGAAAACCAGAATCTCAAGTTCGTCGCCCTCCTCGCGGAGGGCGTGGATTGAAATGTAAGCGACGGGAATTTGCTTACGGGAATTTGCTGTCGCCCTCCTCGCGGAGGGCGTGGATTGAAATTAACAACAATGGTACAGTCAATCAAGATAGAGGGTCGCCCTCCTCGCGGAGGGCGTGGATTGAAATGTTTTTGGAGCGAAAAAGAGAAGAAAAAGACCGAGTCGCCCTCCTCGCGGAGGGCGTGGATTGAAATTTCAGCGCGAATACAACCACAGGATTGCACTCGAGTCGCCCTCCTCGCGGAGGGCGTGGATTGAAATCCAGCCGACGGAGGAATCCAGCGTCCCGCCGTCGGTCGCCCTCCTCGCGGAGGGCGTGGATTGAAATTCGGCGGCGGCGGGCGATTGCGCTCGCCGCGCGGGTCGCCCTCCTCGCGGAGGGCGTGGATTGAAATTTTGGTTGAAATTGGGACTGAAATCGCGGCAAAACGTCGCCCTCCTCGCGGAGGGCGTGGATTGAAATTTACACAAATATGACAAATCACAATACACATCCGTCGCCCTCCTCGCGGAGGGCGTGGATTGAAATTTCCCATTCAAGCGATATTACGCGAATGTATTACGAGTCGCCCTCCTCGCGGAGGGCGTGGATTGAAATAACAGCGATTAGCGGCGATGGAACGCCGGTCACGTCGCCCTCCTCGCGGAGGGCGTGGATTGAAATATATTATACGCCTGCGTTGGCGTATTGCCAATAGGGTCGCCCTCCTCGCGGAGGGCGTGGATTGAAATTAATATCCACCCCTACGCCTTGCACAATATGCCGCGTCGCCCTCCTCGCGGAGGGCGTGGATTGAAATATGTTTGCGCTTACTGGTACAAAGCTGGGCGGCGGTCGCCCTCCTCGCGGAGGGCGTGGATTGAAATTTGTGATACCAATGCGAAATCCGTCCCTTCCGAGTCGCCCTCCTCGCGGAGGGCGTGGATTGAAATATGAAAGACGACGCAGTAGAAAGGGTTTCGGGGCGTCGCCCTCCTCGCGGAGGGCGTGGATTGAAATGCAAGGGTTTATAGTGCTTTACAGCCGCCAAAAGGTCGCCCTCCTCGCGGAGGGCGTGGATTGAAATTATACTGTCGGGTTATGGTATACGGTATTCCAGTGTCGCCCTCCTCGCGGAGGGCGTGGATTGAAATTGAGGGCGTTACAGTGTATCTACCAAAACATATAGTCGCCCTCCTCGCGGAGGGCGTGGATTGAAATGACTGTAAACCAGTACGAGCGGCACGGAATGAAAGTCGCCCTCCTCGCGGAGGGCGTGGATTGAAATGTGTTCCTCATGTGTAGGATTGCAAACAAGTGCGGTCGCCCTCCTCGCGGAGGGCGTGGATTGAAATCAGCCATTGTCGCTCCCAGTCTGCCAACGGTTGAGTCGCCCTCCTCGCGGAGGGCGTGGATTGAAATGGTTATGCGGTTGAAAATCCTCAGACAAAGGAACGTCGCCCTCCTCACGGAGGGCGTGGATTGAAATAATGGCAATCTGCGTCAATCCGTTCCATCGAACATGTCGCCCTCCTCGCGGAGGGCGTGGATTGAAATGCCCACCGACTGTGGGCAACGCCCAGACACCCACGTCGCCCTCCTCGCGGAGGGCGTGGATTGAAATTGTCTCCGGCGATACTGTGTACCAGTCGATTGATGGTCGCCCTCCTCGCGGAGGGCGTGGATTGAAATCCGCCTATATCGGCTGGAAACTAAAAGACGTAAGTCGCCCTCCTCGCGGAGGGCGTGGATTGAAATTCCACATAGTTGGCTTGCACAGTGCACCTGCACAGGCTGACGCCCATCTGTGCGCTCATCCGCTTCCAGCTTTCCAGTTGCACATAATGCTGCGTCAGCACTTCCACTTATTGTACCTGTCGTAATTCTTCCCCTTACAGCCCGTCCAGCTCTCGCATTTCTCACAGATTTGCTTCTGCATTGTCCAGCCTCCTTTGCAGTCGCGCCAGCTTTTCTACAACCTTCGTCGCTACTTCCTAATAGCAGTCAAATGGTGTTGTACAATAAAAGTTGACAATGAGAACTCAAAGAGCCAATATATAGAAAAGGACAAACAGTAGGAAACAAAAGATGGCTCGGAATCAACGAAAGTACGACACCGAATATAAGTGCACGCCGTAAAACTATCCAATGAAATTGGATCATCGAAAGCAGCGACCGAATTGGGAATACCAGTAGATACGCTGTACGGATGGGTTAGAGCGGCTAAAGAGGGGCGTTTGGACATAGGTGGCGGAACGCATATACCGCAGACAGCAATGAGTCTGGCTGAAGAATTAAATAGCTTACGCAAACAGGTAAAGCAGCAGGAGAAAGAAATCAAGCGACTAAAGGAAGAGAATGAATTTCTTTCTGAAGCTAGCGCTTTTTTCGCCGTGAGCCGTCGGAATCCAGCAAAAGGCGGCAAGAGGAAAGGAAAAATTGCATTTTGCTGTAGAATGCTGGAAGTAAGCCGCTAGGGGTTCTATCAGTCACCCTGATATTCGCTCTCAAATTGCCGCTGCGAACAAGCTTCCCTACTATTTTCCGTGTCCAATTCATGTCCAAATTTCCTCAACGCTGCCGTTTTTAGTCGGCTTTTCTAAGAAACCTGTAAAACTGAAAATCCCGAAAAAGTTGCAAAAACCCGCTGAACCATTGCGATTCAGCGGGCTGTTCTTTGGTGGGAGGTGGTGGATTCGAACCACCGAAGTCGTTGACAACAGATTTACAGTCTGCCCCCTTTGGCCACTCGGGAAACCTCCCATATTAATTTTTCGCTTTAAACAAATCATATATTTCATGCTCTTTGCTCTCAGCAACGAGTATTATTATATCTTCCAATGCGACAAATGTCAATAGTCTTTTTTAATTTTTCTATCTCTTTTCTATCCCGCGTCTTTATGGACATACTAATCACAGAGCCGTTTTCTCAATTTCTTACATACAAATTTCGGCGAAATGGATTGACTTATACAGTCCGCTGTGATATGATAGCTGCAGTTGAAAAGGGAGTAGTTTCAAAGCCATGTCGTCAACAATCACGATCTGGGCGTCCAGATCTGGCGGTATGCACCCAATGAGGTAACAAGACTTTTCGGCAGCTGTTGTTATACGCAGCAGTTGGCGGAGGGTCTTTTTTTGTACCCTTCCGCCGGACTCATTAATAAAGAAAGGACGGATGTCATTTATGGCAGAACACTATTACAAGCAAACGGTGCAGCAAGCGCTGGAACGACAGCAGACCACATCAAATGGTCTTTCTACAGAGGAAGCACAGCGTCGCGCCGCGCACTATGGCCCGAACAAACTATCCGAAGGCAAAAAAAAGAGTATCCTTCAGATCTTTTTGGAACAATTTAAAGACCTCATGGTCTTTATCCTCATCATTGCTGCAATTATTTCAGCCTTTTCCGGTAATGCGGAAAGTACCATCGTTATTTTTGCTGTACTTGTCCTCAATGCTATCTTAGGCACTGTACAATATTTGAAGGCGGAAAAATCTCTCGAAAGTTTGAAAGAGATGTCCTCCCCTACGGCGAAGGTACTGCGAGACGGTGCACGTGTTGAAATTCCTTCAGTCGATATTGTCCCAGGCGACATCGTCCTGCTGGAGGCTGGAGATATGGTCAGTGCCGATGGACGTATTCTGGAGAACTTCTCCCTCAAGGTCAACGAAAGCTCTCTGACTGGTGAGTCCGAAGGTGTCGATAAATGTTCTGACGCGATCTCTTCTGACCAGGTCGCTTTAGGTGACCAGAAAAACATGGTGTTCTCCGGCTCCCTCGTCACCTATGGACGTGCTACCGTTTTGGTAACCGGAACTGGCATGGAGACCGAGCTGGGCAAGATTGCCGCTTTGATGAATCAGACACAGCAGCGCAAGACACCGTTGCAAGAGAGTCTGGATGCCTTCAGTGCTAAGCTGGCTATGGGCATCATGATTATCTGTGTGATTGTATTTGCGCTCTCCATCTTCCGCACCGGCATGGGCCTGTTAGATTCCCTGATGTTCGCCGTTGCTCTCGCTGTCGCCGCTATTCCGGAAGCACTGTCTTCCATTGTCACAATTGTTCTGGCAATGGGCACACAAAAAATGGCAAAGCAGAACGCGATTATTAAGGATCTGAAAGCAGTTGAAAGTCTGGGCAGTGTCTCAGTCATTTGTTCCGACAAAACCGGTACTCTGACACAGAATAAAATGACACCGCAGAAGGTTTATGTCGATGGTTCTCTTATCGAGGGGCCGAACATGGATCTTTCCAATTCGGTGCATCACCTGCTGCTGACTGCCGCACTGCTGGACAGCGACGCTACTAATGACAAGGAAACCGGCACCTCCATTGGCGACCCGACGGAGGTCGCATTGGTCATGCTCGGCGAACTGTATCATATTGACGCGGAAGCGTATCGTGCACAGCATCCTCGTCTCGGCGAACTTGCCTTTGATTCCGACCGCAAACTCATGAGCACCTTACACGAAATGGACGGCGTTCCCACCTTATTTACTAAGGGTGCCATCGATGTCCTTCTCGCCCGTTCCACACATCTTCTGACGCGCGATGGACGCATCGAAATGACACCGGAACGACGCGAGGAAATCGCACGTATCAACAACGAATTATCCTCCGAGGGACTGCGCGTGTTGGCTTTCGCATATCGCACCCTGGATTCCCAACGTAAGCTTACGCTGGGTGATGAACACGAATGTACCTTTATTGGTCTGATCTCCATGATTGATCCTCCGCGTCCGGAGGCCATTCAGGCCGTTGCCGACGCCAAGTGTGGCGGCATTCGCACGATCATGATTACCGGTGACCACAAGATCACAGCGACCGCAATTGCACGCCAGCTCGGTATTTTTCAGGACGGTGACATGGCCCTCTCCGGTGTCGAGCTGGAGCAAATGACCGATGCACAGCTGGACGAGTGTCTTCCGCATGTCGTTGTCTATGCCCGCGTCTCTCCGGAGCACAAGATTCGCATTGTCAACGCATGGCAGCGTCATGGCAACATTGTTTCTATGACTGGCGACGGTGTCAACGATGCTCCGGCATTAAAGAAGGCCGACATTGGTGTCGCCATGGGCATTACGGGTACAGAAGTCAGCAAGGACGCCGCCTCAATGATTCTGGCGGACGACAACTTTGCCACCATTGTCAAGGCCGTTGTCAATGGACGCAGTGTATATGAGAACATTCGAAATGCAATCTGTTTCCTGCTCTCCGGCAACGCCGCTGGCATCTTCTGTGTCCTGTACGCCTCCTTGCTCGCCTTGCCCGTCCCATTCCAGCCGGTGCACCTGCTGTTTATCAATCTGCTAACGGATTCCCTTCCAGCAATCGCCATCGGCATGGAGCCTGCCCGCCGTGGTCTGCTGAATCGCAAACCGCGCGATCCGAAGGCGCCGATTTTGGATCAGCTGCTGCTCGCCCGCATTGGCGGTCAGGGCTTGCTCATCGCCATTGTCACGATGATTGCCTTCTATCTCGGCTATCAGAACGCAGACGCGATAATGGCATCCACAATGGCATTCTCTACACTGACGCTGGCGCGTCTGTTCCACGGCTTCAACTGCCGCGGACAGGAATCCATGTTCCGGCTGAAGTTTTCCACAAACCCGTCCTCGAATCTGGCTTTCCTCGTCGGCACCGCGCTGTTGCTGCTCGCCCTATTTATGCCGGGTCTCAAGACACTGTTCTTGATTGCCCCGCAGTTTGGCGTCGGTAATTTAACAGAAATTGTTCTGCTGGCGTTCCTGCCAACTCTGGTTATCCAGATCATCAAGGTAGTTGCCGATGCACGTCGAGCAAACAACAAGTAACCAGCATGACCTCGCTCTGCGCAACGGAGCGAGGTTTTTTCTCTACAAATCATCCAATTACGCAAGATCTCTTTTTGTTTACTTCCAAATGATTTATAATAGCTGTATAAATGAGAGTTACCGTCGCTCTCCTCATAGATGGCGTGGATTGAAATAGGCGCAATATAATGGGCATCCACGGTTTGCAGACGTCGCCCTTCTATAGAGAGCATGGATTGAAATCATAATTGCCCTGTGCTATAATTGCTCTATTGCAGACTAAATTGCTTGGTTGGAGGCTTTCATTCTGAATGAATATTTTTCCCATTGTTGTCAATCAATCCATCTCGTTTGCTGTACTCATTCTAATCGGCATTATCGCAGTAAAAACACACATTCTAAATGATAAAACGTTACCTATCATTTCTCAATTTGTCATGAAATTGGCATTGCCACTGCTGATTTTCACCAACACGCTCAACGGCGCTACGCGTGAGCAGCTGCTGACCGATCTACCAATGTTGGTCGCCGTTGCCGCGTTATTTTTTGTGCTGGCGATTGTCGGTCACTGTCTCGCCCGTGTCTTTCGTCTGCCGCGTGAGCAATCCCGACTGCTGCAAGCCTTGACAATGTTCGGCAACGTCGGTTTTATCGGCATCCCGATCGTCTCGGCGCTCTATCCAGAACATGGCATGCTATATATTGCATTATATACGATCGTAGATCAGTTCCTGCTGTGGACGGTTGGCGTACAGCTGACCTCTCCGCTACGCAAGGATGGCCCATCGTTGATGAGCAATCTGCGCAGCATGGTAAATCCCGCTTCCGTCGGCGTTATCCTCGGTGTGGTTGGCATTTTGCTGGGCGTACATCTCCCCAGCATGATCGATACACCACTGACCAAAGTCGGCGCCAGTGCATCGCCGCTCGCTCTGATTTATCTAGGCGGACTATTCTGTTACTGTGACATTCCGCGTTTTGCCCGCAAGGCAGAATTTTATGTCTTGGCGCTCATCAAAATGATTCTTCTCCCGCTCGTCTTTTACTGTATCCTGCGGTGCTGTTTTGCTGATCTCGAACTGGTCACCGCTCTCACGATGCTGGCAGCTCTGCCATGTATGTCCAGCATTGCAATGTTCTCACAGGCATATGGCACAGACCATGAATATACTGCCGGTGCAATTATGATGACGACCATTTTTTCTATCTTCACGCTGCCACTTGTCAGCTACTTACTCTCTCTTCTATAAAGGAGCCATACTATGCGTACTGAAAATCAAATTCCACAGTATAATCTCGATTATATCGTTCAGCGTTTGAACGAAGGCTATCAATCCAGCGACCTGTTTTTCCACAGAGACGGTCTCCCGCGTCCGGATCGCCGCACGATTATTGAAATCCTTTCGGATTTCCGTCGTCTGCTGTTCCCCGGATATTTTGGCTCCGATATTCCGAGCCGTTCTTCCGCGCCGTACTTTGCCGGACACATGCTGTCTACATTATATGAAAAGCTGTATCCGCAGTTGGAAATGGCACTTGCATATCAGGAAGGAGCAAAAACCGATCAAGTCACCCGTCACGCTAAAGAAGCCATTGACGGCTTCTTTCTTGAGCTTCCGCGCCTTCAGCGTCTGCTGATGATCGACGTCGAAGCTGCCCTCAACGGTGACCCTGCCGCCGGCAGCCGCGAGCAGATTATTTTCTCCTATCCGGGACTGCACGCCATCTTTGTTCACCGTCTGGCACATGAGCTTTATCTGCGCAACATTCCATATATTCCGCGCATCATGAGCGAATATGTCCACGGTTTAACCGGTATTGATATTAACTCCGGCGCAACCATCGGCGAATATTTCTTCATTGACCACGGTACTGGCGTTGTTATCGGCGAGACCACAGAAATCGGCTCTAACGTCAAGATCTATCAGGGCGTTACGCTCGGCGCACTTTCGACCCGTGCCGGCCTCAAGCTAGCGGGTAAAAAGCGTCATCCGACCATTGAAAACAATGTCACGATTTACTCCGGTGCCTCCATTCTTGGCGGACGCACGATTATCGGTGAGGGCTGCACCATCGGCGGCAACGCCTTTATCACCTCTTCTATTCCGCCGTTTTCCCGTGTCAGCATTAAGAACCCGGAGCTGACCGTCGATGACTTTGGCGAGCATGAGCAGGAGCTGTCACAGGAAGATTATCGCTGGATTTCGCTTGACCATTCTTCCCTATAAGCGATGTCTGTCCTACTTTCAGGTATTCCAAGCCGGGTTTCTCACGGAATCCGGCTCTTCTTACTGTGTAAATTTGGTTTCAACAAATGCACAGCATTTTTCGTTATTTTATTAACAAAATCTCCAACTTTTTCAATCAAAAACCCCTAGGAAACCGCAGAAATCCCAAAAACTCTTGATTTATTCTGAAAATATGCTAAACTATTCATTATATTGCACAACTTTGTAATTCTGATTTTCGCTATTCAAAATAATAGCGAAAACTGTTCCCTACCATCATTCTACGATAATAGGAGTTGAACATTTTGAGCCGACTGAGTTTACATACGCCAAATCAGGCGCAAAAAGTCGTTGAGAGTCTGTATCAGGACTTGGAGCGCCGCATCGCTGCCAGCCCTCCAGGACTATGTCCTGTGGACATCTCCCTTGGATTTCTCAAGCTGTGTCACGCACAGACCTGTGGTAAGTGCGCGCCCTGCCGCATCGGTCTGGGACAGCTGGCAAATCTGATGGACGATGTTCTGAGCGAACGTGCCACCTTGGACACCATCAACCGCATCGAGCGCACCGCAGAATCCATTGCTGATTCCGCCGACTGCGCGATTGGATACGAAGCGGCATCCATGGTACTGCGCGGTGTGCGTGGCTTCCGCGATGACTACATCGAACACGTGAAAAACAACCGTTGCACCAGCGGCCTGACCCAGCCGGTACCTTGCGTTGCCCTGTGTCCGGCCCATGTCGATATTCCGGGCTATATCGCCCTGATTCGTGCCGGACGATATGCCGACGCTGTCAAGCTTATCCGCAAGGATAACCCGTTCCCAACGGCTTGTGCCTTTGTCTGTGAGCATCCGTGTGAGGCGCGCTGCCGTCGAAACATGATCGATGACGCCGTCAACATCTGTGGTCTGAAGCATTTTGCCGTCAACAACGCCCTGCATGTTCCGGCGGTCGAGCCGCAGCCGTCCACCGGAAAGCGCGTTGCCATTATCGGCGGCGGCCCAGGCGGTCTGTCCGCCGCATTCTTCCTCCAGCTGATGGGTCATCAGACGGTTGTCTACGAACAGCGCCCGCAGCTCGGCGGTATGCTGCGCTACGGTATTCCGCGCTATCGTCTGCCGGAGGACATGCTCAACAACGATATTGACATTATCCTTCAGACCGGTGTCGAAGTACACACCGGTATTTCGGTCGGCGCGGACATCACGTTCCGTGAGCTCGAGGATCAGTACGACGCCCTGTTTATCTGCATCGGCGCGCACATTGATAAAAAAATCGGTATTCCCGGCGAGACCTCCATCGGTGTTGTCTCCGCTGTAGAAATGCTGCGTGACATCGGCGAGGGCAATCCGCCGGACTTTTCCGGCAAGCGCGTCTGTGTCATCGGCGGCGGCAACGTCTCCATGGACGCCACCCGTACCGCCATTCGTCTCGGCGCAAAGAGTGTCACGACGGTCTATCGCCGCCGCATTCAGGACATGACTGCGCTGACCGAAGAAATCGAAGAGGCTGCAGCGGAAGGCGCTACGATCCTGCCGCTTCAGGCGCCAATTCGTATTGACGCTGATGAATCCGGCCGTGTACAGGCGCTGGTTACCCAGCCGCAGCAGATTGGTCCTGTCGACCGTGGCCGTCCGAAGCCGATTCAGGCTGTCAGCAAGGAGGAAATGTCCATCCCGTGTGACATCGTCATTGTTGCCATCGGTCAGGGCATTGACGCAACACCGTTTACCGAAGCGGGCATTGCCACTAACCACGGCCGTATCTCCGCGCTGGAGGACAGCTTTGTGCAGGGCAGTCCGAAGGTATTCGCCGGCGGCGACGCCGTAACCGGTCCGTCCACCGTTATCAGCGCCATTGCCGCGGGCAAGGTTGCCGCCGCCAACATTGACAACTATCTCGGCTATAATCATGTTCTGCGCGCCGCTGTGGATGACATTCCGGAAGCGCCGCTGTCTCCGGCACGGGCGTGTGGACGCGTCAATATTAAGACCCGTCCGCCCCATGAATGCATCTCGAACTTTGATGATATCAAGGAACAAATGACCACTGAGGAAGCTATGCAGGAGGCATCCCGCTGTCTGCGCTGCGACCACTACGGTTACGGCAATTTCCGAGGAGGTAGAATCAGACAATGGTAACAAGCAATAAAATGGTCAATGTCATCATCAATGCCATCGCCGTTCGCGTCCCGGAGGGAACCACCATTATGGAGGCTGCCGCTTCCGTCGGCATCACAATTCCTTCCCTGTGCTACCTCAAGGACATCAACGAAATCGGCGCCTGTCGCGTCTGCTGTGTCGAGGTCGAGGGAGAAAGTCGACTGGTTTCTTCCTGCAACAATTTTGTCTATGAGGGCATGGTGGTACACACCAATTCTCCCCGCGCACGTCAGGCACGCCGTATCAATGTCGAACTGATTTTGTCGCAGCACGACGGCACCTGCGCCACCTGCGTTCGCTCCGGCAACTGCCGTTTGCAGGCGGTCGCCAACGATCTGGGTATTTTCCGCAATCCGTACCGTCAGGAGCTTCCGCGCGGTCTATGGACAACGACCTTTCCACTGTATCGTGACGCGAAAAAATGTATCAAATGTATGCGCTGTGTCCAGTACTGTGAGAAAATTCAGGGACTTGGTATTTGGGAGCTGACCGGCTCCGGCAGCCGCGCGACCATCGACGTTTCCTATAACCGCCGTATCAAGGAGTCCGACTGCGCTCTGTGCGGACAATGTGTCACGCACTGTCCGGTTGGCGCCCTGCGCGAACGCGATGACATTACGCAGGTACACGACGCGCTGGAAGATCCGGACAAGATCACTGTCGTACAGATTGCCCCCGCGGTCCGCGCCGCTTGGGGAGAGCATCTTGATCTTCCCCGAGAGCAGGCAACGGTTCGCCGTCTCGCGGCAACGCTGCGTTCGATCGGTTTTGACTATATCTTTGATACTGCTTTCTCCGCTGACTTGACCATCATGGAGGAATCCGCAGAATTTCTGCACCGTCTGCAAAGCGGAGAGTTAGACAAATTCCCGATGTTTACCTCCTGCTGTCCGGGCTGGCTGCGCTTTGTCAAATCGCAGTATCCGCAGCTCGTGCCGCAGCTATCCACGGCAAAGAGCCCACAGCAGATGTTTGGCGCCATTACCAAGACCTATTTTGCGGAAATGCTCGGCGTAGAACCAGAGCGTATTTGTTGCGTTTCTATCATGCCCTGTATCGCGAAAAAGGATGAAATCTTCGGCAAATCGCAAAAGACCTACGGTGTGCCAGATGTAGATATCGTTCTGACCACCCGCGAGGTCAACCGTCTGATTCGCTCGCTGGATATCAATGTGTCCACGCTTCCAGACGCCGAATTTGATTCTCCACTCGGCATTGGTTCGGGGGCTGGGATCATCTTTGGTGCCACCGGCGGCGTTATGGAGGCCGCTCTGCGCACCGCCTACCACACCGTCATGGGTGAAAATCCAATGCCGGATGCCTTCCGCGCGGTTCGCGGCATGGAAGGATGGCGTGAAGCTGAGTTTGACATTGGCGACACCACGGTTCACTGTGCGATCGTCAGCGGTTTGGGCAACGCACGCAAGCTGATTGACGCCCTTCTTGCCGGACGTGTGCATTATGATTTCGTCGAGGTCATGGCCTGTCCCGGCGGCTGTGTTGGCGGCGGCGGACAGCCGGTTGATTTCAATCAGGCCGAGCAGCAGGACGTCCGCAGTGATCTGTTGTACAAGCTGGATCGCCTGAGCCCGCTGCGTTTCTCTCATGAGAACGTATATATCAACACACTGTATGAGGAATACCTCGGCGAACCGCTTTCGGAGCGCGCAGAGGAAATTCTGCACACGAATCACGAAAGCTGGAAGATGCCGCTCTCTCTCAAGCTGCAATCCCCGACAGTAGAATCCCACTAACATAACTACAAAAAACATCCGATGAGGTACAACTTCATCGGATGTTTTATTTATTCTCTATTTTCTTGTGGATACAGTGTTTCCAGCGCAATTTCCCGCATCACAGCATGACCAAAGCGATTGGGATGCTCCCCCTCGATAAAATAACGGCAGTATTCTTCGGTTACTCTTTTGGGAAAGGCATCGGCAAAATCCAAGCACAAAATGCCCTGCTTCGCGGTATACTCCCGAATCCAGTTGTTCAGCGCCGTCAGCTGCCGCGGTATATCTCGAATCGCCGGAAGAACCAGCGCCCAGTCACTCGCCAAAAATTCATCATAGTCCGGCTGTACATTAGTCGCCAAAACCGGTTCAATGTGCTCTTTTTGCGCCCATTCGCACAGCAGCTGTAGATTGGCTGCCGCTCTTCCCCAGTCTTTTCCCAGCCCGATGTCATTGAGTCCACCCATAATCACGACACGGTCCGGATGCTCCGCCACGACATGCGCCGAAAAGCGGCGCACCATTCCTTCTGTCGTGTCACCGCTAATGCCGCGATTCACTGTCTCCCCCAGCATACCCGATACCCAGCACTCGTCTGACGACACGCCGAATCCCTCCGTGATACTATCACCTAAAAAAACAATTTTGCTCATTTTCCGCTCCTTTCCAGCATATTATTTGTACACTTTTCTTTGTATTTTCCCAGTTATCTCCTTCATGTGGATTCCCCCTATTTGTTATCCATTATATCATTTTGCACAAAAATCGACTCTAAGCTTTGTTATGTTTGCTTTTCGTCAAATATTGCGGCCTTTTATGATGCATGCTATAATAATGTTAAGAAATCAAGATGACGTCATACCACTCTGGCCGGATTCTTTATTTCCTTTTTTTCGGTCGGAATGATTGGTTATCGTGATGGTTGTCTATAATTTTATACCGGAGGTGTTTTTCATGCTTCAACTCAAAGTCCCGTTCTCGAAATACGAGGCCGAGGTCCTTGTGGGTTGTCTGTCTGCCATGGAAGAAAAGCAGCGAAACGCCGTGGTACAAAATCCGTCAGTAAGACGAGACATCGAACCGTTAGTCTCCGCAAAGAAAAAAGTAAAATCCCACGTCTTTGACGATTTTCACCACGACGAGATTACCCACATGATCTACGCATTGGACTCTCTATCTCGTGAGTGCAACAATCAATTGACCGAAGATACGCCAATTGATACCGCCAGAGAAATCTCTGGCACGCTGCGAACCGCTGCATCTGCACGGTCAAAGCTTCGTCGGGCCATTACTTCCGATTAGCCAAAACACGGTCCCCTCTTTTCTGGGCTCGTAATTGACGCAGATATTCCCCTAGTTCGTTTTTATCTCCTTTCCGATTGCGAGCCTGACCAGAAAGATAAACGGCACGCTGCAAACACATTGGTTTGCAGCGTGCCGTTTTTTCCCTCGCGCTTTGTCAGCGATCAATCGCAACCGCGCGCTTATCCGAAAAACGGCTGAAATATTTCACGCCATTGATCTCCTTACGCGCATTAACACGAATATAATATACTTCTCCCGTCGTCAGTCCAGTCAGTGTTGCACTGTTGGTTTCTGAGTTGGCCGTTTGCGCGTTAGAGAAATCCGGCTGCGTCGCATAGGAAACAACATAACGCTCTGCTTCCGGATTTTCCGTCCATTCCACCGTCACGGTTTGACTCTTCGAGTGCTTAATTGTCGTAATCGATACCGGTTTAAGGTAGGCATAGCTCTTGCCCTCCGACGTGATGCCGGAGTAGTAATCACCGGAAAACGCGCGAATCGTGTAATTATACCATGTTCCGTTCGTTACCTTGCTATCAACATAGCTGCTTGTCTTGCCATCGGAAATGTCCGCAACTTTCTGCCATTGCTCCGACGTGCTGCTGCGGCGATAGACATAATATCCATCCGCATAGCTGACCGGACTCCAGCTCACCTTGAGTCCTTCCTTATGCTTTCCCACATTCTTCATCAGCGGAGTCTTGATGCGCTGCATAACAAGGCCTGTGGAGCTGCGTCCGCTGGCTTTTTCGCCGTCATACGTTGCACAGACGGTATAGTGATACGTCTTGCCCTCCTCTGCCTTCTTGTCCACGCAGCTGATGGTATCTCCTGATTGAATGGTTTTGAGCTTCTTCCACTTATCCTCAGCAGTTTCGCGTCGATAGACAAAGTATCCCGTCGCATAATCTACCTTTTTCCACTCTACGCGGATGCCGGAACCCACATTGCTGATCTTTACCATCTCCGGTGTTGCCAACTCTCTCATGCCTGCAACGCCGGTTTTATCAAAGGCGCCATAGAATGTCGTTGGGTTTTGGCTGACCGCACGCACGGTGTACCAGTACTTTCCGGCTGCCGCCTGATCGTCCTGATACGATGTATCCGATGCGGTGCCGATACAGCTCCACTTTTCGTCCTGTGATGCACGGCGATAGACACGATAGCTCTTCACGCCGTCCACCGGTTTCCACTGAACGCGCAGGCCGCTGCCGGATGGCTCGGCGCCAATTAACACCGTCGATCCCGGGCGCTGGACAAGTGGCTCCTGTGCATCACCATAAATGGTTTTATCTCCAGCCCTTTTCGCCGCCCGAACCCGATAATAATAGGTCTTTTCTGCCGAACGTCCGGTATCCCGATAGCTCAGCTCAGTTGTCGTTCCCAGTGTTTGCCACACGCCGCCAAACTCCATCCGTTCTACCAGATAGCTCTGCGCCGCCTTGACACTATTCCATTGCAGTGTGATCTTGGTTTTCAGGCCGGACAACGACGTGATCTTCGGCGCACTCAATACGCGCTTTGCCGAAACACCGTTCTTGTCTTGTCCACCGACAAACTCATTTCCGCCATTGCTGCACACAGCGCTGACGGTATAATAATAGGTCTTGTTCGGCTTTGCCGTCTTATCCTGATACCCATTTACCGTTGCATTTCCGATATACTGCCACGTGTTATCCGACTCAGTGTGGCGAAATACTCGATAGGACACCGCGCCCTCCACCTTGTACCAGCGCACCTTGATGGCACCTGTCACTTCCTCCGCCGATTTCAGTGCTGGACGTCCGACGCGCACAAATACCGCAGAACGTTTGCTCCAAACTGTTTTGCCGTCGGCCTTTTGCTTGGCGCGAACCGAGTAATAATAGCTCTCGCTTCCGCGAGCTGTGCTGTCCTTATACAACGTGTCAGGCGCTGTGGTCTGACCCAGTTTTTCCCATGCCGCATCCGGTGTGCCGCGGCGATAGATCACATACTGCTCTGCACCATCCAGCGCATCCCATTGCAGCGTGACATGTGTTCCCACGCCGGAAAGCTCCGTCAGCTGCGGCGCCGTCGCCGAAAACTCCTCCGTGTTGTCCAGCACCTGAATGTCATCGGACGAAGGTGCCGCCTCTTCTGTATCGCCCGACGGTTCTGCGACATTTACTTCCGACTGTTCTGTATCGCCGCTTTCGGTCGCATCATCCCCCGCGGCAGCATAATCTGCCGCCACGTCCGCCGTCTCGGTTTCTTCCGTCACCGCCAGTTCTTCGGCCCGCGCGGTCATCTGTACCAGCGGAAGCATTCCTAGCGATACTGCAAGCGTCAGAGACAGTCCTATCACTTGACGTTTCATATCCATCCCCTCCAGTTCGGCGCCATCGGAAAACCGGAATCACCTGTTCCGACACGCCCTGATTTCTGCGCTTTCAGTGTAACATATCTAGTAACTTCTGGCAAACAAAAAACGAAAAAAAGCGTGGCTCTTGGGGAAAATAACCGGATTACGGCTGGGCATTTTCCCTCGGCGCAACCGGAATTCGAATCTCCGTGACGAATTTCTCTGTATCGTTCGTGAATCCATAATCAATTAGGGTGATCTCTCGTGAAAAACCAGTCACCCGCAGTTCGTGTTCGTCGATATACCGCAGGAGCTTTTCATAATATGCCGCCGCCTCCTTATGGCTGCCGCGAAAGCGTACCATGACGCAGGAAAGCACCGGAAATTTCTCCACCGTTCCCTCATAGACATCCTCTTCGTCCAGCAGTAAAAACGCCAATTCATAGTTTTCAAACCGCCCCTGTTCCAAGCTTTCCTGCGAAATCCCGACGCCGACCTTTCCCAAAAACGCCAGTGACTCCTTCTGTCCCGCCTCCATGCGGCGGATGGAATACTCCAAATCCAGATAGGTTTCCAGCTTGAGCAGGTCGCGAATCAGTACAATGCGGCTCGGCGGCGTATTCACCATAGTAATCGTATCCAATTCCGCACTTGTCGCCTCGCGCAGCTGTTCCAGCCGGTGGTCAATTTTGCGCGAAATACGCTCCAATTCCCGCTGTTTTTGCTGAATAATTTGCTTTTGCTTAACCAGCTTTTCCTCAATCACATGGGTATCGCGGTTCTGCAAAAACTCCGCAATCTGCGCCAGCGGAATGTCCAGCACCCGCAGATAGCGAATGGTATTCACCGTTTCCAGCTGCCGCACGCTGTAATAACGATATCCTGTCTTGGAATCCGTGCGCTCCGGTTTTAACAGGCCATATTGCTCGTAGTGGCGCAGTGTGCCCATGCTGATGTGAAACATCTTCGCCACCTCGCCAATTTGAAACAGCTTTTCGTCCTCCACTGCGTTTCCCCTTTCCTCGTGTTATACTGCCGTTTCCAGCTTCCCGCGCCGCTTGAGCCAGAGATAGACGCTCACACAGATTACAACCGACACCATCGAACCGCCGAATGCTGCCAAACCCATGGGGAACAGCGTATCCGCAAATAGCTTAGACGCCAAGTACGAGCCCGGAACACGCACCAAAACAATCGCAATCATATTGTGAATAAATCCAATGTACGACCGCTCATACGCACAGAAATAGCCGGTAAAGCTGAAATGCACACCTGCCGCAATGCAGTCCCAGATGTAGCCTCGAATGTACTGGCTGCCTAGCAAAATAACCATGCTGTCCGCCGTAAACGCGCCCACAATGGACTCTGCAATAAACTGCACCAGTATCGCCACAATCACGCCATAGGTACAGGTAATCATCGTCGCATAGCGCAGGGTTTGCGCTGCGCGGTCCTGCTTTCCCGCGCCGATATTCTGCGCCGACAGGGCAGAAACCGTTGCCAGCATGGACGACGGTACGATAAACAACGCGCTGATAACCTTTTCCACAATGCCGACTGCCGCCGCGTCGTCCAATCCGCGGTGGTTCGCAATCACCGTGATAACAATAAACGCAACCTGAATGCAGCCATCCTGTACGGCAACCGGAACGCCAACGCGAAGCAGCTTTTCCAGCATCGCACGCTCGGGGCGAAAATCGCTTTTTTCCAGCGGTACGCCTATATCCTTCCGCCGAATCGCAATCAGCGAAACCACGACGCTGAACGTCTGCGACAGCGTCGTGCCAAGCGCCGCGCCTGCCGATCCAATATCCAGCAGCCCAATAAACAAATAGTCCAGCGCGATGTTTGCCGCACAGGCCACCGCGATAAAAACCATCGGGCTTTTGGAATCGCCCAGCCCGCGGAAAATCGAGCTGATAATATTATACGCCGTGATAAACGGAATTCCGATAAAGCAAATCGTCAGATACTGCGTCGTACCCACAATGGATTCTGCCGGTATGCCAATCAGTGTCACAATCCCACGCACTGACACCAGCAGTCCTGCCGTCATGACCAGTGACAGTATCATAAATAAGGTCACAGTATTTCCAATCGCTTTGCCTGCCTCTCGACGCTCACCCGCGCCGACGGCACGCCCGATGGCAACCGTCGCGCCCATCGCCAGACCGACAATAATTACCGTCAGCATGTGCATCACCTGACTGCCGTTTGCCACCGCCGTGATGTCATCCACACCGCCAAATTGTCCCATGATAAACAGATCCGCCATACCATATAGCGTCTGTAAAAAGTACGATAATACATACGGCAGTGCGAACCAAACAATGGTTTTGAACACGCTTCCGGTTGTCAAATTCTTTTCCATTTCTTCTTTCAGCCAAACCAAGGGAATATGCAGGGGCGGCTTGGCTGCTGCCTCCACTCAGCATCCTAAACCTTACAACCGTTGTAGAGTCAAGGTTTGTTTTCCTCATCGCATCCCGCTGCACTTTCGTACAAGCTCTTCCGCATACTCCTGCGCACGCCTCCGTTTTTCCTCATCCATAAACGGGATGGTATAGCCCAAATGTCGCTCCACATGCATTCCCAAATAGTGCATACCAGTGTGCTTACAATATCGCTTGACGCCAGCCTTCCATAGATCCGCGCCCTGCTCTGGGCGATAGCCGCAGGTGGATAAGCACGCGACCGATTTCCCCGCGAGCAGTGACGGCCCTTTGTTCTCCCCGTAATATTTGCACAGCGCATACACCATACGATCCATCGCCGCCTTCATCGGCGCGGTGCAGTACCACGAATAAATCGGTGTTGCAAGAACGAAGAGGTCACAGTCCAGTACCTGCTGAAATATTTCCGGCATATCATCTTGCTGTGCACAGTGCGGCTCGTTCCAATCTGTCTGACAGTATCGGCACGCCGTGCAGCCCGAGATGTTCTTGTCATACAACCAGATGATCTCGCAGTTCCAACCAAGCTGCTCTAGCCGCTGGACAAACGGCTGCAATATCGCCTGTGTATTTCCCCGTCTTCGCGGGCTTCCCATCCAAATACAGGCCTGTTTGTTCATCACACGTTCCTTTCCGGCAGTGTCAGCCAATTTCCCAGCACGCGATCCCACTCCGGCGGCGTGAATTCTTCAAAGCCGGAACCCGGATACAGCGTCATCTCTCCAAAATACGGATGACCATCAATTTCATAGAAATCGACGCGCACAAACGGAATTTCCTCCGCCAAGCGCTCCGCCAGATATACCATCTCTTCATAGGAATTCGGCTTGGAAATCAGGCTTGGGTCCGGTGGATAATGCCGCTCAAACGGCATGCGCTTCCACTCAGTATCAAAAAAGGTAACATTCAGTCCCATTTCCCGATTAGAGCACACAAAGCTGCATCGCACAGTTCCGTTGAATACCATCAGCTTGTAATCCCGCAGTTCGTCACAGTCATCTTCCTTCATCAATGGTTCCGCCAATATCCGCGGGCAGACATCGCGATAGGGCCATTCCCGCACCTGATAGTAGAAGTTCTTGCTCCACGAGGAGAATAGCTTCCAATATGCCAAATCGCGGTTCATAGTTTCTTTGTCGCGGCACAGCACAACGCCGCCGGAATCGTGCGTACATTTCAGCACAAATTGCTCCGGTAAGTCGTCCCATGCGATATCCTCCGGATGATCCCAGACACCGAGCAGCGGAAATAAGTACTCCTCCCCAATTGTCTGCGTGACAAATTCACGCACAGCATACTTGTCCACAAGCGTTGGATATTTCGGATTGTGGTCATATAGCTTGAGCCATTGCAGCTTTTCATTGAATGTCGTTGGATGCTGTAAATTCAGCGGTTTTCCGATTTTATTCTTGTAGATCAGCTTGAGATAGCTCTCGTCCGACATCGCATTCAACCAGCCGCGCCGCGCTGCCGCCCAGACAATTCGCTCCCAGAATGATCGTTGTTTCATCGCGCTTTCTCCCCGCTTTCCTTCTGTCGTTATCCTTTGCATTTGTTCTCTTCTATCATTGTAGTGTTTTTTGTCCGCTCAGGCAAGAAAAACCACGTTCTATCGACAGAGAGATTTCACATTCTCCGCTTTTCCTATTCAAATGCACCTTCCTATGGTATAATAAGAACTATAATACCGCCAAGGAGGTCATTACCATGGAAAAAAACAAAACATATCGGGCGGAAATCATTGGATATACCAGCGATGGTTCTTCGGTCGCCCGCATTCATAATATGGTGGTCTTTGTTCCTGGCGGTGCAGTTGGTGACCACTGCGATATTCGTATTGTCAAGGTCACAAAAAACCATGCCTATGGACGCATTGAGCGCGTCTTTATCCCATCCCGCCACCGCGTCGAGCCGGAATGTCCGCAAGCTGCTAAATGCGGCGGCTGTTGTTTCTGGCATATCACCTATGACGAAGAGCTGCGTGCCAAGCAGAAAAAGGTATCGGACGCCATGCAGCGCATCGGCGGCGTGACGCTGGAGCCGGAGGGAATTTGCCCGTCCGAGCAAATTACACGCTACCGCAATAAGGCACAGTATCCGGTCGGCAAATCTGAACACGGCGTTGTCACGGGCTTTTATCGCGTGCGCAGCCATGATATCATCCCGACGGATTCCTGCCTGATTCAAACGGAACTTGCCAATACGCTTGCCGCCGCTGTGCGTGACTGGATGAACGAATACAATATTCTTCCTTACGACGAGCACACCGGCAACGGACTCATTCGGCATATCTTTATCCGCACCGGGTTTGCCACTGGTCAGGTACTGCTGTGTCTGATTGCCCGCAGCGCAAAAATTCCGCATGCCGATGCGCTGATCGCCGCCGCCCGCCGCACCGTACCGGGTCTGTGCAGCGTAATGGTCAACGTCAACAATAAGCCAGGCAATACGATTTTAGGCCCGCGGTACAATACCCTCTGGGGCATGAATTTTGTCGAGGATATTCTGTGCGGAAATCGCTTTCGCATCTCCCCCGCATCGTTTTATCAGGTCAACCGCGCACAGGCCGAGCGGTTATATGACTGCGCCTTGGACTATGCCGGTCTGGATGCGACACAGACCGCGCTAGATCTGTACTGCGGCGTCGGCACGATCACGCTTGCGCTGGCACACCGCGCCAAGTCTGTGATTGGTGCGGAAATTGTTCCACAGGCAGTGGAAAACGCCAAGGAAAACGCCAAGCTCAACCGCATCAATAACGCCGAGTTTTTCTGCGGCGACGCCGGGCAGACCGCACAGATGCTGGCAGAGCGCGGCCTGACACCGGATGTCATTGTGGTTGACCCGCCGCGCAAGGGTCTGGATGACACCGCCATCCATGCCGTTGTCCAAATGGCGCCTCCAAAGGTTGTCTATGTCTCCTGCGATCCGGCGACGCTCGCGCGAGATGTGAAGAAGTTCACCGCGCTTGGGTATCAGGTGAAGAAATATAAGGCGTTTGATTTGTTCCCGAGGACGGCACATGTTGAGACGGTTGTCCTCTTGTCACGGGAAACAAATCCACTGACGATTGAGGTCAGAATGGAAGTGGAAACCGGAGAGGTTAAGGAGCATCCGACCTATAAACGCATTCAGGAGTATGTGCAGGAAAAGTACGGCTTCAAAGTCCATACGGCATATATTGCAGAGGTCAAGCGTATGGTCGGGCTGGATATGCACAAAGCACCGAATGCTGTTGAACAGAGAAAACATGAGTATCATCCCTGCCCGCCTGAAAAGGTTGAGGCGATCAAAGATGCGCTGCGGCATTTTGGCTTAATTGCTGAGTGAATTGACTATGAGGCAGTAAAAACGCCGTGCTAAAATCGAGCGTAGTGAAAACAGTAAATTTCTTTCTTCTTGCGCAAAAAAAGTATATTAGAAAGCAAAGCACGATAGAGTGTACGCGGTACGCTTCTGTGCGTAGGATTTTGCGGAACAGTACATTTTCACGCCAAGCAGCAAAATGCGAAAGAGCTGTTTGCAAGCAGAGCATTGCTTCACCCGCTGAAAATCGCTGCAATCAGAAAAAGCCCAGCACCACGCCATTAAAGTGGTGCTGGGCTTCTTTTTTGTCATGCTTCGGGGCTTTTTTTGAGGATAAAACCGCCTGTGTGCCGTTTGCTTTTCTTTGCCATATTGACACGCTGCCCTCTGT
>CAKTAV010000009.1 GCA_934532985.1 uncultured Butyricicoccus sp. | reverse complement strand
CGGTAATTGGACTTGAACCAATGACCTTCCGGGTATGAACCGGACGCTCTAGCCAACTAAGCTATACCGCCATATCCATTGTAGTTCCGTCATCTTGTGCGGTTTGTTTTGTCTCTCGCCAGATGACGATAATTATTATATCGCGCCATGCCCATTTTGTCAACACATTTTTTCAAAAATTTTTGTTTTTTCGCACAACATCCTTTTTGTCTTATTTGGCTGCAAAAACCCGCATTTTCTGTGAAAAATACAGAGAAAGTGCCGTTTTATCGTCACTTTCTTTGCATTCTATCGTTTCTGCTTATTTACTGGCGCGTCAGTGTCATCGCAATCCAGTCGCCCGACTGCTCCCGCTTTTGCAGAAGCATTCCCGCCGCAATCAGTGATTCCTGCACCTCGTCCGCACGCGGCGCAATGATGCCCGACACAATTAGCGTACCGTCCGCCTTGAGCTTATCGCGCAGAATCTCGCGCATGCTCATGATGACGTCCGCCACGATATTGGCCACAATCACGTCATACTCGCCGCCAATCGCCGCGTCCAGCTCCGCATCGCTCGTAACATCTCCGGCATAGGCACGCAGGGCAAAGCCGTTCTTCTCCGCGTTCTCCTGTGCAATGCGGATCGCGTTCGGGTCAATATCCACTGCGGTAATATCCTCCGCCCCCAGCAGATGTGCCGCCACCGCCAAGATACCACTTCCGCATCCCATGTCCAGCAGACGGTCTCCCGGCTTCACCAAGCCCTCCAGCTCACAGATACACAGCTGAGTGGTGTTGTGGCTGCCCGTGCCAAACGACGACGACGGGTCAATCTCAAGGATGGTACGACCATCCGGATTCTCACAGGTCTCCCACGACGGCTTGATGATAAAGCGTTCGCCCACCGGAAACGGCTTGAAATACTGCTTCCAGTTATTTTCCCAGTCCTCACGGCGCAGGGAGGTCAGCTCGCTCTCACATCGTCCAAATTCATGCTCCGTGTCCCGCGCCCGCAGCGCCGCCAGACCGGCATCCACCTGCGCCAGCAGCTCCGCACCCTCGGCGCTGTCCTCGACATAAATCGTGACATTGGTTTCCGCCGACTTCTTTTCCTCCGACAGCTTTTCATCGACGTAATCCCAATAGATCTCAGTATCCTCCAAAAAGTCCGCAAAATCCTGTGCGTCCTCAATGACAAAGCCGGTGATGCCCAGATCCATCAGCATTCCCGTCACGGCATCAATGCCCGGTGTCGTCGTCCAAATCTTTACTTCCGTCCAGTTGTTCACGGTCGTTCCTCCTCAAAAAAGCAGACTGCCACAAAATCAAGGCAGCGTATTTTCTCCACCCGTTCCGCAGCAGCCATGCCTGTCGTATTCTGTTATAGAGCTACCAGTCCGTAGTGCCGTTGGAATTCCTCCAGCACCTCTGCGTCCAGTTCCCACGTTCCGTCATACAATGCAATTCCGTTGAGTACCCGCAGCGCCTTGCGGAACAGCTCCGGATTCTCCGCCGCCAGACAAACCGGCCGCGCCAGCAGATACTGATTCTCCGCCAGCAGATAGATATCCTCCGTTGAGCTGATCTCCAGCTTGAGCGCACCCGACCAGATGTCCTCCATTTCCAGCAGCGTCTCCTCGAAATGATCCTCCAGATCCAGCGGATCGGAAATATCAATCGTCGCATCCACGAAATGTACATGCCGTCCGACCGGCGCAAGGATATAGTCCTCGTCCGCATCCGGCTCGTCGCTGTCGTCCGTCATCGGAATGTGCTCCTGCAGCTGCTCTGCCTGCCGTTCGGTGCTGACCAGATAAAATTCGGCCTCCGGCATCTCCTCGCCCGCGCTGATCTCCTCCGGCGCCGGCAGACAGCCCAGCGCCACACAGGCGTGCGGCGACAGCTCGTCGATGGTCTCCGCCACCTCGTCCAAATCGCCGTTGAGAATCAAACCGGCGACGCCAATGCGCTGCAAAATACCCAGCGCCGACATCAGCGGCGTGCCGTCCGGCATACAGCCGTCCTCATCCACCGGCAGCTCAACCAAAATGCCGATTCCCGACACATCGGTTACCGCCAGCACCGCCGCGCGAAGAACCTGAAGCGTATCCGCCATGCGCAGATACAGAAAATCCGCATGGTGGCGCAGCGCCTCATCCACCGGCGTGCGGAACTGCTCAATCAGCCAGTCCGACGTCCAGTCACTGTCACTTACGTCCTCTTCCTCCGCCAGCTTGGCGTCAATCTGCATTCCAATCGGGCATCCCGGCATGCGTTGATGCGCCACCTCGATATCCTCTACATCGCGGACAATCAGCGACGAAGCGCTGCTGTCCGGTCCCAGCGCGGCGACCTGACCGCTGTGCTGTACTTTCAAAATCGTTTCTCCCTTACACAAAGGAACGGGTTCCATAACTCTCCTATCCGGCTCTCAGCCTAAAAAAACTTTTGTAAAATTACATATGCTCCGGCGCATCGACACCGATAATCGTCAAAACATTACGGATTGTCTGCCGTGCTGCACGGCACAGAACCAGCCGTGCATCACGTACCGCCGGCTCGGCGTCCTTGATCCGGCATGCATTGTAGAAGCGATGGAACTGTGCACACATTGCCACCGCATACTTGTTCATGCGGGACGGATCGCGGTCGGCCGCCGCCTGTACAATCTCCTGCGGCAGCAGGCTGATCTGCTTGACCAGCGCCAGCTCCTCTGCCTCTTCCAGAACGCTCAGATCCGCCGTATCCGGTACCGTCACGCCCTCCTCCTGCATCTTGCGCAGCAGGCTGCAAATACGCGCGTGCGCATACTGGCAGTAATACAGCGGGTTCTCGTTGTCCTCCTTGACAGCCAGACCCAGATCAAATTCCATCTGCGTCTCTGCCGCGCGGGAGTTGAAGAACCAGCGTGCCGAGTCCACCGGAATCTCATCCAGCAAATCTGCCAGCTGAAGCGATTTGCCGGTACGTTTAGACATGCGGACGATCTCGCCGTCGCGCACCATCTTAACCAGCTGCATCAGGACGATTTCCAGACGGTCGCTGCCGTTCAGACCCAGCGCATCCAGCGCACTGGTCAGACGCAGGACGTGACCGTGGTGATCGGCACCCCAGATATTGATCACGCGGTCAAAATCGCGAACCGCGAACTTGTTGCGGTGATATGCAATATCCGCCGCAAAATAGGTGTAGAAACCATTCGCACGGCGCAGAACATCGTCCTTTTCACAGCCATAGTCCGTCGAACGCAGCCACAGCGCGCCGTCCTTCTCATAAGTTGCGCCCTTGGCAGTCAGCTCGTTTACCGTGTCCTCGACAAAGCCGGACTCGTGCAGGCTGCTCTCCAGGAACCATACATCGTAATGAATCTTATAGCGGTTCAGATCGCGCTTCATACGCGCGATGTTTGTCGGCAGACCGTACTCGACCATAATCTTGCGGCGCTCCTCCGGCTCCATATCCAGCAAGCTGTCGCCGTGCTGCTCGACAATGTCGTGTGCCAGCTCGCGGATGTCTGCGCCCTGATACCAGCTCTCGTCGAACTCGATGGCATCCTCGCCGCGCAGCTCCTGAATATAGCGTCCCTCGACGGAATGCGCGAACTTATCCACCTGATTGCCCGCGTCATTGACATAGAACTCACGGGTGACATCGTTTCCGGCCCACGTCAGGACTTCTGCCAAACAATCACCCAGCACGCCGCCGCGGGCGTTGCCCATGTGCATTGGGCCGGTCGGGTTGGCGGAAACGAACTCCACCATGATCTTTTCCGGATGCTCTGCCTGCGAGCGGCCATACCGCTCGCCCATCGTGTGAACCAGCTCCACGGCCTCAGCATACCAGCGCTTGCCCAAGCGGAAGTTCAAAAATCCCGGTCCAGCGATCGTGATTTCGGTAAAATAGGTGTCGTCCAGCTTCATCTGCTCGACCAGCGCCTCCGCGATCTTGCGCGGCGCCATGTGCAGCGCGCGCGCGCACTGCATCGCAAAGGACGAGGCGTAGTCGCCGTTCTTGCTGTCCTTCGGAATTTCTACCGCAACCGCCGGGACGTCGCCCTCCGGCAGCGTGCCCGCCGCAACCGCGGACTGATATGCCGCAGCAACGACCTGCGCCGCCTGCTGCTTTGCCTGTTCAATCATATTCATGAATGGATGATTCCTTTCCTCTGTTTCTGTTTACGACGGACGCACCGACAGCTCAAACCGGTGTGCTCCCGCCAGACTCGCGTCGATCTCCACCGTGTAGTCAATCGCAATCGCACCGCCGTTCTCGTCAATCGTGCTGGACAGCTGCGATGTGTGGGTGGAAATCGCGACCTCGCCGACCTCCGTCGAATACAGGCCGACCCGCCGCTCGTGCTCCGTGAACATCATCTGTGACGGATGCGTGCCCGTCCGCGTCATCGTAATCTGCTTCGGCTCGACCTTGAGCGTCGTGCGCGAGCCCTCCATACCGGTCAGCTCGCTCTCATCATATGAAATATAAAACTTGCCGTTTCTCTTGTACAGCCGTCCGGTGGTAATCAGATCAATCTGATCCGGTTCGCATCCCGCATAATTCTGTCGGCTGACAATCGTGATAACAACATCCTTTTTAAGATTCTCTGCACTGGAATTCATGCTGCTCCCCTGCTTCCTTTCTATCCGCCCGCAGCGGATTTCGCTTTGTACGTTATGTGGTTCGCTGTCCTCAATCGTCATACCGCGCCATCGCCAGCTCGACCAGCTTGTCAATCAGCTGGGGCAGCGGTGTGCCGGAATACTCCTGCAGTTTCGGATACATGCTGATGCTGGTAAAGCCCGGCAGTGTATTGATTTCATTAAACACGATCTCGTCATCGGCGTAGGTACAGAAAAAGTCCACGCGTGCCATGCCCTTGCAGTCCAGCGCACGGTAAACGCGCACCGCGTCCTCCCGTACCCGCTGCATCGCGCTCTCGCTGATGTGCGCCGGGATGTACAGGCCGGACGAGCCGTCAATGTACTTGGCCTCATAGGTATAAAACTCACGGCTCGGTGCAATCTCACCAGCAACCGTCGCCGTTGGGTTTTCGTTGCCAATGACCGAGACCTCAATCTCGTGTCCATCGATGAACTCCTCAACCAGAACCTTGCTATCGTACAGGAAGCCTTCCTCCAGCGCCTGACGCAGCGATACACGGTCTGTTGCCTTGCTGACACCGACCGACGAGCCCTGCGAACACGGCTTGACAAACACCGGATACGAACGCAGCGTCTCTTCTGCCGCCAGCGTGATGCCCTCCGGATCGGCATGGAACTCCGTGCGGCGCGCCAGATAGAACGCCGCCTGACGCACACCGCCCGCCTCATTGATAATCATTTTGGTGATGCTCTTGTCCATGCTGTTGGCGGATGCCGCAACGCCCGGGCCGACATACGGAATGTGTGCCAGCTCCAGCAGGCCCTGCATCATGCCGTCCTCACCGCCGATGCCGTGCAGCGCCGGGAACACACAGTCCACGCGGCGGGTCTCCACCACGCCGTCGCGGGAAATCAGCAGGCCATGCACACTGCGATCCGGAGACAGCACCGCCGGTACCACATCGCCGGTGTTCATCCAGCTTCCGTCCGCTACTGCGTCGTAGTTGTCCGATTCATACAAAAACCATTCGCCGTCGCGCGTGATGCCGACCGGCAGAACGTCATACTTCTCTCTATCTGCATTGCGCAGAACCGTTGCCGCCGAAAGGCAGGATACATCGTGCTCGGATGACAGACCGCCAAACAGTACAACAAGGGTTTTCTGATTCATGAAATAATCCTCTCCTTCGTGAGTGGAACATTATAGTATAGTTACTTTACATTATACGGCAACTGCGCACAAACTGCATGCAACAAAATGACGAACTTTCCGTGAATATTCTCACACTTTTTCACAAATTGATGTACTTTTGTCGTCTGGTTTCTCGACACATACAGAAAACACAATAATTTCGCCCATGTTTAAATACTATATGTTATCATATCGTGCATAAAAACAGAGGGTATACTCTCCAGCAACCCTCAGTACTTTTATTATATCCCGCTTTTTACAACAAGTCAATAAAAGTTATAAAATTCACATATTTTTCATTTTTTCTCGATTTTATTTTCGAAAAATATTCGTTTTTCCTGATTTCTCGCTTGACTTTTCCCCTTAGAAATGTTATAGTTTAGATACAAAAAAGAAGCCAGTTAGATAGAGAAGAGATTGAGTCTTCTCCCTTCTCTTTCTTTCCTTTACATACAGGGAATGGTTTCAGGGTACTATTTTTTTCAGAAAGGGGTGAGTCCAATGGCAGTCATCGAACCACAGCTGGTCTACCAGAAGGCTCGCTGTTGGCATCGTGGTACCAATTGCATCTGATAATCGAAGAAGCAGTTTCCATTCTGTGTCTAGGTAATGTGATCGACACACTGGCGTATTTACCAACGGGATTGTTTCAGCGGTTATCCGGAAACAGTCTTTGTAGAAAGTGAGTGAGTCCCATGGGTTAACAACCCAGTTGATTTTGTAATCATAAACGCTTGCGCACAGGCGTTATCCTTCTAAATGTATGTGTGAAAACAACATCGCGTGATACCCGATGGAAGCACCATTTAAGAGTGTGATTTCAAGGGACATCCTTCCCGAGCAGAGATTGTTCGGTGCGGGAGACAGCTCCCAGCCGGCAATTGGTGATCTTGCTTTTTGTCCGCAATGGGCGGCATCGCTCAGCAGAAAGTGTACACCGTAATGATTTCACAACAAGGAAAAACAATGGTAGTTCTGTCACACAGAAAGCAGGTGGGTCCGATGGGCAGTGAAGAGCCTTGGCTCGACCGGGTTCAGGGTCCCGGCAATGCCTGACCAACAACACAATCGAATAATCAGCGGGGTCTGTTGCAAAAATGCAACAGACCCTGTTTTCGTTGTGCTATACGTGATCCACTTCGTAGTGGATAAGGGCTGTTTATTGTTTTTCTGCTCTATTTGCTTGTTGTCTTTGATCGTTGATGTTAGAGAGAGAGGAGTCTATTTTCTTTTGCTGCCAAAAGAAAACAGACAAAAAGAAAACCAGTCAGATGCAGTTCAAAACCCGTTTTTTCCGTGTTTTTTCGCGAAACATCTGGTATAATAGTGATAAGCAATCCCTTGCAGAAACGGAGGTATTGAGTATGATGACACAATCCAACGAAGCCCTGTTTCGTGATGCCATTTTACAGCTCACCGAAGAGCCGCAGACGCCGGAGCTTCTGGCCAAAAAGCTGACCAAGCGCGGCGTGCGCATTCCGCACAAGCAGCTGACCGCCCTTCTCACCGATCTGGTAGACGAGGGTCTGCTTATGCGCGCCCGTGGCAGCCGCTATGCCCGTCCTGAATATTTTCACTGCCAGATCGGAACGTTCTGTTCCACCGGACGCAGCTATAACTTTGTCACACCGGAATCCGGCGGACCGGATCTGTTTATCCCGCCTCACCGCGACGGCGGCGCGTGGAACGGCGACCGTGTCCTCGTCCACCAGCTGGAAACGCACAGCCATCGGCGCGGCGCCCCCCGTCCGGATGACGGACGCACAGAGGCCGAGGTCTACCGCATCCTGTCGGAAAACCGCGACGAGCTCATCGGCTGTCTCGCCTTGCGCGGCAAGATGCTGGTGTTCCGCGCAGACAGCGGACATTATCCGGACATCGTGATCAGCAAAAAGCATCAAAATGATGCCAAGCCCGGCGACCGCGTCGCGGTGCAAATCGTATTTCGCGGCTCGGACAAATACCTGCCGCAGGGCGCGGTGACCAAGGTATTTGGCTCGGGCGCGACGATGGAATCCTCTATCGCGTCCATTCTGCACGAAAACGACGTGCCGGACGCCTTTTCCCCACAGGCGGCAGAGGAAGCGCAACGCATCGCCCCGTTTGTCTCGGACGCTGACCGCGTCGGGCGGCTGGATCTGCGCGAGCTGGTCACATTCACGATTGACGGCGATACCGCCAAGGATTTTGACGACGCGGTTTCGCTTGAAGCACTGCCCAACGGGCATCTCCGCCTCGGTGTGCACATCGCCGATGTCTCGCACTATGTCTGCCCCGGCTCACCGCTGGATGAGGAAGCCTATCGCCGCGGCACATCCGTGTATTTTCCCGGTCATGTCGTGCCGATGCTCCCGTTTGAGCTGTCCAACGGCATCTGCTCGCTGAATCCCAACGCGGATCGTCTGGCGTTCTCCGCCCTCATCGAGCTGGGCCCTGACGGACGGCGATACCACACGGAATTCCACCGCTCGGTCATCTGCTCGCACGCCCGTCTGACCTACAATCAGGTCAACGCCGTGCTCGCCGGTGACGAAGCGCGCCGCAGCGAATTGGGCGAGCTCGTCCCGATTTTGGAGCACATGAATCAGCTTGCGCTCACCCTGCATCGGCTGCGCATGGAGCGCGGCGCGTTGGAGCTGGACATTCCGGAATGCGAAATTCAGTGTGACGAAAACAACCATGTCACCAAAATCAGCAGCCGCGACCGCGGCCCCGGCGAGCATCTCATCGAGGAATTCATGCTGATTGCCAACGAATCCGTCGCCGAGCACCTAAGCCGCACCGGCACCGCTGCGGTATATCGTGTGCACGAACAGCCCGACCCGAAGAAAATCCGCGAATTTGCACGCGAAGCCCGCCTGTTTGGCTATCGCCTGCGCGACGACGATCTCAAGGACACGCACACCCTTCAGGAGCTGCTGAATAAAATTCACGGCAAGGAGGGACAGCAGGCGCTGCCGACGCTGCTATTGCGTGCCATGGCACGCGCCCGCTATTCGCCGGATAATCTGGGTCACTATGGTCTGGCGGCGCAGTATTATCTGCACTTTACCTCCCCGATTCGCCGGTATCCGGATCTGATGGTACACCGCATGCTGGCAAAGCAGCTGACGGGTCAGTCCTCCTCGGCGGATGACCGCGACGCCTGCTCCGAGGCTGCGCTGCAATCCACCACACGCGAGCAGGCCGCCGACGACTGTGAGCGCCGCATCGACAAGCTGTATCAGGCGGAATATCTGTCGCATTATATCGGACAGGCCTTCTCCGGCTATGTCTCCGGCGTCACCAATTTCGGCGTCTTTGTCTGCTTGGACAATCAAATTGAGGGCTTGGTCCGTCTGGATTCCATGGAAAACGACTGGTTTGAATACGATCCGACCCGCATGACGCTGATCGGCAAACGCAGCGGCAAGCGATATTATCTCGGTCTGCCGGTGACGATTACCGTCGCCAATGCGTCGCCGATCTCCGGACAGATTGATTTTCTGTTCGCGGAGGAGTGAGTATCATTTATAAAATGAGACTTTATTATTCATTCTAATCCCTTCCGTCATCTGCTCTTGCAGATGACAGCTTCCCTTGCATCAAAGGACGCCTCTGGTGCGTACCATTTATCTCTCTTTTCTTAGAGTAACTCTTTCGTCTGGCTCCCCTTGCAGAACCAAGGGAGCTGACTGCATCAGCAGACTAAGGGGATCTGAACTAACAACACAGCATCACATTTCCTATCTATTTTCAGATCATTCCCCACACAACAAGAGACCGCTGTACCTCGTACAACGGTTTCTTTTGCATTGTCACCGAAAAAGGGCTGTTGCACTCGCTCCTTTGCAACAGCCCATACCAATCTTCTCTTTTTGTTACCGCATCATCGCGCCGCACACAATGGCCGCCACCAGGCAGGCCGCCGACAGCACCGAAAACACCAGCTGCAACCGGAATTTCCGCGCCGCTTTTTTCTCCAGTGCGTCCGCGTCAATGACGTGTTCATGCTTAATCAGCTGCATCGCCTTGCCGTCCCGCTTTGCCGTGGAGCGGTCACTGAGCTTGTCCGTTTCCACCTCTAGCTTGTTCCAGTCATGCGACAGGCGCAGCACCAAGCCGATGCCGCCAAACACCAAAAAGCCCAGCAAAAAGGCAATCATCACAAATTTCATCGTCCGATCCTCCTGTTATACATCCTCGGATAAAAAAACGGACGCTGCACGCAGCAGCGTCTGTTATCTCAGCTCAGCATACACAGAATCAGCGACAGAACGATAAAGATAACGCCGAACGCCGTCGTAACCTTTGCCAAAATCGCATCAATGCCTGTGCTCTTATTTCTGCCATAGAAGGTATCTACTCCGCCGGTAACCGCACCGGACAGGCCGCGGGACGGCGCCTTCTGCAGAAGAACCGTGACAATCAAAAAGATGCACGCAATTACCTGAATGACACTCAATACTGTAATCATTTGTTTTCCTCCGTCATACTATTCCATTCGCCCGAATTCCTTCCGGCGTTGTTTTTTTATAAGTACAGTTCATTGTAGCATGACCGAACCATCTTTTCAAGAGGAACTTTCCTCTGTCACGCGGTTTTGCGCTTATTTTTCCGGATAAATGCCTTCGTCCGTCATCCGACGCAGGGCAGCAACGACAACCGGCTTGTCCTCCTTGTAGGTCACGCCGTACCACTGCGCACTGGTACTCAGCACCAGCGCCACCGCCTTGCCGCTCTGAATCAGTCGATCCACTGCGGTCGGCAGATAGAACTCCGCCTTCATCGGATCGGTCAGCAGCTTGTGATTTAAGAAGTCCAGCATACCGTTTTCCAGCTCATCCAGAAACGATGGCGTAAAGCCCCACATATTCATGGAAACCAGCGTACCCTCCGGAATCAATCCCTCCTCTGGGTCACTGATCACACCTGCCGCGTCGCGCGAAATCTTCGTACGCTCAGTAATTGCCGTCAGATGTCCGTTGTGATCCGTCCGACAGAGACCGCGCGCCACCGTACCGTTTTCCGTCAGCGTATTTTCTACCAGATAGCCAACCATACAATACTGATAGCGGCCCTCATCCTTGGCATTTTTCAGATAGCGATACATTTTATCAAACGCATCCGCACCATAAAAATCATCCGCATTGATGACAGCGAATGGCTCGCGGAACATGCCGCGCACACAATATACTGCGTGGCCCGTGCCAAATGGTTTGGTTCGACCTTCCGGTATGGTGTACCCCTCCGGCAGCTGATCCAACGTCTGATACGCATATTCCACCTTCATCAGACTTTCGGCATATGCACCGATGCGTGCGTGGAATGCCTCACGCATCTCTTCCTTAATAATAAACACTACATGGCGGAATCCCGCCTTCCATGCGTCATATATCGAATAATGAAGAATAATCTGTCCGTTCGGTCCGACCGGCTCGATCTGCTTTAATCCGCCAAAGCGCGAGCCCATGCCCGCCGCCATTACTACTAAAACTGGATTTGACATACTTTCCCCTCCATTGTTCTGTCCGAGTGACAGTACATGCATCTTTCTATTTTTATTATACGAAATTATCCACCACTTTACAATATTTTCGCGTTTTTTCTCAGTCTGTTTTGTGCATTCCTCAAATTTCTGCCGCATTCACATAGATTTTACAGACAATTTCTGTACTTTCTTATTGAATCGCACGGCAGAAACGAGTATGATAGGTAAGATAACGATACCTGTTTGGCAACCACCTGTTTCTGTCAGGCTGTTTGCCACAGCTTCCCAAAGGAGATTTCTCGTATGAGACGAAATACATCCCGGTCAAACGATCCGTATTATTCCGATCGCTATTCCAACGACGAGGATTGGGATCAAACCCGACCGCTGCCGCGCGCCGGACGAAACGGCTACCGACCGTCGGACTATGAGCGCGGCTACCAATCCAATCGCCGAAGCGCTGATCCGCGCCGCCGTCCATCACAGCGCCCGCCGCAGTCGTACCGTCGTTCTGCGCCGCCCCCACCACAGCGGCCTAAGAAAAAGCGGCATATCGTCGCGATTATTGTCATTGTGCTGCTGGCTCTGTTTGCCGGTACACTGCTGTTTGTCAACCATCTGTTCAACAGCTATAATTATGACAGCACCAATGAATCCGCGCTCACGCTGGACAACAATTCGGTCAATATCGCGCTGTTTGGCGTGGATACCCGTGAGGGCAACGCCGAGAGCGGCACCCGCTCGGATGCCATCATGGTCATGAACGTCAACGGCAACACCGGCAAGGTGAAAATGGTCTCGCTCATGCGCGACAGCTATGTCAACATCCCAGGCTACGGCATGACCAAACTCGCACACGCCTACAGCTACGGCGGCCCGCAGCTGACGATGGATGTCTTGAATCAGGATTTCGATCTGAATATCTCAGAGTACATTTCGGTTGACTTCGGCGAGATGGCGAATATCATCGACTCGGTCGGCGGCGTTAAAATCAACGTCACCAAGGCCGAGCGCAAGGAAACCAACAAGTTCATCAAGGAATACTGCAAGGCCAACGGACTGAAATATAAAAAGAATAAAATCAAGAAGTCCGGCGAACAAAAGCTCAACGGTGTACAAGCTATGACCTACGGACGTATCCGCAAAGGCAACACCGGCGGTGACTGGAGCCGTACTGAGCGGCAGTCCACCGTCCTCAATCAGGTCTTTGCTAAGGCGACCAACGGCAATCCGATTACCTTAGTGCGCTTCCTCAACGGTTTGATGCCGAACATCACAACCTCCCTGAGCAAGCAGGACTTTATGCTGCTGGCAAAGACCGCCGCAAGCAAGGGCAAGCCCGCGATGGAGCACACACGCCTCCCGCTGGACGGCGAGTGGAACTATGGCACGACAGCGGACGGTATGTCAGTCATCACCTTCAGCGATGAGATTCTTTCCCAGCATCTGAAGGAATATTTCTACAATGACATCACGCCGACGGTGGTCTCTTCCGAAAGCAGTGACAGCGCTTCATACTGATACGGGATTGACAAAGCAATATGGATTTCACAGGAGTCTGCTGCAATTAATGCGGCAGACTCTGTTTTATTTCACTCTATTTGCTTGCCGACTCTGCTGTAATTGTTGGCGCGAGAAGTACATTTTCTTTTGCTGCCAAAAGAAAATGCACGAAAAGAAACCCAGTCAGGAGCGGCGTCCATCGCTGCGGCGCACTGCGTTACATCGACGCGCTGAGGCATCAGCACGTCTCAGCCACTCCGTGGCCTTGCTCTCTCAATACACAATCGCTGCGCTGGATTGTGCATTGAAGCAGTAGTTTGCTATCTCCCAGCTTACAAAGTAGCCCTTACGATGATTCAAATTCCAAACCAGCAAAACGTTTGGAATTTGAGGAGCGAGGCAATGGAGCGGTCGAGCGGAGCGGGAGGAACAAGTCTGATTCGGCTAACCGGTAAAGCAACTGAATTATCCACCTCCTTCTTGTTACCTCAGCAAACATCCCAAAACCCCACCCAGAAAAGAATCGTCATTTTGCACAATGTAACAGTTGAATTTTAGTGCATATTGCCTTACAATACTTGCAGCATCAAAAAGCATACAAAATCACACCAACAAGATACCATTACAGGGAGACAACTATCCATGAATCGCATGACCAGCGGCAATCCGCTCAAACTTCTCATTACCTTTTCGCTGCCGATGCTGACCAGCATGATTTTTCAGCAGCTGTACAGCATCATCGACAGCATTATCGCCGGAAAATTTCTCGGCGTTGACGGATTGGCTGCCACCGGCGCATCCTATCCGATCACCACACTGTTTCTGGCGGTCGCCACCGGCGCAAGCGTCGGCAGCTCGGTTGTCATCTCGCAGCTGTTCGGCGCCAAGCTGATGAACCGCGTCAAGAGCGCGACGTATACCACCATCATCACGCTCGTGTCCGTCTCCCTGCTGCTCACCGCCATCGGTCTGCTCAGCAGCTCGGCGCTGCTGCATTTCATCCACACGCCGGAATCCATCTTTGCCGCCTCGGCACAGTATCTGCGTATTTACGTCAGCGGCTTGGTGTTTGTCTTTCTGTATAACGCCGTCACGTCGATTTACAACGGTCTCGGCGATTCGCGTACGCCGCTATATTTCCTGATCTTTTCCTCCGTACTCAACGTCGCACTAGATCTGTTCTTTGTCAACCAGCTGCAATGGGGCGTCGCCGGTCTGGCATGGGCAACCGTCATCGCACAGGGCATCGCCGCCCTGCTTGCCGCCGCTCTGCTCATCCGCCGTATCCGCGCAATCCAAACGGAGGGCCATGTCGAGCTGTTTAACCGCAGCCTGCTGCGCAATATTCTGTATATTGCCATCCCGAGTATCTGTCAGCAGTCGTTTGTCTCGGTCGGCATTTTTCTGGTGCAGAGCATCGTCAACAGCTTTGGTGCGGACACGATTGCGGCCTTTTCCGCTGCACTCAAGATCAGCACCTTTGCGCTGATGGTCATGAACACCTTTCCGAATGCACTGTCCACCTTTGCATCCCAGAATATTGGCGCGCGGGAGTTTGACCGCGTTCGTCAGGGTCTGCGCATCTCGATCGTCATCGCTGAGGTCACAATTCTCTCGGTTAATCTGCTCTTTTTTCTCGACGCAGACCAGCTGCTCCGCCTGTTTATCACGGACTCCTCACAGTCGGCTGTCATTACCATCGGCGCGCAGTTCCTGCACTCGATTGCTCCGTTCTACTTCCTCGTCGGCATCAAAAACTGCTGCGACAGCATCCTGCGCGGCGGCGGCGCGATGAAGGCCTTTATGGCGACGACGTTCTCCGATCTGCTGATTCGCATTCTTTTCTCGTATGCCTGCGCCGGTCTGCTCGGTTTCCGTGCGGTCTGCTGGGCATACCCGGTGGGCTGGATCATCGGAACGGCGCTATCCGTATTCTATTATCTGCGCGGCGTGTGGAACGATTCCGGCGCGGATGTCGCACCGACAAAGCTGTTCCGTCAGCATCATAAACAAGCATAAGATAGATAAGGGTCTGTTGCAATGTTGTTTGCAACAGACCCTTTTGGTTTTACTCTCTATTTGTTTATTCACTTTGCCGTAGTTGTTAGCGAGAGAAGTACATTTTCTTTTGCTGTGTACCACCTGTCTGCTCTCAGAGAAAACTATCTATCATTTCAAATTTTAATCCCTTCAGTCAATTGCTACGCAATTGCAGCTTCCCTTGCATCAAGGGACGCCTTTGGTGCGTCGCGATATATAATAAGACTTACTCTAAAAACGAATGGTTAACATTTCCGTTTCTTTCTCTCAGCCACAACAGCCTACGATAGCGGAAAAACTTCGAATCCAGTTTTTCCGCGTGTAACGCGCTAAGGAAGGTCTTTAGGAAACGTAGTTTCCTGAATCAGTTTCTTTTCCCCACTTCTTGTCTGATGACAGGAAATGGGGCCGCCGCGGAGCGGGACCAACAAGTCTGCTTCGGCTTACCGACAAAACAATCTAACCGCTAAGCGCACCGTCATGCTCTCACCTTAATCTCCCCTCGATCGCACCGATTACCCCACGCATCAATCAGCTTACCGTCACCATACACGCAAATAATCTCGCAATGGTTTGCACAGTGACCGCAGTTAACCTCTCGGGTCTGAAAATCAATATCCGCTACCTCAAAGTGGAATGCTTCGCGCTTTCCGCTGTTTTTTGCCATAATCGCAATGCCATATGCGCCCATCAGATGACCGTTTTCATCCACAATAATCGGCATCTTCAGCTCTTTTTCAAACGCCTTGACGACACCGATATTTTTGCTCACGCCGCCCTGAAACACAACCGGGCCGACAATCTTCTTTCCCTTTGCCACGTTATTCAGATAGTTCGTCGCCACCGCGCGGCACAGGCCTGCGATGATATCCTCGCGGCGGTGTCCCATTTGCAGCTTGTGAATCAAGTCGGATTCCGCAAATACCGTACAGCGCGCGGCAATATTCGACGGATTCTCCGACGTCAGCGCAATCTTGCCGAAGTCCTCTACCTCGACGCCCAGGCGATGCGCCTGACTGGACAGAAATGATCCGGTTCCCGCTGCGCACAGTGTATTCATCGCGTAGTCCACCGCAATGCTGTTTTCCACACAGATGATCTTGGAATCCTGTCCGCCAATCTCCAAAATCGTCCGGACATCCGGATGCAGCGTCGTCGTGCCGACGGAATGCGCCGTAATTTCATTTTTTACCACACTCGCACCGCACATCGCGCCCACGAGCTTGCGGGCACTGCCGGTCGTGCCGGACGCCACCACCTGATACTGCTCACAGTCCAGCTTATCATGCAAAATGTGCAGCAGCTTTTTGGATGCCGCCATCGGGTTGCCCTCGGTCCACAGATACTCGCTGGCGAGAATCGTTCCGTGGTCGTCAATAATCACGCCTTTGGTGGAGATGGAGCCAATATCAATACCTAAATATGCATTTTTCATCGTAACGTCTTCTTTCTCATCGAAATCATATCATAAAATGCCTCCAGACGGGTGTTCAGTCCCGTATCGCTCGTCTGGGAGTCATAGCTCAGGAACAAAACCGGAACCTTGTGATCCGCAGCAATCGTCTGAATCGCCGGAATCGCATCGACCTCCGGCGTGCATCCAAACGACTTGACATGGATAATGCCGTCAAACTGCCGCTCACAATAGCGCTTCGCCGCGTGGAGCGTGCCAACCGTAGTCGGGCCCATAACATATTTGCTGTAGTCTCCCAGTCCCGCCAGCAGATTAGATTCATGATAGCCCAAATTTCGATGCGTAATGTTCATCCAGCGATACACCTCTGTCCCCATCTTTGCCAGCTTTTCCTCCAGATTCAGATTGCCGAACGCGTCCATAACGGTATAGTATTCGCCGATAATGCCGACGCGCAGCGGATGATCCGGTTTGTTGGTCGGCAGATGCGTCATGGCCTCGTGCGCCTTATTGTATGCCTTGCGCAGCTCGGCGCCCGACTGCGCCTGCTCCAGCGCATGCAAATAGCGCGTAAACGCTTTCTGGAACGAGCCGTTCTCGGTTTCAAAGCCGAGCTTCTGATGATACAGCGCTTCGATCTCGTCCAGATGCTCAATCGCCTTAATGGTATCCGCACCCGCCGCCAGCATGCGTGGCATGGACAGCTTCGGATTCAGCTTGCGCATCAGCTTAACATAATCCTTCGGTTTGGAATAGCGCAGCTCGGCAATATCCAGAAAGTCGAACTCATAGCCGAGGTCATGCAGAATCTGCTGCTCCAGCTCGCCATAATACGCCAACCGGCACGGGCCGCCCGGGGCCACGACGGTATTTGCGCCGCATTCCAGGCCCTCAATAATGCTGCCCAGCGTGTGCTTAAACGGCGCGCAGACAAAATCCGGGCTGTATTTGCTGCCCAGCTCCAGCGTCCGGCGCGTCATCTCGGGCTGCATGACATAGGTCGCGCCCAAGCCCTGCTCGATAAAATACTTGAACACGACGTTATAGTGTCCCACGCGCGGGAACACCACCTTTTTCTCACGAACGGTTGCCGCCATATCCACCCTCCTTTTTGTAGTGCAGAATATCGACAAAGCTCTCCAAACGGGTTTCCAAGCCCGCCGTTCCCGTCTGCATGTCCAGCGTCAGCTGCAGCGTCGGCGTGGACTTGAGCCGCCGCAAAATCATCTCGTTAATCATAGAGTCCGGTCCGCACGGGAAGGCCGTCAGCAGGACAATGCCGTCCACATGCTTTTGCAGCATCAGAATGGAGCCCACCAGCTCGCGGCTGATCATCCATGGTATCATGCGGGAAAACGACCGTGCGGCCTTGCGCGCATCGTTCCGATTCACGTCGTCAGCAAACAGCAGGTTGACGCCCAGCTCCTTTAAAATGCGCGCCGGCTGCCGTCCGAGATATTCGTCGCGCAGCACATACGGATGTCCCACCAGCAGAATATTCATGCCGTGCTGCTTCTTGATGGACTGCGCCAGCGCCTTGGCCCTCTGCTTTTCCGACTGTGCCTGCGCCTTGCAGGCCGCGTCATAGGCGTGTACTGCCTGCTTTTTGGTCTTGCCCAGCCGCAGCCCTACCTCAACAAACGCCGGCTTTTCCGGACAGTCATGCGTCAGATCCACCTGCATATCCACCAGCTGCGGACAGCGACTGTGGAACGTATGCCGCACCAGATCCGGCAGTGCGTGGAATTTCGTACACATATCGCAATATTCTCCATAATTGGCGATGCGCGGCACAAAAATTGCGTCACATCGGCCGATCAGCCATTCTACATGACCGAGAAAAATTTTGAACGACAGGCAACTCTCATCAATCGAGCACGCGTTACCGTGCTCCACAATTTGTTTATCCGTCTCCGGACTGAGCACGCAGGTCAGCCCGAGCTGCTCCAGAAACGTTGTCCACTGCACGCCGTAGCGGTGATACAGCAGGGCGCGCGGGATGCCGACCGTGCGCACGGAGGCGAGATCGGCGGAAGTAAATAATTTCATATGCATTCCTCATAAACACACCGCTGCATCATGCCATTTCCCACAATACAGCGTGCAGTATCCGAAACAAAATAATGTAGATTTGAAAACTATTTTGCTCTTAAAACCATCTTTTTTGATGGAGCACCGCTATTTTACACCCTAAAACGCAAAATTTCAAACAAATTGCGCAAAAAGTTGAAATTTCAACAATTTACAGCTGCTTGTTGTACAATGGCAAGCAGCAAAACGCACGCCCTTCGGAACATATTCCGAAAGACGTGCGTTTTTTTATAGTATCTCAGATTACTTCAGCCGTGCCTCCAGCGCCGTCTTGGCGTCCTCATAGCCCGGCTTGCCCAACAGGGCAAACATATTCTTCTTATAGCTCTCCACACCCGGCTGATCAAACGGATTGATACCGAGCAGATAGCCCGACAGACCGCATGCCTTCTCAAAGAAGTACACCAGATAGCCGAAATGATAGGCATCCGTGCGGTCAATTTCCAGCACGATATTTGGGCATCCGCCGTCCACATGCGCCAGCAGCGTGCCGTTATATGCCTTGGAGTTGGCAAAGTGCATCGTCTGTCCCGCCAGATAGTTCAGACCGTCCAGATCGTCCTCCGCTTCCGGAATGACAACCTCTGCGCGGGATTCCTTGACCCACAGCACGGTCTCAAACAGATTGCGTGTGCCGTCCTGAATAAACTGACCAATCGAGTGCAAATCGGTGGAGAAATTTGCGGATACCGGGAAAATTCCCTTGAGATCCTTGCCTTCCGACTCCGCAAATAGCTGCTTAAACCATTCACCAAACATGGATAGTGCCGGCTCGTAGTTGACGAGAATCTCGGTGCCCTTTCCCTTGCGGTACAGAATATTGCGCAGAGCCGCATAGCGAAAACACAGATTGTCCATCGTCGTTCCGTTCTGGAAGGCTTCGCGCGATTCCGCTGCGCCGCGCATCATCTCCGCAATGTCAATGCCGGCCGCCGCAATCGGCAGCAGACCGACTGCCGACAGCACGGAAAAACGACCGCCGACATCATCCGGGACGACAAAGGTCTCATAGCCCTCCTCCGTCGCCAGCTGCTTGAGCGCACCGCGCGCCTTATCTGTCGTGGCAAAGATGCGCTTTTTGGCCCCTGCCTTGCCATATCTCTTCTCACACAGTGTCTTGAACAGGCGAAATGCAATCGCCGGCTCCGTCGTCGTGCCGGACTTGGAGATGACGTTAATGCCAAAATCGCGCTCTCCGATAATCGTCACGATATCGTTCAGCTGCGCGGAGCTCATGTTGTTGCCGACGAAATAGATTTCTGGAATCCCCTTTGCGCGAATCGCGTTGTACATCTGTCCGTTGGCAAACTCAATCGCCGCGCGCGCACCCAGATACGATCCGCCGATACCGATGACGACCAGAACATCACAGGTCTCCTGAATGGTCTTTGCCGCCGCCTGAATGCGGGAAAACTCTTCCTTGTCGTAGTCAACCGGCAGGTCAACCCAGCCCAAAAAGTCGTTTCCGGCATATTTCTTGCTCCGGATCATCTCGTTGCAGGTTTGAATGAGCGGGTTCATATTGACCAACTCCGTCTCCTTCACGAATTCGGTCAAACCAGTCATTTTCAGTTGCAGTGCCATAGTTTAAAATCCACCTTTTCACAATTCTCTTTCTTTTCTGACATGCTCCCAATATGCTTGCACATCATGATATAACGAATACAAACTTAGTATAGCACAAGCTATCTCGAATTTCCATAGCGAATTGTGTAAAATCACATTGTTTTTTGTAATAAACGTTCAAAAATTGTGCGTGTCTACAAAAAGTGTGAAATTGTGACGGAAAATTCTGATGTCGTTCTGGTTAAACTATCCGCAGCACAAAAACACGCGCCGCCCGCAGGCAGCGCGTATGTATTCGTTTATCTCTTTTTGTGCGGTCTCAATCGGTCGAGCCATTCTTACTCTACTGTAACCGATTTGGCAAGATTTCTCGGCTTATCGACATCGCAGCCGCGCTCTACCGCCATATAATAGGCCAGCAGCTGCATCGGCACAACCGTCAGCGTGGAGGTAAACAGATCGTCCGTCGCCGGAATGTAGATGACCTCGTCGGCGATCTCCTCGACATCCATACAGCCTTCCTTAACAATTGCCACAACATACGCGCCGCGCGCCTTGACCTCCTTGACGTTGCTGACCAGCTTTTCATACAGCGCATCCTGCGTCGCCACAGCAATCACCGGCGTGCCCTCCTCAATCAGCGAGATGGTACCGTGCTTGAGCTCACCGGCGGCATACGCCTCCGAGTGAACATAGGAAATCTCCTTGAGCTTGAGTGAGCTTTCCAGCGACGCCCCGTAGTCGATGCCGCGTCCAATCAGGAAGATATCATTGCGGTCGGCAAAACGCTTTGCCATGTCGTGCAGGCGGTCGTGCATGTTGACCAGCGGCTCAAGCTGATCCGGCAGCCGCAGCAGCGCCTGACGCAGTTCCTCCAAGCGCTCCGGCCGCATTGCGTGACGCACCTTTGCGAACTTGAGCGCGAGCAGGTAAATGACAGCCAGCTGCGTGGAATAGCCCTTGGTGGTCGCAACGGCGATCTCTGGTCCCGCCATCGTATACAGTACGTCGTCGCTCTCGCGGGCAATCGTGCTGCCCACGGCGTTGACAATGGACAGAACATACACGTCATTGGCGCGTGCCTCGCGCAGCGCCGCCAGCGTATCCGCCGTCTCACCGGACTGGCTGATCGCAATGCACAGATCATCCTGCGAGAGAATCGGGCGGCGGTAGCGGAACTCCGACGCCAGATCAACTTCCACCGGAATGCGGGCGATTTCTTCGATGACGTACTTGGCGACAATGCCCGCGTGCCATGCGCTGCCGCAGGCGACAATATAAATGCGTCCGATTTTCTTGATCTGCTCCTCGGTCAGGCGGATCTTGTCCAGCACGATCTCCCCGTCCTCGCGCATGCGCGAACCGATGCACGTGCGAACCGCGCGCGGCTGCTCCTGAATTTCCTTCATCATGAAGTACTCATATCCGCCCTTTTCCGCGGCCGAGATGTCATAGTTTACCTCGAATATCTCGTGCTCGATCGGCTGCTTATCCATGCCCAAAATCTGTACCGAGTCCGCCCTCATGACAACAATTTCATTGTCGCCCAGCAGATAGTACTTGCGGGTATGCTCCAGCACCGCCGGAATATCCGAGGCGATATAGTTTTCACCCTCGCCCAGACCGATAATCATCGGGCTGTCCTTGCGCACGGCGAGAATCGTGTCCGGATGATCCGCGCACAGAATGCCCAGCGCATACGAGCCGCGCAGGCGACCAAGCACGCGAATCAGCGTATCCACCATATCGCCCTCATAGTAATACTCAAACAGCTGCGCGACAACCTCGGTGTCGGTCTCCGAGCGGAATACCACACCGGCTGCCTCCAGCTCCTGCTTGAGCGGGATATAGTTTTCAATAATGCCGTTGTGCACCACGCTGACGCGTCCGTTCATACTGCTGTGCGGGTGCGAGTTGATGTCGTTCGGCGCGCCATGGGTGGCCCAGCGCGTATGTCCAATGCCCACCGTACCGTCCAGATGGCTGACCTCTGCCACCTTGCTTCGCAGGTCCTCCAGCCGACCGCGGGACTTTACAGTGCGAATATGGTCGCCGAATACCGCAATACCGGCAGAGTCATAGCCGCGGTATTCCAGCTTGCTCAGACCATCGAGAAGAAATGGTGCCGCCGGGCGACGTCCGGCAAAGCCTACAATTCCACACATAGTGTGTACCTCCAGAAAAATAAGTATCGTGCACGTTGTAACTCCTTTTGTCCATCCGGTCGTCCGGATGTTTTGTGGAGCACCTGCGTCCGTGTGCCGCGGTCGGGAAGCATCCGCCGAACAGTTCGATCACTTCCGCCTCGTCAGCTGCTCTGCACAACAGCTCTGGCGCTTGGTTCCGGCGGTGTAGACGGGAAAATCGTCTGCATCATAGGGTTGCATCTGTGCAGAAGATGTCGGAATCATTACCAAAGTTATAATGAGCTATTATATCATGCGAACAAAATATAGAAAAGAAAAATATCTATGGAAACTGTAAACTTTTTTCGATCGGCCCGTTTTCCTCCTCACAATGCAATCAGCGGAAAAGAGCAAAAATCCGCCCTGTTCTAACACAAAAACAGTAAAACGTACATTGCTCTTTTGTCTGCTCCATTATATAATGTAGTATGAATAAGACTGAACCAATAGAAGAAGGGATTGTATGATCATATCCACACTGGCACGCCCTCTGCTGGGCGCGGTCATCGGGTATTGTACCAATTATATTGCCGTAAAAATGCTGTTTCACCCGCGTCGGCCGGTGTTCCTGTTCGGACACCAGCTGCCGTTTACACCGGGTGTGATTCCGAAGGGGCAGTCCCGTCTGGCCCGTTCCGCCGGACGCGTGATCAGCGCCCAGCTGCTGACACAAGACGCCATTGGACGCGAGCTGCTCTCAGACGGCACAAAGCAGGCCGTACGCGATGCGGTTTCCACCTGGCTGCAAACGCAGACGCAAAACCCGGCTTCTCTCGGCGAGCTCATGGAGCACCAAGCGGGAGAGGACAGATACCGGTCGCTCCGCGAAGGCGTGTACCGCGACGTGACTGACCACGCCGTGCAGCGCGTACAGGAAATGGAGCTGGGCGATATAGTCGCACAGCAGGTGCTCACCGCCGTACAGGAAAAGGTCAAGGGTTCCCTGCTTGCGATGATGCTGAATGACGACATGCTGCAAAGCTTTTCCGCGCCGATTGCCCAGAAGGTCAACGACTATCTGGCGGAAAACAGCGAACAGCTGCTCACTCCGGCCATCTGCGAGGAGCTGGATCATCTGGAGCACAAGACCGCCGGGGATCTCGCCCGCTATCTGCTGGACAGCGGCGTGGATGTACCTGAGCTGGCTGTCGCGCTATACGAAGCCGTCGTCACCAAGCACCTGCCGGATATGCACAAAACCGTAGATGTCGCTGCTATTGCCGAGCGACAGATCGACGCCCTCAGCCCGGAAGAGCTGGAGAAAATGGTACTGTCCGTGATGAAGCGCGAGCTGTCCGCCGTAGTCAACCTCGGCGCGCTGATCGGCTTTCTCCTGGGTCTGCTGAATCTATTGTGGTAATCTGCGGGAGGTAGATGCGAATGAAACCCATGGATATTCATATCAAGCTCAATCGCCAGACCGTCGAAAAGACGCTCGAACCTGTCGCCCGCGCGGTCAAGCCCTATCAGGAAAAGGTGGAAAACGCCAAGTGGTATAAGCACCTGCACACCGTCAATCACCATCGCAAGCTCGTGCGGCAGCACTGCTTCCGCGTCGGCCTGTACCGGCAGGGACTGATGCATGATTTATCCAAATATGCGCCGGTGGAATTTCTCGTTGGCGCCAAATATTATCAGGGCGACCAAAGCCCGAACAACGCGGAGCGGTTGGACCGCGGCGTGAGCCGTGCGTGGCTGCATCACAAAGGACGCAATAAGCACCACTTTGAATACTGGATCGACTATGCGATGAACCGCAAGGAGGGCGATCCGATGCTAGTCGGCATGGAAATGCCGGTCGAGTACGTCGTGGAGATGTTCTGTGACCGCGTCGCCGCCAGCAAGACGTACCGCGGCGATGCCTACCGCGACAGCGACCCGTGGGAGTATTATTCCGGCGGCTATGCCAAGGAATTAATGCACCCGAACACGCGGGAGCTGCTTGCCACCATGCTGAAAATGCTGGCCAACGAGGGCGAGGACGCCACCTTTGCCTATATCCGCAGGGAAATCCTCCACCGGTGAGGCCGAATACAGAGAGAAAACGAAGAGAATTCAATACGAGGTTGAAAGAATGAACTGTCCGAACTGTGGAACTGAGCTATCGGAATCCAGTACCGTGTGCACCGTATGCGGCGCCGCCGTGCAGCCGCAGCTGACGCCGGAGGAGCGCGCACGCAAACGCTGGCAGGAGCGAGAGCAGCAGCGCCGTGAAAAGAAAAAACAGAAAAAAAACAAACAGACGGTGTCCGCCGCGCTGACACCAGAGGACATCTTTGCTGCTGTGGCAAAATCGTCACACAACGCCGCGTCACAGCCGCATGAATCGGTCATGATCTCTATCGAAGAAGAACCGACGGACAATCCGATGGCAGATGTCATCCAAACCCTGGTAAAGGAACTGGACGACGACCGGAGCACAAAGGAAGCAATGCCGGATGCGGTCTCTCTGCTGCACACACCAACCGAAGCGGAGCTGCCTGCACAGTCCACGCCAAAGGCGGCAGAGGTGCAGCGTGCGGTATCGCCAGAGCCGGAAGCCGCTCCTACGGGTCATCCGGCGACTGTTGCTGAGCTTCCCTCTCCGTCGGAAACTAAGCCTGTGGCAGCAGAGAAGCCGATATCGGCTCCCGCCGCAGCGGAGGAAGCATCAGAACCGACCGCATCGGTAACGCCCACCGCAGCCGCCACACCGGCCAAGGAACCCCAAATTGTCCGCCGCTCTCTGGCGAGCCAAACGATTTCCCCAGTGCCTGCACCGATCAAAACCACAGATGATGATTTCGATTTTCAGCCCATCCGTCTGGCAGACGCACTAAAAATCAATTCTGCTCCCCGTCCGACAGAGAAATCCGTTTCAGAACCGTCCGACGCTACGGCAGAAGCACCGACTCCTTCTGCTCCGACAGTGCAGGAATCGTTTGACGAAACCGTCACTCTGCCCAAGGCAGTCCCCCATAGACATCCGCTGCACACTATGCCGCCGACGTGGGATACCGTCGTTGCCGCACCACTCTCTTCTAAACCAGCCGCAGCGGCGTCCGACACTCCAACACATTCCACATCCGAGCATGGCACGATGCGCTTTAATGTCGCCGACGCCTTGGCCTCCATGCCGGAGCAGACCGACACGGTCATTCCGGATATTCGCATTCCGGAGGCCTATGCCCGTGCACGTTATGTTCCGCAGGATTCGCCACAGTGGGCACAGGAAGCGGCGCAGGACGAAGAAAACGATTGGGAGGGCTTTGACCCCGAGGACGCCGATTGGATTGACGAGGACGAAACCCGTCATCCACGCCGCTTCCTCCTGATCTGTGTGATTCTCGCCGTTATGGTTGCACTGGCTGTATATTCGGTTGCTACCTCGGGAATGATTTGATTGTCATTAGTTTGAGATTTGAAAAGCAGGAGCGCCACTCTACAAACAGACAGGAAATATAATCTTGCTGTTAGTTCATATCCCCTCAGGCAGACATTCGTCTGCCATCCCGCTTTCGCTACGCTCATGTGCCGCTAGCACAACGCGGTCCCTTGTTCTCCAAAAAGGGGTGGCTGGATTTGCGTAGCAAATTCTGAGGGGATTAGAAATTTGCAATTTATAGATCGTTCACTCTGAGGCTAACCATAAAACAGTCTTCCAACAACGGAAGCAAAACATCCCAGAAACGAAATCGGGTCTGCTGCATTTTTCATTCTTGCAGCAGGCTCTTTTTATTACAGCAAAGTGACGAAAAATATGTATTTTCCACCTATTCCGATGTGCTAAACGCACAGTTAAATTGTGTTGCACATTGACTTGCACGTCCGATTCGACTATAATAAGCTTATCGAAAGTGTGTATAGTCGCAGGCGCGGGCAGTGAGACGCGAAGAGAGACGTGATTTCACCGCAACCGTGCAGGGGAAGGAAGAGGAAAATGCTATGAAAAACATTTTATTTGCTGCATCCGAATGTGTTCCGTTTATTAAGACCGGAGGGCTGGCTGATGTCGTCGGTGCACTGCCGAAGTCTATTAACCGCGAGGAGTATGATGTCCGCGTTGTCATTCCGGATTACACCTGTATTCCGCAGCAATACCGCAGTCATTTTTCCTATCTGGGAAATTTCTATATGGATCTCGGCGCGATGGGCAATTTCTATGTCGGCATCATGACGTATCAGATGGACGGCATTCAGTATTACTTTATCGACAACGAGCATTTCTTCCATGGCAATAAGCCGTATGGCGATCTGCTTTGGGATATTCAGAAGTTCTGCTTCTTCTCGAAGGCGGTTCTGTCTATTCTGCCCGTCATCGGCTTTCATCCGGATATCATCCACTGTCACGACTGGCAAACCGGTCTGGTTCCGGTATTTCTGCATGAGATGTTCCGCAGCAATCCGTTTTATCACGGCATCCGCACGATTATGACGATTCATAATCTGAAGTTCCAGGGCGTTTGGGATATCCCGACCATGCAGCACTTCACCGGTCTGCCGGATCATGTCTTTACACCGGATCGCTTGGAATTCAACAAGGACGCCAACATGCTCAAGGGCGGACTGGTTTACGCCGACCGCATCACGACGGTCAGCAATACCTACGCCGGAGAAATCCGCATGCCGTACTACGGCGAGGGGCTGGACGGACTGCTCAATGCCCGCGCCGATTCTCTGTGGGGCATACTCAACGGCATTGACTATGATCTGTATAATCCGGCAAAGGACGCTCTGTTGGAAAAAACCTATACCGCCCGCACCTTCCAAAAGGGCAAGACCGCCAACAAGCTCGCCCTGCAGCGCGAGCTGGGCATGCCGGAGGATCCGGACATCATGATGATCGCCATGATTACCCGCCTGACCGACCAGAAGGGTCTGGATCTGGTGGAATGGGTGCTGCATCGTATGCTGGAATCCCGTATGCAGCTGGTCATCATCGGTACGGGAGATCCGCGCTATGAAAACCTGTTCCGTCACTACGAGTGGACGCGCAAGGGACAGGTTTCCGCCAACATTCTGTTTGACGAACAGCGCGCGCATCATGTCTACGCCGGTGCGGACGCCATGCTCATGCCGTCCCGTTTTGAGCCGTGCGGTCTGACCCAGCTGATTTCCCTGCGCTACGGCACGGTGCCGATCGTCCGTGAGACCGGCGGTCTGCGCGATACAGTCGAGCCGTACAACTGCTTTGAGCAGACCGGCACAGGCTTCTCGTTTGCCAACTACAATGCCGATGAGATGCTCAGCACCATCTTCTATGCTGAAAAGGTATTCTATGAAGAGCCTGCCGCATGGCGTGCGATGGTTCGCCGCGGCATGGAGCGTGATTTCTCTTGGGCTTCCTCCGCGAAGAAATATGAGGAGCTGTATGCGTCTCTGCTGTAAAATATAGTGTAAAAGCGGCTGCCAACGCAGCCGCTTTTATTTTGGAAATTTATATTGACTTTTCCGTATTTTTACTCTATCATGTTTTTCGTGGAAACTCACCGTTTATGCAGACCTTTTGCTCTTTTCATAAGCGGATAACGGATCAAAGACGGTTGCCTTGTCATCCCGCAAGAGCGGAATGGAGGCATGTATACAGCTCTTTGCGGGAAATACTCTCGTTAGGGGTGATACATATTACTGCTTTAACTATTGCCGGAAGCATTTGCAGCATTCTCGGATTTGCGTTTGCAATCTGGGTTTATTGCAAAGACCATCGGCAGGCAAAGAAGTAAGCCGTCTGCTGCGAACAGACGGCTTATGTTGCGCTGAGAGTAACCGCTCTCAAAACACACTAGCTTACTTGTAATGCGGCAACCGTTTGAGTTTCCACATTTTTATTATAGCGAGCGCTCCCGCAAATGTCAATGCCATTTTACAGAAATATACAGAGCAGGTATGTGCTGCTTTCTCTATTTTATCTTGAAAACCACTGGAACATACTTCAAAAATTTTGACAAACCGCTCTCTCTATGGTATGTTAACAGTAACAAAGAGGTACACAGACAAGACGGTGTGTCCTCACGTGGCTTTGATTAACCGCCCGGTAAGTGGTGAATGGGCGGTTAATTCTTTTGTTTACAAACAACATATTTCATGTATTTCTCCTCCTTTTTCGCGCATACTACGCAGAAAAAGGAGGTTTTCTTTATGAAGCCAACTCCAGAGGAATATCAAAAGATGGTGCAGGATGCCAGCGATCCGTCACCATTATGGAAAAATATGCTGTGGGCGTTTGTGGTCGGCGGCGCGATCTGTACCCTCGGTCAGGGGCTGCTTGCGCTGTGGGGCAGCGCCGGCTTGGACAAAACCGATGCGGCAACCGCCACCTCCATCACGCTGATCGCGCTCTCCGCCCTTGTCACCGGGCTGCACTGGTATGACAAGCTGGCAAAGCACGCCGGAGCGGGCACGCTCGTACCGATTACCGGTTTCAGCAACTCCATCGCCTCCGCCGCGCTGGAATTCAAAACCGAGGGGCTGATCTTGGGCACGGCAACTAAAATGTTCACCATCGCCGGACCGGTTCTCGTCTTTGGCATATCGGCCAGCGTGGTCTACGGTCTGCTACTGTGTCTGTTCGGCGCCGGATAACACCCTCTTTTTCTTCCTCATCAAACCTGTTATACTACCAATATACAAGCAACAACAGGAGGACGACATGGGAGAAAAACCGATTCCCGCGCTGATGGGACAGCTCGCGCTACCTGTCATGATCGCGCTGCTCATTCAGGCTGTGTACAACATCGTAGACAGCTATTTTATTGCACAAAATTCCATCGAGGGCTTGACCGCCCTCTCCATTATTTATCCGCTTCAGCTATTGTTAACTGCACTGTCCACCGGCACCGGCGTCGGCATGAATCTGCTGATTTCCCGCATGGACGGACAGCAGCGCCGCGGTGCGGAGGACATCATGCTCTCCGGTTTGGTCGCGGAGCTGTGCAACGCCCTTATGATGACGGTCGGCGGACTGATGATCCTCCGCGCATATTACGCCTTGTCCACGGACAACCCCGTGGTACAGCAGTGCGGCATCCAATACGCCCGCATTATTCTGCTGTTCTGCGTCGGCCTATTCATCGAGTCCGGCGCGACAAAAATCCTGCAGTCGCGCGGCGACATGGTCGTCCCAATGCTCGCGCAGGTAGCCGGCGCGCTGACCAATATCGTGCTCGATCCTCTGCTGATCTTTGGCTATTTCGGGTTTCCACGCCTTGGCATCACCGGCGCCGCCATCGCTACCATCATCGGACAGTGGCTCGCAATGGCAATCGTACTGATTCGTGTGCTGCAAAAATACCCCGTTTTTCATGGACGTATCCGCCTTTCGTGCGTTACGTCAATCTATCAAAACGGTCTGTCCGCCATGGCGATGCAGTCGCTGTGCACGGTGTATATCATCGGCATGAACCTGATCCTCAAGCAGTTCTCTGACGCCGCCGTCACGATTTTGGGCATCTACTACAAGCTGCAAACCTTTTTCTTTATCCCGATGTTCGGCCTGCAGCAGGCCATTGTCCCAATGATCAGCTACAACGCCGGTGCAGGAAAACTTGCCCGTGTGCGCGAAATTCTGCGCTGGGCGATGGGCATTTCCGTTGTCATTATGGCGTTCGGAGCAGCGATCTTTTTGCTGATTCCGAGTACGTTGCTCCGCATTTTCACGACGGATACCGCCCTGCTGACAGACGGAATTCCCGCCCTGCGCATCATCGGCAGCAGCTTTCTTCCCTCTGCAGTCGCGTTGATTTTCGCCGTCTTTTTTCAGGGTGTCAACGCCCGCGCGCAAAGTCTTACGCTGATTGTTCTGCGCCAGCTGGTTCTGCTCGTTCCTCTGGCATGGGTGCTGCATTACTTCGGTCTGATCTGGGTTTGGGCTACCTTCCCGCTCACCGAGGGCATCGTCATGGTGCTGGGCATTTCCTTTTATCTCTCCTGGCGTAAAAAACAGAGCGGCGCCGATATCTCGTAAGCAGCGCCGCAGCAATGATGAGAACCGTCAGCCAGAATTCATTACACAGCAATCCGGTGTCGTGATGACAATTGTATTATTATCTTCACCCCCATTCCGCTTAAACAGACGTAACATTTCCGTTCTCTGACATCCATGTATACTCCACGCTCAACAGAGGAATACTACGGCAGCACAAAGGAGGAGGATGGATATGAAATGCAAGCGATGCGGCACGGCGACGCTCGTGCCGGAAAACCCGCCGGAAATCTATTCCTGGGCGGCGGCTGTCGGCAAAAAAGAGGGCGAAGGTCCGCTCGGACGACAGTTTGACCACATATTTACCGACACGATGTGCGGCGAAGAGACATGGGAACAGGCAGAAATGCACTTTCAAAAATACGCCATCAGCACGGCGGCGAACAAATGCAAGATGTCGGAGGAGCAAATCGACCTGCTGCTGAGCGGCGATCTGCTGGGACAGTGCGTGGCGTCCGGCTATACCGCCCGCGGCGTGGGCATTCCGTTTGCTGGACTGTACGGCGCCTGCTCCACCATGGCGGAAAGCCTTGGTCTCGCCGCATGCATGGTCGACGGTGGCTTTGTACAGACTGTCTGCGCCTGCGCCTCCTCGCATTTTTGCACAGCAGAACGGCAATATCGCTATCCGCTGGCCTACGGCGGGCAGCGCACCCCAACCGCACAGTGGACCGCAACGGCGGCGGGTGCCTGTATCCTCGGGCCGGTGCGCCCGCAGGAGCCGCATCCCGTGTGCATCACGCATGTGCATTTTGGCACAGTGCAGGATTTGGGTATAACCGACGCGAATAATATGGGCGCCGCCATGGCTCCAGCGGCGTATGAAACAATTCTCACACTTCTGCGCGACACGGGGACACATCCGGACGATTACGACGGCATTTTCACCGGTGATCTCGGACGCATCGGCAGCAGTCTGCTGCACCAGCTGGCGCAGAGGGACGGTTTGGAGCTCTCCGGCGTACACACGGACTGCGGCGTCATGCTGTACGACGCAACGCAGGATGCCCACGCGGGCGCGTCCGGCTGTGGATGCAGCACGGCGGCGCTGTGTGGAACCCTGCTGGATGAGCTGCGAGAGGGTCGCCTGCGGCGTATCATTTTCGCCGGAACCGGCGCACTGATGAGCCCGATGACCGTGCAGCAGGGCGAGAGTATCCCCGCCATTTGTCACGCGGTGGTGCTGCAAGCGGGAAAGGAAGCGTAAGCGATGGACTACCTCAAAGCATTTTTAATTGGCGGCATCATCTGCGCACTCAGCCAAATTTTAATTGATAAAACCAAATTGACACCGGCGCGCATTTTGACCGGCTATGTCGTGCTGGGCGTCATTTTGACAGCAATTGGACTGTATGGTCCGCTGGTGGACTGGGCGGGAGCCGGCGCAAGCGTGCCGCTGCTCGGCTTTGGCTATACGCTCGCCGAGGGCGTAAAAAACGCCGTCGCGGCGGACGGCGTTTTGGGTGCGTTTGTCGGTGGAGCAAAGGCCGCCGCCGGAGGAATTACTGCAGCGGTGCTGTTTGGCCTGCTCGCGGCTGTGATTTTTTCTCCGGAGGACAAGAGTTAAAGCACTGGTTTGGAATTTGAAAAACGGCGGGATTTCTTGGAGGACAGGCGGAAAATAGCATATGATTGTACGTTTTAATCCCTTCCGTCATCGCTGTGCGCCCACAGTCCTGCTTTCGCTACGCTCACATGCCACTGGCATGGCGCAGCCCATTGCATCAAAGGACGCCTTTGGAATAAACTTTTACTCTTCAGCGCTTAAAGCAGCAATTACGTTTGGCTCCCCTTGCAGAACAAGGGGGGGGGAGCTGACGCCGGAGGCGGCTGAGGGGATCTGAACGAACTCATATATCCCATTGTACACTTCGTTCCTAGATTTTTCACCGTATATATCCACACAAAAAAGAGCTTGATGTGTCCTGCATCAAGCTCTTTTTTGAAACTCCACAATTCTCGCTCGCCCTCGACGAAAGGAACAGTCTTGCAGCTCATCTCTCTCCTACTAAAGCTGCACTGTATTCCGTCCTGTCAGTTTGCTTTTTTCTGTGGAACAATCCAACAGACATACACCCTGCTGCGTTCGGATCATACACTGCGTTGTGCATCGTGTCATCTCTCCTAAACCACGCTGCACTGCGTATGATTTCTCCATTTTCTCTTCTGTTGATATCCCTTTGTTCCGTTCGCATTTTTCCGTGAACTCTGTTTCAGATTGTGTATATATTATAAATCCTTCCATTTTTTCTGTCAACTTCTGCAAAAAAGTTCGTTCACTTGCTCAATTGCATCGTACGTTTTTTGACAGAGCGCACAGCATTTCTCCATTTTTTCACCAAAAAAAGATGTGACATGTGACAACCGGTTTTGCCTGTGCTATACTGATGGTATCATCCCGATACGAAAAGGAGAGGTTACGCTATGAAGCCAACCGTTCGATCCATCGCCGAGATGGCCGGAGTCTCCCGCGGAACCGTGAGTCGCGTGCTCAACAACCAGCCCAATGTCAACCCTAAAGTGCGGGCACGTGTGCAAAAAATCATTGAAGAAACCGGTTACCGTACCACAACGGAGTTATCTTCTGCCCCCATTCGCATCGGCATAATCGTCCCCTTTTGGCATGACGATTACTTTACCCGTCAGACGATGGAAGGAATTCAACGTGCGCAAAAGCTCATTCGCCCGCACGAAATCAGTCTGCTCATTCGCCAGATGCACAGCCGAACCGACGAAGAATACATTCGCGTCTGCGAAGAGCTGGCAGGGCAAAATATACAGGGCTTGGCGCTCAACGCGTCGGACAATTACCTTATTCACGCGGAAATCGACAGTTTGACTCAGCGCGGCATCAAAGTCGTCACCTATAATTCCGATCTAGTACAGTCTCAGCGTGTCTTTCACGTCGGGCAGGATCTCATTAAATCTGGACGGATTGCCGCCGGACTGATGGCGCGCAGTGTTTCTCCCAAGGAGCACGTCCTGATTGTCGGCGGAAATCTGGAGTTTTATTCCCACCGCCGCCGCATTGACGGCTATATTCAGCGCATGCGTGAGCTGGGGTATCCTGACAGCTCCTATACGCTGGTCGAGTCTATGGAAGACGAGCAGATGACCTATTCGCTCGTGCGTGACTGTCTGGAGCATCATCCGGATCTCCGTGGCATCTTTATGGCTGGCGAAAGCGTCAAGGGCTGTATCAAGGCGCTCCAGCACTGGACCGCGCCACTGACGCTGATTACCAACGACCTCACCCCCATTGCCCGCCGCGAGCTGAAAAACGGACGCATTGATTTTGTCATTGAGCAGGACTTCCCCGGTCAGATTTACGAGGCACTTATCGTACTGGCACAGATGCTGCTGTATCATCGTCCCATCCGGCGCACCATTCGCTATGTGGATACCAGCATTATCACGCGAGAGGTGCTGTTGTAATAGGGAAAGCGTTGAGAATTGGGCAATAATAGACGGAAAATAAGATACAATCGTAGGTTTTAATCCCCTCAGAATTTGCTACGCAAATCCGGCTCCCCTTGCATCAAGGGGCGCCTTTGGAGCGTAATTGTACTCTGAGAATAGACAGGTAAAAGCTCAGGTCTTACCCACTGTGGTGAGTTTCACTACCCTCTGCAAATCTTTTGAGTGAGCGAAGCGAACGGCCAGATTTGCTAGGGACGGTACGCTAAGCCATCTATTAACATTTTCCCTTATGTAGCGGTTGCAAGATAATAGACCAGCTTTCCCTACAGGCAGCTCGGAAAGGTGCAGGGAACGCGGCCGTTCCCTGCTGGTTTTCTTTTTGTCTGTTTTCTTTTGGCAGCAAAAGAAAATAGACTTCTCTCACTAATATCAATACTAAAACGAACAAGCAAATAGAGCGAAAAATATACAGGGTCTGTTGCAAACAACATGCAACAGACCCTTCTTGTTTAGAAAAGGATTGGTTTCCAGATCGCGCCCTTTGCGCGGCCTGTACCTTTAGTATTACAATTTTTTCAGGATTTCATCCCGATTTTTACTGCTGTCCAGCGAACGAATCACGCTGCGCAGCGGCAGTACGGATGCCGGCGAAACGCTCAGCTCGTCAATGCCCATCGCAAGGAAGGTCTCCGTCAGCGACGTATCCGCACCCAGCTCACCGCAGATGCCAATCCAGATACCCGCCTTGTGCGCGTTGTCCGCCGCCATGCGGATCATACGCAGTACGGCCGGATGATGGGCGTCATAGAAGCGGTCGAGGTTATTGCCCTGACGGTCAATTGCCAGTGTATACTGAGTCAGGTCATTCGTGCCAACCGAAAAGAAGTCAACCTCCTTCGCCAGCTCCGCGCTCATCATAACAGCCGCCGGGGTCTCAATCATAATGCCCAGCTCCAGCTGCTCGTCAAACGCGGTGCCCTCAGCGCGCAGCTCTGCCTTGACGGCTTCACAGATGCGCTTGATCTCCTGTACCTCCCATACCGAGGTAATCATCGGAAACATAATGGCAATCTTACCATATGCCGACGCACGATACAGTGCGCGCAGCTGAGTCTTAAAGACCTCCGGTCGGGACAGACAGATGCGAATCGCACGCAGACCCATCGCCGGATTTTCTTCCTTGTCCAAATGAAAATAATCCGCCTGCTTGTCCGCGCCAATATCCAGCGTGCGGATAATAACGCGCTTGCCGCCCAGTCGCTCCGCAACCGTCTTATACGCCTGGAACTGCTGCTCCTCCGTCGGATAGTCGGTGTTTTGCAGATACAGAAACTCCGAGCGGAACAGGCCGATGCCTCCGCCGTCGTTTTGCAGCACAACCTCCACATCATCCAGCGAACCGATATTGCAGTATACCATAATACGCCGTCCATCCAGTGTGACGTTTTCCTGTCCCTTGAGCTGCTCCAGCATCTCCTTGAGCGCCTTTTCCTTGGCCTGCTTCTTTCGCAGACGATCCGCTGTGACGTCGTCCGGCTCAATCGCGACTTCGCCGGTTTCACCGTCGATAATCACATTTTTGCCGCCATCCGATTCCTGAAGCGCTTCGCCGACACCGATAATCGCCGGAATGCCCATCGTACGGGCCAGAATGGCCGTGTGGCTGTTGCCCGAGCCGCCCGCCGTCACAAAGCCCAAAATCTTGGACTTGTCCAGCTGTACGGTCTCCGACGGTGCGAGATCATCCGACGCCAGCACAACCGGAACATCCGAATCAATGCCGCCGACCGCGACCCCCTGCAAAATACGGATCACACGATCGGAAATATCGCGAACATCCGCGGCGCGCGCCTGCATGTAGGCGTCGTCCATCGCCGCCAGCATTTCAGCAAACTGCGCCGCCACATCGGATACCGCCGCCTCGGCGTTCAAGCCGCTGCCAATCGCGTCCTGAATGCCTTCGACATAATCCATGTCGTCCAGCATCATCTGATGCGCCTCAAATAGAGCGGCGCCCTCTTCGCCGACCTCTTCGACCGCCTTGTCATACAGCTCCTGAAGCTGGGTCATCGCAGTCTGCCGTGCCTGCTCAAAACGGGCGGCCTCTGCCTCGGTATCCTCCACCTGCGTGCGGACAATTTCCTTGCCGCCGCGCTGGTAAAAATACAGCGGGCCTTCGGCTACGCCCTTGGATACTCCTTTACCTTCCAGTAAAACCATATTCATTTCTCCTTTTCCAAGGTATTTTCCGTTCGACTTCTGCGGTACGCTGCCTCTCCTTGCAACGGCGATTCCCCGCACAGTAGCCCGAAACGGCCACCGGCGGGGTCACTTCTTTCCGCAGCCGGAACGCCGGCCGGAATCACATTTCTGTTCTATGCCTGGTAATCAGAGATTTTCTTCCAGAACCTTCTTGAACTCTGCCAGCGCTTCTTCGTTTTCACTGGATACCGTGATGGTCTCACCGGACTTTACACCCAGACCCATCAGGCCAAACATCTTCTGCGCATCAACCGTCTTGTCACCCTTGGTGATCATGATGCCGCCGCCAAGACTTTTCGCCGCCTTGGTGACAACGCCTGCCGGACGTGCGTGGATACCCTCCGGATCCTTTACGGTAAATTCAAACGAGCTCATAGCATTTTCCTCCTCAGATTCTTTTCTTTGCCGTGTCGGTGCACGATCTTTCTTGTTCGTTGTTTTCCCGCCGCACAGCGGGCGAAACATGCCGGCAAAGCCCCTCCTCCCGCCATGTCGTTCGACACGCCGTCAGAGTATACTTTTCCTGTCTATCATTTTATCATATTCTCTCGCCGCAGTAAAGGTTATCCCTCAATCAATCGGGATTTTTTCCTTCGGCGCGAGAACCCTTTGTGCTTCTTATTTATAACATTTCCGCCAGACTGACCGTGCCCTCACGCCGAATGATTCCACCACCGCGCCGCAAGCACCGTCGTGCCGATCAGCAGAGCAATCGTCGCGGCATACAGTCCCGCTGTACTGAGCACAGCGGTGCTGATCCAGCTGCCTTCTGTCTCCGCAGCGCAGACTGCCGCAGTCTGTTCCCAGTTCATCATGCGCCAGATACACAGCACCACGCCAAGCGCTGACAATGCGCTGCATATCCCTAACATCAGTCTGTGTTTGCCATGCATAAAATCCCCCATTTCTGCACGTCCCAATGTATTATTGTCTGTAGTACACTCAGTATAAAAAATTTCCGAGAAACTGTCAACCAATTAGAGAAATTTTTTACAATTCTGCAAAAGAGAAACTCCTGTCCGGTCTCTCCCTCCGTTTGTCTTTTCTACATTGTTATCTCCTATAATTTCACGATTTTTCAAAAAAACGCACCATTTTTAGCAACAATCGTGCATACAATCCCGCTGCATCGTTTGTGGCTTTACTCACCATTCCACAGTATTTCCATAAAACCATTTTGCATAATCGCAGGCATCTTACTTCTTGCATATATCTTCTATTTCGCAAGACTTCCTGCATTCCATCAACCTTCCCGGCTCTGTTTCAGCAACCACTCCTGTGCCGACTGGACACAAGTCGCCCCGTCTGCCGCTGCCGTCACTACCTGCCGCAGTGGTCTCGTCCGCACATCGCCCGCCGCAAACAATCCCGCCGCTGTGGTTCTGCCGTCCTCGCCCGCCGCCAGATAGCCCCGTGCATCCAGTAACGCAAGGCCATCTACCAGCGCCGTATTCGGGACACTGCCAATCGCGATAAACACACCATCCACGGCAATTCGCCGTTCTTCCCCAGCCTGTTGATAACGCAGTCCCTCTACGCGCCGCTCTCCCACAATCTCCGTCGGAACCGCCTCCATCAGCGGAACAAGATTTTGGCATTGCGCTGCGCGCTCTTGCAGCGATGCACTCGCGCGAAACTGTGCCCGCCGATGCAGCAGATAGACGGTTTTTGCTATCTTTGCCAGCAGCAGCGCTTCACTCAGCGCGCTATCTCCGCCGCCAATGACCGCCACAGTGCGGCTGCGGTAAAATGCCCCATCACACACTGCACAATAGGATACGCCGTGCCCGCACAGCCGCTGTTCTCCCGGAATCTCCAGCCGGCGCGGCGACGCCCCGGCAGCGTAAATCACAGTCCGGCTTTCCCACTGTTCCCCGTGCTCCAGGAAAATCGTCCATCCATCCGGATTCGGGGCAATCTGCGTCACATTGCCCTCGCGGATATCCGCGCCAAGCGACACGGCGTGTGTCCGCATCCGCTCTCCCAGCTCATATCCTGCACAGTCCGGCACACCCGGATAGTTGTCTACCAGCTCACTCTCCGCAATTTGTCCCACGCCCATCGGCTCGCGCTCTACCACAACCGCATCCAACATCGCGCGCCGCGCATAAATCGCCGCACTCAGACCCGCCGGGCCGCTGCCGATTATCACGCAGTCAAGCATTCAATCTCCTCCTTCCGCATTCTCTTTGTTTAGGATGGACAAAATGCCGCAAAGCTATACGAAAAACGCCCCGCCGGACACACCGACGGGGCACATAATGCGATTCGTTATTAATTGCTGCTGCTCGTTGGGACAAATGGGACGATTCGCTTCGCCAGCTCTGAAACCGTCATAGTTTGCAGCCAAACGCGTCCCGGACCGCGCAGTGTGGACAGAAACAGTCCTTCTCCGCCGAACAGAATGTTCTTAAAGCCCTTGACCATCTCCGCCGAATAATCCACCGACGACTCAAACGCCGCAATATTGCCGGAATCCACGCGAAGCAGCTCGCCCGGTGCCAGATCAATCTCCTTCACCGTGCCGTCCAGTTCACACAGAACCGTGCCCTCACCAGTGTATTTTTGCAGAATAAAGCCCTCGCCGCCGAACAGGCCGCCCTTAATGCCGCGCGTAAAGAACGTCGACAGCTGCACGCTCGGGTCAGCACACAGGAACGCGCCCTTCTGCGCGATGATTTCATATCCCGGACGAATGGAAAACGCACGGATTTCACCTGGCATCGTCGATGCAAAGGTCACTTCATCACCCGGTCGGCTGCCCGTGAAAGTTGCCATAAACAGCGACTCGCCAGAAAACATGCGTCCAAACGCCCGGCCCAGTCCGCCGCGCAGATTGGTTGCCATTTGAACGCCCTCGGTCATCCACGTCATGCCGCCGGCCTGTGTGTACACGCTCTCCCCCGGTGCCAGACGCACGGTTGCCGCCGGCATGCTCTCGCCGAAAATTTCATAATTCATACCAGTTCCCTCCCCTGTTCTGAAAAAAATAATATTGACTTTCTGTGTTCAGTATACCACAAACCGGTGTAATGCTCCACCGAAATCCGCTATTTTTTCGCCCGTTTCGACGGTTTTTCCGCCAGTCTGGTTCGTCCATGGTACGGAATCGCGCTGCCGTTTTTGCGGTACTGCCGCGGCGAAAGGCCGACATTCTGTGTGAACATCTTGACAAAATGGCTCAGGTTATCATACCCAACCCGTCGCGCAATCTCGGTCACAGGCAGATCCGAGATCAGCAGCAGCGTCTGTGCCTCACCGATCCGCCGGTGAATGACGTACTGCATCAGCGACATGCCGGTGGCCTGTTTGAACAAGCGCGACAGATAGGTCGGGCTGATCGAAAACCGCTCCGCGACCTCCTGTACCGAAATGTCCTCCAGCGAATGCTCATCAATGTATTCCTGAATCTCATGGCTCAGCTGATCTGATCTCGAGAGCTTTTTCGCCGAGGAGGACTGCGGCACCGCGCCGTCCAGCAGTTCCATAATCATGCGTAGCAGCGCCTGAAGCAGGGCGTTGCAAATCGTCGCTGAGCTCGGCGTCTGACGGCTGGACTGCTCGTAAATCATGCGGAACAGCGTCCGCAGCTCCGCCGTATTTTCCTGCGGGGTCAGGACGGGACTTGCTCCTGGCGCAATCATACAGCTGGGCGGCATTCCTTCCAGCCGGATACCGGACACCGCAATGCCGTACAGCGGCGGCGGTGGGTTTTTCAAGCTTTCGTTGTGCACAACATCGCTGTTGTAGATCACCAAATCACCACCATGCACCGGGTAGGCCGTTCCGCCGATCTCAAAAATCCCCTCTCCGTGCAGGATGTAAATCAGTTCCACCAGATCATGGTGGGAGTGCAGACTGCGTGCATGCTGCTGATCCTGTTCGTTGCAGTAGTTGGTATACACCAGCTCCGGCGAGCCCATCGGCACATGTAAGTCCATCGGCATCTCGCAAACATAAAAATGCAAGGCAATCCCTCCTCTCTCCTGTTCTCATTATGCTGTCCCATCTTGGAATTGTCAAGAAATCGAAAAATTTTTTGTGTCGAAAACGACAAGTTTTCTTCCATCCGCTCATCGTTTGCCGTGATGCAAAACCCCCGTTTTTTTGTGTAGGAAAACGATAGTTACTATCTGAAATATGATAGATACCGCCAACTTTCCAGTTGAAAACGAATAAAAATGTCCAAAAACACCGGGAATTTTTGCGCCATTACCCGTTAAGTCCCGTTTGTTTTCTTTCTCACCAATTTATACGGATAGCACGAAAAACGCAAAAAATATTTGATCACTTTGCCCGCTGGACAAAGCGGTTTTCGCAGAGTACACTGAAGGTGCAAAAAGCAAACTAAACACTTCACAAATACAAGCATACGGCAGCAGCTGCTGCCGCTATACCGATTAGAATAGGAGAGAAATTACTATGGCAAACGAACTGCGAATTGGTCTTGTCGGCACCGGCGGAATCGGTAAGACACATATTGAGCGCATTAACACCAAGCTGCAGGGCGCAGCGGTCACCGCTTGTTCGGACCCCGCCGCAGCATTCGGTCTTTCTGTTGCGGAAAAGTACGGCATCAAGGGCTATGAGGATCCGATCGCAATGATCAACGATCCGGATATCGACGCCGTTATCTGCACCGCCGCAGATCCGTATCACGAGCAGTTTGTACTCGCTGCCATCAACGCCGGCAAGTATGTATTCTGCGAAAAGCCGCTGGCACCGAAGGCTGACGCCTGCAAGCGCATTGTAGAGGCCGAGATCAAGGCCGGCAAGCAGTTTGTTCAGGTCGGCTTCATGCGTCGCTATGATTCCGGTTACAAACAGCTGAAGGAAGCCATCGAGAGCAAGAAGTACGGCGAGCCGCTGCTGCTGCACTGCGCACACCGCAACGCCGATGTATTGCAGGATTGGGACAACTCCACCGCGGTAGAAGGCTCCATGGTACATGAGATGGACGTACTGCGCTGGCTGCTCGGCGAGAACTACAAGACCGCTGAGGTTCGCTACGCCAAGGACACCCGCCGCACGACAGAGGGTGTACACGATCCGCAGATCATGATCCTGACCACCGAGTCCGGCGTGCGCATCGACGTCGAGTCCTTCGTTCACGACGGCAACTGCTACGATGTCCGCTGCGAGGTTGTCTGCGAGGACGCAATCCTGAATCTGCCGAAGCCGGCAACGATTGAGGTTCTGGCAAACACCATGCGCGGCAACGCCGTTGACGCCGACTGGTCCACCCGCTTCGTCGATGCCTACAACACCGAATTCCAGGCATGGATCAACGGCTGTAAGGAAGGCCGCGTGGACGGCCCGAACGCATGGGACGGCTACTGCTGCCAGGTTGTTGCCGCTGCCGCTTCCAAGGCACGCGACACGCAGACCATCGTCGATGTCGTTTACGACGAGATGCCGGATCTGTACAAGAAGTAAGCAACCCACCGGATGAAATCTTGAGGAGAAATACAAATGGAGTTATCAATTTGCACAGACGTTTTGGCTGAGCTGTCGTACACCGACATGCTGGACAAGGTAAAGTCCCTCGGCATCAACGCCGTTGAGATGACCGCCGGAGGCTGGGGTGCAAGAACCCACTGCCCAACGGCAGAGCTGCTGGCCGACGACAAAAAGTGTGAGGAATATCTGGCGGAGCTGGAAAAGCGCGGCATGCGCATCGCAGCACTCAACACCTCATGCAATCAGCTGTGGCCGTGTGAAACCGGCGAGGAATACAGCAAGTCGATGTATGACTGTGTTCTGCTGGCAGAAAAGCTGGGCGTCAAGAAAATCGTCTGCATGTCCGGACTTCCGGCAGGCAGCGAGAACGACACCACCCCGAACTGGATCACCTCTTCCGTCACGATGACCGCGTACATGCAGCCGACGGTAGACTACCAGTGGCGTGTGACTACCGAATGGTGGAAGCAGTTTGCCGCCTTCTGCCACGAGCATCATCTGGAGCAGATCGCCATCGAGGAATTCCCGTGCATGATGGTACACAATCCGGAGACGTTCTGGCATCTGCGCGAGGCCGTGGGCGATGACATCATCGGCATCAACCTCGACCCGTCCCATCTGATTGCCTACGGTGCTGACCCGATTCAGTCCGCCCGTGCCCTCAAGGGTGCTATCTACCATGTCCACGGCAAGGACACCCGCATCGAGCGCGGCATGGCAGCGGTCAACGGTCTGACCGAGTGGAAAAACGTACTGGATACCGCAAACCGCTCGTGGAACTATGTTGCCGTTGGCTGCGGCCAGGATCTGCAATGGTGGAAGGAATTCTTCTCCGTTGTCCGCATGATGGGCTATAACGGCGATGTATCGCTGGAGATGGAGGACTTCACAATGTCCACCGAGGCTGGTATTCTCACCTCGATTGATGCATTGCAGGCTACGATCAGCCGCTAAGTTTGATTTTCTTTTCCGCCGTGCCGTGTCACCGCGGGAGACAAAATAAAGCGCCTATTCCCAAAAAAAGAAAAGAAACCGAAGGAAAGAACCAACTACGAGGAGGAAATGAACATGAAGGCAAACAAGAGACTTTTTGCAGGTGTACTCGCTGGTGCGATGTGTCTTGGTACTCTGGCTGGTTGCGGCGGAAGCAGCAGCGGCAGCGCAAGCGGAAGCGGCGATGCTGCCGGCTCGGATGATTCCTATAAGGTAAGCTTTATCGTTAAGCTGACCGACGGACACTTCTCCAAGGTTATGGCCGGTGCAAAGGCTTACGCCGAAGAGCATCCGAACGTTACGGTTGACATCCAGTCCCCGACCTCCGCAACGGCTTACGACGAGCAGATCAACATGATCGAGACCGCACTGGGCAACGACTACGATGCACTGGTTATCAGCCCGCTGCAGTCGGACAGTGTTGCCAATCTGGTTGCCAATACCGATGACGTTATCATCGCGTGTGACACCGACTTCACCTCGGACAAGAAGCTGGCCTTTGTCGGCACCGGCAACGAGGACGCAGCGAAGAGCGGCGGCGAAGCCGCTGTAAAGGAAGCCATCGCACGCGGCGTGAAGAAGCCGACGGCGGTTATCCTGACCGGCGTACAGGGCGATGAGACCCATGACGCTCGTCTGGAAGGCTACAAGGCAGGCATCGAAGCAGCTGGCGGCGAAGTGCTTGAGGTGCAGTACTGTGACGCACTGGCAGATAAAGCAGCAAACGCAATGGAAGCGATCATCCAGAAGTATCCGGATGGTGTAGACGTTGTTTGCAGCACGAACGACGACATGGTTATGGCTGCTACCAAGGCAATTGCCGATGCCAACAACAAGGCCTTTGATAACACCGTTCTGTGCGGTTTTGACGGCAACCAGGCGGCAATTGAAGCCGTTAAGGATGGCTCTCTGGCAATGGACGTTGCACAGTCGGGCTATGACATGGGCTATAAGTCGGTAGAAGCAGCCGTCAATGCGCTGAATGGCGAGAAGGTTGATTCGTTCATCGACTCCGGTTCGCAGATCGTTACCGCAGACAATGTTGACGACTACATTTCTTCGATGAAGGACATCGGTGTTTGGGAGGAGTAATTCCCAACCCACAGTAACCATACCACCCCTCGGTCATAAGAAAGGAGCATGCCTATTTTCAATACCCCGCTGGATGCAGTCGACGTAGTACTTCCATCGAAGGGCATTTTCGGAAGTCCGCTCGCCGCATTCGGCAGCACGCGAGGGAGACATTCTGCCAAGTGTCTCCACGCGTGATACCCATCATTCTTCTCTTATATAATAAATATTCCAAACTTAATTTTATCTCTTTCATAACAAGAACGTCCTGTCGCTCTATCAAGCGGCAGGACGTTCTTTCTCTGTGCCGATCGGCAAAAATTGCCGACTCCATTCGTGCAAACGCGCCCAACTCCGCTTTTTTCGCACCCGGTTTCGTGATATACTAAGAAGCAGAATGACACGCACATGAAAGGAGCGATACCATGAACAAAACGATTCCGGTTCGCAGTGAAGCGGACCCCAAATATACTTGGGCGTTAGAGGATATTTTCCCGTCGGACGAGGCGTGGCAGGAGGCCTATGAACAGGCGCAGTCCTTCCCGCAGCAGATTTCCGCCTTCCGCGGCAAGCTCGGCTCCTCCGCCCGCAATCTGTATGATTATATTCAGCTCGGCGAGCGCATCACGGTCGCCTTTGACAGCCTGTTTGGCTACGCACAGCGGCGCAGCGATGAGGACACCGCGGTTTCCAAATATCAGGGCATGACCTCCCAGATGATTTCGCTGATGGTTGCGGTGGATTCCGCCGGTTCGTTTGAGACGCCGGAGCTGCTCGCCATTCCGGACGAGACGCTGGGGAAATTCTATCAGGAGATGCCGGAGCTGGAACTGTGCCGGACGCATTTGTCCAACATCCGCCGCAAGCGCGCGCACATCCTGTCGGACGCCGAGGAAAAGCTGCTCGCCTCCGCCGGAGAGATGGCGCAGGCGCCGGAGACGATTTACTCCATGTTCGCCGACGCCGACCTGAAATTCCCGCCCGCAACCGACAAGGACGGCGGCGCACATGAGGTCACCCACGGCAGCTATATCCCGCTCATGCACAGCAGCGACCGTATTCTGCGCAAGTCCGCGTTCCAGTCGCTGTACAGCATGTACGGACAGTACCGCAACACGGCCGCCGCTATGCTGACGGCGCAGGTCAAGCAGCTGCAATTTTACGCCAACGCGCGCCATTATGAATCCACCCTGCACGCCGCGCTGGACAGCACCAACGTGCCGACCGAGGTATACACCAACCTGATTCAGGCAGTGCACGACAATATGCAGCCGATGTACCGCTATGTCACCCTTCGCAAAAAGTTGCTGGGTGTAGACGAGCTCCATATGTATGACCTATATACCCCGATTGTTGCCGATGCCGACGCCAAGATTCCGTTTGAGGAAGCAAAGGAAACCGTGCTCAAGGCGCTCGCACCGATGGGGGAGGAGTATCTCTCCATGATCCGCGAGGGCTTTGACAACCGCTGGATTGACGTATATGAAAATGTCGGCAAGCGCTCCGGTGCGTATTCTGCCGGTCTGCGTGTGCATCCGTATGTTCTGCTCAATTATGCCGATACGCTGGACAGCATGTTTACGCTGGCGCATGAGATGGGACATGCGATTCACTCGTATCTGTCCAACAAGAACCAGCCGGTGCTGTACTCCAACTATGTCATCTTTGTCGCAGAGGTTGCCTCTACCTGCAACGAAGCGCTGCTGATGCAGTATCTGCTGAACAACACGACGGATCCGCGCCGCCGTGCGTATCTCATCAACTATTTCTTGGAGCAGTTCCGCACGACGCTGTATCGTCAGACCATGTTTGCGGAATTTGAGCTGGAAATCAACCGCCGCAACGAGCGCGGCGAGAGCCTAACCGCCGACAGCTACAACCAGCTGTATCATGAACTGAATCAGCTGTATTTCGGCGACGGCATTGTGATTGATCCGGAGATTGATCTGGAATGGGCGCGCATTCCGCATTTCTATTACGATTACTATGTCTATCAGTATGCCACCGGCTACGCCGCGGCAATCGCCCTCTCCCGCCGCATCCTCCGCGAAGGCGGGCCAGCCGTCAAGGATTATCTGAATTTCCTGTCCAGCGGCTGCTCCAAGCCGCCGATCGAGCTGCTGCGCGGCGCGGGTGTGGATATGGCAACCACTCAGCCGATCACCGAGGCACTCCAGCTGTTTGATGAGCTGATTAGCGAAATGGATGAGCTGCTGCGTAAGTAACATCTGGGCATGCAAAAGAAGCCGCAAATGCGGCTTCTTTTTTCTTTTCCCACTTCCGTTGGCCAACAAATACGTTAAATGGGCCGACGCAGCAACTTACGCAATTAATGACACTCCCGACATATCTGCCGTGTCACTATACCACGACGCGACCATAATCATGTACGCGCTGTCGCCCTTGACGTAGGTCGTGCCGTCGCTGCCCTGAATCGTGACCGTCTTGCCGGATTCATCCACAATCTTGCCTTCATTTTGCAGCTCGGTCACCGTGCTGTCGCCAGTTACCGTCCAGGTGCTGTCCTTGTCAATATACAGCTTGCAGTAGCCGTCTCTGCCATCGCCCGTATAGGCCTCATCATTGACAAACGCGCCGGTCAGGCTGCTGCCGTCATGCCCATCATCGCGCTGAGTAATATCGCCACGCTCTTGCGCTGCCATTCTTTCCTATCAATCGCCTCCAAATTGAGATTTGTTTCTGTTTGGTATGGCTTTACTATATTCCTCATGTGTGACGACTTCGTGTTCATTTTATGGAAGCTGACCAATGGTTTTGTGTTCTTTTCCTCACAGAAAAAGACGATACCGGTCACAATGTCCCTCTCATTGTGCCGGTATCACCCTGTTTTATTCTGCGGAACATGCCCCCTCCGCATCGGCTTTATCCGATGGTAATATCACCGTCGGCGCAGACAACGTGCAGCGCCGTGCCATCCTTCCAGCTCAGTCTGTGCTCACTGGTTTCGTCGTCGGAATCCATACTGTTGTGGTTGACAACCGACTGTGCCATATCTGGCGTCAGTTTAATATCTACATCACCATACGAACTGTCTATGCTGTTCTTGCCCGACAATTCTACCTGCTTGATCTCGACATCACCGTCTCTTAGCGTCGCCGCCATGCTCTTCAACACAATGTCCTTGCCGCTCCAGTCGCCGTAATCCAAATCCATCGTGCCGTTCAGCCACTGGCTGTCGTCCATTGTCAGATCGCCATCAGTCAGCTCCGCCGTATCGCCGCGCATCGTGCAGCGCTTCACATCCCAATCGCCATATTTATTTACCCACTGGATCTTGTACGACTGCGTATCGTACATGGTAATGTCGCCGTCATCCAGAATCACACTGCCGCCATCCAGCGTCGAATCCATCAGCTCCAGATCGCCGTAATCCAGCGTCCAGTCAACATTCTTGCTGTTTATTCCTTCGATGGAGAGATCCCCGTTGGCGAGATACGCCTTGCTTTCCTTCAACGCAGCATCCTTCGCCAGATGCAGCGTGACGATATTGGTATGAGTTTCCTCGGTCACTGTCTTGCCGCCAAACAGCCAGCCAATAAAGCTGATGTCCACATGGCAGCTGGCATAGAATCCGGACTCTTTTCCGTTCTGTTCCTGGATGGACAGCGTGTCATTTGCAACGTCATACGACAGCGGATTTTTTCCCTTGCGCTCCTCCACCGAGTACGACAGGTACGAGTAATTTTTGTCCGACGGAACAACCGAAACATCAAGATTTTCACAATTGATGTCCACCGCATCAAACGATTTTAGCTTGATGTTGTCCTTGCTCAGCGTCTGCGTCTTGCCGCTCCCCTCGTCCTGTTTCTCACTGGAAAGTTCGTTCAGATTTGCGGATTTTACATACTCCTGTCCACCGCTCACAACGCCAACACCAAACAGCGCCGCGCCGACCACGCACACACTCACACTGGCAACCAATGCAATTTTTGTCCCCCGTTTCATCGCTTTTCTCCTCCTCTGCGTGAAATCAAATTCCGAATCCAGCCGATCAGGCTGAGTGAAATCCACTTACAAACGCACATCAGCAGCACGCTGAGCAGTACGCTCATGCCGATGCTCACAAGACCCGCTCCGGTCAGCACCGCCGCGCCCGCTGGTGAAACTGTCACCGCCACCAAACCGCGCAGTACCATCTTGCCGCCGATCAGCACACCGGCAATACCGAAGATCAGTACACACACCGCACACGCGATGGCGACAATCACCGCGGTGAGCATCAGCACACCCACTACAATCAGCAGCGGAATACCAATCGGTGCGGCGAAAATCGCCATCAGAGCGATCAGTACAATCGACCCAACCGATCGCTGTCCGCGCTGTTTCTTGTTCGTCGTTTCATCCAGCAAGTTGCCCAGCAGCTCGGCCGCCGCCTGTCGTGCGCTTCCCAGCTCCTGCATCACGCGCTGTTCCCCCTCCGGTCCGGCCTCCTCGAAATATTCCGTAAAATATTCCATCGCGCTGTCATAATCATCCTTCGGCAGCCGCTTGAGATATTTCCTCAGCTGCCGTAAATATTCGTCTCGTGTCATCCTCGCACGCCCCCTTCAATAATACCGTCGATCATTCTTCGATACTGTTTCCATTCCTCTTTGAGAAACTGCAACTGTTTTCGTCCTGCATCCGTCATCTGATAATATTTTCGATTTCTGCCTTGGAACTGCTGGTTATATGTCGTGACGTAACCCTTTTGCTCCAGCCGGCGCAGAATCGGATACAACGTGGACTCCTTGATGTCCGCCGCCAGCTTTACCGTCTGACTGATTTCATATCCGTACGAATCCCCCGTCTCCACCACCGCCAAAATTAAGCACTCGATCAGCAGAGAAGATACCGGATAATACATGCAATACACCTCGCTCTCGTTCGATTTATATATATAAATATTTTATATATATAAGATACAGCAGTATGTCGTGCTTGTCAATAGGAGAAGTAAAAAACATTCGGCGACGGCGCATCGGCAAATTACGCTATCTCGCCGCACCGAAGCGTCAGTACGTCTCGACCACTCGATTGCATCGCTCCTCAAATTCCAAACCTTTCACTGGTTTGGAATTTGAAAAACGGTAAGATTTTCTCGGTTAACAGACACAAAACGGGCAATAATTGTTGGTTCAGATCCCCTCAGCCATCGCTATGCATCGGCAGCTCCCCTTGTTCTCCAAGGGGAGCCAAACGTAGATTTTACTCTGAGCGCAGACAGACAAATGGCACGCACCAAAGGCATCCCTTGATGCAAGAGACGCTGGCAATTACGTAGCAATTGACTGAAGGGATTAGAATGTGCAATAATAGCTGATTTTCTCAGAAAATAGACGGGTAAAAAGTCCGCGCCAAAAGCAAATAGCACAAAAAAATAGTGAACGGGAAAACCCGTCCACTACGAAGTCAGCAGCATATAGCACAATGAAAAACCGCGGCCTTGTCCGAAGACAAGACCGCGGGATAATTTAATTTTGGGTTATGCCAAAATCGAGAAATTACTCGTCGATCTCGGTAACAACGCCGGAACCTACGGTACGGCCACCCTCACGGATAGCGAAACGCAGGCCCTTCTCGATAGCGATCGGGGTGATCAGCTCTACAGCCATATCAACGTTGTCGCCCGGCATGCACATCTCAGTGCCTTCCGGCAGAGTGATAACGCCAGTTACGTCAGTGGTACGGAAGTAGAACTGCGGACGATAGTTGTTGAAGAACGGAGTGTGGCGGCCGCCCTCTTCCTTCTTCAGAACGTATACCTGACCCTTGAACTTGGTATGCGGATGGATTGTGCCCGGCTTAGCGATAACCTGGCCACGCTCGATCTCGTTCTTCTGGATACCACGCAGCAGGGTACCAATGTTGTCGCCAGCTTCTGCGTAGTCCAGCAGCTTGCGGAACATCTCAATACCGGTAACAACGGTCTTGCGCGGAGCGTCCATCAGACCTACGATCTCAACTTCCTCGCCCATCTTGATCTGGCCACGCTCTACACGACCGGTAGCAACGGTACCACGACCGGTGATGGAGAATACGTCCTCGACCGGCATCAGGAACGGCTGGTCAGCCTTACGATCCGGAGTCGGGATATACTCGTCAACAGCGTCCATCAGCTCATGGATGCAAGCGTACTCCGGAGCATTCGGATCGGTGGAGTCGCACTCCAGAACGCCCAGAGCGGTACCACGGATGATCGGAACGTCGTCGCCCGGGAAGTCGTAGTCGTTCAGCAGCTCACGAATTTCCATCTCAACCAGATCGAGCAGCTCCTCGTCGTCTACCTGGTCAACCTTGTTCATGAATACTACGATGTACGGTACGCCTACCTGACGAGCCAGCAGGATGTGCTCACGGGTCTGCGGCATCGGGCCGTCAGCGGAAGATACAACCAGGATAGCGCCGTCCATCTGAGCAGCACCGGTGATCATGTTCTTAACGTAGTCAGCATGGCCCGGGCAGTCAACGTGTGCATAGTGACGCTTCTTGGTCTTGTACTCTACGTGAGCGGTGTTGATGGTAATGCCGCGCTCCTTCTCTTCCGGAGCCTTGTCGATCTCGTCGTACTTCATAACCTCAGCTTCGCCCTCCAGAGCGAGAACCTTGGTGATTGCAGCGGTCAGAGTGGTCTTGCCGTGGTCAACGTGGCCAATGGTACCAATGTTAACGTGAGGCAGGTCTCTTACGTACTTTTCCTTTGCCATTTTAATGTCCTCCTTACGGTAATTGAGAAAATAGTCATTACAGACTTATTGTATCTCAGTGCATGCAAAAATGCAAGCAAAAACTTCTTATAGTAGGGGTGAAAATCAACCCTTCGTGCGGCTGCTGATGATCTTTTCCGCGATGGACTTCGGAATCTCAGCGTAGTGGCTGCGCTGCATGGTGTACTGGCCACGGCCCTGCGTACGGGAACGCAGATCGGTCGCATAGCCGAACATCTCGGACAGCGGAACCTTCGCAGAGATTGCCTGAACAGCGCCACGAGCTTCCATGCCGGCAATCTGACCACGGCGAGAGTTAATGTCACCGATAACGTCGCCCATGTATTCCTCCGGAACCAGAATGTCAACCTGCATGATCGGCTCAGTCAGAACCGGATCAGCCTTTCTCATTGCTTCCTTGAATGCCATAGAACCGGCAATCTTAAATGCCATTTCGGAAGAGTCAACTTCATGGTACGATCCATCATACAGGGTTACCTTAACGTCAACAACCTGGTAGCCTGCCAGAACACCGGACTCCATAGCGCCCTGAATACCCTGGTTAACCGGCTCGATGTATTCCTTCGGAATCGAACCGCCGACAACCTTGTTGATGAACTCGTAGCCTGCACCCGGCTCGTTCGGCTCCAGAATAATCTTAACGTGACCATACTGACCAGAACCACCGGACTGACGCTTGTACTTGCAGTCGACATCGGCAGTGCCGCGAACGGTCTCCTTGTAGGATACCTGCGGCTGACCTACGTTTGCCTCTACCTTGAACTCACGCAGCAGACGGTCTACGATGATTTCCAGATGCAGCTCGCCCATACCAGCGATGATGGTCTGGCCGGTTTCCTCGTCGGTATAGGTGCGGAAGGTCGGGTCCTCTTCTGCCAGCTTGGACAGTGCGATACCCATCTTTTCCTGACCTGCCTTGGTCTTCGGCTCGATTGCTACGTCGATAACCGGCTCCGGGAAGTTCATGGACTCCAGGATGATCGGATGATCTTCGTCACACAGCGTATCACCGGTGGTGGTATTCTTAAAGCCTACTGCGGCAGCGATGTCGCCGGAGTAAACCTTGTCGATATCCTTACGATGGTTCGCATGCATCTGCAGGATGCGTCCCAGACGCTCCTTCTTATCCTTCGTTGCGTTCAGTACCGAAGTGCCGGCGTCAACCGTACCGGAGTAAACGCGGAAGAAGGTCAGACGACCTACATACGGGTCGGTCATGATCTTAAATGCAAGTGCAGAGAACGGACCGTCATCGTCAGCCGGACGCTCGTCCTCTTCGTCGGTATCCGGATTGACACCCTTGATTGCCGGGATGTCCAGCGGGCACGGCATGAAGTCAACAACAGCATCCAGAAGCATCTGTACGCCCTTGTTGCGGTATGCAGTACCACACAGTACCGGGATAACCTCTACGTTACAGGTAGCCTTACGCAGCGCCGCCTTCAGGTCGTCGACCGAGATCTCCTCGCCCTCGAGGTACGCCATCATCAGGTCCTCGTCGGTCTCGCAGATTGCTTCGATCATTGCCTCGTGGTATTCCTCAGCCTTCTCAACCATGTCTGCTGGAATATCCTCGTCGCGGATATCCTTGCCCAGGTCATCATAGTAAACCTCAGCACGCATGGTCATCAAGTCGATGATGCCGCGGAACTCCGACTCGGAGCCGATCGGCAGCTGAATCGGAACGGCCTTGCAGCCCAGACGCTCCTTAATCATGTTCAGAACGTTGTAGAAGTCGGCGCCCATGATATCCATCTTGTTGACGAAAATCATACGCGGTACACGGTACTCGTCAGCCTGATGCCAAACGGTCTCCGTCTGCGGCTCTACACCGCCCTTTGCGCACAGAACACAAACCGAACCGTCCAGTACACGCAGAGAACGCTGTACTTCTACGGTGAAGTCAACGTGGCCCGGGGTGTCAATGATGTTGATTCGATGGTCCTTCCAGTGACAAGTGGTTGCAGCAGAGGTGATGGTGATACCACGCTCCTGCTCCTGCTCCATCCAGTCCATGGTCGCGGCGCCTTCATGCGTCTCACCCAGCTTACGGTTGATACCCGTGTAGTACAGGATACGCTCCGTCGTGGTGGTCTTGCCGGCGTCGATGTGCGCCATAATACCAATATTTCTGGTCTTTTCCAGACTAAATTCTCTCGGCATGATGTTCTCCTTTCGTAAGTGATCCCCGTCAGATTAATATCTGAAATGAGCAAATGCCTTGTTGGCCTCTGCCATCTTATGGGTATCCTCACGCTTCTTAACAGAGCCGCCCAGATTGTTAACCGCATCCAGAATCTCATTTGCGAGTCTCTCGCACATGTTTCTCTCGGAACGGGCACGGGAATACTTGGTCAGCCAACGGAGACCCAGGGTCTGACGTCTCTCCGGACGTACTTCCATCGGCACCTGGTAGGTAGCACCGCCGACACGGCGAGCCTTAACCTCCAGAGACGGCATGATATTATCCATAGCCTCAATAAATACTTCTAACGGATCTCGGCCAGTCTTTTCCTTAACGATGTCAAAAGCATCGTATACAACCTTCTGTGCAACGCCCTTCTTGCCGTCCAGCATGATCGAGTTGATCAGCTTGGTAACCAGCTGGGAGCCGTACATCGGATCCGGAAGAACTTCTCTCTTAGGAACAAATCCTCTTCTTGGCACGATACTTCCCTCCTTCACAAAAAAATGATTTCATAGGTACTCCAAAAGCCGCCCCCGGCTTTCGGCATGGCCTGTCCGAGGGTTTGAAAATATATATCAAACGCTCAGGACAAAGCTTTTGCTTTGCTGAAACACGAAAATTTCAAGTCAAATCATGGGTAAAAAATTCGGTTTGTCGGTCGGACAGCGATTACTTGCCCGGCTTCGGTCTCTTGGCGCCGTACTTGGAACGAGCCTGCTGACGGTTGGCAACACCCTGCGTATCCAGAGAGCCGCGGATGATGTGGTAACGGACACCCGGAAGGTCCTTAACACGACCGCCGCGAACCATTACAACCGAGTGCTCCTGCAGATTGTGGCCGATACCCGGAATGTAAGCGGAAACTTCCATACCGTTGGTCAGCTTAACACGGGCTACCTTACGAAGTGCAGAGTTCGGCTTCTTCGGGGTCATGGTCTTGACCGTCGTGCAAACGCCTCTCTTCTGCGGAGACGACTGATTGGTCTGCTTCTTCTTCAGAGAGTTCAGACCTACCTGCAGAGCCGGAGCAGTGGACTTAACGGCAACTTCCTGTCTACCCTTGCGTACGAGCTGGTTAAAGGTTGGCATTCATTGCACCTCCTCAAATATAGAATATAGTATTTCAACGGGCTTCCCCGTTAAAATCAATGAAATTCGGTGACCGTAACAACGGCAGCACCGACTGCGACGCCAGCGGCGGCACCGAGTTCTTTCATAGTAGCGACCTCGGTCACCTCAACCCCGTGTTCCCGGCACAGATCCAGAATCGGTGCGGTGATGCGGCTTTCTGCGTCCTGCGCGATGAATACGCGCGCTACGCCGCCTTCACGGATGGTTTTTTTGGACTGTTTCACGCCTACGACTTTCGCCGCTGTTGCGAGCTGTGAAAGCATAGAACTACCTCCTTATCGCATACCCGTTCATTGTAGCGCAAGAATGTTCCTCTGTCAATCACTTTTTTCCGATTTTACAAAACAGAAATAGTATGCCCTTCTTTCACGGTTTTATTCATGGTAATTGCACAATTCTAAATTTCTTTTGTTTTGCACTGCAAAAAACAGACGATTTTCCGCTTGCAAGGGCATGGGCGTTTTCCTTCATTTTGGCGCGTGCATCCACTCCTCCGGATGTGCCGCCCTGCGCTCGATTTCCAGCAGAACCTGCGAGCTGTGCCAGCCATCCGCCGCCGCATGATTGCACGAAATGGACAGCGGCAGCAGCGTGCGTCCGTCGCGCTCGAACATCTTTCCGCCGACAATCACCGGAAACAGCTGCTGCGGCGCGGTGAACACATCCGTGCTGTGTCCCGTGAAAGACAGCCACGGCGCCATGGATACCGGCGTGAAATTCGGCGGCTGATTGTCTCGGGCCTTGACCCCGTGGACATCGCCATATTTCTCCATATCCGCGCGCACGGCCTGATAAAACGCCGCAAAATCCGGATTCCACTCCGTCCAGAGATCGGAAAACGTGTGGTCGTCCTTGTGGAAGATCGGATAGACCGGATTGCAGTAGTCCCAGTAACAAGGATGCCCCTCTCCGTCCGTTACCATACGCATTTCTTTCCAGCGATTGATGGTCTTCATCACCAACCACAGAAACACCGGGTAAAAATGTAGCCCCAGCTCCCGCCGACGCTTGTTGGTCTCCGTGACATCGATCTCCGCATTCAAATTATAGCGGGTAAAGACCGTGTTTTGATAATACGCAAAGTGCTCCGCGCGTTCCCAGTTTTCCGGCATACGATGCAGCATATCGCTCCCTCCTTCGCCCCGTTTCGCTTGTCGCTCAAGAAACGGCTGTAAATGTTATTATATCACACTTTTCGTGCTTTTGCAAAACCGTTTCCGCTTTTCTCACATCCCCTCGCGGAACTGCGTCGGTGTCACTCCGACCTTTTCCACAAAGGACTTGATAAAGTTCCCCTCACTATTGTATCCGGAGGCAAACGCAATCTGCCGCACGGTTTGCTCCGTGTTCACCAGCAGATGCTTGGCATGGTTCAGCCGCAGCACCACCAGATATTCATGCGGGGCATATCCGGCTTCCTGCCGAAACAGACGAGAAAAGTGGGATGGACTCATATGTACAAATGCCGCCACTTCGGCAACCGACAGCGGCTCCAGCAGATGCCGCTGCATATAATCCATCGCCAGCATAATCGGCGACGGCTCTCCCCGCGTCTTGTTTTCCGGCGTGACCGCCAAGCTGCACAGCATGCGATATACCATCTGTGATCGCTCGGATTCATTGGAAATTCCCTCACCGTGAATCAGCCGCCGCAAATCTTCGGCAAATTCCGTATAGGGCAGTGCAAACGGCGGCCGCGCATGCACCCGCATGATGTACTCATAAAACCGCCGCGCGTCAATTCCGTCAAAGTGAATCCACAAGAAGCGTGTATCCGTGTCGGCATAATAGACATGTGGTTCTCGACAATCCATCATCGTGCATTCCCCAGCATCCACGACATATTTTCGGTTTCCCGCCTCGACATGCATCGCTCCTTCGAGCACCGCAAACAGCATAAAGGAAAAGTGGTGACTTTCCTCCTGTCCGGTCGACGAGCGAAAGTGAAAATAATAGTCATTTGACACATAAAAGTCGCCGCGCCGTGTGACATACAAGAACAATTCCCGTGCCATCGCCGATGGTGTCTCAAAAAACTTCACAGACGGCTCTTTCACACCTTTTTCCTGTAAATACATACATGCACCCCCCATTTTCCTTATTGTAACAAGCTCGGCTTCGTTCGGCAAGTCATGCACAAAAAAAGCACAAAATATTAACACCATCATCGAAAATATCATTGTATTCTTCCTATTCATCTTATATGATAGTTTCAGTGGATGGAAGTGATTTTCACTTCCTCTAGCTGCACAGCCGTGCCGCTTGTTTCCTTCTCACAGCTTTTTCTGTGATTTGGTATGTGCTGTGCACTCTTCTCCCTCCTTCGGCTCTCTCTCCAACTAGCCGAAGGAGATTTTTTTCGCGATAAAGCAGTATTATCCTTCTTGTTATTCAGTGAATCAGCGATAAACGCAAAACAGCAAAGTGAGCACAAAAAAATCCGGATGACCCACGTCATCCGGATTTCTCATTGTTATCATTTTTACAGCGTATTCTTACTGCCCAGCAGGGTAACCAGAACCGCCTTCTGTGCGTGCAGGCGGTTTTCCGCTTCCTCGAAGATCTCATCGGCGTGCTCTTCAAAGACCTCTGCCGAGATTTCCTCACCGCGGTGTGCCGGCAGACAGTGCTGCACCATCGCGCCCGGCTTTGCCGCCGCCATCAGCTCATGATTGACCTGATAGCCCTTGAACGCGATGCGGCGTGCCGCCGTCTCGCCTTCCTTGCCCATTGACGTCCAGACATCGGTAAAGACAACGTCCGCTCCGGCGGCTGCCTCCATAATGTCCTCCGTCAGCATGAACTTGCCGCCCTGTGCCTTGCGGCGCTCGGCAAATTCCAGAACCGTCTTATGCGGCTGATACAGCTCCGGGCACGCAACCGCAACTTCCATACCGGTCTTGAGACCGCCGACAATCAGCGAGTTGCACATATTGTTGCCGTCGCCGATATAGCACATCTTCAGACCTTCCAGCTGCGCATAGTGCTCACGGATGGTCATCAGATCCGCCAGAACCTGACAGGGATGCGCGAAGTCCGTCATACCGCTGATAACCGGAATGGTTCCGCAGTGTGCCAGACGCTCTACTTCTTCCTGTGCATAGGTGCGCATCATGATGCCGTCGAGATAGCGGGACAGGGTACGCGCCGTGTCCTCCACCGGTTCACCGCGTCCGATCTGCAAATCGCGGTTGGACAGGAACATCGGCTGTCCGCCCAGCTGGTACATACCGACCTCAAACGATACGCGGGTACGGGTGGATGATTTCTGGAACACCAGACCGAGGCTCTTGCCCTCGAGGTGCCGGTGCGGAATCGAATGCTTTTTTTCATATTTCAGCTGATCTGCCAGATCAAGCAGAGTAGTAATCTCTTCTGTCGAGCAGTCCAGCAGCTTTAACAGGTGCTTCATAGGTGCACGTCCCTCCTTTTATCCAAATTCTCTCCGGCAGCAGTGCCGCCCATAGGTGCAATTACTCGCACAGTGCCTCGCGGAAGATCGCCAGACCTTCGTCCATCTCTTCCTTCGTGATAACCAGCGGCGGCAGCAGACGAATTGCGTCCGTACCGGCGGTCAGCACCAGTGCACCCTTATCCATCATCTTAGCAACGATGTCGGCGCGCTGTGCCGGATCGACAATAATACCCAGCATAAGACCCATGCCGCGGACATCCTTGACCTTGTCCGAGCCCATCGCCAGAATTTCCTTCTTCAGATAAGCGCCCTTTTCTTCCACCTGGCGCAGGAAGGCATCGTCAATCGTTTGCAAAACGACGTTTGCCGAGGAGCATACCAGCGGTGTGCCGCCAAAGGTCGTCGCGTGCGTGCCCGGTCCGAGTACGGTATCACAGGTCGGCGCCGCCATAACCGCACCGATCGGCACACCGCCGCCCAGACCCTTTGCCATCGAGACAACGTCCGGCTGAATGCCGTATTTCTGGAAGCAGAACAGCTCGCCGCAGCGACCGATACCGGTCTGTACCTCATCGATCAGCAGCAACAGATCCTTTTCCTTGCAGAACGCCGCCACCTGCTGTACAAACTTCGGATCCAGCGGCAGAACACCGCCCTCGCCCTGAATCAGCTCCATCATGATGGCGCAGGTGTGCTCATCGGTATTCGCCTGAATGGACGCGAAATCGTTCGCATCGGCATAGCGGAAGCCGTCCGTAAACGGGAAGAAGTACTGATGGAACTTATCCTGGCCGGTCGCCTTCAGCGTCGTCACCGTGCGTCCGTGGAACGAATTGTTCAGCGTGACAATATCCGCGCGGCCCTCGCCGTACTTGTCAAACGAGTACTTACGCGCCAGCTTAATCATTCCCTCGTTGGCCTCTGCGCCGGAGTTGGCAAAAAACACCTTGCCCATACCCGTGCGTGTGCACAGCTGCTTTGCCACCTGAATCATCGGCGCTGTCGTGAACAGGTTGGACACATGCATGAGCTTGTGCGCCTGCTCCGTGATCGCGTTGATGATTGCCTCATTATTGTATCCCAGCGAGCATACGCCGATGCCCGAGGTAAAATCAATATATTTCTTGCCCTCGACGTCCCATACTGTCGAGCCCTGACCGTGATCCAATGCAATGGCAAACCGGCCATAGGTATTCATGACGTACTGGTTTTCTTCCGCCTTCAGTTCCTGATAGGTCACTGGTACCCCTTCTTTCTGTCAAAAAAATGCTCCGTTTTTGTTGTTTAATGATATATTTTAGTAGAACATTGTGCCGACGCCCTTGTCGCTGAACAGTTCCGTCAAAATGGAATGTGCCACACGTCCGTCCTGAATATTTGCCCGCTTGACACCCTCGCGCACCGCCTGTACGCAGCAGTCTACCTTCGGAATCATGCCGCCGGCAATGACGCCATCCTTGATCAGACGCGGCACTGCCGAGACCTTCAGATCCTCGATCAGCGTGCTGTCGTCGTTGCGGTCACGCAGCAGTCCGCGCACATCCGTCAGCAGAATCAGCTTTTCTGCCTGCAGAGCAATTGCCAGCTTGGATGCCGCCAGATCGGCATTGATATTGTAGCCGGTCTCTTCGTCCGTGCCCTCTGCCACGGTGGAGATAACCGGAATATAGCCTTCCTTCAGCATGTCAATAACCGGTTCGGGATTGACCTTCTGAATCTCACCGACATAGCCGTATTCCGTGCCGTCCTTGTCGCGCTTGCGCTTCGCCTGAAACAGGCTGCCGTCCATGCCGCACAGACCAACGCCGCGGCCGCCCGCCCGATTGATGCGGCCAACCAGTTCCTTATTGACCTTGCCGCACAGTACCATCTGCACGATGTCCATCGTCTCGCGGTCCGTATAGCGCAGACCGTTGACAAACTTGGAGTCCTTGCCGATCTTCTTCAGCATGGCGTTGATGTCCGGACCGCCGCCGTGGACAATAACTACATGGACGCCGATCAGACTGAGCAGAACGATGTCCTGAATGACCGCGTCCTTCAGCTCTTCGTTAATCATCGCGTTGCCGCCATACTTGACGACAACCGTCTTTCCATAATACTTCTGTATATACGGAAGCGCTTCCACCAGCACTTCCGCATCGAAATGCTCTTGGTTCATGACTTCCTCCATCAGGTGCGGTAGTCTCCGTTGATCTTGACATAATCATACGTCAGATCACAGCCGTAAGCCGACGCGCACGCGCTGCCCTCGGCAACGTCAATGTCAATCGTAACTTCCTTCTCCAGAAGGATCTTCTTCGCCAGCTCTTCGTCAAAGTCCACACCGGCGCCCTCTTCGCAGACCGTAATGCTGCCCGCGTCACTGGAGAAACCGATCTTGACGTACTCCGGGCGGAACGGCGCCTTGGAATAGCCCATCGCGCACAGCACGCGACCCCAGTTGGCGTCCGCGCCGAACATCGCCGCCTTGACCAGGCTGGACGCAATAACTGCCTTCGCCATGCGCTCGGCATACTCTTCTGCACGGGAGTTCTTGACGTTGCAGACAATCAGCTTCGTGGCGCCCTCGCCGTCTGCCGCCATCTTCTTTGCCAGCGTCAGCGCCACATAGGTCAGCGCCTCAACAAATACATGATAATCCGTGTTCTCCCACTCGATCATCTCATTGCCGGCCTTGCCGTTGGCGAGGATCACGCAGGTGTCATTGGTAGAGGTATCGCCGTCTACCGAAATGCAGTTGAACGTCTTATCGACTACCGAGCACAGCGCATGGCGCAGCAGGCTCGGCGTAATGGCACAGTCCGTCGTGATATAGCCCAGCATCGTGCCCATGTTCGGGTGAATCATACCGGAGCCCTTGGAAATACCGCCCATACGACAGGTCTTGCCGCCGCAGGTGAACTCCACTGCCACAGTCTTTTCAACGGTATCTGTCGTCATAATCGCCTGATTGGCCGCCTGCGAACCGTCGATGCTCAACATCTGCGCCGCCTGCTTCATACCGCCCTCAATCGCCTCGATATTCAGACGCTGACCGATGACACCGGTCGAGCTGGGCAGAACCAGACGCTCTTCAATGCCCAGCGCCTTTGCCGCCGCCTGTGCCATTCGGCGCGCATTTTCCATGCCCTCCGGTGCGCAGGCATTCGCATTGCCGGAGTTAGCGACCACTGCCTGTGCAATACCGTCCTCCAGATGCTCCATTCCAATGTATACCGGCGCCGCCTTGACGCGGTTATTGGTAAAAGTCGCTGCCGCCGCGCACTCGCAGTCGCTGACAATCAGCGCCAGATCATTCTTTGTCGTTCCCGGCTTGACGCCGCAGTGGATGCCGGACGCCCGGAATCCCTGTGCCGCGCAAACGCCGCCTTCAATCAATTTCATGCCGTTTATTCCTTTCTCCGCTCCGCATCACAGGCTTTGCACCGGAGCGCACTGGTTTAGATCGTCAAGCCCGTCGTTTCCTCGAACCCGAGCATAATATTCATATTCTGTACCGCAGCACCGGACGCGCCCTTACCCAGATTGTCAAACAGCGCAGTGACAATGGTCTGTTCTTCATGACCGCAGACAATCAGCGACAGGCTGTCGCGTCCCGCCATCGTGCTGGCGTAAATCACCGGCTCCTCTCCGCCGAACGGAGCGACCGTAACCAACTGCTGTCCCTCGTAGTGCTTGCACAGCGCCGCGTGGATATCCTGTGCCGTCGGCTGTCCCGGCAGCTTCTTGTTGTGCAGCATGATCGTGGACGCCATGCCCTTATAGAAATCGCCGAGGATCGGGACAAAGACCGGCGCGGTTTCCAGTCCGCACACATGCACCATCTCCGGCAGATGCTTGTGATGCAGCGTCGTGCCGTAAATACGGTGGGACTCATGGCGCACATCGCGGTTCGGGTCCTCATACTCCGCAATCAGCTTCTTGCCGCCGCCGGAATAGCCGGTCAGCGACGAGCACGTCAGCGGATAGTCTGCCGGGATAATCCCCGCCTTGACCAGCGGATACACCGAGGAGATAAAGCCCGATGCGTGGCAGCCCGGATTGGCAACCCGCTTGGACGCGGCAATTGCCTCGCGGTGCGCCTGTGACAGCTCCGCAAAGCCGTAAGCCCAGTCCGGATTGGTGCGGTGCGCCGTGGACGCGTCAATAATGCGCGTGTTCGGATTGTCACACAGCGCGACTGCCTCCCGCGCCGCCGCATCCGGCAGGCACAGGAACACGATGTCCGCGCTATTGATGCACTTGCGCCGCTCCTCCGGATCCTTTCGCTTGGCCTCGTCAATCAGCAGCAGCGAAATATCATCACGGGAACCCAGTCTCTCATAGATCTGGAGACCGGTGGTTCCCTCTTTTCCATCAATATAAACAACCGGTTTCATACCAGCGCCCCCTGTCAGACAACAATTTCTTCGCGCATCTCATTCAGACGCTGCTCCGCATCCTGGAGGAATTCCTCAATGCGGCCAATCTGACGGGTCACTTCCTTCGGCGCCGGTCCGCCCGGTACCTTGCGCTCGCGCACGCAGTTGGTCAGATCCAGCGCGTCGTAGACGTCCGGGCCGAACTCCTTGCAGATCGCGGCAAAGTCACGCAGCGTCATCGTATCCAGCGTATTGCCGGTGCGGATGCAGTTATTGACCAGACGTCCGACAATCATATACGCGTCGCGGAACGGCAGACCCTTCTTGACCAGATAATCCGCGCAGTCGGTTGCATTGATAAAGCCTTCGGACGCCGCCTGACGCATGTTCTTCTTGCGCAGCGTCATGGTTAGGAACATCGGCGTGAATACCTCCAGACACTGCTTAACGGTGTCAATCGCGTCGAATACCGCTTCCTTGTCCTCCTGCATGTCCTTGTTGTAGGCCAGCGGCAGCGCCTTCATCGTCGTCAGCAGACCCATCAGATCGCCGTAAACGCGTCCGGTCTTGCCGCGGATCAGCTCACAGACATCCGGATTCTTCTTCTGCGGCATGATGGACGAGCCGGTGGAATACGCGTCGTCCAGCTCGGCAAAGCGCCACTCCCATGAACACCACGAGATGACCTCTTCCGACAGACGGGACAGATGCATCATCATGATGGACAGGTCGCTCATCAGCTCCAGACAGTAATCGCGGTCGGATACGCCGTCCAGCGAGTTGTCCGTGATGCGCGCAAAGTGCAGCTGTTCGCGAACGAAGTCGCGGTCAATCGGATAGGTCGAGGTAGCCAGTGCGCCGGAGCCCAGCGGCATCTCGTCCATACGATCAAAGCAGTCCTCCAGACGGGAGATGTCGCGCTTGAGCATGTTGGCGTATGCCATCATGTAATGTCCGAATGTTGTCGGCTGAGCACGCTGCAAGTGGGTATAGCCCGGCATAACCGTGTCGAGGTTTTCCTTGGCGCGCTCTACCAGCGCCTTTTCAAACGTCATCGCCAGCTCCATGATCTCGCACAGTTCCTTCTTGACGTACAGACGCATGTCCAGCGCGACCTGATCGTTACGGGAACGGGCGGTGTGCAGACGCTTGCCGGTATCACCGATGCGCTCGGTCAGCTTGACCTCGATATTCATGTGAATATCCTCGTATTCCGGATTGAATACGTCCAGATCGTTCTCCTCAATGTCCTTGAGGATGCCCTTCAGACCCGCTACGATCTTCTCCGACTCGTGCTCTTCAATAATGCCCTGCTTACCCAGCATGGTCGCGTGCGCAATCGAACCGGTGATGTCCTCGCGGTACAAACGTCCATCAAACTGAATGGACGAGTTAAAGTCGTTTACAATATCATTGGTTTCCTTCTGGAAACGTCCTGCCCAAAGCTTCATGGGATTTCTCCTTCTGTTTCAGCTCCCGGACAGCCATTTCCAGCCTGTTGTCCGGTTCTGTCAATATAGTTCCAAAAAGCACAGGAGGGCGGGCAGAATTGCCCGCCCCCCTGCTTTTATCATGTTCGGTTCAATTTCGTTGTCTTAGTCAACGCTCGGGAAGCTCTTGCCCGTCTCGGCCTGAAGCTTTGCGTCGTTCATCGCACGAACCTTCAGCGGCAGACCGTACAGGTTGATGAAGCCCTCGGAATCGGCATGGCTGTATGCCTCAGCCGCGTCAAACGTTGCCATATCCTCGGAGTACAGCGTGTACGGGGAAGTGACAGAGGCCGGAATGATGTTGCCCTTGTACAGCTTCAGCTTGACATCGCCGGTAACCGTCTTCTGGGTCTCATCAACAAACGCGCTCATTGCCTTACGCAGCGGGGTGTACCACTGACCGTTGTAAACCAGCTTGCCGAACTCCATCGCCATGTGCGCCTTGTAATGTGCGGTCTCACGATCCAGCGTAATTTCTTCCAGCTTCTTGTGTGCTGCGTACATGATTGCGCCGCCCGGGGTCTCGTATACGCCGCGGCTCTTCATGCCAACCAGACGGTTCTCGACAACGTCCAGCAGGCCAATGCCGTTTGCGCCGCCCAGCTCGTTGAGCTTCAGCAGCAGGGAAACCGCGTCCATCTCCTGGCCGTCAATTGCGGTCGGAACGCCCTGCTCGAAGTGGATAGTAACATAGGTCGCCTTGTCCGGTGCCTTCTCCGGAGAAACGCCCATCTCCAGGATCTCGTCATACTTCGGCTCGTTTGCCGGATCCTCCAGATCCAGACCCTCATGGGACAGATGCCAGATGTTCTTGTCCTTGGAGTAGTTAGTCTCACGGTTAATCTTCAGCGGAATGTTGTGTGCTTCCGCGTAATCAATTTCCTTGTCACGAGAATCCAGCTCCCAGAAACGCCACGGAGCCAGAACCTGCATCTCCGGTGCGAATGCCTTGATCGCCAGCTCAAAACGAACCTGATCGTTGCCCTTGCCGGTGCAGCCATGTACGATGGTGTCGCAGCCCTCTTCGCGTGCGATCTTAACCAGTTCCTTGGCGATAATCGGACGAGCGAAGGAAGTACCCAGCAGATAGCCCTCGTAATCCGCGCCGGCCTTCATGGTCGGAATAATGTAATCTTCTACGAACTGCTTGGTCAGATCCATAACATACAGCTTGGATGCGCCGGTTGCCAGCGCCTTCTCTTCCAGACCCTCCAGCTCGCTTGCCTGTCCAACATTACCGGAGATTGCAATAACCTCACAGCCGTAGTGTTCCTTCAGCCACGGGATCAGAACCGAGGTGTCCAGACCACCGGAATATGCGAGTGCAGCCTTTTTAATCTTGATATCACTAGTAGCAATAGACATATTACATAAGCCTCCATTTAAAGGGTCGGTTTGTTTTGTAAAAAGCGTAAAAAGTGTTCATTTCTCAACTAACCAACCGGTTTTGTCATTGGTTTTATTATAATCCTATCATCTCCGGAATGCAAGAAAAACTTTTAATTATTTTATGAAATGTATATTTATTCACTCGATTTTTGAAGCACTTTTCTCATTTCTTTTTTCTTTTGGTGCTCATTTGGCGTTTTTCTTCTGCCTTTCCCCCTTCTCCTACATAATTTTCGCATTTTTTCGCAATTTTACACAACCACTCTTGCATTTTTCAGCAAAATAGCCTATGATTGGGATAATACATTTGGTGATAATTTATTAGCAAAATGTATGGATTTGCGCCGCCGCAGACCGATTTCGGGGGATTTTTTAAGAGTGCACGGCAATTTTTTTGAATTGAGGTGTTTGTTTCATGAAACGAAAAACATGGCTTTCGCTGCTGCTTGCAGGCGCTCTCCTGCTCGCACCGCTGACCGGATGCGGGAAAAAGAGCGAGGATAGCAGCGCACAAAACAGCAGCCAAGCGAAGCACGTCGAATTGACAACCGACAATGATACCTTTCAGCTGCTTATGCTGGATCGCATGATCCAGACGCCGGACACCGGCGTTACCGAGCTGTTGGGTGACGGCGACGATCAGACGTATGACGTCAACGGCGATCTCGCCACCCGCGTGTATCACGGCACGCTGTTTGGACAGGAGGTCTCCTACACCGTCTCGTTCGCACTGGGCGATGTCACCAAGGCCGTTGTCACCTTTCCGATTGAGATTAAAACCGACGATCTGACGCCTATGATTACCAAACAGCTGGATCTGGAACCCAAAGACGATGGCGCATGGCATACCGAGACTGCCCTCGTCACCATAAACAACGCCGATGGGCACACGGAAATTGCGTGTACCTCATATTCCCTGCTCAAGAATAATTCATAAGGAAAGCCCCTCCGAATCGCATGGATTTGGAGGGGTTGTTTTATATTCCAAATAGACTCAACATACAAAATCTAATAACTATTTGTCTGTTCTCAGAGTAAATCTTACTATTTCTAGCTCCCTTGTGTAAAGGGAGCTGCCGGCGAAGCCGATCGAGGGATTGTACGCTACAAGATAGATTAGAGCTTACTGTCAAGCAAATAGAGCCCAAAAGGGTCTGCCGCAAAACGCAGCAAACCCTCTCTACTAGTTATATTCAGTTACTGAATCGCTGTTCTTTAGAACTCGCACTTCTTCTCAATATATGCGGCAACCTCATCAATCGGCAGACGGATCTGCTCCATGGTGTCACGGTCACGGATCGTGACGCAGTTGTCCTTTTCGGTCTCAAAGTCCACAGTGATGCACATCGGGGTACCGATCTCATCCTCACGACGATAACGCTTGCCGATGGAGCCCGCCTCATCGTAATCGATCATGAACTTCTTCGCCAGCTGCTCATAAATCGGCATTGCCTGATCGTGCAGCTTCTTGGACAGCGGCAGAACCGCAGCCTTATACGGCGCCAGCGCCGGATGCAGACGCAGAACGGTACGAACATCGTCGTTGCCTTTCTTATCCTGACCGACAATCTCTTCGTCGTATGCATCACACAGGAATGCCAGTGCAACACGGTCTGCACCCAGAGACGGCTCGATAACATACGGAATATACTTCTCGCCGGACTCCTGATCAAAGTATTCCATCGAAACACCGGAGGTCTTCTGATGCTGCGTCAGGTCAAAGTCAGTACGATCTGCAATGCCCCACAGCTCGCCCCAGCCAAACGGGAACAGGAACTCAATGTCCGTGGTCGCGTTGGAGTAATGGGACAGCTCCTCCTGCTCATGATCACGCAGACGCATGTTCTCCTCGTTCAGACCGAGGGACAGCAGGAAGTTCTTGCAGGCATCCTTCCAGTACGCAAACCATTCCAGATCAGTACCCGGCTTGCAGAAGAACTCCAGCTCCATCTGCTCAAACTCACGGGTACGGAAGGTGAAGTTGCCCGGGGTAATCTCGTTACGGAACGACTTGCCAACCTGTGCCACGCCAAACGGCAGCTTACGGCGGGTGGTACGCTGTACGTTCTGGAAGTTAACAAAGATACCCTGTGCGGTCTCCGGACGGAGATACAGCTCATTCTTTGCGTTTTCCGTAACACCCTGAAAGGTCTTAAACATCAGGTTAAACTGACGAATATCCGTAAAGTTATGTCCGCCGCAGTTCGGGCATGCAATGTTGTGTTCCTTGATGTATTCCATCATCTTGGTGTTGCTCCAGCCGGCCGGATTTTCACCGGTGGTGTCCTCAATCAGCTGGTCGGCACGATGACGGGTCTTACAATCCTTACAGTCCATCAGCGGGTCAGAAAATCCGCCGACATGTCCCGATGCCACCCAAGTCATCGGGTTCATCAGAATAGCGGAATCCAAGCCGACATTCCACGGAGACTCCTGAACAAACTTCTTTCTCCAGGCGTTCTTTACGTTGTTCTTAAACTCGACGCCGAGCGGGCCGTAATCCCACGTGTTAGCGAGACCGCCGTAGATCTCCGAGCCGCTGTAGACGAAGCCGCGGCCCTTGCACAGAGCAACGATTTTGTCCATGGTCTTTTCGGTGTTTTTCATCATGATAGATAGTTCTCCTTTTTGGCACATATGGCTTATGCACTCGAAATTTTGTCAGGGAAAATCTTGACACTACTCCTAGTATAGCGTATAATATTTAATTGTCAAGACATATCTCAGCCTGTACTTGAGCAAAAAATCAAACCATTTCGGGGTGTAGCGCAGTTGGTAGCGCGCCTGCTTTGGGAGCAGGATGCCGCAGGTTCGAATCCTGTCACTCCGACCACGTCGTCGCAAGCGATTATCGTTTGCGACGATTTTCTATTTACTTCCATTATTTCATTGACACCATACTGTCTGTATTATATTATAATTATGTAAAGTGATTATCTCATGCCATAAAAGCTGTTCTTATACTCAAACAAATTCCAGTCAAGCCAACCGTACACAGGAGGTGACCGCATGGCTCTAGAAAACAAATTAGGACTGACCAATGCTGCTGATCTTGCTCGCGAGGAAGAGCGCATCAGCAAAAAGAAAGCGGTGCAGCTCTTTGAAAGCGGCAAGCTGGATACGCTTCCTGTCGGAACTTTTTCCGGACTTAAGGAAATCCACAAGTATTTGTTTGACGATATTTATTATTTTGCCGGTCAGCTGCGCACGGTAAATCTGGCAAAGGGAAATTTTCGTTTTGCACCTCTGATGTATTTAGAGCCGGCTCTTGCGAACATTGATGCCATGCCGCAGTCCAACTACGACGAAATCATTGAAAAATATGTGGAAATGAATATTGCCCATCCATTTCGTGAGGGCAATGGACGAAGCACGCGTATCTGGCTGGACGCAATGCTCAAACACGGTATCGGACAGGTCATAGATTGGAGCTGTGTCGATAAAGAAGATTATCTTCTTGCCATGGAGCGCAGTCCCATCAAAGATGTAGAAATCAAAGTGCTCTTAAAAGCAGCGTTGACAAGCGACATAAATAGCCGCGAAATTTTTATGAAGGGCATTGACCACAGCTATTATTACGAAGGATATACTACTTTTCGGACAGAGGATTTATAATCACACCGCGATTTACAAAAAGCGACAGCTTCTCGAAGGAGCTGTCGCTTTTTCTTTGCTGGCTTTAGCTAAAGAAAACAGGCCCGCGGCCTTCGCCGCGAGCCCATTTTCCTTGCTATATTATGTTCCACAAGAGCTTATTTGGTATACTTGCTCTTGATGTAACCGTAACCGTTGCCATACACAATCTTGTACCAGCTGCCCTTGGTTGCTGCTACGCGAACCTTTGCGCCCTTTTTCAGCGTGCCGATAACAGAATATTTCTTACCGGCGCCGGAACGAACGTACAGCTTATTTGCCGTGACACGAACCTGCTTGTACAGGTCTCTGGTATATGCCTTGCTGATATAACCGACGTCGTGGCTCAGCTTAATCTGATACCAATCGCCGCAAACACCCGTGACATAGGCCTTTTCGCCCTTGCGCAGAGTGCCCATCGTTGCATAGCTGCTGTCCGGACCCTTGCGAATACGCAGAACACGCGCGGTAACCTTAACCGTCTTTTTCAGCGGCGTAACGCTCGGCTGATCCGGATTCGGCTTCTCAGTCGTGTAGCTGACGTTGATGTAACCATAATCGTTCTTATAATTGATCTTGTACCAATCGCCGTCCTTGGTCACGGCAATGGCCTTAACCTTCGTGCCCTTTGCCAGCGTGCCAAGTACCGTGTACTTTGTACCCGGGCCAGCGTGTACATTCAGGTCTGCCGTTGTGCTGACCGTCTTATTGATCTTGGTCTCTTCTGTCGTCGGCTTATCCGGGTTCAGTTTTTCCGTAGTATAATCCACATCAATATAACCGTTTTCTCCGTTATACTTGATCTTATACCACTTGTTATCCTTGGTGATCGCGATCGCCTTGACCTTCGTACCCTTCTTCAAGGTACCCAGAATCTTCGCACTGGTATTCGGCGCGGTACGGACGTGCAGGTCTGCCGTCGTCTCTACGGTCTTATCAATCGTAGTATCTTCATAGATCGGCCGGTCAGCATTCGGATCATCCTTTGTATAGCTTGCGCTGATGTAGCCATAGCCGCCCTTATAGTCAATCTTATACCAACCGTTGACTTCCGCATGGGCATGAGCGGTTTCGCCCTTCTCCAGCGTACCGATGACGGATTTCTTCGTGCTCGGGCCAGAGTGAATATTGATGGTCTCTGTCGCTACGACATACTTGTTAATCTCGGTTTCCTCCGAGCCCGGATTCTGCTCATCCGGATCCTCGGTCGTATAGCTGATGCTGATGTAGCCATACTGACCCTTATAGTTAATCTTGTACCAGTAACCGTTGATCGCAATAGCCTTAACCTTTTGGCCCTTGCTCAGCGTGCCCAGTACCGAATACTTGGTACCCGGGCCAGAATGTACATTCAGATCTTCCTTCGCATAAACGACTTTATTGACTGCCGTTTCTTCCTCGCTCTTTGCCTGTACCGATACACTCTGTGTATCCTCGGTCTGCTGTGCGGTTTCTTCGGTGTCAGCTGCATTATCCTGCGTCGTCTGAGTGGCTACGGCGACCTGTTCGGTATCCGCTGTATCTGCCGCGCCTTCCCCCGACGCATCCGGTGTCAGTGCAAATGCACTGCTTCCCAAAACAGACAATGCCAACATCGTGCTCAGCACGGATTTCTGCAAGTTCCTCATGAATAAGACCTCCCAACTTGCGTTTCTTTCTTTTAGCGTGTCTAGTATAGGTCCGTTATATGTAAAAAACAACTACAGCTTGGAAACAGTTGGATTACAGTTTCGTATCATCACTTTGTGCAAATTGTTCATTCAGCCCGTTCTGTCGCTTTCATGGCCTCCAATGTCTGCAAAATCAGGTCAGAAAGCTCCCAGCCGAGCATATCTGCTCCGCGCTGAATGACCTCTCGCGAGCAGCCCGCCGCAAATTTCTTGTCCTTGTATTTCTTGCGCACCGATTTCACTTCCATATCCTGCACGCTCTTAGACGGACGCATGAGCGCTGCTGCACCGATCAATCCGGTCAGCTCGTCCGTCGCATACAGTACCTTCTCCATTTCGTGCTCCGGTTGAATGTTTACGGTAATCGCATAGCCATGGCTCGCCGTCGCGTGAACAATGCTCTCGTCAATGCCGCGCTCACGCAGAATTTCCTGCTCCTTAATGCAATGCTGCTCCGGATACTGTTCAAAATCCAAGTCATGCAGAATGCCGACCGCTTCCCAGAAATCTGCCTCGTCGCCGTAGCCCAAGCGCTCGGCATACCAGCGCATCACATCGCCGACAATGCGCGCATGCTTCTGATGGAATTCTCCCTCATTATATTCTGTCATCAAGTCCCATGCCTGCTGCGGTGTTGGTATCATAATAATCTCCTCCCTTGTTTTCCTCAGTATAACACGTATTTCCCTGTTTTCCAAGTAGTTTAATAGGAATTTATCTGTTTTCTATCCTTCTGCCTCTTTTCCTCTTCAATTACGGCAAAAGTGCGGATTGAATCCCGCAGTCACTTCCGATATAATATACCGTGCAAAGGAAGTGAAATGATGTCAACCTATGATTTTGCCACATTGATTAACCGTTCCCACCAAGGCTCTGCCAAGTGGGAACAGATGCACCGTGACTGTCCGGATGTCGGCGACAACATCGTCCCGTTCTCCGTCGCAGACATGGAATTTCGCCATCCACCGGAGTTAATCAACGGTTTGAAGCAATATACCGACTCCATGATTTTCGGCTATACCGGCCCGACTGATGCTTATTTTGAAAGCGTAGAAAACTGGATGCAGCTGCATCACGGCTTCCGCCCGCCGCGCGAATGGTTTGTCGAATATCCCGGCGTTGTCCCCGCTCTGCGTGATATTGTCGCTAAGCTCACTGCGCCGAATGATTCCGTGTTGATTTTGACGCCGGTATATTATCCATTCCGTTCTTCCGTACGGGACAATGAGCGCGGTCTAGTGGAATCCCAGCTCATTGAGCGGGAAACGACGTATGACATTGACTTTGCTGACGTCGAGCAAAAGCTCGCCCGCCCCGATGTCACCATGATGATCCTGTGTTCTCCGCACAATCCGGTGGGACGTGTCTGGACGGAGGATGAACTGCTTCGCCTGTCTGCGCTGTGTAAGGAACATCATGTCCTATTGGTATCCGATGAGATTCACTCCGATCTGATTCTGCCGGGCTATCACCATGTTTCCGTCGCAACCCTGACCGAATATCTGGATAACTGTATTATCTGCACCGCGCCGAGCAAGACCTTTAACCTTGCCGGTCTGCAAACCTCCAACATCTTTATTCCAAACGAATCGCTGCGCCATCGTCTGCTGAAGCACCGCGGTTTTTTCACACTGAATGCCTATGGCTATAAGGCATGTGAGATTGCCTATAATGAATGCGGTGAGTGGCTGGAGCAGCTGCTGCATGTCATCGTGCGCAACTATGAATTAGTGCGCAATGTCCTGCATACCCATCTGCCGCAGGTCAAGGTATTTGATTTGCAAGGTACCTATTTGCAGTGGCTGGATTTCCGTTCGCTCGGTATGTCCCCCAAGCGGCTTCAGGAATTCATGCACTCCATCGGCTGGTTCTGTGATGAGGGTTATATCTTTGGCGACGGCGGTCACGGCTTCGAGCGACTGAATCTCGCCTGCCCGACGTGGGTTCTGGAACAGGCGCTCGGTCGCCTGATTGAAGCCACTCATCCGCAGGAGGGTAGTGTATGACACCAATCGCTCACATTCGCTCCGCCTTTCCGGAGAAATTCGGCATTCCGCGCCAGAGCGGATTGGTGCCTGATCTGCACGCCCGCATTGTCTTTGAACCGGAATTCCGCAATCCCGACGCGCTGCGTGGGCTGGAGGATTTTTCGCACATCTGGCTGATCTGGCAGTTCTCCGCCGCCGTGCGCAGCAAATGGTCACCCACCGTGCGCCCGCCCCGTCTTGGCGGCAACACGCGCATGGGAGTTTTTGCCACGCGTTCGCCGTTTCGCCCGAACTCCATTGGTCTGTCCTCGGTACAGCTCGAACGGGTCGAGCTGCACACACCGGACGGTCCGTTACTGCATGTCTCCGGCGCGGATTTGATGGACGGCACCCCGATTTATGACATCAAGCCGTATATCCCCGCCGACTGTCATCCGGAAGCGACCTCCGGCTTTGTCAGTCAAAACGAATGGGAGACGCTCTCGGTCATCATTCCGCCCGATCTGCTCGCCCGTGTCCCTGAAGAGCACCGCGACGGCCTGCTCGGCGTGCTGGAGCAGGACCCGCGTCCCTCCTATCAGGATGACCCCAACCGTGTCTACGGCATGAGCTTCGCCGGATGCAATGTGTCATTTACGGTTTCCGACAACACACTCACTGTAACAAATGTCACATCGGCAAAATTTACGCGAAGAGTAGACGGAAAATAGGATAGAACTTGTAAATTTTAATCCTCTCAGAATTTGCTGCGCAAATTCATCCTGCTTTCGCTTCGCTCACATGCCGCTGGTATGACGCAGTCCCTTGCATCAAAGAGCGCCAAAGGTAGCTTTTACCGGTCTACTCTCAAAGTAAATCTTATTCTTTTCAGCTCCCTTGTGCAAAGGGAGCTGTCATTTATTCCAAATAAATGACTGAAGGATTGTACGCTGACAGCTAGATTTAAGCTAACCGTCAGTGAACAACCCCTCTGTCACGGCAATGCCGTGACATCTCCCCTTGCACAGGGGCGATATTGCCGCATGCCAGTTACTTATAATAAAACCTACAAAAAAGAGGCCGCATGTTCATGCGACCTCTTTTCTTTATCTCACGGAATTACTCCATGTTGACAACTTCTTCGTAATGTCCAGTGCGGTATTCCTTCAGGCCGGAACCTGCCGGAATCAGCTTACCGATAATAACGTTCTCCTTCAGACCGGTCAGCGGATCGATCTTACCCTTGATAGCGGCATCAGTCAGGACACGCGTGGTCTCCTGGAAGGATGCTGCCGACAGGAACGAATCGGTAGCCAGCGCCGCCTTAGTGATACCCATCAGCGTCGGAGAGCACTCCGGCAGCTCCAGATCGGTCTCACCGGCGTCAATGCGCGCCTGAACGGCATTGTACGCGTCCTCGAACTCGAAACGGTCAATGACAGAGCCCGGCAGAAGCTGCTCGGCATCGCCAGCCTCCTCGACACGAACCTTGCGCATCATCTGACGAACAATGACCTCAACGTGCTTGTCGTTCAGATCTACGCCCTGCTGACGGTAAACCTTCTGGACTTCCTTAATCAGGTAGTCCTGAACCGCCGTCGGATTCAGAATGCGCAGAATGTCATGCGGATTGAGTGCGCCCTCGTTGAGCTGCTCACCCTGCTTGACTTCCTGACCATCCTCTACGCGGATGCCGGAAGACGACGCCAGCTGATAGCTCTTGGACTCTCCGGTCTCGCCGTTGACAACGTTGACCGTCTTAACCGTGGTACGCTTGGATTCCTCGATGGTAACAATACCGCCGACTTCTGCCAGCGTTGCCACCTTCTTCGGCTTTCTCGCCTCAAACAGTTCTTCCACTCGCGGAAGACCCTGCGTAATATCCGAACCTGCGATACCGCCGGAGTGGAAGGTACGCATGGTCAGCTGGGTACCCGGCTCACCGATGGACTGTGCGGCGATAATACCGACAGCCTCACCCATTGCACAATCCGTGCCAAAGGCCAGGTTGGAGCCGTAGCAATGTGCGCAGACGCCCTGACGGGCACGGCACTGCAGTACGGTGCGGATCTCAACACGCTTGATGCCGGCGGCAATAATGCGGTCGGCATCCGCCTCGGTCATCATGTCCTCCTTGCGCTGGAGTACCTCGCCGGTCGTCGGATCAATGACATCGTTGACCGGATAACGGCCAATCAGACGATCAGCAAACGGCTCGATAACCGAGTTGCCTTCCATGATATCCTCGACCCAGATACCGGAGGTTGCATGGCAGTCCTCCTCATGGATGATAACATCCTGCGATACGTCTACCATTCGGCGGGTCAGATAACCCGAGTCCGCCGTTCTCAGTGCGGTATCGGCCAGACCCTTACGTGCGCCTCGCGCGGAGATGAAGTACTCCAATACCGACAGACCCTCACGGAAGTTTGCCTTGATCGGAATCTCGATGGTCTTACCGGACGCGGAAGCCATCAGACCGCGCATGCCGGCCAGCTGGCGAATCTGATTGATGGAACCACGGGCGCCGGACTGCGCCATCATGGTGATCGGGTTGAAGCGGTCCATGTTCTCGGTCAGTGCTTCCGTAACGTCGTTGGTGGTCTTCTCCCACTCCTTAACGACCAGACGGTAACGCTCCTGATCCGTGATGAAGCCGCGCTTATACTTCTTATCAATCTGTGCGACCTTCTTTTCGGATGCCGCAATCAATGCCGGTTTCTGTTCCGGAACAAAGATATCCGAGAAGGAAACCGTCAGAGCGCCCTTTGTGGAGTACTTGTAGCCCATCGCCTTGATGGTATCCAGTACCTCCGCGGCACGGTTAAAGCCGTGCTGACGGATGCAGCGGTCAACAATCTTGCCCAGCTGCTTCTTGCCGCAGGTTTCCATGATTTCCAGCTTAAGCATATCCTGCTTGGTCTTACGCTCGATAAAGCCCAGATCCTGCGGAATGCGCTCGTTGAAGATCAGACGGCCCGGCGTCGCATCGATCAGACCGGTAACGATCTCACCGTCGATCTCCTTGGAAACGCGAACCTTGATCGGTGCATGAATGCCGACAACGCCTTCGTCGTATGCCATCAGCGCCTCATTGACGTTGCGGAATACCTTGCCAGCGCCCGGCTCGGTGTCACGGTCAATGGTCAGATAGTACGAACCGAGAACCATATCCTGCGACGGTACGGTAACCGGCTTGCCGTCCTGCGGCTTGAGCAGGTTGTTGGCCGACAGCATCAGCATTCTTGCCTCTGCCTGTGCCTCGGCGGACAACGGTAGATGGACTGCCATCTGGTCACCGTCGAAGTCGGCGTTAAATGCGGTACAAACCAGCGGATGCAGCTTGATGGCACGGCCCTCGACCAGAATCGGCTCGAACGCCTCGATACCCAGACGGTGCAGCGTCGGTGCACGGTTCAGCATAACCGGATGACCCTTGATCACAGTCTCCAGTGCATCCCAAACCTCCGGCGTGCCGCGCTCTACCATCTTCTTGGCGGACTTGATATTGGAAGCCTGGCCTTCCTCGACCAGCTTTTTCATAATAAACGGCTTAAACAGCTCGATTGCCATTTCCTTCGGCAGACCGCACTGATAGATCTTCAGATCCGGTCCGACGACGATAACCGAACGGCCCGAGTAGTCAACACGCTTGCCCAGCAGGTTCTGACGGAAACGTCCCTGCTTGCCCTTCAGCATATCCGACAGGGACTTCAGCGGGCGGTTGTTCGGACCGGTGACCGGACGGCCGCGGCGGCCGTTGTCGATCAGCGCGTCAACGGCTTCCTGAAGCATACGCTTCTCGTTGCGGACGATGATGTCCGGCGCGCCCAGCTCCAGCAGTCTCTTCAGACGGTTGTTGCGGTTGATGACGCGGCGATACAGATCGTTCAGATCGGAGGTCGCAAAACGACCGCCGTCCAGCTGTACCATCGGGCGGATATCCGGCGGAATGACCGGAACCACGTCCATAATCATCCACTCCGGGCGGTTGCCGGAATGATAGAACGCCTCAACAACCTCCAGACGCTTGATGATACGGGCACGCTTCTGACCGGTTGCGCTCTTCAGCTCGGCGCGCAGCTCCTGACGCAGTGCGCCCAGATCCAGCTCCTTCAGCAGGGTCTGGATGGCCTCTGCACCCATGCCTGCCTTGAAGTCGTCCTCATACTTCTCGCGCATGTCGCGGTATTCCTTTTCGGAAAGGATCTGCTTCTTAATCAGGCCGGTTCCCTCGCCCGGATCCGTGACGATATATGCCGCAAAGTACAGTACCTTTTCCAGTACGCGCGGGGAAATATCCAGAATCAGACCCATGCGGGACGGAATGCCCTTGAAGTACCAGATATGGGACACCGGAGCGGCCAGCTCAATGTGGCCCATGCGCTCACGGCGAACCTTGGACTTGGTGACCTCAACGCCGCAGCGCTCACAGATCTTGCCCTTGTAGCGAACCTTCTTATAGCGTCCGCAATGGCACTCCCAGTCCTTCTGCGGTCCAAAAATACGCTCACAGTACAGACCGTCGCGCTCCGGCTTCAAGGTACGGTAGTTGATGGTTTCCGGCTTCAGTACTTCACCATAGGACCATTCACGGATAAGATCCGGAGAAGCAAGACCGATTTTTATTGCATTAAACGTGTTATATCCCATGCTTATTCCTCCGATTCGCTGTAATCGTCCGCATCATCAAACAAGTCGTCGTCACTGTCATTGTCCAGTACGTCATCACTGTCTGCCTCTGCAAACGCATCCAGCGGCGTGTCCGCCGTCGGATTGACGTCCGAAACACCAAAGCCAGCGGCTGCCATCTCATCGTCGCTCGCAGTTGCGCGCTCCTGCGGCATCTCAAACTGCGGTGCATCGTCGTCGTCATCTGCCAGAACAATTTCGTCGCCGTTTTCATCCAGCACGCAGATATCCAGGCACAGTGCCTGCAATTCCTTGACCAGAACCTTGAACGACTCCGGTACACCCGGCTTCGGTACGTTGTGACCCTTGACAATCGCCTCGTAGGTCTTGACACGTCCGACGATATCGTCCGACTTGACGGTCAGGATTTCCTGCAGCGTGTATGCTGCGCCGTAGGCCTCGAGGGCCCAAACTTCCATCTCGCCGAAACGCTGTCCGCCGAACTGCGCCTTACCGCCCAGCGGCTGCTGGGTTACCAGCGAGTACGGACCGGTCGAACGGGCGTGAATCTTATCGTCAACCAGATGGTGCAGCTTCAGGTAATACATGTAGCCGACCGTAACTTCATTATCAAACTTTTCACCGGTACGTCCGTCGTACAGAACCGACTTACCATTCGGATTCTTGCCCGCTGCACGCAGTGCATCGGCAATATCCTGCTCGTTGGCACCGTCAAATACCGGCGTTGCAATCTTCCAGCCCATAGACATCGCCGCATAGCCCAGATGGACCTCCAGTACCTGTCCGATGTTCATTCGGGACGGTACGCCCAGCGGGTTCAGTACGATATCCAGCGGCGTGCCGTCTTCCAGGAACGGCATGTCTTCCTGCGGCAGAATGCGGGAAACGACACCCTTGTTACCATGGCGGCCTGCCATCTTATCGCCGACGGAGATCTTTCTCTTCTGTGCAATATAAACACGAACACACATGTTGACGCCCGGCGCCAAATCGTCGCCGTTCTCACGGGTAAATACCTTGACGTCGACAATCGTGCCGGCCTCGCCGTGCGGCGCACGCAGAGAGGTGTCACGAACCTCACGTGCCTTCTCGCCGAAGATCGCACGCAGCAGGCGCTCTTCCGCCGTCAGCTCAGTCTCGCCCTTCGGCGTAACCTTACCGACCAGAATGTCGCCGGAGTGAACTTCCGCACCGACGCGGATAATGCCGCGCTCGTCGAGGTCACGCAGCGCGTCCTCACCGACATTCGGAATATCACGGGTGATTTCTTCCGGTCCCAGCTTAGTGTCACGGGATTCGGATTCGTATTCTTCAATATGAATCGAGGTGTATACGTCGTCGCGAACCAGACGTTCGTTCAGCAGTACGGCGTCCTCGTAGTTGTAGCCTTCCCAGGTCATGAAGCCGATCAGCGCATTCTTGCCCAGTGCGACCTCGCCGTTGCAGGTAGACGGACCGTCTGCCAGAACGTCGCCCTTCTTGACGCGCTCGCCCAGCGAAACGATCGGACGCTGGTTGATGCAGGTGGACTGGTTGGAACGCAGGAACTTGGTCAGCTGATAGGTCTTTTCGCCCATCGCGTCGTACTTAACACTGACCTCGCGCGCGGTGACACGAGTAACCACGCCGTCGCCCTCTGCCAGCGGAACAATGCCGGAATCGACACAGCACTTGTATTCCATACCGGTGCCAACCGCCGGAGAGTCCGTCTTTAGCAGCGGTACTGCCTGACGCTGCATGTTCGCGCCCATCAGTGCACGGTTTGCGTCATCGTGCTCGAGGAACGGGATCATCGCGGTTGCTACGGATACCATCATACGCGGCGAAACGTCCATCAGATCGACCTCATGGCGGTCTACTTCGACGATTTCATCGCGGCGGCGGCAGGTGATACGCGGATTGGCCAGACAGCCGTTTTCGTCCAGCGGCTCATATGCCTGACAAACAGTATACTCGTCCTCAATGTCCGCCGTCAGATACTCAACTTGATCGGTAACCTTGCCGGTTTCCTTATCGATGCGGCGATACGGCGCCTCGATAAATCCGAAATCATTGACACGCGCATAGGTTGCCAGATAGGAAATCAGACCGATGTTCGGACCTTCCGGGGTCTCGATCGGGCACAGACGGCCGTAATGGCTGTAGTGTACGTCTCGAACCTCGAAGGATGCACGGTCACGCGACAGACCGCCCGGGCCAAGGGCAGACATACGGCGCTTGTGCGTCAGCTCTGCCAGCGGGTTGGTCTGGTCCATGAACTGGGACAGCGGAGAGGAACCGAAGAATTCCTTGATCGCTGCGGTAACCGGACGGATATTAATCAGAGACTGCGGGGTGACAACGTCCAAATCGGTAATCACCATGCGCTCACGAATGACACGCTCCATGCGGGAGAAGCCGATGCGGAACTGGTTCTGCAGCAGCTCACCAACACAGCGCAGACGACGGTTGCCCAGATGGTCGATGTCATCCGTTGTGCCGATACCGTGGCCCAGATTCAGCAGATAGCAGATGGAGGCCAGCATATCATCCACGATGATGTGCTTCGGAATCAGGTCGTCATGTGCTTCCTTGATCTTTTCAATCAGCTCTTCGTCGCTCAGGTTCTGCTCCAGCAGCTCCTTCAGTACAACAAAGCGAACCTTTTCCTTGATGCCGCACTCGGCTTCCGGATCAAAGGAAACGAAGTCCTTCAGATCAACCATGCCGTTGGAAAATACCTTGACCTCGTTGTCGTCGTTGTCCAGAACGACAACACCGTGTACACCGCGGCGGCTGATCTCCTGCGCCTTGGCGCGGGTCAAAACCTCGCCCTCTTCGGCAATGATCTCGCCGGTCATCGGATCGACGGCCGGCTGTGCCAGCGTGCGTCCCGTGATACGGCGGGCAATGTTCAGCTTCTTATTGTACTTGTAGCGGCCTACCGCAGAAATATCATAGCGGCGGGTGTCAAAGAACAGTGCGTTAATCAGGTTGCGCGCAGACTCTACCGTCGGCGGCTCGCCCGGACGCAGCTTCTTGTACAGCTCGATGAGCGCTTCCTCCGCGGTCTTGGCAGCGTCCTTTTCCAGCGTTGCCACAATGCGCTCGTCCTCGCCGAACATCTCCTTGATCTCCGCGTCGGTTTCTACGCCAATGGCACGGATGAAGGAAGTGATCGGGAGCTTGCGGTTTTTATCAATACGGACATAGAATACGTCGTTGGAGTCCGTCTCATATTCCAGCCAGGCACCGCGGTACGGAATTACCGTGGAGGACAGCAGCGGCTTGTCGGTCTTGTCCAGCGTCATGCCGTAGTATACGCCCGGAGAACGGACGATCTGCGATACGATAACACGCTCCGCGCCGTTGATGATGAAGGTACCGGAATCCGTCATGCGCGGGAAATCACCCATGAACAGCTCCTGCTCCTTGATCTCGCCGGTCTCGCGGTAACGCAGACGCATGCGGACACGCAGCGGGCAGGCATATGTTGCATCGCGGGCCTTGCACTCTTCTACGCTGAACTTCGGCTCTTCATCCAGATGATAGTCGATAAACGACAGCTCCAGATTGCCGGTGTAGTCCGTGATCGCTGCCGCATCAGTAAATACCTCACGCAGGCCTTCGGTCAGGAACCACTCATAGGATTTCTTCTGAATCTCGATGAGATTCGGCATATCCAGAATTTCCGGAATTCTGGCAAAGCTCTTTCTGGTGACGCGTCCCAACTGGACGTCATGGACATGAACACCGTTGATCGTTGCTTCATTTGCCATACTGTATCCATCACTCCGTTTCGTATAATATCGTGATACGCCTGGCTGCGTATCAATTTTTTTCTCTTTTGTCTTGCATCTTTTCGTGAAAGATGCTACAATGTATTTGGGGTAAGTTTCCATCTCGCGTAGACGGAAACTATGTTATTTTACCATGTTTTTGACTTGTTGTCAATCACAGCCCCCTGTCAACCTCGCCAAAACGGCGAGGTATTTTTGTTTTTCTTTAGTATTTTTGCCGCAAACTCCGTGTTTTTCTGCACTTTTTCGCAGGTTTTTGAAGTTGGTGATAGTTTGCCGTATTTCGGATGGAGAGGTTGCGAGATGCGATAGAATTTACTCTGAGAACAGACACGTAGCTGGCACGCACCAAAGGCGTCCCTTGATGCAAGGGACGCCTTTGGTGCGCAGCGACGACTGAAGGGATTCAATTTAACAATTCTATCCTGCCTCCTCTCTATTTTCACAGACAACCCTACCATATATCCCGACACAAAAGGGTCTGCCGCACACGCAGCAGACCCTTATTATATATCCAAATTACATCATCACTATCGTCAGCGGAACCGACAATCCAATTGCCGCACCGATAATCGCGGCCGCCGTAAAGGAAATCGCCGTCACGACCACGGCTTCTTTTCGGTTCTGCTCCCAGAACTGTCGCAGCGTTGTCCACGCCATACCGCTCATAACAGCAAACAGGACGATCGCCAGTGCAATGCTAAACACAAAGGTAACCGCTCCTGCTCCGCTCATCGCATGCCGCAGCAGCCACAGCGCACAGCCCGAGCCGCAGACGACAATGAAAAAGGCAATGATAACGCCGCATCCATTGATCTCTGCCATCGCATCCGTGCCGCTTGGTTTGCTCCACCCAAATCCTTTTTTCTCGTTTACTTGTCTGACCTGATAGGAATAATTGCTTCTGCCGGCCATCCTGTTTTCCTCCTTCCTTCAAGGCATTTTATCATTTCTGCTTCTATTTTACCATGAAATTCGCCAAATCGGAACCGATGTTTCGGTTTTTTAACGTCATTTTGCCGAATTTTATGTGTTTTTTTGCCGTTATTACCGTCATCACGCAAAAAAGAGCGGAGAGAAATCCTCTCCGCTCTTGTGAGTTATCTAATTTTCTCTAATCACTTCTATCCGAAGCCCGAGAACAAACTTAGCCAAAGTAACGATCCAGCAGACCCTTCAGCGCCTTGCCGTGGCGAGCCTCGTCACGAGCCATCTCATGAACGGTGTCATGGATTGCATCCAGACCGTTCTTCTTTGCGCACAGAGCCAGATCAAACTTGCCTGCGGTAGCGCCGTACTCGCAGTCAACACGCCATGCCAGGTTGTCCTTGGTGGTCGCCTTCATGTTCGGCTCCAGATCCTCACCCAGCAGCTCTGCGAACTTTGCTGCATGCTCTGCTTCCTCGAACGCAGCCTTCTCCCAGTACAGGCCGATTTCCGGATAGCCCTCGCGATGTGCGATGCGAGCCATGCACAGGTACATACCAACCTCCGAGCACTCGCCGTTGAAGTTAGCCATCAGCTGCTCGAAGATATACTTCTTGTCCTCTTCGCTGATCTTGTCATTGTTTTTTACGGTCTGTGCGTAAACACCGTACTCATGCTCTGCTGCCAGCTTCATCTCGCCAACCTGCTCCTTGAATGCAGAAGCCGGCGCCTTACATACCGGGCACTGCTCCGGAGCCGCATCGCCTTCATAAACATAACCACATACCGAACATACGAACTTAGCCATAATAATTTCCTCCTAGAATAAATTGATTCTTTTATAGATTGTGTGTTTCTTCTTGTGTATTATCCGGTTTGTCACCGTTTTCCGGAACAAACTGGTCCAATGTCAGCGCATACAACTGCTGACGAATTGCCGCATTTACCGATTGAAATGCCTGATGAAATCCGCATTCCGTTTTTTTGTCACCGATGCGTGTGCAATCAAAGCATTCACTCAGGCAATGGTTAATTTCCACCGGCCCGTCAATAATCTCTACAATCTCACCGATTGAGATATCTCGCGGCGCACGGTTGAGTTTATAGCCGCCCTTTTTGCCCTGGAACGAAACGACGATTCCGCTTTGCACCAGTTTTTGCAGAATTTTCAATGCAAACCGTAGGCTTACACCAGTCTCCTCCGCAATCGCTTTTGTTCCCATGACTGTGTCGTGTATTGCCAAACAATATGTCAGCCGAATTGCATAATCCGCTGCATGTGTGATTCGCATTGTCTTGCCTCCTGCTTTTGTTTACGAATTTAGTATACTTTTCATCCACCCATTTGTCAAGCGATTTTGCGAATTTTTTAGAAGTATTCCAAAAAATTTGACACTACTAACTTTTTCCACCTTTATTTTTTCGATTTTTTTCGAAAAACCGGTTGACATTTGCCTAACACCTGTATATAATAATTTCTGTCGCTGAACGATGTGCAACAGCAACCCTCATCAAAAGCACATCCGACGGATAAGTTAATATGCGACTGTGGCGGAATAGGCAGACGCGCACGTTTGAGGGGCGTGTGGGCAACCGTGCCGGTTCAAGTCCGGCCA
>CAKTAV010000008.1 GCA_934532985.1 uncultured Butyricicoccus sp. | reverse complement strand
AAGGCTGCTAAGTAAGCGATACTTGTAATCCCCAAAATTTTAATGAGTCCCCGATACTTAGTATCGGGGACTTTTTTGGTTGAGAGAGATGGGGAAGGTGAGCTTTACGCTGAGAATAGGCAGTGAAAAGTTCACACTAAAATCGCCCCTGTGCAAGGGGAGATGGCGCAGCTTGCTGCGTCAGAGGGGTTGTCGGCTAACGGTTAGCTCAGATCTTGATGTAAGCGTACAATCCCTCAGGATTTGCTTCGCAAATCCATCCCGCTTTCGCTACGCTCATGTGCCACCGGCACAACGCGGCCCGTTTGCACAAGGAAGCTAAAGACAGTAAGATTTACTCTGAGAATAGACGTAAAACGCGATATAATGAAAAGGGTCTGTTGCAAACGACGCAACAGACCCTTTTTAAGTACAATATAACTTCTCATCCCTCTTCAATCCGATACAGAATACACGGCCGTCCGCCGGTATTATAATCCATATCGCTGAGGATGGTATGCTGTTCTACAAGATAATTGACATATCGACGTACAGTGACGACGGAGAGACCGACATGTGACGCGATGTCATCACAGGTATGTCCCTCCTGCGGATGCTCACGCAGATAGGTTTCAATTTTCTCCAGTGTCTGCGGCTGCAAGCCCTTGGGCGGTGCAACCGCGCCGATGCCCTGTGCCGGAACATGCAGCAGGGCGTTGTCCAGCTCATTTTGCGTATACCGTCCGTCGTGAATCGCGGAGCGGCGGTTGCAGAAGGTCTCCAGCGCGTACTGATAGCGCTCATAGCCAAACGGCTTGATGAGATAGTCCGTCACGCCGAGTCGCATAAACGCTTCAATCGTGGCGGCGTCGTTGGCAGAGGTGACCATAATGACATCCGCGTCCACGCCCTCCGTGCGCAGAGCGCGTAGCAGATCCAGACCGTTCATCTGCGGCATATAAACATCCAAAATAATCAGATCCACCGGATTACGGCGAAGCCAAAACAGAGCCGTATGCGCGGCGGAAAAGGTGCGCACGACGGTAAACCGAGAATCTTTTTCAATATAACGTTGGTTGAGAAGGGTGATAACCGGATCATCCTCAATAATAACGGTACGATACAAAGTTCAACTCTCCTGTTGTGTATATGATATAGATTTAGCGCGAAAACCACAGAGTTTTCCACAGGCTGTTAATTTCCGGACAGCGTGATGATAAATGAAGTGCCGACGCCCGGCTCGGATTCCACGCGGATCGTGCCGTGATAGGCCTCAATCACATCGCGCACGAGCGCCAGTCCCGTACCGCGTCCCTCGCCCTTGGTGGAAAAGCCGCGCTGGAAAATCCGGTCGCGGATTTCCGGCGGGATGCCCGGGCCGGTGTCGTCCACGCTGAGCAGCAGGCCGCGCTTGCCCTCGCGAATGCTGACAGTGACCTCGCTGGGAACGTCTGCTGGGGCGGTGCGCATGGCGTCAAAGGCGTTTTCGATCAGATTGCCAAGGACGGTAATCAGACCGGAAACCGGCATATATTGTCCATTTCCCAGCAGAACGCTGCTTGGATCAAGGGTAAAGCGAATGTTCAGCTCCGCCGCGCGATATGCCTTGCCGATGAGCAGGGCGGCGACAGACGGATCGTGAATGCGGTCGCTGATATAATCAATCGACTGCACGCGGGTCTGTGTGATACTCAGTACATATTCCTCGGCGCGTTTGGTTTCGCCCAATTGCAGCAGACCGAGAATGACATGCAGCTTATTCGTAAATTCATGGGTATAGGCGCGCAGCGCTTCTACAATGTGCTGTACGCCGGTGAGATCCTGCGCGAGCTTGGTCGCCTCGGTGCGGTTGCGGAAAATGGCAATCGCGCCCTCAATTTTTCCGTTGCGGTACAGCGGAATGCGGTCCGAGATGACTGAGACATGGGTGATGGACTCCAAACTGATATTATATTCTGCCACTCCGGTCTGCATGACGCGCGCAATCGTCGAGCGCGGATAAATCGCCGCCAGCGGCTGCCCGAGAGCGTCGCTCTGCGCGATGCGTAGCATATCCGAGGCCGCGCGGTTGATATAGATGACGTTGGCGTCCTCATCAATCGCAAGCATGCCTTCATCCAGCGCGTCCAGAATATCGGTGCGCTGTAAAAACAGCTTGCGGAACACATCCGGCTCATAGCCAAGCAGCTCATCCTTGATGCGCCGCGACAGGTGCAGGCTCAAAAAGCCGCCGATGAGCAGTGCGCCGGCGCCGGCAAGCAGATGAAATAACAGCATACGCAGCACGACGCGGCGAATGGAGCGCATATAAATACCCGCCATGGCAAAGCCGATCAGCTTTCCATCGCGGTCATAGACCGTGGCATAGGCGCAGCGATCCGTGCCGAGCGGTGCTTCGCCGTTATACAGCAACGTATCCTCTCCACCGGAGAAGTAATTCATCACATGCTTGCTCAGCGGCTGCAAAGCGGAGGGATCATCTGAACCGGATGCGAGGTCGTAAAACGCAATCGCTTTGCCATTCCGGTCATAGACGGCAAATACATCGACGTTGGAAACCTTGACCACCGTGCGGCGGCTGTAGCCCGCAATCTGCCCCGCGTCAAATTCATCCATCAATGTCGGGGCGTTGGCGGCAACCTGTGCTGCGCTGATGAGTGCTTGGTCACGGGCGCGGCTCTCCTGCGACAGACTCAGCGCAAAGCTTGCGCCGAGCGACAGCAGCAGGGTTAGTATAATACCGAGTAGCAGCATGGTGCGGATCTGCCCGTATAAGGTGGATTGAGACGTTGTATTACTTGCCATAAATCCAAATACCTCGCGATAGTATTTCTTTTTTATCATATCATATTTGTGAGGAATCGGCAAATTTCGATTGTGTTAAAGAATATCATTTGGATTTTTATACTTTTTTAAGCCTTTTTTTACTTTCTTAAGTCGTTTTTTAACTTTCGAAAGGTTGCGAATGGGTAACTTCGCACCTAAAATAGGGTCAGATTCCGAAAAAAGGTGGTGTGAGAAGCATTGGAGGGCATCAAATCAGAGCTGAATGAGCTGCTGCAAAATAAGGTTGCCTTTGAAATTCCGTTGTTCGGCGGAATTCCGGTACCGCAGTCAACGGTGGTCACGTGGGGAATCATGCTGATTCTGGTTGCGCTGGCGATTTGGCTGACGCATGACCTGAAGCAGCGGCCGGGACGCAAGCAAATTGTGGCGGAGGCCTTTGTCGGGTTTATGAATAATTTCTGCAAGGACACGCTGGGCGAAAAATACTGGCGTGCGTTTGCCCCGTATTTGGGTACGATTGCACTGTATCTGGCGCTGGCAAATCTGTCCGGTCTGGTGGGCATTGCGCCGCCGACGAAGGATTTGAACGTCACGGCGGGTCTGGCCATTATGAGTGCGGTATTGATCTATGGCGCACGATTCCGTTATCACGGACTGACCGGCGGCCTCAAACAGTTTGCACATCCGGTTGCGATTGTCGCGCCGCTGAACGTGCTGGAAATCGGCATTCGTCCGCTGTCGCTGTGTATGCGACTGTTCGGTAATATCTTCGCCGGCTTCGTTATTATGGAGCTGATTAAGCTGGTATTCCCAGTGGTACTGCCGATTCCGTTCAGTCTGTACTTTGATATTTTTGACGGACTGATTCAGACGCTGGTCTTTGTATTCCTGACGACACTGTTCTTGGCGGAGTCGCTGGAGTAAGCAAACGAAACAAACGATATTTTTTGTATTACATTATTCAATCTATATTTTTAGGAGGAACGAAAAATGAGTGTAGCAATTGGCGCAGGTATTGCGGTATTGACTGGTATTGGTGCAGGTCTGGGCATTGGTTTTGCCACGGCAAAGTCTTCGGAGGCCATCGCACGTCAGCCGGAGGCGGCGGGACAGATCAGCAAGAACCTGATTCTTGGCTGTGCGCTGGCAGAGGCAACCGCTATCTACGGCTTCCTGATTGGTATCCTGCTGATCTTCATGGGCTGATCGGAGGCGTTACCAGATGATTCTGAATTTAAACACGCAAATCATCTGGGTGTTCGTCAACCTGTTGATCCTGTATTTGCTGATGAGACACTTCCTGTTCGGCCCCGTCACCAAAATGATGGATGACCGGGCGAAGAGCGTTGCGGATACGCTGGATCAGGCGGACGCCCGTTTGCAAGATGCGGAGCATGAAAAGGAAGAGTACACACGGCAGCTGGCAGAGGCGCAGGGTGAAGCGGCGCGTATCATCAAAGAGGCGCAGAAGCGGGCCGAGCTGGCGTACAGCCGCCGTATGGACGAGGCGGAGCAGGACGTACAACGTCTGAATGAGCAGGCGGCACGTCAGCGCGAGACGGATCACGCCGCGATGATGGCACAGGCGAAGAGCGAAATCGCCGCGCTGGTACTCATGACCACGGCGAAGGTATCGCAGCACACGCTGAATGCCGACACCGACCGCGCGATGCTGGATTCGTTCTTAGACGAAGCGGGTGACGAGGTATGAGCACGGCTGCGACCAATTACGCCGCCGCACTGCGAGAGGCCGGATGCTCCCGGCAGAGTCTGCGGGTGACCATGGCCTATCTGACCGAAAATCAGCCGCTGTGGGAGGCGCTGTGCTCTCCGGCGGTTGAGCCGAAGGAAAAAACGGCGGTGCTACGTCGTCTGCCGGACTTCACAAACGACGAGCATCTGCTGCGGTTTTATGAGGTTCTGGCAGAAAAAAACCGGTTTTCGCTGCTTCCGGAAATTGCGGAGCAGTACCGGCGGTTAGAGATGAAGGAACGCGGTGAGGGACTGTGTACGGTACGGTGCGCGCGCGACCCCGGCGACGAGGCGCTGAGCGCACTGGCGAAGCTGCTGTGCAAGCGGCACGGCTACCAGACCCTTACCTTTGAAATTGTGATCGACCCCGAGGTGCTTGGCGGCTTTACCTTTGAAATAGACGGGGTGACCTATGATAAGAGTGTGCGCGGACAGCTTCGGGCCCTCGCACAAAGCCTGCAAGAGGGGTGACTAGATTGAACCATTCCGATGAGATACTTTCAATTCTCCGCGAGGAGATCACACAATATGATAACCGTACCCAGCGTGCCGAGACCGGTACGGTATTGGAAATCGGCGACGGTATCGCCACGATCTACGGACTGGATCGTGCCGTATACGGCGAGCTGGTCGAGTTTGAGACCGGCGTGCGCGGTATCGTACTGAATTTGGAACGCGACAGCGTCGGCGTCGTTCTGCTTGGCAGTGAGGCGGGTCTGCATGAAGGCTCGACGGTCAAGCGCACCGGACGCGCGGCGGATGTTCCGGTCGGTGAAGCGATGATGGGACGCACGGTAAACGCTCTGGGCGAGCCGATTGACGGACTCGGCCCGGTCGAGACCACCGAAACCCGTCCGATTGAGCACGAGGCGTCCGGCGTTGTCAGCCGTGAGCCGGTTACCGTGCCGATGCAGACCGGTATTCTGGCGATTGACGCCATGGTACCGATTGGACGCGGACAGCGTGAGCTGATTATCGGCGACCGACAGACCGGTAAGACGTCGATTGCGATCGACGCCATCCTGAACCAAAAGGGGCAGGACATGATTTGTATTTACGTTGCCATCGGCCAGAAGGCATCGACGATTGCACGCCTGCGCGGCACGCTGGAGAAATTCGGCGCGCTGGATTACAGCATTATTGTTGCGGCAACGGCGGCGGACTCCGCCCCGCAGCAGTACATTGCACCGTATGCGGGCGCCGCCATCGGCGAGTACTTCATGAGCAAGGGCAAGGATGTCCTGATTGTATATGATGATCTGTCCAAGCACGCGGTTGCCTACCGCACGCTGTCGCTGTTGCTGCGCCGTTCGCCGGGCCGTGAGGCATATCCGGGCGACGTATTTTATCTGCACTCCCGTCTGCTGGAGCGCGCCTGCCGCTTGACCAAGGAATACGGCGGCGGTTCCATGACGGCTCTGCCGATTATCGAGACGCTGGCGGGCGACGTATCGGCGTACATCCCGACCAACGTTATTTCCATCACGGACGGCCAGATTTATCTGGAAAATGACCTGTTCTTCTCCGGTCAGCGTCCGGCGGTCAACGTCGGTCTGTCGGTATCGCGTGTCGGCGGCGCCGCCCAGACCAAGGCGGTCAAAAAGACGTCCGGTACGCTGCGTATTGACCTGGCCCGCTTCCGCGAGCTGGAGGTATTTACCCAGTTCAGCTCGGATCTGGATCAGGAGACGCGCGAGGCACTGGATCACGGTAAGTGCCTGATGGAGGTGCTCAAGCAGCCGCTGTGCCATCCGATGCCGGTTTGGAGACAGGCCGTCGTTCTGTACGTCGCCACCAACAAGCTGCTGGATGACGTACCGCTCAAGACAGTCAACGAGTTTGCACAGGGCTTTGCGGATGCGCTGCAAGACGAGCAGCCGGAGCTGGTGAAGGAGATTCAGTCCACCGGTACGCTGCCGGGAACGGCGGGTGAAGAAATCCGCAAGGTACTCGAAGCGTACAAAAAGCAGGTGAGCACATCATGGCAGGATTAAAGGAAATTCGCACCCACATCGACAGCGTGGAACAGACGCTGAAGATCACCAACGCGATGTACCTGATTTCGTCCTCCAAGCTGCGCAAGGCACGGCAGCAGCTGAACAATGTACAGCCGTTTTTCAAGAAAATCACCGCGACGATTGCGGATATTTTGTATCACTCCCCGGAGATGAATCACATCTATCTGGATAAGCGCGAGCACATTGCCACGCACAAGGTCGGATATATCGTCATCACCGGTGACAAGGGACTGGCGGGTGCATACAACCACAATATCGTGCGCTTGGCGGAAGAGCGGCTGAAGAACACAGAGCAGCCGATGCTGTTTTTAATCGGTCAGGTGGGCCGCGTGTACTTTACGGAGCGCGGTGTGCCGGCAGATGGTGAGTTCCTGTATACGGCACAGGACCCGACGGTTCGCCGTGCGCGCGACATCGCCGAGCAGATCATCAAGATGTATCGCACGGGCGAGTTGGACGAAGTGTATATCATCTATACCGAGATGGTTACACCGATGAAGCTGAAGCCGAAGGTGCAGAAGCTGCTGCCGCTGGATAAGGACGCGTTTGTATGGAAGCCGCGTCCGGATGAGGCAGAGAAACCGTATCTCCAGACGATGACCTATGTGCCGAGTGCCCGTGAGGTACTGGGACACATTGTGCCGAGTTATGTACAGGGTGTCGTCTTTGGCGCACTGGTCGAGTCGTTCTGCTCGGAGCAGAACGCCCGCATGATGGCGATGGATTCCTCCACCAGCAACGCACGCGATATGCTGAAGGATTTGTCGCTGCGCTATAATCGCGCACGTCAGGCGGCGATTACGCAGGAGATTACGGAAATTGTCGGCGGTTCGCAGCGACAGACGAAGGAACGTCCGCCGCGCCGCCGGGAAAAGCCGACACGAACCGTTCGTTTTCAGGCGGACGGACGCCGTGCATAGAAAGCGAGGAACAAAGCATGGAATTGAAAGGCGCTGTGGCGCAGGTGCTTGGTCCGGTTGTTGACGTCGAATTCAGCGGCGGCAAGCTGCCGGAGATCAATGAAGCGCTGACCGTTGAACTCAACGGCAAGGAGCAGGTAATGGAGGTTGCACAGCATGTCGGCGGCGATACCGTTCGCTGCATCATGCTGTCGCCAAGTGAAGGCTTAGGCCGGGGCGATACGGTTATCGCTTCGGGTCAGCCGATAGAGACGCCAGTCGGCGAAAGCACGCTGGGACGTATGTTTAACGTTTTGGGTCAGCCGATTGACGAAAAGGGCCCGGTTGACGCACAGGAGAAGTGGTCGATTCATCGCAATCCGCCGTCCTTTGCCCAGCAAAGCCCGACGACAGAGATTCTGGAGACCGGCATCAAGGTGATTGACCTGCTGGCGCCATATGCACGCGGCGGTAAGATCGGCCTGTTTGGCGGCGCCGGTGTCGGCAAGACGGTTTTGATTCAGGAGCTGATTCGAAACATTGCCACGGAGCACGGCGGCTACTCGATCTTTACCGGCGTTGGCGAACGCACGCGTGAGGGCAATGACCTGTGGCGCGAGATGGGTGAATCTGGCGTATTGAGCAAAACTGCGCTGGTGTTCGGCCAGATGAACGAGCCGCCCGGAGCGCGTATGCGCGTCGCTCTGACCGGTCTGACCATGGCGGAGTATTTCCGTGACCGCCAGAAGCAGAACGTACTGCTGTTTATTGATAATATTTTCCGTTATGTACAGGCAGGTTCGGAGGTTTCGGCACTGATGGGCCGTATGCCGTCCGCCGTAGGCTATCAGCCGACGCTGGCGGAGGAAGTCGGCGCATTGCAGGAGCGTATTACCTCCACCCGTGACGGCGCGATCACGTCGGTACAGGCGGTTTACGTTCCGGCGGATGACTTGACCGACCCGGCTCCGGCGACAACGTTCGCTCATCTGGATGCGACGACGGTATTGTCGCGTAAGATTGTTGAGCAGGGTATTTATCCGGCCGTTGACCCGCTGGAGTCCACCTCCCGTATTCTGGAGCCGGACATCGTCGGCGACCGTCATTATAAGGTTGCCCGCGGCGCACAGGAGCTGCTTCAGCGCTACCGCGAGCTGCAGGACATCATCGCCATCCTCGGTATGGAAGAGCTGAGCGCAGAGGATCGCCGCACGGTAGATCGTGCACGCCGTATGCAGCAGTTCTTCTCCCAGCCGTTCTTTGTTGCGCAGATGTTCACCGGCCTGGAAGGACGCTATGTCCCGCTGGAGACCACCATCAACGATTTTGAGGCGCTGCTCGGCGGTGAGCTGGATCAGTATCCGGAGTCGGCGTTCTCCATGGTAGGTACTGTGGATGAAATGCGTGAAAAGGCACGCGCACAGGGGGCGGTTTGATGAGCAAGACGATCGAGCTGGAGATTATTACGCCCGAAAAGAAGTTTTACAGCGGACCGGCGGAAGGCATTATCATGCCGGCGATTGACGGACAGTACGGCGTACAGCCCGGTCATGAGCCAGTGGTTACCGCATTGGAGCCGGGAACCGTGCGCTATTGTGTGGACGGCACGTGGAATGAGGTTGTCGTCAGCATGGGCTTTGCGGAGATCATGCCGGATTATGCGATTTTACTGGTAGACACTGCAGAGCGTCCGGACGAGATCGACCGCGCTCGTGCCGAGCGTGCGCTGGAGCGAGCCGAGGAACGCATGCGCCAGAAGCAGAGCATACAGGAGTATTACCGCTCCAAGGCGGCCATTGCCCGTGCGATGGCACGATTGAAAGCGTCCAAAAAGTAAATACAAACCATTGAGCCATTCGTCTCTTGCCAGTGCAGGAAGCGGATGGTTCTTTTTTGCCGTCAAACGCGCTGCATTTGAGGAATAAGATGTGAGAGTTAAAGCAAATTGTGACAAAAATTAGACAATCCGACTGGTCACTTTTACAAATAATATCGTGAATTTTGCGGCATACTAGCTATGTTCCCTTTTGAGAGCGAAACATTGGATAAAAATTTCACAAGTCTTGTGAAATTTTTATCACAAATGCTATTGACAGGGGATTCGCGCTATGTTACACTGAGTACGCTCTCAAAGGGGAGAGTAAGGCGGGCGAGGAACCCGTGTGCAATCAAACAGGTTTCGCATTGAGCCTGTTTTTTCCATGCCATAGGCAAGAAATTTGAGTAAAATTTGGGTAAGAGAGGTAATTGAGATGAACGATTACAAGAACATGATTGTGCGCGGCTACAAGCCGCAGGCTGTGCTGCTGTATCAGAAGAGAAATCACTGCTTCCTGATAGAGGCAAAGCAGGCGATGGATGAGCTGGAGTACACGCTGAACCACGCTTCGTAAATAGTACGGCTGGTAGATGGAGAAAAACCATTCAGGGCAAGCAGGAGCTTGCCCTGTTTTTTTGAGCGGAGAAAATCGCACTTGTAAACGCGTTTATGACGTGTTATACTAAAAGTAACGATAGAGAGGAGTCGAAGCATGATAGCAAAGGACAGCGAAAAAGAAAGCGTAAAAAAGCGCTATATTGACGCCGCAATTGCGGTGATGGAACAAGAAGGGTTGGAGGCCGTGACCGCGCGCCGCGTGTCGGGCATGATTGGCATGAATCCGGCCAATATCTATCGTCACTTTGAGGATTTGAACGAGCTGTGCATGTTTGCCTCGCTCTCGATTCTGAAAGAATATCTGCTGGAGATGCGGATGCAGGTTCAAAAGACACAGGACAGCTACGAAAATTTGATTCAGTCGTGGGAGCTCTTTTGCGAAAATGCGTTTCAGAACATTTTGGTATTTGACCAGATGTTTTTTGGTGTGAATCGCGACCGCTTGCCCGGTGTCGCTAAGGAATATTATGAGATGTATCCGGAACAGCTGGAGGGCTTCGACGGAAGCTGGAAGAATGTCATTATGAGCGGCAGCTTTGAAGAGCGCTGCCGTATCGCATTGCAGGAGTGCTGCACGGCGGGATATTTTCAAAAGGATGACTTGGAAGGGCTGATTGAAGTGCCGCGGTATCTGTTTATGGGATATCTGCATGAGGCCGTACATTCCCCTAATGACACGGAACAGATGCAAAAGCTCTGCCATGAGTGTCTGACGTATATTAAGCAGTTTTTCCAGATGTATCGAAAAAAGTAAAAAATAGCACCGCTGTGGATTTCCACGGCGGTGTTTTTGTGTATAAAGTAAGATTTACTCTAAGCATAGAGAGGAAAAATAAGATCTAACTGTTCGTTCAGCTCCCTTACGATTGAATAATCAAATCGGTTGACGGAGGTTGTAGCCACAGCATCTGACGGAAGGGATTAATCCTTGCAGCTACATCCTGCGGCACACTCCTTCACCCGCTTTTCTCCGCACAGCCTTCTTCCCAAAACAGTTCTGCCCCCAGTCGGGCGGCGCGGAATACTTGTTTTAATTCCGCTTCCGTCACCGGACGTCCCCGAAACAGCAGCACATCCTCTTTTCGCAAACGCTGATACAGGGCGTCCAACTCCTCTTCTAGATCTTTTTGCCTTGTTTTCTCTGATTTGCACAGCAAATAATCCGTCGTCACATGAAAAATATCACTCAGCTTGAGCAAGACCGGATGCGGCGGCTCCCGACGATTATTTTCATACATTCCAACAGCGCTGGCGGAAACACCCAGCCGTTTTGCCAGCTCCGCCTGCTTCCATCCCTCCTGCTTGCGCAGGGCGCGAATGCGTTCTCCGACCATATTTTCACTCCTTTTTTTGATTTAATCGAATTATATCACACGATTCGTCCGTTTTCAACATTCTTCGCTATTTACAACACACGAAACGTGTTCTAATATTAAATTTAGAACAAATGCTATATTGTTTGTTCTTACCACAAATCATAAAAGGAGGGAATTTGTATGCAAGCATTACAAGATATGGCGGAGGAATATCTCGCCAATGTCGCCACCTTAGAGGCGCGCATTGCCGAGCTTCAGCAACAGGAACGTGAGCTGACGTCCTGCCAAGATCGTCTGCTATTGCATCGCCGTATCACGGTATTGTACCAGATGGCGGGCGAAGGTCGGCAGACTGCTTTTGAAATGCAGCATTACTACGACAAGCCCAAAGAAGGAGGAGCAATTCATGACAAACAAAAACGTATCCCATCCAAACCTGCCAAGCGAGAACGTGTGCGCTTCAGCAAGACCGGGTATGGTCCTGCGTCGCCAGCTGCTGCAATGCATGGCAGAAACACTAACCCCGCGCCAGTATCAGGCCTTCGTGCTCAACTTTCTCGAAGGAATGCCGCAAAACGAAATAGCCTCTGAAATGGGCGTTTCTCAGTCCACCGTATCTCGTCATTGTCAGGCAGCACGGGTTCGTCTGCGGCAGAGTCTTGGTTATGAGATGGAGGGGCCAACCGACGACTGGGAGGACGATGTCGCTATTTTTCCCGAACAGCCCTATCCCGTTCGCCTCCCCGGATTTGTTGTGCCGGAGATGCGGTGTTGATTTTCCTTACATAATATATCTTATTTGATTTAATTTTGCGGTATTTCCGCAAAAATAGGGCTGTTGCGATACAAAAATTGGTCACAACAGCCCTATATTTTCTATTGTTTAGCCAAAGCGTTCCTTGCGTTCGCGGCCCTCCCGCAGCAGGCGGTGCAGGGTCTCCGCGTCACCGGACGCAATCGTATCGCGGTATTCCGTCAGATGCTGAATGACTTCATCAATTTCCGGTACGAGGGCAGGAGCATTTTCCAAAAATAACTCCGTCCACATTGTCTCGTTTAAATACGCCACGCGCGTTAAATCACGATAGCTTCCACCGGAGTAGCCCTTATGCTCGGTTTCCGCCTGGCTTTTGACATACGCACTGGAAATGACATGACACAGCTGCGAGGTATACGCAATCATGCGGTCATGATGTTCCGGCGTCGTGACGACAATCTGTCCAAAGCCCAGCTGACTGAATAGCGTCTTGACCTCCTCCAAAATATCACGCGGTGAAGTATCCGTCGGAACAAGCAGCATACTGGCATTTTGATATAGTGTCGCGGTGGATGCTTTATAGCCGGATACCTCTTTTCCCGCCATCGGATGTCCGCCGACATAGTGAAATCCATGCTCCTGACACAGTGGCACAAGACGATCTACCAGATACGATTTAATACCGCAATCATCCGTAATGATACAGCCCGGTTTGATATACTGCCAGTTGTCTTCAATAAAATCCGCCGATGCCTTGGGATACAGCGACAGCAAAATGATATCTGCTTCCTGTAAATCCTGCGGCTCACCAATGCGGTCAATGGCACCGTCGGCCAGCGCCTGCTCCGCCGTTGCCCGCGTGCGGTTAAAGCCGATAACCGTGTAATCGGTATACGCCGCAAACGCCTTGGCAAACGAGCCGCCGATCAACCCCAGACCGACAATTGCTACAGTTTTTGACATAATAACACCTTCCATTGTTCCGTAATACCCTTGTATTGTAGCAAGGCAGGTGCGGAATGTCAATGTTGCGATAGACGGTAAGATTTTCTCTGAGAACAGACATATAAATAGCACGCACCAATATCGCCCCTGTGTAAGGGGAGATGTCACGGCATCGCCGTGACAGAGGGGTTGTCGGCTAACCCTACACTCATATACGCACCGAATCCACAACAAAATTAGCGTTTTTCGTCAGACGTCGAATCAATCCATCAAAGAGATACAGCAAACCCGGCAGCGCAAACAGGACAATAGCAACCGACAGCAGACTGCCGATGCCGAGGAACATACCCAGTTGCTTCAAAATGCCATGCGTCGAGAAAAATCCGAGCAGGAATCCGACCACCGCCAGTGCACTGCCGGAGGTCAAGATCGAAACCGTGACGGTCTGCGTGGTCTGTACAATCGACTCCCGCCGTCCCATCTTTTGCCGGTTTTCCATGTAATGGCTGGTGTACAAAATCGCGTAGTCGACGGTTGCGCCCAGCTGAACCGAACTGATAATCAAATAGGAAATATAGAACACAATTGTCCCACGAACATACGGCAGAGACAGATTGATCCACGTCGCCGTCTCAATACTCAGCACTAAGAATATCGGCAGCGGCAGGGAACGCAGCGTAAACAACAGAACGAAGAACACCGCCGCAATCGCAATGCCATTGACCTTTTTCATATCCGCTGTCGTCGTGAGCATCAAATCACAGGTGCTGACGCCCTGACCCGCCAGATAGCTCTCCTTCGGATAATATTTGGCGATCGTCTTGCGTACCTGCTGGACAAGGGCAAACGTTTCGTCGCTGTCTACTTCGGCATCCACCGTCACCACCATACGGGTATAATGGTTGGATTCCAGCTTGGACAGCACGTCTCCCTCCAGAAACGCGCTGGGCACTGCCGGTCCGACATAATCCACACGGGACAAAATGCTCTTGACCTCCGGAATGTCATGCAGCGCCTGCGACAGCTTCTTTTCCTGCTGCAAATCGCCCTTCGGAACCAGCACAACATAGGTATCCTGCTTGCCAAAGGCGTACTCAATCGCCTGCGTGTCACGTCCCAGCTGGGTATTCGCGCCAAAAATGTGCGATGAACCATAATAAAATGAGTTTCTATTGGAAATCACATAGCTCGGCACGACAAGAAGCGCCAGAATCAGCGCGCACGGAATCATCATACGGCACACACCGCGTCCCAGCTTGCGGAAGCTCGGCATCCACGAACGATGGCGTGTTTTTTGCACCCATTTCTGCGCGAGCAGCAGCACACACGGGAAGAAGAAAAAGACCACGAACAGGCTGATACCGACACCTTTTGCCAGCGCAAAGCCCAGATCCGGACCAAGGCGGAAGCGCATAAATGCCAGCGCCAAAAAGCCGATAACCGTCGTTAAGCCGCTCGACGCAATCGAGCCGACCGACTGACACAGCGCCGCAACCATGGCGTCCTCCACTGAGTCGTGCTCCTTTCGGCACTGCTCAAAGCGGTGGATCAGAAATACCGAATAGTCCAGCGACACCGCCAGCTGCAAGATACTGCCCGCCGCATTGATGACGAAGGAAATCTCTCCAAAAATCAAATTACTGCCTGCGTTGATGATAATCGCCACACCTAGCCCGAGCAGCACCAAAATCGGCTCCACCCACGAGGTTAGCGTGAGAATCAGTACCAGCAGCACAAACAAAACCGCATCGATACTGATAATGCGGATCTCATTGAGCGTACTCTCAGTCGCAATCGCCGTGGATACCATATCGCCCGTCATGGCGTTATCGTCCCCGATTACCTCGTGCAGCTCTTTTACCGCTTCGCTGCGCTGATCTTCATCAATTGTGACGGAATACAGGGCATTTCCATCCTTATAATAGGTTTCTACCGTGTCATCCGGCAGCACAGCCGTCGGAATCATCGGGCTGACCATATCATCCAGCCAAGTGACATCCGTCACGCCGGTACACTGTTTCAGCTGTTTTTTAATCTGGATTGCCTCTGCCCGCGACACATCGCGTACCATAATGCGGGCATTGGGAATCGCTCCGTCAAACTCTTGCTCCATGACGTCCAACGAAATCGTCGAGGCGCTGTCGTCCGGCAGATAGTCTGTCATCGAATAGTTGACGCCTACCTTGCCGCGCAAAACGGCACAAATCGCTGCAATCACCAATACCGCAGCCATTACCGTCTTTTTATGCCGCACCACCTGTCGAAACAATCGCTTCATTGTTACCTGCTCTTCCTCTCGTCGAAATGTTATTTGCCCTATATTATAGCATGGTGGTTTTTCAAAAACGACGGACAATTCTGGTCAGCTGTCCGGTAAACTTCAAAAATTCTCTTTCTTTTTTTGGCGGGTCTCGATATAATTTAATCAGATAGACAGGAGGGAATCGTATGACTCACGAAGAAAGCAGACTGCAAACCCGCCAGGCCTTTGCCGATGCACTCAAACAGCGTATGCTCCGCCAACCGTTTTCTCAAATCACCGTCAGCGCATTGGTGCGGGACTGCGGTGTCAACCGAAAAACCTTTTATTATCATTTTACCGACGTGTATGATCTGCTCAACTGGATGATTCAGCAGGATACGCTGTCCGTTCTCTCCCAATTTCATCTGATTCGCGAGCACGACAAGGCGATTGCTTTTGTGCTGGACTACATTGAAGAAAATGAAGTGATTCTGTTGAATATCTATCGCTCTGTCGGACGGGATATTCTATACCACTATTTTCACGATGAGTTCATTCGGATTGCGCAGCAGGTTGTCTGCGAAGCGGAAGAGCTGCAGAATAAGCACTTTCCGGAGGAATTTAAGCGGTTTTTATGTGAGCTGTTGACCGAAGCGGTCTGCGGCATCCTGTTCTCTTCGCTGAATGACCCCTCTCTGCGCGACCGCACGCATATTACCGAGTATGTGACGGTTATCCTGCGCTGTGCCATCAACGGCACATTGGATGTGATGGACGTGGAAGCGGAGGAAATAGAATGTAAGTGTACAGTTTAATCCCTTCCGTCATATGCAAAAGCAGATGACAGTTCTGCGTTCGCTTCGCTCACATGCCACTGGCATGACGCGGCTCGTTTGCACAAGGGAGCTAAGAGTTGTAAGATTTACCACTCTATTCTCAGCAGAAAATGAAAGAAAAATCCAACACAAAAAAGGCTATTGTACCGTGCAATTCGATACAATAGCCTTTCTTTTTTCACTTATTTATTCAACAAGAACTGAAACAATGGCAGGCGTTCGTTAATATCGCCGCTGGTTTCAAACTGGACGTGTCCGGGTTCTAGAATGGGATTGCGCAGATCGGCGCGTTCCAACAGCCGACAGGTTTCGCGGGCGGCGCCGGCGCCGCCGTCAAAAAAGCGAACCGGATATCCCAATGCTTCCCGAATCATATTCTGTGCAAAGGGGAAATGCGTACAGCCCAAAACGACACTATCCACCGGCTCGTCTATATATGGCTGAAGAATGGTGTGCAGATAATGCAGAAGCTCGGAACTATCCAGCTCAGCACGCTCGACAAATTCCACGAGATTGGGCGCAGGCTGGGTTAAAATCGTCGCCTGCTGCTGATATTTCTGCATCAATGCGGCAAATTTATGCTCCCGCAGGGTAAGCGGGGTTGCCATAACCAAAACGCGTCCGCCGGGACAAGCGAGTACGGCGGGTTTTAACGCTGGCTCTAAGCCGATAATCGGCAGCTCTGGCCAACGGGAACGCAGGGTAGAAATCGCCGCACTGGTCGCCGTGTTGCAGGCAATGACAATTGCCTTACACCCCTGCTGTAATAAATGTTCCGCTGCGTGCAGGGTCAAATATTTTACTTCGTCCACCGAACGGATGCCATAGGGGGCATGTGCGGAATCGCCAAAGAACAAATAATTCTCATTTGGCATCAACCGTACCAGCTCCTTGAGGACGCTGATACCACCCATACCAGAATCAAACACGCCAATCGGTGCATGGAGATCCGACATGATCTATAACCTTCCTAACAAACATAGTTAAAGTCGAAGACAGCCCAATACCGTCTGTATTTGCTTATTATACCGCAGATTGCGAAAGAAGTCTACTGCCGGATGGATGATTGTGGTGTGCTGACTGCATCCGACGCCGCGTCACCGAAAGTAAAAGGATAAAAAAACCCCAGAAAGCCGAAACTTCCTGGGGCTAATATTAATTTAGTGTTGCTCTATTAATGATACGGTCTTCGCTCCAATTGCTATAATAGGTAGTTCCTTTGTACTTCTTATAGCTACGGAGTTGAGCAAAATAGCGCTGATTAGAGATGCAGTTCTTTAATACATACTTCGTTGTATGCTTGTTCTTGATGGTACGAGTTACCACTTTGCTATGTTGACCATTTTTGAGTTCGTGGTAATAACGTAGTTGGTAGCCGTCAGCTTTGGAATTATACTGGTTCTTCCAAGAGAGTGTTATGGTCTTCTTTTTTACGGAACGTTTATAACCTAGTAAACCGTAGGTCATGCTGTAAAGATAATAACGAGATTTTACTTTGCTATATGCGACAACAGAGGATTTTCCGGTAGAAGGGTTTGTAATGACAGTCGCTAATTTATACTGATAAAATCGGCCGTTTTTGCATGTGTCATCTTCTATTTTTAACGGACCGTCATCAGAATGAGTGCTCAGATTAAAGTAGCTATAGAAAACTTGACGGGAACCGCTGGGAAGGGGCTTGAACTTTCCGTTATTTGTGGATCGGTATAATACTGGGGTTTCGGCAGAGTTGGTAGGTTTCTGAAAATTGGTTTGGATAAGAATACCCGAAGATTCATCTATAGAAGGATAGGTAAGTTTGATTTTAAGGTTAGTGTTTTGAACGACTGCTGTGTCCTCTGCGGCGACATCACTGGCAGTGATTTGTACGTTCTCTGCTGCCAGTGCAATGGTAGAACCAGCTGTGATTGACAACAGTAGAAACAACGAAACAAGACGTTTTGTGTACTTCATAATAGAACCTCCTTTTATGTTACTCTGTTTTCACATTATACAATGATGCAGAGGGAAACACAAGAGCTTGAAATAGAAAAGGGAGCGGGGCGGGAGAGAATTTTCTCTCCCGCCCCAAAAGGTAAATGAAAGGGAATAGCGAAATAAATTAGTAAAGCTTGCCGATGCCGACCAGTTCATTACGGTTAGTTCCGGTCAGACGTCTGCGAACATGCAGGACAGTGTTGACCTTCTTGGTTCCGACGTGTACCTGCTGTTCATCAACATTACCCTCTACGGTAAAGATATGGCTGCCGTTGACATTGATGACAATGCCGGTGTGGCAGGAGTTGGAATGACCGAAGAAGATCAGGTCGCCGATCTGCGGGGTGACATCTTTGATACCAAGCTCGGTGCACGAGAAATGAAGATCATTTCCGGAATCGGTGGTACCGCCGTAATGGTAATAGGTGTTCTCGTTGTACGAAGAATCAATCTTGCCGACATGGAAGGCGGTTGTTTTGTCCTTCTGGTTGTAAGTGCCCAGATAGAACTTGCTCGTGCTGGAGCTTACCTTCTTATCATCGTATGCCGGTCGCTCCGGATCAGGATACGAGAACTGCTGGATGAAGCCCTTGACATAAGTGCTGTACGGATACTCGTTGATGGGAGCCTGCATAGCTTCATGCAGGACGACGGAAGCAAATTCCGAGCACCAGCCGCCGTCAGATGTGCGCGTATGATTAAAAATTTCATCATAGCGGTCAAGGAAGTACGTCTGAATATCCGTTGAATCTACCGTAGCATCACCCTTATAGGACAGCGCCTTGAGAATAAAGTCGCGTGCCCAGTCGGACTTTGCGGTATACTTACCGGCAGCCAGATACTTGGCGTATACATCCTGATCGGTCTTGAACTGAGCGTTGGTATACAGGTCAGTATTGAAGATGCTGACCGCATCCGACGCCGCGTCACCAGACGTAAAACGATAAAAAACCCCAGAAAGCCGAAACTTTCTGGGGTCAAAGTGCAGTTAGTAACGCTCCATGGTGTCACTGTAGTCACTATAATATGTTTTGCCGTTGTACTTTTTATAGCTACGCATCTGGATATAATACTGCTTGTTAGGTGTGCGATTTTTGAGAGTAAACTTGGTTGTTTTATTCCCCTTAATTTTACGAGTAAACCATTTGGCTTTACCATTTTTCTGAATATATGCATAGTACAGCATGTATCCATCTGCCTTAGAGTTGCGCTTCCATGAAACTGTCATAGCAGTGTTATCTTTGGAGTTTTTTACACGCATATCCCAACGATTCATTGGGTCAAGGAAATAAAATGATTTGATGTTGCTGCGTGCAATGGGAGACCATTTTCCGGTGGAGGAATTACGCAGCATGGTTGAAAATTTATAGCGATAATATACCCCGTTTTTGCAGGAATTGTCATAAAATACGAATTTTTGAGTATTCTGTTTAGGGTATGGCTCCCACGCATAGAAATGTTGATTGGTAGATGTAGATACTACCTTGAACGTCTTGTTATTTACTGAACGATAAACCAAAGGCGATTCATCTCGATACATTAAGGGCGATTCAGAATTTTCATCAAAAGGCATTTGAAAATTTGTCCGCACGGCAAGAGTGTTGCCACCGACATCGGGATCTAATTTAACAGATGTAATTTTGGGATTAGGATTTTGTACGGTTGCAGTAGAATCGTTTACAGAAATACTCTGTATCGCAGGAGTGTCGAAAGCAAAAACCGAGCCAGCAGTTACAGCTAACAATAGAAACAAAGAAACGAGACGTTTTGCATACTTCATAACAGTACCTCCTTTTGTTACTGACTATAATATAGCACCACAATTAAAATAAAGCAATAAAAAGAGACAGCAAGAGGCGAACCTCTTGCTGCCTTGTTATAATGGTTTACAGAATCTTAGTCCTGAGGATACTGATATACCTTTCCGATACCAACCATGCGATCAACATTACCTTCCGTGACCGTGATTTTTCTGCGGCGGTGAAGAACGGTGTTGTCCGTTTTAGTGCCGATTCCAGCACTTGCTTCGGAAACATTGCCCTCTACAGTAAATACATAACTACCATTGGTATTGATGACAATACCAGTGTGGCACGTTGCTGAGGTGTTAAAGAAAATAATGTCTCCAATTTCTGGAATTACTGGATTACCAGTAGCCTTGGTACAGGAAAAACGAAAATCCTTTTGATCAGACTTCCGGATAGCACCAAAGACAGGATGCGATTTATCGAATGTAGCATCCTTTGTGGCTGGCACAAAGGGGTGCGTGGAATCCGCGGCAAGACTATCCTTGGTAATCATGAAGAAACGGTGCTTGTCTGAAAGTTCAGAAACAAAACGACGAACAGAAATCTCATGTGGATAAGAAATCCCATCCCCTAACTTGCTCTCGTGGAGCGTTACAGAGGCAAATTCAGAGCACCAGCCCTTGGTAATATCGAACTCTGTATTGAAAATACGATTGTACTCCTTCATAAAGTACGTCTTGAGAACCACGTTTCCAACATAGTTTTCACGCTTATAGGACAGCGCCTTGAGAATAAAGTCGCGTGCCCAATCGGCCTTAGCAGAATATCTGCCAACCGCCAGATACTTGGCGTACACGTCTTGATCGGTCTTGAACTGAGCGTTGGTATACAGGTCGGTATTGAAAATGCTGACCGCATCCGACGCTGCGTCACCGAACCAATACGGATGCAGGAACGTCTTGTCGTCGGTGTCTCTGCAAGGCTGCGCCGCAACAATCATCGTACTCGGCGACTCACAGAATGCCTTCGGGAAGTACATATCCGTAGTGGTTTTATAAGCCGGAGCTTCCTTAAATGCCGTATAGATGCTGGAATCCACATCGTTCAGCTTCTTCTGAATTTTGCGGTCATTGAAATTGATGTCGCCAAATGCCAGCTGATAAAGAAGAACCCCCAGAAAGCCGAAACTTTCTGGGGTTCAACTACTTATAGATACCGACCCTCATAATCACTCCAGTTGCTATAATAGGTAGTCCCTTTGTACTTCTTATAGCTGCGGATTTGTACCCAGTATTGCTTGTTGGGGGAACGGTGCTTGAGGGTATACTTGGATGTCTTCGCACCCTTTACGGTGCGGGTGATCTGTTTGCTAACCTTGGGATGAGTTGCATAGCGGGTATAATAATAGTAACGAAGCTGGTATCCGTCCGCTTTGGGATTGCACTGCTTTTTCCACGAAATAGTCATACTTTTTTTGTTCGCCGAGTTTTTAATGGACAGATGGTTTGAGCACATTGGTTCTAGGTAATAGTGCGCTTTAACGTTGCTGTAGGCTACAGGAGTCTGCTTGCCGGTAGAAGGGTCAACGGTTGTTGTTGCAAACTTATATCGATAATAGGTGCCATTTTTGCACGACAAATCGTCAAACATAAATGTTTTGCGATCGTGCTCTTTATCTTCATCCCAAGAATAAATAACGTTATGTGAGGTGTGCGACATTACCTGAAACTTTCCGTTGTTTGTCGAACGATACATTCGAACATAGTCGGCTGGCATGGCTGTGTCTGAAAGATTAGTTGCGAAGTTTGTTTGCATAACAAGACGCCCCTCTCCCCAATCACCATTAAGAACGGCGGTGATTTTGGGGGAAGAATTTTGGATTGTGGTGAGTGCGGCGGCAGATCCAACAATTGCAGCTAATAGTAGGAACAGGGAAACAATACGTTTTGTACACTTCATGACAGAGCCCTCCTTTTATTAGTAACTACACTATACCATTTGGACTGAGAGAATGCAATAAAAAAGAACAGCAAGAGGCGAACCTCTTGCTGTCCCTGCTTATTAAGCTTCTGGTGTGTCCAGTTTGGCTTTCAGCGCCATATGGCAGGCATAAGTATCACCAAAACCAATCATTCGACCATCTTTAGTCTTGCTTGCAGAAATTTTTCTGCGTCCATGGTAAACTCTGTGATCTGTGCCTGTTCCGCTTCCAATCTGATCCTCGGAGACGTTGCCTTCTACTGTGAAGACATAGCTGCCATTGGTATTGATGACAATGCCGGTATGACACGCATGAGAATCACCAAAAAAGATCAAGTCACCAATCTGCGGAGTGACATCCTTAATGCCAAGCTCGGTACAAGAGAATTCCAGATTGTTTCCGGAGGTAGTTGTACCACCATAACTATAGTAAGTGTTCTCATTATAAGAAGAATCAATCTTACCAACATGGAAAGCAGTCGCATCGTGTGACTGGTCATAGGTGGCTAGGTAGAACTTGCTTGTACTGGAGTTCACCTTTGTGTCATCATACGCCGGTCGTTTCGGATCGGGATACGAGAACTGCTGGATGAAACGCTTGACATAAGTGCTGTACGGATACTCGTTGATAGGAGCCTGCATAGCTTCATGCAGCATAACAGAAGCAAACTCTGAGCACCAGCCGTTGTCAGACGTGCGCTTGTGATTGAAAATCGTATCATAACGATCAAGGAAGTATGGCTTAATCTTCTTTGAATCCACCGTCTCCGCGCCCTTATACGACAGCGCTTTGAGAATGAATGGATGCGCCCAATCGGATTTGGCGGTATACTTACCGGCAGCCAAATACTTGGCGTACACGTCCTGATCGGTGGTGAAAGCGTCGTTCGTGTACAGATCCGTATTAAAGATGCTGACCGCATCCGACGCCGCGTCACCGAACGTAAAACGATAAAAAACCCCAGAAAGCCGAAACTTTCTGGGGTTCAACTACTTATAGATACCGACCCTCATAATCACTCCAGTTGCTATAATAGGTAGTCCCTTTGTACTTCTTATAGCTGCGGATTTGTACCCAATACTGCTTGTTGGGAGAACGATGCTTGAGGGTATACTTGGATGTCTTCGCCCCCTTTACGGTGCGGGTGATCCGTTTGCTGACCTTAGGATGAGCTTCGCCATAAGTATAGTAGTAGTAACGAAGTTGGTATCCATCCGCTTTGGGATTGCACTGCTTTTTCCACGAAATAGTCATGCTCTTTTTATTTGCTGAGTTTTTAATGAACAGATCAATTGAACACATTGGTTCTAGATAATAACGAGATTTCACATTACTATATGCTACAGCAGAATTTTTGCCAGTAGAAGGATCGGCAACCATTGTTGCAAGTTTATAACGATAAAAATTACCATTTTTGCATGAAAGGTCTTCTACATATAAAGGACCATCTGTGGTATGTGCTGTCCAATCATAATACAAGTAAAAAACTTTTCGAGAGTTATCTGGGAGCGGTTTGAACTTGCCTCCGTTTATAGAACGATATAGCAACGGCATTTCGTTTGCGTTGGATGATTTCTGGAAATTGGTATAAATATAGATGCCGGAATCTTCGCGACTATCAGGGTATTTGAGGGTGATTTGTGGATTAGGGTTTTGTATGGTTGCAGTAGAATCGTTTACAGAAATACTCTGCGTTGCAGGAGTATCGAAAGCCAAAACAGAGCTAGCAGTTACAGCTAACAATAGAAACAAAGAAACAATGCGTTTTGCATACTTCATAACGGTACCTCCTTTTATTAGTAACTACACTATACCATCTGGACTGAGAGAATGCAATAAAAAAAGAACAGCAAGAGGCGAACCTCCTGCTGTTCCTGTAGATTAGCTATTCATTAGCCCTTTGATGCGTTCAGCTTCGCTTTCAGCGCTGCATGGCACGCATAGACATCGCCAATACCGACCACGCGGTCTTTGTTGGTGTCGCTGCTGTCCGCAGAAATTTTTCTGCGTCCATGGTAAACTCTGTGATCTGTGCCTGTTCCAATTCCGATTTGCTTCTCGGAGACGTTGCCCTCTACGGTAAAGATGTGGCTGCCGTTGACATTGATGACAATGCCGGTGCGGCAGGACTTGGAATGACCGAAGAAGATCAGGTCGCCGATCTGCGGGGTGACATCCTTAATGCCAAGCTCGGTGCACGAGAAATGAAGATCATTTCCGGCATCGGTGGTGCCACCGTAACTATAATAGGTGTTCTCGTTGTACGAAGAATCAATCTTGCCGACATGGAAGGCGGTTGTTTTTGCCTTCTGGTCGTAAGTGCCCAGATAGAACTTGCTCGTGCTGGAGCTTACCTTCTTATCATCGTATGCCGGTCGTTTCGGGTCAGGATACGAGAACTGCTGGATGAAACGCTTGACGTAAGTGCTGTACGGATACTCGTTGATGGGAGCCTGCATAGCTTCATGCAGGACGACGGAAGCAAATTCCGAGCACCAGCCGCCGTCGGATGTGCGCGTATGATTGAAAATTGCATCGTAGCGGTCAAGGAAGTATGTCTTAATCTTCTTTGAATCCACCGTCTCCGCGCCCTTATACGACAGCGCCTTGAGAATAAAGTCGCGTGCCCAATCGGCCTTAGCAGAATATCTGCCAACTGCCAGATACTTGGCGTACACGTCTTGATCGGTCTTGAACTGAGCGTTGGTATACAGGTCAGTATTGAAAATGCTGACCGCATCCGACACCGCGTCACCGAACCAATACGGATGCAGGAACGTCTTGTCGTCGGTGTCTCTGCAAGGCTGCGCCGCAACAATCATCGTACTCGGCGATTCGCAGAACGCAAAACGATAAAAACCCCAGAAAGCCGAAACTTTCTGGGGGTAATGTTAATCTAGCGTTGCTTGGGCGATGACACAACCGTCGCTCCAATTAGTATAGTAGGTAGTACCCTTGTATTTCTTATAACTGCGGATTTGAACGAAATAACGCCGATTAGAGATGCAGTTCTTCAATACATATTTCGTGGTATGCTTGTTTTTGATAGTGCGGGTTATCTTTTTGCTATCCTTACCACCTGCAAGTTCGTGGTTATAACGGATTTGATAACCGTCGGCCTTAGAGTTATACTGCTTTTTCCAATAGACTGTTATGGTTTTCTTTTTTGCCGATCGTTTAGCGGTTAGGAGCCAGCAAGTCGTAGGATCAAGGTAATAACGTGATTTTACTTTGCTATATGCGACAACAGAGGATTTTCCGGTAGAAGGGTTTGTAATGACAGTCGCTAATTTATACTGATAAAATCGGCCGTTTTTGCATGTGTCATCTTCTATTTTTAACGGACCGTCATCAGAATGAGTGCTCAGATTAAAGTAGCTATAGAAAACTTGACGGGAACCGCTGGGGAGAGACTTGAACTTTCCGTTATTTGTGGATCGGTATAATACTGGGGTTTCGGCAGAGTTGGAAGGCTTTTGGAAATTCGTCTTGATGGAAATACCAGCGGCCTCAAGGTTAGAGGGGTATGTCAAAGTGATTTTCGGCTTGGCATTTTGCACTGTTGTTTTCTTGGTGCTTGCCTGAGGATCAACTACAGAAACAGTTTGTGTCGCGGGTGCGTTGAAGGCAAAAACCGAGCCAACAGTTACGGATAACAATAGAAACAAAGAAACAATATGTTTCGCATACTTCATAACGGTACCTCCTTTTATTAGTAACTACACTATACCATCTGGACTGAGAGAATGCAATAAAAAAAGAACAGCAAGAGGCGAACCTCTTGCTGTTCCTGTGGATTAGCCCTTCGATGCGTTCAGCTTCGCTTTCAGCGCTGCATGGCACGCATAGACATCGCCAATACCGACCACGCGGTCTTTATTGGTCTTGCTGCTGTCCGCGGAAATTTTTCTGCGAACGTGCAGGACGGTGTTTTTGGTGCTTGTACCGATGTCAAGCTGCTTCTCATCGACATTGCCCTCTACGGTAAAGATGTGGCTGCCGTTGACATTGATAACAATGGCGGTGTGACAGGTGTTAGAATGACCGAAGAAGATCAGGTCGCCAATCTGAGGGGTGACATCTTTGATACCAAGCTCGGTGCACGAGAAATGAAGATCATTTCCGGCATCGGTGGTGCCACCGTAACTATAGTAGGTGTTCTCGTTGTACGAAGAATCAATCTTGCCGACATGGAAGGCGGTTGTTTTGTCCTTCTGGTCATAGGTGCCCAGATAGAACTTGCTCGTGCTGGAGCTTACCTTCTTATCATCGTATGCCGGTCGCTCCGGATCAGGATACGAGAACTGCTGGATGAAGCCCTTGACATAAGTGCTGTACGGATACTCGTTAATAGGAGCCTGCATGGATTCATGCAGTACGACGGAAGCAAACTCCGAGCACCAGCCGTTGTCGGACTTGCGCTTGTGATTAAAAATTGCATCATAGCGGTCAAGGAAATACTTCTGTGGGGTATCTTTGCCAAATGTGGAAGTTCCCTTATAGGACAGCGCCTTAAGAATGAACGGACGCGCCCAATCGGACTTTGCGGTATACTTGCCGGCAGCCAAATACTTGGCGTACACGTCCTGATCGGTGGTGAAAGCGTCGTTCGTGTACAGATCCGTATTAAAGATGCTGACTGCATCCGACGCTGCGTCACCAAACCAGTATGGATTGAGGAACTTAGTGATGTTATTCACCTTGGTTCGGCAGGCCTTCGATGTCATGATCACCGTGCTCGGCGACTCGCAAAACGCCGCCGGGAAATACATATCCGTAGTGGCTTTATAAGCCGGAGCTTCCTTGAACGCCGTATAGATGCTGGAAGACACACCATTCAGTTCCTTCTGAATCTTGCGGTCGTTAAAATTGATGTCGCCGAATGCCAACTGCATACCACCAGCGTCATTGCCAAAACGAAGGGCATAGCCGCCATTTGCTCCTTGAGTAAGGGAAATCGGTACTTCATCCCAACCAGTTACGGTATTGTCGGAAAGACCAATTGCAATATAACGTCCATATACCGTCTTAGCATAGTCGGCGTTTGTATATACACTCAGCGTAGAAATCTCGGAAGAGGTTGCGCTGATACCGCCGAACCAATACGGATGTGAGAACTTTGAACTGTCCGCCCAGTCACGGCACTTCATACTCGGTGCGGCAAAAACTGCCGGCATGGAGGAAAATGCCTCGGAAAAAGCCTTGTTAATGCTGGCATTCAGACGATACAGAGATGTATTGAACTGCTTAAACTTGCCGGAGACAGAGAGAGTGCCGAAAAGAATTTGTACAGCCTGTACGGTCTGCTGACCGTCTTCTTTGGTGGTTGCACCCAGAATACGGACAGCATTCGATGCTTCATTCCAGTAAGCGCGAATGTCACTGGCAGCCAGTGCCTTGGAGATTTCCGCAATATCGGTCGAACCGTACTTGCCAATGGCAATGTAATTACCACTGACATTGACAGGATTCGCCTTGGTGTGCTTTTCGTTCATGCAAAAGTCCACACGAGACAGGGTAGAAGTGTTTGCCAGCACGTCGTTGAACCAGTAGGCTCCTGCATTAGGAGAAGCCATCGTCAGCGGCGCTTCCGAAAATTCCTTTGGAAATCCGGAGAACACAGGCGGAGTCTCCGCCTCGTTCGAGGAAGTGGTATCGGACGTAGAAGTGTTGGAAGTTGCCTTCATAACGCCAGTATACACTGTGGTTTTGCCGTTCAGGGCAACAGAGCACGGGTGCTTGTGCTTGAACGTACCGAAGCAGATCTGAAGACCTGCTCCGGGGTTGGTCTGAGTTGTCTCGCCGCCAAGGCGGAGACAATGACCATTGTTACTAGATTCATACGAAATCATAAATAATTCACCTCTTGTTGTTGCTAAAAATGTTGTTGTTGCGTTTGTTGTTTGTTTGTGTCCGCTTGTTGTTATTACTCACGGGGAACTCAATTGCTTTGCGCAAAGGGGACGTGTTTCGTGGCCAGACGAACCGTCGTTCCTTGTCATGACGCTTATAATAATACAACATCTGTGCGAAAAGTCAAGGGTTTTTGAAAACTTTTTTAGAAAAATGTCGAAGTGCAGAAAAGTAACTCGAACGAGTGACAAAGAAAGGGAACGAAATTTTCCTCAATTGCGTATGAAAAAGGATAAAACAGAAAAGCTAAAAAAGCGAACAAAAAGTATAAAAATATGGAAATACAGAAAAGAAATTGCGCTCTGCAAAATGCAGGAAAATGATGTGAAAAATAAAAGATAATTCGTGTCGGATACCGCGCGCCGCCGCCAAGGAGGGAAGAAAGAGAAAAACACAGCGCTTGTTTACTGACCATAAACAAAAAAGGACAGTTTAACAAACCACAGCCGGAACAACATAGAACTTTTTGTGCATAGAAACAAGGAAAACGACGGAGTTGGACGGAATAATGCAAAATACTCGAAAAATTTTTCAAAAAACTCTTGTGGTTTCCTGCACAGTGTGTATAATAGACTAGTGTTTGATAAACCAACCCAAAAAGTTTAGTATTACTGAAATGGAGGCGGTTTGTGCCGGGGACGTCCGGCCATATGGATATTGGACCAAAAATCAAACGGCTTCGCTGCCAACAGGGCTTGACGCTGGAGGAGCTTGCCTCCCGCTGTGAGCTGACCAAGGGCTTTCTGTCGCAGCTGGAACGTGACCTCACCAGTCCATCCATCGCGACATTGACCGATATTCTGGAGGCGCTCGGCTCTTCCTTATCGGATTTTTTTCAGGAAGAACGAGAAGAGAAGCTGGTGTTCCGCAAAGAAGATTTCTTTGTGGACGAACGAGAACGGTGTACGATTCAATGGATTGTACCCAATACACAAAAAAATGAGATGGAACCGATTTTGCTGGAGCTTCCCAGCGGCGGCGAATCCTTTCTCTCCGGCCCACATGCCGGTGAGGAATTTGGTTATGTCATCGCCGGCGGCGTTACCTTAGTGATGGGGGAGCGGGAAATCACCGTGCGGACGGGAGAAACGTTCTATCTCGATGGGTCAAGCGCACATTTTCTGCGCAATGACCGCAAAACAACAGCGCGTGTGCTGTGGGTATCCACCCCGCCGCTGTTTTGAGTACTTCGGGCGATGCGCCTGAACGAGACGGAGTGAAAGAAATGAAAAAACTGATTGAGCTGAAAAATCTCACCAAATCCTTTGACGGACAGGCGGTTCTTAAGGGAATCTCACTGGACATTTATGAAAATGAATTTGTGACGCTGCTCGGTCCGTCGGGCTGTGGCAAGACGACCATTCTTCGCATTATCGGCGGCTTTTTGGAGGCGGACGGCGGAGAGGTTCTGTTTGACGGCAAGGACATCAGCGGTCTGCCGCCGTATAAGCGCGAGGTCAACACGGTATTCCAGAAATACGCGCTGTTCCCGCATCTGAATGTCTATGACAACATCGCCTTTGGCCTCAAGCTGCGCAAAGAGCCGAAGGACGTTATCGAGCAGAAGGTTACCCGTATGCTCCAGCTGGTGGGCTTGGAAAATCTCCGCAATCGCCGCATCAATCAGATGTCGGGCGGACAGCAGCAGCGCGTCGCCATCGCCCGCGCACTGGTCAACGAACCGGAGGTTCTGCTGCTGGATGAGCCGCTCGGCGCACTCGATCTCAAGCTGCGCAAGGAAATGCAGCGCGAGCTGAAAAAAATTCAGAAGGAAGTCGGCATTACCTTCATCTTTGTCACCCACGATCAGGAAGAAGCGCTGACCATGTCGGACAAGATCGTTATCATGAAGGAAGGCGAGATTCAGCAGATCGGCACGCCGACCGACATTTATAATGAGCCGATTAACCGCTATGTCGCCAACTTCATCGGCGAAAGCAACATTATAGAAGGCGTCATGCCGTGTGATAATAAGGTTGTCTTTGAGGATCGCACGTTTGACTGCGTGGACGGCGGCTTCGAACCGAATGAAGAGGTGGAGGTTGTCATCCGTCCGGAGGATCTGGATATTGTTCCGCCGATGCAGGGCAAGCTGCGCGGACGCGTCAAGTCGGTGCTGTTCAAGGGCGTACATTATGATACGATGGTGGAAACCCGCGCCGGTACGTCCATCACGGTGCAGATGACCGTGCGCGACGACAAAGCGTCCGTTGTCCGCGAGGGCAGCGAATGTATCAGCGCGAACGATTTCTATCTGGACATCGACGACGTTATGCAGCTGACCGATGCCCGCATTATCGCGCGCGCCGATGCGCAGGCATGGAATCCGGAAACCGACGAATTCCTCTCGATTTCCTCCATTAAGCACGCCATTGAACCGAAAAATGGCACCTATCCGGTTACGTTTGAGACACACTCCGGCACGTCGATTACCGTCAACATGATTGTCGCCGACGCCAACCGCGTCCAGAACCGCGAAAACGGCGAGGAAATTTATGCGATGAATTTCTTCAAGTCGCCGGATGAAATTCAGGAATCCATGGCGATTAACCATGACCTGATTACGTGGGCGGATGCGTCCGCATGGGTGCTCAATGACGACAAGGATGTCGATGTGCGCGTCAGCATCACCGATGTGCAGTATGACTTTGATCCGATGAACGTCAAGCCGGGTATATATAAGGTTACATTCTCCACAAAGGGCTATGAATATAAGGTATCGACCACCGACCGCACGGAGCCGGGCGATGTTGTCGGCCTGTCCTTCGGTCCGGAGGATCTGCACATTATGAAGAAGGGGTGAGAGTATGAAACGGTTCCGCGCGATGGCATATCCCTATGTCGCGTTTATCACGGCGCTGGTCGTGCTCCCGATGCTGCTGATCGTCGCCTATTCCTTTACGGTAGAGGGCACGGCGTTTTTCCAGCATCAGTTCACCCTCGCCAATTTTGCCCGCTTCTTTCAGGATGCGGTGTTCCTTCAGGTGCTGGTGCGGTCGCTGAAAGTCGCCGTTCTCACCACCATTGTCTGTCTGCTGCTGGGGTATCCGGCGGCCTATGCTATTTCCAAGAGCGAAAAGCGGCAGGGCATTTTGATTTTGCTCATCACCCTGCCGACATGGATTAACATGCTCGTGCGCACCTATGCGTGGGTGGGCATTTTACAGGACAACGGCATTCTCAATTCGGTGCTCGGACTGTTCGGCATCGGCCCGATTTCGTTTATGTATACGGACTTTGCCGTTGTTCTCGGCATGGTATACAACTTTATTCCGTTTATGATTCTGGAAATCAGCTCGTCTCTGTCCAAAATGGATCCGTCCTATCTGGAGGCGGCGGGCGATCTGGGCGCGGATGCGCGGCAGTCGTTCCTGCACGTCACGCTTCCGCTCAGTCTGCCGGGCATTATTTCGGGAATTACGCTCGTGTTCCTGCCGGCGGTGTCTGCATTCTTTATTCCGAAGCTGCTGGGCGGCGGCTCGTATATGCTGATCGGTAATATTATCGAAACCGAGTTCCTGACGGCGGGCAACTGGAGCTTTGGCAGTGCGCTGTCGCTGATTATGGCGATTATTATCATGGTATCCATCTATATGACACGTCGGGTGGATCGAAATCGAGGTGATACCGTATGAAAAAATCTCATCATATCGCCCTGCGGGCGGTGCTTGTTGTTCTGATTTTGTTCTTATACGCGCCAATTGTCTATACTGTGGTCTTTTCGTTCAACGATTCCCGTTCGCTGACTAAGTTTTCCGGCTTCTCTTTACAGTGGTATGAACGAATGTTCGATTCCTCTTCCATGATGCAGGCCATCGCCACGACGTTCCTCGTCGCGATTCTGGCAACGGTGATTTCGACGCTCATTGGCACGATCACGATTATCGGTCTGTCGCGCTGCCGCAAGCTGCTGCGCAGCTCGGTCAACATGATTAACGACATCGTTATTTTGAATCCGGATATCGTCACCGCAATCAGCCTACTGATGTTCTTCGCGACGCTGATGGTCAATAAGGGCTTTTTGACCCTGCTTCTGGCGCACATTATGTTCTGTACGCCGTATGTTATGCTGACGATTGCGCCGCGTCTGCGTTCGCTCGACCCGAATTTGGCAGATGCCGCCCTCGATCTGGGATGCAACCCGCTGCAGGCGATCTTTAAGGTCATTGTGCCGCAGCTGATGCCGGGTATCACCGCTGGTGCGCTGATTGCGTTTACCATGTCGTTTGATGACTTCGTTATCTCGTACTTTGTCACGGGCAATGGCGTGCAGAATATTTCCATTCTGGTTTATACGATGTCCAAGCGCGTCAATCCATCCATCAATGCGGTTTCGACGCTGGTTATCGTGATTATTACAGTTGCGCTGCTGCTGGTCAATTTGGTGCCGCCGCTGCTGCGCCGACTCAGCGGAGCGAAAAAGGAGGAGACTGTATGAAACGACGTTTGCTTTCCATCGTCCTGCTGGGCGCGCTTGCCCTGCTGCCGGTGATGACCGGCTGCGGCGGCCCGGGGACGGAATTTGACGGCACAAATAACAATGCCGGAGACGGCAGAACACTGAAGATATATAATGTAGGTGAATACACCGGTGAAAACCTGCTGGAGAATTTTGAGGAACAGTACGATTGTAAGGTTGTCATGGAGACCTTTGACTCCAATGAAATGATGTATGCGAAACTGACGGCGGGTGATTCCTATGATATTCTGGTGCCGTCGGATTATATGATTCAGCGGCTTATCAAGGAAGACCGTCTCCAGATGCTGGACTACAGCTATATTGACAACTTTGACCGACTGTCCAAGGACTGCGTTGGTCTGGAATTTGACCCGAAGAATCAGTATTCCATTCCGTACTTCTGGGGCTCGGTTGGCATTGTCTATGTCAAGTCGGAAGTTGATGAAAACGATCTCAAGACACAGGGCTGGGATATTCTTCGCAACGAGAAATACAAGGGACATATTTATATGTATGATTCCGAGCGCGATTCGTTCATGGTAGCGCTCAAGTCGCTGGGCTATTCGATGAATACCGACAATGAGGATGAGATTCAGGCGGCGTATCAGTGGCTATGCGAACAGCGCGACACGATGGATCCGGTTTATGTGACGGATGAGGTCATCGACGCGATGCTGAACGAAAACAAGAGCATGGCGGTAATGTACAGCGGCGATGCGGCCTATATTATGTCGGAGAACGACAATCTGGGATATTATATGCCGCAGCAGGGTACAAATATCTGGTGCGATGGTATGGTTATCCCGAAAAATGCGGCAAATCCGGAGCTGGCGAACCAGTTTATCAACTATACGATGACGTATGATGCGGCGCTGGATAACACGGAAACCGTTGGCTATACCTCGCCGGTGGCAGAGGTTGCCAAGGAAGAGACCTCCAAGGGCGGAACGTATTATCAAAATAACGCCTACACCCCGCGCTCCGGCTATGATAAGGATGAGACGTTCTGCGATAATGAGACGATCCGAAAGATCATGTCGGATCTGTGGATTAAGGTGAAGGCCGGCTGATCGCGGCGACGCACTGCGCTACATCGCCACGCCGAGGCGTCGGCATGGCTCAGCCGCTCCGTGGTCTTGCTCCTCAAATTCCAAACGCTTTGCTGGTTTGGAATTTGAATAATGGTAAGATTTTCTCGTAAAACAGACGGTAGATTGTCTATAGGTGTAAGTGTCAGAACCTCTCAGCACAAAAAGCCAACGATAGCAGAAAAACTTCGAATCCAGTTTTTCTACGTGTAGAGCACTGAGGAAGGTCTTTAGGAAACGTAGTTTCCTAAATCAATTTCTTTCCCCTATTTCTTGTTTGATGACAAGAAATGGGGCCGCCGCGGAGCGGGATGAGCAAGTCTGCTTCGGCTGACCGGCAATAAAATCACGCTGGTTTGGAATTTGAATAACCGTAAGATTTATTTGGATAATAGACATAAAACCAGATGTAGTTGCTAGCTCAAATTCCCTCAAAACAAAAACAACACAAACAGACCCCAGAGGATACCGTAAAAATATCCTCTGGGGTCTTGTGCGTCATTATGATGTTATCGAATATAAATCAAATCATCCTCTGGCTTTTCCGCCGGAATCAAAGACTTGACGTGCAGCACCGGGCCATCGCCCTGATATTCTGGGAAGAACTCATTGCGTACCTCTGCGGTAATGGTGTACCAGTCGCGGTCCACCAGATTGACCGCCGCTGAGCCGCGGGCAATCATCGCGGAAAACGAAATATCCTCTGCGCAGCACAGCATCATGAAGCGTCCGGCGGCGAAGCAGTTTTTCTGCATTCCGTCCGGGCGATAGACCTGGCACAGGAAGCGAACAGTATGTCCGTCGTATTTTGCGGTGTTTTCCATCGCGTCAAAATACCAGCGTCCGTAAATGTCGTCTGTGATGTCCAAAATCGGTGCGTTCATATCCAGCGCAACGCTCAGATCCTCCTGATACATCTCGCTGCTGCCATCGGGGAAATCCAGGAAGATGTCCGCGCGGCGGTTAATCATGCGCACACGGCGATCCTGAATCTGCTGTTTGGTCTGTGCGGTGGCGCGGTTAAAGACGATCATGTCGGTCTGCTGGAGCATCTCATACATATACACGCCCATGTTGGCAAAATAGCTGTCAAACGTGGTGGAATCCACCGTGGTTACCGTCTGATACACCAGCCAGTTGTCCGGAAATGCGTCGGCGGGAATATCCGACAGCTTCCACATGCCGTTCCATTCAATAATAACACGCTCCGGATGATACTTTTCGTTGCACTGCGCGAGCAGATCGTGGTTGAAATCCTCCAGATCTTCCATCGGAATGACCTTGGTGCTGCACTGTGCCAGCATCTTCGGATCGTATTCCTCCTCGCCCTCTTCGCACAGGAACAGGAGCGTGCGCTCGCCCTCATAAAAATTCGGATCGGCTAACACCGAGCGGATAAACGACGTCTTTCCGCTCTCCAAAAAGCCGGTGAACAGGTATACAGGAATCTCCATTCAAACTCTCCTTTATGCAAACAGGGCGGACAGTGCGTCTTCCTTCAGCTGCGCGCCGATGACGCACAGACGACCGGTGTAATCCGCCGGGCCGCGGCGCAGAGAGATTTCACCCGGAACCAGATCAAAGTGCAGCCACTCGCCGCCGTCCTCCGACAGAACGATGCCCTTGGCACGCAGAACCATACCGTACAAGTCGGTGTCGCCCAGCTGCTCCAGACGCTCACGTAGGTCGTTTTCCGAATAACGATGGGTGGTTTCCTCGCCCCAGTTGGAGAATACCTCGTCGGCATGATGATGACCCTCATGGTCGTGATGATGATGACCGCAGGAGCAAACGCCGTTTTCATCATAATGGTGGTCATGATCGTGATGATGTTCGTGGTCATGGTCGTGGTCATGATCGTGGTCATGGTCATGATGGTGCTCGTGGTGATGCTCATGGTCGTGACCACAGCCGCAGCCGTCCTCATGATGATGGTGGTGTTCATGTTCCTCATGGGCATGGTCGTGATGATGCTCGTACTCGTCCTCATCGTGATGATGACCGCAGGAGCAAACGCCATTTTCATCATAATGATGGTGATGATGGTGCTCCTCATGCTCATACAGCTCTGCGGCATCCAGCAGCGCCTGATGACCGTCAGCGTTCATGACATCGTAAATCTGCTCGCCCGTCAGCTCACCCCACGGGGTGGTGATGATGCGGGTATCCGCACCGGCGTGCTCCTTGACAATTGCCAGCGCATCCGCCAGACGCTTGTCATTCAGCTTCTGGGTGCGGCTGAGGACAATCGTACCCGCACTCTCCAGCTGGTTGTTGTAGAACTCACCAAAGTTCTTGCTGTACATCTTGCACTTGGACGCGTCGGCGACGGTAGTCATGCAGCCCATCTCGACCTCGCCCTCCTTGAGGACCGGAGCGACAGCGGCAGCGACATCCGACAGCTTGCCAACGCCGGACGGCTCGATGATGATGACCTCCGGCGAGAACTTGGACAGCACATCCTTCAGCGCCTTCGCAAAGTCACCGACCAGCGTGCAGCAGATGCAGCCGGAGTTCATCTCGGTGATCTCAATGCCGGCGTCCTTCAGGAAGGTGCCGTCAATACCGATTTCGCCGAATTCGTTCTCAATCAGAACGACCTTCTTGCCCTTCAGCGGGCCTTCCAACAGCTTGCGGATCAGCGTGGTCTTGCCTGCGCCGAGGAAGCCGGAAATAATATCAATTTTTGTCATACCTATTACCTCAACTTTGTTCCAATATCATTGGGTTCAATTATCATACAGGGTTATCGTACACCACTTAGGGCAAGAAATCAAGAACCGGTGTGGCTCAAAATAGGCAAAAAAACGCGGGGAAATCGTCATTTTGCCGGAAAAGAGGAAAATGGGTGGACAAAAACCGACTCCGCGCGGTTGACATGGCGTGACGGCGTGACTTACAATACCCTATAGAAGAAACCGTAAACAAGAATAAAACGGGTTCTGGAGGCAGAACCACGCAGGAGGGAAAACGATGTTTCAGAAATTTCAGCATGCGCGCCGCAATATGCTGACCGCGGCGCTGCTGTTTTTGGTATTGGGTATTGCGATGACCGCGGTGCCGGGCCTATTTATTCAGGTGGCCTGTGCGGTGATCGGCGGCGTGATGGCGGCGTTCGGCGTGATTATGATTGGCGGCGAGCTGCGCTATCCGAATAAGAGCCTATGGAGCATCGGCATGGGTATTTTGATTGCCGCTGTGGCGATTATCATTATCGCAAATCCGCAGCTGGTTTCGTCGCTGATTCCGCTGCTGTTTGGCATCTTGCTGTTGATTGACGGCGTGACCAATGTGCGTTATGCCCTCGGCATGCGACGCTATGAGGAAGGCGCATGGGGTGCGCTGTTGATTTTGGGCATCATCACGCTGGTGTTCGGCGCGCTGATTTTGCTGCACCCGTATGGCACGGCGGAGCTGGCCTTTCGTATTATGGGCATCGCCCTGATTTATAATGCGCTGTCCGATCTGTTCATTGTGATTCAGCTGCACCGCGCGTCCAAGAAATATGTGGACAAAAACGGACAGGAGCACAAGATTATTGATGTCGAAGCGCGGCCAGTGGAGGACGATAAGGATGAGCAGTGAGGGAAAAAAGATGGAGCTGGACAAAATTCCGGAGGGAGCGGATCTGTTTTCCTTCAGCGATGAGATGCCGACGGAGGAAGAGCTGTACGATCTGGCAGAGCTGTTCAAGGTGTTCGGCGACTCCACCCGAATCAAGATTTTGTATGTCCTGCTGACGGAGGATCTCAGCGTGAGCGAGATCGCGAAGGCGCTGAATATGACGCAAAGCTCGATTTCGCACCAGCTGCGCGTGCTCAAGCAGAGCCGCTTAGTTAAATTCCGCCGAGAGGGCAAAAATGTTGTGTATTCGCTGGCAGATGACCATGTATACACGATTTTGAGTCAGGGCCTGACGCATTTGGAGGAGTAGGTCGCTGCGACGCACTGCGCTACATCGCCACGCCGAGGCGTCGGCATGGCTCAGCCGCTCCGTGGTCTTGCTCCTCAAATTCCAAACGCTTCGCTGGTTTGGAATTTGAATAACGTAAGGGTTACTCTAAGAACAGAGATGTAACAAGTCTGCTTCAAGGCTCCCCCTTAAAGTAAGGACCACGGCATGCCAGTGGCATGTGAGCGCAGCGAAAGCGGGACTGGCACGCAGTGCCTAAGGGGATTGCGAGGATTCACAAGAATAATACAAAAGAAAAACGCCCTCGGTGCACTCCGTTTGGAATGTCCCGAGGGCTTGTTATGTTGTTTTTTGAAATTATCCGCGCTCGGCAATCGGGATATAGCTGTTGCGCTGAATAATCGGCTTGTATGCCGGACGGATAATCTTACCGCCGGTTGTGGTTTCCTCCACACGGTGTGCCATCCAGCCGACAATACGGGCAGCGGCGAACAGCGGGGTAAACATTTCCTGCGGGATGCCCAGCATCTGATAGACCAGACCGGAATACATATCGACGTTGGCGCACATGATCTTGCGCTCGCCGCGGACGCGGTAAAATGCCTCCGGCGCGAGACGCTCGGTCAGCTCGATCAGGTTAAACTCGCGCTCAAAGCCCTTCTGCATTGCCAGCGGGCGAGCGGTATTTTTTAGTGCGACCGCACGCGGGTCAGACAGAGTGTAGACCGCGTGACCCATGCCGTAAATCAGACCGGAGCCGTCTCCGGCCTCCTTGCGCATGATGCGGCACAGATAATCCAGAACTTCATCCTCGTCCTCCCAGTCGGAGACGTTGGCCTTGATTTCCTCAAACTGCTTGCAGACACGAAGGTTGGCGCCGCCGTGACGCGGACCCTTCAGCGAGCCGATTGCCGCAGCAATGGCAGAATAGGTATCGGTTGCTGACGAAGAGACAACGCGGGTGGCAAAGGCGGAGTTGTTGCCGCCGCCGTGCTCGGCGTGGATAATCAGACAGCGGTCGAGCAGAATTGCCTCTTCGCGGGTGAACAGACCGTCCGGGCGAATCAGACTCAGGATGTTCTCTGCGATGGAATAATGCGGATCCGGAACGTGCAGGAACATGGACGCGTTGTCGTAATAACGGCGCTTGGCCTGATAGGACTGCGAGATAATAATCGGGAACTTTGCCATCAGACCGATGCCCTGGCGCATCAGATTTTCCAGCGAAATATCATCCGGATTGTCATCATAGGCGTACAGCGCCAGTGTGGACATCGCCAGCTTGTTCATCAAATCGCGGCTCGGGGCGCGCATAATGACGTCCTCGGTAAAACCGGAGGGCAGAACGGATGCCTCGGACAGCGTCATATCAAACATGTCCAGCTGCTCCTGCGTCGGCAGACTGCCGGAGAGCAGAAGATAGGCGGTTTCCGAAAAACCGAACCGATCCTCGGAATCAAATCCGCTGAGCAGATCGTACAGGTTATGTCCGCGGTATGTCAGGCGACCTTCTATCGGTTCCTTTTCGCCTTCGTTTACCATGTAACCATGTACGTTGGATACACAGGTGATACCGGCGAGCACGCCCGTGCCGTCGGCATTGCGGAGACCGCGCTTGACGGAATACTTATTAAACATTTTCGGCTTAATTAGGTTATTAGTGTCAAACGAGCCGCATAAACTGCCAATGAGCTCCGAGCTCATGTCTTTCATCAGGTCGACCAAAACTTTCACCTCATTCAATATTTCTAACACTTCGGATGATGTATCATTACCCGAAAGGCGTATCTACGCTTTCAGGAGCATAACAGGGTTATTATGAATATAGTTTACAGCAAACTTGCAAAAATGTCAATTGCAACGGATCGTAAAAGAGAGGAGGAACAAATTTGAAAAAAGTGGTGATACTCGCGCTTCTTCTGATGTCTGCCCTGTATTTCCTTCCGATTCGGTCGTATCTGCTCGCGGAATCGGAAGAAAATTCGATAAAAGAACATACCGTTTCGCGCGTACAAAAAAGCGAAGAGCCGCAGGATAAAATTGAGCAAAATTCAACAAAATCTACACAGGAGGGGGAAAATGAGGAACAACCGTCACAAGAGGAAACAAAAACGACAGAAGCGACCCCGACAATCACCGTTTCTCTTAACGGAACAGTAACATCCATGAAGCTGGAGGACTATGTCGCCGGAGTGACGGCGGCGGAGATGCCGGCGTCGTTCCCACTGGAGGCGCTCAAGGCACAGGCGATTGCGGCGCGAACGTTTGCGGCGTCCCGGCAGGAGCAAAAGAACGATGACGTCCATCCGGATGCGGATGTCTGCGACGATTATACCCACTGCGCGGCGTATTTGGATTTGGACAAGGACGGACAAAAGCAATGGGGAAGCCGCGCGGATGAATGGCGCGCCAAAGTGGAACAGGCTGTGCAGGAGACAAGCGGAGAGATCGTGACGTATCAGGGAGAGCCGATCACGGCGGTGTTTCACGCGGCGTGCGGGGACGAGACCGAGTCCGCCGAGGACGTGTGGGGCGCGGTTGTGCCATATTTGGTGAGCGTGGACAGCAGCGGCGACGATGCGTGTCCGGATTACACCTCGTCCGAAACCTTTGACGCGGAGGATTTCCGTCAGCGTATGCTCACAAGCTATCCCAAAATCAACTTGACCGGACGGCCGGACAGCTGGTTTACCAAATGGAAGCGAACGGAGGCGGGTAATGTCCTTTGGTGTAAGGTGGGTGGCGTAAAGGCGAAGGGAACGACCCTGCGGCAGATTCTCGGTCTGCGCTCGACGAACTTTACCGTATCCACGACCGAGACGTCGATTACATTTGAGACGACGGGCTACGGGCACGCCGTCGGCATGAGCCAATACGGCGCGAAGGCGATGGCGGAAAACGGGAGCAGCTGCGAGGAAATTTTGACGCATTATTATACGGATACCGAGATTACGACGCTGGATTCCTAAAAAATATCGGAAAGGGACGGCATAAAGCAGGAATCTCCTGTCCATACTACGGACAGGAGGTGGAAGAGATGAAACAATCCAGAGAAGAGGGACATGCGGAAAACCGGCGGTATATCATGCTCCTGCTGGGCTGTGCGGCGGCGGTTGCTGTGGTGGCCTTTGTGCTGTTTGCACAGCCGCAGTTTACGGATGCGGATACGCTGAACCGCTATGAATATACGGAGGAGGACGACAGCGTATCGGCCTCGGACTCGGTCGAGCGCATTCCCACCCTGCCGTCAGAAAACGAGCACAGCACGGCGACCAGCGGAGACGCAGCGGACGCCGATACGGACGCGGATACGGATGACGACGCAGAGGAAGCGGACGAGACTGAGGACACAGACGATACCGAGGACGCCGAAGAGGCGCCGTCTCAGGAGACCACAGCGGCATCAGACACTGCTGTTCCAGCGTTTACCGCGCCAATGAGCGCGGCGAAGGTGGTGCGTGCGTATTCCATGGATGCGCTGGCATATGACGTGACGATGGAGGACTGGCGCACCCACGCGGCGACCGACTATGGCGGCAAAATGGGCGACGATGTGCTGGCGGCGGCCGACGGAACTGTTCTGGAGGTAGGCGAAAATGCACTGTACGGAACCTATCTGCTGGTCGAACACAGCGGTGGAATGCAGAGCCGTTATGCCGGAATTGCCGACCTGAATGTCGCCAAGGGAGACAAGGTAAAGTCCGGACAGGTTCTGGCCCATTTAGGAAAGGCGATGCCGGCGGAAGCAAAGCAAGGCGTGCATCTGCATTTTGAACTAACGAAGGATGGAAACCCCGTCAATTTACAAGAATATGTGAAAAAATCGTAATGTGCGGCGGAGAGTTCTTGACAATGTACAACACCGTGCCGTATAATGTAGGAAACAGAGAAACGTTGTATGCAACATAGCAGACGCTTCTCTCTTATGATTGCCCAAAATACAATCATTCCCCCTGATTGTATTTTATACACCTCATGAATTGCATCTCGTGCAAGGTGAAAAGCAAGTGCCTCCCCCGCGCTTGCTTTTTACTTATGCGCGAGGTTTTTGTTTGTAACGGAAAGCGATAGCCATGCAGATCATAATATCGCATCGCCGATGGTTTTCGTCCCAGCGCCGCTTCCCAATATGACAAAAACGCACCCCAGCGGCGGCTGAGGTGCGTTGTCATTCCTACTGTTTTAGGCAGTTACTTATATTTCGTGATTTTATAAATCTCATCCGAAGACATCTGATTATTTTCAGTCGGCGTAAAACGCACTGTCTTACTCCACTTGCTCGGTTTCCCCTTCTTGTATACGGCGCGAACGCGAATCGTATAGGTATTGTGCTTAGAAGGACGGAGATTCGGTTTGAATATGCAGGAATATCCGGAGTTGAGCGTAAAGCTCTTTTTCTTGGTAGTTATAAATTCGGAAATAGAAGAGTTTCCAGTAAAGCTGACTTGCGCTTCATAGTACTTGACGTTCTTCTTCGCGTTTTTCTTGCCCGTCCAGCTGACATGTAGATAAGAATCATCTTGTCCAGCGGCTAATCCTCTCGTGAACCAACTAACATGCACGTTCTTAATGCGGCTTTTGTTGGGATTATGCTGTTCTGCATAGTTGCTCGGCTTTGCCGCTTTGGGCGTCGTGTTGTAAACTTCATCTACATATACATCAATCGGGGGATCATAAGGATAATCCTTCGCAGCAAGTGCAGACGTTCCACCGACCAGCATCGCACCCAGAAGTAAGCTGGCAATCAGTTGCTTGAACTTACTACGTTTCATAATAAACACCTCCATTTAGGAAAAGTAGCCACAGCCGACAAGGCAGCTGGAATAATATTTGTCGGTAATATAATCCCACTTAATACCAGCGCGTACATTTGCGGCGTGAACCATGATGTTCTTACCGACATAGATAGCAACGTGTGATACACCATTACCACTGGTATTAAAGAATAAGAGATAACCGGGTTTTAGGTCACTCTTGGAAATCTTATGGCACTGATTATACTGATCGCTGGAAACACGCGGAAGTGAGGTGATACCATAGGCGTTGTAGCAATACTTTACGAGACCAGAGCAATCAAAGGTGTTTGGACCGTTGCCGCCCCACACATAGTCCTTTCCAAGCTGCATCTTTGCCAGATTGGCAATCTTCTTATGTGTAGAGAGAGCCTTACCATCAATGTTGATGTCAAGCTTGCCTGTGTTCATCTTGACCCAGCCATATGTGCCGTTTACTTTGATCTTGTAGAAATTTCCGGAGAAATTCAACACAGTACGGCTTGCACCGCTGGACAGCGTCTCTACCTTTCCAGAAGTACTGCTTGCTTCGGAATAAACATTGCAGTCCTGATTGGCGGTAACCGTGATGGTTGCGGTGGTGGCATCGCCAATATTGTTGACATGAACCCAGACATCTTTGCTGTCCATTACCACCTGATAGAACTTGCCGGAAATAGCCTTGACCATACGGACGGTTCCCTTTGGCATTGTTCCGGCGTCTCCGGTAGCAGTACCGGCGCCTTTATACAGATTACAGTTTTTCAGCGCTACAATTTGAACTTGATAGGCTTCTGCAATTGCATAGGGCTGAACGGTAGAAGTGGCTTCGACAAAAGCATCACTCAGCGGTGCGTCCACACGGTTGTCTCCGGGTTCAATCATCGGAATGTCAATATCCGAATCGGTGGAGGAATCACCCTCATTGGAAGTGGTGACATCGGGAGAAGAATCTGAAGTGTCTACGGCAATATCCACCGTACTGTTCTCTGCATCTTCGTCGGCAGGCAGTGCCATGGCAGTTGCACCTACGAGCAGAGTGCAGACACAGCCCAACGCCAACAGTCGTCTTACATGTTGTTTCATACATACCCTCCTTCTTAACATATGTGGAGTTGAATAAAATATTACATTATGTCCGGACACATAAATGTACTCAAAGGTAACAATATGGAAACAGAAACATCATTTGAGATTGTGCGGAGATAAAAGTCATCTATAATCTGGGAATTATTCCGACCGATAGCGACTAAAATGGCAGATTGCACAAAATAACAAGGAATATATTAGTTGATTTATGCTTTATGACAATAGTATACTCCGGTTTCTTGATGTTGTCAATGCAAAATTGGGAAATATTATTTTTTCATATAAAAGTAAACACGTTGACAAAAATGGAGCACGAACGGTACATGAAAAAATCCCATGCCGAACACCGAAACGATGGGGCATGGGACGTTTTTTCGCTGAGCGTTACTACACTCTGCGTAGAGGGGGCTATCTTATTTGGCGCCGAAGCAGGAGAGCAGCGTATCGAAATCCGTCTTTGAAATCGTATAGCGGTATCCGCTGCTGTCGACATCGACCAGATACTTGCGCGAGCCGCCCTTGGCAAACGACAGCGTATGCGTCGTGCCGCCGCTTAGCTTGAGCTTCAGCGACAGGATTTCCTTGCCGCCGGAGGTGCTTGCCGCATCCGAAATCGAAACCGCGTCTAGCGAGGTCAACGTGCTGTACAGCTGGTCAATCGCCTTGGATTTCATCTTCTTGCCGTCCAGCTTGCCGGTATAGGTATCCGAATCGCTGTCGGAATTCTCGTCCGCCTGTACATAGCGCACGGTCGCGGTATGTGTCGTGCCGTCATAGGTCAGCTGGGCGGATTTCAGCTCCCGCTTGGCAAACGCCACCAGCTGAGAGGAGCGGTAATGCCGCCAATCCAGCGAATCCACAAAGGAATAATACTCCGCCGCGCAGCGATATACCGTGTCGCTGCCGTCTGTCATGACATAGATGCTATCGCCCTTGGTCTTGCCGATGAGCAGGGTAAACGACTCGTTGGAGAACGTCAGGGCGATGCGCGCCCGTGGATTGTCCAGTCCGTATTTCGCGAGATCGGCGTCACTGGCGTGCTGCTTGGCAATTGCTTGCGCCGTCAGTCCGCTTTGCAGCTGGGACAGAATTTTATTGTTTACGGCGTCGTCATCCGCGTTCGCGCTCTCCGGAGCGGTGAGCCGGAAGGTGGAATACGCCGAGGAGACATCCGAGTCCATATCGTCGGTATCCCGCCGCGCGATGGTCATCGCCGTACCGCTTGTCGGCGTAATCGTCATCTTCTCCAGCGAGGAGGTCAGCGCGTAGTACGAGCCGAGCACCGATAGGGATAGATATTTCTTCTGCGATTGCAGCAGTGTATCCACCGTGTCTGACGACACGAAATAGACATCCGTACTGCCGTCCACCATGCAGTAGGTGCCGCCGAGCGTGTCTGAGGTCATGCCGAACACCAGCTTGATCTCGGTATCGTCCTCCTGCGTCAGCGTCACCGTGTCGCGTTGGGATTCCTCATCCAGACCATAGCGCTCCAGCTCCGTGCAGACCGGATCAACCAGCGTGCCGGACACTGCCGTCGCCGTGGACAGCAGGGTGGAGAGGGAATTCTGGTCATACGCTCCGGATTTATCCCCCTTTATCCGGTATTCCGTGCCGGAATCGTCGCTCTTGATTTTCACTGTGAACGAGCTGCCCTTGCGCGGCTCGACGGTAATCGCCGACACGTCCTCGCTGTCGATTTCGGTCAGCGCTACGGTTTCCGAATCACTGTCCTTGTCCTCCGCCGGATGGGCGAGCAGCAGGGCATAGGCTCCGCCCAGCAGCGCCACAACCAGTGCGGCGGCAAGAATTCGTCTCTGCGGGCGCGTCATCACAGACGCCTCCTCTGGAAAAAGACCACAAGGCCATAGACGAACAGGAAAATCGGGATAAACAGCAGAATCAGGAATACCACATAGGTTGCCGTCGTGCCCAGCGTGAGCGGCTCCGCCGCCATGGATTTCGACGCGATGGAAACCAGCTGGGTGTCAGGCTGCATGACGGAAATCGTGTTGCTCAAAAAGCTGCGGTTGAGCAGGCTGGACGACTGCATGAGCTGATCCGTCATCATCAGCGCGGAGGAGCAGACCAAAATCTGTCCGCCGTTGTCGTTGCCGGTGTACTCCGCCAGCGCGGCGATGGCAAATGGGCCGTCCGTGTCGCTCTTCTCCTTGCTGTAGGAATCATAGGTGGTGTCGGAATTGATTGCGCGGGCATAGGATGTCTTGCGCGAGGACAGCAGGGTTTCCACCGTGCGGTCCGTCACGGAATCCTTGAGCTTGACACGCAGCGCCTTGGCGTCCGGCGTGACAATGACCTGATCCGACTGGCTGGACAGTCCGCTGTTGGTGTCTGTGTCCTCCAGCGACGCCAGAATATACCGTGCATCGCTGATGTTATAGTCGGAGTCCAGCACCATCTTCTGCTGTACCGTAATGCCCCATTCCTTGAGATAGGAATACAGATTCTTGAGGTCGGTCGGGCTTTCCGTACCGTCAAATACCAGCAGATCGCCGCCGCCCTTGACGTAATCATCCAGCGCGTTTAGCTCGTCTTCCGTGTAATCCTTCTGCGGCAGACTGAGCACGAGAAGAGACGCCTTTTTCGGGATGTCCGATTCCGCCAGCGTCAGCTCCTTTACCGTGTAGCCGGAGGTCTCCAGCATGCTGGTAAATTGGGTGGATATGCTCTCGTTGTGTCCGCGCAGAATATAGGCGTGCGGGATGCTGTCGCTTGTGACCGACAGAATCGACGAGGTTAAGGTACTCTCGCCGCGGAAGCCGCTGACCGACGTATAGCCGGAGGACGAATCCGACGAGGTGTCATAAAAGTCCACTAGATTGAGCACGCGCGATTGGTCGCCGGACTGAACGATGACACTGCCCTCGCTTACGCTGTCCGACAGATCGCTGAATTTCTCCACCGCTGAAGGGTTTTTATACGGGTCAATATAGGTTACAGTGAGCTTTTTCGTGCGGTCGGCGTACTTATCCAGCAGAACCTTGACATAGTTGCCGTAGGTGCTGGACGCCAAATCGTCCTCGCTCATCAGGACGGTAATGTCCACCTCGTCCTTCAGGTTATCCAGCGTGTCATAGGTGTCCTGCGTGATGCTGTACATCTTACTGGACGTCAGGTCGAGATTGAGATCAAAGCGATCGTTCAGGTTTGTGCAGATTAAATTCAGCAGAATCACCGCGACAATCGCCAGCACGACCGAGCCGGAGGACAGCAGGAAGCGCTTCGTGCGCTTGGTGTTGTGGCCTGGCGTGATGCGGTGTCGCAGCTCCCGCTTTTTGCCGTCCGGCGTGCGGGCATTTGCCCAGCGGTATAGGAAAAACAGCACCAAATACGCCGCGATCAGAACAATCGGCACGACGACAATGCCGGTATCCAGCGTGAAGCACAGGAAAAATGTATCCACGCCCAGCAGAACTGCCGGAATCGCCGCAAACAGCGCAATGCGGGCGGGAGAAAATATCTTTTTGCTGCCGTGGATGACAGCCGTGACCGCCAGCGAGGCGACCAATAATAGAATAAATAACGCAATGCAAACATACTGCATGAGATTGGCTCACCTCCGGTCAATGTCTGCGCCGCTCGACGACGCGGGCGGTGAAGAACAGGAATAATGCGGTCAAGGAGAAAAAGTAAATCAAATTGCTGAACGAGAACTGTGCCGACAGGAAGGTGTCGTATCGGGTGAAAATCGACAGCCAATTGAGCACCGTGCCCAGCACGCCGCTGACGGAGCTGCTCAGCGAGTCCACCAGATACAGCAGCAAAAACAGCGCGAACGACAGCACGGCCGCAATCAGCTGGCTCTCGGTCACGGACGACAGGAACAAGCCCATGGAGACAAACACCATGGACGCACACAGCAGGGCGATATAACAGCCCACCGTCGTCTGCCATGCCAGCGTGCCGCCGCACAGAATAATTACCAGCCACGGCAGCGTGACGGCAAGACAGCACAGCATGACGCCCATCGCGGCGAGGAATTTGCCCAAGACAATTTCCCACACATGCACCGGCGCGGTGAGCAGTAGGCGATCGGTTCCCTGACGATATTCCTCGCTGAACAGACGCATCGTCAGAATTGGGGTTATGAACAGCAGCACCGTCAGCAAAAACGCAAACGGCGACGCCAGATCGCTGGAGGAGTTCAAAATACAGTAGGCAAAAAAGATTAAATTGGCAATCAGAGCAAACACGCCGACATAGACGAAGCCGAGCGGCGAGCGGAAAAAGCTCTGAAAATCATGTTTTCGTATGGTGTTCACTTGCGGTTTCTCCTCCTTCGGAAGAAATGATGCTTGCCCTCCGGCTTACTTTCAGATTCCGCCTCCGCCTCGGCTTCCACCGGCACATCGGTGCCGGTCAGCTTGAGGAAGATATCCTCCAGGCTGGCTTCCAGCTGCTGCATGGACAGAATGGCGAGCTGATTTTGTGACAGCGCGTGAAACACATCGCGGCGGACATCGGTATCCGGCTGCGCCGCAATGCGATAGGTGGACTTGAGTCCGTCCTTTTCGGTCAGTACCGCGTCCGCTACGCCGGGAACGGCCTGCAAAATGGCCAGAATGCGGGCGGAATCGCCCTCGATGACCATCTCCAGCTGAGACGAGCGCGTCATGCGCTGCGCCAGTTCGTGCGTCGTGCCGTCCGCGACAATCTGTCCCTGATGGATGACAATCACGCGGTCGCAGACCTCCTGCACCTCTGGCAGGATGTGGCTGGACAGGATGACCGTGTGCGTCTTGCCGAGCGAACGGATCATGCTGCGGATTTCAATAATCTGCTTCGGGTCAAGACCGACTGTCGGCTCATCCAAAATCAGCACCTTCGGATCGCCGATCAGCGCCTGCGCCAGACCGACGCGCTGACGGTAGCCCTTGGACAGGTTGCGGATCAGTCGTCCGCTGACGTCCTGCAATCCCGCGCGCTCCATGACGGAGTGCAGATGCTCTTCTTTGTCCAGCGTGCATTTTTTTAGCCGATAGACAAAGTCCAGATATTCCTGCACGGTCATATCGGTGTACAGCGGCGGGATTTCCGGCAGATAGCCGATCCGGCGGCGCACCTCCTCCGGATACTCCTGTGTGGATTTTCCGTCAATCGTCACCGTGCCGTCCGTCGCCTCCAGACAGCCCGTGAGTATATTCATTGTTGTGGTTTTACCAGCGCCATTCGGGCCGAGAAAGCCGACGATTTCTCCCTCTGCAACCGAAAAGGACAAATCGCGAATCGCCGTCGCGGCCTCATATTGCTTGGTCAGATGACTGACCTGTATCATTTGATTCCCTCCTAGATGCGAAGCGTCTGCGCTCCGCTGGGTTGTCGATCTTTGTAGGGAAACCTGCGTCCAAATGGGACTGATTTTGGTCACGGACAGCAGATCTTCCCTGAAACAATGCTTAGTGTAGCATTATCATGTGTTAGTTGTGTGAACAACCGGCGGTTTTCTGTTGAACCTGGGTTGTGGTAAGGGACGCCTTTGGTGCGTGCTGTTTCACTGACTGTTCTTAGAGGAAATTATCTATAGTTGTAGATTTTAATCCCCTCAGAATTTGCTACGCAAACCCAGCTCCCCTTGCATCAAGGGGCGCCTTTGGTGCAGATTTTTCACTGGATGTTCTCAGAGTAAATCTTACGGACTTTAGCTCCCTTGTGTAAAGGGAGCTGTCATTTATTGCAAATAAATGACTGAGGGATTGTACGCCTACAGCTAGATTTGTGCTTACTGTCAGCGGACAACCCCTCTGACGCAGCAAGCTGCGCCATCTCCCCTTGCACAGGGGCGATATTGGTGCGTGCTGTCTATCTCTCTGTTTTCCGAGTTTACCATTTACCACCCCTCCCACCAAACTTTCTATCTGCATTACGCGCAAACGGTTGCAATACCGCACAGAAATCCGCTATAATAAATAAAGAATCATGTTGGATTACAAGGGGATTTGGGAGGAGCAGCAGTATGGAAAAACTGAGAGTAGGCGTAGTGGGCTGCGGTGAGATCGGCCGTGAGCACATTGCAAGAATTACCAATAAATTCTCCGGCGCGGACGTCGTTGCGGTTTCGGATGTCTTTATCGAGGGCGCGCGCAAAATCGGCGAACCGCTCGGCGCGAGTATTTACAACAACAGTGCCGATCTGGTCTATGACGACGATGTCGACGCCGTCATCTGCACCAGCCCGGATGTGGCGCATTGGGAAACCATTATGCAGTGCATTGAGGCGGAAAAGCCGGTCTTTTCGGAAAAGCCGCTGAGCACAAGCGCGGCGGAATCTAAGGCCATTGTCGAGGCCGAGATGCGCACCGGACGACATTTGGTACAGGTTGGCTTCATGCGCCGCTATGACCCCGGCTTCCGCCAGATGAAGCAGATGATTGATGAGGGCTCGTTCGGCCCGATTTTGTATTCCCGCTGCACACACTGGGCGGTTTCGGTCGGACGTGATTATGACGATCAGTTGGTCATCAGCGATGCATCCATTCATGAGATTGACACGCTGCGCTGGCTGATGCAGGACGACTACGAGTCAGCACAGGTCATCATTCCGAAGGAGACCTCCCGCACGCACACCCAGCTGCACGACCCGCAGATTCTCATGCTGCGCTTTAAGAGCGGCTGCGTTGCAATTGTCGAAGTATTTATGAACAGCGGCCTTGGCTTTGATATCAACTGCCAGCTGGTCTGTGAAAACGGTATTATTGACCTACCGGGCCCAGCGTATCCAACCTATCGGCAGAAGGGCGGTCTGGTCATCCCGATCGAGCAGGACTGGAAGCGCCGCTTCGTCGCTGCCTATGACAACGAAATTCAGGATTGGATTCAGTCCACCCTCAAGGGAGAGGTCAACGGCCCGTCGGCATGGGATGGTTATGTATCCAACGCCGTGATGGAAGCGCTGCTGGACGCGCAGATTTCCGGCGAGGTTGAGAGCATTGATATCGACGAGAAACCGGATTTTTATAAATAATGCATGAAAAAGCACGGCTGTTTCGTTTCACAGTCGTGTTTTTTTTCGATTTTTTCAAAATTTTGATTGATTTTTTTTTCATTCAATGTTACACTAAATGTGGAAGGCAGAGGGGGCCCCTCTGTCGGACTTCTCTGTGCCAAGGCCAAGGTACGGAAAGTCATAGTCCGCTTTTGTTGTTGTATTGCGGGGAGCTCCCCTGCGCTTTATGCGCAGGGGAGCTTTTCGCATTATTGCGCGGAATTTACTGCCGCGGAATATGCTATAAGCAGTCCACGTGAAAGCCCGCCGGAAGACAGTCTCCCGGCGGGCTTTTGCTCTATGCTTTTGTTATTGTATGCGGTTTTATAGAAAAATAATCAACCCCAAATATCGCCGATGGTAAAGCCCTCGGTAAACGGATCGGTCGGATCGAGCACGAGATTGCTGTATCCATAGATCCACGACTGTCCGGCAATGGTCGGAACGACCGCGGTATAATCGCCGATCTTGGTCTCTTCCACCAGCTCGCCCTTGTAGACAACGCCGAGCAGACCCTGATGGCGGAATGTTTCGTTCAGCTTGAGCTCGCCCTTGGCATACATTGCCGCCATGCGAGCGCAGGTACCGGTGCCGCATGGGCAGCGATCCAGCGCGCCGATCCACGTGGACGGATTGTCAAAGTCTACCTCGCCGCTGGCAACCGTAACCGCGTTGCGAATATCGGCGTTCGGATCGTCCGTCGGGCCGTACAGCTGCGAAATGGTGATGCCGACACCCGGATAATCTGGATGCGCGACTGGCAGCTGCTCCTGTGCCGCCTTGAGAATCAGGGAGGACACACGGGTGATTTCGCGTCCGGCGTCCGGTGTCAGCTCGATCCACGGGAACTGACGGACGTCTGCCATCGCGTAGAACATGCCGCCCCAAGCGACGTCCACGCGCACCTTGGTCACACCGTGCCCGATGTGCGGCACTTCGATTTCGGTATCGGTATAGACGGCAAACGCCGGTACATTCTTGAATGTGACCTCGGTTACCTTGCCATTTTCACACTTTGCCTTGATGTCAATCAGACCGGCCGGCGCCTCCAGCATGAATTCGGTATACGGCTCCTGCATCGGGATAATGCCGGTTTCCAGCAGGACGGTGGCAACCGAAATCGTGTTGCCGCCCGACATCATCGGGTACTCGGTTTGCTCCATGATGATAAAACCGGCGGCAGCGTCCGGGTGCTTCGGCGGCACCAGAATGTTGCAGCACATCGGCGGATAGCCGCGCGGCTCGCGCAGCAGGAACTTGCGCAGGCTGTCGTCGTGCAGACGGAGATATTCTTCCATTTCATACACGCTGTTGCCTGGAATGTGACCGACGCCGCCGGTGACAACGCGCATCGGCTCGCCGTCGTGGGTTTCCACGCAGTTGATGACTCGTTTGAAGCTCATGGTTCTTCCTCCTTTGACGATGATAACTGGCTATCGGTTAGAAATTTGATTCCACATAGAGCGTTCCCTCTGGGATGCACTCCTCTACGTCCTTTTTCCAATTTTCCGGTGCCACTTCTTCCATGGAGATGGAAAAATACTTTGCGTCGGCATTCATCTCCGCGGCGAAAAAATCACGGGTTTTCTCGGCCAGGGCCTGCTTGAGCGCTTCGCTCCGGCCCGGGTACATCTGAATTCGAATGTGCGGCATATGGATTCCTCATCGTTGATTCTTTTCTATTCTCTCTTTGGGGTAAAATAATGAATTTTATGCGTCCTGTGTGTCAGCCAGTTCTTCATACACGACGATAGAGAGGGCAATATCCAGCACGCCGGAGCCGACGCTCTCGTACAGCGTGATCTGGTCGTCGCGCTCGCGGCCGGGGATTGTGCCGTTCAGTACATCCGCAACCGAACCGGATACCTTGTCCTCGGTGATTTCTCCGGCGCGGAGCGGAATCAAAATGTCACCGGCGGCCTGCCATAGACCATCCACATGCTCCGTAATGACGCGCTCGGCGCGCTGCACGGTGGTGACGTCGATCTCCTGCATCGCATCGGTGAACGAGCCGATCGCATTCACATGAGCGCCCGGCTTGAGCGCGCTGCCCGGGAATACCGGTGTGCGGGAGGTCGTGCAGGTGCAGATGATGTCGGCGTTCTTGACGCAGTCCTCGCCGGATTTGGCGGCGATAATCTCATACGGACGGTTCTGGATGTCGCGAATCATGCCGATGAAACGCTCGACGCGCTCGGGGAACATATCGTACACATACAGCGTCTGGAGCTCACGAACCTCCTGCATCGCGCGAACCTGTGAAAACGCCTGGAATCCCGTGCCGATAATCGCCAAGCTGGCGGCATCCTTGCGTGCCAGCAGATCGGTGGCGACGGCGGCGCTGCCCGCGGTCTTGATACCGGTTAGGTAATTGGCATCAATCATCGCCTGTAGCTGCCCGGTGACGGCGGAATACAGGCTGATGGTGGAAATAACGCTCGGGAGACCGATTTTCAGATTGGTCGGGAAGACAGAAGAAAATTTAGTGCCGAAAAACGGCTTGGTCAGGGAGCAGGCGGTCAGCCACTGACCGGTGCAGTCCTCGCCGCGAATCGGCAGAAACAGACGCTCGCCAGCGTAAATATCGCCCGCGGCGCAGTCCAGATAGGTCTTACGAATTTCCGGGAGAACCCGCTCTACGGTAAGGATGTCCTGTACCTGTTGTTCCGAAATGTTCTTCATGATGACTCCTCCTACGGCTGAACTGGAATGTAATCGTATAATTGAATTATAATCATATGATTATAAAAGTCAAGATGTTTCGTAAAAAAACGAGAGAGATATTGGGAAAGATTTCGAGTAGACAGAGTAGGGGATTGTATGATACTCTGTAGTATAGAACACGGAGAGGAGCGGTAAATACATGGATGAACGCAAAAAACGGCTGCGTCAGCGGCGAATGATGCAATATTTCATGGATGCTGCGCAGGAAATTATTGAAACCGAGGGCATAGAAGCCGTGACCATCCGTAAGGTATCTGACAAGGCGGGCTACAACAGCGCCACGATGTACAATTACTTTGCCGACGTGGAACAGCTGATTTCCTTTACTTTGCTGGACATTGTGATGGAATATTTTGAAGCCATCGGACGACTGATTGCGGAAAACCATCCGTCCTATCTGCGCTTTCTGTTGACGTGGAAGATTTATGCGGTGTTTTCGTTTGAAAAGCCGGAAATTTATACACATGTCTTTTTTTCGGAAAAAACCGATACAATTCTCGGCAGTATTGATGATTATCTGGCGGTTTTTCCATCGGATATCATGGAGCCGGGCGACGAAACGTATCAGAAAATCATGGGAAAGAGCGTGCGGGAGCGGGACGATCGGATTTTTGATCCCTGCATTCAGGATGGCTATGTGCAGAAAAAGGATCGGGACTATCTCTTTACGTTTTATTACGCCCTGTATCTCGGCCTGTGCAAGCAGATGAAGCTGGGGATGAGCATGGATCGTCAGCGCAATATCGAGCTGTTTGTGGAGTACTGCATTGACTTCCTCTTGTCGCATTCGACAATACCGGAGAACAAAGAGCATTTGCAACAGATTGTCATGGACTATCCGGTGAAGTGATGGGACAAGCGTGTAGTGGACGGGTTTCCCGCCCATTATTTTTGGGATGTTTGTTGTTTTATAGATTGTTAATTGAGAACGTTTTAATCCCTACCGTTAGATTTATGCTGACTGTCAGTGGACAACCCTAAAATTTATATCGCGCCACAACCGCTTTCCTGAGTTGCGTTGCGATATTGATTTTGTGGGGTGTCGGCAGACAGTTAGCATAAATCTTGGCGTAGGCGCGCAATCTCTCAGTCAGTTGCTGGAAGCAACTGACAGCTCTCTTTGCACAAGGGACCTAAAAACGGTAAAATGAACTCTAATGGCAGCCATATAACCAGTTTAGACTTTCCTCCACAAATCCCTATTCTCAATTTATTTACACATCCATGGTTGCAATCTCTCCCATAATGGGTATACTCTAGTCTTAGAAGAGACATTCGGAGAGGGGGAAATTGTCATGGAAAGAAAGCAAGCGCTGACGCGGGAGCACCGCGCGCTGCTGGAAGCGATGATTGCCGAGCTGGAGGTCATAGGACGCTTCCGCGAGGAGCTGCACTATGCCCAGCATGGCACGACGTCGGTGTACGAGCACAGCGTCAAGGTGGCGTATGCGAGCGTGCGCCTGGCGGAGCAGCTGAGACTGTGTGTTAACTATCGGGCGCTGGTGCGCGGGGCACTGCTGCACGATTATTTCCTGTATGATTGGCATGAGAAGGGCGGACATCACGGTCTGCACGGCTTTACGCACGGAATGCAGGCAATGCGCAACGCGGCGCGGGATTACCGCATCGGCCCACTGGAAAAGAACATTATCGCGCGTCACATGTTCCCGCTGACGCCGATTCCGCCGAAATATAAAGAGGCTTGGCTTGTGTGCCTTGCCGACAAATACTGCGCTGCCGTGGAAACCATTTCGGGACTGGGCAGCAGAACAAAACGCTGGGTGATGGGCGGCAGCTTGTAATGGCTTGCCGCGGCATCAAACCCAGCGTTTGGTGTTTTTTTATTGATTTTTCGTCACATCAGGCGGGTTTCCTCCAGCTTTTCGGAGAACGCCGTGTTCAGGCGGATAATCGGCTTGCGCAGGACAAGACCGACAAACAGTGAGACCAGCAGGAAAAGGCCGAGCTTGCCGAGGTCAAACCAATAGGCCATGCCGTACATACCGCCGATGGTCTCGCGCATCGCCGCCATACTGTGTACAAACGGCAGCAGCGGATAAACCGCGCGGAAGAAGGCGGGAGCGCACTCGATCGGGAATGTGCCGCCGGAGCCGGCAACCTGCACGACGAGCAGGACGACACTGATCGCCTTGCCGATGTCGCCGAACGAAACGGTCAGCGTATAAGCGATGTTGACGTACACGACGCTGGAAAACCAGCAGGCGAGCAGGAACAGGAAAGGATGCTCGCATTGTATGCCGAGATAGAACAGATCGCCCAGCGCAATCAGCGTGCTCTGCATCAGGCCGACGATCAGGAAGATCAGATAGCGCCCGAAGTACAGCTGATAGGTCTTTACCCGACGCAGGCCGCGTGTGCATTTGCGCGACACGGTGACCTTGAGCATGGCAACCAGCACGATACCGCCAATCCAAATCGCCAGTGTGGAATAGAACGGCGCCATGGAGGAGCCGTAGTTTTCAATCGCATAGACCTCATGTGTGGTCAGCGAGACCGGCGAGGCCAGAAACGCGCTTAGCGTGTCTTTGTTATCCGAGAGCAGGGATTCCAGTTCGGAGAAATCCTTGCTCTTTCGCATGGAATCCAGCTTTTTTGTGGTCTTGACAATGCGGCGCGCGGCCTGATTGAGCAGCTCGCTGGAGTTGTTCAGCGTGGTGCGCAGCTGGGACAGATCGGAATTGGCGGACTGTGCCAGTGTGTAAATGCCGTTTGCGCTGTTGTCAATGCGGGTGAGCAGACCGGTGATGTCGTTCTCCGTTCCCTGCAGCGACTGAGACAGCTGATTCAGCGAGGACTGCACCTTGTTTTCATAGGTGGATTTGACACGGCGCAGCTGCTTGGCGTTCTTCTTGAGCAGCGCGTCCAGCTCCTTCTTGCCGGTCGACAGATCGGTCGCGGAGGAGCGCAGGGCGTCTGCCGTGCTCGTCAGTGTGTCGTGCAGATCCTTCTGCGTCGCGATGGAATCGTTCAGCTTATCGACCAGCGAGGTAGTCAGATCGGACAGCTCCGGATGATCGTCGCCGATGGTCTGAATGTCATCGCGCAGCTCGGTGTAGCTGTCAATGATTTCCTGCACGCGTGCCGCAACCGTGTCCAGCGTGCTTGCGACGTCCTCGGCGTCCTGCCCCTGCGAGGCAAAGGCAGTGTCGATAATGTCGGAGACCTGCTTGTAGAAGGTCTGGCTGGATGAAATCGCGGTGTTAATGCTGTCCGTTGTGCCGGAAAGCGTGCCTTGAATGCCGGAGAACGTCTTTTTCGTGTCCGTTAACGTCTTTTGCCCGAGGCTGGTCTGTCCCTGTGCGTCTTGCAGCGATTGCGCCGTCGTGTCCAGCAGCTGCTGGGTGGAAGTCGTCATGTCAGCAAACGACTGAAGCGTCACACCGGCAGAGGTCAGGTCGGCGGCAATCGTGTTCAGATTGGCGGACAGATTATCCGCGATGGTCTGCGTTCCCGTCGCCTTCGCCATGTTCATGACGGACTGCAATACGGTCAGGACGGAGTCCGAGACTGTCTCAATAAATGATTCGTTGATTTGCTTTTGAATCGCCGAGGCGCCCTTGTCCGTGACCTTCGGGGCGATGGCATTTTCTTTTGCGTTGGAATAATAGACGATCTCCGGCTTTTGAATATCCTCGGAGAAAATACTCATCATTTGGTTGCTGAATTCCTTGGGGATGACAATCGCGGCGTAATATTTGCCGGATTTGACGCCCTCCACCGCCTTGTCGCGGCTGGTGAAAATCCAGTCCATCTGTGTGTTGGCGCGCAGATTGGTCAGAACCTGGTCGCCGATATTCATCTCGATTGGAATGAGACTGCCCTCATAGCCCTCGTCCAGGCTTGCCACGGCGACCTTGAGGTTGCCGGTGTTGGAATACGGGTCCCAGCTGCCCGCGATGTTAAACCACGCGTACATACAGGGGACAACGGTAATGCCCATGATGACGATCATGGCGATGACGTTGGTTCGGATGCGCATGATGTCGCGCCGGAAGATATGCCAGATATTTTTCATCGGTGCTCCTTCTCCTTTATCGCGCGGACTAAATCGTCGGAGGTGAGGCCGTTGAGTGCAATCTGCCGCTGAATGCGGTCGTGGATATATTCCATCACAATCAGATAGAGCGACAGCGCAATCAGCGAGACAATCCACAGCACGAGGAACACGAGCTTGGAATCCAGACTGAACATCAGCAGCAGGAAGATCAGCGGAATGACCAACATGCCGATAAAGCCATACCGGACGCGCTTTTGGTAGGTGGCCTCAAACTTCGCGGACTGCTCCAAGAACTTTTTCTTGCCGGCCTCGTCGCGCATCAGCGTGCGCAGCATCATGCGCAGCTGTGGGCGTTCAAGCTTCGCCGTCGCGGTCTCGCACAGCATGAGATCGGTGTCCGCCAGGCGGCGGTCAAACAGATAGTTGAGGTTTTGCAGCAGCGGGCGCAGAACCAAACCGGTGAACAGCGCGATGGCCAAAAAGATCAGCAGCGACAGCAGATTTCGCCAGTAGGCGTTTCCGTAAAATCCGGCGATGCACTCGCGCATGGCGTTGATGCCGTAGCTGAACGGGAAGAACGGGTGCAGCTCTTGGAAGAATTCCGGCATCATTTCAATCGGATAGGTGCCGGAAGAGCCGGGAATCTGTAGAATAATGAGTACAACCGCTACCGCCTTGCCGATGTGTTTAAAGGCTGCGGCGAGGGCGTAGATGATGTTGACGTACACAAACGAGCAGATGGCGCCCGCGAGGACAAACGCTGTCGGATGGACGCATTGAACGCCGGGCAGGAACAGGTCGCCGACACAGACGATAATGCTCTGTACGAAACCGGCGGCGAAGAACAGCAGACCGCGTCCGAGATAGCTCTGCGTTGGAGTGACTGAGCGGGAAAGACCCTCCGTGTCCACCTCCTGCTTGAGGATGGAGACCAGAATCAGACCGCCGACCCAGAGGGCGAGGTTGGTGTAAAACGGCGTCATACCGGAGCCGTAATTTTTCACGTCATACTGCACATCGGACTTCAGCGACACCGGCGAGGACATAAAGTCGGCGATGCCATCGGCGTCAATGCCTTGCAGCTCCAGCAGCTTTTGATAGGCGTTGGAGCTTCGCAGGGCGTGCAGGTCGGTGATAATGTCGCCGAGCTTGTTGTTTACCATGCCCAGCGTCTCGCCCGCCTGCCCAAGAGCAGAGGACGTGTCGTTCATCGTTGTGCGCAGCTGGGACAAAATCGCCTTGATCTGGTTGACGGTGGCCGGAACGCCGTTTAACGCGGAGGAAAGATCGCCGTTGACGGACGACAGTCCGTCCAGCGACTGGTTGACCTCCGGCAGCACCGTGCTGTCCAGCTGCTTGCGGTGCTTGCGCAGCGTGCTCTTGCTGTCCTTGGCGAGCTGTTCCAGCGACCTCCGTGTGGAGACGGAGGTGTTCAGCGCGTTCTGCATGGCGGAATTGCCGCTGCTGAGCGAATCCAGCAGCTCCTGCAGAGAGGCATTCTGCTGCTGCAGCGTGGCAATCTGCTGGGCAATTGTGCTGGATAAAATCGTGTCGTCGCCGATACGATCGCTCAGCTCCTTGAGCTGTGCGAGCAGTGCTTCATTTTTCTTGTTCAGGCTGGAGATGGTATCCACGCTGCTGCCCAGCGTGGTCAATACCTTGTTGGCGTTGGTCTCAAATACGCCGAGGTTAGAGTTGGCGGAAATTGCCGCGTCGTTGAGCAGTGACTCGCTGTCCGACAGTGCGCCGGAAAACTGTGTGGAAAAGTCACCGAGCGCCGAGCGGCTCTGCGCCAGCAGATCCGACGTGCCATTCAGTGCGGCGGAGCCGTTTTTCGCCGCCACACTGACGTCATCCAGCGCGCTGAGGGCGTTTGTGATGGAGGAATCCGACTGGCTGACCGCGTCTTGGAACGTTTTCAGCTCATTTTGGTACTGCGACAGGTTGTCCTGTACCTTCTGAATCGAACGAACCAAATCCGTGCTGGTATTCGCGACGTCGCCCGCCATCTCCTCGGCGGAAGAGCGGACAATTTCCGAGATGGATTCCGCGGCGATGGAGGAGAAGGTGTCGTTGATCTCCTGCTGAATCGTCGTGGCGCCGGTGTCGGTAATTTTCGGCGCAATCGCATTTTTCTTTTCGTTGATATAGTAATCCAGTTTGGGCTGCTCCAGCTTGCCGGAGAGGATGCTCAGCAGTGATTCGCTGAAATCCTCCGGAATGACAATGGCGGCGTAGTATTTGCCGGATCGCACGCCCTGTTTGGCAGCGGATTCGTCGACAAAGGTCCAGCCAAGCTGGTCATTTTCTTTTAGGTTTTGGACAATGGTGTCTCCGGCGTTGACGGTTAGGTCGTTTTGTGTTGCGCCGGTGTCGGCGTTGGCAATGGCGACCTTAATACCGGCAGTGTTGCTGTACGGATCCATGTTAGCGGCGATGTTAAACCACGCATAGAGAGAGGGGAGCAGACACACGCCCGCCATGACGAGACAGGCGGCCTTATTGGATGCCAGACGGCGGATATCTCGCCAAAAAATTTGAAATACCGCTTTCACAGAGAACCTCCTTTACCTGTGGAAACGTTGGGTGGAATACAATCAAACGCCGGGAAACCGCGGTAAAAAAGGACGCAGTACGGCGAAATATGCTATCCATTATTATACTTTATTTTTTTGGAGCAATTCAATATCAACATGCACAAATCTGGTGGTTTGTCTGGCGATTTTGCTGATGATAAACGCGTGGAAAATGACGATAACGTCACAAAAACCAACGAAATCTCACGCATACAGTGTATTTTTCAACACAAATATACACGGTGTTGGTTTGTTTCGTGAAATGCCAATGAGGAGAAAAGAAAGTCGAAAACGTTGTGGGAGAAAAATCAGAAAACAGGGAGGGAAGAAACCGTCGAGCGGGACGGAAATGACGGTCCGCTGTTAAGAAACAAAAGACGAGAAAGTTGAGGAATATGCAGGGCGAAGGAGCAAAAAATGCGAGAAATTGCAGTAAAACCGGCAAAATATCAAAAAAATGTGCGGACAACTCGCTGATTTTTGTCATTCTCGCTTGAAAAATGCAGAGTAAACGAGTATACTATTCTTAATATAGTCTATCACGACAACAGAAGAGGAGAACAATTTTCATGAATACAATGGATGCGATTTTAACACGTCGTTCCGTGCGGCGTTATCAGGAAGAGGGGCTGAAACGCAGTGAGCTGGAGCAGATTGTCCGGGCGGCGGCATGGGCGCCGAGCGGAAAGAATGCACAGACATGGCATTTCACGATGATTTCCAACATGGAGAAGATTCAGCAGCTGGCGGCAGCCATCCGCAAGGCGGACAACCGTCCGGAGGGATATAATTTTTATGCGCCGCCGGCGTTTCTGATTATCTCCGGCGAGAAGGACAATTACAATGCACCGCTGGATTCCGGTGCGGCGATGCAGAATGCGCTGCTGGCGGCATGGGATATGGGCATCAGCAGCTGCTGGATCAATCAGGTGCGTGCCTGCTGTGACGATCCGGAGGTGCGCGCCCTGCTGACCGAGTTCGGCATTCCGGAAAACCATGCCGTTTGGGCGGCGGCGGGCTTTGGCTACGCCGAGGAGCGCCCGGAGCCGCATGAGCGCGCGGCGGACAGCATTACCTTTGTGGAGTAAGTATCCTAAATTGAGCAAGGAGGAAACAAGCATGAAGCTGGAAGAACAGATTGCACAGTTGCAGAGTATGATTGACGAGTCGCGTCGGATTGTCTTTTTCGGCGGTGCGGGTGTTTCCACCGAGAGCGGCATTCCGGATTTCCGCAGTGTGGATGGTTTGTATCATCAGAAGTATGACTATCCGCCGGAAACCATCCTGAGCCATAGCTTTTTTGTGAGCCATACGAAGGAATTTTACGATTTTTATCAGGATAAGATGCTGGCGCTGGACAAAAAGCCGAATGCTGCCCACAAAAAGCTCGCAGAGCTGGAGCAGGCGGGCAAGCTCAGCGCGGTCGTCACACAAAATATCGACGGACTGCATCAGGCGGCGGGCAGCAAGCGGGTCTATGAGCTGCACGGCTCGGTACATCGCAATTACTGCCAGAAGTGCGGACGCAGCTTTGACGCGCAGTATGTCAAGGACTGCGGCGGCATTCCGTATTGCCCGTGCGGCGGTCTGATTAAGCCGGATGTCGTGCTGTATGAGGAATCGCTGGATGATCAGTGCATCAACGACAGCGTGCGCGCCATTATGGCGGCAGATATGATGATTATCGGCGGCACTTCGCTGGTGGTCTATCCGGCGGCGGGATTGATTAACTACTTTAACGGTAAGTATCTGGTGGTCATCAATAAGGGCCAAACCGGACGCTCGACCAAGGCAAATCTGACGATTGACGCACCGATTGGACAGGTGCTGGGACAGATTGTGGTACGATAAGAGAAAATTGCGAATAAAAAAACAGGCATCTCCGTAAAGAGGTGCCTATTTTGGTATAAAATTGTCGATGCAACTTACATATGATTTTGAATTTCCACTATTTCGACCACGTCGCGGCAGCATTGGCGTCATAGTCAAACCGGCCGTCGTTCTTTTCCTCCAGCGCCTTAATCATGTGATAGGTATAGTCATTATACGGCGTAGGAATACCGAGCTGTTTGCCCAGCTGCATCAGCACGCCGGAGAACATATCAATTTCGGTATGCCGCCCCGCGTCCAGATCCTGCAGTGTGATGGCATTGCGCTGAGAAAGTCCCCCAATTACATAGGAACCGACAGCACCGGCGCCTAAACCCGCGACCGATTATATTTTCATTTATTTACTCCTTTGCCAACGACAGGAAATTCTTATACTAAAAACAGTTCCAGCAGGAAGACAATGGCGCACGAGGAGACGGCGACCTGAAACAGGCTCGCGCCAAACCACGCGGCGACCAGACCGACAACCAATGCGGCGGCTCCGGCGATGGGTGACTGTGTGACCTGCAAGATGGACGGGAACGTCATGACTGCCAGCGTCACATAGGGAACATAGTATAGGAATGACTGAATAAAACGATTTTTAATCGGGCGCTGAATCAGGGTCAGCGGCAATACACGAATCGCGTAGGTCACCGCAAAGGCGATCAAAATATAAACATAGATATTATGCGTCATTTTCGAGATCATCCTCCTCTTGCGGAATCGGACACAGGAATGCAAGCACACCTGCGATGACGACGGTAAGAATAATGGTACGCGTGCCGCCGGAAATCGAAGCGGTCAGCGGTAGATAGGTGGCAATACAGCTCAGAACAAAGCTGGCGATGACACCGAGGAGTACCGGACGATGTTTGCGGGCGGGCGGAATGATGATGGCAAGGAACATGCCGAACAGCGCCACGCTCAGCGCACTGGTGACGCTGGTAGGCAGGACATTTCCTGCCCAAACACCGAGGGCCGTACCAATATCCCAGCCGGGCAGGGCGACAAGAAATGCGCCATAGACATAGGCGGGCTTTACCGTGCCGGGTTGGGCAATGGTGATGCCGAAAATTTCGTCCGTGATACCAAAGCCGACAAAAAGCCGGTGATAAAACGGCGTTTTGGGGTCAAATCGCTGACTGAGCGCACAGCTCATCAGCATATATCGTGCGTTGGTAATCAGGGTGATAATCGCAATTTCGATGTAGGCGGCGTCAGCGGCGATAACCGTGATGTTGGCGTATTCTCCGGCGGACGCGATGTTCAAAAAGCTCAGAAGAAATCCCTGAAAGACATTCATTCCGGCGTTTTTCGCGGCAATACCGACGGAAAAACCAACGGCAAGATAGCCCATCATAATGGGGATGCCGTCGCGCATACCGTCCTGTACATATGACATTCGTTTGGTGGGTGACTGCATAATGAAACGCTCCTGTTTCTGCTCCTTTCGGAGCATAGATACTCTCATTTTGGGTCGAGAAGAGACCCTCTTTCTATCCTACCTTTTTCGGGATTTTGTTGTCAATACATATTTCACAAAAACCGGTTGAAATGTAAAATCTCTCTGGCAAATACTTGTATCACAAAAGCGGGACATGTTATAATAAGTAAAACAATCTGAGCAATAACAAATGATTTGAAAGAGAAAACAGGAGGAATGACTATGGCACAGCGCATTGGCATTTTGGGCGTCGGCATTATCTCGTCCGCGCTGATTCGCGGATTCTGTACGGCAGACGGCACAGACATGCATTTTTATCTTTCGCCGCGCAATGCGGAGAAGGCGGCGGCTCTGGCAAAGGAATTTCCGGCGCGCATCACGGTATGTTCGTCCAATCAGGACGTCGTAGACAACAGCGATTGGGTGTTCCTAACCCTGCTTCCGGCACATGGTGAGGAGATTTTGACCAGCCTGACCTTCCGTCCGGAACAGAAAATTCTGACGATTATGAGTGACCATCCGACCACGGCGGTACAGAAATGGGTTGGTCCGACGGCAAAGCTGGTTCGTATGGTTCCGTTGCCGTTCGCCGAGCAGCACATCGGACCGATTGCGATTTATCCGGCGGACGAGGAAGTCAGCACGATGTTTGCACCGCTCGGTTCGATTATTGCGCTGGAAAAGGAGAGCGAAATCAGCTTGATTTCCGGACTGACCGGTCTGATGAGTGCCTATTTCCTGCTGGTACACAACGTGGTGCAGTGGGGCGCGGATCAGGGACTGCCGTACAAGGCGTCGCTGGATTACATGACTGGCTTCTTTGAGGCGCTGTCCATTCTGGCGCGCAACGCCAAAGACGGCGATGTTGCAAAGCTGGCGTATGACACCACGCCGGGCGGCCTGAATGAAATGGCATACAAGCATCTGGAGGCAAAGGACAACTTCGCCGAGTGGTGCCGCGCGCTGGATGAGATTATGGAGCGGCTCAACGCAAGCGCATCGTAATGGATGGGATATGCATTGACTGCAAAGGCAAGACCTAAGATACCGTAAATATGACAAAACTGCCGGAGAATGCATTGCTCCGGCAGTTTTTTTTCGTTTGGTACTATTCTGCGCTGGAATCCTTGCTTGCGGCGAGAATTTCGGCGTCGCGCAGCCGCTGTGCCTCGATGGCCTGCTCCAGCATCATGTCCTTGACCTTCATCAGACGGGTGGTAGCATCGCGGTCGTTTTCCTCCAGCTTCATGGAGATATAGCGGATGCTCTCCTGCATCTGTGGAATCATGACATATTCCAGGGCGTTGACGCGGCGGCGGGTCTTTTCAATTTCCTCCGCCAGCAGCTGGGTGGTCTTTTCGATCTGCGCCAGCTTGAGCATATCCTGAAAGACGGAGGACAGTGCGTCCACGGCACCGTCCAGCTCGCAGCTGGTCATGGCAAAGCCATAGGGATAAATATCTCCGGCAGAGCCGCCGGACGTCTGGAAATGATATTCCGGCACGTTGACCGACATGATGTTTTTCTGCGTCATATCCAGTGCAACACTCTGTTTGGGATACAGCAGCGACTGTTCCAGCATCTCGGCGCTCATCAGCGCGGAAGCGACGGTAAAGGAGCCGTGGGCCTGCTTGAGACCTTCTTCCACATGGACGCGGATTTTCCGGTTTTCCCGAACGACATCAAGGAACTGCTTCATCAGCTCATCGCGCTTGTCCTTCAGGAGCTTGTGACCGCGCGTTGCGGTTTTCAGGCGGTCCTTTAACCGCGTCAGCTCCATACGGGTCGCGTTTACGGTTGTTCCTGCCATGGTGTGCCTCCCTTACTTGTTGTCCTTCTTGGGAAGATACTTTTCGATGAACTCCGGCTTGATGCGCTTGAGCTCGGTCTCCGGCAGGATGCTCAGCAGCTCCCAGCCGATGGACAGCGTTTCCTCAATGGAACGGTTTTCGTCCGAACCCTGTGCGACATAGCGCTTTTCAAACTCCTCCGCGAACTTGGCGTACAGCAAATCCGTCGGGGACAGAGCGGCCTCACCCAGAATGCTCATCAGTTCCTTGGCCTCCTTGCCGGTGGCGTAGGCGGCGAACAGCTGGTTCATCGTACCGGAGTGGTCGGCGCGGGTCTTGCCCTCGCCGATGCCCTTGTCCTTGAGTCGGCTCAGGCTCGGCAGTACGTCAACCGGCGGATTGATGCCGCGGCGATACAGCTCACGGCTTAGAATAATCTGACCCTCGGTGATGTAGCCGGTCAAGTCCGGAATCGGATGGGTTTTGTCATCTTCCGGCATGGTCAAAATCGGGATCATGGTAATGGAACCCGGGTTGCCCAGCTGGCGTCCGGCGCGCTCGTACATTGTCGCAAGGTCGGTGTACAGATAGCCCGGGTAGCCGCGGCGGCCCGGAACTTCCTTCTTTGCGGCGGAGACTTCGCGCAGTGCGCCAGCGTAGTTGGTGATGTCCGTCATGATGACCAGAACGTGCATGCCCTTGGTAAAGGCGAGATATTCGGCGGCAGTCAGCGCCATACGCGGGGTCGCGATACGCTCGACGGCCGGGTCGTTTGCCAGATTAGTGAACAGAACGGTGCGGTCAATCGCGCCGGTGCGGCGGAATTCCTGAATGAAGAACTCGGATTCCTCGAATGTGATGCCGATGGCAGCAAACACAACGGCGAATTTGGAGGAGTCATCCAGTACACGCGCCTGACGGGCGATCTGCGCGGCGAGCTGTGCGTGCGGGAGACCGGAGCCGGAGAAAATCGGCAGCTTCTGTCCGCGAACCAGCGTGTTCAGGCCGTCAATGGTCGAGATACCCGTCTGGATAAATTCGTTTGGATAATCGCGGGCGGCCGGATTCATGGCCAGACCGTTGATGTCGCGGTATTCCTCAGCAAGGATATCCGGGCCGCCGTCAATCGGTTCGCCCATGCCGTTAAAGACACGGCCCAGCATGTCGCCGCTGACAGCGAGCTGGAGCGGGTGACCCAGAAAACGAACCTTGGACTGCGCCAGATTGATGCCGGCGGCGGATTCGTAGAGCTGGACGACGGCGGTGTCGCCATTGACCTCGAGAACCTTGGCGCGGCGCACCGAGCCGTCGCTCAGCTCGACCTCGGCCAGCTCGTCATAGGTGACGCCCTGTACCTGACGGACAACCATCAGCGGAGAGGCGATTTCCTGTATGGTGCGGTATTCTTTAATCATCCGTCAATCTCTCCCTTCGCGGCAATCGCATCAATTTCTTCGGCCATCTGTGCCTCCAACGCGTCATAGGCGGCCATGTACTCGTCCACCGGAACACTCTTGGCACGACCGATTCCGGCACGTGCGCTGATGGCAAACAGCTCCGTCACATCGGCACCCTTGGCAATCGCCTCGCGGCACTGCGCGTCATAGCTCAGAATCATCTGCATCATGCGACCCTGTCGGCGGTAATCCGAGAAGCTGTCGATGTCAAAGAACGCATTTTGCTGCAGGAAGTCCTCACGGATCATTTTGGCGGTCTCCAGCGTGAGCTGGTCGGACGGAGACAGGCTGTCCTTGCCGACGAGCTGTACAATTTCATTCAGACTGGCCTCTTCCTGTAAAATGCTCATGGCCTTGGTGCGGTTGATAAAGAACTGCGAGCCAAGCTCCTCGTCCATCCATGTTTTCATGGAGTCGAGATAGAGGGAATAGGAATTCAGCCAGTTGATGGCCGGGAAGTGACGGCGATAGGCCAGTGAGGAGTCCAGACTCCAGAACACTTTGACGATGCGCATCGTGCCCTGGCTGACCGGTTCGGACAGGTCGCCACCCGGAGGAGATACGGCGCCGACAGCGGTCAAGCTGCCGCGGCGCTCGCCCTCGGAGCACAGGCAGTTGACAACACCGGCACGCTCATAGAACTCCGCAATACGGGAGGCCAGATACGCCGGATAACCTTCCTCGCCCGGCATCTCTTCTAGACGGCCGGACATCTCACGCAGGGCCTCAGCCCAACGGGAGGTGGAGTCGGCGATAACGGCAACGTCGTAGCCCATGTCGCGGAAGTATTCTGCGATCGTAATACCGGTGTAGATACTGGCTTCGCGCGCCGCTACCGGCATATCCGAGGTGTTGGCGATCAAAACCGTTCGCTTCATCAGCGATTCGCCGGTGCGTGGGTCAACCAGCTCCGGAAACTCGCGCAGTACGTCGGTCATTTCGTTGCCGCGCTCGCCGCAGCCGATATAAACCACGATGTCTACATCCGACCACTTCGCCAGCGCATGCTGTACGACGGTCTTGCCCGAGCCGAACGGACCCGGAACAGCGGCGGTGCCGCCCTTTGCCAGCGGGAACATCGTGTCGATGACGCGCTGACCGGTTTGCAGCGGCTTGAACGGCGGGAACTTCTGCTTATACGGACGTCCGCGGCGCACCGGCCACTTCTGTACCATGGTCAGCTCTTTGACCGTGCCGTCCGCCAGACGAATCGTGGCGATGACGTCCTGAATGGTAAAGCTGCCGGAGGAGATGGAATTGACCGTGCCGGAGACACCGGCCGGAACCATAATTTTATGCAGAATGGAGGCGGTCTCCTGTACTTCGCCTAGAAAATCGCCGGTGGATACCACATCGCCGACCTTGGCGGTGGCGACAAAGTCCCACTTCTTGTCGCGGTCCAGCGGCGGAACCTCAATACCGCGCCGGATGTTCGCGCCGGTCAGGGCGCGGATACCCTCCAGCGGGCGCTGAATGCCGTCATAAATATTCTCTAACAGGCCGGGGCCAAGCTCGACGGAAAGCGGTGCGCCGGTGGTGACCACTTCGCCGCCCGGACCCAGACCGGAGGTTTCCTCATAAACCTGAATGGACGCGGAGTCTCCCGTCATGGTCAGGATCTCACCGATCAGGTGCTGGTCGCCGACACGGACAACGTCCGCCATATTGGCGTCTTGCATGCCGTTGGCGACGACCAGAGGACCGGATACCTTCACTATTTTGCCCATTTGTATTCAACCTTCTTTCGTTGAGGGGATCAGATAATGTGTCACATCACAGGATGTCGGCGCCGATAGCACGCTCCACCGAAGAGGAGATGTTCTGCATGCCGATGCCGAGGCTTCCGGCCTTGCCCGGAATCAAAATGACAGCCGGGGTCAGGCGATCCTTGTATTTGGCAACCTCGTCGGGCATTTCAGCGGCGAGCTGTTCTGTGAGATAGATAATGGCGTACACGGGATCATTTGCCATTTCATGCAGGCAGGAGCGTGCGTGCTCGGTGGACTCGGCGGTAATAACCTCCAGGCCAAGCGCCTTGAAGCCCATCACGCTTTCCCGGTCGCCCAGTACTGCGATCTTATACATAGGAATCACGCAGCCTTTCCCGGATCATGTCCGCAGGGAGACCCGCGAGACGACCCGTCATGATAATGCGGATGGCGGTGGATTCGTTCTCCCGCGCGAACAGATACGCGATGAGCGGCGCCTCGCCGAAGGCGACGTATCGAGCGTCGCGGATATATGCCATGATGGCGTTGTCGCAGAGCTTTTCAAACCGAATCAGATCGCCGCCGGAAACGGCGTGCTGTCCTTCCTCCGCCGCCTCACTCAGTACCGAGGTGGCGAACAGCTCGCCAACCGAGCTACCGGAATTTACCGCCGCGATGATGCGGCTGGCGTCCACGTTGCCGCCGGGGAACAGGACGCCCTTGAGAAATTCGACGTCCTTGCCCATGCGCAGCGTGCGCACGACGCTCTTGAGGTTTGCCACGTCAATGCTGATGCGGACAAAGCCCTCCAAAAAGGCGGAGCCGCACTGCCGCGCCAGCGCGAACAGATCGGTGAAATAGGCGCGATCCAGAATGAAATCGCTTAGCTGCGGGTCGCCGGTCGTGCCCAGCGTTTCTCGCGCCTGCGCGATTGCGTCCGCTAGACTGCCGGGCAGACCGCGCAGATCCGACGAGCGAATGCCCTCGCGCAGCGTCGCGGGCGGGACGCGTCCGGTGTCCACAAGCAGATAATCGGCGTCAATGCCACGTGCCTCTGCCTTGAGCAAAACCTTTGCGTTATGATAGTCGTATTTAATCTTGAATACGTCGATAATATTGCGGTCGGGAGCCGCGAGGTACAAATCCTCATACGTCAGCTCGCGCTTCTGCGCGAGAATGGCGTTGACTCCATTGACCGAAAGCTCTTCCATCTCCGGGTATCCGCACTCTGCGAGCACCTTTGCGGCCTCTGCCGTCGTCGGGGCATCCAGCATGCGCTCGATGCGCTCCCGCGTCAGCAGACTGCGCTCCAGTGCGCGGATCCGCGTGGTGAGAAAGAGATAATCGGTGTCTTTGATTGTCGTCAATGGTTCGTCCTCCTTTCCTCACAACGTCTGTGAGCCAAACTGACGCGGCGGGATCAGTGGAAAAGTATCTGTGTGACCTCGCCGGTGAGTTCGGAGCGGGAGAGACGGACGAGCGTCTCCAGCGCACAGTTGACCTCGACGGCGCCGTCGCTGAGAAGCAGACCGCCGCGAATCGCGCGGGTCTCCTCCGACAGCGTCAGAGAGGCAGGCTTTCCGGCGTCGGCAAGCAGCCGGTTTGCCGCGGTGCACACCTTGTCGCCGACACGAGTGCGGTCGGCGGCGTTCAGGATGAGATACTCCGTTCCCGCTGCGCTCGCGGAGACCGCCAGCTTTGCCAGCAGGGCGATGTAGTCGCTTTCCGGCAGGTGCAGCAGCTTGTCCAGCGCCAGCTGAAAGGCTTGATCCAGCAGCTCCTGCTTGGCGGCGAGCGTCATCTTGCCGGCATCCATCTGCGCGGCGGAAACCAGGCGGCTTTCGCGTTCTGCCGCGCTGTTTTCTCCGCGGGCAAGGATATCTGCCGCCTCGCGTTCCGCTCGTGCGGCGTAGTCAGCGCGGATTTTCTCGGCCTTTTGGGCGGCGTCGGCGTGGATCTTGTCGATCTCTGCCTGCGCGTCCGCCTGAATGCGGCCGGTAATCGTTTCAATACCTTGCATAGTGATTGTCCTTTCTGCGTTGGTTCGGATTAGTGAATGAACAGCAGCATCAGGAAGGAAGCAAGCAGGCAAAGGATGGCGTAAAATTCAACCATGATTGCCATGATAATGCCCTTGGACATCTCGCCCGGGCGCTTGGCAACCAGCGTGACACCGGAAGCGGCGCAGCGTCCCTGTGCAATGGCGGTGATGTAGCCGCCGATGCCGATCGGCAGGCAGGCGAAGCAGTAGCCAATGCCCTGTGCGACGGTCAGCGAGACCGGCGAGCCGCTGATGACACCCAGCGTAAACAGGGCGTAGAACCAGACAACCAGACCGTACAGGCCCTGCGTACCCGGAAGGATCTGCAAGATCAGGCAGGATGAGAATTTGTTCGGGTCCTCGGAGATGACGCCGGCAGCCGCCTCGCCAACACAGCCAACACCCTTACCGGAACCGGCGCAGGCCAGAGCAACAGCCAGAGAGGCGCCGATGATTGCAATATATAATCCAGCGTTCGACATGAAATCCATAATTAGTAACCCTCCTCAGTAGTAACGTCGACATATTTGGTATCGTACTCGAGCGGACGGAACGGAATGCCGCCCTCGATATAGAACTTTCCGAAAAACTCCAGATACTGGAGTCGTGCTGCGTGAACATAGGTGCCAATCAGGTTGACGCCGATGTTGAATGTGTGACCGATCAAAAAGACCAGAATAAATACAATGATGTTGCGCGGCAGTGCGCCCAGCGTGTTGAATACCTGCGCGATAACGCTGGTTGCCAGCATCAGCGCCATCAGACGGGCGTAAGACAGAACGTCGGACAGCCAGCTGGTGATGTCATACAGACTCTTGACGCCGCCGAAGAACTTGCGGAACAAGCCGTCGGCGTGGCGTCCCTGCGTGCAGATCAGGCTGAGTGCGCCGATTCCCAGCACGACGGGTGTGCCCTTGAGGACAAAGAAGCCGATGCCGATAAATACAATCCACCACGGGACGACGTCCAGCAGTGCGTCGCCGCCCTTGCCGTCACGGAAGCCCATGTAGATGTGGATGAGCTGACCGAACAGCAGATGGAAGCAGCCAATGACAATCGCCAGAATCAGCACGGTCATCGGGTCGTTGACCGGATTGAACAGGATGCCGCTGCAAAATGTCTGCATCCAGCCCGGCATAACGGAATTCGGCAGGAACGTACTGTAGATAATCTCGAGCAGGTTGCCGAAGAAGCCGCCGACAAACACGCCGCAGATGGTGGTGGATGCGCCCAGCCACATACCCAGCTGGAACATCTGCCCCATTGTCTTTTTCGGGTGGAACTTCTTGGTGATGACCAGCGAGACGAAGAAAATAATCAGACCGTAGGCCACGTCGGCAAACATAAAGCCGAAGAAGAACACATACCACAGGAACATCAGTGGGTTCGGGTCAATGCCCTTGTAGGCCGGCAGGGAATACATCTCCGTGACCATGTTGATGCCGTTCATCCATTTCGGATTTTTCAGCAGCGTTGGTACTTGATCCTCGTCCGTCGGCTCCGCCGTCTCCCACGCACAGGTGAAGTGCTTAGACAGCACCGCGAAATCGTCCACGCGGTCTGCGGGAATCCAGCCTTCGGCGAAGAAGATGCGCCCGTCGGTCAGAAAACGCTCGGCAACCGCCGCGCGGTGTACCTCCTGATTGACACGATCCAGCATAAACTGCATGGTCCTGTGCTGACTTACCTGTGCGATAATCGTCTGCTCGTGCTGCTGGCGCTGGGCGTCCAGCTCATCCAGCTGCGCCTGTAAGCGGGAGATATTCTCCCGTGCCGTGCCGCTCATGTCCTTGAACTTGGTGACACCGAAGGACAGCGGTCGCAGTGCGGCGATCACGTCGTCGGCATCGTCCTTCCAGACGATCAGCAGGAAATACTGCTGCTCTGTGTCCTGCGAAACCGGAAGCAGCTCGGTGCGGGGGGAAGCCCCCTGCGCCGTCGCGCGGAGAATTCCCGGATCGGTGGAGGCCGGTACCGTGCCGAGCACCAGCTCGGTGGTCGCGGTGTGCTCTTGATCCAGCGGGAGATCGAGCGATTCCCACGGCTTGAGCGACGCGAGCGCGGCGCTGAGCTTGTTAGACGCAGAGTAAATGTGTGCGATGTCGCGCGTGGCGTCGTTGATGCGCTGTGCCGTCTCCAGCGCGGTGCGTTTGGTCTCCGGACGGAAGAATTCCTCCTCGCTCACTGCGGTGCGCTTGATAAACAGACCGGATTTCACGGGGGCGTATTTGTCCAACGCGTGCAGCGCACTGGTCAGTGCCGCCGCATCGCTCTTGTCCTCCGCCAGCGGCGCGGTGTCCCGCCGTAGCAGGGCGGCCCAGTCGGGATCAGACGCCTTATCCTCCGGTTCGGAGATCTCGACACATCCCATGTGCTGAAGGTGCTGAAGCAGGGTGTCCCGTTCATCCTCCAGTCCGATGACGCGCAGCCGCTTCATTTTTGCGATACTCATGAGATGTTCACAACCTTCCCAACGATTCGCTGTGCCGCCGCCTCCAGATTCTGTTGTGCCGCCGCCTTGAGTGCGGTGCAGGCCTGCTCGGTTTCCAGCCGGATGGTCTCTGCCTGTGCCGCAGCCCGCGCCTCGGCATCTGCCATCATCCCTTTGACCTTGGCGTTTGCTTCAATACGGCGCTGTTCAACCGCAGCCTGTCCCGCCTTTTCGGCATCCGCCAGTGTTTTCTTTGCCGCCTGCATCGCCTCGGTCTTCTGGCGGGCACATTGCTGCTCCACCTCGGTAATTTGTTTGATTGCTTCCAATGACATTGTTTCACCGCCTTTGAGTTGCTCCCGATACCATATGTTCCTACAAAAACGTTGCAATAAGGAACTGCGAGAAAGAAAAACAATATGGAGTCCCTGTGGAATTCCCTGTATTTTTCTTTGCGGTATGGAGCAGAAAATGTATACTCTCATTGCATGCCCCTAAGAGAAGCCCGCTGCACAGAGCAAAATGACGATCAGCGAAAGTTTAGCAAATTGCTTGTGTCGGCCAGGATGCGAACCTCGTTTTACATAATTTCAAATCAGTCTTGCAAAATAGAAACAAGAGAGAATTCGAAGAGGATAATGGGACCGACCCAAACGATAGTCGAAAGCCATGCGTTTTTCTTCTTATTCTAAGAAATAGGGGAAAGAATGAAGAATATTAACAAATGTTCCACATTAATAATAGCACAACTTGACGTTTTGTACAACTGCTTTTTAGCATTTCCCAATCGATATGAGAAAATGCATAGAATATGTAGCTTGTCAAGAATTCGACAGAATGCAAGAAAATGCGACAAAACTTGCATTAGAATATGCGATGTGGCGTAGAAAAAATTGGAAAACAAAAAAGTTCAAGAGCAAAGACGAGAATAATACAGACGCGGAGAGAGAAAGGAACAAAATGAGACGAAAAAGAAAAAGCAAGTTACCCAGAATGGGAGATTTGTGTGGAATTACTTTGAGTATGTATTATTTTTGACAATGCCGGAAAATAAGATGGAAATGGTGTCATTTTATAAAACGATGGAGGTTGACATGGATAATGCAATTGTTGTTAAAGTAACAACAATTTCTCGCGAGAGGAAACAAGTTTCTTCGTGCAAGTGCACAATTTGCCTGAGAATCGGCATGATAAAAAAACCGCCGTCAATTGTCCACAAGAGACCATTGACGGCGGGGGAGCGGCACTTGCTGCCGCAGAGAATCCAGAGATATGTATGGATTTCCGTAAAGATTATTCGTATAGTTCGAGTTCGTAAATATTGATTCGATACGGTTTACAGGAACTGCCCTTGGTTGCGTTGAATCGATAGAAACGTCTAGGATGATCTAATTTGATCGTATCCGTTGTAACGTCATCGGTGTTGTCTCGATGGAGAAGCACCCTTGTCCAATAGCGTCCTGACGCAAGATAACGTTTTTGTTTTTCTGGGGACAGCGATGCATATCGTTCTTCCGAAATAACAGACTCGTTTAAAACAAACAAAGAGAAGGAGGCAGTGTTTAAACTCTTGTCTTCGCCGTTGTATCCAGCGTGATATAGATCGACAGTATGAATATTAGCCTGTTTACCTAGATCGAATGCAACGTAGGCGTTTCCAGAAAGAACTGCCCACTTGTCGTTTTCCGGATCGCTCTTGTTACCATCAAATAGCTTTTCCGGGCCACCCGTTCCGGTGTCTCTATCTGTGCCGATGATTGTCGCATTTGCCGCCAGATTTACTGCTGGTTCTACGTCGAGTTTTTCAAACACGGCGGAAACTGTGACATTGCTGTCCGGCATGGTAAAGTGGTCGCCGGAGAGCGTCTCACCGTTGACCGTATAGGAAGCCAAGGTATAGCCGTCCTCTGGTTCTGCCTTTAGCTGAATGGTTTCGCCCTGTGGTGCGGTTTCTGCAGAAGCGATCACGGTACCGTGCTCTGTCTCACCAATGATAATGCGGTGTGGCACGCCCTTTTCTTCGTCAAACGGTGTACTCAGCTTGAAACTCTCGCTGTGGCCGTCCGCCGTCGTGGTGTAGTATACACGGCCTGCGGCGGTGCCGAAGTCGAGGGTATCGAAGCGGACTTCATCATTGCTGGACTTCTGCGATGCGATTTGCTCATAGGTATCGCCGGTTTTTCGATATAGGGTAACGGTTGTGCCGCTAGGTACGTTGGTGAGCGTGAAAGTATCCGTTGCGCCGGGATTGTTTACCGCCTTGGCAAATTTCATCAGCACGGTGTCGGTGCGCGGCAGCTGATCGCTCTCAAACATCTGCCACTCATAGATGCGGATACCTGCCCACGGCGAAGAACCGCTGTTGCTGATGTTCAGCTTCCACTCCTGAGCCGTTACAGGCTGGTCCAAAATCACGTCGGTCACGGCGGAATGGTTATTGGTGATGCTCTTTGCGGTGTGCCAGCTGTTGCCGTTTTTATATTGCAGATCGAAGGCGATGGTGTTCATATTGTTGGCTTCACCGCCATATTCTGCGTGCTCCACGCGCCAACGGCGAACAGCTGCCGCTTGCTTTAGTTTTATGGACATCCAGCCGCTTTGCGCGTTGGTTGCACACCACTTAGAACCGTTCTCGCTCGTACCGTCGATGGCCTTGCTTGCAGGCTCACCGTCATTCTGCGCCGAATAACCGGTGACTTCTGCGCCAAGACAAATATTTTCTGCCGCTTCCGTCACTGCGGATCGCTCCGTATCCCCATCGGAGTATGGCCAATCGACAGCGACGCTCGTGCTGTTTCCGCGCACGCCGTTTTTGTTGATTGGAACGATTTCCAGCGACAGATCACCGTCCGATTCCTCCTTGGTAAGGGAAGAAATATAGTAGGACGTATTCGGTGTCTCCATAAGCAAGTTCTTGCCACCGTTTTTGGTGACGGCATACACTTCGTAGGAAGCGGCGTTTTTGTCGCCGGTCCAAGAAATTCGTGCCTCTGCCGTGTATGCATCGCGGAAGAGAATGTCCTCCACCTTTGCATTCGATGCAGATGCCTCTGCTGCGTCGTGGTCGGTGATAGTCAGCTGACCAAGATTGAGCTTGTAATTGGAAACCGCTGTGCTGCTCTCTACCTTGAGACCAATGGCATACAGTGTCTGACCGGAGAGCTTGGAAAGAGAGACGGTGCTGGTTGTCCAGCTTTTTTGACTGTCCTCCAAGGAATACACTGCTGTTTTGCAGTCTGCGTAGCTGGAGGTACTGCTGTCGCCGTAATAGGCAACTAATTTGGCACAACCTGGATCGTTTTTGGTGGTCAGCGAGAGCTGTGTCGTGCCGGTGATATTCACATCTGTGCTATACAGCATGATATCGTTTGCTTTGCCGCCGGTCAGAGAACCGGAGAAGCAAAGAGAGGTGCCGCCGTTGTAGGCATCGTTAAAATCATAGCTGCCGTTTAGCTTGCTGCCGTCCGAATCGATAATCCATGTCCATGTTGGCATGATGTCTTGATTGGACTGATAGCTCCATGCACTGTCGCGGGATAGAACACCGTCGATATAATATCCCTTGCCGTGACCGGAATTGAAGTTGGTCACAAAGGGCAGGGAGCGAATGGTTGTGTGGTCGGCAAAATAGGTGGACATGCCGACCCAGCCGTTGCTGTTGGCGCTGGTTTTCCGAGGATCGCCGGAGTCGTTTGTGTAAAACTGCTGCTCGTACTTGTGGAAGTCTGCACCGCTGCTGGCCAGCCCCATGGTGGAGTTCGGGCAATATAATGCTAGGGAAAGTTGTGCTTTACCGTTCTGGAAAAACGCATTTTTGTTGTACGAGGTGTTCATGCAGTTTTGCTGTACATCAATACCGGCAAAGGCGTCATACTGGCTGCGTCCGATGGATTTCATCGTCGAGATTGTGGTGTTGACTTTACTGTCGTTCCAGTTATAGTTCATGAAGAATTCATCCACGCCGTTGCCGTCAGAGGTGTTTTTGACCCAGCCGGAGTTGCTGTTGCTGACGGCATCCTGATAGTTGATGGAACCGGACGTGGTTACGGAATCATACCAGCCGATCAGCATGTCAGGGCGTTGCTTGTGCAGATAGCGAATCATGCGGTCAAGCATCTGTGCTTCACTCTGGCTGCACGCGGATTCTTCGTTGAAGAAATAGCCGTCAAAGCCGTAATAGTCCATGACCTCAATCAATTTGTCGGCAGCCTGCTGCCAGTTCTTCACGAATTTCGTGACATTGGAATTGCTGCCTGTATTCCACGGGAAGCCGATGGTCGCCATAACTGGTACGCCGTTGGTGTGGGCAGCATCGGTGAATTCGCCGGTTGGGCAAACGATGAGGCCTTCTTCAGAGCTGGACCAATATACAAACGATGTGGCGTACTGCCAGTAATTAAAAGCATAGCTGGTAAAGGAGTCTGTGCCCTGTGCTGAGGTGCTGTCGTGCTTGGCATTTGCCAATGAGCAGACCATGAGCTTTGCTTCCGGATTGGCGGTGTCGTTTACTGTGAATCCAGTGGAGCGTTCGGCCAGAGGGATGACGGAACGGGAATACTGGGCATCGGGATCGGAAGCGGATGTCCACTCCAGCAGAGTGTCGGCATTGAAAGATGGGCCGATCGGCATTAGGGAGGTTCCTACTGCATAGGCTTCGTTCATTTCCGCAGAGTCATCATCTCCTTTTGCGGCAGCAAAAGCAGAGGTCGGAAAAAGACTGACAAAAAACAAAGCCACAAGGGCGGCGGAAAGTAATTTTTTTGCGATGTTTGATTTCATGTTGCATTTCCTTCCGAAAAGCGATATTTAGTTTTCAATGATTCCAAGACTCTCCATTTGGGAGATGGCTTCTTTCGCATCGGAAAGAGCCTGTTCTTTCTCTACGTCATAACGATGCAGAATATCCTCTACAATCGTATGGAGATCGTTTCCGGCGTCAATGCCCTGATAGATCAGAAGGGAAATGGCATTGAGCAAAATCATTCCCTGGGGAGCAGAGCTGGTTTCACCTATGGGGATTAATAGGGTGTCACCAGCGATTTCACGCAGAACAAACTGCTTGCTTGTTTTCATATATAGCACCTCCTTTCTGTATCATGCGTTGTTTTCCATATACCAAGCCGAGGTGAGGGCGACATAGGCGTCCATTTTTCGGCATAGGTAGGATGGTTTTTGGGTAAAGCTCCTGCTTTCTGCATAGCAGACGGCGGGGCAAGCCTCACAGATGGTTTGATACCGGCAGGCCGTACAGGCGGCGGGAATGAGAATGTTCTGACGTGCGGCGCGGATACCGTCCCAAGCGTCGGAAAAGGAGTGCTCCGCGAGGGAGACCGAAGGCGTTTGCATCATGCCGCAGGGACGCAGCTGCCCGTCGAAGGTCACCCAAAATGAGGCAAGCCCTGCTCGACAGCGAATTTGTTCGGTGGGCATGTCCTGGCATTCAGTCGGGATCGGTGCGATATCTCGGTTGTGGACAATGGCTTCTGCGCGGCGATATAGAACATCATGCGGAAGCGTGTGAAGCTCGTGCTCCCAGCGCGCCTGTGCAGACTGCTCGGGGGAAAGCAGTGTTTCCGGATTACAGTCGGAAAGCTCTGCGGCGCGAACCGGCGGAAACATGTAGGTCGCCGCCTGAAGGGGAAGCCCACGCTCGGCGGCATAGGCAGAGACCGCCGGGAGATCGTCGATATTATACGGCGTGACGCTGTAATTCAGTTTGACAGGGATACCGGCGGCGGTCAGCGCTTCGACCGCGCGATAGGCACTGTGATACGCGGCGGCATTGAGACATAGCCGTGCATAGGTGTCCTCCGACGCGCCGTAGAGTGTGATGTTGACGCGCTGCGGCGGCACTCGGGTTAGTAAGTCGACTACGCCGCTGTCGATCATAGTTCCATTGGAGTTGATGGATACCACCAATCCCATGCTGTGGCATCCGCGATAAATTTGCTCAAAATCCGGACGCAGAAACGGCTCGCCGCCGGTCAGCAAAAGCAGCAGCATGCCGCGCTGCTTGGCATCCTGTGCCAGAGAGAGCCATTGGTCGGCGGAAAGCTCGCGCTGCTGCACTGCGGCATCGTTTTCCTGCCGATGAATGTAGCACATCCGACAGCGCAGGTTGCAGCGGGAGGTCAGCTCGAACGTTCCGGAGAGCGGAATGCCCTGTTTTCCGCTTTTATAAAATAGGCGATTGATATATTCGATGTATTTCATGCTTCTCCTTCCAGTGCCGATTTCAGCAGATCGACCGCGCGAGCATCCGGCGTACAGGCGAGGCGATAGACAGGTATATGAGACGCCGCCTGCACGAGCAGATTGGTTGTCGCGGTGGAACGCTCCTTGTAATACAAACCAATGGTGTTGTTGGCGATGGTCAACAGCGCCTGCGAGCCGGTCAGACGAACGATATGATTTTCTTCGGCCTGCTGTAAGGCGACAATGGCGCGAATTGGTTCGGCAAAACGATAACAAATCCCGCTTGTGCCGCAAAACGGAAGACCGTAAGCAAACGGCACGCCGCGGTCGAACGCAATGGCATTGCGATCGCCGTTGAGCGTCATCGCGTCTTGGTATTCTCTCCAGAGAGCCGCCTGCGTGGACTTGCCGATGCCGGAGCGCCCGCAAAATAGAATAACACCTTTGTCGGTGCGAACCGAAGAGGAATGCAGCGTGAGCACACCGCGCTGAAGCAGCTGAAAGGGGAGATTAATGATACGCCAGAGCTGCTGCATGTCTGTATGATGTGGAAAAAAATTCGTTTGAAGATGTACGATAACATCACTGGAACTGGCACGGAACTGCGCACGGGCAACCGGCTGATTATCCACGCCGCCGCGTGCCTGTAGAAAGTAGGTATCCTGATCCTGTAAAAAGCGAAAGTTTTTCTCTTGGTAAATGACCACGCCGGGGCATGCCGGAACCTCTGCACAGTACAGTACATGAACGCAAAGATTGGTGGTAGGCAGAAATTCGCTGCGGAACAAACGACTGTAAGCATCCTCTGCTAGTGGGATTTCGGATCGAATTGTGATAGTGCGGTGGACAAATTGATAGGAGTAACGATACATGTGTGATGTCCTTTTTTTTTGAAAAACGCGCCTGCGCAAAAATCGCAGGCGCGTTTCGTAACACGGATTAGGAACCGAAAATGATATTCGCCGAGGTATAGTAGCAATAGCCGTCAATTACTGTTCCACAGCTATTATCTGCTGTGAATGCATTCGGACCCCATATATCGAATTCGTCCTTTAAGCTACAGCCCTGCCCGTGATTATACACCGTCGTTGAGCAGTTGGCTGCAATTGCTTCGGTTAGCTCGAATTCAATCAACTCTACTTCCGGTTTTACATATTTCTGTTTCATGCGAATGAAAACACCTCATTTCTGTCGGCTTACCGCTTGCCGGTGATGGAAACCTTCACCGGATCGCTGGCCTTGCCGTTCTTGTCATAGGCGACAACATAATAGTTGTACTTCTGCCGCTTGGCGATCTTCACGGACGCGTGGAAGGTATACCGCTTTGCGGTGCCCTTGCGAACCGCTTTCTTGTTGTCCGGCTGGATCGCCTTGGTCTTGCTGCTCACCGGCTTGGTGCACTTGGAATTCGTGTAGATCGCGATGTGATCGGCGGTTGTCGAAGCGGTCGCCTTGATGGTCGTGCGCTTGCCCGCCTTTACCTTGCTCTTCGCGTGTACCTTAAAGTACTTCGGCGCAAAGGTGGTATCTTCTTGATAAGCAAGCGATACCATCTTGGCAATGGCGTTAGAAGTTTCAGCGGAAGAGGTTGAGGTAGTGCCCTTCGGCAGCTTGATGCCGCTGATGGAGAGAACACTATTCTCATCGTCTTCGCCGTTGCCGAGAATCAGATAGTACTTGTCGCCACTCTTGAAAACATACTTCGTGACGTCATAGTACATCTCCGTGCCGCATTCATCCAAATCCTTTACCTCTTGGATGCGGCCGTTTTTGATAGCGGAAAGGGTTGCATCATCGTTGATGGACTTAGCGCTGACCATGACAGTGCCTGTTCCGTTGTAATCCTCTAGTGCAAAGCCGACAAAATTATCGGTAGTCAGATATACCTCGTTTTCTGGACCCTTTTCCTTGTAGGTTTCAATCGTGGCAGGATTGCCATTGACGGAGTTGATATCGCCATCAGTCTCTACATAGACAGCGGAGTTTGCAATATCGGTCTCTGTGTAGGGATCTTCATTTGCAGTCAGATAATCATAAATCGAATGATAGTTCAGACCCTTTTCTCTATCGACATAGGAAGATTCGTCCGAACGCGGCTGATAAACGCGGAATCCGTCAATATAGACCTGAACGGCATTGTCCCGGTTGGCAGCAGACGTGCGTGCGATGGCATTCTTGCTTTTCGGCGTGCTTACAGCGGCACCGGTGCCGCCGTTCAATACGCTGTTGTCATCCATGTACGAAAGCTCGACGTTCTTACAGTATTCCTCCATACCGGCGTCGCGCAGGATGGCCTTTGCGAGATCCTTTTTGGAGGTGTGTGCGGATTTTGTGCGTGCAATATTGTCGAAACCCTTGTTGACGATCGCGCCGGCGGACTCGGTAATATATCCGCGAACGGTGACCTCATACTTGCCGCGCGGCAAATCCATGGCGCGAACAACGGGGATCTGGTAAGCGAGAATGCCTTCGCCGGAAATAATGGAACCGGTCTCCTCATTGTTGTCGCCGGAGAAGTAAGTGTCAACAATATAGCCCTTTACCACTTCGTTGGTCTGGGTATTCTTGACGCCGACGATTAACATACCGGTGTTTGTGCCGCATTCAGAGATGAGATCGAAACCGGTACCGCTAAAGGTGAAGGTTTTATCTGCTTCTGTTCTGACAGACGTTGCATCGCCGAGCAGCATCAGGGATGCCATGTAGGCGCTGCCGTTGCTGAAGGTGCCGTTGCTGTCCTTGTCATAGGCCTTGGTATAGCCGTAAACAGAACCAGCTCCGTTATCCGTAACCGTTGTGGAATCATTGTTGCCAACTGTTGCCCAAACATTGGAATCGCCAGAGTTCGTCATGAAGGTCTCTTCATAGAGAACGTTGGTTTCGGGCAAGAAACGAACATCAAGAATTTGAAAATCAGAGCCGCCCTTTTCATCTAAACTTAAACGGACAGATTCACTACGTTGTATGGTTTGAGGTGTATAAGTAATGGTGTCTGTATTCGAATTATACTTGACGTACGTAGCTTGGGAATCAGGGACGGAGACGTTCCACTTTTGGGCTGAGAATCCTGAGCGTGATAGAAGATTTGAGTAGCTATTTTTGACACCAAAATCATAAGTGTAAGTGGCAGTGGTTACGTTGGTGGTTGGCTTGTATACAACATCAATAATATTATCATTCTCGTTTTCGGTAACAGTGAAAGGCGGAGTCTGCTGCACGCCGTCCTTAACGAGATAACCGTTATTCTTGGTCGTAGCTGCCGCTTTCTTATAGTTTAACTGATTGGTGTCTGTTCCGTCTATCAGTGTGATTTGGCTGTTAACTTTCTGGTTTGTCATGATTGTAGAACCAAGATAGTTGTCATCGGAGGTGCTATTTCCGACGTCGTCCAGCCAATAACGCACCGTGACATTAACCTCTTCTTTTTCTTTTTTGGTAATCTGAAGCTTCAGCTTATCCATGCCGCCGACCTTGTCGGTGTCAAAGCAATAGAAGTCGATGTGGAACGTGTCACCAGCAGATACGTTATTGTTTCCATATTGGTTTTCCAGAACCGAAGTCAGGCTGTTGCCGTCCATAAAGGAGTACCAGCCGTCCGACTGGTTCAAATAAGATATACCATCGGATGTACCATCGGCGATCGGTGTGCGTGGTGTGGTGGTTGTGTTGTCTCTATTGGGGTAAACACCCTTAAAAGCCTGTACTGCATAGGTATTCTTATAAGTTGCAGGTGTTGTAACTTGCCACATGCCTCCCCAATTGTAGCCATCGTTATAAGGGTTTGACCAAACGCCTTGACCAGCCGTTCCGGTGAAGAACGCCATATAGCTGTCGTAGTTGTCTGCGGTGAGCGTTGTACCTTCCTTGTAGATGAATGCATAGACGTCATCGTTGATAGCAAGAACTTTTTTGCCGCCGAAAGCTTCTTTTAATTCGTCATTTTCATTAATGTGGTTGTAGATTTTGCTGTACTTATCATCGTTAACCGAGACGAGCTCGATATTATCCGAGAGGTCATAACCTGCAGGCCACTGGAAAGTACCGGAGATCTTACGAACGGTATAGGACTTCTGACGACCGCTTTCATTATCGGCATCATAGTTATCAAAGTCGCCGCGCTGATAGTTGGTGTTGCCGATGGAAACGTTCTTATGAACACGATTGTTCCAGGTGGCGGCGAAGATACCATCGACGGGCTTTATACCAAGAGCGTTGTTTTCGGGATTCGCATCTGTATATTGGTTAGTAGTGTTGTAGTCCCAAATCTTGTCACCGTCGGTAATAGGGGTCTTCAACTGGGAAATATCGCTCCAGTCCCATGAATAAGAAGCGGTATTTCCGGTAATTTTCTGATAATCTGTCTTATCACCAGCAATCAAACCGTCTAAACCACGTTCGGAATAACGTTTTTCACTGGTTCTTGCCCAAGTAATATCGATTTCCTTGGTGTTGCTAGCTTCGGGAGTAGATGCTTCGCTGTCATCCGCATCCGACGTTACGCTGACGCTGTCGTTTGCGGAGCTTGCCTGCGTGTCGTCAACGACAACGGCGGGCTGTTCCTGCGTCTCTGCTGCTTCCACCGCAAACGCTGCGGATGGAAGCAGACTTAGGGTCATAACACCGCTAAGCAACAGAGACAAAACTCTCTTTTTTGTTTTCATTGCAAACCTCCTGTGTTTGTTTTGTACGCTCCGCACGGAGTGGCATATGCCATAGTACGGAAAAAGGAAAACACGGCATCAAAATAAACTTAATGCAGTATTTTTGAAAAATGTAAGTCCAGCACCCCACTGGGAAGATATCTACGGGCTGTCTGATAGGGCAAGATAAAACGACATCATATCAACGTGTATACAAAAAGTATCAAAAATGTTCATAATGCAGCATATTGTGCCGGAATAATCTGGACAGAATAGATATTCTTACATATTACATATAATACTACAATACAGTTCATTTTGCAATAGGAAAGGATGAATAAAATGGTAATAGAGGGAAATAACATATAGGTATTTTATTCTGGAAATTAAGGAAAATATCAATATATGCCTGATAAATGCGGAGAAATAGGATAAAATTCGATGATAGTATTGGAAAAACCATATAGATGAAATTATATCATAATACTCGCTTTTGAAACTGGGGAGCGTGAAAAAAACACCACTCAACGGAGCGTTGATTGTAATTTTTTCTCCCGAACGATACAATATCAATATAGGAGGTGGCGAAAATGAATCAGCAAAAGACAGGCAGCCTGATCCGCAGCCTGCGGTTAAAGCACAAGATGACGCAGCTTGTGCTGGCAAAGCAGCTCGGTGTCAGTGATAAAGCGGTATCGAAATGGGAACGAGGTGTCGGTGCACCGGATGTTTCGCTGCTTCCGCTGCTGTCGCAGGCCTTGGGCGTGGATATGGAAGCGCTGCTGCGCGGAGAATTGGAGGAAAATGATATGACACGTGGAGATATGAAAAAAATGAACGTATATTGCTGCCCGGAATGCGGTAATGTATTGTTTTCACTGGATGAAGCGGCAGTGAGCTGCTGCGGAAAGAAACTGCATCCGCTGACGATGCAGGAGACAGATCAGGCACATCAGCTAAAGGTAGAAAATAGTGATGGTGAATGGTATATTACGGCAAAGCATCCGATGCATCGGGAGCACTATATTTCATTTATCGCCTTTGCCACACAGGATACCTTTATTGTCAAAAAGCAGTATCCGGAATGGGGTGTCGAAACCCGTATGCCAGCCTTTCGGCATGGAATTTTGCTGTGGTATTGTACGCAGGACGGGTTGTTTCATCAAAAGGTATAAACAAAAAAGAGCTTGCAACAATAAGAACGCATTGGAATTCTCCATGGGAAAATCCTATGGAGATTTTTCCATTGGTATGCCGACAAAGCGGTGTGCTGTATCATGCCAAGAAAACCAGTGCAGTTTTTAGAGAAATGAAGCATAGTGAAAACGCCGCCTGATGGGAGAACCATCAAGCGGCGAGCAAATTGATTGGGTTATATAAATTGTACGTTGACACCGGCGGGGTCTTTGACAAAGAAAAACTGAACCTGCGGCATCGGGGAGGTCATCGGAGAGGGAGCAAAGCCGTCTTGCTCGAACGACGTGTGCAGGGAGTCTAAGGAATTGGCATGAAAACCGATGGAGAGATGCTCATTGCCGGAATTGTCGGCATCAGGATTTTCAATTAACTCCAACTGTGTCTCGCTCGCTGGGTCTGCGAGAAAGACAATTGGCTTTCCCGCTGGACGCAGATCGGATTGTATTTTCATCCCGACATATGTCTGATAAAAATACAGTTCTTCGTCAAAATGATTGGTTTGAATCGTGATGTGGACAAGTTTCATAGGAACCTCCTTACATGGTTTGTTGTTGCGAGCACCATTCTTGGTATACACAACTGTGGTGTAAAAACAATCCATCGCTCATTTCATCTATCACAAAAAAGCAAAATGAGTGATAATGTAAAAACAAAGCCGAAGCAGCTGCTTCGGCTTTATCTGGTACCCCCGGCGAGACTCGAACTCACTACGTTCCGCTTAGGAGTATGGCTTACCATGTGATACACGGTTCGGATGTAAC
>CAKTAV010000007.1 GCA_934532985.1 uncultured Butyricicoccus sp. | reverse complement strand
CGGGGATTCGAACCCCTCCTCTAAGACTTGGGACCGCGGCGATCCGCGTGTAGACCACGCAGACAACTCGCTTTCGCTTGGCTCACGTGCCACCGGCACGCCGCGACCCCGATGAGCCACCAAGCAGCTTGAGAAATCAGGCTGCTTTTTTCATTTTCCAGTAAGATCGGGGATTCGAACCCCTCCTCTAAGACTTGGGACCGCGGCGATCCGCGTGTAGACCACGCAGACAACTCGCTTTCGCGTCGCTGCGACGCACTGCGCTACATCGCCACGCCGAAGGATCGGCATGGCTCACCCGCTCCGTGGTCTTGCTCCTCAAATTTCAAACGCTTCGCTGGTTTGAAATTTGAAAAAGAGAAATTTACCCTAAGTACAGAAATGTAAAGATTCGCACCAAATCGCCCCTGTGCAAGGGGAGATGGCGCGGCTTGCCGCGCCAGAGGGGTTGTTCGCTACTAGTAAGAATAAATCTTGAAGTAAGCGTACAATCCCTCAGTCAGTTGTGGGAAACAACTGACATCCCGCCCCCGACAAAACGGTAAGATTCACCCTAAGAATAGACAATAAAAAAACTAGCACCAAAGGCGCCCCTTGATGCAAGGGGCGCTGGCACGAAGTGCCTGAGGGGATTAAAACCTACAATTATAGATAACTTTCTCTGAGAACAGATCGTTAAATAGTTCACACTAAAATTACCCCTGTGCGTCGCAGCGATGTATCCAAATTGTTCCTTGCCTTCCTCTAAGAGATAGCGTATAATAAACATACTAAATTAACTACCGATAAAGGGGGAATTTTTATGAAAAAACGCGGAATTGCACTGCTGATGGCACTCTGCATGACGTTAGGTTCTGTTCCTGCGCTGGCACTGGACGCCGGAGAGGACGATGTTGCGGTTTTCGTCGATGAGACACCGGCAGTATCATCGCAGACGGGTGATGTTTCAGCGGAACAGCAGTATACACTTGCGCCGAATGAGCTGCATCTGACGGCAGGTCAGGCCAAGGGATTGACGATCCAGGTAGCAGATGGCGCCACAACGCCGGAGGTTACCGCGTGGGCGAGCGACGATCCGAATGTCGCCGATGTAGCCAGCACAGGCGCGCTTACGGCGGATGTGACTGGGGTTAACCCGGGCGAGTGCACGATTACGGCGACGCTGGCAGACGGTCAGACACTGGAGTGTCCGGTTACGGTTGCCGCAGTGACGCCGGACCCGACCGAGGGTGTATTGGCCAATGCAGTTATCACGATGCAGGGCAGCACTGCCGTTCGTCTGGGCAACAATATTTACATGCATGCGACGGTTACCGGTCTGGGCGGCACAGTTGAGGGTGTCAACATCAACTGGTATGTCAATGGTTCCCGTGTTTCCAGCACAAAGGATGCAGCGCTGACCGATGGCGATGTATTGGATCTGAAGACCACGCTGCCGAAGAGCACAACGCGCAAGACCAACAAGGTCAGTGTCAAGATCAGCAAGGATGACACGACGGTTGCCCAGTCGGCATCGGTCAAGTCGATCTTTGATTTTGTCGGCGCTGAGCTGGCGGTTTCCAAGCGTTCGAATGTCACGCTGGGCGACTCGATGAAGATCAACATGAAGATTTCGGGCCTTCAGGAATCGCTGAAGGGCAGTTATCAGTGGTATGTAGACGGCAAGGCCGTTGGCAAGAAGGTCAACAAGACCATCAAGAACGGCATGAAGTTCTCCTATACCTATAAGCCGACCAAGAGCGGTAAGCATACGATCAAGCTGGTACTGAAGAACGACAACGGCAGTCGCTCGCTCAAGGGCAGTAAGACTGTGAAGGTTCACAAGCAGTTCTCCAAGACGCTGGCAAGCTATACCACGAGCTTTGATGCCAGCAATACCAACCGCAGCACCAACGTTCGTCTGGCAACCAAGGCCATCAACGGCAAGATTATTAAGCCGGGCAAGACGTTCTCGTTCAACGGAACGGTTGGTGAGCGTACCGCGGCGAGAGGCTACAAGCCGGCGATCATCTTTGTCGGCGGCAAGCAGGAGTCGGGTCTTGGCGGCGGTGTCTGTCAGGTATCCTCGACGCTGTTCAACGCGGTTCTGATGTCCAATCTGAAGATTGAGCAGCGTTACTGCCACTCGGCACCGATTTCCTATGTTCCGCTGGGCCGTGACGCCACGGTTGCCTATGGCTCGAAGGATTTTAAGTTTAGCAATAACCTGAAAACTCCAGTCAAGATTGTGACCAGCTACAATTCCAGCGGCTCGATCACGATGAAGATCAAGGCCAACTATGGCACCAAGATCCCGAAGGTAAAGCTGAGTGTGACACGCTCTGGCAGCGGCTACTGCCTGAAGCGCACGGCAAACGGTAAGGTAAACTATACGACCTATAGCTACTATTAAATTTTGATTTTGGAAAACCGAAAGGATTCCAGAAAGCGTAAAGCTCCCGCCTCGGCGGGAGCTTTTTGCGGTTGGAGAGGGGGGTACAAAAAAAGCCTGCTGAAAAATACAGCAGACCTTTTTGAATTTCCTTTCGAATACCATTTTACAGGCAAATAGCCGGAATTTATTCCTCGTCGCTTGCTTCCGGACGATATGCAGTGCGTTCGGAATCCCGCATACGCTGTTCCTTCTGCCAATCGCGCGGGGAAAGGCCAAAGGTCTTCCGGAAGGCGCGCGAAAAATGCAGCTGGTTCTGATAGCCGACGGAAAGTGCAATCGTACCAATTGGTGCGGTTGTTTCCGTCAAATATCGACAGGCAACCTCCATGCGATATTCAATCAAATATTCCTGCGTGCTCTTTCCGGTCTCATCACGGAATAGTTTGCCCAGATAGCTGCGGTTGAGTCCGCAGTACTCGGCGATATCCTCTACCGTGATGTCATGCATATAATTTTTCTGAATTAAATCCATCGCCTGTTCTACATAGTGGCGGCGCTGGTTGCCCGGACGCTGCGGCTTAATCTGTGCGGTTTCTTCCTCCAACGCACCGATCACCGCCCAGCAATGGCCTAGCTGACATGCTTCGTTCTCGCGGCTGGATTCCACAAGCTGTGCAAATGCCTTCTCCGTGTGCGAGACACCGGGTTGGACATGAAGCGGCAGCATGGGGCTGTTAGAGGACAGGCTCAGTCGGTTGAACTCCGGAAGCAATACGCTGCCTTCCAGCTCGACCCATTGGATGACCAGAGTTTCATTCTCTTCCGGAATGATCTGGCGAACTTGGTTGGGGAATAGTACAAAGACGGACCCGGATGTGATGGGGTATGCGCCGTTGCCGATGCGGACGCTACCGGCGCCGCTTACAACATAATGTATCACATAATGTGCGCCGAGGATAGAGCGATCCAAATTCTTTGCGGAATACTGACTGGTCCCAAATTGAAATAACTTCAAATCTGTCAGTGCAGATGATTCACAAAGATGAGTAATCTTGTGTGTCATGAAGTGCAGCCTCCTGCCGAGAACATGAATAATACTAATGACCAAAAAAATCCCCTATGAGGGACATGGAATGTGAGAATTGGAGAAAAACATGTCTCAAATTAGATTCCATGTTCCCGCTTAAGGATATATTTATTATAGTATATTTTGAGACATAATTGCAATGCGTTTTCTAGATATGTAGCAAAATGATATGTATTTCGAGGTACGCTACAAAACAATGTTGCTGTTTACTCTCTTTATCGGGCGGTAAAATGTTTCTTGTTTCATCTAGTTTTACATATTTACCCTGTTACATTTCGTAAATGTGTCATTTTTACGCATTTTAACAAGGATACATTACAAAAATCCGATGTTTCATACGGACAGCTTTTTGTTCAAATGTGATAGCTTTCCTACAAAAATCACCCAAAAAGCAACGCGTTTACACAAATATCGCATGAAGATTCTGCTGTGAAAAACTTGGATTTTGTTCCGGATTGTGATTGCGATACGTGGGGAAATATGATAGAGTAATAAAGAACGGGCGGTATTGGATTGCGGCGAACGACCAGTCGGCGAACGACCAGCACCAAACGGCACCGGATACTTTTTTGTTGGGGCGGAAGGCCCTGCACTTTTCCACCTTTTTTACGGCACAGCCCATATCTGTTTTGACCAGAGGGGGACTGCGCAACAGGGATCATTTCCGCAGGAAAGACACGGAGGTGGTCACATGAATATTGGAATTATCGGCGCTGGCAAGGTCGGCACATCACTGGGACTGTTATTCGCCCACAATGATATCCCGATCACCGGCTTTTACAGCCGCAGCCGGGCAAGCGCCATACAGGCAGCAGAACATACTTCATCCAAAGCATTTGCATCTATGGAGGACATTGTACAAGCGAGTGATACTCTGTTTGTGACGACGCCGGACGGCGTTCTTCCTGCCATCGGTCAACAGCTTGCGGAGCTGCCCGTAAAAGAGAAACGCATCTGCCATTGCAGCGGTGCTCTGACCAGTGAGGTATTCGCCCCGCTGATTCGACAGGGAGCACGCGTGTGTTCGGTTCATCCGTTGGTGGCAGTCAGCGATCGGTTGGAATCCTGGAATAAGCTGCGCAGCGCTTTTTTCACGCTGGAGGGCGACGAAGACACTGCCCAAGCGATGAACGAGCTATTGCTCCGCTGCGGCGCGCAGACAGCGGTGATTGCCGCACAGGACAAGCCACGTTACCATTTGGCCGCGTGTGTGGTCAGCAATTTGGCGGTCGGCCTGTCCGAGTGGGGAATACAGCTGCTGGAGCAGTGCGGATTCACCCGCCAGCAGGCTTTGACGGCGCTCACTCCGCTCATTCTCGGCAATGCGGAGAGCATCTGCCGCAAAGGGCCGCAGGACGCGCTTACCGGTCCGGCGGAACGCGGTGACCTCGGCACTATTCAGCGCCATATGGCGTGTCTGGGGCCAAAGGAGCAGGCGTTATATGCCCGCTTAACGGAAAAGCTGTGCGAGATTGCACAGAAAAAGCATCCTGAACGAGACGACACCGCCCTCACAAGGTATTTGGAGGGTATTTTATGAAAAACACGGTACTGACGTTTCAACAGGCAAAAAGAGAACATCGCAAGCAGACCATGCTCACAGCATACGACTACTCCACGGCACGCCTTATTGATGAGGCCGGTGTGAATTCCATCTTAGTCGGCGACTCGCTGGGCATGGTTATGTTAGGTTATGAGGACACGCTGTCCGTCACGATGGAGGATATGATTCATCACACGCGTGCGGTTACCCGCGGCGCAAAGAATGCACTGGTGGTTGCAGACATGCCGTTTATGTCGTATCAGACCTCGGTGTATGACGCAGTGGTCAACGCCGGACGCTTGATGAAGGAAGGCCGCGCCGGTGCGGTAAAGCTGGAAGGCGGCGCGTCTGTCGTGGAGCAGATTCGCGCGATTACCCGTGCGGACATTCCGGTTTGCGCTCATCTGGGTCTGACCCCGCAGTCGATTAACGCCTTCGGCGGATTCAAGGTGCAGGGTAAGGACGCTTCGCAGGCACAGAAGATTCTGGACGATGCGCGTGCGATTCAGGACGCCGGCGCCTATGCCGTTGTGCTGGAGTGTGTACCGTATCTGCTGGCAAAGCGCATCACGGAGGAGCTGGAGATTCCGACGATTGGCATCGGTGCGGGACCGGACTGTGATGGACAGGTTCTGGTCTATCAGGATATGCTGGCGATGTACGGCAGCTTTACGCCGAAGTTCGCCAAGACGTTTGCCAATATCGGCGAGCAGATGACCGCAGGCTTCCAGCGCTATATCGCGGAAGTGGAGGACGGGACGTTCCCAGAGGTTCCGGCGCACACGTTTAAGATGGACGAGTCCATTCTGGAGCAGCTCAAGTAATGAGCGAAGAAATAGGTTATTTTTCGAAGTTTTTGGCATTATACAGGAGTGTAGTACAATCATGGTTAACGTAGTAGAAACAGTCGCCGAGGTGCGCGCTCAGGTCGCACAGTGGCGCAAAGAAGGTCTGTCCGTTGGTCTGGTTCCGACCATGGGCTATCTGCATGACGGTCACAAGAGTCTGATCGCACGATCCGTAAAGGAAAACGACCGCACGGTCGTCTCGGACTTTGTCAATCCGATTCAGTTCGGCCCGAACGAGGATCTGGACAGCTATCCGCGGGATCTGGAGCATGACATTGCTGTTGTCGAAGCAGGCGGCGGCGATCTGATTTTCCATCCGTCGGTGGAGGAGATGTACGGTAAGGATTTCGACTTTTATACTTATGTTAAGGTAGAGGATCTCAGCTCCGGCCTGTGCGGCGCGTCCCGTCCGATTCATTTCCGCGGCGTGTGCACGGTGGTCAGCAAGCTGTTCCACATTGTCGGACCGGATCGCGCGTATTTCGGACAGAAGGACGCGCAGCAGCTGGCGATTATCCGCCGCATGGTACGCGATTTGAACTTCCCGCTGGAGATTTGCGGCTGTCCGATTGTCCGTGAGGACGACGGCCTGGCAAAGAGCTCCCGCAACACCTACCTCAGCGCAGAGGAGCGTCAGGCGGCGCTGTGCCTGTCCCGTGCACTGCGCCTGGGTAAGCAGGCGATTGAGGCAGGAGAGACCAGTGCAGCAAAGGTACGCGGCATCATCGTGGACGAGATTCAGCGCGAGCCGCTGGCGAAGATCGACTATGTCGAGATTGTGGACTGGAACAATCTGAAGCCGGTTGAACACACCACGGGCAGCATTCTGACAGCGATTGCCGTCTATATCGGCAGCACGCGCCTGATTGATAACTTTATTCTGGAACGCTGAGCACGGAGGAGAACGACCAAATGACCATTCAGATGTTAAAGAGCAAGATCCACCGCGCCGTTGTCACGGAGGCTCGGCTGGACTATGTCGGTTCGATCACCGTGGATCCGGAGCTTTTGAATACAGCGGGTATTTTGGAGTATGAACGAGTACAGATTGTAGATGTCAATAATGGCAACCGTTTTGATACCTACACCATCGCATCCAAGACCCCGGGCGACGGCATGATTTGCCTCAACGGCGCGGCAGCGCGCTGCGTTTCTACTGGCGACCATATTATTATCATGGCCTATGCCGATGTTACGCCGGAGGAAGCAAAGACCATGCAGCCGCAGGTTGTGTTTGTCGATGACGACAATCATCCGTCCCGCGTGACGCACTACGAAAAGTGCGGCGCACTGTATGAGGATGAGAAAAACTAAAGTAAAATGCAGCAGGGCTGTGAGAAGAAATTCTCACAGCCCTGTTTTTGTCTCTATTATTTTAAATAAATAGTGCACAATGCGGCGGGACGGGTTTCCTGTCCATTCGTATTTTTACGCTCTAATTGCTTGCTGAGTTTGCTGTCATTGTTAGTGAGAGAAGTCGATTTTCTTTTGCTGGCAAAAGAAATACGCACATTTTTATGAAGCCGAAGCAGACTTGTTCGTCCCGCTCCGCGGAGGCCCCATTTCTTGTCATCAGACAAGAAGTGGGGGGAAAGAAACTGATTTAGGAAACAACGTTTCCTAAAGACCTTCCTTACGCTCTACACGCGGAAAAACTGGATTCGAAGTTTTTCCGCTATCGCAGGCTGTTATCGCTGAGAGAAAGAACGGAAGTGCTAACTATTCGTTTTTAGAGTAAGCCTTACCGTATATCGCGACACAACCCAGCGCAGCGGTTGTGGCGCGAAGGAGCGAGGCAATGGAACGGTCGAGCCTTGCTGACTCGTCAGCAAGGGGAGGTAGTGGAATTCGCCGAAGCGACAGCAGCGACAATCGTTGCTCCGCCCACAACGGTATCGCCCTGATACAGCACAACGGCCTGTCCGGGTGAGATCGCGCGCTGCGGCTGGTCAAAGTCCACGCGGATGGTATTGTCATCCAGCTGGGTGACAACGGCGTCCTGCTCTGGCTGATGATAGCGGATGCGGGCGGTGACGCGGGTTGAACCGTCCAGCTTGTCGCAGGAGATCAGATTCAATCCGTCCGCAATCAGCGCTGGAGCAAACAGACCGGAGAGCGGGGTGAGTGTGACGGTGTTATCCGGCACGCTGGTCTTTTGCACATACAGACGCTCGGAGGAGGAGACGCCTAAGCCGCGCCGCTGTCCAACGGTATAGTGAATGATGCCCTTGTGTCGGCCGAGGACATCGCCGTGCTCGTCCAGAAAATCTCCGGGCGGATAATCCTTACCGGTAAAACGGCGCAGGAAGGCGGCGTAATCGCCGTCCGGTACAAAGCAGATGTCCTGACTGTCATGCTTGCGGGCGTTGACAAAGCCCTGCTGCTCGGCAATCTCGCGCACCTGTGTCTTATGCAGGCCGCCCAGCGGAAACAGCGTGTGCGCCAGCTGATCCTGCGTCATAGAATATAACACATAGCTCTGGTCCTTGCTGTCGTCCAGTGCCTTTTTGAGCAGCCAGCGACCGGAAGCCTCGTTATATTCAATGCGCGCATAGTGACCGGTGGCGATGTAGTCACACTCGATCTCGCGTGCGCGGTGATAAAACCGCTCAAACTTCAGATAGCGGTTGCAGTCAATGCAGGGATTTGGGGTAATGCCGGTCTCATAGGCATGAACAAACCGGCAGATGACATCCTTTTGAAAGGATTCCGTGAAGTTAAACACAAAGAAATCCATATCCAGACGATTTGCCACGCTGCGGGCATCAAACACGTCGTCGATACTGCAGCAGGTGGACTGGCGAGATTCGCCGATGGTTTCGTTGTCATACAGGCGCATTGTGGCGCCGATGCAGTCATAGCCCTGCTGTCCGAGCAGGTAGGCGGTGACACTGGAATCCACACCGCCACTCATCGCGACCAATACACGGCTCATGCGGCTACACTCCTTTCGATGATATAGGCAAAAAGCAAAGCCCTCTCAAGCAAACGAGGGAGGGCTTTGCAGAATGGTTTGTTACAGTGTTTCGATGACAATGCCGTTGTCGTCCGCACTCAGGTTGGCGCCGATGAGCGGATGCTCCCACGCGGCGATGATGCGGTTTGCCAGCTCATCCTCGATGCTTTTTTCGATCGTGCGGCGCAGGTTGCGCGCACCGAACTTGACGGAGAACGATTTCTCCACCAGCCAATCAATGGCCTTGTCATCCCATGTCAGGCGAACGTCGTTTTCTGCCAGCGAATCACGCAGCTGACCCAGCAGAATCGCTGCGATCTGACGGAAATCGTCCTTGGTCAGGTGGTCGAACGGAATGATCTCGTCGATACGGTTGAGGAATTCCGGACGCATGATCTCGCTCAGCGCCTTCATTGCCTTGTTCTCATCCTGCTCCGAGACCGACTTGCCAAAGCCGACCGAGCCGCTGCCGGAGCGATCCGAACCGGCGTTGGAGGTCATGATGATGACTGTGTGCTCGAACGATACCGTGCGGCCCTGTGCGTCCGTGATGCGTCCGTCATCCAGCACCTGAAGCAGAACGTTCAGAACGTCCGGATGTGCCTTCTCGATCTCATCAAACAGGACAACCGAGTACGGGCGGCGGCGAATCTTTTCGGTCAGCTGACCGGCCTCGTCAAAGCCGACATAGCCTGGAGGCGAACCGATCATACGGGACACCGTATGCTTTTCCATATATTCCGACATGTCCAGACGAATCAGCGCTTCCGGCGTGTCGAACAGATCCTCTGCCAGCGCCTTGACCAGCTCGGTCTTGCCGACACCGGTCGGGCCGACAAACAGGAAGGAAACCGGCTTTTTCTTCGGGCTGATACCGGCGCGCGAACGGCGAACCGCATGTGCCACTGCCGTGACGGCCTTGTTCTGACCGACAACGCGGCGGTGCAGACGCTCCTCGATGCCGTTGAGGCGGGCAAATTCCTGCTCGCAGACCTTGGAGGACGGAACGCCGGTCCACAGCTCGATAACCGATGCCAGATGTTCCGAGGTCAGCTCCGGAACCGGAATCTTGCGCAGCTCCTCCAGCTGGTTTTGTACCTGAAGCTCACGGCTCTTGAGGGTTGCCATGCGCTCATATACCTCGTTGTTTTGTTCCACCTGCAGCAGATTATCCTGCTCGGTGTGGATATCGTCCAGTTCATCACTGAGCGCCGGAATTTCTGCCGTGACCGGAGAGTCCAGATTCAGACGGGAGCACGCCTCGTCAATCAGGTCAATCGCCTTATCCGGCAGGAAACGGTCGTTGATATAGCGTTCGGACAGAACCGCCGCTTGATGGCAGATCTCATCCGAAATCGACACGCCGTGGAACGTCTCATAATAGCCGCGGATGCCCTTGAGGATTTCTGCAGTGTCGTCAATCGACGGCTCGTCGATGGTAACCGGCTGGAAGCGGCGCTCCAGCGCGGCGTCCTTCTCGATGTATTTGCGGTATTCGGCGTAGGTGGTCGCACCGATGACCTGAATTTCACCGCGCGACAGCGCCGGCTTCAGGATATTTGCGGCGTTCATTGAGCCTTCGGCGTCACCGGCTCCGACGATGTTGTGCACTTCGTCGATAACCAGAATAATATTGCCAAGCGACTTGATTTCGTCAATCAGTCCCTTCATACGGCCTTCAAACTGACCGCGGAACTGCGTTCCGGCAACCAGAGAGGTCAGGTCGAGCAGATGGACTTCCTTCTTTTTCAGCTTATACGGCACGTCGCCGCGGGCAATGCGCAGCGCGAGACCCTCCGCCACGGCGGTTTTACCGACGCCCGGCTCACCGATCAGACAGGGGTTATTTTTCTGGCGGCGGTTGAGGATCTGAATGACGCGCTCGGTCTCGACCTCACGTCCGATGATGTTGTCCAGCTTGCCGTTGCGGGCGCGGGCGGTCAGATCCGTGCAGTATGCGGTCAGATTCCTGCGCTTTTTGTGCTCCTTTTTCTGCTCGCGCTTATTTTTTTCGCTTGTCTGCTTGGTCTGGTCGTTCATCGGAACGATGTCGTCCGCGTCGTGCTGGTTGGAAAACAGCTTTTCCATAAACGGGAAGGTTTGTGTACGGTTGAAATCCGGCTCGTCGTTTCCTTCTTCGTCGTCCTCCTCATTGGCATCGTCGTCCTCGTCGGATTCCTCCGGCGCATGGGTGACAAACATATCCGGCAGCATGGAGCTGAACGAGCCCATCTCCTCGGAGAGATGATCCAAATCGTCGTCCGAGATACCCATCTGCTGCATGATGCCGTCGAGCGGCTTGAGACCCAGCTCGCGGGCACATTTCAGGCAGTAGCCCTGATTGGTAGACTGACCTTCATCTAATTTCGTAATAAACACCACGGCCACATTTTTGTGGCAGCGGGAACAAAGTGGCATTTGCATAGGGCAGAAAATCCTTTCTATCCAAGATTGTGGAGATACAATCGGTCACTGCGACTCCACAGGAATCATATCAAATAATGAGACACCGTCGTTCCAACCGACCAGCGTGCTGGCGATCACCGACTTGTTCATTTCTGATGGCGGCAGCATGCCGTAATCGGAATACATCGCCGGGACAAACAGCTTGCACGCCCACAAAACGCAGGTACACAGCAGCAGACCCCAGGCAGCGCCCAACAGGCCGCCGAGCAGCGCGTTGCACACGTGCAGCACCGGAAGATGGGCAATCAGGTTGACGGCGGAGCCGAGCATATGCAGCGCAATGCTGCACAGCACAAAGACGATCAGGAACACGACGATGTACGCGATGGCCTGACCGACGGCGGAGGCGATGGCCCCCGACAGCGTATCAATCGGATCCTCGGCGGACGAGATGGAATGCTCCGAAACGCCGGCCCGAGTGAGCAGGCCGCGAACATATTCGGATTGTTCCTCCCAAGCGGCGGCCGCGTCGCTGGCGTGCATGGAAGCCGCAATGGACTTCTTCAGCATGGGGGCAATGACCGACTGCGAGACCGAAGCGGCCAGATACGATGCCGCAAAGCTGGCGGCAAGCAGCGAAGCAATGCCGCCGACGCAGTGAACCAGCATCATGATAAATCCGCGGCGCAGGCCAATCAGAAGGTAAATCGCGATAACAGCTAATATGATCCAGTCAACGGTTATCATACATACGCATCCTTTCTGTTGCTTCTCAGGGGGTGAATGGGTGAAAAATTAGTCCGCAGTGCTGTTCGGGTCTGCCAGCGGCTGTCCAATGGTCAGCACACGGGCATAGCTGGAAAAGCTGGCAATGCAGAGATTGCCGGAGCGCATATAGATGGCGGAGGCGCCGGACAGGCCGGTTTGCTCGTCAATCGGGCGCAAACTGCGATTATAAAACGTGACGGTATCGCCCGTGAGTACGGCAAGCCGCCCGTCATAATAACTGATGGAATCCGGATCATCCGCCAGAGCCAACGGGGTCCGGGTGCTGACGCCACGGGAGTTCACCAGAGTGACCTCCGCACGTCCTTCCTGCGAATAGGAGGTGGTACACAAAGCAACGCTGTCATGGCTGGACATATCAAACGCGATGAGGTCATTGCTGCTGTAGGTCTGGGAGTAGCGAATGCGTCCGCTGCGGGAGACAACATACACGCCGTTGTCACACACGGCACACACCGTGCTTCGTCCGAGGAAGGTGAGACCGGCGCACAGACTGCCGTTCACATCGACGGACTTGGTCGGTGCAGCGTTCGAGCTGATATCCGTGAAGAACAGCTTGGAGGTCAGCGTCAGACCGTCCTGCTTAAAGCAGAACAGCGCCAAATGCGAACCGTCCGGTGAGAGTGCGGCAGACAGAATATAATAGTCCGAGGAGGACCATTTATACAGCTGCTCATTGTCAATATTATATACGGTCACGGCGCTTTTGTACCCGGCTTCATCGGTCACCACGACGACATTGCCGTTGTTTGCAATATCCGCGCTGTTGATGGAGGAGCGGGTAGAGTGCGTGAACAGCTGACTGAGTGTATTGGACACCGTGAAGCGGTTGGCTCCGCGGTCAAAGGTCAGCAAATAGCGGTCCGATGCCCGCAGAACCGGATCGGCATAGGACATCTCGGTCTCCATCTGTGTATAACTGCCGGGCAGTTCAATGCTCAGACTGCCGTTGTCACAGATTGCAAGCGCGTTGCCAAACGGAATGATGGCATCCGGTGAGCTGGACGGATAGGAGATCATCGTGGTGTCGGATGCTGAGTGTGCCGAGGCCGCCTTGAGCGACGAACGAATATTTTTGACGGAGTCCGGTGTTAAAAGCTGTAAATTAAGTGCCAAAAACAGCACTGTGACGATGACACAGAGCCAGCCGACCCAGTGGCGAATGCGATACAGCAGGCGCAGACGGGGATCCGGACTGTGTGCCAGAAGAAAGTCCCGCCGACTGCGGATGCGCGGGCGTCGTTTCCGGTTCATAATGCGCCTCCTGACAAATAGAGATCTCCGGCGAGATCAAAGCGATCCAGTTCCGGCGTGGTGTCGTACCACAGGCGGCTCATGAATAGTCCGTGGGGCGGGAGTGTCGGGCCGGCCTGCTCGCGGTCACAGCTCGCCAAAATCGCGGCGACGTCCTGCGGCGCAACCTTGCCCTGTCCGACGTACAGCAGTGTGCCGGAGATGGCCCGGACCATGTTGTACAAAAAGCCGTCGGCGCAGACGCGAATGCGGACCAGCGAACCGAAGCGGTCGACATGACAATAAAAAATTTCACGCACGGTAGATTTCACCGGCGTTCCGACCGAGCGCACCGCGGCAAAATCCTGCCGCCCGACGAAGTACTGCGCGCCGCGCTCCATCGCCTCCGCATCCAACGGATAGGGATAAAAATAGCTGCGGTGGACTTCAAAAGGGTCGCGAATGCGTCCGGGACAGATTAAATAGGTATATTCCTTGCGCGTGCACTGAAAGCGTGCGTCAAACGACTCCGGCACGACGACGGCGCCGGAAATGGCAATATCCATCGGCAGACGGGCGTTGAGCGCAAGCGGCAGACGATCCATTGGGATGCCGCAGTCGGCATGAAAATTGGCGACATAGCGGCGGGCGTGCACACCGGCATCGGTTCGTCCGACACCGGAGAGCGAGACCTCCTGCCCCAGCAGGGACTGGATGGCCTTGGTGACCGTCTCCTGTACAGATATGGCATTTTTTTGAATTTGCCAGCCATGGTAGGATGTACCGTCATAGCTGAGAATTAATGCGATATTCAATCGTGCCGCATCCTTTCATGAAGTATACCAAAAGAAGGTTAAGAAAGTGTGAACACAGAACAAAAAGTTTCTGGTTTGTTTGGATATATGAGGGAAAAGTTCGGATTTTTTTAGGAAGTATTGCGCATAGAGGGCAGGTTCAGATCCCCTCAGGCGTCGCAATGCTCCGCCAGCTCCCCTTGTTCTCCAAGGGGAGCCTTTGGTGCGTGCCATTTAGCCGTCTGTTCTCAGAGTAAATCTCACAATCTTTAGCTCCCTTGTGCAAAGGGAGTTGTCAGTTGTTTCCAACAACTGACTGAGGGATTGTGCGCTTACGCCAAGATTTGTGCTTACTGTCAGCCGACAACCCCTCTGTCACGGCAACGCCGTGACATCTCCCCCCCCCCCCCCCTTGCACAGGGGCGATTTTGGGTGCGTACCGCAACCATCGCCGCTCTACGCCGTCACCTGCAAATACAGCACCAGCGCAAAGAACAGCGCGCACACCGCCGTAATCATCCAATCCATCGGGGTCAGCTTGAGCTGCCGCAGATGCGTGCGGCGCTTATCGCCCTGATACAGTCGGCACTCCATCGCAGTTGCCAGCTCATCCGCGCGGCGAAAGGCCGAGACAAACAGCGGAATCAGAATCGGAATCAGCGCCTTGCCGCGCTGAAGCAGATTGCCGCTGTCGAAATCTGCGCCGCGGGCGCGCTGTGCGCTCATAATCTTGTCTGTCTCCTCAATCAGGGTCGGGATAAAACGCAGTGCAATCGACATCATCATTGCGACCTCATGCACCGGCACATGAATGACCTTGAGCGGGGAAAAAAGTCGCTCCAGCGCATCGGTCAGCGCAATCGGTGAGGTGGTATACGTCAAAATCGACGTTCCGGCAATCAGCAAAATCAGACGCACAACCATGATAATGGCGGTGCGCACGCCTTCCTGCGTGATGGAGAGCACGCCGAACAGACGCAGGATCTCCAGCCCCGGTGTATAAAACAGATTGAGCACACCGGTGAGAACGATAATGACAACAATCGGCTTGAGGCCACGCAGAATCATGCGCAGCGACAGCTTGGAAAGCCGAATGGTCAGCAGAATAAACGCCGCGAGCAGGCAGTACGCAATGGCCGTATTCGTGACAAACAGCATGACGATGAGCGCCGCAATCAGTATAATCTTGAGACGCGGATCGAGGCGGTGTACGATGCTGCTTCCGGGGAAATACTGACCGAGTGTAATGTCTTTCAGCACAGTGGATCCCCCTTTCGATAGGCAACCAGTGCCGCGGCGGCCTGTTCCAGCGTATAGCAGGCGGGATTGACGGCGATACCGCGCCGGTTCAGCTCCCGCATGATCTGCGTCACCACCGGCAGCGCCAGACCGCTGCTCTCCAGCGCGTCCGCGTGGCGGAAAATATCCTCCGGCGCGCCGGTCAGAAACAGATGGCCCTGCTTCATGAGGCACAGACGATCCGCCATCTTGGCGGCGTCGTCCATCGAGTGCGTGACCAGAACAATCGTCGTGCCGCGCTGGCGGTGCAGGCGGCGAACCAGCTCTAAAATTTCATCATGGGCGCGTGGATCCAGACCGGCGGTCGGCTCGTCCAGAATCAATACCTCCGGCTCCATCGCAATCACGCCAGCGATCGCGACGCGGCGCTTTTGTCCGCCGGAAAGCTCGAACGGAGAGCGGTCGCCGATGTCGGACGGCAGACCAACCATGCGCAGCGCGCGCTCGACGCGGCGGGAAATTTCTGTGTTGTCCAGCCCCATATTCGCCGGACCGAATGCGACATCCTCGCCGACGGTCTCGCCGAACAGCTGGTATTCCGGATACTGAAACAGCAGTCCGATGTGAAAGCGGACGTCATGCAGACGCGCTTTGGTTGCAAAAATATCCTGTCCGTTGAACAAAACCGTTCCCGATGTCGGGCGAAGCAGACCGTTCAAATGCTGCACCAGCGTGGACTTGCCCGAGCCGGTGTGACCGAGCAGCGCGACAAACTCGCCACGGTTGATCGTCAGGTTGACGTCATCCAGCGCTTTGCGCTCAAACGGGGTTCCGGCGCTGTATACATGCGACAGCCCCTGTACCTGAAGAATTGGCGTGTCACTCATTCGCGGACACCTCCTTCCAGCAGGAACGATTGCAGCCGATCGGCGCACTCCTCCACCGAAAGAGCGTCGTTGGGAATGAGCACACCGGCGGCGCGGTTGACTGCGTCAATCAGGGCAACGGTCTGCGGGGGCGCAAGGCCGAGCTTTGCCAGCTCGGTCGTCTGTGAAAAGGCTGCGCGCGGGGTGTCATCCATGGCAACATGACCGTGATCCAGAATCACCACGCGCTGTGCCTGTACGGCCTCCTCCATGTGATGGGTGATGAGGACAATTGTGATGTGAAAATCCTCATTGAGATGGCGAATGACCTTCATGACCTCATCGCGGCCCTGTGGGTCGAGCATGGAGGTCGGCTCATCAAAAATAATGCAGCGCGGCATAATTGCCAGCACACCGGCAATCGCGATGCGCTGCTTCTGTCCGCCGGACAGAAGGTGCGGGGCGTGCAGACGGTATTCGTACATGCCGACCGCCTTGAGCGCGTCATCCACGCGGCGGCGGATCTCCGGTGCGGGCACGCCGAGGTTTTCCAGCGCAAACGCGACGTCTTCCTCCACAACGGTGGAGACAATCTGGTTGTCCGGATTCTGGAACACCATGCTGGCCTCCTTCCGAATCGGAATCAGATTATTCGGATCCTTGGTATCCATGCCGCTGACCAGCACACGTCCACCCGCCGGAAGGTTGATGGCGTTGAAATGCTTGGCGAGGGTGGATTTTCCCGAGCCGTTGCGTCCCAAAATCGCGATAAACTGTCCGCGGGGTATGGTCAAATTGACGTCATTCAAAATCAGCGCCTGATCGTTGATGACATCCGTATAAGAAAAGGTTAGATGTTCGGTTTGTATCATCTCTGACATGTTTGGTACTTCCTTGTGCAGAGTGGTGGTTCCATAGAACCGGGTGAAAGGCGGAAAATGCGGGAATTTCAGCCGTTCTGCGCGGCGGCATGGCTGACCCAGCGGGCGGTGCTGCCGCACGGCAGCGCATAACCGGTTGAAGAAACCGGCAGACCCAGCTCGCCGCAGGTGATGCTGCCGCCATGCCGTGCGGCGACGGTTGTGCCGAGCAGATAGCCCATGACGGACGGCGCAAGGCCGGTGGAATAGCTGTTGACTAAGAAAAACAGCGGATCATCCGACAGCACGCCGGAGACCAGCGAAATAAAGTCCGCAATATCGTGCTCGATCTTCCAGACCTCACCGGTCGGACCGCGTCCGTAACTCGGCGGGTCCATGATGACACCGTCGTACTTGCGTCCGCGGCGAATCTCGCGCTCGACAAACTTCTTGCAGTCATCCACAATCCAGCGGATCGGACGATCCGACAGGCCGGAGGCAGCGGCATTTTCGCGTGCCCACTGTGTCATGCCCTTGGAGGCATCGACATGGCAGACCGAAGCGCCCGCCGCGGCACAGGCCAGCGTCGCGCCGCCGGTGTAGGCAAACAGATTGAGCACATTGATCGGACGTCCTGCATGACGGATCAACCCGTCTACGAAGTCCCAGTTGGCGGCCTGTTCCGGGAACAGACCGGTGTGCTTAAAGTTCATCGGTTTGATGTGGAACGTCAGCTCACGGTAATGAATGTCCCACTGCTTGGGGAGCTTTTTGATGCTCCACTTGCCGCCGCCCGAGGACGAGCGGGAGTAGTGGGCGTTGGCGCGGTTCCATGCGGAAACCGGCTGCTTGGGCCAAACGGCCTGCGGGTCGGGTCGGACGAGGATCTGCTTTCCCCAGCGCTCAACCTTTTCGCCGTCGCCGCAGTCCAGCACCTCAAAGTCCTTCCATTTATCTGCAATCCACATAATATTCCTCTATTTCCATTGCTATTGTAGCGTTATCGTAATACGTTGTCCACAGAATGATATTGTACCATACCCGCCGCGCGAAGTGCAATGCAGGCGAGCGGTTTTACCGCTTCTTCTTGGGCTTTGCCCAGCCGTTTTTGCTGCGCTTGGGCGGGTTTGCCGCTCGATTGGCCGGTTTGGAGCTGCCGCGTGATGGCTTGTGTCCGCCATTGCGGGGCTTGTCCGTGTGCGCAGCATTCTTCCGCGGGACGGTCTTTTCGCCGCGTGCCGGACGAAGCAGGCATTCCTTGCCGTAGCCGATCAAATCCTCCCGTCCCGCCTGCCGCAGTGCCTTGAGGATAATCGGGCGGTTTTCCGGCTTTCGCCACTGGAGCAACGCACGCTGCTGTGCCTTTTCCTCCTTACTCTTGGCGACATAAACTGGTTTCATCGTGCGCGGGTCAATCTCGGAATAATACATGGCGGTGGACAATGTGCCCGGCGTGGGATAAAAATCCTGCACCTGCTGCGGCATGTAGCCGACCGAGTTGAGATATTCCGCCAGACGAATCGCATCGTCCAGCGTCGCGCCCGGGTGGGAGCTCATGAGATACGGCACGAGATACTGCTTTTTGCCGAGCTTTTGATTGATGCGCTCATAGCGCTGCTTGAATTTCTGATAAATCGAGAACGACGGTTTGCCCATGTAATACAGGGCGTTGTCGCTCATGTGCTCCGGCGCGACCTTGAGCTGTCCGCTGATGTGGTACTTGACCAGCTCAGTAAAGAACTCGTCGTTGTGGTCCGCCATCATGTAGTCATAGCGCAGACCGGAGCGGACAAAGACCTTTTTGATGCCCGGCAGAGCGCGCAGCTTGCGCAGGAGGGTCAGATAATCCGTGTGATCCGCCTCCAGATTTTTGCACGCCGTCGGAAACAGACAGCGTTTGTCACGACACAAACCGTGCCTGATCTGCTTTTTGCAGGACGGAAAGCGGAAATTCGCAGTCGGACCGCCGACATCGTGGATATAGCCCTTGAACTCCGGATGATGCGAGATTTGCTCGGCTTCTCGAACCACCGAGTCGTGCGAACGCACGGAGATAAACCGTCCCTGATGGAAGGCGAGCGAGCAGAAATTGCAGGCGCCGATGCAGCCGCGGTTGTGAATGATGGAGAACTGTACCTCCTGAATGGCGGGCACGCCGCCGAGCGGCTCATAGGACGGGTGATAGGTGCGCTGATACGGCAGGGCATACACGCGGTCCATCTCCTCTGTGGTCAGCGGGATGGACGGCGGGTTTTGAATCAAATAATGATGTCCGTGCTTTTGAATAATCGCCTTGCCGGTCACAGCGTCCTGCTCGTCATACTGCATCTTGACGGATTTGGCATAGCTGACCTTGTCCGCAAGGACGTCCTCCAGCGAGGGACAGGTGACAGACGGAAACGCGCAGTCCTCCGGCGTGCGGGACAGATAGGCGACGCCGCGAATGTCGCGGACGGCATCCACACCATGGCGTCCAGCCTTGAGATTTTTTGCGATTTGAACGACCGAGCGTTCACCCATGCCAAACATCAAACCATCCGCACCGGCATCCTGTAGGATGGATGGCAGAATGCGATCCGCCCAGTAATCATAGTGGGCAAAGCGGCGCAGGGACGCCTCCAATCCGCCGAGATAGACCGGCGTATCCGGAAAGGCGCGGCGCGCCAGCTTGGAATAGACGGTCACGGCGCGATCCGGGCGCTTGCCGCCGACACCGCCCGGCGAATACGAGTCGTCGTGGCGGCGCTTTTTCGCGGCGGTGTAATGGGCGACCATCGAGTCAATGTTGCCGCCGTTGATGAGCACTGCATAGCGCGGACGCCCCATGGCGACAAAGTCCGCCTCCGAGCGAAAATCCGGCTGCGCCAAAATGGCGACGCGGAAACCGGCGTCCTCCAGCACACGCGAAATAACGGCGGTGCCAAACGACGGATGGTCGAGATAGGCATCGCCGGTGACCAGTAAAAAATCACAGTAATACCAGCCGCGGTCAATCATATCCTGTTTTGAAATCGGCAGAAAGCCGCCGGCTTTGTTTGCCATACTGTGTTCCTTTCGTTTCGGTAGATATAATTTCTTACATTATACTATACCATACCTGCGGGATATGGAAAAGGTGAGAAACACGGAAATACTGCCGAAGTTTGAAGGGAACGGGCGGGGATTTTTCGGTAGAGAGGGATTTTGTTTTGTAAGGCTCTGTGTAAGGCTCTGTTTGATTGTTCCCTTTGGTATAGTTGTTAGCGGGAGTAGTCCATTTTCTTTTGCTGCCAAAAGAAAGTGGACAAAAAGAAAACCAGTCGCAGCGACCGCGACAAGAGCGTCGCCGGATTTCTCCGGCGACGCCCGATCATTGCTTTTCTATTTCCTTTATCCAATCAAATGATAAATTGCCTGCGCTACGCCGCCCTCGTCGTTGCTGGACGTCAGATAGCGTGCGAGTTTTTTCACAGCATCGTCACCGTTTGCCATTACGACCGGCATACCCGCCATTTTCAGCATATCGGAATCGTTATCGCTGTCGCCGATGGCGATGACCTGCTGCATGGAAATGCCCATCAGATCCGCCAGCATGCGCAGGGAGCGTCCCTTGTTCACGCTCTCCGGCATGACCTCAAAGTTATCCTCGGCCGAGCGGGTGATATGAATGCCCGGCAGACAGTTGAACTGACACAGCGCCTCGGCCAGCTCGCTGATTTCGCCGCGGGCGAAAATCTTGCAGACGCCGAGCTGCTCCCGGCGAATCAGCCCCGCCAGATCGTCCTCAATAATGCGGCTGGACCAATACCCCTCCACGCGGGGGCTTTGGGTAAACTGTGCGTCGGAATACGACGTCATATACAGATGCTCGCCGACATAAATCATCGCAGAAATCGGACGGTTTTGCAGAATCTCCATAATCTGTGCGCTGGTTTCCACTGGCATTGTCCATTCCTTGACGTCTTTATTGTTGACCGGATCGGAAATCGCGGCGCCGCCTGAGGTAATCATTGCCGACGATGCGCCGATTTCTTTGGCAAACTGTGCGGCCTCGCCGACAATACGTCCGGTCGCAATGACAACCTTCACGCCCTGCCGGCGTGCAAAATGAACCGCCTCTACCGTGGACTGCAATACCTCAACCTTGCTGTTGAGTACCGTGCCGTCCAAATCCAGTGCAATTAACTTGTACATCATGATCACCCTCATTTCTCATAGCGTGCAATTCTCTCCTTTTTATATCATACCCTATTCCGGGTAAAAAAAGCAACCATGGGAACAAAGAAAGCGCGACATCGTCATTTTCTTGATTTTCGGATACCGCCTAGCTTTTTCTTCACAAATATGCTATTCTATGCTTGTATTGCAGTGTTCTCAGGGCATTTATTGCCCATTTTTCGCCGCAATCCGCAAATTCTACCAAAAAAGAAGGTGAATCCTTTTTGGCTGCAACCAAGAAGCGAACATCCTCGTCGTCTCGCTCCTCCGCGAAGTCGGGCAAATCGACAACCTCGCGGGCAAAGAAGGGAACGGCGAAGAAATCCACTTCCCGCAGTGCGAAAACACAGACTGCCGTCCAGCGTCCGACGTGGCTCAACCGCCGCGTTGCCGGTATCCTGCTGTGCGTCGTGGCTCTGTTGCTTGCGCTGTCTATGGCAGGGCGCCACGGTCTGCTGCTCGACCCGATTTGGACATTGACGGGCGGCTTGATCGGTTGGGGCATCTATGTGCTGATCGTCATGCTCATTCTGGACGCACTGATTCTCATGAGCAGTATGCGCCCTTATCGTCTGCGCGCCCTCTGCGTTTTCATTATTCCGTTTTTATGGAGCGCGCTGCTGCAATGCATCATTGCCAAGCCGCTGGCACCGTCGTTTGGATCGGTGGCAACGCTGTGGAAAACCGGCGTGGAGCTGCACTCCAGCGGCGTGATCTCCGGCATGCTCGCCATTGTATGCAGCACGGCGTTTTCCTATACCGGCGCGCGCATTATTCTGTTGTTTTTCTTACTCGTCTGCATCTTTGCTGCCTTGGCCCGCACTCCGTGGGGGCTGGCGCGAAGCATCTATCGGCTGATTTGTGAGGACAATCAGGCAGAGCGTCTGGAAGAAGAGGATATGACGGTTTCTCCGCGGGAAGCCAAACAGACAAAACAGAAAACAACCTCCACGGACGAGCCGGAAACGGCGTCCTATTGGACGCGCCGGCGCGCCAAGGCCAAGCAGAAAAAGGCACTGCGTGCGATTGAAAAGGCGGAGCGCGCCAAGGCGGAGGCCGCCGAGGCCGAGCGTATTCTTGCCGGTTCGGACACCACCGAGATACCGGAGGAATTTCCAGGCGACGCGGCGCGGCGTGACCGTTCCCACCGCATTTTGGATCGGCAGAATCGCCTGCGCGATGTTATGCCGCAGGGCACTTCCTCTGCCACCGTCACGCCTGAACCGGAGGATATGACAGAGTCCAAGCCGGAAAAGACCGCCAAATCGTCCAAATCCTCCGCGTTTCCGGATATTGACCGTCTGATGGACTGGGGCAAAAAGCAGCAGAGCGATGCGGATGAAATTGCCTCAGCCGCCGCCGAGCTGGCACAGGAGAAAAAGGCTGGAAAGGCCGAGCTGGCGCACGCCAAGAAACAGGTGGAGCAGGAAATTGCAGGCGCGATGCGGCAGTCTCCGCTGCCGCCGTATCTGCCGCCGTCCATTGATCTGCTCAACAAGCCGCCGCGGGAGACAACCGACTCCCAGTCCGAGCTGGAGGCGCGCGCGGCACAGCTGATTGACACGCTGGATTCGTTCGGCATCGACGCCCGTATCATCGGCGACCCGATCGTCGGCCCGACGGTTACGCGGTTTGAGGTGCAGATTGAACGCGGCGTCAAGATTTCCCGTATTACTTCGCTGACGGATGATATTGGTCTGGCGCTGGGTTCGCCCAACGTCCGTATCTCGATGGTGCCGGAAAAGGGCGCAATCGGCATTGAGGTCGCCAACCGTAAGTCCAAAACCGTCGCGTTTCGTGAGGTTATCGCCTCGCCGGAGTTTACCTATTCCAAGGCGGAGCTTCCGGTTGCGCTGGGCAAGGACATCACGGGCACGCCTCAGGTCATTGATCTGGCGAAAATGCCGCATCTGATGATCGCCGGTACGACCGGCTCTGGCAAGTCGGTGTGCATCAACTCGATTTTGATTTCGCTGCTGTATAAGCACTCGCGCGAGGAGCTGCAGCTGATTATGATTGACCCGAAGATGGTCGAGCTGTCCAACTACAACGGCATCCCGCACCTGCTGATTCCGGTTGTCACGGATGCGAAGAAGGCGTCGGGTGCGCTGAGCTGGGCGGTCAACGAGATGGATCGCCGCTATGCGCTGTTTGCCGCCGAGGGCGTGCGCAAGATGGAGGACTACAACAACCTCATGCGCAAGCGTGAGGCGGAGGAGGCCGAAGCGGCACAGACCGCCACACAGACGGCAGCCGCCGAGGATCCGGATGTTCCGCCGTTTGACGTGGACACACCTGCAACGCCGGAAGAGCCGCAGACGGTCAAGCCGTCGAAGGTGATGCCGCAGATTGTCATTGTCATCGACGAGCTGGCGGATTTGATGATGGTCTCCGCCAAGGAGGTCGAGGGCTATATCTGCCGTCTGGCGCAGAAGGCACGCGCCGCCGGTATGTATCTGGTCGTCGCGACTCAGCGTCCGTCGGCGGACGTTATCACAGGTCTGATGAAGTCCAACATCCCGTCGCGTATCGCGTTTGCGGTGGCCTCCGGTATGGAATCGCGTATTATTTTGGACACCACCGGCGCGGAAAAGCTGATCGGCAAGGGCGATATGCTCTATCATCCGCTGGGCGCATCCAAGCCGATTCGTATTCAGGGCTGCTTTATCAGCACGGATGAGATCGAGCGCGTCATTTCGCATGTCAAAACCACCGCCGCAGTGGAATATTCAGCGGAGGCTCAGGCGCACATTGAACAGTCCGGCAGTTCAGGCGGATCGTCCCACGATGCCTCGGAGGACGAGGATCCCCTGCTCAACGACGCTATTCAGATTGTCGTTAGCAGCGGACAGGCATCGACCTCCCTGCTTCAGCGCCGGCTTAAGCTGGGCTATGCCCGCGCCGCTCGTGTCATGGATCAGATGGAGGAGCGCGGCATTGTCGGCCCGTCCGAAGGCTCGAAACCGCGCCGCGTGTTAATCACCAAGGACGAATGGATGGAAATCCAGCTTCGTCGTGATATTTGAGAAATGGAGAGGTAGTGCAAATGGCATTTCGTAAAATCGCACCGGAGCAGCTTCCGGGCAACGTCATTGATGAGATTCGCAATAAGTGGATGCTGCTGAGTGCAGGCACGATGGAAAATTTCAACTTCATGACCATCAACTGGGGCATGATCGGTGAGCTGTGGTATCAGGATGCCGTTACGGTCTATGTCCGTGATTCCCGCTATACGCTGGACTATATGAATAAGAACTCCAAGTTTGCCGTCATCAGCCTCAAGCCGGGACATCAGGATGCGCTGAACATTGCCGGATGCCAGTCCGGACGCGATATCGACAAGGTGGCAAAGACCGGTCTGACGCCGGTGGAGCTGGACGGCGTGCCGACGTTTGAAGAGGCAGCGTATACACTTGTGTGCGAGACCATGTACGCCGGTCGTCTGGAGCCGGCAGATATCAAGCAGGCGGATATTCGCGACAAGGCGTTTCCGGAGTATCCGATCGATCCGAATGCGGTAGACAAGCAGGTGATGTTTGTCGGACGCATTGTGGGAGCGTATATTAACGAGTAAATAAAATCAATACATGTGAAGAAAAAAGACGAGGTTTGGAGACCAAAAAGGATTCCGAATCTCGTCTTTTGATCTAATCGATCTGTGGATTTCTGCCTGTTTACAGAGGAAGTATATATCGCGACGCAATCCAATGACAAAAAACCGGGTACCGACATTGTCGGTACCCGGGAAAATGCAGTTGCAAAGGCTGCGTGATATTAATAATGACGAGCTTCATACAGGTGATCGGTCAGCTTCTTGTAAGCTTCCTGAACCTCCGGCTTTTCGGAGACAGAGGCAACGCCAACACGCCACCAAGCTTCCCACTCCTTGGACATGGACTTCGGCAGAACCTTCATGTCGATCAGGGTGGAAACAGTCTGCTTCTTGGAATCCTCCAGTGCAGCAGCCAGCTCTTCCATCGTGGTTACGCGGTAGCTCTTGCAGCCGTAAGCGGCGGCGATTGCAGCGTAGTCGATGTTCATTGCCGGACCGAGATCCTTGCCATCGTACGGAGTGCCCGGGATGTGCATGTTCTTCTCGGTGGTACGGGACTCGTTGCCCTGACCTACCTGCAGGTTGTTGATGCAGCCGTAAGCGGCGTTATCAAACAGGCAAACGTTGATCTTGTAGCCATACTGGATGGAAGCGATCAGCTCGGAGTGCAGCATGTCGAACGAGCCGTCGCCGCACATTGCGTAAACTTCCTTGTCCGGGCAAGCGATCTTACAGCCGTAAGCGCCGGCAACCTCATAACCCATGCAGGAGTAGCCGTACTCACAATGATAGGTGTTCGGAACGGAAGCTCTCCACAGTGCCTGCAGGTCGCCCGGCAGGGAACCGGCAGCGCCGACAACGATGGAGTCCGGTGCAATGTTCAGGTTGATGTAACCCAGAGCAGCGGTCTGCGTCAGCTTCGAGCCGATGGACTCGATGTAATGCTCAACTGCACGGCGGTTTGCATCCTGAATTTCCGGAACGTAGGACTCGGCGTCGATGTATTCGGTGTGATCCATACGATCGACATCAGCCCACCAAGCCTTCTGCAGCGCAGCGATCTCTGCTGCGTAAGCGTCAGAGGTATGATAGCCGCCGAGGTTGTCCAGCTCTTCGCCGATTGCAGTCAGCGCCTCGTTGGCGTCAGCAACAACCGGATAAGCGTCCATCTTCAGGCACTGGAACTCGGACGGGTTGATATTTACAAACTTTGCGGACGTGTCATACAGCCACTTGGAAGCGGTGGTGAAGTCGGTATAACGGGTGCCGACACCGATAACAACGTCAGCGTCATGCGCGAACTTGTTGGCGCACTCGGTACCGGTGATGCCCAGACCGCCCAGGCTCAGCGGATGCGTCCACTCAATTGCGGACTTACCGGCCTGCGTCTCGCCGAAGGCAATGCCGTACTTCTCGGCGAAGGCACGGAATACCTTGTGTGCTTCTGCGTAGCGAACACCGCCGCCGCAGATCAGAAGCGGCTTCTTTGCGCTCTTGATGATCTCTGCTGCCTTCTTCGCTGCCTTCTTGGTAGCCGGACGGCGCTCGATATTCCAAACGCGCTTCTTGAAGAAATCAACCGGGTAATCATACGCTTCGCCCTGTACGTCCTGCGGGATAGAAACTGCAACGGCGCCGCAGTTGCCCGGATCAGTCATCGTGCGGAATGCAGCGATCATGTCGGTCATGATCTGCTCCGGACGGTTGACACGGCCCCAGTACTTAACAACAGCCTGGAACGAGTCGTGTGCGGAGATGGTCAGATTCTGCGGCTGCTCCATCTGCTGCAGAACCGGGTCCGGCTGACGGGATGCGTAAACATCGCCCGGCATCAGAAGAACCGGAATGTTGTTTGCGGTAGCGGTAGCGGCAGCGGTAATCATGTTGCAGGCGCCCGGGCCAACCGACGAGGTGCAGACGAATGCCTGCTTGCGGCGCAGCTGACGGGAGAAGGCAACAGCAGCCAGAGCCATGCCCTGCTCGTTCTTGCCCTGATATACTTCCATATCCTTGATTTCCTGCTCGATACCGTTGCAGTAGCCAACACAGTTGCCATGGCCCGGGATCATGAAGATGCCGCGGATGAACTTGTGCTCGACTTCGTTGCCATCCATGTCAATGTAGCTGACATACTGGTTCTCCAGGAAGCGAATGCATGCCTGGCTGGTGGTCAGACGAACCGTTTCCATGTGTCTCATTTAGATAATTCCTCCTCTAGTACAGATAAACCGGAACCGGGTTCCGGCTGCGTTGAAACTCCGAATTAATAGCCGGTCGGGCACTTCCAGATGTGGTCGTTGGCGTCGTCTGCCAGCAGCCACAGATGCTCCTCGTCGTCAATACGGGTCTTATCCCACGGATTACCCGGCAGATGACGGATGCCCCAAGCATAGCAGCAGGAGTAACCCGGTGCTGTAACCTGAGAGTGCATCTTGGATGTGATGAGGGCGGCGCCGTTATGATGGGTTTCATACAGCTCGCCGTTGCCCCAGCCTGCGCCAAAGCCCTGCGGCTTGTCATAGCGGTAGAAGTAAACTTCCGGCTGCGGGTGATGATGCGGCGGGTACGAGGTCCACTTGCCCGGCAGATTGACAACCTCGCCCAGAACCATGTTGGAGTACGGGGCGTTGTCCAGATCAAAGCAGGTACGAACGTCGCGCTTGCAGCAGCCCTGCAGCTCGCCGTTGGCGCTGCGTGCCCAAGTGTCGGTGTCTTCCGGACGGAACAGCTTGTTCGGGAATTCCGGAGCAACCTTGTCGTTCAGCGTCTTCTGAATGTAGACGTTGGACGGACCCTTTGCCGTGATGACAATCTTGGTCTGCTTGTGTACCAGCAGGCACCACGGGTTGTAATCAAACGGATTGGGACGAGCCATATCAACGCTCTGGTCATCCCACGTCATGTTTACGTCACCGTCAAACAGCAGGCAGGCGACTTCCTTATCCGCCTCCTCGATGGTGTAGGAGTCTCCAGCCTCCATGACCAACAGGGCGACGTCCATCATGCCGTCCTTGCCAGGACCTTCCTCCAGACGCAGATATTCGTTATAGCCGCGCTGGACATCCTTATCCATGTACATAATAAACACACCTTTCTCGTGGATGCCGCCTCTCCCAGACGGCAGTTCCGATCAAAACAAAGCAAACAATAAAATACGATTGCATTCGTGCCTACATTATAGCATGCCCTATTTTTATTTTCAATCACTTGCCCAAAATTTCACTGGAAGGACACAGAAAAACTCCAAAAAGAAATCAAGTGTTTCCCGCGTAAGATTGACAAAAATGACAAATTCGCCGCATAAAAACAAAACGTCCGCAGCGGCAAAAGAGCAGCTGCGGACGAAAAACGTGTCCATGCGCCAATATTATTTTTCCGGATAGCGCACGAGGATGGAATGTGCCTGGAAGAAGTCGGAGAACTTTTCCGGCAGCGCCTGATCCGTGACCAATGCATACAGGCTTTGCAGACGGCAGAACGAGATCGTCGCCTCCCGCCCGAGCTTGGTGTGGTCGGCCAACAGGACGATGTGCGAGGAGTGCGAGACAACGGTGCGCTTGATCTCCGCCTCTAAAAATGTCGTGTTGCTCATGCCGGTCTCGATCGTGACGCCGGTTGCGCCCATGAACGCCTTGTTAATGCGGATATCCGACAGCGAGCTGAGGGCGGATATGCCCACAAACGAGCTGGTGGAGGACTGATACTGTCCGCCCAGCGAAATCAGGCGGAGATTTTCGTACTTCGCCGCCTCAATCATCGCCGTCAGCGAGTGGGTGATTACCGTTACATTGCGCCGTTCGGTCAGGTGGCGCAGCAGACATACCGCGGTCGATCCGGAATCAATAAAAATCGAGTCGCCGTCCGAGACCAGCTGCGCCGCCAGCGCGCCGATGTGCTCTTTACCGTCCGGGTTGATGCTGGAGCGAATCGGAAGCGGAGTGACGTCATCCTGAATCACCGCCGTGACACCGCCGTACACCTTCGTGATGCGTCCGCGGTTTTCCAGTTCGCTCAGGTCGCGCCGAATTGTGTTCTTGGAGACCTGAAAGACCTGACACAGTTCGTCGATGCCGACGGTCCGGTTCGTCAGGACATATTCCTCAATTGCGTTAAGTCTGCTGATTTTCATTATGTAGGATCCTTTCCTAAGACTGGGTGCGATACATGCGAGATAATACAGATACTCTGTCATTGTAATGCAAAAACAAAATATCATAAACATTGTATCAAAAATAATAGGAAAAAGGAATAGAAAACAAACAAATTTAACCACGAAATTACAAGCAAATTTGGAAAGTAACCAACATGGACCAGAGTATTTGTAATAGAAGAAGAGAAGTTGGGAAAAAATTGGTGCGAAAATGTGCAGTTTGGCATTGAAAAGTACCCATGAAGATGTTAAAATATGATAAAGCGTGAAGGTGTGAGAAGCCTTCGCAGGTTTTGCGATATGCAATAAGAAATAGGAATAGGTAGGTGTATTCAATGCAGAAAGCAGAAAAGATGCAGGCGCTCAAGGAATTCGCAGCAGAAATCCGTGTTGAGACGCTGAAGACCATTGGTGCGCTCGGTTTTGGCCACGTCGGTGGTTCCATGTCGATTGCGGACGCGATGGCAGTTCTGTACGGCGACGTAATGAACATTGACCCGAAGAACCCGCGTTGGGAAGACCGTGACTGGTGTGTACTGTCCAAGGGACATGCCGGCCCGTGCGCGTATGCGACGCTCGGCCTGAAGGGCTTCTATGATCTGGAACTGACCCGTACCCTGAACCAGCCGGGTACCAACTTCCCGTCCCATACGGACCGCACCAAGACCCCGGGCGTAGACCTGACCACCGGCTCTCTGGGCCAGGGCATGTCCACCGCTACCGGCGCTGCACTGGGCAATAAGCTCGACGGACGCAGCAACCATGTATTTGTATTCGTCGGCGACGGCGAATGCGACGAAGGTCAGGTTTGGGAGGCAGCACAGTTCGCTGCTCACTACAAGCTGGACAACCTCGTTTGCTTTGTAGACAGCAATAAGCGTCAGCTGGACGGCGCCGTAGACGACATCATGTCCCACGGTAAGGGTCTGGCTGCTAAGTTTGATGCATTCGGCTGGAATGTTGTCGAGTGTGAGGACGGCAATGACGTAGAACAGATTTATGATGCGGTTCAGAACGCATATGCAACCAAGGGTCAGCCGACCGCAATCATTCTGAACACCATCAAGGGTAAGGGCGCTACCTTTGCGGAGTCTACCGGTGCACACAGCTCGCAGCCGACTCCGGAGCAGTGGAAGGAAGCCATTGATGCGGCAGAAGCAGAGCTTGCTGCTGTTCGGGCTGCAAAGTAAAGGAGGGCACGCGAAATGAGTTTTACGTTAATTGGTAAGCATGAGAAGGACTCCCGCAACTGCCGTGACGGTTACGTTACCGCAATGCTGGAGCTGATGGAAGCAGATCCGACCGTTATGCACGTGGACACGGACCTGTATAACTGCATTAACACCGGCAAGCTGGCAAAGGCATTCCCGAACCAGACCATCAACGCCGGTATTGCAGAGGCAAACGCAATGGGCGTTGCCGCTGGTCTGACCGCTACGGGCAAGAAGGTTTGGATGCACTCCTTTGGCTGCTTCTCCTCCCGCCGCGCATTTGACCAGGCATTCATGTCTGCGGCATATGCAAAGCTGGGCGTTAAGGTTCTGGGCTCTGACCCGGGCGTTTGTGCAGCATACAACGGCGGCACCCATATGCCGTTTGAGGACTGCGCACTGTACCTGTCTGTTCCGCACTCGATCGTCATCGATCCGGCAGACTTCACCGCAGTTCATGAGCTGACCAAGCAGCTGACGCAGGTTGAGGGACAGCTGTCCTACATGCGCATGATCCGTAAGGGCGTTATTCAGGTATACGGCGACGATTCCAAGTTTGAAATCGGCAAGGGCAACACCCTGAAGGAATCCGACAAGGACGTTGCTACCGTTATCGCTTCCGGCATCATGGTCGATGAGGCACTGAAGGCTTACGAGGCTCTGGCTGAGGAAGGTATCTCTATCCGCGTTATCGACATGTTCACCTGGAAGCCGATCGACGAGGATCTGATCGTCAAGGCTGCCAAGGAGACCGGCGCAATCGTAACCGCGGAAAACCACAACTGCACCTGCGGTCTGGGCTCTGCTGTTGCTCGCGTTCTGTCGGCAAAGTGCCCGACTCCGGTTGAGATGGTTGGCGTACATGACGAGTTCGGTCAGGTAGGCGCACAGTCTTTCCTGCAGGAGGCATACAAGCTGACCGCAGCAGAGATCGTTGCCAACGTCAAGAAGGTTCTGGAGAGAAAGTAATTTCTGCAAATCCTGCAATAATACAGCAAGGGAAACCGGTTTGGTTTCCCTTGCTTTTTTGTGTGGAAAAATAGGAATGCAGTGAAAAGGATTATCGTAGTGGACGGGTTTCACGGCTTCTTCCCCTCGGCGATAACAGCCTACGATAGTGGAAAAACTTCTAATTCAGTTTTTCCACATGTAGAGCGTTAAGGAAGGTTTTTAGGAAACGTAGTTGGCTGAATCAGGTTCTTTCCGCTGCTTCTTGTCTGATGACAAGAAATAGGGCCTCCGCGGGGCAGGACGAACAAGTCTGCTTCGGCTAACTGCGAGATAGTGTAATTTTCCGTCGCGACCTACGCAAACTGAAACAAAATCCCCACCGCGGCAGATGCCGCGATAAACACAATCGGATGCAGATCCTTGACCTTTGGGCACCATCGTGTGAGGACGAGCAGGACGACAAACAGCACCGCGCCCTTTCCCTTGATGCCGGAGAGCAGGCTGGAAGCGCCGCTGTTCCACAGCGCCATGACCAATACCGACAGGCCGGAGGCGGCGATCAGTCCGGTAGAGGCCGGACGCAGGCCATAGAAGGCGGCCTCAACGTATTTGTTGTCACGGAAGGCCTTGAGCGATGCGGCGACAATCAGGATAATAATAATCGACGGGGCAACCAAGCCCAGCGTGGCGCACAGCGCGCCGGGGATACCGGCAGTGGTAAAGCCGACATAGGTTGCCATATTGACGCCCATCGGGCCGGGGGTGGATTCCGAGACTGCAATCATATCCGACAACTGCGCCTGTGAAAACCAGTCGGTGCGGTCTGCCATATCGTGCAGAAACGGCAGCGTTGCCAAGCCGCCGCCAACGGCAAACAGACCGGTGCGGAAAAATTCAAAAAACAGACGAAGATATGTCATGTGCGGGCACCTCCAACAACTTTTACCAAAATACCGGCAATAGCCGCCGCGACAACGCAGATCACCGGAGAAATGCTGGTGAAATACGATACCAGAAAGACCACGAGAAAGATGCAAAAGGCGATCTTGTCCACGATGGAGCTTTTACTGAGCTTGAGTACAGCGTTAAGAATCAGCACACAGACACAGACGCGAACGCCGGCCATGGCCTGCTGGACAACCAGCAGATGCGAAAAGCTGGTGATCAATCCGGCGAGGATGCTGATGATGACGAGGGACGGAAATACCATGCCGAGGGTGGCGACGATACCGCCGAGAATACCGCGCTGCTTCTGCCCGATAAAGGTAGCAGTGTTGACGGCGATGACGCCGGGGGTGCACTGACCGATGGCGAAATAATCCGCCAGCTCTTCGTCGGTAGCCCAGCCCTTGTTTTCGACAACCTCACGCTGTAAAATCGGCAGCATCGCATAGCCGCCGCCAAAGGTCATGACGCCGACCTTGGCAAACGTGAGAAACAATGTGATATATGCGTTCACAGAGAAATACCTCCTTAGTTTATGCCCAGAAGATCAGCAGACCCATGGACAGGATAAAGCTCAACAGCATACTCAGCGAGCTGAGTGCAGCGATCATGGACTGTTTGCAGCCGCAGGAAATACCGTAGGAAATCGACAGCGTGGTCACCGGACCGAGCAGACAGAGCACCAGCGTCTGACGAATCAGCAGATCAAACGGAGACAGGAAAAAGACCGCCGCAGCGCACAGTGCGCACAGACCGTAGCGCAGCGCCAGAATGCGAACGACCTCCAGGGTGTCCTCCTGCGGCAGATGCAGCTCGAAGATCAGGCCGAGGGTGAACATGGCGAGGAAGCAGTTGCCCTTTCCGAACATATCGCACAGGTCAAAAAAGGCGGGCGACAGGCGGAAGCCTGGGAGATAGATCAGCATCATGATAAAGTATGCCAAGAACGGCGGGGAATGAAACAGCTTGTCCAGAATATCGTGCAGGGACAGGCGGCTGGAGCCACCGGCGGCGGAGCTGGCAATGGAATAGACAATGCCGCCGCCAATCGGGTTATTGCCCGCGTCAAACATGCTCAAACACAGCACGGCAGAGGACGGGAAAAAGCCCTGAATAAATGGCAGAACAAAGTTGCCGATGTTATACGTCGGGATGTTGAGCAGATACAGCGCGCGGAGCTGCGGATCGCGGCGCAGAGACGTGATCCAGCCCGCGGCAATCAGCACCAGATTGAATCCAAAGCCGAGCGCGATGGCAAACGCCAGCGACAGATCCAGCGAGAAATCACGGAAGCCGGAAATCATAGCGGCAGGCATGGTAAAGTTGATGATAATCTTCATAATAACCTGACTGTCGTCGGGGCGAAGGATACGGCGGGCCTTGCAGAAATATCCCATGCCGATCATGATGAGAAACGCGGCGGCTTTGTATAATACGGTGCTCATAATAGTTCCTTTCGGGATGATTTGAGAGAAAAAAATACTCCGCCTACCATGATAGTACGGGCGGAGGGAAGATGCAAGGCTGTTTTGAGAGATTTGGAGGAAGAATAAAACCTCCTATCCGAAAGTGTCGAATAGGAGGCAATCTGCTCAAAGTGCGGTAGAACCAACCAGCTCCTTGGGGCGGGTCTCACAGAAGATCGCTCCGCTGAGAATACAGGCGGCGCCGACCAGCTGGACGGGACTCATGACCTCATGCAGGATAAAGAATGAGAGAATCATGACGAGTACCGGCTCGATATAGCCGCAAATTGCGATGGTCTGTGCGGGAAGGCGTTTGGCGGCGACAAAATACAGGTTGTTGCCGATACCAGTGCTGATAAGCCCAAGGAACAGGAGAGGCGGCCAATCGGAGGCGGCGGGTACGATGACAAGACTCTGCCGCGAGCCGACAAAAACCGCAATCGTGACCGTGGCGATAAAAAACGCCAGCAGAGAATTTTCCAAGCCCTTGATGTCCTGCGCAAATTTGTTGCAGATGTTCATGGAAGCCAGACAGACTGCCGCCATGCCGCCGCAAAACAGCCCCCATCCGGAGCTGCCTTCCAGAAAGACCTGACCGTTGACCAGCACAATGCCAGTGAGAACGACAGCCAGCGCGGCGAGCTTTGCAAGTGTCAGCCGTTCGTGAAACAGAACTGGCGAGAGCAGGATTACCAGCACCGGACCGATATAGTTGGCAAGAATGGCGAGGTTGACGCCAAGGGCGTCGTAAGCCTCAAACAGAAACAGGACATTTCCGGCGAGAGATAGGCCAGAGAGCGCCAGAAAGAAACAGGATTTCTTGTACCGATAAAATGTGAAGCGCCCTTTTTGCAAAATCAAGAACAAAAGCAGCAGCATCGGTGTTGCCAGACAAAAGCGCAGAAAGACAATCTCGTAGCTGGACAGATGAATGTAGCTGGCGCTGATGCCGTTGGTCGCGCCCATAAACAGACCGAAGAAGTATGCAAAATAGTATTGATTCATAAAAAGGACATCCTTTCCTGCCGCAGGCACAGCGTGCCGCGACTTGTTGTGTAAGGGGGGAGTTATGCGGTGCTCAGAGTAAATCTTATGGTTTTTAGCTCCCTTGTGTAAACGGGACGCGTCATGCCAGTGGCATGTGAGTGAAGCGAAAGCGGGATGTCGGCGAAGCCGACTGAGGGATTGTACGCCGCCATATAGATAAGAGCTAACTGTCAACCGACAACCCCTCTGTCATGGCAATGCCGTGACATCTCCCCTTGCACAGGGGCGATATATGGTGGAATTTACCCTGAGCGCAGACAAATAAATCGTTCGCTCCAAATGTATTGCTATCAGAAGACAGCGGTCACAACTGGTCCGCGTGTGCGGGTTTTCGTCCCATCCGTTCACAGAGAATCGCGCCGCCGAGGATACAGCCTGCGCCAACCATCTGCAAGGGACTCATCTGCTGGTGCAGAATCAATGCGGATAAGATAACGGCGGTCATCGGCTCCAGATAACCGAGGACGGAGACTGACTGAGCCGGAAGATGTTTCATAGATGAAATGTTCAGGTTGTTGCCGATGCCTGTGCTGATCAGGCTCATGAATAAAATCGCGGGCCAATCCGTCGGGATGATGGTTATCGTGAAGCCCTGGCGGGAGATAACAAAGACGGCGATGACCGCGCTGCAAATAATAAACGTCAGCAAAGAACTCTCCAAGCCTTGAATTTCGGTAGAAAACTTATTGCAGACAACCATGGCGCCTAAGGTTACGCCGGACATCGCACAGCAGAACAGACCCCAGCCGGAGCTGCCCTCCAAAAAGACCGGGCCGTTGACCAAGACAACGCCGACGACAACGATGGCAAACGCCAGCAGCTTGCGAACCGTCAGCTGTTCGTGGAACAGAATCGGCGAGAGCAGCATGACAAGGGCAGGGCCACAGTAGTCACCCAGTATGCCGAGTGGTACGCCGACCTGTTGATACGCCTCAAATAAGAACAGGACGTTGACGCCGAGAATCAGACCCGCGAGCACGAGGAAGAAAAACGAGCGCTTATGACGGTAAAACGTAAATTTTCCCTTGAAGCGAACCATATAAACGATAAACAGCAGGATACTGGCCAGACCAAAGCGCAAAAGTACGATTTCGTAGCTGGACAGATGGATAAAACCGGCGGCAATGCCGCTGGTGCCGCACAGAACCAGCGAGACAATATAGGCGAGATAGTATGGATTCATAGGGGGAAAGCCTTTCTGTGGGAGTTGATTGAAAAAAACGTTGCAAAATACAACAGAGTTGGCTATAAGGGTAATTATGAGAAGATTTACATTGAGAATATCCAGTGAAAAAGTCTGCACCAAAGCGCCCCTTGATGCAACGGGCTGCGTCATGCCAGTGGCATGTGAGCGTAGCGAGAAATTGCGTAGCAACTGACTGAAGGGATTAAAATTTGCAATTATAGATCGATTTTTTTGAGAATAGATAGGTAAATAGTCCGCCCCAGAATCGCCCCTGTGCCGTCCCGTTCAGGACGGCATAGAGCGTAGGTAGTATGAAAAAAGGAAGGTCATAATTGGTCAGAGTGCGCGATTTTGTTCGGCATCATTTCGCAGAAGATGGCACCGCCGAGGATACATGCTGCGCCGATCATCTGGGTGATGCTCATGGCTTCGTGCAGAATGAGAGCGGACAGGATGACGGCGACGAGCGGCTCGATATAGCCGCAGACCGAGATGGTCTGTGCCGGCAGATGCTTCATGGAGGCAAAGTACAGGTGGTTGCCCACGCCGGTGCTCAGGAAGCCGAGATACAGCAACGGCAGGATGTCTGTCGGCTGAATCGAAAGATGAAATCCCTGCTGGATCACCAGAAAGATACCGGTGACCAGAGAGGAGACAAAGAACAGTACAACGGAGTTTTCTAAACCGCCGATTTCCGTGCCAAACTTGTTAAAGACAATCATGCAGGCATAGGTGACCATGGTCATTGCGGCGCAAAACAGACCCCAGCCGGAATTTCCAGCGAGAAAAACCTGTCCGTTGACCAGAATAATGCCGAGGAAAACGACACCGAAGCCGCCGACCTTGGCGAGCGAGAGCCGCTCATGAAACAGCAGCGGCGACAGCGCCATGACGATAACCGGGCCGCAGTAGCAGGCCAGTGTGGCGAGCGTGACGCCGATTTGGTCATAGGCCTCGTATAAGAACATCCAGTTTGCGCCCATCGACGCGCCGGACAGCGCGACGAAAAAGAGAGAACGCGGATGCCGGAACATCGTGAAGCGCCCCTTTTGCGTGATGAGAAATAGTGCAAGTACGACAAAAAATGCCATAAAACAGCGTAGAAAGACGATTTCATAGCTGGAAAGTGACATAAAGCTTGCCGCGATGCCATTGGTACCAGCAAAGAGCAGCGAGGCAAGATAGGTAAGGAAATATTGATTCATGAGAGGACCTCGAATTCTTGTTTTTTTGCTACAAACAGTGTATCATGAAAAGTGAAATTAGAAAAGCGAATGTTTTTCATAAAATTATGAGAAAACGTGCAGAAACAAAGAAAAAAATGGTGGGATAGAGCAAGGAGAGAAGAAACGATGGAAATGAACCTGCAAAAATACATGGCGCTGGTGAAAACCGCAGAATACGGCAGCTTTACCCGCGCGGCGGAGGCGCTGGCATATTCGCAGTCTGGCATCAGTCACATGGTGAACGATTTGGAGAAGGAATGGCATGTGGCGCTGCTGGAGCGCCGTCACGGCGGCGTCAAGCTGACGGCGGACGGACAGCGGCTGATTTCCTATGTGAAGCGCGTTTGTGAGGACTTTGATCTGCTTCAGCGGCAGGTGGCAGAGTTAAATGGATTAAAATCGGCTAAGCTGCGCATTGGTGTGTTTCACAGTGTGGCGACGGTTTGGATGCCCAGTATTATTAAAGCGTTTTGTCAAGACTTTCCCGAGGTGGAATTTGAGCTGCGGGCGGGCGCATATGAGGAAATTGAGGAATGGCTGATGGAGGGGCAGATTGACTGCGGCTGCGTGTGTCTGCCAACTGAACTGGATATTGACGTATTCCCGTTGGCGGAGGATCGTGTTCAGATTATTCTGCCCAAGGGACATCCGCTGACGCGGTTGGACGTTGTGCCGATTGAGATGCTGAAAAAGGAGCGTCTGATGCTGCTGGAGAGTGGCGGAGGAGAAAATCGTGTTATCTATGATTTGCTCGTGCGCCATGATTTGATTTCCAGCGTCCGGATTATGACGGAGGACGACGCGACGGCGATGACTATGGTGGAAAACGGAATCGGTATTGCCTTCTTTCCACAGCTTTCGCTGGAAGACATTCGGTATGATGTGGAGATACGCGATTTGGATCAGACGGCGTATCGCAAAATCGGTATCGCGGTGCGTGATCGAAAGACGGCGCCGCTGGCAGTGCGGCGTTTTTTGGAGTATTTGGTACGATAAAAAAGAACAACAAAAACGCCTCGGTACAATGTACTGAGACGTTTTGCTATACAGTTATGGAATTCGGAATGATGGAATTTTACCTATCTCATTTCGCGTCCTTTTTGCCGAAGAGATCCTTCATCTTTTCGCGGAAGCCCTTGCGGTTGGGGTGGTTCTGCGGCGTTGCACTGTCCTCCAGCTTGCGCAGCAGATCCTTCTGCTCGTTGCTGAGGTTCTTCGGAACCTCCAGTGTGACGCGAATGTACTGGTCGCCGCGTCCGCGTGAGTTGATAAACGGAACGCCCTTGCCGCGCATACGGAATACCGTGCCCGGCTGTGTGCCGGCCGGCAGAGTGTATTCTACCTTGCCGTCAATGGTTGGAACGACGAGCGTGTCCCCCAGACAAGCCTGCGTGTAAGAGATCGGAACCTCGCACCAGATGTTGAAGCCGTCACGGGTGAACAGCGGATGCGGACGAACACCGACTGAGATGATGACATCGCCGTTCGGGCCGCCGTTGCTGCCCGCTGAGCCCTGTCCGTGCAGGGCAATGCTCTGCCCGTCGTCGATACCGGCGGGGATGTGTACCTCCAGCGTGCGTCCGCGGCGCTCCTTGCCGGAGCCGCCGCACTTCTTGCACGGGGTCTTGATGATCTTACCGGTGCCGTGGCAATTTGGGCACGGGGAAGAGGATGCGAACGTGCCAAAGGCAGTGCGCTGCGTGGTACGAATCTGACCGGTACCGTTGCAGTGCGGGCAGGTTTCCGGATGGGTACCGGCTGCCGCGCCGCTGCCGCCGCATTCCGTACAGTTTTCCACGCGGTCGACCGTGATTTTCTTATCACAGCCGGCGACGGCTTCCTCAAAGGAAATCACAATCGTCTTGCGGACAGATTCGCCCTGACGCGGTGCATCGGCGCGGCTACGTCCGCCGCCGCCAAAGCCACTAAAACCGCCGCCAAAGAAGCTGCCGAAAATATCGCCCAGATCGACGTCTTGGAAGCCGCCGCCAAAGCCGCCTCCGGCGCCGCCAGCGCCATAGTTCGGATCCACTCCGGCAAAACCAAACTGGTCATAACGGGCGCGCTTTTCCTTATCGGAAAGGACAGCATACGCTTCGCCGGCTTCCTTGAATTTTTCTGCCGCGTCGGGGTTGTCTTTATTCAGATCAGGATGGTACTTCTTGGCGAGCTTGCGGTACGCTTTCTTGATTTCGTCATCCGTTGCGCCCTTCTTTACGCCCAGCACCTCGTAATAATCTCGTTTATTATCAGCCATATGCTGCGCCTCCTGTGTGAGAAACTGCGTCTGGCGTCAAAAAGCCAGACAGCCGACGGGGCAGGTTTTTGCAAACCTGCCCGTCAGGATGATTATTATGATACCAAATTACTGGTCGTCGGAAACGTCCTTGAAATCAGCATCGTAGAACTGCTCGCCGTTCGGGCCGGTCTGTGCGCCGCCGTTTGCGCCGGCGCCGCCAGCTGCTGCGTTCGGGTCGCCCTGCGGAGCTGCCTGCTGGTAGATCTTTGCGGAAATCTCGGAGAACTTCGCGGTCAGAGCATCGGCTGCCGACTTGATCATGTCGTTGTCGGTACCCTTCAGTGCTTCCTTGACCTTCTCGATCTCCGCCTCGATGGCTGCCTTGTCGGATGCGTCAACCTTGTCGCCCAGCTCGGTCAGTGCGTTCTCGCACTGGAATACCATCTGCTCGGCGTTGTTGCGGATCTCAACGGCTTCCTTGCGCTTCTTGTCCTCCTCAGCGAACTTCTCTGCCTCTTCGACGGCGCGGTTGATCTCGTCGTCGGACAGGTTGGTGGAAGCGGTGATGGTGATGTGCTGCTCCTTGCCGGTGCCCAGATCCTTCGCGGATACGGTAACAATGCCGTTTGCGTCGATGTCGAAGGTTACCTCGATCTGCGGTACGCCGCGGCGTGCCGGAGCGATGCCGTCCAGATTGAAGCGGCCCAGCGTCTTGTTGTCCGCTGCCATCTCACGCTCACCCTGAAGAACATGAATCTCAACGGCCGGCTGATTGTCTGCCGCGGTGGAGAATACCTGGCTCTTCTTGGTCGGGATGGTGGTGTTGCGCTCGATCAGCTTGGTGCAGACACCGCCGAGGGTCTCGATGCCCAGAGACAGCGGAGCAACGTCCAGCAGCAGAACGTCCTTGACCTCGCCGCCAAGTACGCCGCCCTGAATGGCTGCGCCAACAGCAACGCACTCGTCCGGGTTGATGCCCTTGAATGCATCCTTGCCGGTGATGCCCTTAACGGCTTCCTGAACGGCCGGGATACGGGTGGAACCGCCAACCAGCAGGATCTTAGCCAGCTCGCTTGCGGAGATGCCAGCGTCGGACAGAGCCTGACGAACCGGACCCATGGTAGCGTCTACCAGGTCGCGGGTCAGATCGTTGAACTTTGCACGGGATAGGGTCAGCTCCAGATGCTTCGGGCCGGTTGCGTCAGCCGTGATGTACGGCTGGCTGATGGTGGTGGTAGCCACACCGGACAGCTCGATCTTTGCCTTCTCGGCAGCTTCCTTCAGGCGCTGCATTGCCATGCGGTCGCCGCGCAGGTCGATGCCGGTACTGTTCTTGAATTCGTCTGCCATCCAGTCAATGATGCGCTGGTCAAAGTCGTCGCCGCCCAGGTGGTTGTTGCCGGCGGTAGCCAGTACTTCGATGACACCGTCGCCGATTTCCAGAACGGAAACGTCGAACGTGCCGCCACCCAGGTCATATACCATGATCTTCTGGGAGTTCTCCTTGTCTACACCGTATGCCAGAGCGGCTGCGGTCGGCTCGTTGATGATACGCAGAACCTCCAGGCCAGCGATCTTGCCGGCGTCCTTGGTTGCCTGACGCTGCGAGTCGGTGAAGTAAGCCGGAACCGTGATAACGGCCTGCGTTACCGGAGAGCCGATATATGCTTCGGCGTCTGCCTTCAGCTTCTGCAGAATCATAGCGGAAACTTCCTGCGGGGAGTAGCTCTTGCCATCAATGTTGACATGGTAGTCAGAGCCCATGTGACGCTTGATGGAGATGATGGTGCGGTCTGCATTGGTAACGGCCTGATTCTTTGCGGTCTGGCCGACAATGCGCTCGCCCTGCTTGTTGAATGCAACGACAGACGGAGTGGTTCTCGCGCCTTCGCTGTTCGGGATTACGACTGCTTCGCCGCCTTCCATAACGGCTACACAGGAGTTTGTTGTACCTAAATCAATACCAATAATCTTGCCCATAATAATATCCTCCAAATATATCGAAATATTTTTTTAACAATGTTTGCGTTCCCCGTAAGGGGGAGGCTCTCTTAGTTGGCAACCTTGACCATCGCGGTGCGAATGACCTTGTCGCCGATTTTGAAGCCCTTCTGGAAGCACTCGGCGATGCAATTTTCGCCGAAGTTTTCATCCTCCACATGCATCACAGCATTGTGGACGGTCGGATCAAATTCCGTATTCGGTTCTGCGGAAATAATCTCGACGTTGACGGACTCCAGTGCGGAGGTGAACTGACGTGCGGTCATCTCCACACCCTTTTTATATTCTTCATCCGCCGTTTCCTGTGCCAGTGCACGCTCCAGTGAATCGAACACCGGCAGCATTGCGGTCAGTGTCTTTCCGGTGGCCTCGGCGCGGATGGTGTCGCGCTCACGGGCGACACGCTTGCGGAAGTTATCGTATTCTGCCGCCATACGCATATAGCGGTCGTTCAGCTCGTCGTACTGCGCCTTCCAGTCCGGTGCAGCTTCGGATGCGGTTTCTTCGCCCTCCGGTGCGGTCTGTTCCGGCTCGGCAGCCTGTGCTGTGGTTTCGTCCACAGTTACGGTCTCCTGCTGCTCTTCTTCCAGCGGAGTCTTGGTTTCGTTTGCCATAGGTTCTGCTTCCTCCTAAATCGCCGCGTGGGCGAGTGTCATTCTATTTCGGTTCAGAGTTCTTGCCGTCGTCCGATTCGTCAAAGAAGGTTTCCGCAATTAATTTGTTGAGTCCCTTGGAGAACAGACTCAGACGAGCGGACAACCGACCGTAATCCATACGGGTCGGGCCGACGATACCGATCAGGCCACGTCCGATGCTGCCAATGTTGTAGGTCGCATAGACCATGCTGGCGTTTTCCAGCGGCTCTACGCCGTTTTCCGGGCCGATGGTAATGCGCACACCGTCGATTTCGCGAGTGAAGCGCCGCAGCGCCGGAACATGCGAATCATCGCCGATGTAATCCAGCAGCGCCTGCGCCTTGCGCGCATCCTTGTATTCCGGATGCGACAGCAGCTTGGATGCGCCGGAGAGGAACAGCTCCTGCGAGCTGAGCTCCTCGATCAAATCCTCGATAAATTCGGCAATCGGCATGAGCAGGGCGGTCAGCCCGGCGGCACGCCGCACGATGTCGAATCGCTGTTTGGTAATGGATTCAATCGGAATACCGGTCAGCGTCTGATTGAGCACATAGGTGAGCAGCTCGACGTCATCCTTGGAGACCGGACAGGCGGTGCGGATCATTTTATTTTTGACCACGCCGCTGTCGGTGACGACAACGATGACAAAGTTTAAGCTGTCTACCGTGATGATTTCAAAGCGGCGTATCGTGATGCGCTGCATCGTCGGTGTGACGGCAAGCGTCGTATAATTCGTCAGGTTGGAAATCAACTGTCCGGCTTCGGAGATCAACCGATCCAGCTCCTTGGCTTTGAGCTTGGTGACCGAGTTGATGCTGTTGATATCGGCACTGGTCAGATCCGGCATTCCCATCAGTTCATCTACATACAGGCGGTAGCCCTTTGGTGACGGGATGCGTCCCGAGGACGTGTGGGTTTTTTCCAAGAGGCCGATTTCCTCCAGCTCGCTCATCTCGTTGCGGATGGTGGCGGAGGAGAAGCCCAGCTCCGGCCGTGCGGCGACGGACTTGGAACCCACTGGCTCTGCTGTGCGGATATACTCGCTGATGATCGCCTTTAAGATTAGCTTTTTTCGTGCGGAAAGCTCCACGATCATCACCTCCAGTTTCGTCGGCTTGCGAATTAGCACTTTGTATTTTTGAGTGTTAGCACTCACGCTCCCTGAGTGCTAAATACAAGATACCACTCGCTTTCTTTATTGTCAAGAGAAAGGCACATAAAAATACATGAATTATTTGTTAATGTTTTGAAAAGCGATTGTGACGGGGAAGAGTATATATTATAAGGTAAGAAAACGACGAATTTTGGCGGCTGGGTGAGGGGATTTAAGTTGTAAGGTTTACTCTAAAAATAACCGGCTGACTCTTACCGGTCTAACCCGCTGTGGGCAAACCTACTGTCCTCTGCAAACCTTTTGAGCGAACGCAGTGAGCGGCCAGGTTTGCTAGGACGGCATAGGCTAGGCCATCTATTTGCACTTTCCCTTATGTACGGGCTGCAAGATAATAGACCAGCTTTCCCTACAGGCAGCTCGGAAGGGTGCAGGGAACGCGGCCGTTCCCTGCTGGTTTTCTTTTGGTTCGTTTTCTTTGCCACCAAAGAAAATGAACTACTGTCACTTGCAACAACGGCAACGGCAGCAAGCAAATAGAGCGTTTTATATACCGGTTAGCCGAAGCAGACTTGCTCATCCCGCTCCGCGGCGGCCCCATTTCTTGTCGTCAAACTCTCGTATCGTCGCACTGCGCTACATCGCCGCGCTGGCGTAAGCCAGCACGTCTCAGCCGCTTCGTGGACTCACTCGTTCAAAGCACAACCGCTTCGCTGGGTTGCGCTTTGAGTATTTTAATCTACACGCAGAAAAACTGGATTCGAAGTTTTTCTGCTATCGCTGGCGTTTCGGGCTGAGGGATAATATCCGTAAGCGTTCCCCTGAGGATAGACGGCAGGATGAATATAACGGTAAGTTCACATCCCCTCAGACCAACGCTGACGCGTTGCCCAGCTCCCCTTGTTCTCCAAGTGGAGCCAAACGTGAGGGTTACTCTGAGAACAGAGATGCAACAAATATACTTCTATCATAGAAAATATTTCACCATTCGCAATTCAGCAGCAAAAATACCTCCAGCGGAGACCCACTGGAGGTATTTGCTCAATCAAACGGGAGGTGAAGAAAAGAATTACTTATACTTGGTGATCTTCAAGATCTCAGCCTCCGACATTTGGTTATCCATCGTCGGCGTAATGTGAGCACTCTTGCTCCACTTGCTGGGCTTGCCCTTCTTATATACGGCGCGCACGCGAACCGAATAGGTATTGTACTTGGAAGGACGGAGATTGGGCTTGAATACACAGGAAGAGAACGAACAGAGAGTGAAGCTTTTCTTCTTGGTGGTTACATATTCTGAGACAGAATATTTGTTATCCAGTCCGATCTGCGCTTCATAATACTTGATGTTCTTCTTGGCGTTCTTCTTGCCCGTCCAGCTGACATGGAGGTAAGAATCATCTATTCCAGCGGCTACGCCCATCGTGAACCAGCCGACACGCACATTCTTGATGCGGCTCTTGTTGGGATTGTACTTGGTCGCATAGTAGGTGGACTTTGCGGTGTTCGGGGTTGTCTTATGGACAGAGTCGATGTAAGTTTCTACTGGCGGATCATATGGATAGTCTTTTGCAGCGAAAGCAGAGGTTCCCCCGACCAGCATGGCGCCAAGGAGCAAACTGGCGACGAGCTGCTTGAATTTATTACGTTTCATAATGCATACCTCCATTTAGGAAAAATAGCCACAACCGACAAGCTTCTTTGCATAGTCACTGCCATCAGCGACAGAAGAGACAATAGTATCAGCGGTTGGATTGGCAGCATGAACCATCTTGTTTTTGCCGATATAGATACCGACATGAGATACAGTGCTTCCACCATTGCCAGAACTAAAGAAGAGCAGATAGCCAGGCTTCAGATTGCTCTTGGAAACCTTGCGGCATTGGCTATACTGGTCACTGGAAACGCGCGGAATAGAGGTAATACCATAGGTATTATAGCAATATTTTGCGAGACCAGAGCAATCAAAGGAATCGGGTCCGGTTGCGCCCCAGACATACGGTTTACCTAGTTGCATCTTCGCCAGATTGGCAATCTTTTGGTACGTAGAAAGAGCACTTTCATCGATGCTAATATCCAGCTTGCCAGTGTTCATTTTGACCCAGCCAAGAGTTCCGTTGACTTTGATCTTATAGAAGTTTCCGGAAAAATTCAGTACAGAGCGGCTTGCACCACTTGGCAATGTTTCAACCTTTCCGGAGGAACTGCTTGCATTAGCATAAACATTGCAATCCTGCTTGGCGGTAACGGTGATATCTGCCGTAGTGGCATCGCCGATATTGTTTACATGAACCCAGACGTCTTTACCGTCCATTGTGATACAATAGAACTTACCGGAAATGGCGCTGACCATGCGCACGGTTCCCTTGGGCATTGTTCCGGCATCTCCGGTGGCGGTACCAGCGCCCTTGTACAGATTGCAGTTTTTTAAAGCTATAATTTGAACTTTCTTAATATCTGCAATTGCGTAGGTAGAAATACCATCTGCGGCTTCGACAAAAGCGTCACTCAGAGGCGCATCCACACGGTTGTCGCCAGGTTCAATCATCGGAATATCGATACCTGAATCTGAGGAAGAAGTGCTGTTATCGATATCATTTGAAGTAATGATATCAGGAGAAGCGTCCTGAGAATCTACGGTAATATCTACCGCATTGCCTTCGGCATCTTCATTGGCAGATAAAGCCATAGCACTTGCACCTACTAGCAGGGTGCAAACGCAACTCAATGCCAATAGTCGCCTTATGCTTTGTTTCATACATACCCTCCTTTTATATATGCGGGTTGACATAAAATATTACAAAGTGTCCGGACACAAATGTACAAAAAGGTAACAACATGGAAACAAAAATCTCATTTCAGATGATTGCGGATAGATAAAATGATAGAAGCTGGTAAATATTCCGGCAATATATAGGCGAACATCGCAGTTTATATAAGATAAAATAGGTAATATTGGTTAATTTATGCTTTATGAGAGTAGTATACTCCGGTTTCCTTATGTTGTCAATGCGAATTTGTAACAAAAATTTTCATAATAAAAAAATAAACGCGCTTTATGACAAAACGGTAACATTTCAAGCGGGGCGGATGCAGGGTGCGGGAACGGTTTGGCGCAGAGCGGAAGAAACGCAAATTGCCGGTGCAATGTTCTTGCAGGGGCAATCCCCCTTGTGCTATACTACATACTGAAATGGAATAGACAGTGATTCTGTAAGGAGAACGTATGAAAGATCAATCACTTATTCGTAATTTTTCGATCATTGCGCACATTGACCATGGCAAATCGACACTGGCTGACCGTCTGCTGGAGCTGTGCAAGGCAGTAACGCAGCGCGAGATGTCCAGCCAGCTGCTGGACAACATGGATTTGGAAAAAGAGCGCGGGATCACGATTAAAGCGCGTGCGGTCCGTATGGAATATGAAGCCGAGGACGGCACGGTATATGAACTGAATTTGATTGACACCCCGGGTCATGTTGACTTTAACTATGAGGTCTCCCGCTCGCTCGCCGCGTGCGAGGGTGCGGTGCTTGTCGTGGACGCCACACAGGGTATTGAGGCGCAGACGCTGGCCAACACCTATCTGGCGCTGGACAACGATCTGGAGATCCTGCCGGTCATCAACAAGATCGACCTTCCGGCGGCGGATCCGCAGAAGGTCAAGCAGGAGGTCGAGGACATCATCGGTCTGCCCGCGATGGATGCACCGGAGATTTCCGCGAAGATGGGCATCAATATCGAGGCCGTCCTCAAGGACATCGTGGAGAACATTCCGGCGCCGGAGGGCGATCCGGATGCACCGCTCAAGGCGTTGATTTTCGACAGTCAGTACGATCCGTATGTCGGTGTTATCGTTTATATGCGCCTGATTGACGGCTCGATTCGTCCGGGCAAGCGTGTTAAGATGATGGCAACCGGTGCAGAATTTCAGGTGCTGGAGTGTGGCTATCTGCGTCCGCTCGGAATGGAGCCAACCAGTGAGCTGTGCGCCGGTGAGGTTGGCTATTTTACCGCATCCATCAAAGAAGTCAAGGACACCCGCGTGGGCGATACCGTCACGGATGCTGAACAGCCGACGGCAGAGGCACTGCCGGGCTATCGTCCGGCACAGCCGATGGTATACTGCGGTATTTATACCGAGGACGGCTCGAAATATCCCGATCTGCGCGATGCGCTGGAGAAATTACAGCTCAATGACGCGTCGCTGTCGTTTGAGCCGGAGAGCTCGGTTGCACTGGGCTTCGGCTTCCGCTGCGGCTTCCTCGGTATGCTGCATATGGAGATTATTCAGGAGCGACTGGAGCGCGAGTTCAATCTCGACCTCGTCACGACGCTGCCTTCGGTTATCTATGAGTTTGTCAAGACCGACGGCACCGTGCTGATGGTAGACAACCCGCACGATTACCCCGATCCGGCGGAGATCGAGCAGGCGCGCGAACCGTATGTCAAGGCGTCCATTATCACCCCACCGGAGTTCGTCGGCAACATCATGCCGATGTGTCAGGAGCGGCGCGGCGTGTATGTGGACATGCAGTATCTGGACACCAATCTGGCGGAGCTGCACTATGAGATGCCGCTGGGCGAAATCATCTATGATTTCTTCGACGCCCTCAAGGCGCGCACGAAGGGCTATGCGTCGCTGGATTACACGATCTGCGACTATCGCCCGAGCGACCTGATTAAGGTCGATCTGCTGCTCAACGGCGACGCGGTGGATGCGCTGTCGTTTATTGTCCACCGCGACAAGGCATATGGACGTGCCCGTCGCATCTGCGAAAAGCTCAAGGAAAACATTCCGCGTCAGCTGTTCGAGGTGCCGATTCAGGCGGCGATTGGCGGCAAGGTCATCGCACGAGAGACCGTTAAGGCCCTGCGCAAGGACGTGCTGGCCAAGTGCTACGGCGGCGACATCACGCGAAAGAAAAAGCTGCTGGAAAAGCAGAAGGAAGGCAAGAAGAAGATGCGAAGTCTTGGCTCGGTACAGCTGCCGACCGAGGCGTTCATGGCGGTGCTCAAGCTGGATGAAGAATAAACTGGGGCTGTATCTGCACATCCCGTTCTGTGCGAAAAAGTGCGCGTACTGCGACTTTTACTCGCTGGCGGGACGGGAAACGTGCTGGCAGCCATATATCGATGCGCTGTGCGCCCACCTGCGCCAGCGTGCGCCGTCGTGCAGGGATTACGTCGTGGACACGATTTACCTCGGCGGCGGAACGCCAAGCCTGCTGGGCGGCGCGCGCCTTGCCGCGGTGCTGGACACCGTGCGGAAATGCTATGACATCTTGCCGGATGCGGAAATCACCTGTGAGGCCAATCCGGACTCGATGACGCAGGAGTTTCTGTATCACACGCGGGCGGCGGGCGTCAATCGGCTGTCGATGGGGATTCAGTCGGCGGATGACACAGAGCTGCGCCGCTTGGGACGTATTCATACCTTTGCACAGGCGCAGGATGCGTTTGCCCGTGCCCGACAGGCAGGCTTTGCCAATATCAGTGTGGATTTGATGTATGCGCTGCCCGGACAGACCGAGGAGGGTCTGCGGCACTCGGTACAGGCGCTGCTCGCGCTGGAGCCGGAGCATCTGTCCTGCTACGGTCTGACGCTGGAGCCGGACACCCCGCTGGGGCGGGAAAATCCACCGTTGCCGGACGGCGACACACAGGCGGACTGGTATCTGCTGCTGTGTGACCTCGTGCGGGAGCACGGGATGGAGCACTATGAGATTTCCAACTTTGCCCGCCCGGGCTTTCGTAGCCGGCATAACAGCCGCTATTGGCGGCAGGAGGAATACCTCGGCTTTGGGCCGGGGGCGCACTCGGATTTCGGCGGCGTGCGGCTGGAGAATCCGCGCAGTCTGGAACAGTGGCTGACCGGCGAGCCGGAGGTCGAGGACGACGACATTGACCGTGCGGCAGAATGTCTCATGCTGTCGCTGCGCACATCAGACGGCGTGGACGCGGTGCAGTTTGAAAACCGCTTTGCCCGGTCGTTTGCGCCGGTGGAGCGGGTGCTGACGCCGCTGATTACGCGCGGCTGTGTCCGGCGGGATGGAACGCGCTGGAGTCTGACGGAAAACGGCTTTTTGCTGTCCAATCCAATTCTGGTGTCGGTGCTGGAAGCGGTGGAATAAGCGCTAAGGGTGAAGAAACGGTGATTGCCTATTCAGATCCCCTCAGGCACTTCGTGCCAGCTCCCCTTGTTCTGCAAGGGGAGCCAAACGCAAGATTTACTCTGAGAACAGATAGGTAAATGGTACGCACCAAAGGCGTCCCTTGATGCAAGGGAAGCTGGCAATTGCGAAGCAATTGACTGAAGGGATTAAATTCTGCAATATATTCTATTTTTCCCGTCTATCCTCAAGGTAAATCTTACATATATCGCGACGCAACCCAGCGAAGCGGTTGTGACGCGAAGGAGCGAGGCAATGGAACGGTCGAGCTGTGCCAAGACTTTTGGCACAGGGAGGTAGTGAAATTTGCCGAAGCGACAGCACAGAGGCGATTATGAAGCGCACCAGTTACCGATCCGCTCTCCGCCAACCCCTCGCCACATATCACGAAAGTAAATCGGGCAGCTGTGCCATATCGTTTGCAGCGCGCCCATTGCTGAAATAAAGAAAAAAGACATCCCGACGATGGGATGGCAACGTATTAGGAGGAACATACTATCATGCGTGCAGTTGTTACGGTAGCCGGCAAGGATCACGTCGGCGTCATTGCAAAGATCGCAACTACTCTGTTTGAACACAACGTCAATATTCTGGACGTTCATCAGAACATTCTGGGAGGCGACATGTTCGCCATGACCATGCTGGTTGAGCTGGAGGGCTGCGACATCAGCTTCCCCGCGCTGACGACAGAGCTGGAGGCAGACGGCGTGGAGCTGAACATGAAGGTGCATGTCATGCATGAGGATATTTTCAACGCCATGCATCGCATCTGAGGAGGCTGACACGACACCATGCTGAATAATTTTGATATTTTAGAGACCATTAAGATGATCGAAGAGGAGCATCTGGACATCCGAACGATTACCATGGGCATTTCGCTGATGGATTGTGCGTCGGATGACATCAATGTTCTGGCAGACAAGATCTATGACAAGGTGACGCGCTATGCGGAGCATCTGGTCGAGACCGGCGAGGGCATTGAAACCGAGCTGGGCATTCCGATCATCAACAAGCGCATCTCGGTCACGCCGCTGGCGATGATCGGCGCAACCACCAATGCCAATTCCTACGTCCCACTGGCGCAGGCGCTGGATCGTGCGGCGCAGACCACGGGCGTCAACTTCATCGGCGGCTTCTCCGCCCTCGTGCAGAAGGGCTTTGCCAAGGGTGACGAGACACTGATCCGCTCGATTCCGGAGGCACTGGCATCCACCGAGCTGGTATGTTCGTCGGTCAATGTGGCCTCCACCAAGGCGGGCATCAATCTGGACGCCATCGGCATGATGGGCAATATCATCCGTGAGACCGCCGAGCTGACGGCGGACCGCAACTGCATCGGCGCGGGCAAGCTGGTTGTGTTTGCTAATGCAGTCGAGGACAACCCGTTTATGGCAGGCGCGTTCCACGGCGTGGGTGAGCCGGAGTGCGTCATCAATGTCGGCGTATCCGGCCCGGGTGTTGTGCACTCGGCGATTCGCCGCGCGGGTCCGGACTGCTCGATCAACGAGATCGCGGACATCATCAAAAAGACCGCGTTTAAGATCACCCGTATGGGTCAGCTGGTCGGTTCGATGGCGGGCGAGCGTCTGGGCGTTCCGTTTGGTATTGTGGATCTGTCGCTGGCGCCGACACCGGCGGTGGGCGACTCGGTTGCCCGCATTTTGGAGGAAGTCGGTCTGGAGTGCTGCGGTACGCACGGTACAACGGCAATTCTCGCCATGCTGAACGACGCGGTCAAGAAGGGCGGCGTTATGGCGTCGGCCTCGGTCGGCGGTTTGTCGGGCGCCTTTATTCCGGTTTCGGAGGATGAGGGCATGATTCACGCCGTGCGCGAGGGCGCGCTGTGTCTGGACAAGCTGGAGTCCATGACGGCGGTTTGCTCGGTCGGTCTGGATATGATCGCAATTCCGGGCGACACCCCGGCGGAGACCATTGCGGCGATGATTGCGGACGAAATTGCCATCGGCGTGGTCAACACCAAGACGACAGCGGTTCGCGTCATTCCGGCGATCGGCAAGAAGGTCGGCGACGAGCTGGAGTTCGGCGGCCTGCTGGGCTCGGCTCCGGTTATGGATGTGCATTCGTTCTCGTCAGCGGGCTTTATTCATCGCGGCGGACGCATTCCGGCGCCGATGCACTCGCTGAAGAACTAAACAAGAAAAAACAGACTTCCGTATGCTTGCGGAAGAAACAGGAAAAACGGCTGTGCGGCATCGCGCAGCCGTTTTTGGTTGGGTAAAAGCTATCTCGCTTTCGGATATAATAAAGAAGTGAAAAATTGCGTTTAAGTTTGTGTAAAGTTCATTGACCCTGCGATTTGTGATGATATAATCGGGCTGTAAGAGGCTGTTTATGCGATCATTCAAGGAGGAAATGAAATGATGAAATGCAGTTGGAAGCGACGCCTTTTGGCGGGCACGATGACGGCGGCAGTGGCGGCGGGAAGCGCTATTCCGGCATTTGCGTCGGCGGCGCCGGACGGCAAAACGTCGGCAGAGGATTTGGCGTCTGCCATCCATGCGACCGATGCGTGGAAGAATTGGCAGAAGGAATGGAGCGGCTCGATCAGCAAGGACTGGACACAGATTTCGCTGACGCCGGGCAGCGATGCGACGCAGCTGAACTTTGCGTGGTACTCGCAGAAGGCGGCGGCTGAATCCGGTTCCTCCTCGGAGGAGCAGACTGTGGACGCCGGGGATGCGTCGGGCGCGGAGCAGGCGGTCATGGCGGACGACACGGCGCAGTCGTCGACGATTGCGGCGGAGGTAGCGGAAATTGACCCGCAGGCGGCAGAGGAATCCGCGCCGAAGCTGATTATCGGCAGAGGACGCAGCATGCGCGACGCCAGCGTATACGTTGCGTCGCAGGAGGACGCCACGACGGACAGCAAGACGGGCACGGCGTATCTGTCCAACAAGGTCACGGCGACTGGCCTGAGCGAGGGTAAGACCTATTATTACAGCTACCAGAAGGATGACGGCACCTACACCGAGCCGGAAAAGTACGTGGCAAGAAATACCGATGCGTTCCGCTTTGTCTATGTCGGTGACCCGCAGATCGGTTCCTCCAATGAGCAGAAGGGATCGGACAGCGAGGCGTTTTATCAGGCACAGTCGGAGTCGGTATGCAGCGATGCGTTCAACTGGAACACGACACTGAACACGGCGATGGAGATGTCGGACGACAACGTGAGCTTTGTGCTCTCGGCGGGAGATCAGATTCAGACAACGAAAAAGAAGTCGCCGAACAAGGATGGCTCGACCAGTGAAATCGAGTACGCCGGTTATCTCAGCCCGGATGTGCTGAAGTCGCTTCCGGTTGCAACGACCGTCGGCAACCACGATGCAGACAACCCGAACTACGGCTATCACTTCAATACGCCGAATAACAGCAAGCTGGGCGACAACGGCGTAGTCGGCGGCGACTACTGGTTTACCTACGGCTCGGCGCTGTTCCTCATGCTGAACACGCAGGATACCAACGCGGCGGAGCATAAGCAGTTTATCGAGCAGGCGATTGCAGCCAACCCGGACTGCACCTGGCGTGTGGTTGTACTCCATCAGGACATCTATGGTTCGGCGGAGCACTCCAATGAGCCGGAGATCACCAACCTGCGCTACACGCTGGTTCCGTATTTTGAGGAAAATGACATTGATGTCGTTTTGACGGGTCATGACCATGCGTACTCCCGCTCCCAGATTTTGAAGGGCGGAAAAAAGACGGTGGAGTATACAGATGATGCGTTTGATACGCAGCTGAAAAAGGACGTGGATGCGGATACGGCGGGTGTGACCGCTCCGATTTACACTGCCCCGGCGAATATCAAGGATGACACCATCGATCCGGATGAGAAGAACTATCTGGATTACCTGAAGGCGGTTATGGACGTGCAGGCGGTACAGCCGACCACGGGTGATACGGCGGTAAACCCGGAAGGTATTTTGTATATGACGGCGAACTCCTCCTCGGGCAGTAAGTACTACGATCTGGTTCCGCGTATGCAGAGCTACATTGCAAACCGCTGGCAGGAGGACGTGCCGACCTACTCGCTGGTGGACATCACAGATAAGAGCTTTACCATCAATACCTACCGCACAGACAATAATGAGAAGATTGATACCAGCTTCTCGATCCGCAAGGAATTCGATTTAGGCGAAGCGATGGTATCCAAGGTGAGCAAGCAGGTCTACACCGGCAAGCGCATTGTTCCGCAGGTTACGGTCAGCATCGGCGGTACGGCGCTGACGGAGGGCAAGGACTATACGGTCAGTGCTTCGCACAACAAGAACACCGGACGCGCGAACCTGACGCTGACCGGAAGGGGACGTTACACGGGCAGCAAGACGGTTTCATTCTCGATCGTTCCGGCAAAGGCAGCGGTGAAGTCGGTATCCTCGGCAAAGAAGGGAATGGCAGCGGTGTCGATTGCCAAGTCGAAGGGCAAGGTAACCGGCTATGCGATTTCCTATGCAACGGATAAGAACGGCAAAAATGCCAAGACGGTTCGCACGACCTCGACCAAGCGGGAGCTGAAGGGCCTGCGCTCCGGCGCGACGTACTATGTGAAGGTTCGCGCGTATAAGACCGTAGACGGAACACGGCTGTACGGCGCATACAGCGCGGTCAAGACGGTACGGGTGAAGTAAGTGAAGAATACCTCTGCAAGATTACGGAGAACGGGATGCCTGCTTGCCGCAGGCATCCTGTTCCTGATTTTCCTCATTCCATTGAATCAAATCCAAAAGACCAAGCTGTTGGAAAATGAGGGACGAAATTTCGATAAAGCGGTTGTAACGCAAGTGATGGAGGACAACACGACGGATGGCGGAAATACGGTGGGACACCAAACCGTTCGCCTGCAATTGACCTCCGGAGAGCATAAGGGAGAGGAAGTGACGGCGACCAGCTCGTCAAGCTATCTGTTCGGCGCACACTGCCGTAAGGGGATGCATGTCATCGCGCTGGTTAGTCAGTCGCAGGGCGAGCTGGTGGCGTCGGTGTACAGCGTGGATCGCGGCATGGCGATATATGTGATGATTGCTATTTTCCTGCTGTGCATTGTCCTGATTGGCGGAAAAAAGGGACTGGCATCGGTTCTGAGTCTGCTGTTCACGTTTGTCTGCGTGTTGTTTTTGTTTTTGCCGGTGATTTACCGCGGTTTTTCGCCGATTGCGGCGGCGATTCTGGTGGTTGTTCTCACGACGGCGGTTACCATGCTTTTGGTGGATGGCGTGACGCGCAAGTCGTTCGCTGCGACCGTGGGAACCGTGCTGGGCGTCGGCATTGCGGGTGCCTTTGCGTGGATCTTTGGTCGGGTGACGGAGATTTCCGGCTACAATGTCAGCGACATTGAGGACTTGATCTATGTCGAACAGATGACGGATATTCGCATTGGAGAGCTGCTGTTCGCGGGCATTTTGATCGCGGCGCTCGGTGCGGTGATGGATGTCGGCATGTCTGTGGCGTCGACGATTCACGAGCTGCACCAGACTAACTCATCACTCAGCCGGACGGAGCTGTTTCGTTCGGGTATGAATGTCGGACGGGATATGATGGGCACGATGTCGAATACGCTGATTTTGGCGTTTACCGGCGGGTCGATCAATACGCTGGTGTTTCTGTATGCCTATGACTATCAGTACCTACAGCTGGTGAATATGTACTCGGTGGGCATTGAACTGATGCAGGGTATTGCGGCGAGCATGGGCGTGATTCTTGCCGTTCCGACGACCGCCTTTGTGGCGGCATGGCTGTTTGGCAGACCGCATCCGGTGCAGAAAGAACAAGGAGTCAAGTAAACAGACTCTTTTTATGAGGACACAGGATGGCATGGCTGTCCTGTGTTTTTTCATGCCAATTTACGGTTTTGGATATGAAAAAACCCTTATGACCTGTCATTACACAAAGTCATAAGGGTTAGATCTTCACGTCAGATTCACTCATCCAATCACCTTACTTTCGATTGGTATCGCGGTGCTGCTGCATAGTAAAGCCGCCGCAGGAATCACACATATGAGAGAATGCTCTCCACATATTTCTTGCCGTCATGGTACTGACCTCCTTTATCAACTGTTACGATAGCGGGTGAATAACTTACTTTCTGTTCATGTCGCGGTGCTGCTGCATAGTAAAGCCGCCGCAGGAATCACACATATGAGCGAATGCTCTCCACATATTTCTTGCCGTCATGGTACTGACCTCCTTAATAAATAATTACAATAGCTGGTGAATAACTTATCTTCTGTTCATGTCGCGATGCTGCTGCATGGTAAAGCCGCCGCAGGAATCACACATATGAGCGAATGCTCTCCACATATTTCTAGCCGTCATGATGATAACCTCCTTTTTGAAAAATGCAGGATGAAAAGAAAATCTTGCATAATTTTTGCGTTTTCCTTTTCTTCGGCTGCGCTTCGCAGACTCTTTGTTTTTTCTCTGTTCTGCTCTCTTTAGCTTGCCCATATATTACAGCAAACAAGGAGGAAAGTCTATGGGCATATATCATAAAAAATATAAATATTTCGAGAATATAATAGATATAATAGATAGAGAGATGAAAAATATGTGCGCAGCATGCCCAAAATGACCAACCAGACTTTGTGCACATTTCAATCTGTGATTCGGCACAGTTGTTGTTGCAAGAAAGACAAAGATACTCAAAATCCTTGACACGAGGACATAGACGGAGCGAATCATGAAGAGCGTTTTACAAGATGGTTGCGAAAAATTGACAGATGCCTTAATTGGAATTTCACAAATTTCGGAAAATCCGCATGAGAAATGGTATATCCTATCTGATGAAAGGCACAAAAAATATTCCGGAAGCCCGCGCAGAGCGAGCCACCGGAACGGAAACTATAGTTGGTTATATGTGGATGAAAAACTGAATTTGGATTATTCCTGTACCTGCTCAAATGTGACGAGGACACCATCTTGCTCGATAGTCAGAGCACTTCCATCTGCAGTGAAGTCCATGACTTGCTCGGAGTCATCCGTCAGCTTGACTCCGGAATCGGTTTCTTCCCAGTCACCAAACTCTTCTTCGCCGTTGACATTGGCAGTAGCCTTGCCGCTAGGATCCAAGGTCAGCGTAAATTCGTCAAATACCTGCTCGGCGTCTAGAGTCATACCGGCATAAACTGCAGTTGTAGCCGCCCAGGTACCGGTGTACTTGCTGTCGGCATATTTGTCTGCGGATGCCCCGCAGCTGCATAGCAGGGCGAGTGACAGAGCGGTGCAGGATGTCAGCGTGATAAGTTTCTTTTTCATAGAGATACCCCTCCTCGTTTTGGTATGGTGGAACGGTGTGTCCGGTTAGCGGCATTGCCTGTACAAATATGTAACATTACACTTACGTGCAGTATATCAAATTGGGTGTCTTGTGTCAAGGATTGTGCACAGTAAGGTTACCGCAAAAGTGTTACAAAAGAAAAGGAAGAGAATCCGTTGGGTGATTGCTTCACAAACAAGATTTTGCGTGCTATACTAACCATAATTGGAATGAAAAGAACCGACAGGAAGTCGGGGGGAACAGGAGTGTTTTTCATGTATCGTATTGTATCCAAGTTGTTGATTTACGGCGATATGCCGAAGGATTCCATCCTCATGCAGCTGAGTGGTATTTTTAAGGATTTGGACAGTGGCGAGGTGCCGAAGGACGAGCTGGTTACCCGCGTATTCACGCAGGTCAAGCACCTGCTTAAGGTGGCGACGGATTATGCGTTTGATAAAAACTTGTGGTGCAATTATCTGACGTTCCTGCTGATTACGGATGAAAATCCGTTCAGCCTGACCTGCGAAAAAGTCGGCGCAAATGACGGCAGCGTCAATGCGTTTGCGACCGGTGACTTTGATGCGTTTTATCAGCTGTTTCATTATGATTTCAGTCGTATTGAGGAGGCGCTGGGTATCGACTGCTTCACCCGTCTGACTCATTATAAGGCGATTGTCAAGAAAGAACTGATGTATAACAAGAATGTCAGTGAGAAGGTACGCGCACTGAGCGAGCAGCTGGAGGGGGCAAAGGATGCCAACGGATTCTTCCAGTATGTCACGGGATTCTACCGTGCCTATGGCGTCGGTATGTTTGGCCTGAACAAGGCGTTCCGCATTGCCGGCACGGAGGAGAGCCTGGTATTCCAGCCGATCAATAATATGGACACCGTTATGCTGGATGATCTGGTTGGCTATGAGCTGCAAAAGAAGCAGCTGACGGACAACACTGAGGCCTTTGTCGCGGGACGCAAGGCAAACAATGTCCTGCTGTTTGGTGACAGCGGCACAGGCAAATCCACCAGTATCAAGGCGATTGTCAATCAATATTATGACCGCGGCCTGCGCATGATTGAGATCTATAAGCATCAGTTTAAAGATCTGTCCAACATTATTGCGCGCATTAAGAACCGCAACTACCGTTTTATCATTTATATGGATGATCTGTCGTTTGAGGAATTTGAGATTGAGTATAAATTCCTCAAGGCGGTTATTGAGGGCGGCGTGGAAACCCGTCCAGAGAACATTCTGATCTATGCGACCTCCAACCGTCGTCATCTGATTAAGGAGAACTGGAACGACCGCAACGATCTGGAGCGCACGAACGACATGCACCATTCGGATACGATGGAAGAGAAGCTGTCGCTGGTACATCGTTTTGGCGTCACAATCAACTACACGAAGCCGACGCAGAAGGAGTATTTCGATATCGTCACCCATCTGGCGCGCCGCGCAGGATTGGATATGGACGAGAAGGAGCTGTGTGCACAGGCCAACGCGTGGGAGCTGCGTCACGGAGGCATCTCCGGCCGCACGGCGGAGCAGTTCGTCAATCATCTGCTGGGTCAGGAAGAGGACGCGTAAGAAATCATATTATAAAAAAACAGCCCCTGTTCCGGATGGAATGGGGGCTGTTGGTATATCGATATAATATTTGTTATCGGTGGGATAAAGGGAGTATCAAGAGGAAAAGACGGTGAGAACAAAAAGGATGGCAAGCTGTGAAAAGCGGGGGAAATAACGTGTTTTCAAACTTTGGAAAAATTAAACTCGAAAAATAGGGCGATTTTTTTGAGTTCATAGTGATTTCGTGAGGAAAACCAATCGAATCGCGTAAAATTTACTATCTTGGCGTGTGCGCGGTAAGAGGGCATTGATTGGCTGGTGTGTTTTTTTGAACTGTCCCCAAAGTGCCCCTATATCCACAATAAGGAGAGTGGAAAACAGAAAAAGAAAACCATCTTTCATATGAAAGATGGTTTTAATGGTTGCGGAGGCTGGATTTGAACCAACGACCTTCGGGTTATGAGCCCGACGAGCTACCGAACTGCTCCACTCCGCGATATAAAATTATCGCGCTCTTACCGAGTGCCTAATTATAATACCATAGAGTATGGTGTGTGTCAACAATTATTTTTACGAAATTTCAAAAAAATTACCGGACAAGGGGAGATTGTTCCTATGTCCGGTAATCGACGCGGGAGGGAAGGCTACATTGTCATCTGCTGACCCAAAAAGAGGGCGGCAGATTGCAATAGCTTGCGCTCTACCTCTTCACCGCTGTGTCCGGTACCCTGCTCCTCTAAAAAGGCAACGCAGCCGGAGACATTTCCCTCCGAGATAATCGGTGCCGCCATGGAGATGGGATACTGCGTATTTCCGGTGACATAGACGGCGTCGCCCTCCGGATGAATCAGTTTGCGCTGCTGCATGATCTTTTCCATTTCCGGACTGAGCAGATGATCCACCAGATCGTTCTTTCCGTGCCCGGAGGCGGCAATCACGCTGTCGCGGTCACAGATCACACAGCTGTTTCCGGCGGTGCGGCTCAGAGAATCACACAGCTGGGAGATAAAATTTCCCAGTTCTCCCATGGGGGAGTACTTCTTAAAGATAACCTCTCCGTTGTGGTCAGTATAAATTTCAAGCGGATCGCCCTCGCGAATCCGCATGGTGCGGCGAATTTCTTTTGGTATCACAACACGCCCCAGATCGTCGATGCGTCGAACAATCCCTGTCGCTTTCATAGTTATCGTATTCCTCCTATTTTTTCGTTATTGCCTCCCATATTCTGTGATGTAGGAGTAGTATGTGGAAAAGTGGGGGAATTATGCGCAATGCTTTGGAAAGCAAAATAGGGGGTCCACGCGGGAATAGTTTGCTTTCTCTCAGGGTTTTACGGGAAAATGCCGCGATCTTCTTTGGAATTTTGATGTGAGACTTACCAAGAAAGTGGCGCACAACGCACCAAAGAAAGAGAAGTGACAACAAAAAGAACATTAAAATACTCAAGACAAAACCAAAACAACCCTGAAACTGGAATTTCCATAGGACGTTCTCTAGGGGAGAGTTTCGGTAAAATTGACAAAGCGAAGAACTGTAAAACCAAGCGCCTGCGTTTTGGGCAAAAGGACGGATTTTCATGGATAATTTGTGAACAACGTCAATTCAAAGTAAAAAATAAAGAAATTATTCGTATTATTTTCCGTGAAATCGAGGAAGGTGGAGTGAAGTGTATTGGGGAAAATGACGGAGAAAGGAAAGGGAAAATAGGGCAAAAGTGTTACCTTACGGAATGGTTTATGTAAAAATAGAATAAGACGATGCGGGAATTATGGGGGGCTAAATGTGTGATTTCACTAAAAAAGACGGAGAAAAATCATCAAATTTGCTGTTTGGATTTTCTGTTGACACTCACCCGAGGGAATACAGTAAAATAAACATAACGAAATAGTAAAACAAATGCCGTTCTAACAGCGCTCCGCTGTGGAATGGACACACAATTTTTTTTCAGGAGGTTGTCAATTATGGATAATTTTCAGTACTACAGCCCGACATACTTTACCTTTGGTAAGGGTGTAGAGTCCGAGACTGGTGCACTGGTTAAGCGCTTCGGCGGCACCAAGGTTATGCTGCACTACGGCGGAGGCTCTGTTATCAGATCTGGTCTGCTGGACCGCGTTAAGAAGTCCCTGGAAGCTGAGGGCATCGAGTATATTGAGCTGGGCGGCGTTAAGCCGAACCCGCTGAGCGGCCTGGTTTACGAAGGCATCGAGATGGCTCGCAAGGAAGGCGTTGACTTCATGCTGCCGGTAGGCGGCGGTTCCACGATTGACTCTGCTAAGGCAATCGCATTTGGTGTTCCGTACGACGGCGACTTCTGGGATTTCTACACGGGCAAGGCTGTTATTCAGAAGGCTCTGCCGGTTGGTACCGTTCTGACTCTGGCTGCTACCGGTTCTGAGGCTTCCACCGACTCCGTTGTTACCCATGAGGATGGCATGCACAAGAGATGTGCAGACAGCGACCTGATCCGTCCGGTATTCTCCGTTATGAACCCGGAACTGACCTGCACGCTGCCGCAGTACCAGACTGCTTCTGGTATCGCTGATATTATGTCTCACTCCATGGAGCGTTACTTCTCTGAGTCCAAGGACGTTGAGCTGACCGACCGTCTGCTCGAGGCTGTTCTGATCACCATGATCAAGGAAGGCCGTCGTTGCATCGACGACCCGCAGAACTATCAGGCTCGTGCAAACGTAATGTGGGCTGCTACCGTAGCACACAGCAACATCACTGGTGTTGGCCGTATCCAGGATTGGGGCACCCATCACATGGAGAACGAGCTGTCCACCAACTATGGCTGCTCGCACGGCGACGGTCTGGCTATCCTGACCCCGTACTGGATGGAGTACGCTATGAAGCACAACGATGTTACTCCGTTCGTTAAGTTCGCTACCCGTGTATTCGGCTGCAAGATGAACTTTGAGGATCCGATGGCTACCGCTATGGAAGGCGCTGAGAAGCTCCGTGAGTTCTTCAACTACATCGGCCTGCACTCCACCATCGGTCAGATCGGCGGCAAGCCGGAAGACGCTAAGATGCTGGCAGACGGCATGTTCTTCGGTGCTCCGAACCATGGTAACTTCATCAAGCTGACTCCGGAGATCGCTGAGGAGATCTATCGCTCTGCAATGTAATGCATTTGCATTGACAGTTTGAGTTAATTTGATCTGAATTATTTTGGAACCCTCTGCGTGGCATCCACTAAGAGCCACCCTATCGTTCTTGGTGTGATGTGCGCAGAGGGTCTCTTTATTGGGAAATGCTTTCAAACGGGACGGCAATCTTGTTTGACGGATAACAATCCCGACACAATTTAATTTTTGCATGAAAAGATGTGCACAAAAGGTCTTTTCATAGGGATTTGTTTTCAAATGAGGCGGCAATCTTGTTTGATGGGCAACAGACCTGGCATTATTTTACTTTTGTATGAAAAGACAGGCGCAAACGTCTTTTCATAGGGGTATGTTTTCAAATGGTACGGCAATACCTAGGGAACGATAAGACCCAGCGCTTTTGTATGAAAAAGGAGAAAATTCTATATGGAAAACATCACGAGAAACTACGGCTATATGGACGTCAACTCTCCGGACTGGAATCGTTCCATTAGCTCGGATGAATTTATGCACATTTCCGGATACCCGCTTGGCATCATTATGCCGGTTGTTGGCTATCCGCAGATCCCTGGCAATGTTGCCAATCCGTGGACCTATGACTTCCCGGTCATGATGAAGGACGCGGAAATCACGATTTCTCAGCTGTTCGGCGCCGATGATGCTGCTCTGAATGAGCTGAAGAGAGTTGGTAAGTACATGGTTGAGCATGGCTGCCGTGCAATTTCTGGTAACTGCGGCTATTTCGCAAACTTCCAGAAGGAGCTTGCAGAGTATCTGCCGGTTCCGGTAGCAATGTCTTCCCTGCTCCAGATTAACTGGATCAAGCCGCTCCTGCGCAAGGATGAGAAGATCGGTGTTGTTTGTGCTGATGCAGGCTCGATGTCCGCAGAGACGCTGCGCAATGTTGGCGTAGAAGATGCATCCTGCTGTGTATTTGAAGGCATGACCGGTATCAGCCAGTTTGGCGCTGCTTGCCGCTGCGAGCCGGGTATGCACCCGTACAACCCGCAGATCTTCGGCGAAGAGGTTTGCGAGCTGGCTCTGAAGCTGCAGAGAGAGAACAACCTTGGCGCAATCCTGCTGGAGTGCTCTGACCTGCCGCCATTCTCTCATATGGTAGCAAGAGCAACCAACCTGCCGGTATTTGACTTCACCACGCTGCATAACTGGCTGTTTAACGGCATTTGCAGAAAGCCGTTCCAGGGCTTCTATTAATGCTCGTGCCTTTGTAAAATAGAAAAAAATAGACCGCCTCGGGCTTCGGGGCGGTCTTTTTGCGTGCAAAAAACGAAGGCTGTCCATATTCCAGCGACAGCACAGCGTGGACTGCATCGTGCAGATCAGGAGGTAATGCGAATGGGAATCTGCTGCTTTACTAGAATGTTGGTGTCACTGTAATCAAAGATGGAGGCCTCGGCGACAACCTGCGTAATGCACGGGCCGAGGATTTCATAATGGTTTTCCTTGACATAATCCAACAGCAAGCGGATGCCATCCTGCTCAGCAACATTATTCATTGCGGAATATTTATGATAAATACAGACATACGTGCCGGGGATGATGGAGGATTTCGGCAGCTGATAGCGGTAATCATCGTTGAGAAGAATAAATGCACCATTGCAAATAAATTCGTTTTGCAGGAGAGATTCTCTGGAGATAATACAGCCGATCTGGTTGAACAGAGCGAGCGGGACGTCGTTTTCGATGAACACGCCCTTCATCTTGTTAAGGCCGCTCTCCCACGGGGAACCGTTGGGATAGTCCTTTTTGAGATCGTATCCGTCGATGGGATAGATAAACGCGCTGCGGCGCGGTATGTACTCGATAAAGGTAGAGTTGAGGATTGGTGGGTTTTGAATATGTTTGCAGCTGTCGAGCTTTCGCGTCAGAGAGTCCTTATACATCTGACACTCCGCGATCTTTTTGTTCATCTGATCGATTTGCTCGCCGAGCACGGCCTCGAAGAGTGAAATGTTTTTGCTGCTTAGGATCTGCTTGATCTGTTTGAGCTCCAAACCGGAGCTTTTCATTTGCAGAATAATGTCCAGCCGAGGAAATTGCGACTGCGAATAGTAGCGGTAACCGGTTTGTTCATCGACAAATTGCGGCTCCAGCAGACCGATTTCGTGATACAGGCGCAGAGTGCGCTTGGAGATATTATAGAGTTTGGCAAGTTCACCAATGCTGATGAGATCGTTATTGTTGGTAAGATGGTATCGTTCCAAAAATCATCACATCCTTTCTCCTGGAGGAAGCGGAAACGACAGCTGAGGGACTCTGACGCAAGCAATGCTTGCATTGTTACAGAATGCATGACGGTATTATAGCACGTTTTTTGTGCGTTGTAAAATAGTAACTTCGCGCCGGAGTGCTGACACAAAGACGGAAAATACGCCATGTGCCAAAGCGGGATATAATGGAAGCGTTGTGAATTCTAGAGGGAAGGGATAAATGGAGGAGAAACGGAGGAGGGGTATGCGTCAAACGGAGGGAAGATTGTCAAAAATGACGAAGGGCGATGGTTCAAAAAATGGGTGTATTTGAACGCCATATTTGTGAAATGTTTGTCACATGTGTGACGCAGAGACAAAGCTACGTAAAAACTCAGGAAAATTATGAAAAAAATTTAACCTGAAAAAATGCACAAATTCGAGTTGATTCTGCACATGTTGGTTAAAATGATGACGAAAACGGCAACTTTTCCGTCGTAACAGGGTGTAACAGAAAATTTACAAATTTAAGTTGACACTTGCAATTTCGTAATGCATATGATACAATTTGTTCAAGCAAAAACGAAAGTGATTTGTGCATAAAAACTAGTCGATAGAACGGTTTCGGCCGTTCAGAGGCGTTGAGTTTTGGTTGCCGCCTTTCTGTCCCATGTATCAGAGCAAAATGAGACAGCGGGTACCCTGCAAATGTTCCAAAGGCTTTGGAAGGATTGCCGATAGGGAATGGTTGCAAACGGCAACAAGGCTCGGAAGGAAACGCCGCTTGATGGTCGAACCGTATTTATGAGCAGAGAGGTAAAATGGTATCGCTTCGGCAAAGAGAGACCATGGATCTCTGTTTTCTCTATCTGACTGGTACGTACAGAACACACGGGTATTGTATGAAAAAAGAAAGGAAGGCGATTTTTTAATGGGTAAATTATTAAACAAAATCGAACCGGTAGTATTCTTTCCGGTATTCATCCTGTTGATCGGAATTATGATCGGCGGTCTGGTTAACTATGATGGACTTTTAAATTTCTTAGTTGTTGCATTTGAATGGACAACAGATACGTTTGGTTGGATCTATACGATCGTTGCGGTTTCAATGCTGGCGCTGTGCTTCTTCTTTTTCTTTCATCCACTGGGCAAAACCAAGTTTGGTGGAGAAAATGCGAAGCCGGATATGAGTACGTTTGGCTGGTTCTCCGTAACGCTGACCACTTCGATGGGCGTTGCGCTGATTCTGTGGGGTTCCATTGAGCCGGTTACCCACTTTATGAACCCGCCGGCATGGGCTGGCGTAGAAGCTGGTTCGGAAGCGGCGGCATCGTTCGCAACCAGCCAGGTAGCCATTCACTGGGCCTTTAACCAGTACGCAGTATATACGGTAGCTGGCATTGTCGCCGGCCTGGCACACTTTAACTACGGCAGACCGATGGCTCCGTCCTCTGGTCTGTACTGGGCGATCGGCAACAACAAGCTCGCCTGCAACATCATTGACGCGCTCTGCCTGATCACCTGTGTGGGCGGCATGGCAACCTCGATGGGTACCGGTATCGTTCAGATCACAACGGGCGCGCACTATGCTCTGCCGATTATTCCGGACAACAGCATGACGCAGCTGATTGTTACCGTCGTTATCATCTTCCTCTACACCTTCGCTTGCTGCTCGGGTGTTGATAAGGCAATGTCCGCCATCTCGGACTTTAACGTATACGTATTCCTGTTCCTGCTGGCGTTCGTTCTGGTCGTTGGACCGACCGTGTTTATGGGTCAGCTGTCCATGCAGTCCTTCGGCGACCTGCTGCAGAGCGGCCTGAAGCGTTCGTTCATGACCAGCCCGTTCGGTGACAGCTGGGTTGACGGCTGGACCATCAACTTCTACCTGTCCATCGCGGTATACGTACCGATCATGGGTCTGTTCTTTGCAAAGATTGCACGAGGACGTACCATCCGCGCATTCATCGGAATGGACTTCTTCGTTTGCTCGATCTTTAATGTTATCTGGATTGACATCTTCGGCGGCGCTGCTATCTTTGAGCAGTGGAAGGGTCTTGTGGATCTGAACGGTATCATGCAGGCAGAAGGCCTGCAGGCAGCCGCGTTTGCGTTCTTCAATGTTTACCCGCTGAAGTCGATTCTGGTTCCGCTGTTCGCGCTGGCAATCTTCCTGTCCTTCGTAACGATGGGTCAGTCGCTGGTTACCACGTTCGCGGCAATGTCCATGAAGGGCGGCCTGAGCGCCAACGAGTCCATGCCGTCCAAGCCGATCATGATCCTGTTCGGTGTATTCATCGGCGCATTCGCTTACATCCTGCTGGGCCTGATGGGCGTAGACGTTATCAAGTACACCTACATGGTTGTCGGATTCCCGATCTTCATTGTTATGATGTTGGAAATCTACAGCTTGCTCAAGTGGGCGTTCTTCCCAGATTTCTCGATTAAGAAATCGCTGGCGGAAAGCAAAGCGGCGAAAGCAGAAGCCGGTAAATAATTAAGTCCCTTGCTACTGTATTTTAGAAAATGCAGCTTGGGCTAAAATGTGAAAGAAGTCCCCTGCTGCGGTTTCCCGCAGCAGGGGACTTCTTATTTCGCATTTATCGTAAAACACGACAGCATAGGGGCAGTATGTATCCGGGAAATGGTTGTTTCTGATAACGATAATGTGATATAATAATAGCCAAGCATAAAAAGAGGAAAAGCATAAAGAGTATTTCGGGAAACGAGGTGAAAGGATGGTTTATCAGGAAGCGATGGAGCTCCTGTCACAATGCGGGTTGGGCGCGGTGCTGTTGGACGCAAACGGAATCATTCTGTTCGTCAACGAGAGCGGCGACCAGCTGCTGCACGGAGACGGCGAACTGGTAGGCAAACCGCTGGAAGGAATTGCGGCCGAGCTGTGTCAGGAGACCGATCTGCCGCTGTATGTGAACATTGCATTCGGAGAATATTTGGTTCGATGCCCTACCCCGACCCTGCCGGAGGTGCCAGAGGGGGCGCAGCTGATTGTCTTTCGAGATGCACGGTATGATGCGGGCTATGACCTGCTTTTGAGCACGGTCAATCAGCTCAGCGAGCGCGTTGCAATGTATGATCAGGAGGGACGGCTGTATCAGCTCAACGATTCGGCGGTGCGGATGGAGTCGGTCATCGCAGAAGAGGTGGTTGGACGCGATGTGTTGGATGTGTACAGCATCAACGACGAAAATGATCTGACCGCACCGGAGGTTCTGCGCAGCCGCCGGGCGATTTTGAACCGTCATCAGCACTATATCAACTGTTATGGCAACGCGATGGACGTTATGGTAAATACCTATCCGATTGTTCAGAACGGACAGCTGCTCGGTGCGGTGTGCATCATGGAGGACTGGACAGCGGCGAGCAAGCTGCAAAAGCAGGTTGTCGATTTGCAGGAGCAGATTATGCAGATGTCCACCCAGCCGCGCGGCAAAGCACAGAAGCTGCTGCCGGCACAATATCAATTTAAGGACATTATTTACCGCAGTGCGGTCATGGAGGACGCCATCGCCAAGTGCAAGCGTGTGGCAAAGACGGATGCGTCGGTTATGCTGTATGGCGAGACCGGAACAGGCAAGGAGCTGTTCGCGCAGAGCATTCACAATGCAAGTCCCCGCGCCAACGGGCCGTTTTTGGCGATTAACTGCGCGGCAATTCCGGAGAATCTACTGGAAAGTACGCTGTTTGGTACGGAAAAGGGCGCGTATACCGGTGCAGAGCGACGAATCGGCCTGCTGGAACAGGCGAGCGGCGGTACACTGCTACTGGATGAGCTGAATTCCATGGATATGGCGTTACAGGCAAAGCTGCTGCGCGTGTTGCAAGAAGGCGAGCTGCGTCGCGTCGGTGGCTCGGCGCTGATTCGCATTGACGTGCGTGTCCTGTCCAATATCAATGTGCCGCCGCAGCAGGCAATTGAGGAGCACAAGCTCCGTCAGGACTTGTTTTATCGCCTCGGCGTGGTCAATATCAATATTCCGCCGTTACGGGAGCGCAAGGAGGACATCCGCCTGCTGGCAAAGACATTCATTATGGAGAACAATCCGAAGCTGGCGCGCAATATTCAGAATATTGATGCCGATACGCTGGAGGTGTTGCAAAAGTACGACTGGCCGGGCAATGTGCGCGAGCTGCGCCATGCCATTGAACAGGCGATGATCGTTTTGCCGGACGATTATTCCGTCATCACGCCGGAGTACATTCCGGAGCACATTCTGCAATGGGTGGCTGAGCCGGAGCATGTGCGCCTGCCGAGCGCGGGCGGAGAGGCCACGCCGCTGCCGCGCCGCACGCGGGGACGCGGTTCGCTTAACGGATACATGAAAAATGTAGAGCGCGACACACTGTGTCAGGCGCTGCGGGAAAATGAATATAATATTTCGCGCACGGCACGACAGCTCAACATGAGCCGTCAAAACCTGCAATACCGACTGCGCCGCCATCAGATTGATGTCAAGCAGCTGATGATGGATGACGATGCAGGGAGCGTCGGAAGACGGAACGGATAGAATGCAAGTACAATGAAAAAGCGGCAGCCTGTGCGATGCTGCACAATAGCTCACAGCAGAGCGATCCGCCGAAATTGATTGTAATTGTGGAAGGTAACCGTATACGCAAGGCAGAAGTGCAAAACAATGTGCCAAATGCATAAAACGCAAAATAGTTTTGCGCAAATTTGCACACGGACGGTTTGCACCTGCAAAAAATCATGAAAAAATGCCCGAACAAGGAATTATGTGCCTTTTTCGGGCATTTTTTTGCCTTTTTACGGCGGTTTTATTGTTTTTCGCTCGGATTTCATATAAAATAAAGATGCACTCCAAAAGGAGTACACCTCTTGGGACGAAACCTAAGATGCTGCACAAAAACGAAATCGATCAGCACATTGAACAAAACAAAACGGATTGGATACAGCAACCTTCACAAAAAACGGAGTTGAAATAAAAAAATTCCGAGAAATTTGCCGATTGGCATGTGACTTGCATCTATACAGGTACAGCCGAACGGAAGAGCTGACGAAACTGCCGGGTTTCCGAAGCGCAATGATCGGGCTGTAAGTATGACACATTCACACACAAGCAGTAAGAATGGTTTCGTAACACCCCGCAAACAGGCGGGACGCAATTACAAAGGAGGATTACACATGGCTAAGAAGTATATGGAACGTATCGAAGCCCTGCGTAAGCAGTATCTGGACACTCGCGTTGAGATGGACGTCTACAATGCAGAGTATCTGACCGAGGGCTTCAAGGAAACGGAAGGTCAGCCGTGGATTATTCAGAAGGCGACTGGCTACAAGAAAATCTGTGAGAAGAAGAACATTTACATTCAGGATAACGAGCTGCTGGTTGGCGGCGTGGCATTTAAGCCGCGAGCAGGCCTGCTGTGTGCAGATAGCGCTTCTGGTGTTATCGAGGCAGAGCTGGACACCATCAGCACCCGTCCGTTCGACCCGTTCTACCTCAGTGAAGAGGGCAAGAAGGTTTACACTGAGAAGGTTAAGGACTACTGGAAGAATAAGTGTACGTTTGACCGCTGGCGTCTGATGGCTCCGGCTGATGTTGAGAAGCTGCGCACCAACGGTGCAATCTTCATCGACCGTAAGTTCGTTCGTGGCTACGGCGAGAACACCCCATCCTGGAACCGCATCCTGCAGAAGGGCCTTGGCGGCATCAAGAAGGAAGCAGAAGAGAAGCTGGCTGAGCTGAACGACGCTTACGAGGAAGATCTGGAGAAGAGCTTCTTCTACCGTGCAGAGATCATGACCGCTGATGCGATCATCCATCTGGCAAACCGTCACGCGGATCTGGCTGAAAAGATGGCTGCTGAGTGCACCGATCCGGTTCGTAAGGCAGAGCTGCTCAAGATCGCAGAAGTGAACCGTTGGGTTCCGGAGCATCCGGCTCGCACCTTCTACGAAGCTTGTCAGGCAATCGTTACCTACGAGTATGCAATCTTCATGGAGCAGAACGCTTCTTCCTACAACCTGGGCCGTCTGGATCAGTACCTGTATCCGTACTACAAGGCAGACAAGGAAGCTGGCATCCTGACTGACGACGATGCACAGGAGTTGTTCGACTGCATGTGGATCAAGATTGCAGAAATGTCCCTGTTCCAGGATGAAGTAACCGCTCAGTACGCAGCAGGCTACTGCATCACCGTACAGACCAGCTGCGGCGGTATCAATGAGTATGGCAATGACGCAACCAATGAGCTGTCCTACATGATGATTCAGGCAACCATGGACGTTAAGTTCAAGGAGCCGAACCTGTCTGTTACCTATAGCATTTCCAAGAATCCGGATTCCCTGCTGCATAAGGCGGTTGAGTCCATCGGAATGGGTCTGTCCATGCCGGCAATCTACTCCAACGACGTTGGTATTCGCATGATGCAGAACAAGGGCGTTCCGATGAGCGAGGCTTGGGACTGGAACCCGTGCGGCTGTGTAGAGACGAACCTGGAAGGCCGTCTGAAGCAGTACACTGATATGGCTGATATCAACCTTGGCGCTATGGTTGAGCTGGCGCTGAACAACGGTGTTTCCCGAATCACCGGCAATCAGGTTGGCCCGCAGACCGGCGACCCGCGTGACTTCAAGACCTTTGAGGACTTCATCAGCGCACTGTGGGCGCAGATCGACTACGCAGTAGATGTTATCGTATCCGGCAACGCCGTTCTGGATTACCTCAGCATGAACTACCGTCCGGTACCGGCTCTGTCCCTGGGCTATGAGCACTGCATGGAAGTTGGTAAGGACTACAGCCTGCCGGGCGCTGCAAAGTACACCGCAGGCAACGGCGTAATCACTGTTGGTCAGGCCGACATTGTAAACTCTGTCGCTGCGGTTAAGTACCTCGTATTCGACGAGAAGAAGTGCACGATGGATCAGCTGATCAACGCTCTGGATGCAAACTTCGAGGGCTACGAGGACGTTCAGGCAATGTGTCTGGCTGCTCCGAAGTACGGCAACGATGATGAGCGCGCAGACTTCTGCGTAGGCCGCATCTTCACCCATATTATTGATGAGTTCGAGAAGTATGATACTCCGTTCGGCAAGATGACCATGGGCATGCTTCCGGTATCCGGCAACACCCCGATCGGTCAGTGGGTTGGCGCTCTGCCGTCCGGCCGTAACGCAAAGACTCCGCTTACCGATGGCATCGGCGCTACGGGCGGCACGGATGTAAACGGCCCGACCGCACTGCTGAAGTCCGTATCCTGCATCCCGCATGCTCGCTTCACGCAGGGCACGCAGCTCAACATGAAGTTTGAGCCGGAGATGCTGAAGGGCGAGGCTGGTATCGCACACGGTATGAACATGATCAAGACCATGAGCATGCTGGACGTATTCCACGTACAGATCAACTGCGTAGACCGTGAGACCCTGATTGACGCGCAGAAGCATCCGGAAGCACACAGAGATCTGCTGATCCGTGTTGCTGGCTACACGGCATTCTTCGTTGAGCTGGGCAAGGAGACGCAGGATGAGATCATCGGACGTACCGAAATTGGAAGCTGGACCGGCTGCGGCTGCTGCGGCTAATTGCGCAGAGGCTGACAAGTCTATATTTTAGAAGCATCCAAGGAGGCGCGGAGCGCAATGAACATGATTGAGAAGGACAGAGAGGGTATGGTGCTTCGCATCGAGCGTTCGTCGACGTTCGACGGAGCCGGATTCCGAACTGTCATATTCCTAAAAGGGTGTCCGCTGCGCTGCCAATGGTGTTCGACACCGGAGAGCCATTCCTTTGAGATTGAGAAAACCGACACGAACGTCTATGGACAAGTGATGACCGTTGAGCAGGTCATGAAGGAGGCACGAAAGGATTCGCTGTTCTTCTTCATGTCCGGCGGCGGCATCACGCTGTCCGGCGGCGAGATGATGGCACAGCCCGATTTTAGCCGGGCGATCTTGCAAAACTGTCGCCAAGAGGGATACAACACTGCGATTGAAACCTCCTTCTTTGCGTCGTGGGATGTCGTAAAGAGCATCCTGCCGTATGTCAATAACGCCTTTGTGGATTTGAAGATTTTCGATTCCGAACAGCATAAGAAATACACGGGCGTGGACAACGAGTTGATTTTGAATAACCTGAAAGCGACGAATGAGCTGGAAAACGACTTCAAGCTCGTGATTCGCACACCGATTATCCCGGGTATCAATGATACCCCGGAGGAACTGCATGCGATTGGCAAGTTTGCCGCCGGTCTGACGCATCTGGATCATGTCCAGCTGCTGCCGTACCACAAGCTGGGCGTTTCAACGTACGAAAAGCTGGGTCTGACGTATCCGCTGAAGGACATTGACGCGCCGAGCGCGGAGCAGATGGCGGAATACCGCAGCATCGTTGCCGAGCATGTCGCAAAAGTAATCTAACCTCTGCTGCAAGCAAAGGAACAGCAGAGAGAAAGGGTGGATGAGGCCGATGAGCCAGAAAGCAAACATTCGCGTTTGCTACGAATGTAGCGGAGCACATACCCACGAGTTCCCGCAGATTCTCGTACCGCTACAGGAAAAAATGGATATTCTGATTGGAGATACCGAATACGAAGTAACTCCCCAGGAGCTGTGCTTTATCCCGGTAGGAATGGTACATAGATGTAATTATATCGGAAAACTGCTGGCAATTGATCTGGCGGACGGCATTGCCGAAAGTCAGGACAGCGTGCTGCTGTCTTACCCGCTGATCGTTCCGATGCAGGGACAGATTAACCAGCTGGTCGATCTGATCCAGACGGAGATGAAACAGAATCCGGACAGTCAGTCCATTCGATATCTGTTCAGCTACCTGTACAGCAAGCTGCTGGAAAGCTGTGCAGCACCGTCGATCCGTTACATCAACGAGTACTATCATACCCCGATCACGGTCAACCAGCTGGCTAAGATTGAAAGCTATAATGTAACGTACTATAATGACTGGTTCAAGCAGCAGACAGGCTTTTCGCCGAGCTTCTATCTGCGCTGTATCCGTATCAACCGCGCGAAGGAGCTGTTGGTGAACACGAACTTCAGTGTGATGGAAATTGCCGTTATGGTAGGTTACAGCAGCAATTCGACGTTTACCCGTGCATTCCACAATATGACCGGTATGACGCCGAAGGCATATCGCGACTGCCCGTGCTTCAAGCAGATTGTTTGATTGACACCGCAGAACAGCGAATTCACTGGATGGAAAGAAACCAATGCAGAATCACAGCACGCAGTCGGACAGGGGGCGTTCTCCTGCTCCGATGCGGCGCTGATATGCAGGAACGTTTCATTCTATAACGAAAAACCGTCTCGCAACGGGAAAAGAGAGAGCGAGACGGCATACACAAAACACAACGAACAACAGGAGTGAGTAAATTTATGAGCAAGACAATGTCGAAGGCTGCTGCAGAGCGCCAATTCAAGATTGGCATGCACACCTACACCCTGCACCTGAGCGGTCTGGGTGAGAGCTGGGGCTTCCAGAGCGAGGGCAAGACCTTTGCATTCGAGAAGGTTATCAACCTCGAAAAGCTGATGGATATGTGCGTTGAGGAAGGCATCGAGGTTATCCACATGACGCTGGTTGATCTGGACGACGATCTGTCCGATGAGCATCTGGCAGCTGTTAAGGCAAAGGCAGAGAAGCTGGGTCTGGATCTGGAACTGAACATCTCGTTCAATGCACCGTCTGATCCGCGTGTAAACTGCACCATCGCAGAGTCCCTGGAAATCGCACACAAGCTTGGCTGTAAGCTGGTTAAGTACAGCACCGACGTAGAGCATCCGCATCCGCTGTCTCATTCCTGCATGTGCCCGGAAGCAATGAAGCAGATGTCCGATATCGTTCTCGAGTTCAAGAAGAACATGCCGACCATCGAGAAATATGGCATGAAGATTGCCATCGAGAACCATTGCGACCTGTTTGCTGACGAGGTTATCTGGATGGTAGAGCAGCTGAATCACCCGCTGATCGGCGCTTGCTGCGACACGATCAACTCTCTGATGATGGCTGAGGGCATTGCAGACTGTGTCCGCAAGATGGCTCCGTACAGCTACTGCATCCATTTCTGCGACAACCGTATCTTTGCTGATCCGGACGGCACGCATTCTCTGGGCTGCGCTCTGGGCGACGGCGAGGTTGACCTGGTTGCCATCATGAACGAGCTGCGCGAGCATGCACCGGCTGAGTTGGATACCATTGATCTGGAAATCGAGCTGCCGCTGTCTGGTTACTCGATTGAGGAAGGCCGTCAGATGGAGATCGACGGTATGCGCAAGTCCATTAAGTACATGCGTGAGGTTCTGGGCCTCGGCGTAAAGGGCCGCTAAGGGAAATCGGTTCTTTACTACATTTGCTGGATAACAATTCTTCGCTCTCAAGAGAATTGTTTGAAGGATAGAAGAAACTTATAATCAATCACAGGATTTTCTTTGACACCAATAACGATTCTCTCTCGGCTCGGTAGGGTCGGGTCGAGGGAGGTCGATGTTGCAGGACTGAAGGGAAAGCAGTCGTCAAAAAAATCCGCCGGAAAGAGAAAGGAGACGAGAGTAATAATGGATATCGCTTCTATTATTATGACCATCGACAATACTCTGTGGGCAACACCGCTGATCGCTCTGACGTTCGGTCTGGCTGTTGTGTACTGTATTGTAATGAAATTTGGCAACGTTACCAAGGGCAAGCTGCAGTGGCATCTGCTGACCCATGGTAATGGCTCCGAAGAAGGCCTGTCAGCATTTGAGACCTTCTGCTCGGTAGCAGCCTACCGCGTAGCCGTTGGTAACATCGGCGGTGTCATGGTCGCAATCATGTATGGCGGCCCAGGTTCCGTATTCTGGATGATCATTACCGCTCTGGTAACATCCGCTATCGCATACGCCGAGAACTCTCTGGGTCAGATTTACAAGGTTCGCATGGACGGTCAGTACCGCGGCGGCCCGTACTTCTACATGGAGCGCGGCATCCCGATCAAGCCGCTTGGCAAGATCATGGCAATCTGCTTCGCAATCTTCGCAACGGTTGGTGTACCGCTTCTGGTTACCGGTCCGTCGGCAAACAACATTGCAATGGCATTTGAGAACAGCTTCGGACTGTCTCACATTGTCACTGGCGCAGTTACGGCAGTTCTGCTGTTCCTGGTTATCTCGGGTGGTATTCGCCGTATCGCGAAGTTCTCCACTATTATTGTACCGTTCATGACCATTGGTTACGCAATCATCACGGTTATTGTACTGGTTGGCCACGCAAGTGAAATTCCGGCTACTATCTCCATGATGGTTGGTAGCGCATTCAATGTACATTCCATCTTCGGCGGCATGATGGGTGCTGCATTCTCCTACGGCGTAAAGCGTGCCGTTAACTCCTCTGGCTCCGGCTTCGGTGAGACGCCTCCGTCTGCTGCAGCTGCTGAGACTCCGCATCCGGCTACGCAGGGTCTGGTTAACGCATTCTCCGTTTACATCGACGTAGCAGTTTGCTTCTGCTCCGGTATCATGGCTCTGGTTTCCGACTGCTTCAACGTACTGGGACCGGATGGCGTGACCTTCATGCACATTGGTCAGGGCTCCGCTCAGATGGCAGCGCAGGCAGAGACTACGACCGCAGGCGTTGTATGGGTTCAGGAAGCTGCGAACTCGGTACTGCCGATGGGCATCGGTGGTATGATCATTGCTCTGGCGCTGTTCAGCTTTGCATATTCCACCTGTATTGCATATTACTACGAAGGCGAGTCGGGTCTGGCTTACCTGATGCGCAATGCATCCGATGACACCCGTAAGAAGGCGATCTGGGTTATCCGTATCCTGATGCCGATCATGTTCTTCATCTGGGCTAACGTTACCGCTGGTACCGCTTGGGCAATCAGCGAGATCATGTTCGCTCTGATGGCTTGGTTCAACCTGATCGCTCTGTTGTTCCTGATCCCGGTAGTTAAGAAGGTTTATGACGACTTCATGGCACAGCGCAAGGCTGGTGTCGCAGAGCCGTACTTCGATCCGGAAAAGCTGGGCATCAAGAATGTTGATGTTTGGTCTGAGATCAACAAGGACCGCATTGCTGCGGATAAGCAGAAGGGCTAATGTACCTCTAATTGTGATTTACCCGTTATACTTTTTATGCTTGTGTTTTGTGCAGTCGGCTTCGGCCGGCTGCACTAACATTTTCTGCGGAAATATATGGGGCAAACAGGCAAATAAAATGACCCCACACCGAAGGAAGGAAAAGGGGACACGGTGTGGAGCCATAGGCAAAAATGATATATTGGGTACCTTTGTCTGCCGAACGGTCTGTGGGAAGCACAGGCCGTTTTCTAGTATGGTAGAGAAAGGTGGTTATGTTCATTTTGGGGTGTCCCACATCAGCTCAGAAAGAGACTGATGTGGGGCTTTTGATAAAGAAAATAGCAAATTAGATCGTCCACGAGAGGGTCGGGAAGAAGCAGAATGTTTCATCTGGAAAAAGAGAAACGCGTTTACTTCTTTGATCTGTACCTAGTGTAGCATATTTTGCGTTGCCTGAAAAGCGTATATTTCTCATGATGGCATGAAAAATTCTCATACTATATTGTTCAGGTCGAAATTCTGGAAAAGTGGGAAAAGTTGTGTATTTCCCTCAAAAGAACGGGGTTTATCCACCCAAAAAGATCACGTACCGAGAAGAACAAGATAAGCTCCGCGGTGCGAGAGTGGAATTGAAATAAAGAAAAGAAAGGATGTGGCGACGGGAGAAAAGAAAAATGTTTCCTAATTGACAACGCAAAAGAAACAAATGACCTTCTGAAGGAGGGCCTCCCACGCTCTTTGTGCGACTAGTATAGCATATCGCAGAGAAAAAGAAAAGAGAACTTTCTGAAAGAGGATATGAGAAAACGGCATATAGGAGAAAGGAGGACTATATTCTTGTGTATCAAATGAAACGCGTTTAATTGTGGAAGAATGCGATAATTGGCAGAAAAACAGCCCCTGCTGAATGGAACAAGGAAAATCATCCAGCAGAGGCAAAGGAAAAAGAAGGACAGATAACCCGAGAAAGGGAAGAACGGGTTTTATTCTGTATTTCTTTTCTGATGATAGTATAGCACAGAGCATTCGATTTGGAAACAAAAAGTTTTGCAAATATAAGATCTGAAATTGTTACACTAGAGGAAACAACAGAGGAAACACAAGGCGCAATCTGCTCTGTGCGCCGTATGAAGCAAAAAATACGGAAGCAGTTGGCTATATTATATATACAGGCAAGACCTGCGTGTAGAAATGGGAGCCAGTAAGGGCGGTAACTTAACAGTAGGAATGAACTGTCTCCGGAGAATACAGAAGGCGGCTGCGTTGACAGGCGAAACTTGTTACTCAAAAAACGGAAATGGAGGAAATAACAGGGATTACAAAAAAATCAAGGGGAATCGGGATGTATTTCTTCTGAATTTGTGAAAATTGTGACAGCACTGTGATAAGGTGTACAAAGAAAGAGAGGAGGAATGGTGCAAAACGACTAAACACGACATAAACAAAGTAATTTTTGTATAGAACAAGAGAATTTGGTGAAATGACAAACCTTCGAATCGGCGTTATACTATGGGCACAGGTTGAGGGAAGAACACAACAACCTAAGTAGTAAATTCGTTGACAAACGATACCAATTGTTTGATACGAGTGAGTGATATGAGGAGGAAGTAGTTATGAACGAAATTCGCATTGGCTTGGTAGGCTCCGGCTGGATGGGTAAGGCACATTCTTCTGCTCTGGCAGACGCAGAAATGCTGTTTGGACCGGATTATGGCGTTGCATCCTTTGAAATTGTTGCAGACGCAAATGAAGAGGCTGCCAAGGCTGCACAGAAGAAAATCGGCTTCAAGCGCATCTCGACCGACTGGCATGATGTTGTTACCGATCCGAATGTAGATCTGGTTGACATCGCTACCCCGAACGCATTCCATTACGAGGTTGCTAAGGCAGCCCTGGAAAATGGAAAAAATGTATACTGCGAGAAGCCGTTGTCCATTTCCGCTGACGAGTCGCGCGAGCTGGCAGAGCTGGCTGCAAAGAAGGGCGTTGTAAACTACGTTGGTTTCAACAATACCCAGAACCCGGCAAACGCTTATGTTCGTGAGCTGGTTCAGTCCGGCGCACTGGGCGAGATCATGCGCTTCAACGGCACCTATGACCAGGATCAGCTGCTGGACGAGTCCCTGCCGATCACCTGGAGACATATCAACAAGCTGGCTGGCTGCGGTGCGCTGGGCGATTTGGGCTCCCACTTGCTGTCCATTTCCCAGTTCATCATGGGAGACATTACCTCGGTTAATGCAGTAGCTACTACGGTATTCCCGAAGCGTCCGAAGTCCGCTGGTTCCGCCGAGATGGCTGATGTTGAGAACGAAGACATCATGACCTTCATGGCAGAGTACGCAAACGGCGCAATCGGTCAGATTGCTTGCTCCCGTGTAGCAACCGGCCGCAAGAACTATCTGTGCTACGAGATTCAGGGCACCAAGGGCACCGTTCGCTACGATCTGGAGCGCATGGGCGAGGTTCAGGTTTACTTCCACAGCGACAACGAGCGTGACCGTGGTTTCCGCACCGTTCTGCTGAACCCGAAGATGAAGGGCTACTCGGCATTTCAGCCGGCAGCTGGTATCTCTATCGCATACAACGACATGAAGATTCTTGAAGTTCATGCTCTGTTTGATGCAATCACCAATGGTGCTGACTACATTACCGACTTCGAGTTCGGTTACAAGATCGACCGCACCGTAGCTGCTGTTATCGAGTCTTCCAAGAGCAAGCAGTGGGTTGAGGTCAAGTAATCAACGGACGAAATAAGATAGATTCATTTTCTTCATAATGTGACATAAGCTGTCTGCCGATGGAATAGGGCGACCGTCGGCAGACAGCGAAAAATGGAATGATATCAGGAGGCAAGTATAATGTCTATTAAAGTAGGTATTGCACCGGATTCTTGGGGAGTATGGTTCCCGGCAAGTGATCCGAATAATGAAAAGCAACCGCAGTGGTGGCGCTGCCTGGACGAAATGAAGATTGCGGGCTATGAGGGATGTGAGATCGGACCGTGGGGCTACATGCCGAACGACAATCCGCAGGTACTCAAGAATGCAATGGATGCGCGTGGTCTGACGCTGGTCGGCGCAACCGAGGGCGGCAACTATCTGGACGACGCCAATGTAGAGCAGATGCTGAAGGACATTGACGATATCGCAGCACTGCTGAAGAATTTCCCGAGCGCAAAGTATATTGTACTGCTGCCGCCGATGTACACCAATCTGGCAACCGGTGAGCTGGAGATGAATCCGGATCTGTCGGATGAGGAGTGGGCAAAGTACTGTGCAAATGTACAGAAGTGTGCAGACCGTTGCGCAGAGCATGGCTTTGAGGGCCTGTTCCATCCGCATGTTGACAGCCACGTTCAGACGGAGGAGCAGATCGAGCGCTTCCTGGCAGACACCACGGTTAACCTGTGCTTCGACACCGGTCACCACGTATATGGTGGCGGCGAGCCGATCTCCTTCTACAAGAAGCATGTCGATCGCATCCCGTACATCCATATCAAGGACTGTGACCTGAACGTCAAGGCCGAGATGGACAAGAACCACTGGTCGTTTGCCAAGGCCGTTACCGAGGACATCATGGTAGAGCCGGGCAAGGGCAGCATTGACTTTGCTGAGTTCTACAAGGCACTGGTTGAGAACAACTACGATGGCTGGTGTGTTGTCGAGCAGGATCTGTTCCCGGTTAAGTCGTTCGACGTTCCGCTGGAGAAGGCGATCATCGGACGTGAGAATCTGCGTGACGCAGGATTTAACTAAAGAACACCTTCATTCTCTCATATTTTTTCATTCGAAAGACCCCCGGCCGCTGTTTCAATTGCATATGGAACAGCGGCTGCGTGGGTTTTTCTCATTTCCTCCCGTATGGGATTTATGCGGGATGTTGTTAAATCGAACGTGTTGTAAAATGTCGCTTGTTCGAAAACGACACGCGTTGTATACTATGCATAAAGAGAGATGGAATAGTATAAGTGAATTTGTAGAAACTGTTAAGAAGAGAATTCTTTTGGACAGAACAAGACCCTGCCGGATTAGGAATAGGCCGGCAGAGAACAGGGCGACGGCGGATAGGAATAGACCGACGGAACGCCAGCTTGTTGTGTACATAGATGGGGAAAGGAAAACTGAATCATGCTTTTTACACTTGCTTCATTTGTAGGTGTCACCGCGCTGGTAGCGCTTATCAGCTGGTATAAGACACGGGGTACAGATGAAACGTCGCAGGAGGGCTACTTCCTCGGCGGCCGAAGCCTGACCGGCATTATCATCTTCGGCTCGCTGATGATGACAAACCTGTCGGCGGAGCAGCTGGTTGGACGAAACGGACAGGGCTATGCCGTTGGTATTACGGCAATGGGTTGGGAAACCATGTGCCCGGTTGCGCTGACGCTGATGGCGTTATTTTTCGTCCCGCGCTACTTCAAGCTTGGCATTGCAACAATTCCGGAATTTTTGGAAAACCGATATGACCGCGCAACCCGCGTTCTGGTTTCGTTCATTTTCTTGGTTGCATATATTGTTACCATGCTGCCGCTTGTCCTGTATGCAGGCTCGGTAGCGATGGAACGCATCTTTGGCATCACCGAACTTCTCGGCGGTAACCGTTTTCTCGCCACGACGATCATGTGCGTTGCACTTGGCGTCATCGGCGGTATCTACGCAATTTTCGGCGGTCTGAAGGCCGTCGCAGTATCTGACTCGCTCAACGGCGTTATCTTTATTATCGGTGCGGTTGTTATCGTTCCGGTGCTGGCATTCGTTATCCTCGGTGACGGCAATCTGATCACCGGCGTGCAGAGAATGATCAGCGATGCCCCTCCGGAGCATCTGAACGCCATCAAGGCGTGGGATGCACAGGCTCCGGAAATCCCGTGGCCGATGATCATCCTCGGATGCAGCATCAACCACATTTCCTACTGGTGTACGAACCAGTCCATCATGCAGCGCGTACTCGGCGCAAAGAACCTGAAGGAAGCACAGAAGGGCGCACTTCTGACCGGTCTGGTCTGCGTATTCTGCCCGCTGTTCCTCGTTATGCCGGGTATTATCCAGTACATCCGTGATGGCGGCGTACTGACGGACTTTGACATGGCGTATCCGACGCTGATTCACGACATTCTGCCGACGCCGGTACTGGGCTTCTTTGCCGCCGTGATGTTCGGCGCGATTCTGTCGTCGTTCAACTCGGTACTCAACAGCTCGATGACGCTGTTTACGCTGGATATTCTTCCGGTTATCTCGAAGAAGGAGCGCACGCCGCAGCAGCAGATCGTGATCGCAAAGCGCTTTGGTATTGTTCTGTGCTTGGCGTCGATCATCATTGCGCCGTTCCTGATTTACCTTCCGGCTGGCATCAGCACCTTCCTCAACCAGATGTGGGGGTACTACGGTGTTCCGGTGCTCGCCATCTCGATGATGGGCATGCTCAACAAGAACATCCCGAACTTCGCGCCGAAGCTGACGATTATTGTACATATCATCGCTTACGGTGTACTGATGAACACGGTTCATCTGCACTTCCTGTACTTTGAGGTATCGGTATTCTTCTTGGATCTGATCCTGCTGTGGGCTTGCTCCAAGATCAAGCCGCGTTCGACGCCGTATGAGCTGCCGAACCTCGAGGTTGTCGATATGACGCCGTGGAAGTTCCGCAAGCCGGTTGTCGTACTGACCTTTGCGATTCTGGTCATCGTCTATGTCATCTTCTCCCCGCTGGGAGTAGGCGGCTAAACACAATTTTGTCATCCACTCCTTGTTGGAAGCCGGGCGGGACGGCTGCTGTCCGTATCCGTCGGCTCCCAACCTGGTTGTTTCTCTTTCAAATTCAAAATGCAGTTCGGTCTTGCCGCGTTCCGGAAACAGCGCGGCAGGCGGCCCCGACTGGGGTCGTTGACCGAGTTGCGGCGGACGCCGCCGGACGGATTTTCCGGCATAGCAAGAGCGATTTCTCCCCTAGGCACGCTTTGGTATTGTTACAATATCGAGCGAAATGAAAATAGAGTGACAATTCCTTCATCGTCTGCCAGATGAGGGAGTGTTACATAAAAAATGTATTTCTTAAGGAGGAAACACGTTATGAAGAAGAGAAGAATGTTAGCAATGGCACTGGCAGGTGCAATGACCGTTGGCTGTGTAGCGGGATGCGGCAACTCCGGCAGCGACAGCAAGGCAGAAGGTTCCGGCAGCGCGTCCGCTGGCGGAGATTACAAGATCAGCGTTATTCTGAAGACGCTGTCCGCAGAGTATTGGCAGTATGTACAGGCGGGCTGCGACGCGGCAGCAAAGGATCTCGGCGTCAAGGTTGAGGTCAAGGGTCCCCCGTCTGAGACGTCTTACGACGAGCAGCAGAACATGATCGAGACCGATTTGAGCTCCGGATCTTATGACGCACTGGTTATCGCACCGCTGCAAAGCGATCAGGCGGCAACCCTGATTGCCGGCACGGACACGCCGATTCTGGCGGTTGACACCAACATCGAAGCGCCGGAAATCAAGTCGTTCATCGGCACCGGTAACAAAGAAGCAGCGGCGCTGGGCGGCAAGGCGGCCGTTGAGGCAGCCAAGAAGGCTGGCTGGGATACCATCGAGGCGATCGAGATCTGTGGTGTACAGGGTGACGCAACCAACACCGCACGTTACGAGGGTTACAAGAAGGGCATCAACGAGGCTGGCGGCAAGTTCCTGGAGAAGGAAACCCAGTATGCCGACGCGGTTGCGGATAAGGCAGTAAACTGCATGGAAGCAATCATGCAGAACCATCCGGACGGCGTAGCTATCATCTGCGCAAATAATGATGACATGGTTATGGCGGCAGCACGCGCAGCAAAGGGCAACAAGGCGTATGAGAACACGATCTTCTTGGGCTTCAATGGCGACCGAGCGGCGTGTGAAGCAATCCTGAACGGCGAAGAGACCATGTCGGTTATTCAGGATGCATACGGAATGGGCTACAAGGCAGTACAGGCAGCGGTTGATTGCCTGAACGGAGAGGAGCTGGATTCCTTCATCGACTCCGGTTCCGGTGTTGTTGACAAGGACAGCGCACAGGATCGTCTGGACGAGCTGAAGGGCTACCTGAAGTAAGAGAACAGATAGTTATCCATAATAGAAAACAAGAGAGGCCGCGGCGTTGCCGCGGCCTCTTTGTGTGTGGGATAATATACAGTAACTGCCATTTACGGTAGAGGACGGGTCTCCCGTCCCGCATAAACAGAGCGAAATGTGGCGGGATGGGAAACCCATCCTCTACGATGCAGAATTTTGTTTTCTCTCTGTTTTCTGAGTAAATCTTACGCACTTTAGCTCCCTTGTGTAAACGGGCCGCGTCATGCCAGTGGCATGTGAGTGAAGCGAAAGCGGGATGTCGGCGAAGCCGACTGAGGGATTGTACGCTAACAATACGATTTGAGCTAACCGTAGACCGACACCCCCAAAAAAATTTATATCGCGACACAACCCAGCGAAGCGGTTGTGTCGCGAAGGAGCAAGATCACGCAGCGGCTGAGCTATGCCGATGCCTCGGCGTGGCGATGTAGCGTAGTGCGTCGCCGCGACAGCACAGGGGCGATTTTGGTTCAGACTTCTTTTCTATCTGTCCTCAGAGTAAATCTTACTGTATATCGCGACGCAACCCAGCAAAGCGGTTGTGGCGCGAAGGAGCAAGACCACGAAGCGGGTGAGCCATGCCGATGCTTCGGCGTGGCGATGTAGCGAAGTGCGTCGCAGCGACGGCGTTTGGAATTTGAGGAGCGAGGGAATGGAACGGGCGAGCTGTGCCGATACTTCGGCACAGGGAGGTAGTGGAATTCGCCGATGCGATCGTCGCAGCGACTAGAATTCCGTATTGCGAAATTCACTCGGCGAGACGTTATTGCTCTTTCGGAACGCGCGAGCGAAGTGAGAAGCGCTGTTAAATCCGCACCGCTCCGCGATGACCTCGATGGAATCGTTGGTTGTCAGGAGCTGCTGCTTGGACTGCTGGAGCCGATAGGACAGCAGATACTCGTGCGGGGTGCGGTTGATATATTTGCTGAAGCTGCGGATGAAATGCGACGAGCTCATGCTGCACAAAGCGGAGAGCTGGTCGAGCGAGATTTCCTCTTGGAAGTGGTCGCGGATGTACTGAATGGCGGGCTCCAGACCGTGCTGGGTGATGACATGGCGGTTCGGGGATGCCATGCGTGCCAGAATGCGTGCGATGTGCATGGAGACCAGATGCTCGTTATTCGGCACCTCCTGCGAGTAGCTCAGAATACGGTCGAAGCTGTGCAGGGTATCCTGAATGTGCGGGCCGGAGAATACAACGCCGTTCTGGTCGTAAAGATAGCTGGTGTAGCGGGCGCTGCTGCTGCCGTTGAAGTGGAACCACAAAAAGTCGGTGTCGCCGGTACAGTAATACTGATGCGGGGTGCGGCAGTCGAGCAGGACGATCTGGTCGGGATAGGCAATGGCAGTGCGTCCGTGCGCCTGAATGGTCAGCTCGCCGGAGCAGACATACATGAGCAGAAACTGCTCCAGATATTCACGCTGGACGTGATAATTTTTGTCGCAGTAGAAGTGACCAAACTGTAAAACGTAATACAGTGCGTTTCGCGCAAAGTTGGATGGAATCGTGAAATCCATAAAAGACGGAGGCAGAACGCCGGAATCAACAATTTTCATAGCAGGAGAACTCCTTTCTGAGATATAACAGTATTGTACCATAAAAGGAAAGGAAGCGCGAAGAACGGCAAAGCGACAGATGATTTTTGTATATACAAACCAAAAACAAAAAAGTAAAATTGTATGATCTGTCAGAAAGAACGAATTATCGACGATCACGTTCCAGTCGTGCATTGACGGGACGGAAATAACTTGTTAGAATGAAAAAAACAGGGTAACGTGCGGCGTTTGCTGCGGAATACCTTGAAAAGCGGCGCGAAGAGAGCCGCAGAAGAGAAAGCGGCGGGAGAGGCCGCGCGACGGAGGAAGTGTCATGAAAAAAGGATATCACAGTACACAGCGCAAATACTTTAATACCGTACCGCGCTCGGAGTTTCTGGGACTTGCACTGGGCTACGGCTGCGGTCTGGTACTGAGCGGTTTGCTGAAATACGATGGACAGTGGCTGTCGCTGGGCGGCGCTGCGGTTGGCATCGCGATTGGATATTATATTGACGGCAAATATTTTGCAGAAAAGGATGTTCCGGTAGAGGAAATTGACGGCTATGTTGCGCCGGAGCCGGAACCGGAGGATCCCCCGTTGGCAGAGGAGGACGAAGAAGATCCGCCGCTGGATGAGGATTCTGACGACAAAGCGCAGCCGGAGGCAGAACCGGATGACGAGGATAACGCCTGATGGAACACTTTGCAGACAAAGCGGCGGCATTTTTGCGGCGGGCGGAACGGCAGTATCCGGAGCCGTTTCAGATCGATCGAGAGAAGAGAGTGTGCGGTTACACCTTCCCGATGACCGCACACTACGAAAAACGGGATGACCGCTATTTGATGGGTATTGTCAGCAGTATCTCCACGGAGGGATATTGTGGGGAACAATGTTATTTTCTGTGCGCAGAACAGCTGGATGAAGCAAACTGGACGGAATATATGGAGCTATTTCGCCGTATTCAGGACGAACGCGTCCCGGCGGACGACCCGTTCCACGATTTCACGCTGATTAGCATTGTGCTGTGCACGGCTGGTGTGGAGCGAAAGCTGCAGCGGAAGATCCGCCGTGCCAGCGATTATCGACAGTACAAGGAAAAGAACGGACAGCACGGATGGAGTGCGCTTCGTCTGTGTGTCGTCGATTTGGAGGACGAGCAATATTACTGCAACAGCATGGGAAAAAGTGTGAAGGAGTGCCTGACGCGCGACGGCCTGCCGCAGAAGAAAAAGCCATTTTGGCAGGCAAAATGAGTGCGCTCACCGCGTGAGAGCGGATGGAAAGCGAGGAAACAACATGGCAGAAAAGATAGAGATTGGGAGTCTGGTTCCGGAAAACCGGGAGCTTATCCACGAAAAGGGCATCGAGCCCAATTCGGAAATGTACCAGGCGATACCGTCCTATCGGGCGCAGCGGCTGCTGTATTATTTGCAGGGAGTGGGACGCTTCCGGTGCACGATGCAGTACTGCGTGGAGCGGAGAGCCAGTGACAGCTTTTCCATCTTCACGATCACAGAGGGACGGCTGAAGGTCGGTCTGGACGGACAGGAAACAACTCTGTGCACAGGAGAATTTGGCTTTCTCAACTGCAATGAACAGTACCGGTTTCAGGCGCTGGAGCCGGTGGAATATTTGTGGGTGCACCTGAATGGCGCCAATACATGGGCGTTTTGTGAAGAGGTTCGCAGCGTGCGCGGCGTGGCAATTCGTCCGGATAATCCACGCTATATTCAGCAGCAGCTGCGGCAAATTTTGGATCAGGTGCGACGGACAGGACAAGTAGATGAGGTCGGCGTGTCGCGGAGTCTGCACGATCTGATGTGCAGCTTGTTATACAGCAACCGGCTGGAGGAGACCAATGACCCGCAGATTGCGGCGATGCAGCGGTATCTGGCGGAGCATTTGAACGAAGAGGTCAGCGCGGCGGATTTGGCAAAACGATTCCATTTGAGTATTTCCCAGATCAACCGCCGCTTCCGCGAGAGCACGGGGCAGTCCCCGCACGAGTATCTCGTCAATCTGCGCATCAGCCACAGCAAGACGCTGTTGCGGGAGAGTCGGCGATCCATTGCGGACATCGCCGGAGAGGTCGGATATGCCTATGATACCAGCTTTGCGGCAGTGTTTCGGAGCAAGGTCGGAGTGTCTCCAAGACAATACCGAAATATGTTCATCTAAATGGCGTGTTTTGCAAAGGTTTTTGCGCAGTATGATTCGGTTTAACGCCTTGAGGGATTGTATAATATATACAAACGAAAGCGTGAAATCGGATTATTCATGGGTAATATGATTGTTTTTGAGATGCCAATCTCAAAAGCAGACAAACCCAGACGTGCGGCATCGCCTCTGGGGCAGTAACATGACCAAGAAGAAATGATTTCCGTCGTTTCTGTGCTCTTTTGGAGAGAGGAGACACAGACTTGAGTTTGGTCTTTTTTTCACAGGCCTTTGTTCGTCGCCCAAAACTGCTCATCGCCCTTCGAGCAGAAATCGGACAGGGAATGGGGAAATGAGATAGATTGTTTTAGGAAGAGACAAACCAAGGAGGAAACACATTATGAAGAAGAGAATGTTAGCGATGACGCTGGCAGGCGTTATGGCAGCTGGTGTGCTGGCAGGTTGCGGAGGCTCCGGCGGATCGTCGTCCAACGGTTCGGGTTCCGGTAATGCAGCTGCATCCGGCGGCGACTACAAGATCGACGTTATCCTCAAGACGACCGCATCGGAGTACTGGTCCTATGTAAAGGCTGGTGCAGAAGCATACGGTAAGGACAACAACGTAAACGTTGAGGTCAAGGGTGCAACGTCGGAGACTGCTTACGACGAACAGCAGAACATGATCGAGACCGATCTGAACTCTGGCGCATATGATGCGTTTGTCATCGCTCCGCTGCAGGCTGACCTGGCAGCGAACCTGATTTCCGGACAGGAAGCTCCGATTATCGCCGTTGATACGAACATCGACGCACCGGAGATCAAGTCCTTCGTAGGCACCGGTAATGTCGATGCAGCAGCAATGGGCGGCGAGGCTGCCGTTAAGGCTGCAAAGGATGCTGGCTGGAAGGAAATCAATGCAATTGCTATTTCCGGCGTACAGGGTGACGGCACCGCTACCGATCGTCTGACTGGTTATCAGAAGGGCGTTGAAAAGGCCGGCGGCAAGTTCCTGGACAAGGAAGTGCAGTACGCAGATGCAGTTGCAGACAAGGCAGTAAATTCCATGGAAGCAATCATGCAGAACCATCCGGAAGGCGTTGCTATCATCTGCTGCAACAACGACGATATGGCTATGGCAGCCGCTCGTGCAGCAAAGGATAACAAGGCATACAAGGACACCATCTTCGTTGGCTTCGACGGCATCCAGTCCGCTTGCAAGGCAATTCTGGATGGTGAAGAGACGATGTCTGTTGCTCAGGAAGCATACGACATGGGCTATAAGGCTGTTGATGCGGCAGTTAAGTCGCTGAACGGTGAAGAGCTGGATTCCTTTATTGATTCTGGCTGCTCGGTTATCGATGCATCGAATGCACAGGAGCGTCTGGATACGCTGAAGGGTTACATTGGCGAGTAATTGCTTCAAGGAATAGGCATTGAGCGAAGAAGGGTAACAAACTAAGCGAATCGGGTGCCCTTATCGATGGATACATATCGGTAAGGGCACACTTTTATTCGAGTTCGATGAGTACTTTTTGCAAAGATGTTGCATAGGTGATGTGTATTTTTGCAGGCGGCACTGTGCCGAGACCGGAGCTGCCGGGAAAGAAGAGGCTGATCGAAAAAAATCCCCTCTCGGAGAAAAGGGTGAAGAGTTAATGAGTGAGTATGTAGTAGAGTTAAAGGATTGCACCAAGACATTCCCTGGCGTTGTCGCGCTGGACAATATGCAGCTGTCGGTAAAGCCGGGCGAGATTCTGGGACTGATTGGCGAGAACGGTGCAGGTAAATCTACGCTGATTAAGGTGCTGACGGGTGTACATAAGCCGGATAAGGGCGAAATTTACGTTAACGGTCAGCAGATGACGTTCAAGAATCCGAACGATTCGGCAGCAGCCGGAATCGCGTGTGTATATCAGGAGCTGAATATTGAGAAGCTGCTGAGCATCACCGATAATATTTTCATTAACAAGTGGATCAAGGGACCGATGGGTCTGCTTGATTATCGCACGATGAATAAGAAGGCGAAGGAAGTCATGGCTTCCTTGGGTCAGGATGTTGATCCGAGTAAGCCGGCCGGTACGTTCGGTATGGGCGTACAGCAGATGATTGAAATCGCAAAGGCAGTACTGATCGACGCAAAAATGATTATCATGGACGAGCCGACTTCTTCTCTGGGTGAGAAGGAAGTTGACCAGCTGATGCAGACCTGCCGCAAGCTGCGTGACAGCGGCATCGGTATTGTGTTTGTATCGCATAAGCTGGAGGAGCTGTTCCAGCTGTGTGATCGCGTTACGGTTATTCGTGACGGTCAGTACATTGACACAAAGGATATTAAGGATTGGAATAATGACTCCCTAATTGCGGCTATGGTAGGTCGTACTCTGGACAATCTGTTCCCGAAGGAGTTCGGCACAAAGGGCGAGGTCGCTCTGAAGGCAGAACACCTGATGGAAGGCGGCGTGCTGGATGACGTCAGCTTTGAAGCGTACCGCGGACAGGTGCTGGGCTTTGCAGGACTGGTCGGCGCAGGCCGAACCGAGACCATGCGTGCTATCTTCGGCGCAGATCCGCTGGACAGCGGTAAGGTATATGTCAACGGCAAGGAAGTGACCATTAAGAGTCCGGCGCAGGCTATTAAGGCAGGCATCGCGCTTCTGACAGAGGACCGAAAGGGACAGGGTCTGGTATTGGCGGAATCCATCCGTACCAATCTGGTTCTGGCCAATATGAAGGGCTTCTGCAACGGTCCGTTCCTGGATAACAAGAAGATCCTCGCAGCGGGCGAAGAGAACATCAAGTCGCTTCGTATTAAGACGCCGTCCATCGATGAAATCGTCGGACAGCTGTCTGGTGGTAACCAGCAGAAGGTCGTTATCGGTAAGTGGGTAAACACGGACGCAGAGATCTATATCTTTGACGAGCCGACCCGCGGTATCGACGTTGGCGCAAAGATTGAAGTATATAACGTTATGAACCGCCTGGTCAAGGAAGGTAAGTGCGTTATCATGGTATCGTCGGAAATGCCGGAGATCCTTGGAATGTCGGACCGTGTTATTGTTATGCGCGGCGGCAAGGTCATGGCAACGGTTGACCGCGACAGCAAACACTTTAACCAGGAGAGCCTGATGAAGGCAGCATGGGGAGGTACATTAGATGAATAAGAAAAAGTTGGGTGGATTTGGCCAGTATATTGGTACGCTGGGTGCTCTGATTATTCTGGGTCTGGTCCTGACCATTGCAAGTGATAACTTCTTAACCTATAGAAACCTGATGTCTGTATTGAAGCAGACGACGTTTACAGCACTGCTGTCTACCGGCATGCTGCTGTGCTTGATTACCGCCGGTATCGACCTTTCGGTTGGCGCGAACGCAACGTTCTGTGCCTGCGTTGTCGGTATGATGGTAAAGAACGGAACCACGAATGTTCCGCTGCTGCTGATCGTTGCTTTGGTTGCAGGCACGGCAATCGGCCTGATTAACGGCCTGCTGCTGACCAAGCTGCATCTGCCGCATCCGTTCGTATCTACTCTGGGTATGAAAAACTTCCTCTGGGGCGCTGCTCTGCTGGTAACCGGTTCACAGATGATTTCGGGCTTCCCGAAGGGTGTTATGTGGCTCGGCTCCGCAACGGTAGGAGGCTTCCCGATCAGCTTTATCGTTGTTATCGTTATCTACGTTATCATGCACATCCTGCTGACCCGCACCTCGCTGGGCCGCTCGATCTACTGTGCAGGCGGTAACATGGAGGCAACTCGTCTGTCCGGTATCAACTCGGCAAACGTTCTGACCTTCTGCTACGCACTGTCCGGCTTCATGGCTGCTCTGGCTGGTATCGTTTCCATCGGTCGTTCCGGCATCTGCAACGGCGCAAACGCAATTCAGCCGTATGATACCGACGCAATCGCATCCTGCGTTATCGGCGGTGCATCGTTCATGGGCGGCAAGGGTACCATGATCGGCACCATGATCGGTGCGCTGGTTATTGCAACCCTGCGTAACGGCTTCACGCTGCTGTCTATCGACTCTGCGGTACAGAACATGGTACTGGGTCTGGTTATTATCGCCGCCGTACTGCTCGACGTAACCCGTGAGTCCATGGCTGCAAAGGCTCGCCGTAAGGAAGCTGCTGCAAAGGCTGCTTAATTTTCGGGAGCAAAAACTATATTGGTTATAACAAACAGCCTTCCTCGTTTTAGGAAGGCTGTTGTTGTGTGGTGGGGAATTATATCTCCCCAAGCCATCGATGTTCAAATCGCCGCAGAATCGGCTGAAGCCATTTGGCGACGGTTCCGACGAGCAGAGCGGCCGCCAGCGTGCCCTCGCGCACGCCGTACAGACCGTGCAGGAAGGCAAAGGAACAGATACAGGCCAGCGCAACCAACGTGACGTCAAAGACGATCTTCATTGTGCTGAACGAAATCGAAGAGACCTTGACGATGGCGAGAATGAGTCCCTCTCCGGCGAGGGTGACGACGCGGGCGGTGACCTCACAGCGCACGCCGAGACCAACGAGAGCAATGCCGATCAGGCACAGTGCCCACTGCTGCCAATACGCCGTATAGGTGAAATCACGGATGACCCACAGCGCAAAATCCGTTATCACGCCAAATACCAGCGCGACAGGCAGCTGCATAAGCTGCACGAGCTGATATTGACGGCGCAGGATGAGGATTTGCAGGGCAATAAACACACAGTGCATGAGAATGGTCACGGTGCCGACGGTCAGCGGCGTGATTAAGCTCAGCACATAGGGAAAGCTGGAAATGGGTGAGGTGCCTAAATCTGCTTTGATGGAAAAGGCAATGCCAAACGCCATAATCCAAAGGGAGACGAATAAAAATATGTGCCGCTTGATACGCTCAGATGGTTTCATAGAAATCAATCCTCCTCCTTTGCTGTATGCAGTGCGGAGAAAACCCTCCTCAGTATAGCGCAGAATGAAATGCAGCGCAAATAGCAGAAGACCCGCGACGGGACAAAAGCGCGTCGGATCGCACAGCAATCGACGCGCTTTTGCATGATGGGATCTATGGAGAGACAGAGGATGACTTAACCGATCGGGGCAGGATCAGCACTGGTCACGGGTTCTGTCTCCGGGACCTCCTCCTTGGATGTGAGATTATAGACAACCAAGGCGATCAGCAGGCTGGCGAATCCGGTAATCAGCTTGCCGATCATAAGGGGAATGGCGATAGGTGCATAGAACTGCATGGAGAAGGCGAGGAAATCGCCGGCGGCAAAGCAGGCCGCCGTCAGGAATGCGACGTTCAGCATACAGCCCTTGTCATCCAGCTGATCACAGGTCAGCATAACCGGAATCGGGTTCGCCATGCTGATAATCAGACCGATCACAGAGGCCTGATTGATATTGAGCACACGACCCAGCGCGTTAAGCGGACGGGTCAGCACACGGCGCAGCAGCGCCATAAACGGCAGAATACCTGCAAGGAACACGCCGATATGACAGATGACCGGGAATACCTCCTCCAGTGGGGTTAAATTCGGCAGGATCGTGATGCCGACGGTCTCCTGTACTGCGGCGATGGCAAAGCCAGCCAGCGCAAAGCTGCGGATAATCAGAGACAGTCCCTGAAAGACGATGAGGATTTTGTTGCCGCATACCTTGAACAGGATGAGCAGGAGGATGGAAATCAGCAGCACCGGCCATGTGTTGTGCAGAATGATGGGCATTGGCGTGCCGTAAATTACGCCGGTCAGGACACAGCCAAACGGCAGGGTGACAAAGCCGACCAGCATGCCGCGGACGGCGGCGACCTTTTTGCTGCCCTTTGCGTTTTCCAGAACTAACGGAATGGTAATCATAATCGTAATGCCCAGGAATGCACCGACAATCATGCCGTTAAATAGACCGGCGCTGTCGTCCAGCGCCATGGCGGAAGCGAGCACGGCGGCGCCGCTGTCGCAGGAGAGCAGCATGCCGGCAAACAGAGAGGGATCGCAGCCGATCGCCTGAAAAAACGGCGTGATGACCGGAGCGACGACATCATTGAGCCATGGGGCAAGCGCAATAAAACCGGTCATGAGGAACAGTAGCTCGACGATGGCCTCCAGACCCTCACGGAATGGCTCACCCAGTCCCAGACGATTATTCATCAGGTAATCCACGGCACCGACGCAGAAGAATATCGCAGCGATATAACTCATAAAAAATCAGCTCCTTATTGCAGTGATGGCATTCGCTTTGTGATACAAAAAGAAACGGGGGCAAGGCGAGAAAAACAATCTGGTGAGAGTGATTTTCGCGATGCGGGATATCCTTTTGTGGAGGCGATTACCGTAGGAAGTGAGTCTAGTGTAGCACCTGCTGGGAATATTCGTCAATGCATTGCTATGTGAATGCAAGAAACGGCTAAAAAGAGGACAGAATTCGCAAACGGATGGGAGGGAGATGCAGAGATATCGTCTCAAAAGGCACGAAAGTAACAAGAAAGCAGCAAAACAGGCTCCCAAAGTGGGAGCCTGTTGGTGTAAAAGTGTATTTGGCTGCTATAACAGGGGAATATAGGATTTAAAATTAGATTTTTACAATTGTTCCGTATTTCCAAGCTTCCGTGGTCTTGAATGCAATATCCGTGGACTTTGTGCCGTCGTATACCGTCACGCCCGGCTTGCGGTTTTCTTCGATGCAGTTGATGAATTCCTGCATTTCGAGCAGATAGGCCTCGGCAAAGCGAACCGGGAAGCTCTCGACGCATTCCTGAACCACACCGTGCTGGTTGTAGAGAATGGCCAGATTCTTTTCCGGAACCGGGCTGATACGGATGCTGCCCTCTGTGCCGACAATTTCGGTCTCAACATGGTAACCGTGCGGTGCAGTGCGGCCGACATGTACCATGCCAATTGCGCCGTTTTCGCACTTGTAAACGGCAACGCCGGTTTCGTCGTCGTGTGCGTCGCGGAATTCCGGATGCTTAAACGTCGTGCCCAACGCGTGAACCTGTACCGGCTCACTGCCGAGGAACCAACGCATCAGGTCGATATCATGAACGGCCATATCAATAAAGATGCCGCCGGAGTTGGCCGCAAACTTGATGGAGCCTTCGACCAGCGCTTCCGGATCAATACCGGTCGCCTTTACCATATACGGCGTGCCGATCGCGCCCTCGTCGATCTTTTTCTTTGCGTAAGCGTAGGACGGATCGTAGCGGCGCATAAAGCCGAGGAAGAAGATCTTGTCCGGATGACGCTCGACGGCGGCTTCAGCAATCTTGCACTGGTTGACATCCACGCCCAGCGGCTTGTCGGTGAATACATGCTTGCCCGCGTCCAGTGCGGCCTCTACCTGCCAGCAGTGCTCAGATGAGGTGGTGACGATGGCAACCGCGTCGATGTCCGCCTTGGCGAGCATCTCGCGGAAATCGGTATAGACGTCGGCGACGCCCAGCTCGTTCTTGGCGTAGTCCAGCTCCGCCGGAACAATCGAGCAGGCGGCGGTCAGCTCGGCGTTTGGAATCTTGAATGCGAGATTCTGTGCATGGACGCGGCCTAGACGGCCCAGTCCGGCGATGCCTACTTTGATTTTCTTCATAACAACATCCTCCAATGGTACCCTTGATCTTTATGGGGAAAAGCGGGAGAATATCCACCTTTCCGTTTCTCTTTCTGTTCTTTATTATACATAGGAAGCGGACAAAACGCAAGAATCAAGTGGAGGACAGAGCACGCAGGGAAAACAGAGAAAAAGGAATAAAATACAGTAAAACAAAAAGAAGAATACCGCAGAGTAAAATGAGAATATTGAAACAAACAATTAGCATAGACAACTTTTGCTTTTAGTGAAAGTGAGTATAGGAATTGTGCGAAAATGCGCAATAATATTATAGAATTGCGATGCGATATGTGCAAAAATCAAATAATATTTCAGTAAAAGAAAAAAGAAACAGTACGAGAGAAATGGAAAAATCGAATATATAGTTGACATATGCTAAAATGAATGCTAGGATTGTGTTAAAGAGAATGCTCTTTGCGGAAGGGATTTTCCAAGAAGGGAAAAGTTTTTATCAATTTTCCCAGTGTGTGAGCTTAGGGTATGCTAATCTTTGCGGTTGAAGCGCCTTGGCTTTGGACAGCGGGACTAGGAGGAAAGAACCTTATGAATCAAATCAAATGGAACGGAAAGCGCCTGTCGGCTTCGGCGCTGGCGGTGCTGATGGCTGCCGGTGCGGTTCCGTCTGCGGCTCTGGCGGCGGATGTATCGGTTGCAGCAGACGACACCTCGTACAAGTATGTGTATGCCGAGCTGTCTTGGGCGGACTACTGGAAGAGTGAAGGCGTTTATCTGAACGGCACGGACTGGATCGCATCCTCGAACGAGGAGGACAGCCGCGGTGAGCTGGATAAGGGCGCATTTGATGCCGTTACCCGCGCGACCACCAACCACGGCCTGCATCGCGGCAGCTTCCAGTGCGACGCAGTGATTTATGGCGCAAATGGCGGTACCTATGAGATCTCCAACTGGAAAAAGGTTGAGACCGGTGCGACCAACGAAGACGGTTCTGCGGTAACGGAGGTCCGCGCTGTTCTGAAGGATGGCCGTCAGCTGAAGCTGGCGAAGGGCGAAAACGGTACCGACATCATTTGCTACAACACGGATGGTACGACCTCGACGGAGGGATATTCCCACTACGAAGTACTGGGCGACAAGTACGTTCCGGTAGCCGTCAAAGCAGAGGATTACGATGCATTCTGTGCAGCATATGACGTAACTGAGAACGGCGCAGCCGTAACCGGCGGCTATACCGAAGGCGTTCTGAACAGCTATGAGGCAACCGCTGAGGTCAATGCGGATACCAACGGCCTGAAGTATGCGGAGAAGCAGGCCGACGGTTCGTTCCTGTTCAGCGCACGCTCGGAGGGCACTGGCTCGGGCCTGGCCAACGAAACCCAGCAGAGCGTGAACCTGATTGCAAAGGATGCCTATAATAAGGAAACGTCTGCTGCAAATGATGTATATGCGGAAGTAACCGCAGCAGAAAAGGCAGAGTCTTATGGCTGCTTCGTTCGTGTGGACGTGCTGGGCAACTACGGTGGTCTGGGCGATAAGATGTACGCGGTTCGTTGGGACTACTATGGCACGAAGGAGGCAGACGGAAAGCCGCTGGCTACCTACGGCACCAAGTTCGCTGCGGACAACTGGATGCACAAGTCCATGGGCATTCAGCTGGGTCTGACCAACTCTCTGCGTTGCCAGCTGCCGGAGGGTACCGATGGCACTGGCAACTGGGTTGTAACGATTTACGCAATGGGTTACACGGATACGGTGATTCCGGTAACGGCATCTGCGGAAAACATCAACAATGGCAGCGCGGAAGAGATTAACACCGAGGCACTGACCGCAGCCATTGCAAAAGCAGAGGCTCTGAACGAAGCAGACTACACCGCAGATTCTTGGGCAGCTATGCAGGTAGAGCTTCAGGAAGCAAAGGACGAGCTGGCGAACCCGCACACGCAGGCAACGGTTGATGAGGCAGTAAACCACTTGAACGCAGCTATTGATGCGCTGGAAGCAGCGGCACTGGAGGCGCCGGTCGTCACCGCAAAGAGCAAGAGCTACAAGTCCATCCAGCTGTCTTGGAATGAGGTTGCTGGCGCAACGTCTTACAAGGTATCCCGCGCAACATCGAAGAAGGGTACCTATAAGAAGATTGCTACCGTAAAGGATGCTACCAGCTACACCGACAAGGGCGTTACTACCGGTAAGAACTACTATTACAAGGTAGTTGCTGTCAAGGGCGACAAGACGCAGGAATCCGCCATTGTTAAGGCAAAGGCAAGCCTGAAGGCTGCTTCCATCACCTCGGCAAAGAATGTCAAGGGCAAGAAGGTTTCTCTGAAGTGGAGTAAGGTTTCCGGTGCAAACGGCTACGTTGTGTACCGCGCAATCGGCAATGGCTCGTACAAGGCAGTAAAGACCACCAAGTCGGTATCGTACACCAACGCTGGCCTGAAGAAGGGCGGCAAGTACTCCTACAAGGTTCGTGCATACCGCACGGTTGGCGGCAAGCGTGTTTACAGCGCATACTCCGCAGCAAAGACCGTTAAGGTTTCCAAGTAAAATTGCTAGCCAAAATATAGTTTCTCTATCATAAAGACATGCCGCGAGGATTTCCTCGCGGCATGTTACTTTTGTTGCTGGTTTGGAATTTGAACGTAGGATTTACTCGGATAATAGGGGGAGAGATAGGATATAATTGCTCATTTTAATCCCCTCAGAATTTGCTTCGCAAATTCATCCCGCTTTCGCTACGCTCATGTGCCACTGGCACAATGCGGCCCCTTGCATCAAGGGGCGCCTTTGGTGCGTGCCATTTACCTGTCTATTTTCAGAGTAAATCTCCCGTTTTTCAAATTCCAAACCAGTGAAACGTTTGGAATTTGAGGAGCAAGACCACGGAGCGATTGAGCCGTGTTGAGGCTTCAACGCGGCGATGTAGCGCAGTGCGTCGCAACGACAGCACAGGGGCGATTTTGAGTACGTACTTTTTCACTGTCTATTCTCAGCGTATATCTTACAATATCTCGCAACACGGCAGCACGCCGCAAACCAAAACCGCTCCCTCCTATGCAGGACACAAGAGGGAGCGATGATAGTGACAAACAGATATTATTCTTGGATATTATCCATCTGCTTTGCGGCAGAGACAATCATCTCGGCGCAGAGATCCACACCGAGCAGGCCGCAGTCCAAGCTGAGGTTATAATTGTGATAGTCGCCCCAGATCTGGTCGGTATAGTACTTGTAATACGTCTTACGGTTGCGATCCTTTTTCTCTAGTCGCTTCTGGATGCTGACATCGGTTTCGCCGTAGCGGGCGAGAACGCGCTCGGCGCGATGCTGCATGTCGGAATAGATAAAGACATTCAGCGTCAGAAAACCGTTCTCCTTTAGAATATAATCCGCGCACCGGCCGACAATGACGCAGGGACCTTGCTCGGCATAGTTGCGGATGATATTTGACTGGATGCGAAACAGCTGATCCTGCGGATCTTCGTAGTAAGCGGTGGCATTCAGTGTCCAGTTGCCGAACCACTTGTTGGCGCGGGAGGTATACTCTCCTTGATCAGAGACAATGCGCTCGTCAAAGCCGCTTTCCTTTGCCGCCTGGGCGACAATTTCGCCGTCATAAAACGGAATGTTCAGCAACTCGGCTACCTTTTTGCCGACAGAATGACCGCCGCTGCCGAATTCACGGCTGATAGTAATAATCGGATACATACGAATCCTCCTTTGATTGCGTGGGATAGTGGGAACGATACTTACCCTTTTTCGGTTTGCAGACGCCGGAGAAGTGCTTGAAACTCCTCGTACGTGCCGCGGCCCTCGGTAAAGGCATTGGCGGAAGCGGCGGCAAGAGAATACTGAAAAGCGTCAATCATATCCTGGTGCTGGCGATAACCGGAAATGAAGCCGGCCAGCATCGAGTCGCCGCAGCTGACGGTATTGCGAACCTCGCCCTGCATCGCGCTGTGCCGATAGACATCGCCTTCTTCCGTGACTAGAACGGCTCCATCGGAGCCAAGGGTGACAAGGACATTGCGCGCACCCATCTGCTGTAAGCTCTTGGCGTTGCGGATGATGTCGTCGATGCTCTCTGGCTGCGCATAGAAAATATCCGTCAGTTCCTTTTTGTTGGGTTTGATCAGAAATGGATGATATTTCAAGGTGTTCAGCAGGAGCGGCCCTTTCGCATCCACGATGATCTTTAGATCGGTGTCCGACAGGCGGCTCATCAAATCGCCGTAGATGGTATCGCGTGCGCCGCGCGGAACGGCACCGGAAATGACTAAGGTATCGCCATCCTTGACAAGGGAACGAACCTGATCGCACAGATTGTCCAAATCCTCTGCGGTGATTTTGGGGCCGACGCCGTTGATCGAGCTTTCAATGCCGTGCAGCATCTGTACGTCAATGCGGCTGTTGCCATGCTCCAGACGAATAAAGCTGTTTTTCACACCCTCCAAATCCATCAGACGACAGATTTCGTCGCCGGTAAAACCGGCAACGAAACCGAGAGCCAAGTTTGGCTCCCGCAAGATATGTAAGGCGTAGGAAACGTTGATTCCCTTGCCGCCAGGGGTCAACCGGTCATATTTGGCGCGGTTGGTTCGTCCGGATTGAAAATCCGGCACATACACAATGTAATCCAAACAAGGATTAAGCGTGACAGTATAAATCATTCGATGACTCCTCTCAATTCGGATATAATCCGAATTGTCAAGATTGAATTAAGACGTATCAGAACGACTGGTAATTGGCTTTATTTTGTTTGCGTTCTGATATTATTTGAAAAAATACACAAAGCATATGGTTGGTTTCTATTGCTATTATAACATGTTGTCCAAACAAGTGGTATGTTTCTGTGATAAAGTTTACTGTTCATTCAAAAGTTTTTGCGGGAACCAACACAAGAAGAAAGCTCTAATACACATATGTGGATAATTTGAAAGAATTTGAAAATGGAGTTGACAGAAAGACAAGGAGCATGCTATAATAAATCCTGCGTAACACGGAGATTCGATACGGAGAGGTATCGAAGTGGTCATAACGAGGCGGTCTTGAAAACCGTTTGTCCGAAAGGGCGCGTGGGTTCGAATCC
>CAKTAV010000006.1 GCA_934532985.1 uncultured Butyricicoccus sp. | reverse complement strand
CTGAGCTCCTTGTTCAAGCCATCTTCAATCTTCATTCTCTGAGTAGTAGTCAAATGCTTCTTATTATGTTGGGTTGTGGTCATAAGAATATCCTCCTTTAGATAGATAAACAGGAGGAATCCACTACACCTATAGAATACCATGTAAGACTAACGTCCGCTACCCGGAATTTACTCTTATATTCCGGAAGTTATCTTTACATTTAACAAGAAAAAGCAAAAAAGATACTTGACCTAAAGTTAAGTTTATGGTTTACAATAATCGTAACAAAGAAGAAATGTAATGTCAATGGGCTGCGCGGGGAAAATTAACCCGTGCAATTGTCAATTGGGAGGAGGACAACAATGCTTGGAAATTTTGTCTACTGTAATCCGACAAAGCTGTATTTCGGCGAAGAATCGCTGAACGCGCTGAATACCGAGCTGCCGAAGTACGGCAAGAATGTCGTATTGGTCTATGGCGGCGGTTCGATTAAGAAGAATGGTATCTATGATGCAGTCATCGAAATCCTGAAGAACAACGACAAAAATGTTGCGGAGATCTCCGGCGTCATGCCGAATCCGACGCTGGATAAGCTGTATGAGGGCATGGAGATTGCGCGGGCGCATCATGCCAATTTCCTGCTGGCTGTGGGCGGCGGTTCCACATGCGACTACACGAAGGCGCTGGCAGCTTCGGTTCACTGCCAGGATGATCCGTGGGAGAAGTATTATGTCCGCTTTGAAGAGCCGGAGTGCGAGACCATTCCGCTCGGTTGTGTGCTGACGATGGTGGGCACCGGCTCGGAAATGAATGCGGGTTCGGTCATCACAAATAAAAAGACCAAGCAGAAAATTGGTCATGTGTTTGCCGGTGAGTCATTGATGCCGCGTTTCTCGATCTTGAATCCGCGCTATACAATGACACTGCCGGAATATCAGATGATTTCGGGTATTTATGACATTTTTAATCATATCTGTGAGCAGTATTTCTCCGGTGAGGATGACACGACGAGCGATTATATCAGTGAAGGCTTGATGCGCTCGGTGATCCATTCGAGTCGCATCGCTAAGAAAAATCCGCAGGATTATGAGGCGCGAAGCAACATCATGTGGACGGCGACATGGGCGCTGAATACACTGGTCGCGTGCGGCAAGTCCACCGACTGGATGGTGCATATGCTGGGACAGGCGGTTGGCGGCTATACGAATGCGACGCATGGTATGACGCTGGCGGCGGTTTCTCTGCCGTACTACCGCTATATTCTGCCGTTTGGCCTAAAAAAGTTTGTCCGCTTTGCGGAGAATGTCTGGGATGTCAATCCGGAAGGCAAGACGGACGAGCAGGTAGCACAGGAAGGTCTTGCCGCAATGGAATCCTGGATGAAGGAGCTGGGGCTGGTTATGAATCTGACCGAGCTGGGCGTCACCGAGGACATGATTGAAGGCATTGCGGATGTGACAATCGGTATGACGGGCGGTTATAAGGTACTGAATCGCGAGGAAGTCGTTCGTATTTTCCACGAGAGCTTGTAACTTTGTGTTTTTTTGTCGTGCGGGGCGGTTTTTGAGAGAAAATCGTCCGGCACAGACGGAAATCCTCATGGAATTCCATGCAAAAATCCTTTACAAATGCAACGGAGCTTGCTATAATAATAAATAGACTTGCGCCCGTAGCTCAGCTGGATAGAGCGTTAGACTCCGACTCTAAAGGCCGCTGGTTCGACTCCAGTCGGGCGTACCATAGAAAAAGACCGTTTGAACGTTGGCTCAAATGGTCTTTTTTATGTTATTTTGGGGAAGATTGTCATTTATAAATCGTGATAAAGAATAACGATGACTTATGACTCGATATCGCGCTTGTTTTTACTGCTTGCTTCTACAGGATTCTCCGAAGAGGATTTTCCACTTTGCCTGCGAGATTTTATCTGCATCACTTTTTTTATGGATAGTGTTATTCCCATACATACGGGGAAAAACGGAGTGAACGGTCCCGCCCAAAACAACAGGTAAGCTGAGGCGACGGCAGAGCACCACGCCCATCCGAATATCGCGTGGAGAAGATACCCACCCCATGCAGGCAGGTACATTATCACAACAACGCCGATAAACAGCAGCAATGTGTCTTTGTCTTTGCATTCCTGCCAGATCCAGTTGAAGAACTTTTTGATTTTTGGGGTGATACGTTCTTTTTTCATGATGTAATATTTCCTTACGCTATTTGATTTATGTCTGCCGTCTGACTAGACTCTGAATATTTATAACTCTTTTCATTGGAAATTACGGGATTTACAATCTTTTCTCATTGTCATTACTAATATGATTGCAAGCACTGCGCTGATAGTACCCGAAAACAGCGGCGTAAGACACACACCGTCCAGCCCCATAGACGGAACCAAAACCGCAAGTCCAGCAAGAGGAAGTACCAGTGTTCCCATAATGGAAGAAAAAAAGGATCTCCCTGCCTGTCCCAAAGCAGTCAGAAAACCGGACAGACAGCCATCTATCCAGTTCACCAGATAAGACAACGCGTACAGGCGCATTGCATGGATGCTGAGTGTCAGCAACTCCGTTTCACCCGGCTTCACAAAGAAGGGAACCACAAAAGTACCACAATATCGCAAAACAAGGCATACTGCCACGGAAAGAACCGCTGCAGCAGTCAGCACGTATCTTTCTAATGTCCAGACTCTCTTATGAAGTCCCGCGCCCTTGCAGTAGCTGATGGCCGGCTGTATGGAATCGACCATTCCAAAGAGCATGGAGGCAACAAGACTTTCCACATACATCACCACCGACATTGCTGCCACGGCGGTTGCGCCGCCGAGATAGAGCAGGACAATATTCAGAATAAAGGAAAAGACAGAACCGGCAATGCTCGAAAAAAACTCAGAAGAACCATTTGCTGCAAGCTGTGCAAACTGTTTGAAGGGAATATTGCCTGTAACAAATTTCAATTCCAGCTTATTCCGAAGAAACGGATAAAACGCCATGACGGTACCAACTGATATGCTGATGCAGCTGGTCAAGGCCGCCGCCCGGATACCCTGGTTTAATACCACGATCAACAGAAAATCTAATGCAATATTCAGCACTGCGGTCACAATGTTGAGCATCATGCTGTAATTCTGCTTTCCGCAAATCCGCAGATAGTTATCAATAGCAAAGAATACAATGATCAACGGAGCAAAAACAGCGTATACCCGGATGTACTCAATACTGTACTGCAACGCGATCCCGTCGGCGCCCATAAATGTCAGCATCGGTTTGCAAAGAAAAAAGAATACCAAGCCGATTAAAAAGGACATACCAACAATGACTTTGATACATACGCTGAAGGTTCGATTTGCCTGATCCTGCTTTTTCTGCCCCAATAGCATTGCCAACTGCACAGAAGAACCGGTTGCGATCAGCTCGGCAAGAGAAAAAGCAATAGCGATCAGCGGCATCACAAGATTGACCGCAGCCAAAGCGTCTGAGCCAATGCAGCGACCAACGAAAATTCCGTCAGCTATGGAATACAAGCCGCTGAAAATCATGCTCATTGCAGCAGGAATCGCACACTTGAGTAATAGATTTCCGGGTGGCAGATTTTCAAATATCAGATAATTTGCTTCCACGATTGATCTCCTTGCTTTATAAGCTGTGTTCTTCCGCTTGGCGGGTGATTCTTCCGATCGTTGTGTCAAGCGCATTTGCATACTTTTGTAACAGCGGAAGCATCACATCCTGCTCCTCCTCGCTCAGCATACCAAAAGCCTCTTCTTCGGCTTTCACCAATGGCACCATGATCCTGTCAATCAGTTCTTTCCCGGTTTCAGACAGGTGAATATATTTGTTTTTCTTATTGCCGGTTTGACAGGTTAGTTTAACCAGACCTTTTTTTTCCATGTTTTTTATGGATGTGTGAACGGTCTGTAAGCTGCAATGCCAGTCACGGCATATATCGATCTGCAAATATTTTCCATCATGTTCCAGCAGGGAATACAAAACGCAAAGCTCTGTATCCGTAACACCAAAAGCACTGGCATAATGATAATAAATATCATCGATTTTATCGCAAACTTGATTGATAATTTCTAGTTTTTTGCTCATACTCCATGCCCTCTATATAAAATGCTCCGAAACCGTAGAATAATATATTACGGTTTCGGAACATTTGCAAGAGTGTCTGAGAAAATTAAAAAATAGTTTACATTGAGTCGTCGGATTCAGAGGTTTTGTTGGTGTAAATAACGAAGTGGTTATGGAAATATTACCCTTTTCAGGCATGGGGCAGAGCTTGTATGAGGGGGGGAGGAAGCTTCATTCGCTCCGGTTCTTGCGGTGCGGACAGGCAGAATATTTATGATTTTCGACTCGGAATTGTATAAAATCCATCCCAATGCAAGTTTATCGTTCATATTGACTGGCGAGTGTATGTGCTAGTTCTCGCATTTGTGTAACGACGGAAGCTGGTGCGGTGACGCGCAGACCGCCTCCCAAGCTGGCGATCCAGCCGAGGAATTGCGGGCTGACGGCGACATCGACATGAACGATGAAATGGTCATCGTCCTTACGGAGAATGGGAATGTCCTTGCCAAAGCGGTCGATCAAAATGCCGACCATGGCGTTTTTTCCTTCCAACGTAACGCGGGTTGGCTCGCCGCCGTACATGCCAAACAGGCGGTTGGTGTAAATCGTCGGGTCAAAATCCTGCATGACGTGCTGGCCTTCGCGCGGTGCCCTGGTGAGCGCGATGTGCTTCATTTTATCTACGCGATAATGCTTGAGCTTGTCGGCCTCGGCGTCATAAGCAATTAAATAATAGTTTTCGTCGTCCCAGCGCAGAAGCCATGGGCTGACGACGTACCAGGCACCGCTGCGGCGCAGCTGCTCCTGTTTATCCACATTCCATTGAAAATAGTGAAAGCGAATCTGGCTGTTCTGACTGATGGCGGAGTGCAGTTCGTCGACGTTATAGTAAATGCTCTCGTTCATGGTCTTGACGCGACCGGCAAGCAAAACCTGCCGTTGCAGCTGGGATGCTTCGTGCACGCTGACGAGTGATTCCAGCTTTTTAATCAAGGCGTGTGATTTGTTCTCCGTGATGAATTTGGAAGACTGCACCGAATCCACAAGCAGCTTCAGCTCGGCAAGCTCAAATTCACGGGAAGCAAGCAGATAACAATAGTTCCGCCCCTCCTTTCGGGCAATAATATCCAGCCCGAAATGACGCAGCTCTTCAAAATCCTGATAGAGCGTTTTCCGTTCCACGAAAATATCATACTGGCTGAGACGATTGGTGATTTCGCGCAGCGTCAGCCCGTGCTGTTCATCGGTTTCCGTAAAAAAAATTTTCGCGAGATACAGCAGCTTTTGCTTCTGGTTGCTTCCTTTTGCCATGGGGCACACTCCTTTCCTGCGCGGTAGTTCTTATGTTTCAGTATACCACAATTTTTATGATATTCCTATATACTGTACAGTTTTTTGGACACAAAAGACGATATAATAGCCTCAGAAAAACAAAAGGAGGCAGTCGTTATGAAAGGCTATGTCGTAAGTGATGGATATATGGGACTGATTGATGGAGAGTATCGGCTGTTCGCTGATGAGTCGGACTATCGGGAGTATTTTGAAGAGTAAGGTTTGTTGTAGAACGCTAACGGAACAATAACGGAAGAAATCAGAGGGTATTCATGAGAATATATGAGATTTTTATTATATCCAAATAGAACATGAAAGCAAAACAACAGAACAAAAACACCGGCGGCTCTGCGTACAGAGTCGCCGGTGCTACTATGTGTTTTTCTTACCTTAGCTGAGCGCCCAATTCTGGCTCTCGGTTTGCAGTTCAACCATGTGGGAGAAGATGCCGTTTTGTTTGAGCAGTTCCTCCGATGTGCCGTTCTCGGCAACCGTAGTTGGTAATGTGTGCGGGGTTTGAGTAATTAGGCGCGACTTCGATGACTTCTTTCAGAATACGCCAGATGTATCAGAACGGCAGCAGGGCAATCAGCGCACTTACCGCGGCGCAGACCCAAGAAAGATAGGTCAGAATCCGGTAACCGCCTGCATAGCCTAAAAGCTTGTTTAGATTGGATTGCTTTTTCAAAAGGAGAACCTCCTAACGTGTGAAATATATGATACAGAGGAGAAAAAACGTCCTCGAATATCTGAATTTGTTAGAATACACTAACTCAAATGCAAAACGATGGGGCATTATTGCCCCATAATTTTGCTCCATCTGGCGGTGTAAAACGCATTCAGCTCTTTCAGATACTGAAGTGCGTCGTCCATCGGCATGTCGTGAATGATGATCTCAAAATAGGCGTTCATCATACCGGTGACCAGAATATGCTCTAGTCGGGAGTCAATCGGCGGAACGGTGTGACTGAGCTTCTGCGTTGTTGTTTCTTGTTCCGGTATCGTTGACCTCCTCATAACACTGTTATATAACACTTCTGTATTATAGCGTGCGGAGGGGATTTCTCAAGGGCATCTGAGGAAAACTTTTAAGAAAAAATTGCGTAAGCAGTGGAGTGGAGAAAAAATACAAGGAAGTTCCGAACATTTCTGACGTTTTGGATTCAAAATGAAATGCAGGGGAAACAAGCGTTTACGAAACAGCGCGGCATACAGAATAATATTTCTGCACAGACGGATTGTAAAAGCAGAGAGCATATGCTATAATACATTCCAGAAAATTTGTGTGAATTTTTCTGATTAAACTGCTGTTTTCGTCACACCCATGTATGTGGGTGTGACTTTTTTGTTGGAATAAAACAGGCAGAAGAAGGAGCGATATGATGAACCAAACATATATGAAGGAGAAAAAAATCTTCCCTCTGATTACGAAAATGTCACTGCCGATGGTGGTTTCCATGCTGGTCAATTCCATGTACAATATCGTGGACAGCTTTTTTGTCGCGAAGATCAGCGAGAACGCCATGACGGCGCTGTCACTGGTGTTTCCGATACAAAACCTGATTAACTCGGCGATGATCGGCTTTGGCATTGGCGTCAACGCGGCAATCGCCTATTTTCTCGGCGCGAGGGAAGAGGACTTGGCGGAAAAATCCGCCAGTCAGGGTATGCTGCTCTCGACATTCCACGGCATCTTTTTGATGATTTTGTGTATCGCGAGTATGCGCCCGTTTTTACAGCTATTTACGTCGAACAGCGAGATCATTGGTCTGGGTGTGCAGTATTCCAATATTGCATTTTTGTTCTCCGTCGTTATTGCGTGGCAGCTGGTGTTTGAAAAGACCTTTCAGGCGGTCGGGCGCATGACGACAACCATGGTGTGCATGATGGCGGGCTTTGTCGTGAATATCGTACTCGATCCGGTGCTGATTTTTGGCTTGGGCCCATTCCCGCAGATGGGCATTCGCGGCGCGGCGCTCGCGACCGGCTTGGGTCAGACCATCAGCCTGCTGTGTTATCTCTGGTGTTATGCGTTCCGTCCGATACCGGTAAAGTTCCGGTGGAGATCCATGCGGCTGGAGCGAAGCATTTGCAAGCGGCTGTATCTCGTCGGCATTCCGGGCGGACTGAATATGGCGCTGCCGTCGCTGCTGATTTCGGCGCTGAATGTCATTCTGGGCGGGTTTTCCCAGAGCTATGTGTTTGTCCTCGGCATCTACTATAAGCTGCAAACGTTTTTGTATCTGCCCGCTAACGGCGTGGTACAGGGAATGCGCCCGATTATCGGATACAATTACGGCGCAAAAGAATATCAGCGCGTGCAGAAAATTTTCTACACCGCGCTGATGATTGTGGCGGGTATTATGGTGATTGGAACTGTGCTCTGTCTGGCGTTTGCGCCGCAGCTGATCGGCATGTTTACGGAAAACCATGACACGATTGCCAAGGGCGCAGAGGCGCTGCATATTCTGTGTGCGGGCTTTGTCGTTTCTTCCGTGTCCGTCACGGCGACCGGCGCGCTGGAGGGTCTGGGAAAAGGCATCCCGTCGCTGATTATCTCGATGTGCCGCTATGTTCTGGTGATTATTCCGATGGCGTTTGCGCTGAGCCGTATCCTCGGCGTAACCGGTGTGTGGCATGCGTTCTGGATGACCGAGATTGTCACGTCTGTGTTTGCATATCTCTATTTTGTGTGGATTTCTAAGCGGATGTCCGCACAGGAGTAATATAAAGTGTAAATATAAATGCGTCTAAAAAATAGTTAAACTTTATTAGGGTCTGTTGCAGTTTTTATTTTGCAACAGACCCTTTGACAATTTTATCGTAAATTACAACAGTGAATAATTATTTCGTAGTGGACGGGTTTCCCGTCCATTACATTTACGCTTTATTTGCTTGTTCGTTTTGCTGTAGCTGTTGGTAAGAGAAGTCCATTTTCTTTTGCTGCCAAAAGAAAACGGACGAAAAGAAAACCAGTCAGGAGCGGCGGCGCTCCCGACACCTTTCCCAGCTGCCTGTAGGGAGAGCTGGTATATTATCTTGCAACCACTACATAAGGGAAAGTGCGAGCGATGGCCTAGCGTATCGACCCTAGCAAATCTGGCCGTTCGCTTCGCTCTCTCAAAAGATTTGCAGAGGGTATTTACCTTGTGCATAGAGAGTTAGACCGAAATTGGCGACCGTCTATTCTCAGAGTATATCTTATAATATCGCAACGCACTTGATGCAAGGGAGCTAACGCCGGAGGCGGCTGAGGGGATTGGCTTGAGCAATTATATCCTATTTTTCGCGCAGTAATTCTACTAAGTGTGAAACTACCTGCACGGATTCATCATCAAGCCCCGTTACATCGACATTTCTCTTATCAGTAATCCCTAAGAGATAATCTGTAGACACATGGAATATGCGAGCTAACTTTATCAACGTTTCATATGAAGGATAACGATAGCCGGATTCATAGGAAGATACAGCGCTTATGGCTAATCCTATTCTATCTGCTACTTGCTTTTGTGTTAATTTCTTCTCGGTTCTAAGAGAACGTAATTTATCTCCCATATTCACCAACTGTACCACCTACTTTCACTGGTAGTGTATCAATTAGCGTTTCCGTATTGGTGTAACAAAATACACTAATACGGAAAATTTGTATTGAAAACGTGTTGATACAGTGGTATACTTAAAAAGTAAATCAGGCAAGATGTATTTTGATACTTGTAGTAGTATTTAATTGGAAGACAAAGGAGGAAAAGAATATGGCAAATAACGGAAAAGGCGGCGGAGGATTAGGATTCTGGGGCATGGTTGGAGCGGTATTGGTTGCACTCATAATCTTTGCCGTAATTGGTTAATGGCGAAAAGGAAGAATATTCTTCTAATATCTGTTACTATTGTACTTTATATTATCAACCAATGTATTAAGAATAAGATCCCTATTTATGGGGTGAAATGGTTTATGACTTGTTATTTTAATGATACTATGGGCGGGATAACGTTCATGGCATATTGTGGTCTTGTATCTGAACATTATCACAGAAGAATGACTAAGTTATGGCACGTAGTATTGTTGATGACGAGTTGTGGATTCTTTTGGGAATACATAACACCGCTATTCAGACCGAATACAATTACAGACCCATGGGATATTTTGGCGTATGTATGTGGCGGTCTTATATATTGGTTGATTATAAGGGGTGATTATAATAAGCATTAAAGAACCCAATGGTTTCGGTGACTTCTGTAAGATTGTTTTGCTATTATTTGTAGCAGGAGGCGTATTATCTTTATTATAAAGGAAAAGTATTTATGAAAAAAATAATGTGTTTACTTACATTGCTTACATTGACTATGACAATGCTTTCGGGATGCGGAAGTTCAGGAAAAAAGTATGAATGTAAGTATTGCGGAAGAAAGATGGAAGCGTATTGGTCATATCACAATGGATATGTTTGTTTTTTGTGTGACAAAAAATATTTTTAGCGGATATAAGAAAAATAACGTGTACAAACTCAAAAAAGAAGGCTCGGTGGGAAATCATCAAAATTTCTCTTCCGAGCCTTCTGGCGGTTATATGCTTTGGGATTTGCCGGTCTGCGTGTGACGGGGTTCAGGCTGCCCCAGGTATTCCGGCGGCGTGCGTTGTACTCTCGCTGCTTCTTTTTGGAGAGCTTCTCATAGGGTATCATTTTTTCCATATTGATTCCTCCTACTGTTGATATAGATAGAGAATACCACAAAACGATGTGTTTGGAAAGGGAATTTGTGCTTGGCCTAAAGTTGGCTTTATATTAACAAGAACCCGCCGCAGGGTGTTGTCTTGCTGGATGAAAAGAAATAAATAAGTAAATTGAAAAGCAGAAAATGACCCCTCTTCGCTGTGAAAACAGGAGGAGGGGTCGTGCTATTCTGGAAAAATTCAACCGTACAGCCCAATATTGGCGACGCCGACACAGGAGACGAGGGCAAAGATTATCACCAGCGCGATAATCAATACGCAGAAATACGAACGGGCAAAATTGCGTAGGTTGACATTCTTCGTGCCGCCGAACGAGAAGATGCACAGGAAGATAAAGCCGACAATCGGAATGGCGAACAGAATCTGATAGGCAAAGTAGCTCCACATACCAAGTGGTGTGTAATCCTGTCCGTTTACAAAGAAATTGGGCGTATCGTGCGAAGCGGTGTTCCAATTGGATGCGGCACTATTCTGCGCCGTTTTCTGACCCGCCACACGGCTGCCGCAGCCCTGGCAGTAGTTGGCGTCATTGTCGTTGTCAAATCCACAATAGGGGCATTTCATAGAGAGAGTCCTTTCTTTTGTTATCAGAATAAATCCCGCCGCTCCGAAGAACAGCGGGATATTTCTTACGGATTGTCAGCTAACCGTGACATTGGCATACTGCACGCCCAGTGCGTTGCAGCGATCATGATCGGCAACATAGATGTCAATATGATTGCCCTTGATTGCGCCGCCGCAGTCCTCCGCGATAAAGTCGCCAAAACCGTCAATATGTACCTTAGAGCCATACGGGATGACCGTCGGGTCAACGGCAATTGTGCGGCCCTCCTGTGCGGTCGTGCCGGTTGCAGTCTGTGTGCCCCATTGCTCCGAGCAGATGGTGCAGCCGCAGTAGAACGTCAGCTTGAACTGACCGAGATTCGTACCCGACAGGGAATCCGAGCGGAGATTCGAGGAAGGAATCAATGCACTCGTTCCGGTCGGAGCGCTGATGCTGCCGTCGGTCTCAATGGTCGGTGTGGTCACCTGACGAAGAAATTTCTTGTAGATATAGCCCTCTTTGGAGCCGTAAGTAACCTTCATCCAATCGCCGTCCTTGGAGGTGCGAACTGACTGAACCTTCGCGCCGGACTTGACAATCTTGACGGTGTTTGCCGAAACGCTCGGACTCTGGCGGAGATAGACCATTGCGGTCGTTTTATACGCCGAGGAGGCAAAGGCGCTGGTCATCAGCGCTGCCGTGGTGAGCGCGGTCAAGACAGTGGCGCGAAGCATTTTGTGAAAACAAAGCTGCATGTCAATATGTCCTTTCTATTGTCATCTGCCCACAGCGGGCAGAATGGGTATTCTTTTCTATACTTATTTGCAGTATAGCAGAAGCAGGACAAAATGTCAAAGAAAACCGCAGATTAGTGTCCAAATACCGCACGCGCGGCATCGACGGACGCCTTTGCATCGCGGCAGTAGAAGTCCGCGCCGATGGACTCGGCGTATTCCGGCGTCAGTACCGCGCCGCCGACCATGACTTTGCCGGTGTAGCCCGCCTCATGCAGCGCCTGAATGGTTTCCGCCATCGCACCGAGCGTGGTGGTCATCAGGGCGCTCAGACCGACCAGCTTGATGTCTTGCTGCATGGCGGTCTCGACGATTTTTTCTGGCGGGACATCGCGTCCGAGGTCAATCATATGATAGCCGTAGTTTTCCATGACAACCTTGACAATGTTCTTGCCAATGTCATGAATGTCGCCCTTGACCGTGGCGAGAATAACGGAATCCGAGGACGGCTGGGTATCGCCGCTCTGCGCAAAGCTGTTGCGCACGACGTCAAAGCCGAAGCTTGCGGCCTCTGCCGAGCGAATGAGCTGTGGCAGGAAGATTTTGTTCTGTTCAAACAGCTCGCCAACGACGTCCAGCGACGGAATCAGGTGCTGCGAGACGACATCCAGCGGGGCGACGGTTTCGAGCAGACGACGTGTTGCCGCGGCGCACTCTTCGCCGAGGCCCTTGAGCACCGCCGTGCCGATATCCATGCCCTTGTCCTCTCCGGTCGCAGAAGCAGCCGGGGCTTCGACTGGAACGGCGTACTTTTCAATGTAGTTGACGCAGCCCGGATCCTGCTGATGCAGCAGATTGTGAACATCTACGGCCTGCATCATTTCGGGCAGATTCGGATTAATGATCGGGAAATCCAGACCCTCATGCATCGCGAGGGCAAGGAAGTGCGAGTTAACCTTGATGCGCTGCGGCAGACCAAACGAGATGTTGGAGACGCCGAGGCAGGTCTTGACGCCCAGCTCCTGCTTGACGCGGCGCAGGGCTTCCAGTGTCTGCATTGCGCCCGCCGGTTCCGAGGAAACCGTCAGCGTCAGACAGTCGATAGCGATGTGATACGGCGGAATTCCATATTCGGCGGCGCGCTCGACAATGCGGCGCGCAATCGCGACGCGTCCGTCAACAGAATCCGGAATGCCGTTTTCGTCCAGCGTCAGACCGACAACCATCGTACCGTATTTGGCGACCAACGGGAGAATCGAATTCAGGCTCTGCTCCTCGCCGTTGACCGAGTTGATCATCGGTACGCCGTTGTAGCAGCGCAGGGAGGATTCCAGAACATCCGCGATGTTGGAATCCAGCTGAAGCGGCAGGTCAATCAGGCTTTGCAGCTCCTTTGTGACCTCCAGCATGGTGGCCTTTTCGTCGATACCCGGAAGACCGACGTTGACGTCCAGAATATGCGCACCGGCATCCGCCTGCTGCATACCTTGGTCGATGATGTAGTCCAGATTGTGCTCACGCAGAGCCGCCTGAAAGCGCTTTTTGCCCGTCGGGTTGATGCGCTCGCCGATGACGCGGACACCGTCTGACGGGACATAACGCGTACCGGAGCACAGCGCAGAGATATGCTTTGGCGTCGGCAGACGGAATGTGCGCTCCTCCGCGACGCGGCGGATGGCACGGATAAAGTCCGGATCCGTGCCGCAGCAGCCGCCAAACACGGAAAAGCCGAGGTCAAAGTACGCCTTGTACGACTCGGCGAATTCTTCGGCGGTGATATTGTATTTCAGCACGTCGGAGGACGTGTCCGGCAGACCGGCGTTGGCCTTGATGATCAGCGGAATGGACGTACATGCCTCCATGCGCTTGGCAATCGGAAGAATGTCGTCCGGGCCAAGTGAGCAGTTGATGCCGATGGCGGAGGCACCGAGGCCTTCCAGTGTGATGGCAGTCGCCTCCGGCGGGACGCCGAGGAAGGTTCTGCCGCTGGCCTCATAGGTCATCGTCGCAAAGACCGGAAGGTCGCAGTTTTCGCGGGCGGCGAGCACGGCAGCCTTGGTTTCCAGCAGATCGGTCATGGTCTCGATATAGATCGCGTCCACACCGGCCTGTGCGCCGCAGCGAATCTGGCGGGCGAAAATATCGTAGGCGGCATCGAATGAGAGCGTACCGGTCGGGGCGAGAAGCTCGCCAATCGGGCCGATATCCAGTCCGACAAAGCGCGGATGTGCCGCACGGGCGTTGGCGACGGCGGCGGGGATGATTTCCTCTACCGTGTGTCCGGAGCCCTCCAGCTTGTGTTCGTTGGCTCCAAAGGTGCATGACAAAATCATATCCGTGCCTGCTTCGACATACTGACGCTGGATGGAGGTAATCAGCTCCGGATCGCTCAGGTTGAGCAGCTCCGGCAGGGTGCCGGCCTCCATGCCGGCCTTTTGCAGCATGGTACCCATGCCGCCGTCCAGAAATAAAAAGTTGGATTGAATATATTGTTTAAGATCCACAGGTGATTCCTTTCTTACGAAACGGGCAGTCGGCGGTCATGCTGCATGAGCCGCAGCCGCGTTTTTTTCCTTCTACCGGCACGGATGACGTACCGAGAATGGCGGTGACGGATTTGCGCGGAACTAAAATTCCGGATTGCGTGAGGGATAGACCGATTTTTCGCGGCGCATCGCATAGACGCAGCAGATCGGGCTGTACGGTCAGCGGCAAATCGCCATAGCCGGGGGAAAAACGACCGGTGATATAACGCCCGTCAGCGGTTTCTTTCTGAAATATTTTGTCCTGCGCCGCGTCACATAGCTTTTCCACTGCGTCTCCGGCGGCGGCATCCAGTGCCAACGCGCGGAGCATGCTGCTGCGTTCGGCACGCCGAATCTCGCGATCCACCGCTGCGCCCAATGTGGCGCACATTAGATACATGCCGTCGCATCCGGCGAGATGACGACGGATGTCCAGCCCGGGCAGCTCCATCGCGGAGAGCGGCAGACGGACATAATGGTAGCGCGGCTGCACGACGTTCAGCAGAGAGTCAATTGCTGCCTGCGCCGTTTCCACAATTATCGAGTCATTTCCGCCGTGTCCCATATAGCGCAGAACTTCATTGATATCCAGTTCGAGCTTCATGAGTGGTTGGAAGCCTCCAGCACCGTGCGGATGCGGTTATAAATCAGATGAGCGACGCGCGGATTGTTCATGGCATATAAGTGAATGCCGTCCACACCGTTGGAAATCAGGTCGATGATTTGATCGACGGCGTAGGCGATACCGGCGTCAAACAGCGCCTCCGGGCTGTCCTCATACCGCGCCATCATGTGGGTGAACTTGCGCGGCAGACTGGCGCCGCACATGGAAACCGTGCGTTCAATCTGTTTTTTGTTGACAACCGGCATGATTCCGGCTTCCATAGGCACATCAATTCCCGCCAGCTTCATGCGCTCCTGGAACGAATAAAAGTCGTTGTTGTCATAAAACAGCTGGGTGACCAGATGGGAGCAGCCGGCATTGATTTTGTGCTTGAGGTTGATGGTGTCGGCGATCAGCGATTCCGCCTCCGGATGGCCCTCCGGATAGCACGCGCCGCCGATGTCGAAACCGCCGAAATCGTGAATATAAGCGGTTAAATCACTGGCATACGGAAAATCAGCCGAAACCGGCAGATCATCGTGGCGGTCACCACGCAGAGCGAGGACGTTTTCTACGCCGTTGTCCTGAAGCTCTGAGAGAATGTCATATGCCTGCGGACGCGTGGTATGAATGCCGGTCAGATGTGCCATCGGCTCGATATGATATTTATTTTTCAGGTCTGCAGCAATTCGTGCCGTATCACTGCCGGTACCGACGCCGCCGGCGCCATAGGTGACGCTGATGAAGTCCAACGGCAGGTCAGACAGCTGATCCAGGGTTTCGTAGATCGTGTGGATGCCGCTGGTCTTTTTCGGAGGAAAGACCTCCAGAGAAAAGACGGTATTTTTTGCCTGAAATAGATCGGAGATTTTCATAATAGTCGTATCCTTTTAATACAAATTGAATTGATAGGTAATGTTAGTATAGAGCATGGAGAGAAAAAATGCAAATGGTAAGTGACCGTCAGAAAGCGGAGCGTGAAACGGAGGAGGGCAGTTTGGAATGATCTCCAATGCCATGGCAAATAATACTTAAAAAGAAGAAAAAAAGTGGATGGATTTCGTGGAATAGACGATTCGGGAGAAAACGACGGCTTTCAGGTGTACACGCAATAGGAATTATGCTATACTACAAGAATGAATAACGATGGGAACCTGCAACGGCAGGTTATCAATAGAAGAATGAATACCCCGTAGCGTTTCGCCCGGCAGGATTGCTACGCCGGAACGCCCGAGTACAGGGGCGGTGCGAAATGAATCGGGTTGGCAAAGGAAAGTGATTACAACTTTATGAAAGAAAAACTGAAAATTATACCGCTGGGCGGTCTCAATGAGATTGGCAAGAACATGACGGTAATCGAGTATGGTCAGGACATTTTTGTCATTGACTGTGGTTTGGCGTTCCCGGATAACGAAATGCTGGGTGTCGATCTGGTCATTCCGGACATTACGTATTTGCGCCGCCATCGGGCAAAGGTACGAGGCATTGTCATCACCCATGGTCATGAGGACCATATCGGTGCGCTTCCGTATGTTTTGAAAGAGCTGAAGGTTCCGGTATACTGCACCCGTCTGGTAGCAGGTATCCTGAATTCCAAGTTCCAGGAGCACCGTATGACCAATCAGGTGGACATCCGCTGCGTCCGCGCGGGCGACCATATTAAGCTGGGCTGCTTTGACGTAGAGCTGATTCACACGAACCACTCGATTGCGGATTCGGTTGCACTGGCAGTTACCACGCCGATCGGTGTTATCGTGCACACCGGTGACTTCAAGATCGACCCGACGCCGGTTTCTGGAGAAATGTTGGATCTGACGCGCTTTGGCGAGCTGGGCAAAAAGGGTGTTCTGGCGCTGATGAGCGATTCGACGAACGCGGAGCGCGACGGCTATACTCCGAGCGAAATCGAGGTCGGCAAGACGTTCGAGGAGCAGTTCAAGGGCTGCGAGCAGCGCATTATTGTAGCTACGTTTGCGTCGAATATCTACCGTATTCAGCAGATTATGGATGCGGCGGCAAACCACGGCCGCAAGGTTGCCATCTGCGGACGCAGTATGGAGAATATCTCCAAGGTGGCGATGGAACTGGGCTATCTGAACGTGCCAGATGGGGTTTTAATTGACATTTCGGAGGTCAATCGCTATGCCAAGAGCAAGGTAACGGTTATCTGCACGGGCTCGCAGGGCGAGTCCATGAGTGCACTGCACCGTATGGCGTTTTCCAGCCATAAGTTCATTGAGGTCGGCGCAGGGGATAAGATTATTCTGTCGGCGTCGGCCATTCCGGGCAACGAAAAGTCCGTGACGAATATCATCAATGAGCTGAGCAAAAAGGGCGCGGATGTCGTATACAACCGTCACGCGATTATCCATGTTTCCGGTCATGCGTGCAGCGAGGAGCTGCGCCTGATGCTGGCGCTCGTTCGCCCGAAATACTTCATTCCGGTGCACGGTGAGTACAGCATGCTGCGCCGCCATGGCGAGCTGGCACAGCAGACGGGCGTTCCGGCGAAGAATGTGCTGATTTCGGATATCGGACGCCCGATTGAAATCGGTGTGCGCGGTGCGCGTCTGGCCAATCCGGTGCCGTCCGGCAAGGTATTGGTGGATGGCTTTGGTATCGGCGACGTCGGCACGGCGGTTCTGCGCGACCGAAAGCATCTGTCCGAGGACGGCCTGTTGGTTGTCGTTGTGACGATCGACAGCGAGAGCGGACTGGTCATTGCGGGTCCGGATATCGTCTCCCGCGGCTTTATCTATGTCAAGGAAGCGGAAGATCTGATGGAAGAGCTTCGCATGGTGGCAGAGCGCGCACTGGATCGCTGCACGGATCAATTTGTGCGCGACTGGACGACAATTAAGGCGGCGGTCAAGAGCGACTTGTCGGAGTTCCTGTACCGTAAGACCAAGCGCAGCCCGATGATTCTGCCGGTTATTATGGAGATCTGATGGGCCGCTGCGACGTCGCGGCGACGCACTTCGCTATATCGCCACGCTGAGGCATCAGCATGGCTCACCCGCTCCGTGGTCTTGCTCCTCAAATTCCAAACGCTTCGCTGGTTTGAAATTTGAAAAACGGTAAGAGTCACTTTGAAAACAGAGAATTAAATGGCACGCACCAAAATCGTCCCTGTGTAAGGGAAGATGTCACGGCATCGCCGTGACAGAAGGGTTGTGAACTGCCAATAACCTCTAATCTATATGGCGGTGTACCATCCTACTGAAACCGAAACAGGTCTGTTGCATTCTCATTTTGCAGCAGACCTGTTTTGCTATAAATATGTCGCCACTGTAACAAAAGAGTGAACTTTCCCGTCGATTTCTTGCGGAAATACCGTGAGCTGGTATACTGAAGAAAAACGAACGGGGGAGTTCTATGAAAAAGGTACGGGTGATTATCGCGGTGCTGTGCTGCTTTACGGTGGGAAGTGCGGCATTCTTTCTACTATCCGGCCTGACAAGCCGAAGCTGGTCAGGCGAAACACTTTCCTTTACGCCGAGCAAAACGGATGCGGATGGGGACGGGATTGACGATTATACGGATATTTTGGAAGGAGCGCGGGCGTATATCGCGACGAATCCCGTGTACAAGAGTGAATATTATGAGGGAGGATATCCGGACGACGGCTGCGGCGTGTGTACCGATGTGGTTTGGAATGCGCTGGATGCCGCCGGCTTCTCGCTCAAGGACAGGGTGGATGAGGACATTGCGGAGCATCCGGAGAGCTACGACATTGATCGACCCGATCCGAATATTGATTTCCGCCGAGTGAAAAATCTGCGCGTCTATTTGGATCGACACGCGGAGAGCTTGTCTACGGATATTTATGATACCGAAGCATGGCAGGGCGGCGATATTGTTGTTTTTTCCAAGCATATCGGCATCGTGTCGGATAAGTGCAACCGAGAGGGCGTGCCGCTGCTGATTCACCACGCCTCGCGGCTTCAAGGGGCGGTGGAAGCAGACGATATGGAAAAGTTCACGGTGGTGGGACACTATCGCTGGAACGTCGCGTAATATAATACATAGAAAATCAAAACGAGCTGCGGGATGTCCGCAGCTCGTTGCTTGTCATTTATTATTTGGGGAGATCCGTCTGTTCCTCCAGACGGATGCTGATTTCACCGGAGTTCAGCGCACGGCGTACGCCGTTTTGCTCAACGACGAGATAGCCCTCGTTGGTGATATCGCGGGCAATCGCAGGTTCGACCGCGCCGTCGTTGATAATGCGGATCTCCTGATTGAGAAAATGCATATAGGACCGATAATCTGTCATCAAAGCATCCACGTCACCGGATTCAATCAGATGATAGCAGCGCTCAAAGTGGTTAAGAAAATGAGCGACGAGCACATTGCGGTGGACGCTGTGATCGGAAAACTCCTCCAGATTTCCGGCGATTCCGCGCAGCTCCTCCGGATAACCGCCGTCCGGTGTGCGGACATTGATGCCGATGCCGACGATGGCATAGCTCAGGCTGCCGGTTTCGGCCTCTACAGAGGCCTCAGTCAAAATGCCGCAGAGCTTCTTTCCGTTTTTCAGGACGTCGTTGACCCACTTGAGCGACGGGGTAAAATCGGCGGTCTCTTCAATGGCATGACAAGCGGCGATTGCCGCGCCGATGGTGATGCGGTTGATCTGCTCCAGCGGAAGCGTTGGATGCAGCAGAATGCTCAGATAGACACCGGTGCCGGAGGGGGAGAGGAAGGAACGCCCGCGCCGCCCGCGCCCGTCGGTCTGGCTGTCCGCAACGGCGGTGTGTCCGTGCGACAATTCGGCGGCGTGTAGTTTAAGATAGCTGTTGGTAGAGTCAATCTCGGAAAACACGTCCAGCGAACGACCGATGGTATCCGTGGTCAGATGCAGCGTAATGCCTGCGGCGGACAGCGCATCGCTGGTTTCCGACAGACAGTAGCCGCCGCCCGCGACGGATTCAATCGGAAATCCTTCGTTGCGCAGGGTGGTGATTGCCTTCCAGACCGCAGTGCGGGATACCGACAGCTCACGGGCCAACGTGCCGCCGGAGACCAGCTCGCCGCGGTGCTGCTCTAATGCCTGCAATACCTTTTCTTTTACCATGTGGGGTTCCTCCTGATTGGGATAAGCTGCTGTTGATTGCTCTTTTATTGTAATACAGTCCGGAATGCGGTACAATAGGCAAAACAGGGAAGTTGACGAAAAACAAGGAGAAAACGATGGAACAAAAGTCGGAACTGATTCGCCGATTGGCGCAAAACGGAGAAGAGCGAACCATGCTGATGCATGTGATGGACAAGGCGGCGACGTGTCGGGAAAAGTGCTATGTGACGAGCACAAAATTTTTGGATCTCCGGGAAGCGGCGCTGGCGGAGCAGGCGCTGGAGCGATTGGGCGAGCGGCGATGGATGTTCTGCGGCGGCTATGAGGGAGCGGAACGGCGTGTGCTGGTCTTCCTGCCGGATTATCTGGAGAATCTGTCACCGGAGGACGAGGACATGCCGCTGACGGCGATTCGGTGCACCAAGAGCAAGGCGGATACGCTGTCGCACCGCGATTACCTCGGCTCGCTGATGGGTCTGCAAATTCAGCGCGAGTGTATCGGTGATATTTTAGTCGGGGAGCACGGGGCGGATATTATCGTGCTCAAGGAAATTGCGCCGTTTCTGCTGATGAATTATACCAAAGCGGGGCGAAAGCACATTCAAACGGAGGAAATTCCGCTGGATGCGGTTGCGATTCCCAAGCCGGAAATCGACTCATTCCGCGATACGGTGGCGTCCTTGCGGCTGGACGCGGTGTGCGCGTCGCTGTTTCGCATCTCGCGCAGCAAGTCGGCGGAGGCAATTCGCAGCGGGCGGGTGTTTCTCAATCAGCGTCCGTGCGTCCAGCCCGACCGAGAGGTGGACGAGGGCGACGCGATTACTCTGCGCGGCATGGGACGCGGCAAGGTGGAAGAAATTCTCGGCGAGAGCCGGAAAAAGAGAATTGTCATTTTGCTGAGCAAATATCGGTAACGTGGGGAATTCGCGCGGAGAAGCAAAAATGAAATACAAGGCTGTCGGAAAAATATGGAATGCTTGTTTGCCGTTTTGACAGGTTCGGCGCGGGAACTTTGGTACAATGACCGCGTCAGGAGGTGGAACCGGTGCAAGTAATCTATCTGGATGTTCTGGCGGCCTTAAATTTTGCCATGGACTATGGGATTCTGCGGGCGTCCGGACAGATCAGCGGCAGAACCGGCTCCGGGCGTCGTCTCGTCGCGGCGGCGGCGCTTGGGGCGGGGTATGCGGTGCTGTGTGTGCTGGTTCCGCTGGCGGCGCTGGCTCCGCTGCGTCTGCTGTGTGCCGGTGGACTGACGGCGGTCGCCTTTGACTGCCCGCGGCGGGCGGTCTGGCTGCGCAGTACGATGACGGTACTGCTGGTGAGCTTTGTGTTTGGTGGTTGTGTCAGTGCGCTGAGCGCGCTGTGCGGCGCGGATTTTTACCGCAGTGGTGTGCTGACCGTGCCGGTGCCGCGCACGGTGCTGCTGACTGCGGCGCTGCTGGCCTATGGAATCAGTGCAGTGGTGTTTCGACGGAGTGCATCGGAGCAGAAACCGCGCGCGGAGCGAGTGACGATTTGCTCCGGCGGGCGGACGGCGTCGGTGCGTCTGCTGCGGGACAGCGGCAACCTGCTGCACGACCCAAAGACCGGCAAGCCGGTGCTGATCCTGACGACGCGGTCGGCGCGTGCTCTGTTTCCGGAGGCGCTGAACGGCGTGGAGGAATATCGGATTCCCTACTGTGCGCTGGGAGGAACCGGATGGCTGAAGGCATGGACACCGGAGGAAATCCGTCGGGAGGACGGAAGCCGGTATGATGCGGTAATCGCTCTGAGTGAGCAGGAGATGGGAGCGGAGTATGACGGACTGATTGCAGACGGAAGGGAGGAGTTATGCGGAACATCCGAGCAAGGCTGTGCGCAGCGCTGCGGCGGTGGCTGATCCGGCTGGGGCTGCTGCCGCAGGACGACGGCGTATATTACATCGGTGGAACGGTGGTGCTGCCGCCTCCGCTGCGCTGTGACGAGGAAAGAGAGGCGATTGAAGGCTGTCAAAACGGCGACCCGGCGTGTCGGGATCGACTGATTGAGCACAATCTGCGACTGGTTGTGTACATTGCGAAAAAGTTTGAAAATACCGGCGTGGGAATGGAGGATTTGATTTCCATTGGCACGATCGGTCTCATCAAAGCGGTAGAGACCTTTAACACAGAACGAAAGACCAAGCTGGCAACTTACGCATCCCGCTGTATTGAAAATGAAATTTTGATGCATCTGCGTAAGATCTCCGGCCAGCGCACCGAGGTTTCATTTGATGAACCGCTGTCAACCGATTGGGACGGAAATGAGCTTCTGCTGTCCGATATTCTGGGCACAGAGCCGGACAGCGTAATGCGCCCGATTGAAGACGATGTGGACCGCCAGCTGCTGCACCGCGCGATGAAGCGGCTGCCGGAACGCGAACAGTTGATTATCCGACTGCGGTTTGGATTGGACGGACGAGACGAGCGGACACAAAAGGAAGTTGCTGACCGTCTCGGCATTTCGCAGTCCTACATTTCCCGGCTGGAGAAGCGAATCATTCAGAGAATGCGGCGGGACATTCTCAAATGGGGCTGAAAAGCCGGATAGGGAACAAAAAAGAAGGGTCTGCTGCAAAGATGCGGCAGACCCTTCGCCATTGCTACGATGTACTGTGAGATTTACTCTGACTTATCCGGACGGCACAGCAGCGCAATCGCGACAATCGTAATAACCAAACCGATGAACGAGAGAACGGTTGGAATCTCGGAGAAAAATAGCATACCAAATACCATGGCGGCGGTTGGTTCGCTGCTGGAATTCAGGATGGAGACCTTTCCGGTGTCTACATAGGTCAGGGCAATGTTATACAAAATATACGGCAGTACGGCAGCGCACAGGGCGTGCATGACCATGTATGCAATATTTTTCGCCGGGGAAATAGCGATAAATTGTCCGATTTGTGCCCAGTCTGCAAACAGAGATGCAACAATAGTATTGAATAAAAAGCTGTACAGAAGCACGGTCAGGGCGTGGTATCCGCGGCTTGCGCCGATTTTGCAGAAAATGCTGTACAACGAGTAAAAAAAAGCGGAGCACAGGCCGAAGGCGACGCCGGACGCCGACAGGTTTAGCCCGTCACTTTGCTCCAAGATGCCGCTGGACAGGACACAGCCAATAATGGCGAGCGCCATACAGCCGACCTTTTGCAGCGTAATACGCTCGTGGAACAGAATTGCGGCGAAAAACATGACGAAAATCGGCGCGAGACTGAGCAGAATGGCGGCGAGAGAAAGATTTAGTCGCGTAATGGCGCTGTTATAACATAGATTCATGGCGAGCATACCGAGAACACCGCTGCCGAGGAAAATCCACACGTCCTTTGGGTGAATTTTTAGCAGAGAGCGGTTGTACACGGCGATGCAGAGTACAAAAAGCAGGACGGCGACTAGATTTCGGGAAGCCAGTATTGTGTAGTTGTTCATTCCGAACGCAGTAAGACTGCGGACAAACAGCCCGACTACACCCCAAAAGCTGCCGGCGATAATCGGAAGCAATAAAAAAAGTCGTTTCAAGGGAGATCCCTCCGTAGGAGTATTTGATACCTCCTATTATGGCACACCGTGCGGCGTTTGGCTATGGGAAAATAGAGCTGTTTCTACAAATTTTTGGGATGACTCAATAAAAAAATCGGACGCCTGCCGTGATGGCAAACGTCCGATGATTTTTTTGTGTCAGTTACTTCTGGTACAGAATACGGATGGAGTTCAGGACACACAGCATAGCAACGCCGGTGTCAGCGAATACTGCCAGCCACATCGACGCGATACCGAGCAGACCGAGCACCATGACGAGTGCCTTGACAATCAGTGCAAAGACGATGTTCTGCTTGGCGACGTTGGCGGCAGACTGTGCAATGCGAATGGACTGCGGGATGGCGTTCAGCTCACTGGTCAGATAGACGACATCTGCCGCTTCGATAGCGGCGTCGGCGCCGCTGCCCATGGCTGCACCGACATCTGCACCGGCGAGAACCGGAGCATCGTTGATGCCGTCGCCGACGAACAGAACCGGACCGTATTTCTGACGCAGGCTATTCAGTGCGGACAGCTTATCCTGCGGCAGAAGCTGTGCGTGAACCTCGTCAATGCCTGCCTGCTGCGCGATTGCGGCGGCGCTTTCCTGTACGTCACCGGTCAGAATGGCAGAGGCAACGCCCTTGCGCTTGAGTAGCGAGACTGTCTGTGCCGCGCCGTCCTTCAGCGTGTCGGACAGCAGGATGCGTCCGAGATAGCGATTGTCACGGGCGAGCAGAACCACGGTTGCGCCCGGAACGGAATCCAACTGCGGAAGAGCAATGCCCTCCTGCTGCATGAGAGCGGCATTGCCGCACAGCAGAGTGGACTGCTGGTATTCCGCGCGAATGCCATGGCCGGCAGCCTCATGGACACGGTCCGGATGCGGCAGGCTGTTTAGACGCTGCTTGGCGGCGGACAGAATGCTGGTGGCAATCGGGTGAGTGGAGTTCTGCTCACAGCAGGCCGCTGCGGTTAGAAGTTCTTCTTCGCTCACGCCCTCTGCCGGCTGCATATCGGTTACGGTGAACGTACCATGAGTCAACGTGCCGGTCTTATCCATAATGACGGCCTTGACGGAGGCCAGCGCTTCCAGTGCGATGCCGCCCTTAAACAGAATGCCCTTGCGGGAGCCGGTACCGATGCCGGAGAAGAACGCCAGCGGTACGCTGAGTACCAGAGCACAGGGACAGCTGATAACCAAGAAGGTTAGTGCGGTGTAAACCCAGTGATACCAGTTACCGGTGACGATGGACGGCACGATGGCAACAATCAGGGCGAGTGCGACAACAAACGGGGTATAAATACGCGCAAATCGCGTGATAAAACGGTCAATTTTCGGCTTGCTTGCCGCCGCATTTTCCACGGAGTCCAGAATGCGGGTGACCATGGATTCGGACAGCGGACGGGTGACGCGCATGCGGAGAACGCCCTCGGTGTTAACACAGCCGCTGGTCAGCTCGTCGCCCGGAGCGACGCGAACCGGCACCGGCTCGCCCGTGATGGCGGAGGTGTCAAGGAAGCTCTCGCCACTGAGAATGACGCCGTCCAGCGGGACGCGGTCGCCGACGCGGATAACCAAAATGTCACCCGGCTTTGCCTGTGAGGCAGGGATGACATCAACGGAATCACCGCGCTCCAGGTTGACGGTCTCCGGACGGAGATCGACGGCCTCCATAATCTGCGATCGGCTCTTTTCAACGGCGACATCCTCGAAGAATTCGCCGATGCGGAAGAACAGCATAACGCCGACGGCTTCGTCAAAGCTCTGGATCGCGAATGCACCGAGCGTGGCGATCGACATCAGGAAGTTTTCATCAAATACATTGCCGTGAGTCATGTTGCGTACTGCCGTCCAGACGACGCGACGACCGAGAATAATATAAGCAACGGCGCAAACAATCAAGGCGGGGACAAAGCTCTGGACAGTATGTGAGAGAATCAGACCGATGACGAACAAAATCGCACCGCTGATAATCTCGGCTTGATCCGTGTGCTGTTTGAGCCAGCTTTCCGGCTTTTTCTCCGCGGAAGGTACAGTGGTTGCCAACGGTGATGCGCTCGCCGCGGTCAGATCTGTTACCGTGACGTCTGGTTCGATGGACTTGGTAATGCTCTGAATGGCCTCGAGCATACCGGTGTGGTCGCTTGCCGTGACGCGCAGCTGCTTGGTCGGGAAAACCAGAACAGCGGATTCGACGGCGTCCAGTTCGTTGACTGCCCGCTCAATCTTCGCACCGCAGTTAGCACAGCACAGGTCTTCCAGACGGTAGATATGCTGCTTGCCGGAGGCAACCGCCTCGGCGTCCGGGTCGTGTACGATGACATCCGGTTCAATCGCCTTCGCGATTTTCTGAATCGCTTCCAGTATACCGGTGTGGTCGCTGGCGGTGACACGCAGCTGCTTAGTTGGGAAAACCAGAACGGCATCCTCAACGGCATCTAATTCATTAACCGCACGCTCAATCTTGGCGCCACAGTTGGCACAGCACAAATCCTCCAGAATGTATGTGTGCTGCTCACCGGCAGAAGCGGCGGCATGATGGTGGTGATGGTGGTGTTCATGCTCGTTGTCGTGTCCACAGCAGCAGTCATCGTCGTCGTCATGGCGGTGATGGTGGTGGTGTTCATGCTCATGGTCGTGTCCGCAGCAGCAATCGTCATCGTCTCCATCATCATGATGATGGTGGTGATGTTCGTGCTCGTGCTCATGGTCGTGTCCGCAGCCGCACTCGTCGTCATCGTGGTGGTGATGATGTTCATGCTCGTGGTCGTGTCCGCAGCAGCAATCGCCGTCATGATCATGGTGGTGATGATGCTCGTGATGCTCTGCGTGCGGGGCAGGGGAAGCGCTGTCGCGGTCGCGCACCGTAATGTCTGGCTCATATTTCCGCGCAATTTCTTGGATGACAGCATCCAGCCCTTCCGGGCACTCCGTCTGCACGCGCAGCTGCTTGGTTGGGAAGACTAAAACGGCTTCCTCGACCTGATTCAGAGCAGCAACATCGTGTTCGATTTTTGCGCCGCAGTTGGCGCAGCCTAGTTGCTCTAGGATGTAAACTTTTTTCATAAGAGGTCTCTCCTCGAACGTGTGAATCTTCAAACATATGAATGTTTGTTCATACGTTCATTATACTCATGCCCTATAACACTGTCAATAGATTTCCATAGAAAAATAAGAGAAATTTTGGGTGTGTTTCAGTGAAGAAAATAAGACGCTGAACGTGCCGCTTTGTGACCGTATGTTTCGGGATGAAAACGGAAATACTGCTTTCAGAAATGAGAGCAGGAGGAGCAGCCATGCAGGGGAAAGTGGAAATCTGCGGCGTGAACACATCGCAGCTGACGGTCTTATCGGTGGAAGAGATGGACAGGCTGCTGCGCCGTTCGTCGGAGGGAGACCGCGGCGCACGGGAAGCATTGATTGCGGGGAACCTGCGTCTGGTGCTCAGTGTGATTCAGCGCTTCGCCGGACGCGGAGAGAGCATGGACGATCTGTTTCAGGTAGGCTGTATTGGATTGATGAAATCCATTGATAACTTTAATGTTGAGTTAAACGTTCGATTTTCTACCTATGCGGTTCCTATGATAATTGGCGAGGTGCGCCGCTATCTGCGGGACAACAGTACAATTCGTGTGTCGCGCTCACTCCGAGACACGGCGTACCGCGCGTTGCAGGCGAAGGAAGCGTTTATTCGGGAACACCAGCGAGAACCGACGATGGACGAGCTGGCAAAGCAGATGGAGCTGCCGCGGGAGACGATTTCTGAAGCGCTGGACGCGATTGCCGATCCGGTATCCTTATATGAGCCGGTGTTTGAGAGCAGCGGAGACGCGGTGTGCGTGATGGATCAGGTGGGTGATACGAAAAATACCGACGAGCATTGGCTGGAACAGATTGCACTGCGCGAGGCAATGCACCAGTTGAGCGGACGGGAACAGGATATTCTCCGGATGCGCTTTTTTGAGGGGCGGACACAGACAGAGGTGGCACAGGAAATTCATATCTCACAGGCGCAGGTGTCGCGGCTGGAAAAGGGCGCGCTGGAGAGTATGCGGAAGAAAATATAACATCAGCCGTGCGGGCGTGTTTATCACCTTGCACGGCTACATATCTGATATTTATCGGTAAAAAAACCGCCAGAAGATATGCAAGCGAGAATGGATGAGCTTACTGTTATGATATGAAAATTTATAAAGAGATAAAAGTTATTATTGAAAACTCTTCGCAGCCATAGTATACTATAAAAACAAAAATTCAAGTATATTACAATGTGGTGCTTTGGGGAGAAAATGATTTTGCAAATAAAAGGAGGGAAGTACAAGGTTGTTATTGAAAAAAATGAAAAGTTTATGATTTTATTTAGGAGGTATGAATAATATGAAGCGATCTAAGAGATTTCGCAAGACATGTGTCGCGTTGATATTATTGACAGGTGTTTTGTTACCATTTGGTGGAACATCCACGATGGCGGTAGACAAAAGAAATACAAAAGCGTCTGAGCTGGTGAGACCAACGTTGACTGTTATAACGGATACACCAAAATCCAATGAACTGGCACTGCGTTGGAAAACTAACAAAAAGGCCGATGGATATTTATTGAAATATCGTCGAGCGGATCGAAAAAAATGGAATTCTGTTTGGATTCGCAATGCAAAAACACATTCCTACACGGTGAAGAACCGAAAGAATGTGGGGTATTGCATTCGGCTCAAGGCATACTCTAAAAAGCACGGCAAGTATACCTACAGCAAGAAAGACGCTGTTACGATTGGAAAGGGAATCGTCAATACAATTTCGATTCGCAGGGTAACGGATACTTACGTTCTAGGGTATGCGTTGAATCAAAAGGGAAAGAAGGATTTTTCGGTTAGTGTTTCTCGCAGCGACCTTGGAAGATGGGAGCAAAGTGTTGCCAAGGGAGATCGTTTTGTGCTGACGTATGAGACATTGAAAGAGACAAATCCGGCGCAGATTGCGGATGTGGTGAGTGCCAAAAAGCTTAATTCGTAAGATTGGACATAAAAAGCCAGCCTGTCATGATGACGGGCTGGCTTTGAACTATAGAGATTTCGATCAGGGAATCAAACGAGACATATCACGCGGGAAGCCGGAGGCCTCGCGGATGTTTTGCAGACCGAGAATCTGCATGGTCAGACGTTCCAGACCGATGCCCAGACCGCCATGCGGCGGAGCACCATACTTGTGCAGAAGCAGGAAGGACTCGAACAGGGACGCGTCCATGCCGCGGTCTTCCAGCTTTTTGAGCTGCTGGGAGTAGTCGTTGATGCGCTGACCGCCGGTGGTGATTTCCAGGCCGCGGAACAGCAGGTCAAAGCTGAAGGCAACCGACGGATCGTCCGGATCGTCCATCGCGTAGAACGGACGCTTTGCGGACGGGAAGTGAGTGACAAACAGGAAGTCACAGCCGAACTCGCGCTTGGAGTACTCACACAGCATCTGTTCCTCGTCCGGGTTCAGGTCATAGCGGTTGTGGGACTTGTGCCCGAACTGCTCCAGCATGATCTGCTTGGCTTCCTTAAAGGTAACCGACGGAATGGTCGTGATGGTCGGAACATCGGCGTCCAGTAGAGCGATTTCCTGCGGACACTCCTTGCGCAGGAAGTCCATGACATACTTTAACATGCCGGTTTCCATCTCCATGACATCGCGCATGGAGTCGATATACGCCATCTCGAAGTCCAGACCGATATACTCATTCAGGTGACGGGAGGTGGAGTGACGCTCGGCGCGGAACACGTCGCCGATCTCAAACACGCGTCCATAGACGCAGGCGAGATACTGCTTGTAAAACTGCGGAGACTGTGCCAGATAGGCTTTCTGACCAAAGTAATCCAGCTTGAAAATATTCGCGCCGCCCTCCGCACCGGCGGCAACAATTTTCGGGGAGGTCATGTGGACAAAGCCCTGGGAGCGCATGTAATCAGCAAAGCCATCGGCAATGGCAGCCTGAATGCGGAAAATCGCCTTGCTGCGCGGATGGCGCAGGGTAACCGGACGATAGTCCAGGTTGGTGTCCATATTGATGCCCATGTATTTTTTGCTGAGCGGAACTGGCATTTGCTCGAACGGCTCAGACAGAATAGTCATGGCAGTGAGTACAACTTCAAAGCCATTTTCGGCGCGCAGTTCTTCGCGCACATCGCCGGTGACTTCGACAACCATAGCGTCACGAATGTCCGAACGGGCGATGTCGCCCAGTGTGTCGCCGGAGACCAGACATTGAATCAGACCGCGATCCACGCGAATGATGACGAAGGAAAAGTCCGACATGTCGCGGACGCGATGAATCGTTCCGCGGAAGGTGACGGATTGACCGATGTGCGCGGCACAGTCGGCAATGACATCGACATATGCCTTGGGGAGGGAAATAGTGTCCATAAGATCCTGCCTCTCTTTATCGTAGAATGTATTTGACGGTAGTAAAAGCGGAGAAACAAAAAAGATGCAAGCCTACCAAAGGTAGACCTGCATCTTTGCAGTCTCACGATACTGGTTATCCTATCACCCGATGGGAGAAAAATATGCTAATAAAGGGGATAACACTCCGCATTCCGAAGAAGGAACGGTGGGATAACAACTAAGCACAGTATACTCTTTTTTAAGAAAAATGCAATAGGAGAATGAAAAAAATTCAAAAAAGAATTCGGCACACATTAAAGCGACAGGGCGTGACGTGCGCGGAGATAGGCGAGCAGCTCCGGCGAACGGTCGTCGAGATCTCCCTGCGTGATGCCATGGGCGACGGTTAGCTCATCCGACAGCGTTTGCGAGCCGATGACCAACCGATAGCCATGGGTCAGTTCCAAACAGACGAGAATCGGCTGTCGTCTCCATGGCAGACCGGTGTCGCCGATGCGGCGGCGGAACTCACGCTCCTGCTCCTCGTACAGCGGAAGAGCAGAACCCTCCGGACGGAGCTGCACACAGCGCAGCTGGAGATCCGGAGCGCTGTGCAGCGCGGCTTCCGCGCGCTGTTCCGGAACGGGTGGAAGATAGGAGGCATCCTCCGGACAATATAGCTCCAGCGTGGACAAAGCGGTCTGTGCATAGGCGGGATGCTCTTCCGGCAGAGACTCCACCGGATAGCGTTTGGTCAGCCAATCCCAAAGCTGCTGTCCGGTGCGGCGGCAGGGAGCAGGGAGCGGCTGGGCGCACAGCTCGTCGATCAGATCGGCGGCGGCGCAGTCAATGCGTTTGGTTGTCGGGTCTGTATTCCACTGCATAGTAAACCTCCTCGCCGATGATCATGGGAATGATGGTTGTGGAAACAGTATAGCATATTTTTCGCAGAGCTGCAATTTGTGCACACGGTGGGGAGAAAATCGTGTATAATAAAAGAACATGGAGATACGGACAGAACACAAGAGGGAAACATTGGAGGAATTTTCATTGAAGATTTTACATATGATGGGCGGCGGCGATATCGGCGGCGCGAAAACACATATTTTTTCGTTGGTGCGCGAGCTGAACAAGTACCATGAGGTATGCATGGTGAGCTTTCGGGACGGCCCGTTTCCGCGCGAGATGATGGAAGAGGGGTTGCGGGTGGAGCTGGTGCTCCTGCGCAATCCGATCGCAGCGCGCAATGCGGTGCTGCGTATTGTGGACAAGATGCAGCCGGACGTGATTCACTGCCACGGCGCGCGAGCCAACATGATCGGCGCGATGGTGCGCGCCAAGCGAGAGATTCCGGTCATGACCACGATGCATTCGGATTATAGGCTGGACTATATGGGTATGCCGTGGAAGCAATACACGCTGGGAACGATCAACGCGCGGTCGCTGCGCAAGCTGGACTTTTATCAGGCGGTCGCAGACCGCATGGCGCAGACTTTGATTTCGCGCGGCTTTTCGCCGTACCGTGTGATGACGATTTACAACGGCATGGATTTCAGCCATCCGCTGAGAAATTTTGACCGTACCGCTTACTGTCGGGAAAAATACGGAGTAGAAGTGGACGATTCCATGGTTCTTTGCGGTCTGGCGGCACGTCTGACGCCGGTGAAGGATATTCCGACGGCGATTGCGGCGTTTGCCAAGGCCGCCGAAGTACAGCCGGAGCTGCGGCTGTTTCTGGCGGGAATCGGAGAGGATGAGGACAAGCTGCGGACGCAGGCGCAGGAGCTTGGCGTATCGGATAAGGTGATATTCTGTGGCTGGGTGACGGAGATTGCGCCGTTTTTCGCCGCGATGGATGTCACACTGCTGACCTCTCTTTCGGAGACCTTCCCGTATTCCATTCTGGAGGGCATTCGTGAGGGTTGTGTGCCGATCTGCTCGGATGTCGGCGGCATGAGCGAGCTGATTCTCGATGGAGAGACGGGATATATTTTTCAGCCGGGCGACGTGGATGCGCTGGCACATGCACTGGAGGAGGTCGCTGCAAATGCGGATCGACGGCAGATGTTCGCGGAGAGGCAGCTGGAACGCGCCGAGGCATCGTATTCTATTGAAGCGATGCGCCGGACGCAGGAGCGCAATTACCAGACCGTGCTGGGGAAATTCGCACGCCGGAATAAAGAGCGCGACGGTATTGTGCTGTACGACGGACCAAAGGCGGAGCAGGCGATTGCACAGGCGCTGGAACGGGATCCATATGCTCCGGTCTACCTGATTTGCGAGCATCCGGAGACGGTCCGTTTGGAGCGCAAGTGGCTTACCTATCCGCTGGACAAGGCGGAAGAAGCCATGAAGCGGGCAGAGCAGTATCTGTGTACGGGCGAGGATGCGGAGTCGGCGGCGCTGGCGCGGCGCTGTGGGTGCAAGATTACGCGGGCTTGTGCGTCGGAGTGAGGGAGAAAGCGCAAATCGGGTTTCTCATTCAAAACCTACAAAATGCGCACTTGCAGCTTCGCGTGAAATAACATAGTTCACAATCTTGCAGACCGGCGGAGAAAACCGCTTGTTTTTCACACGGTGATGTTATAAAATATAGGTAAAGTTTCCCGTTTAATTGGTGAGTGCGGAAAGGGGATCGAATGATGAACAATTACGGTTTTTTCCACGGATCCCGCCGTCGGTGTGACGGCTTATTTTCTGTACACCTGCATCGCTTTTTTGCGGGATTTTTGACTAAAATGCAACCAATATAAGCACAGAATAGCAGGGCGTCGTGCATTTATGCACGGGGTCCTGTGTTGTTTTTTCTGCGCAATTCGTTTTTCGTAATCGGGAGGGTTCCAAGATGAAAAAAGTATGTATTGTCATGGGTTCGGACAGCGATCTGAAGGTAATGGAAGGCGCAATCAACAAGCTGCGTGATTTCGAGGTCCCGTTTGATGTCCGCATCGTTTCTGCACACCGTACTCCGGCGGCTGCGGAGCAGCTGTCCAAGAACGCAGCAGCAGACGGCTACGGCGTAATTATTGCAGCGGCAGGCAAGGCAGCGCATCTGGGCGGCGTTCTGGCTGCTAACACGACGCTTCCGGTAATCGGCGTGCCGATCAAGTCTTCGTTCATGGACGGTCTGGACAGCCTGCTGTCCATCGTACAGATGCCGACCGGTATTCCGGTAGCAACCGTTGGCGTAAACGGCGCGGAGAATGCGGCAATTCTGGCAGTACAGATGCTGGCGCTGGAGGACGCTTCTCTGGGTGCGAAGCTGCAGCAGTTTAAGGCTGACATGCAGGCAAAGGTTGAGGCAAAGGACGCCGCAATTCGTGAGCAGTTTGCGGACTAAGCGTGTCAAAGCTCCAATGAAGTATACGATGAGAAAAGCACCGATGACGCCGTTTGCGTCGGACAAGGTGCATGAAGAATGCGGTGTATTTGGGCTGTACGTGCATCCGGACGACGCCGACCGACTGAGTCCGGCGCACGAAGCGTATGCGGCGCTGTTTGCGCTCCAGCATCGCGGTCAGGAAGCATGCGGCATCTCGGTCAACAACGACGGTGTGATTCGTACGCACAAGGATCTGGGTCTGGTCAACGACGTGTTTAACCAGCAGATTCTGGACAATATGCCGGGCAATATGGCGATTGGTCATGTCCGCTATTCGACGACCGGCTTGCAGTCGCGCGAAAACGCGCAGCCGCTGAGCATTACGCACTGTAAGGGTAATCTGGCGCTGGCACACAATGGAAATCTGGTCAATGCCGTCGCGCTGCGCAAGAACATTGAAACGACGGGCGGTATCTTCAACTCCTCGTCGGACACCGAGGTTCTGGCGTACACGATTGTGCAGGAGCGCATTAAATGCGGCAGCATCGAGATGGCGGTTCTGAATGCCATGTCGGTCATTCAAGGCGCATATTCTCTGGTTGTTATGTCGCCGCGCAAGATGATTGCAGCGCGCGATCCCCACGGATTTCGCCCGCTGGTCATCGGCAAGACCGGAAAATCGTACATTTTCTGCTCGGAAACCTGTGCGCTGGACACCATCGGCGCAGAGTTTATCCGTGATGTCGAGCCGGGTGAGGTCATCGTGGTGGAGGACGGCGAGATGCGCTCGCTGCACTACCCGATCAAGTGTGATCCGACGACCTGTGTGTTTGAGTATATTTACTTTGCCCGTCCAGATTCGGTGATCGACGGCGCGTCGGTTGAGTTTGCCCGTCAGGAAGCGGGACGCTATCTGGCGGAGGAGCATCCGGTGGAGGCTGATGTTGTCATCGGCGTGCCGGACAGCGGCATTCCAGCGGCCATTGGTTATGCCAAGGCATCGGGTATTCCGTATGGTGTTGGCCTGATTAAAAACCGATATATCGGACGTACTTTTATTCAGCCGGGACAGAAGAACCGCGAGCGCTCGGTGCGCATGAAGCTGAACGCGCTGAAGTATGCGGTAGAAGGCAAGCGCGTCATTATGGTAGATGATTCGATTGTCCGCGGCACGACGTGTGCGCGCCTGGTTAAGATTTTGCGCGACGCGGGTGCGAAGGAAGTACACATGCGCATTTCGGCGCCGCCGTTCCTGCATCCGTGCTTCTTCGGCACGGACGTACCGGATCGCGAGCATTTGATTGCCTATAACCGCACGGTGGATGAAATTCGTGACATTGTTGGAGTGGATTCTCTGGGCTATCTGTCGCTGGAGGCGACGGAAAAAATTGCTGTGGGCGCGCGGTGCGGATTCTGCACCGGCTGCTTCAGCGGTCACTACCCGATTCCGACGCCGGATACGGTGGAAAAAAATATTTTTGAAAGTGGGATAAATAAACATGGTTAATAGTCGTTCTGAGAGCTATAAGGCGGCGGGTGTAGATGTCACCGCCGGATACGAAGCAGTAAAGCAGATGAAGCCGTTTGTTGAGAGCACCTATATTCCCGGCGTACTTGGCTCGATCGGCGGCTTTGGCGGTATGTTTGAGCCTAATATTAAGGATATGAAGCGCCCGATTCTGGTCTCCGGCACGGACGGTGTCGGCACCAAGCTCAAGCTGGCGTTTCTGATGGACAAGCACGATACGGTCGGCATTGACTGTGTCGCGATGTGTGTCAATGACATTGCGTGCTGTGGTGCACAGCCGCTGTTTTTCCTGGACTATCTTGCCGTTGGCAAGAACTATCCGGAGCGCATTGCACAGCTGGTCAAGGGCGTTTCGGAGGGTTGCCGTCAGGCAGGCTGCGCGCTGGTCGGCGGCGAGACCGCAGAGATGCCGGGTTTCTATCCGGTGGACGAGTACGATCTGGCGGGCTTCTCGGTCGGTATGGTTGACCATGACAAGATGATCGACGGCACGACGATTGCTACAGGCGATGTTCTGGTTGCGATTGCATCCTCTGGTGTACATTCCAACGGCTATTCGCTCGTGCGCAAGACACTGGGAATCAATGAAAAGTCGGTGCGCCGTTATATTGCCGAGTTCGGCAAGACGCTGGGCGAAGAGCTGCTGACTCCGACCAAGATCTATGTCAAGGTTATTCAGTCCCTGATTTCCCAGTGCCATATCAAGGGTATGAGCCATATCACCGGCGGCGGATTCTATGAGAACATTCCGCGTATGCTGCCGGACAACATTCTGGCTTCGGTGGAGAAGGCATCCTTGCCGACGCCGGAGATCTTCAAGCTGATTCAGTCCACCGGCAACATTCCGGAGCGTGACATGTACAATACGTTCAACATGGGCGCTGGTCTGGTTCTGGCTGTGGACAAGAACGACGTCGATAAGGCGCTGGAGGTTATTGCTGCCGCTGGTGAGCAGGGCTATGTCATCGGCGAGTGCAAGGACGGCGAAAAGGGAGTCGAGGTATGGTAAACATTGCGGTTCTGGTTTCCGGCGGCGGAACCAATCTGCAGGCGATTTTAGACGCTTCGGCGCGTGGAGAGATTCCGAACGGACGAATCTGCGCCGTCATTTCCTCCAAGGCGGGGGCGTATGCGCTGACCCGCGCGGAGCAGGCCGGTGTTCCGGCACATGTGATGACGCGAAAGGATTACACCGACGCACAGGCGTATTCCGACGCGCTGGAGCAGTTTCTGAAGGAACAGAACATTGAGCTGGTCGTTTTGGCGGGCTTCATGACGGTTCTGTCGGAGAGCTTTTGCCGCACGTTTGAAAATCGGATTATCAATGTTCACCCGTCGCTGATTCCGTCGTTTTGCGGCGACGGCTTCTACGGCATGCGCGTGCATGAGGCCGCGCTGGCGAAGGGCGTGAAGGTCAGCGGCGCGACGGTACATTTCGTCAATGCCGTGACGGACGGCGGCCCGATTATCGCCCAGAAGGCCGTGGAGGTCTGCGAGGGAGACACCCCGGAGGTGCTCCAGAGACGCATTATGGAGCAGGCGGAATGGAAGCTGCTGCCCAAGGCGATCTCGGACTACTGTGACGGCAAGCTGTCGGTAACGGACGGCGTGGTTCATATTGCAAAATAAGAGGACAATAGACTATGGAAATTTTTGATATTGCAGCGCTGCTGCGGGAAAACAGCTATCCGGGCCGCGGCATCGTGGTTGGACGCAGCGCAGACGACAAGCGCGCGGTTATCGCGTACTTTATCATGGGACGCAGCGAGAACAGCCGCAACCGTGTGTTTACGGAAACCGAGGACGGTATCCGCACGGAGGCGTTTGATCCGTCCAAGATGGTGGATCCGTCGCTGATTATCTACCATCCGGTTCGCGTGTTTGAGGGCGCGACCATTGTGACCAATGGCGACCAGACCGACACGGTTCGTGATGGTCTGGCGGCAGGCAAGAGCTATATTGAAGCACTGCGCACCCGCCAGTATGAGCCGGACGGCCCGAACTATACGCCGCGCATTTCGGCAATTGTGGAAAAGGACGGCGCGTATGAGATGTCCATCCTCAAGAGCTTTGACGGCGATCCGGCGTGCAACAAGCGCTTCTTCTTTGAATATGACGCGCCGCGTGCCGGCCTGGGTCACTTCATTCATACCTATCAGTGCGATGGAAATCCGCTGCCGTCGTTTGAGGGCGAGCCGGAGACCATTCGTGTCGAGGGTGATCTCAAGCAGTTTACTGAGATCATCTGGAACAGCCTGAATGAGGACAACAAGGTCTCGCTGTACACCAGCTTTATTGATCTGGCGACCGGTGAGGCGGAAACCATGATTTGCAATAAGCACGCGAAGTAAAAGAGAGGTATCCCAATGAAAGAACTCGAACTGAAATATGGTTGTAATCCGAATCAGAAGCCGGCTCGTATTTTCATGAAGGACGGCGAGCTGCCGATTGAGGTGCTCAACGGCAAGCCGGGCTATATCAATTTCTGTGATGCCTTCAACAGCTGGCAGCTGGTCAAGGAGCTGAAGGAGGCCACCGGTTATCCGGCGGCGGCTTCGTTCAAGCACGTTTCTCCGGCTGGCGCAGCCATCGGTCTGCCGCTGTCTGACGTGGAGAAGCAGATCTATTTTGTCGAGCAGGAAGAGCTGTCTCCGATTGCGTGTGCCTACATCCGCGCACGCGGCGCAGACCGTCTGTGCTCCTATGGTGACTGGGCAGCGCTGTCCGACACCTGTGATGCGGCGACAGCAACCTACCTGAAGGGTGAGGTTTCCGACGGCATCATCGCGCCGGACTACACGGAAGAGGCGCTGGAAATTCTGCGCAGCAAGCGTAAGGGCAGCTTTAACGTGGTTAAGATTGACCCGAACTATGTTCCGGCAGAGGAAGAGTACCGCGACATTTATGGTGTTACGTTCCAGCAGGGCCGCAACAACTATAAGATCAGCACGGATCTGCTGACCAATTTGGTCACGGAGAACAAGGAGCTGACTGAACAGGCGAAGCTGGACATGATCGTCTCGCTGATTACGCTGAAGTACACACAGTCCAACTCGGTTTGCTATGTCAAGAACGGTCAGGCAATCGGCGTTGGCGCCGGTCAGCAGAGCCGTATCCATTGCACACGTCTGGCGGGCAACAAAGCGGACAACTGGGCACTGCGCCATCATCCGAAGGTGCTGGGTCTCCAGTTTATTGACAACATTCGCCGCCCGAACCGTGACAATGCCATTGATGTTTACATCTCGGATGAGTATGAGGACGTTCTGACAGAGGGCGAGTGGCAGCAGATCTTCAAGGTAAAGCCGGAAGTGCTGACCCGCGAAGAAAAGAAGGCTTGGATTGCACAGCAGTCCGGCGTTACGGTTGGCTCGGATGCGTTCTTCCCGTTTGGCGATAACGTAGAACGCGCGAGAAAGTCCGGCGTTGAGTACATTGTACAGCCGGGCGGCTCGATCCGCGACGACAATGTCATTGATACCTGCAATAAGTACGGTATTGCGATGGCGTTTACTGGAATGCGTCTGTTCCATCACTAAAAAATATAGATAACCAAACCAAGTCAGGTGCGAAGAAATTCGTGCCTGACTTTTGGTGGGTTTTTGGAAAGGGTTTGGAAGACCCGGATTTGCAACAAATGGGGAGGATTCGTTCGATGAAAGTATTGGTTATCGGCGGCGGCGGACGCGAGCATGCGGTCTGTGCCACGCTGGCAAAGAGCCCGAAGGTGGATAAGATTTGGTGTGCACCGGGCAACGGCGGTATTGCGTCGATTGCAGAGTGCGTGGATATTAAGGCGACGGACATTGATGGTGTGGTCGCGTTTTCGAAGGCAAACAACCCGGACCTGGTTGTCGTCACGCCGGATGACCCGCTGTCGCTGGGTATGGTGGACGCGCTGGAAGAGGCTGGCTTCCGTGCCTTTGGCCCGCGAAAGAATGCGGCGGTCATTGAAGGTTCCAAGTCGTTTGCCAAGGAGCTGATGAAGACCTATCAGATTCCGACGGCGGAGTACGCGGTATTTGACCGCAGTGAGGAAGCGATTTCCTACATCAAGAAGATGGGTGCGCCGATTGTTGTCAAGGCGGACGGTCTGGCTCTGGGCAAGGGCGTTACGGTTGCCATGACGGAAGAGGAGGCAATCTCGGCGGTACGCGATGCGATTGATGGCGGACGATTCGGCGGCGCTGGTGCACGCGTGGTTATTGAAGAGTTCCTGACCGGTCCGGAGGTATCCGTTCTGGCGTTTGTTGACGGCAAGAATCTGTCGACCATGCCGTCGGCACAGGATCACAAGCGTGCCTATGACAACGACTGCGGCCCAAACACCGGCGGTATGGGTGCGTTCTCTCCGTCCCGTTTCTACACGCAGGAGATTGCAGACCAGTGTATGGAGACCATCTTCAAGCCGACGGTGGCCGCTATGGCACAGGAAGGCCGGACGTTTGTCGGCGTTCTGTATTTCGGTCTGATGCTGACCCCGCGCGGACCGAAGGTCATCGAGTACAATGCGCGCTTCGGCGATCCGGAGACGCAGGCGGTACTGTCTCGTCTGGACAGTGATCTGTTCGACATTATGAATGCGGTCATTGACGGCAAGTTGGATGAGATGGAGATCAAGTGGGCGGACAATGCGGCGTGCTGTGTCGTTATGGCGTCTGGCGGCTACCCGATGGCATACGAAAAGGGCAAAGAGATCACTGGTTTGGATGACGTGACCGAGTCTGTGGTATTCCACGCCGGCACAGCGATCAAGGACGGCAAGATTATCACGAACGGCGGACGTGTTCTGGGTATCACCGCAACGGCGCCGACGCTGGACGAGGCAATTGCCAAGGCCTATGCAGATGTCAAGAAGATTCACTTCGACAAGGCGGAGTACCGCACCGATATCGGCATTAAGAAGGGATAAATTTAATGATTTGAGAGGTTTTTCACTATGGATAAGCTGGAAGAGCAGAAGAAGAGCATTCTGTCCTGTATGGCGGATGTGCTCAAGCAGAATGGTTTTCCAACCGAATTCTTTGAGGGGCAGGACGGTCATCCGCCGATCACGCGGATTGAGGCACGCCGTCAGGGCAAGGTACAGCAGGATGTCATCATCGAGATGTGCTTTGTGCCGATGAAGATGCCGCGTCCGAACACGCAGCTGTTTCAGCTGTACGCGACGCTGATGGTCAACATGCCGGACAAGAACATGCCGGAGCTCAAGCGTGCGATCTTCTACTGCAACGATTTCTGCCCGATTGGACAGTTTGGTGTGTTTGAAGAGGCCGGTCAGGTCTACATGCGCCACAACATGGTGGTCAATACGGACGACTCGATGGAGCGCATTGTGACAGATATCTGCGACTATTACTCGCTGATGATCGCCAGCATTGGCCGTTTTATCGATGCACTGGCACAGATTGCAAGCGGCGCGACGACGATCGAGCTGGCGCGTGACATGGAGCTGCTGCCGTAAATCTGGCACTGCGCAAATAAAAAATAATGAAGAGCTGTCTTTCTCCAACGAGAAGGGCAGCTCTTTTCTCGTTTGATGCAATTTTACAATGGATTTACCAAGCTTTTACGATGTTGCGATAGAGAAAAGAAGGAAGGGAGCGTAGGATAAAGTACAGCACAAGAAATGAGGGAAACAACATGGATTTTAAGCATATCAAGGAAAACAAAGAGGTTCAGGCGTTCCTGCGCAAGGCGGATGCCAATTTAGGCGTGATCGGTTATACTGACCATTCCGCCAAGCACTGTACGTTGGTCGCTGAGCGTGCGGGACGAATTCTGAAGAAGTTCGAATACAGTGAGCGTGATGTCGAGCTTGCGAAAATGGCGGGATTTTTACACGATATCGGCAACGCCATCAACCGAAACCATCATGCAGAGTTTGGCGCGCTGCTGGCGAATGATATTTTGAAGAAAACCGATCTGCCGCTGGAGGATCGGATTATGATTGTCTCGGCGATTGGCAACCATGATGAGAGCACAGGCACCGCGATGGATCCGATTTCCGCCGCGCTGATTATTGCGGATAAGACGGATGTGCGCCGTAACCGCGTCCGCCAAAAGGAAAAGGCGGCGTTTGATATTCATGACCGCGTAAACTATGCCGTCACGGCGTCGACGCTGAAAATCCAGCCAGACAAAAAGCAGATTTCGCTGAATTTACAGATTGATGAGAGCATCTGCACAATGTATGATTATTTTGAGATTTTCTTGGGACGCATGATTATGTGCCGCCGCGCGGCAGAGGTGCTTGGAGCGCGCTTTAAGCTGACGGCAAATGGCAGCAAAGTGCTGTAATAAAGAAAAATAATAGGAAAAATGCTCGGTTTTGTGGGGAAAATCGGGCGTTTTTTTTGATGGAGTAACGAGGAAAAATAAGCTTGCTCTGTAAAATAACTGTACTGAGAATTTTACAAAGCATTACAGTGATTTTACATGTTTTTGCGTGCGGACTTTACATCACGCTGATAGAATAGACCATGCTGAACGAAGGAAAAAACAATTGATACACCAAAGTGTAGAAAGGAACATAACAATGGAAACCAAAGTAATGAACAGACGTGTATTTGGAACTTTGATGGCTGGCGTAATGCTGACCGGTATTCTGGCTGGATGTGGCTCGAGCAGCAACAGTAGCAGCGATGCATCTGGTTCCGGCGATGCTTCCGCTCCGTCCGGTGCAATCAGCGTAGTATCCCGTGAGGATGGATCCGGCACTCGCGGCGCATTTATCGAGCTGACTGGTGTGCAGACCGAGGATGGCGACCAGAAGGTGGACAACACGACGGCCGACGCCATTATTGCTAACCAGACGGAAGTCATGATGCAGAATGTTGCCGGTGACACCAGCGCAATCGGATATGCTTCCATGGGTTCGCTGAACGATTCCGTTAAGGCAGTTAAGATCGACGGTGTCGATGCGACGACGGACAACGTACTCAGCGGCGACTACAGCATTTCTCGTCCGTTCAACATCGTACTGAACGGTGAAGCAAAGGGCGCTTCCGCAGACTTTATCAACTACATCCTGTCGGCAGATGGTCAGGAAGTCGTTTCGGATGCCGGTTACATTCAGATTGATTCCAAGGCAAAGGAATTCAAGTCGGACGGTTCCAAGGGAGATATCACGGTAGCCGGTTCCTCTTCGGTATCTCCGGTTATGGAGAAGCTGAAGGAAGCATATGCAGAGGTTAACCCGGATGTCAATATCACAATTGAGACTTCGGACTCCACGACGGGCGTAAACAGCACGAAGGAAGGCATCTGCGACATCGGTATGGCTTCCCGTGAGTTGAGTGACGACGAGAAGAAGGATCTGGACAGTGTACAGATCGCTCTGGACGGTATCGCAGTCATTGTTAACCCGGAGAACAGCGTAGACGATCTGTCTCTGGATCAGGTTCGCCAGATCTTCACCGGTGAGATTACCGACTGGTCTGATGTAACCAGCAAGTAATTGCAGCGTCAATTATACGATATGTAACCAAGTTCCCTCCATTGGCAGTGACCAATGGAGGGAACCGATTCTATGAGTTTTTGGAAGATAGCAACGAGGGTATTATGAAAAAACAACGAGTACTAGAAAAGGGAATGTCCGGCCTGTTCTTTCTCTGTGCGTGTATGTCGATTGTAGCGGTTGCATTGATTTGCTACTTCTTGTTTGCCAACGGCATTCCGGCGATGAAGGAAATCGGATTTGGCAACTTCCTGCTGGGAACCGAGTGGTCCCCGAAAAATTCACCGGCTTCGTATGGCATTCTGCCGATGATTATTGGCAGCTTGTGTGTCACGATCGGAGCGATTGTCATCGGTGTGCCGATTGGCGTACTGACGGCAACCTTCCTCGCGCGCTTCTGCCCGAAGCGGCTGCACAGCCTGCTGGAGCCGATGGTTCAGCTGATGGCGGGCATTCCGTCGATTATTTACGGCTTCTTTGGGCTGGTGGTACTGGTTCCGCTGATGCGCCAGATTCCGGGATGTACTGGTGTCAGCCTGCTGGCGGCGGCGATTCTGCTTGGCATTATGATTCTGCCGACGGTTATCAATCTGAGCGAGTCGGCGATTCGCGCCGTGCCGGAGAGCTATTATGAGGGTTCGCTGGCGCTGGGCGCCACACACGAGCGCTCGGTATTCTATGCAGTTCTGCCGGCGGCAAAGTCCGGCATTATGGCGGCGATTGTTCTGGGCATCGGACGTGCGATTGGCGAGACGATGGCGGTTATCATGGTTGCCGGTAACCAGGCGCGCATTCCGACGGGACTGCTCAAGGGCGTGCGCACGATGACGGCGAACATTGTATTGGAGATGGGCTATGCGACCGGCCTGCACCGCGAAGCGCTGATTGCTACCGGCGTGGTCCTGTTTATCTTTATTTTGATTATCAATATCAGCTTTGCAGTGATGAAGAGAAAGGGAGAGAAAGTATGAATGCGACGACAGCGACTGTTTCGCTGAGCGGAGAAAAAGAACGGGTGCGCAGCCGTGCGCCTCATCCGCAGCCGAGCGGAAAAAAGCAGGCACTGCTGCTGCGAGGAGCGGTATATGCGGCATCGTTCTTCACGTTCTTTGTGCTCCTGTTTTTGATTGGATATATTTTAATTCGCGGTATCCCGTATTTGACGCCGTCGCTGTTTGAAATGCAGTACACGTCGGAAAACTGCTCCATGATGCCGGCAATTATTACGACGGTAAAGATGACGCTGCTTTCGCTGCTGATCGCGATTCCGATCAGTGTATTTACGGCGATTTATCTGGTGGAATACGCTAAGCGCGGCAACAAGCTCGTCGGTCTGATGCGGCTGACAGCGGAAACCCTGTCCGGCATTCCGTCCATTGTATACGGTCTGTTTGGCCTACTGTTCTTTGTCACGCAGCTGCATTGGGGTATGTCACTGCTGGCTGGCGCGATGACGCTGTCTATCATGATTCTGCCGCTGATTATGCGCAGCACGGAAGAGGCGCTAATTGCCGTGCCGGATATGTATCGTGAGGCGAGCTTTGGCTTAGGCGCTGGACGCCTGCGCACAACGTTCCGCATCGTACTGCCGAGCGCTATGCCGGGCATTCTGGCAGGCATTATTCTGGCGGTCGGCCGCGTGGTCGGTGAGACGGCAGCGCTGATGTACACGGCGGGCACCTCGACGGATATGGCAAACTCGCTGATGAGCTCGGGACGCACGCTGGCGGTGCATATGTACTGCCTGTCCAGCGAGGGTCTACACACCAATCAGGCCTACGCGACGGCGGTTGTCCTGCTGATTATCGTTCTGGTCATGAACACGCTGTCCGCGCTGATTGCGCGCAAGCTGACGAAATCGTAACAACAGGGAGAGAGTCAACATGAATACAAAAATTCGCGTGCAGGATCTGGATCTGCATTACGGTTCGTTCCATGCACTGAAAAATATCAATATTGATTTGCCGGAAAATCAGGTGACGGCGTTTATCGGACCGTCCGGCTGCGGCAAATCCACGCTGCTCAAGACACTTAACCGCATGAATGATCTGGTGGAGGGCTGTAAGATTGACGGTATAGTCACGCTGGACGGAGAGGATATTTATGGAAGCATGGATGTCAATCTGCTGCGCCGCCGCGTCGGCATGGTGTTCCAGAAGCCAAACCCGTTCCCGATGAGCATTTATGACAACATTGCCTTTGGACCGCGCACGCACGGCATTCACAATAAGAAGAAGCTGGATGAGCTAGTAGAGCGCAGCCTGCGCGGCGCCGCAATTTGGGATGAGGTAAAGGATCGTCTGAACAAGAGCGCGCTCGGCATGTCCGGCGGACAGCAGCAGCGTCTGTGTATTGCGCGTGCGCTGGCGGTAGAGCCGGAGGTACTGCTGATGGATGAGCCGACCTCGGCGCTGGACCCGATTTCCACGAACAAGGTTGAGGAGCTGGTGGATACACTCAAGGATAACTATACCATCGTGATGGTTACCCATAACATGCAGCAGGCAACGCGTGTCGCGGATCGCACGGCGTTCTTTCTGTTGGGCGAAATCATCGAGTACAGTGACACAGAAGAGATGTTTGCTTCTCCGAAGGACAAGCGCACGGAAGATTATATCACTGGACGATTCGGATAATAGGAGGACACATCGGAATGAGAACACGGTTTGAACATGAATTAAATGACATGCATGAGCAGCTGATCCAGATGGCCTCTCTGGCAGAAAACGCGATTGATCAGGCGGTGGATGCGCTGCAAAAGATGGATGCGGCAAAGGCACGCAAAATCATGGAAAATGATGATGAGGTTGATCAGAAGGAAAAGGACATTGAGCGCTGCTGTCTGCGGCTGCTGCTTCAGCAGCAGCCGGTGGCGAAGGATCTGCGCAATGTTTCCACAGCACTGAAGATGATTACCGATCTGGAGAGAATTGGTGATCAGGCGGCGGACATTGCGGAGATTGTCGTCTACTTGTGCGACAAGCCGGTTTTTACGATGCCGAGCGGCATTTCGGAGATGGCGGCGGCGACGATGAAGATGGTGCGCGATTCCATCAATGCCTTTGTGCGGGAGAATTTGGATCAGGCACATTTCGTCATTCACTATGACAATGTCGTGGATAAGGCGTTTTTGAGCACGCGCGATCAGCTGGTGGAACAGCTGAAGCACAGTACAGTGAACCCGGATCAGATGATGGATTTGCTGATGATTGCTAAGTATTTTGAGCGCATTGGTGATCACGCGGTAAATATTGCAGAGTGGGTGGTATTTTCCGTAACCGGCGCGCACAAAGACTCCCGTGTCATGTAAAGGACAGGTGACCCCCGATGAATGTCTATATCGTAGAAGAGGATGAAAGCATTCGCCAGCTGGTCAAATATACATTGGAAAACAACGGCATGCAGACCCGTAGCTTTACGAGCAGCAAAGGTCTGTTTGCCGCTTTGGCATGTGAGACGGTAGATGTTATCTTGCTGGCGCGCAGGCTAAGAGAAGAGGATGGGATTACAATTTTGAACCGCATTCGGGCGATACCGGAGACGCGGGATGTTCCGGTTATCATGATGGTGGAGGGAGCCGAGGAGATGGACGCTGTTCGCTGCTTGGACGAAGGGTCAGATGATTGTATCCGAAAACCGTTTGGTTTGCTGGAGCTGCTGGCACGAGTGCGTGCCGTGACACGCCGCGGAATGCAAAGCGGCGGCAGGATACGAAAGGATGTCCTGCGCTGTGGGCAGATTCAGGTGAATTTGCAGCAGCATGTTGTGCTGTCATCGGAAGAGGAAGTTGCGCTGACTAAAAAGGAATTTTTGATGCTGTGCTATTTATTGCAGCATCCGAATGTCACTGTAACACGGGAAGAGATGCTTCAGAAAATTTGGGGAACGAAACATCAAGGCGAGACGAGAACAATCGATATTCACATCAACACCCTGCGCAAAAAGCTGGGCCGCTGCGGCGCACAGATTGAGACACAGCGCGGGGTGGGATACCGCATCACGGCGTAAAAAGAATGCGGAATGACGGAGAGAGCATGTGAAAAGGATTACAGCGGGGCGAACGCTCCAAAACTGTTACCAATCGGTTAAAGTTGCATGGCGGCACTTCCTACCGTGTTCCGCGTGTGGTATAATGAGCCATACGCGTTTTTTCGGAGAAAACTGGATAAAAGCCAGAAAAGCGCCGGAAAATACGAACGATGAGGAATTAGGCGCGATGGAGAACCCAATGCGCCCGAACACGATGCTCCGCAAAGCAGTGGTTTTGCGCCGGAGCTGCGGGAAAGGAATGGATACCATGAATGAATTAAGACAAAGAGAAGGCTTCCTGTGCGACATGGACGGTGTCATCTATCACGGCAACAAGCTGCTGCCGGGTGTGACGGAGTTCGTGGAGTGGCTGTATGCAGAGGGAAAGAAGTTCCTGTTTTTGACCAATTCCAGCCGCTCGACGCCGGTAGAGCTGGCGCAGAAGCTCAAGAGAATGGGACTGGATGTTGATCCGTCACATTTCTATACCAGTGCGCTGGCTACGGCGAACTTTGTTGCCAGTCAGGCACCGGGCGCAAGCGCCTATGTCATCGGTGAGCACGGCTTGCAAAATGCGCTGTACGCGGCCGGTATTCCGTTTAATGACGTTGACCCGGATTTTGTCATCTTTGGCGAGCCGGACAGCTATAATTATGACCAGATTGTTCGCGCAATCCGGCTGGTGGAGCGCGGTGCGCGCCTGATCGGTACGAACAGCGACCTGACCGGTCCGTCAGAGTTTGGTATCCTGCCGAGCTGCCGCGCAATGATTGCACCGATTGAGCTGGCGACCAACAAGAAGGCGTACTTTGTCGGCAAGCCGAATCCGCTGATGATGCGTACGGGTCTGCGCCTGCTGGGAGCACACTCCGAGAACGTTGCGATTATCGGCGACCGCATGGATACCGACATCATTGCGGGCATTGAAACCGGCCTAGATACCGCGCTGGTTCTGTCGGGCGTCACGTCGCGCAGCGAGATCGAAAGCTATCCGTACCGTCCGCGTCTGGTGCTGAATGGCGTCGGCGATATTCCGGGATAATTTTACTCAGATTTTACACAGTTCTGCACGTCGATTTTACAATGCTCTGATATAGTAGAATCAAACAAAGGAAAGACTACTATTAAGGAGAATGAAGCAATCTATGAGCAGTGAGATTTTTACCACGTTAGGTGGTCTGTTGGGAGGCTTGGCCGTATTTATCTTCGGCATGAACCTCATGAGCGAAGGTCTGCAAAAGGCGGCCGGCGAGCGAATGCGTCAGATTTTGAGCGTGCTGACCAAGAACCCGATTATCGGTGTTCTGGCGGGCGCGCTGGTCACCGCAGTGCTGCAAAGCTCTTCGGCGACGACGGTCATGGTCATTGGTTTTGTCAGCGCGGGCTTGATGAGCCTGCCGCAGGCTGTGTCGGTTATCTTGGGTGCCAACATCGGTACGACGATGACGGCACAGATTATTGCGTTTAAGATTGACGACTTTATCTGGCCGCTGGTATTTATCGGCTTTGTACTGTACTTCTTCCCGAAGAAGGAACAGGTCAAGAACATTGGACAGACCATCTTCGCATTTGGCTTGCTGTTTGTCGGCATCAATACGATGAGCAGCGTGATGAAGCCGCTGGCTTCCAGCCCGGTCTTTTTGGATATGATTGGCTATGTCGGGCACATTCCGGTGCTCGGTGTACTGACGGGTACGCTGATGACGCTGGTGGTACAGAGCTCTTCGGCAACGATTGCGGTGCTTCAAAACTTTGCCTCGCAGCCGATGGCAGATGGCGTGACCAGCATTCTAGGTCTGACCGGTGCGATTCCGATTCTACTTGGTGACAATATCGGCACAACGATTACCGCTCTGCTGGCTTCGGTCGGTCAGCCACGGCAGGCAAAGCGCACGGCGCTGGCTCACTGCTTCTTTAATATTTCCGGTGCATGTATTTTCATCTGGATTGTCCCGTGGTACGCACAGTTCATCCAGTGGATCTCCCCGAAGGGAAATGAAGTGGATGTCATTGCACGACAGATTGCAAACGCACACACCTGCTTTAATATTATCATGACATTGATCTGGCTGCCGCTGCTTCCGGTACTGGTTAAGCTGGTCATGAAGGTTCTTCCGAACAAGGAGATCGCCGAGGTTCCGGAATACGAGCCGCGATTCCTTGACAACAATGTCCGTCACCTTCCGTCGGCGGCCTTGAACCTGACCCGCAACGAGCTGGTTCGCATTGGCCAGTATGTAGCGGATATGGCACACGTGGCTTGTGTCGGATTTATCTTCGGCGCGGATGAAAAGATGGAAAAGGTTTATGAACTGGAGGACATCGTGGATATTCTTCAGGACAAGACGACGAATTACCTATCCTCTCTGTGCACAACCGGTTATCTGACCGCCAAACAATCAGGTACGGTATCTAAGCTGATTCACGCGGCGAGTGACTTTGAGCGCATCGGCGACCAGCTGACCAGCATTTCCAACTTCGCCAAGCTGAAAAAGGAAAAGGGATATACCTTTACCGAGACGGCGATGGAGGAGCTCAAGGAGACCTTTCACAAGGTAAATAAGATGCTGGATGACACGGTACAGGCGCTCGACACGAGCGATACGACGCTGGCAGCGACGATTATCCACCAGCAGGAGGATATCGAAGGACTGGAACGCCGACTGAGCCAGAAGCATATGGAGCGCTTACAGCTTGGCTCCTGTTCTCCGGAAAATACCGTGGCGTACACCGATGTACTTCACGATCTGGAGACAATCGGAGAATTTTGTTCGGACATCGCCGAGATCCTGCTGGATCCGGATTTGATTGAGGAACTCAAGAACGGGGATGCGGTAAGCAAGACAAAGGAGGCGTCCGCATGATGACAGACAGCAGAACATTGCCAAAAGAATTGGGAGATTTTTATCATCGTGATAATCAGGGAAAGCTTCATCTGAATGTCAAGTCGGTTTTGTTCGGCGGTTATGATCCGGAGGAGACCGGCGAAGTGGTAGAACAGCTCAACACCTATTATCGAGACATGATTGTCGATCTGGTGCGAGAGATCGCGGAAAAGGATCAGAAAATTACACAGCTGAAACACGCAAAGGATTAAAAAAAGACCGTCTTACCGAGTGGTAAGGCGGTCTTTTGGGTGTGATGAATTTTTTGAAAAACAGATGTGAATTTTCTTTTGAGTAAAATACAAATAAACTGTGAAAAAACTGAAAACAATTCAAAAAACCGATAGTTAGCAAACAAATTGTCTGGTTTTCGGTTGATTTTCCATGTCCGGTGGATTACAATAATAGTATCACAAAGGGACATTAGCGTATGCTGCCGTTTTGCGGAATATGCAAAATTCCGTGAAAGATCATTTCCAGCGTGCTGTGTACCAGCTCTGCTGAGGAAACATTGGGGCGCTCGTGGTACCAGATTTGCAGACAATTGCTTAAACCGCCGATGAGAAAATCCAGCGCGACATCCAGCGGAACAGTGGTCTCCAGATCACCGGCCTCGACGATTTGCGTGATCTGGCGGCGCAGATGCTGACGAAATTCGCTGGCGAACTTTGGGTCGCCGTGTTCGGAAAGAAGAACACATAGGAATCGGCTGTTTTTGTCCAACTGTGCGACAACCTGCTGCAGCATGGATTCAAAATCGCTGTTGGATTGGGGCTTCTGGCTCGGCTCCCGCATGATGGCGTAGAGCTGCTCTTCGACGTAATCGAGCACCTGTTGAGCGTTCTTGAAATAGATATAGAATGTGGCGCGGTTATATCCGGCGCGGTCAGTGATTTCTTTGATGGTGATTTTATTGATGTCTTTTTGACAATAGAGATCCCAAAATGCATTGACTAGATTATTTCGGGTTTTCTCACGGGCATCGACGTAGGTTCCCATAAGCACTCCTTCCGTATGGCAGGGGAAAAACATTGTGGATATTATAACAACGCGTTGTCGTGTTTTCAATAGTTCAGGAGAAAAATTATGAGAAATTTTTTACAGAGAATCATGTATGGACGATATGGATTTGACTCACTGGGACGAGTGACGCTTTGGGGTTATTTCCTGTTTTTGTTTGGCTTTTGGGTGACTCATTGGCAGGGAATGTACTGGATTTCCATGGTGCTGTTTGTTGTCACGTTTTTCCGTATGCTTTCACGCAATACCTGGAAGCGGCAGCAGGAGAACGCCAAGTTCCAGTCGATTTGTCATTCCATCCACACAGGCTTTCTGTTTCAGGTGCGCAAGATCAAAGAGTGGAGGCATTATCGCTACCGCCAGTGTCCGCACTGCCAGTCGGTTCTGCGTTTGCCGCGCAAGCGGGGCAAACATATGGTGTGCTGTCCGCGCTGCCGACAGGATTTTGAAGTAAAGATTCGTTTTTGATGAGCAAACCGCTGTCTGTTGACGGCGGTTTTTGTTGTGCCATTGACGCTATTTCGCAAACAAGGTATAATGATAGGGCAAGTTTGGATCACAGTATGACGATACAGGAGAGAATGCATCCATGAAATACGATTATCTGATTGTCGGTGCCGGTTTCTTTGGCAGTGTGTTTGCTCATGAGGCGAAACGCCACGGAAAAAGCTGCTTGGTGTTGGAAAAGCGCGCGCAGATTGGCGGCAATTGCTATACTGACACAGTGGAGGATATCCACGTCCATCAGTTCGGCGCACATATTTTTCATACGTCCGACCGAAAGGTGTGGGAGTATATCAACCAGTTCGCCGAGTTCAATAACTATGTCAACTCGCCAATCGCGAACTACCACGGCGAAATCTATAACATGCCGTTTAACATGAACACATTCAGCAAGCTGTGGAATATCTCCACGCCGAGGGAAGCAAAGGAGATCATCGAGCGGCAGAAGGGCGATGTCGCGCAGCCGAAGAATCTGGAGGAGCAGGCGATTTCTCTGGTTGGCACGGACATCTATCAGAAGCTGGTCAAGGGCTATACGGAAAAGCAGTGGGGACGCGACTGCACAGAGCTTCCGGCGTTTATCATCAAGCGCCTTCCGGTTCGCTTTACCTATGATAACAATTATTTTAATGATCGGTGGCAGGGAATCCCGATGGGCGGCTATACCCCGATTTTTGAGCGGTTGCTGGATGGCATTCCGGTGGAGTTGAACTGCGATTATTTGGAGAATCGAGAGAAATATAACGCGATGGCGGACAAGGTGATCTTCACCGGTGCGATTGACCAGTATTTTGACTATTGCTATGGCCCACTCCAGTTCCGCAGCCTGCGGTTTGAGAGTGAGATTCTCAATGAAGAAAATCATCAGGGCAATGCCGTGGTCAACTATACGGATCGCGAGAGGCCGTATACGCGCATCATTGAGCACAAGCACTTTGAGTTTGGCACACAGCCCAAAACCGTTATCACGCGGGAATATCCGGCGGACTGGCATGTCGGCGACGAAGCGTATTATCCGGTCAATGATGAGAAAAACGGCGCATTGTATGCCCGCTATACGCAGCTGGCGCAGCGGGAGAACAAGACAATCTTCGGCGGACGGCTGGGTGAGTACAAGTATTACAACATGGATCAGGTTATTGCATCCGCCCTTGCGCTGGCGGAGCGAGAGCTGGGCGAATAACACAAAGAAAGAGTGCACGGAACCATCCGGTGCACTCTTATTCTATCCAATTTACGAAAGTCCGCAGAGCTTTCGCATGACCTCCGGCACGGTGGAAATGTGCTGTATCTCGCCGACACGCGCGCCGCAGAACACGAGGCCGCCGTTGGGAGCGCCGTTGGCGGAGTCAAACAGCGCCTGAGACAGACAATAGGGAGAACGGTCGGGAGAACAGATCTCCGGCATACAGCGGAAGCAATGCGAGATCGGCACGCCGCCGTTGTCATAGGCCTGCTGGCAGAAGGGAGTATTGACCGCACGGGCAGCAAAACCGGTGGGGCTTTTGATGATGCGGGCGTCGCCATTGCGCGCGTTGACATAGGTCTGCTTAAACGCGTCGGAGGCGTCACACTCCTGCGTGGCGACGAATTCCGTGCCAACCTGCACACCGGACGCGCCGAGACGAATGACGCGGCAGACATCCTCATAGGAGTTGATGCCACCGGCGGCGATGACCGGAATGGTGGTATCGTGCTGTGCGGCAAACGTCTCCACATAGGAGCAGACCTCCGGAAGAATTTCATCAAGCGTCTGATTCGTACCGGCGAGTAGGTCATCCAGCTTGAAGCCGAGATGACCGCCGGCGAGCGGTCCCTCTACCACAACGGCGTCCGGCAGACGCTGATGTTTTTTCCACCACGAGGTGAGAATCAGCCGACAGGCGCGGGCAGAGGAGACGATGGGAACAAGGGCGGTGTCGCTGCCCTCCGCCAGACGTGGAAGGGAGAGCGGCAGTCCGGCGCCAGAGATAATCAGATCCACACCGTGACGAACCGCCTGCGTGACGTATTCGTCATAATGTGCGTCGATGGACATGAAATTCATGCCGATAATGCCGTTCGGAGACAGCTTGCGGGCACGCTGAAGTTCGGAAGCAATCGCGCGGAGATTTGCGGAGACCGGATCGCGGCGGAAGTCCGGATCACGGAAGCCGATCTGCACACCGGAGATAATGCCGATGCCGCCGGCGTTGGCAACGGCAGAGGCGAGACCGGAAAGTGAGATGCCGATGCCCATACCGCCCTGAATGACGGGGAGGCACGGCTTGAGACGGCCAATCGAAAGAGAAGGAAGATTCATAGGATAGCTCCTTTTTCTATGCTGCGAATATAATTTAATAAACTAATGAAATTAAATGTAGTATAGCATACTACATTTGAAATTGCAAGATGATTGCAACACAAAAGTGCTTTTTGTTGAAAAAAGTGCAGATGGACGCAGAAAGGGCAATTGTTGCGTTTCATAGGGCGGTGTGCTATGATAATTTTTGGTGAAAATCGTATTCGTTTTGGTGAGAGATATGTATCAGGATCTGACAAAGGGAAACATTACAAAAGGGCTGCTGCTGTTTGCGCTGCCGATGGTGGCGGGAAACATGTTGCAGCAGTTTTATAATATTGCGGATACGCTGATTGTTGGGCAGGTATTGGGCAAGGATGCGCTGGCGGCAGTTGGTTCGGCGTATGCGCTGATGACGTTTTTGACCTCCATCTTTTTGGGACTTTCTATGGGCTCGGGTGCGCTGTTTTCCATTTATTTGGGGCGGAAAGATAGCGATTCTCTGCGCAGTGCGGTAGCACATGCGTTTGGGCTGATTTTGGCTGTGACGGTTGTCATTAATGGGATTGTCTATACCTTCCTCGACCCGATTTTGCGCTTTTTACAGATACCGATGGAACTATATACGGCGATGCGGCAGTATCTTTGGATTATTTTTCTGGGATTGCTGGCGACGTTTTTGTATAATTTCTTTGCCTGCCTGCTGCGGGCGGTGGGAAATTCCTCGGTGCCGCTTGTTTTTCTGGGAATTTCGGCGGTGCTGAACATCGGGTTGGATTTGTTGTTTGTACTGGGATTTCGCTGGGGCATCGCCGGAGCGGCCGCCGCAACGGTGATCGCACAGTACGTCTCCGGCCTGGGAATCACGGCGTTTGTTGCGCTTCGCGGGCAGAAACTTCTGCCAAGGCGGGAGCATTTACACTGGAATCGCCGGATTTTGCAGGAGATTGCGGATCTTTCCTTGCTGACCTGTGCGCAGCAGTCGGCGATGAATTTCGGCATCTTGCTGGTACAGCGCTTGGTGGACAGCTTTGGGCCGGTAACGATGGCGGCGTTTGCGGCGGCAGTCAAAATCGACTCATTTGCCTATCTGCCGGTGCAGGACTTTGGCAATGCGTTTTCGACGTTCACCGCGCAGAACTATGGTGCGAGACAGACAGAGCGACTGCGGCAGGGCTTTCGGCGGGCAACTGCGGTCAGTATTGGCTTTTCCGCGGTAATTTCTGTGCTTGTGGTAGTGTTTGCCCGCCCGCTCATGCGAATTTTTGTGCAGGCGGGGGAGAGCGATGTGCTCGCGGTCGGCGTGCAGTATTTGCATATCGAGGGCGGGTGCTATATCGGCATCGGCTGTCTGTTCCTGCTGTACGGCTTTTATCGGGCGGTCAAGCGTCCGGGCATGTCGCTGGTGCTGACCATTGTTTCGCTCGGCACACGCGTGGTGCTGGCCTATGCGCTGGCGGGATCCATTGGATCTGTAGCGATCTGGGCGGCGATTCCGATCGGCTGGTTTCTGGCAGACGTGGTCGGCTATGGCTATTACTTTCGGAGGAAGCAGGCAATAGTCGGTGATCAAATGCAATAAGAAAAGAGAACACCCCTTGGTGCCATGCGGCATCAAGGGGTGTTGTTATATGTGGAATTATACCTACATTATCTGCGATTTTGTTGTTCAATCGCGGCCTGAATCTGGCGGTTGACCTGCTCCACCTCGTCGCGAAAGGCACGCGCGGAAATACGCTGTGCGCCATGGGCCAGAATGATGATTTGTTCCAGCCCGTCGGAGGTGGCAACGCGGACATTGCGCCGTCCGTTAATTTCGTAGGAGACCTTTTCGATGAACATATCGGCGGTCTCGGCTTCCTTTGTGTATACAACGTGGATGTTGTGATAGCTGTCCACCAGACCGGACTTGCTGGGAACGCGGTAGGCGTCAAAGACCAAAATCAGTTCACAGCGGCGATAGGCCTGATAGTTACACAGGATGTCCATCAACGCTTGCCGTGCGGTGTCCAGATTGTCGGCGGCAAGCGCATTGAGATCGTCCCATGCAAAGATAATATTGTAGCCATCGACGAGCAGGAAATCGGTTGCCGGTTCGAGCTGCCGCAGTACCTCGCGCGGGTGGTCATAGCGCATGGCCTTGGAGCTGCGAAACGCCCGCGGCTGCATACTGCCATAGGTGCGCTCGAAAATCTTTTGCAGCTCCTTGTCCAGCTCCTGCGAGCTGCCGTAGGACGGCATGACGCGGCGGGAGATGGTCTGTGTCGGAGCGGGTTCTTCCTCCGCTTGGGGCTTGAGCACCGCAGGGAGGTGCATGTGCTGCTCAACCTCATTCCATTTGACGGTGTAGCCCGCGCCGTGCGAACAGAATACCGAGTCCGGTGTGTGCTCTAAGTCCGCCTCCGGCTCATAATGTAGTTGCGCGATCACCTCGTCGGCGTTGTGGCAGGGGAAGTATCCCTCCGGCGTGAGCGAGAGCTGTCCGCGTCCTTTCGTGTAGGCGACGACCTCCATGGGATAGTCGCGCATGGTGGAAACTGGAGCCGTGCCAGTGAGGACAGAAAATTCGCCCTCGGTCAGTGGAGGCTCAAAGGTTCCGCCGCGCTGGGGAATATCCGACATGGCGCGTCCGATGCAGTCCTGCGGGACGGTCAGGCGGTAAGCGTACCATGGCTCCAGGAGAACGGATTCCGCCTTCATGAGACCCTGACGAATGGCGCGGTAGGTGGCCTGACGGAAATCGCCGGGTTCGGTGTGCTTGGTGTGGGCGCGTCCGGCGACAAGCGTCAGGCGCATGTCGGTGATCGGCGAGCCGGTGAGCACGCCGAGATGCTCACGCTCGGCGAAGTGGGTGAGCACAAGGCGCTGCCAGTTGGGATCTAAGGTATCCGGAGCACAGGCCGTCTCAAATTCCAGACCACTGCCGCACGGAAGCGGTTCTAATAGAACGTGTACCTCGGAATAATGGCGCAGCGGCTCAAAATGACCGACGCCCTCCACCGGAGCGGCGATGGTTTCCTTATAGACAATGTTGCCGGGGCCGAACGAGACGTTCAGTTGGAAGCGTTCGTGGATTAAATCCTTGAGAATTTCCAGCTGAATTTGTCCCATGAGCTGAATATGAATCTCTTGCAGGCGCTCGTTCCAGACGATGCGCAGCAGCGGATCTTCCTCCTCCAGCTGACGCAGCTTGGCAAGTGTGGTGTGAACGTCGGCACCCTCCGGAAGAATCAATTGATAGGTGAGAACCGGCTCGAGTACCGGTGCGGGCGATTCCGGTTCCAGACCGAGGGCGTCACCGGGCTGGGTTTGCGTCAGGCCGGTGACGGCACAGACACTGCCGGCGGGGACAAAGTCGGCGGTCTGGAATTTCTCGCCGGAGTACAGCCGCAGCTGATCGGCCTTTTCTTCCCAGACATTCCCCTCGTCCGTATTCCATCCGGCGTTGGTTAGGCGAGTTTTGATCTTGAGGCCGCCGCCGGTGATTTTCATCCATGTCAGGCGCGTGCCCTGCGCGTCGCGGGAAATTTTATAGACCTTAGCGCCGAACTCGGCGGGGTACTGCGGCTGGACAGTGAAGCGTTCCAGACCACGCAGAAATTCCTCGACGCCGTCCAGCTTGAGCGCCGAGCCAAAGAAGCAGGGGAACAGCTGACGACGGACAATAGCACGCTGAATTTCTGCTAGAGGCAGTGTACCGTAGTCTAAGAATTGCTCCATCAGCGCTTCGTCGCACAGAGCGATCTCCTCGTCGCGCTCCTCCTCCGGACGATCCGCTGAAAAGTCCACACAACCGTCGCTGAGCCGCTGCTTCAGCTGCGCCAGAACGTTCTCTCGGTCGGCGCGGTCGAGATCCATCTTATTGACAAAAAGAAAAGTAGGAATATGATACTGCCGAAGCAGCCGCCAGAGCGTCTCGGTGTGACCCTGCACGCCGTCGCTGCTGCTGATGACTAAGATTGCATAGTCCAATACTTGTAAGGTGCGCTCCATCTCCGCGGAAAAGTCCACGTGTCCGGGAGTATCCAGCAGCATAAACTGGGTGTCCTCCAGTGATAAAATCGCCTGCTTGGAGAAAATCGTGATACCGCGCTCGCGCTCCAAATGATAGGTGTCCAAAAACGCGTCCTGATGATCGACGCGTCCGAGTTTTTTCAAATTGCCGCTCACGTACATCATGCCCTCGGACAGCGTGGTCTTTCCGGCATCGACGTGGGCGAGGATTCCTGTGACTAATCGTTTCATATATTGTATCCTTATTGTTCTGTGAAGAACCTCTATAGTGTTGATTGTTTTTGTTTGCTTGGCATAGCATACAAAAGTATATCATATTCCATAGAAATTCGACAGGTTTTTTCGAGGAATTGATAATTTACTATAAATCAGTAGGTAAATAGGATTTTTTTCAGAAAACCTATTGACAGCATGGGGAATGTCTGGTATAGTAAAGCCACGGTTAAAACATATAAACCTAGTAGGAATATTAAAACGAGTGGAGGAATTCCATGAAAACAGAGATTTTTATTCGGAAGTTATATACTTCTTACGGTCGAATGTGCGGCTGTTGACGGCGAGAAGCTATATATTATCAACAGGAATCGTATCACAAAAGACACCGCATATTTACTGAAAAGGAGACAATTATATCATGAGCGAAAAGAACTTTCATTTTGAGACCCTGCAGCTTCACGTAGGTCAGGAGCAGGCTGACCCGACCACCGACGCACGCGCTGTGCCGATTTATCAGACCACGTCCTATGTGTTCCACAACAGCGACCATGCACAGGCTCGTTTCAACCTGTCGGATGCAGGCAACATCTACGGCCGTCTGACCAACCCGACCGAGGGTGTGTTTGAGCAGCGTATGGCAGCTCTGGAGGGTGGTTCCTCTGCGCTGGCGGTTGCTTCCGGCGCAGCGGCGCTGAGCTACACCTTCAAAGCACTGACCACAACGGGCGATAACATCGTTGCGGCTAAGACCATCTACGGCGGCACCTACAACTATCTGGAGCACACCCTGCCGCAGGACGGTGTTACGACCACCTTCGTCGATCCGGACGATGTATCCAACTTCGAGAAGGCAATTGACGACAACACCAAGTTCCTGTTCCTGGAGACACTGGGCAACCCGAACAGCAATATCGTTGACCTGAAGGCAGTGGCAGACATTGCACACGCACACGGCATTCCGGTTGTTGTTGATGCAACCTTCACCACTCCGTATCTGATTCGTCCGTTTGACTACGGCGTTGATATCGTTGTTCACTCGGCAACCAAGTTCATCGGCGGTCACGGCACCACGCTTGGCGGCGTTATTGTAGAGAGCGGTAAGTTTGACTGGAAGGCTTCCGGCAAGTTCGGCAAGATTGCTGACCCGAACCCGAGCTACCACGGCGTTAGCTTTGTTGATGCGGTAGGACCGGCAGCATTCACCACCTACATCCGCGCGATCCTGCTGCGTGACACTGGTGCAACCCTTTCCCCGTTCAATGCATTCCTGCTCTTGCAGGGTCTGGAGACGCTGTCTCTGCGTGTAGAGCGCCATGTCGAGAACACCAAGAAGGTTCTGGAGTACCTCCAGTCCCAGCCGCTGGTAGAAGAGATTCACCATCCGTCCATCGACCCGAAGTACAAGAAGCTGTACAACGAGTACTTCCCGAACGGTGCAGGCTCCATCTTCACGTTCAACATCAAGGGCGGCGAGAAGGAAGCAAAGGCTTTCATTGACCACCTGAAGATCTTCTCGATTCTGGCAAACGTTGCAGACGTAAAGTCGCTGGTTATCCATCCGGCTACCACCACCCACAGCCAGTGCACCGCAGAGGAGCTGGCAGATCAGGGTATCCTGCCGAATACGATTCGCCTTTCGATCGGTACCGAGCATTACGAGGATATTATTTGGGATCTGGATCAGGCATTCAAGGCGATTGCAGAGTAAAATTTGCAGCATAAAGCATGTTTGAGACGGAAAAGTTCCATCGTGTAGATATAGTAAAATAAAACATATTATGGCAAAACAGGCGGAGACTCAATCAGTTTCCGCCCGTTTGCGTGTTTTGCTTTACGTTTGGCAGAGGATATGTTATAATAATAGCAAATTTGCCACAAGGCATATTTCATTCGAAAATACGTTTCCAAGAGGAAGGAATTATACAATGATTCGTGAAATTCAAGACGAAATTCTTCGCCTGAAGAAGGAAAAGGACTTCTGTATTCTGGCGCACTCGTATCAGGCGCGTGAGATCTGCGAGATCGCAGACTTCACGGGTGACTCCTATGCGCTGAGCGTAAAGGCGGCAGGCGTCTCTAATCAGAACGTACTGATGTGCGGCGTGCGCTTCATGGCAGAGACCGTAAAGATTCTCTCGCCGGAAAAGAATGTATATCTGTCTAATCCGATTGCTGGCTGCCCGATGGCAGAGCAGATGGATCGCGAAATGATCTCGATGGTCAAGGCACAGTATCCGGACTATGCGGTTGTTGCGTACATCAACACCACAGCAGCACTCAAGACGATTTGTGATGTCTGTGTTACCTCTTCGTCGGCCGTTAAGATTGTCAGCGAGATGGAAGAGGACAAGATCCTGTTCATCCCGGACTGCAACCTCGGCGCGTTTGTTGCCAAGCAGTGCCCGGATAAGGAAATCAAGCTGCTGCAGGGCGGATGTCCGATTCATGCCCGCGTGCCGAAGAAGGCAGTGGATGAGGCGCGTGCGCTGCATCCGAATGCACTGCTGCTGGTTCATCCGGAATGTCAGCCGGCGGTTGCCGATCAGGCGGATTACGTTGGCTCGACCTCTGGCATCATGAACTATGCCAAGCAGTCGGACGCCAAGGAGTTCATCATTGGCACGGAGATCAGCATTGCGGAGCACCTGCAGTATGAGTGCCCGGACAAGAAGTTCTACCCGCTGACCAAGGAGCTGATTTGCCCGAACATGAAGACCACGACGCTGGTTGACGTTCTGCATGTATTGCAGGGCCAGGGCGGCGATGAGATCCTCATGGATGAGGAGACCCGTCTGGCAGCCAAGCACTGCATCGACGAGATGATCCGCCGCGGCGGCTGATTGTTCGGAAGATAATCGAAGAAATAAAATGAGGCGTGATTTCCAAAGTGGAAATCACGCCTTTTTTTGCGCGTGTTTAGTGCATTATGTAAAGTGCTGTGCGATGATGCGCAGTTCCTCCGGGTAAATGCAATGAGGAAAGGTGTTGTGCTCCACGCCATACAGGCAGTCGTCAAAATTCATCCAGCGTACGCTGGAGATTTCAGATTCCTGTACCGTAAAGTCGCTTTCTTCCCGATCCAGCCAGAGCAGGTAAATGTTGCTGATCTGGTTGTCGTGGAACGGCTTGCCGTGAAAGACAGAGTCAAAGGTGAAATGACGCTGTCCACAGAGAATCAGTTGGTCAGCGGAAGCGGACACGCCAAGCTCTTCCTGCAATTCGCGCAGGGCAGAGGGGACGAAGTCAACACCGGCAGGAATGTGTCCGGCGCTGGAAATGTCATACTCTCCGGGATGGGAATCCTTGTTGAGGCTGCGCTTTTGCAGAAGGATTTGAATCTGTCCCTCGCGGCGGCGTGCAATCCAGACATGCGATGTGCGATGCCGAACGCCGCGGGCATGTGCCTGCTCCCGTTCTATGGTTTCACCGGTCGGATTTCCGGCTTCGTCCACAATATCCAGACATTCCATGACAATCCTGTCCTTTCTTTTAAATAGCGGAAAATACCGCGCTAACGAGCTCGGAAATTCGCGTGCCGGTGACCGAGCGATCTGCAACCGAGCGATAGATTTCCTTGCGCTGCTGATACAGCTTGCGCGTCTGCTTTTCCTTGTCGCCCTTGAGCAGCGGGCGCGAGGTATCACGGCTGAGGTTCTGTACAATGCGATAAAATGGCGTGTTCAGATGAACAAGAATGCCATTTTTCTTGTACAGCTCGACATTTTCCGGACGCAGAACCGCACCGCCGCCAAGCGCAATCACGCAGTCGGTTTTCTCCGACAGCTCACGGGCGCAGTCGGTCTCGATATCGCGGAATCCCGTCTCGCCGATTTGGTCAAAGATGGAGGAAATCGAACGGTTTTCCCGCTGCTCCAAATATTGATCGGCGTCAATGAACTCACAGCCCAGTGCCCGGGCGAGCTTGCGTCCGATGGTCGTCTTGCCGCTGCCCATGAAGCCGCACAGGACAATATTGGACTTGCCATACAGGCTTTGCAGACGCTTTTTCGCCATGGCACCCTCTAAGCGGCGCAGAATGCTGCCGAGAGCGCTGGAGTCAAACTGCGTGCCCAGCCAGATGGTTTGCGCATAGGCCGCTTGCAGCACCAGCATGAGCAGACCATTGCGCGTCTTGCAGCCGTGACGTGCCAGCTTCATCAGCGCCGTGGTCGGCGGGTTGTAGATGGCATCAAAGACATATTTCGTGCCGACAGGCAGAGCCGCCAGCGGGCTGTTTTCCTCGTTGGGATACATGCCAAGCGGTGTGCCGTTGACGACAATAGCGGTGGCGCGCGGTAGCTGTGTGGACGACATGATTTCGATGTCTGCCTCCGGCAGAAGCTGGCGCAGTTCATTGCGCAGATGCTTTGCCTTAGTGAGGTTGCGTCCAGTGATGATCACACGTGCGCCGGATGCGGCGAGATGGTAGCCCATCACACGGGAGACACCACCGTATCCGCACAGAACGGCAAGCTTTCCGGACAGGGAGACATGGTCGAACTCCAGCGAACCGGAAAAACCGGAAATGTCGGTGTTGTAGCCGATGGCCTCACCGTCGGTAAAGTGTACGGTATTGACCGAGCCGAGGTCACGCGCCGTCTCATTGACGGCATCTAGATAGTCAAACACAGCCTTTTTGTGCGGGATGGTCAGATTCAAGCCGCGGCACTTGCGGCGGGCGATCTCCATCGCTTCGCCCAGCTGCTCCGGCGGCACATCGACAGCAAAATAGTCGCAATCCTGTTCGGAAGCGTGAAAAAGGGAGGCATGAAGCTCCGGCGACATCGTGTGACCGATGGGATGACCAAAGAGCGCAAACGTCGTGTGTTTTGGCTCATAGGCGCGGAATTCGTCCATGGTGAGAATCATTATGTGTTTGCCTCCAGTGCAGATAAGGTGTCAAAAAAGTTCGGATACGAAATCGCGGCGCATTCCGGATTGTCAATTGTCGAAGCACCGGAGCAGGCGAGCGCACAGACCGCCATGCTCATGGCGACGCGGTGGTCAGCATAGCTTGCAAAGTCCGCGCCGTGCAGCGGCTTGCCGCCGTGGATGCGCATACCGTCGTCGGTTTCGGTGATATCCGCGCCGGTTTTCGCCAGTTCTGCCGTCATCGTCGCGATGCGGTTGGATTCCTTGACCTTCAGCTCTTGTGCGTCACAGAATACCGTCTCGCCCTCGGCGAAGGCCGCCGCGACAGCGAGTACTGGGATTTCATCAATCAGGCGCGGAATCAAATCGCCGCCGATCACCGTGCCGTGCAGGTGAGACGACCGCACGCGGAGGTCGCAGACCGGCTCGACACCGTCGCGCTCGTTTTCGCGGGTGATGTCGGCGCCCATCGCCTCCAGTGCGTCCAGAATACCGGTGCGCGTCGGGTTGACGCCGATGTTTTGAATCAAAATTTCGCTGTTGGGAACAATGCAGCCCGCGACGAGGAAGTATGCGGCGGACGAAATATCACCCGGCACGGCAACATCCACGGCGTGCAGCTCCTGCGGCGGGGTAAGCGTGATGAGATTGCCCTCCGTGTGAATGTCCGTGCCCAATGCGCGCAGCATGCGCTCGGTGTGGTCACGGGACGGGGCCGGCTCCACAACGGTGGTCGGGGAGTCGGCGTATAATCCGGCGAGTAGGACGGCGGACTTGACCTGTGCCGAGGCAACCGGCATATCGTAGCGGATGCCGTGCAGGCTGGACGGGAAAATCGTCAGCGGACAGTAGTTGTCCTGCCGTCCGGCGATGTCCGCACCCATTTCATGCAGTGGGGTGAGGATACGTCCCATTGGACGCTGCTGAATAGAATCGTCGCCATCCACTGTAGTCATAAAGGTCTGCCCGGCGAGAATGCCGGTCATCAGACGTGTGGTGGTACCGGAATTGCCAGTATACAGCCATTCATACGGCGCCTGCAAGCCGCGCAGGCCGACACCATGCACGACGACCTCCTCGTCGAAAACGTCGATCTGCACGCCCATTTTGCGGAAGCAGTCAATCGTGGACAGACAATCGTCACCCATCAGAAATCCGGTGATGTGCGTGTCGCCGGAGGACAGCGCGCCCAGCATGATGGCACGGTGGGAAATGGACTTGTCGCCCGGAATGCGAACGGTGCCGCGCAGACCGGAGACCGAAGAAATCAGATCAGTTGGTTTCATTTAAGCCCTCCTCTTCGATGACAGGGAACGAACCGAGAATACGAACGACAGGAATTTCCTGCATCAGCTGATACAGCATGGTTCGTGTGTCCTCGTCCAGAATATTTCCGGCGAAATCAATGTAGAAGCAGTAATTCCACGGCATATTTTGCAGCGGACGGGAGTGAATTTCCGTCATGTTCAGGCCGTAGTCGGAGAAAACAGACAGTGCGGCGTACAGACTGCCGGCCACATGCGGCAGAATTAAAATCAGGCTGACTCGATTGTCTTCCTTCTTTGCGGACAGGCCGCGGGTCACGGCGATAAAGCGCGTCTGGTTGAAATCACCGTCGTTGATATTGCGCTCCAAAATGGTCAGGCCATAGAGCTTGGCGGCATCCTCTGAGCAGATAGCCGCGCGTGTCATGTCGCCGCTCTTGGCGATATTCTGCGCCGCAATGGCGGTGTTGGTATCCTTGACCTCAGCAAAGCCGTGATCCTGAATGTAATGATAGCACTGACGCAGCGCCTGCGGATGGGAATGAACGGTCTGAATGCCCTCCAACGTTGCGCCGGGGCACGCTGCCAGACAGTGGCGCACGCGTCCAATATACGAGTGCGAGATGTAGAGGCCGTGCTTTTCCAATAGGTCATAGACCTCATTAACCGTACCGGCGGTGGAGTTTTCGACCGGAACAACACCGGCATCCGCACGTCCCTCGGAAACATCCAGAAAGACATCCTCAAATGTGCGCAGATGGTAGCGGTCAGCGTCCGGGAACAGCGCCTTGACGGCGGCCTCCTGATACGATGCCTCTAAACCCTGATAGCAGACGGTTTTCGGCGAATCAATGCGTGCGGTAATCGGAAGCTGCAGGCGGTATGGTTCGGCCTTGAGCATCCGTGCATACTGATATTTGCGGCTGATTCGGGTCGTAGTGCGTAGCAGGGAGGTATATTCCTGCTGCAGCTGCTCTGGTACGTTTTGCAGCATGGTGTGAAGTAGCTCGTTTTCACGCTGTGTGACCAGTACCTGACCGCCGGTGTGCATCTTGAAGTCAGAAACCTCTTCGGCACACTTCATGCGGCGCAGGAAGAGATCGACAATCTGTCGGTCAATGTCGTTGATTTCCTTGCGGACTTCTTCAATTTGTCGCATAGCCATATGCCTCCCTGTAGAGATCTGTAATCGCGATGGCGACGGCGGCTTCAACCACCGGAGCGGCGCGGGTGACGATGCATGGATCGTGCCGACCGTGAATGACCAGGGGTTCGACGGACTGGGTGGTCAGATTCAGCGTCATCTGCTCGCGAGAAATCGACGGCGTCGGCTTGATGGCGGCACGGACGATAACCGGCATACCGCTGGTAATGCCGCCTAGAATACCGCCATTGTTGTTGGTATCTGAACGAACCGCGCCGTTTTCCAGCTGCATGCAGTCGTTGGCCTCCGAGCCAAACATGGATGCAATGGCGAAACCGGCGCCAAATTCCACGCCCTTGACGGCTGGAACGGAGAACAGCATGGAAGAAATCCGACCCTCTGCGGTCTGGAGCATCGGGGAGCCGAGACCGGCGGGAAGACCGACAACGGCGCACTCAATGATGCCGCCAACCGAATCCTGCGTGCTGCGCGCCTGCTCGATGAGATCCAGCATGGCCTGCTGTGCCCGCGGATTGATGACAGGATACTCCTGCTGGCGCAGAGCGTCCAGCTGCGGCTGGGCGACCGTGACATCGTCAAACGGGGTGTCCATGATTTGACCGACCGAGGCGATGTGTGAGCCGACCGTGATGCCCTTTTCGTGCAAAAACAGCTTGCACATCGCACCGGCAAAGACGAGCGGCGCGGTCAGACGACCGGAAAAATGTCCGCCGCCGCGCGGATCGTTGCAGCCATGAAAGCGCACCTGACCGGTGTAGTCAGCGTGTCCCGGCCGGGGGTGCTCCACCAAATTGCAGTAGTCGCCCGAGCGGGTGTCGGTATTCTCTATCACGCAGGAAATCGGCGTACCCGTGGTTTTGCCGTCAAAGACGCCGGAAAGAACCTTGGGAAGGTCTTTTTCGCGGCGCGCGGTTGACTGACGGTTTTTGCCGGGGGCACGTCGATCCATTTCTGCGAGAACAAACGATTCGTCATAGGCGACGCCGGACGGAAAGCCATCGAGCACACAGCCGATGCCGCCGCCATGGGACTCGCCAAAAATGCTGAGTTTCAGGTTGTTTCCCCAAACAGAGCCCATAGGTTGTTCTCCTTTCGCTATCCGATTGTCACAGCTGAGCGATCAGCTGCTGTAATTCGTCCCGGCTGAGCTTGCGGATTTCCGCCTTGCCCAGCTCGTTGACTAAAATAAAGTTCATGGTATTCGAGCGCATCTTTTTGTCCGAGAGAAGGGCGTGATAAATCGCGTCTCGGTCATACGGCAGCTCGGTTGGGAGCTGATGCGCCGCGCAGATGGCACGGATGGAATCCGTAACGTCCTTGCCGCCGAGCAGGACGTTCAGACGGGCGGCGGCATTCATGCCGATGGCAACCGCCTGACCGTGGCTCAAATCAAGATAATTGCCAAGCTTTTCTGCGGCGTGACCAATGGTGTGACCAAAGTTCAAAATCATGCGCAGGCCATTGTCATGCTCGTCCTCCTGCACAACGTCGCGCTTGATGCGGACGCATTCGTACACGATGCGCTCCATGTTGGCATGGAAATCCGGTGCGGAAATCAGATCCAGAATATCCGGATTGGCAATGCAGCCGTATTTGATGACCTCCGCCATGCCGTCGCAGAAGATGCGATCGGGTAGGGAGGAGAGAATGTCAGTGTCAATAATGACCAGCTCCGGCTGGTAAAACGCACCGACAAGGTTTTTGCCCTGCGGAAGATCCACGCCGCACTTGCCGCCGACCGAGGAATCCACCTGCGAGAGCAGGGTGGTCGGAATCTGGCAGACGTGAATGCCGCGCAGATAGGTCGCCGCGGCAAAGCCGGTGATATCGCCGACGACACCGCCGCCAAGGGCGATGAGCAGATCGGAACGGGTCAGACCGGCTTCACACAGGTCGGTATAAATACCGGCGACGGTGGCGAGGTTTTTGTGTTCCTCGCCCGCCGGAATAATGGTTGAAGTGATAGTCATTGGGAACTGCGCCGACAGCGTGTCCAGATACAGCGGGGCGACGTTGGAGTCCGTCACGATGTGAATGCGGGATGGATGGAATTTTTCCGCAACGTGCTTTGCCGTCTGACTGAACGCGCCGCTGCCGATATAGATATCCGACAGGCTGAGCGCACCCTGAAGGGAAAGATGGTACATGGATTAGATCTCCTTGCCGACAGCCTGTGCGACAGCACGCAGTTTGCCCATCGTCTGTGCGAAGTGCTTGTAGGTCAGCGACTGTGCGCCGTCGGACAGAGCATGTGCCGGATCGTTGTGTACCTCGATGATCAGACCGTCTGCGCCGGCAGCGATAGCGGACATAGCCAGCGGCTCTACCATCCAGTAGATACCGGCGGCGTGCGACGGGTCAACAACAACTGGCAGATGGCTCAGACGCTTCAGAGCCGGAACGGCACTGATGTCCAGCGTGTTGCGTGTGTAGGTCTCGTAGGTGCGGATGCCACGCTCGCAGAGGATAACCTGCGTGTTGCCGCCAGCCATGATATACTCGGCGGACATCAAAAACTCTTCCAGCGTGTTGGCAAAGCCGCGCTTGAGCAGAACCGGCTTGTCAGTCTTACCGATTTCCTTCAGCAGCTCGAAGTTTTGCATGTTGCGGGCGCCGATCTGGAAGCAGTCTACCTTGTCTAGGAACAGCTCAATGTGTGCCGGGTTGGTAATTTCGGTGACGATCGGCATATGGGTCTTTTCCTGCGCCTTGCACAGCAGATCCAGACCTTCCGCCTTCAGACCCTGGAAGGAGTACGGGGAGGAACGCGGCTTCCATGCGCCGCCGCGCAGAACGGTTGCGCCCTGACGCTGTACTTCCTGTGCGATCTCACAGATCTGCGCCTCGCTCTCTACCGAGCACGGGCCCGCCATAACGGCGATCTTATTGCCGCCGACCGGGACATTGCCGATGTTAACGATCGTGTCCTCCGGATGCATCGCGCGGTTTGCCAGCTTGAACGGCTCCTGCACCTTCATGACGCGGTCAACCCAGTTGTTGAGCATCAGGGTGTCCTTGTCGATGGAGGTGGTGTCGCCGACCAGACCGAGAATCGTGGTCTCTTCGCCGACAATCGGATTTACTTTGACACTGAAATGCTCAATCCAGTTGGACAGTGCATCAATTTCCTGCTTCGGTGCGCCTTTTTTCATTACAACGATCATGATTTTGTTCTCCTTAATCATATAGAATATTTTCCCGGCAGAGGAAAACAGCTAGTGGAACAAATGACAGGAAGGTGTTTCTGAAGGTATAAAAAAAGCCTTCCTTCCCTAGTATTACAGGGACGAAAGACATACATTCCGTGGTACCACCCAAATTCGGCAAAAAACCGCACTTTTTCAAATACGAGGCCGGGAAGCCCGATATTCTATCCCGATAACGAGGGAAATCGTCCACGCCTACTGAATGTTCAGCGTGAAAGCTCAGGAGAGAACTTCAAACCGTACAGACCCCGCATTGGCTTTCAGTCACGACCACTGCTCCCTGATGGGCTGAGATGGATTTACTTTTCTCCGTCATCACTTTTGCTGTTTTGAAATTGTTTTTATTATAAAATGCGAAAAACGACATGTCAAGAGGAAAATGGAAAAAAATTTCCCAAAGAGAACGAGTAAAGAAAATACGGCGGGAAGAGCATTTGCACTTGACAATGTGGTGGTGGGTAGTTTATCATGATAGCAAGGTAAATAAAAAAAACCGACGAACGGGAGAAGTACCTGCTTGGATCGCTTTCAGAGAGCCGCCGATGGTGAAAGGGTGGCAGCGGAGAAAGGCAGCGAATGGACCTGTGAGGGCAAACGGAAACCGTAAGGGAGTATGGGCGACGTGTCTGCGCGTTACAGCAGTAGTATACGCATGTATATGATGAGGGCATCCTGCAAGGGATGAAGCTAGGTGGCACCGCAGAAGTATTGTATCTCCTGTCCTATCGTAATACTGATGGGACAGGAGTTTTTTATTTTTGTATGTTTGTATGCCAGAAGAAAGGAAGAGTCGTATGGAACAGAATATCCCGTATAAGATTTATTTGAGCGAAGATGAGATTCCGAAGCAGTGGTACAATGTCCGCGCAGACATGAAGAAAAAGCCGGCGCCGTTGCTTAATCCGGCAACGCTGGAGCCGATGACGATTGACGAGCTGTCCGGCGTGTTCTGCAAGGAGCTGTGCCGTCAGGAGCTGGACGACGACACGGCCTACTTTGATATTCCGAAGGAAATTCAGGACTTTTACAAGATGTATCGTCCGGCGCCGCTGGTGCGCGCGTATTGCTTGGAGAAAAAGCTGGGCACTCCCGCGCATATCTACTATAAGTTTGAAGGCAACAATACGTCGGGCAGCCATAAGCTGAATTCGGCGATTGCACAGGCGTATTACGCCAAGCAGCAGGGACTCAAGGGCGTGACGACGGAGACCGGCGCAGGTCAGTGGGGCACGGCGCTGTCGATGGCGTGCGCATACTTTGATCTGGACTGCAAGGTATATATGGTAAAGTGCTCGTATGAACAGAAGCCGTTCCGCCGCGAGGTCATGCGTACCTATGGCGCATCGGTCACCCCGTCCCCATCGATGGATACCGAGGTCGGACGCAAGATCAATGCGGAGTTCCCGGGAACGACCGGCAGCTTGGGCTGTGCGATTTCGGAAGCGGTAGAGACGGCGACGACGCACGAGGGCTATCGCTATGTCCTCGGTTCGGTGCTTAATCAGGTGCTGCTGCATCAGTCGATCATCGGTCTGGAGACCAAGACCGCGCTGGATAAGTACGGCGTCAAGGCGGATATGATTATCGGCTGTGCGGGCGGCGGCTCCAATCTGGGCGGCCTGATCTCTCCGTTTGCCGGCGAGAAGCTTCGCGGCGAGGCGGATTATCAGATCATTGCGGTGGAACCGGCTTCCTGCCCGAGCATGACGCGCGGCGTCTATGCGTATGACTTCTGCGACACGGGTAAGATCTGCCCGCTGGCAAAGATGTACACGCTGGGCAGCGGTTTTATTCCGTCGGCAAATCACGCCGGTGGACTGCGCTTCCACGGCATGAGCTCGATTGTATCCGAGCTGTATGATCAGGGCTTGATCGAGGCGAGAAGCGTCGAGCAGACGAGCGTATTTGAAGCGGCGGAGATGTTTGCCCGCATTGAGGGCATTCTTCCGGCGCCGGAGAGCAGCCATGCGATTCGCGTTGCGATTGATGAGGCGCTCAAGTGCAAGGAGACCGGTGAGGCGAAGAATATTGTCTTTGGCCTGACTGGCACGGGCTACTTTGATATGGTGGCATACCAGAAGTACAATGACCATGAGATGAGCGACTATATTCCGACGGATGAGGATCTTGCCAAGTCGATTGACGCACTGCCGAAGGTAGATAAGTAAAAATAATAGAGGAAATGCGTCCGGCAGGACGCATTTTCCCTTGTCCATTCGATCCATTAGAGAGGAGGGAAAAAGATGGTACAGCCAATTGTTCATGACACCTTTTTCCTGCGGCAGCAATCCGAACCGGCGACCAAGGCGGACAAGCAGATTATCACAGATCTGACGGATACGCTGCTGGCGCACGCCGACCATTGCAGCGGACTGGCAGCGAATATGATTGGCGTGAAAAAGCGGATTATCGTGTACGCCAACGGTGACACGCCGGGGATTATGGTCAATCCGGTGATTGTCGGAAAGACCGGACCGTATGAGACGGAGGAAGGCTGCCTGTCGCTGGAGGGAACGCGTAGAACGGTGCGCTACCGAACGATCGAGGTAGAATATCTGGATAAGAAATTCCGAAAGCAGAAAAAACTGTTTCACGACTGGACGGCGCAGATCATTCAGCATGAGATGGATCACTGCGAGGGAATTTTAATCTGACGTTGTGCTGATAGCTAAATGGTAAGCACCAATATCGCCCCTGTGCTGTCGCTGCGACGCACTGCGCTACATCGCCGCGCTGAGGCATCAGCACGGCTCAGCCGCTTCGTGGTCTTGCTCCTTCGCGCCACAACCGCTTCGCTGGGTTGCGTCGCGATATAAATTTGGGGGTTGTCGGCTGACAGTTCATTCAGAACGATATGATGGCGTACAGTTTTCTGGCTATTCTCAGATGAAACGTTGTTATGTATTATAAATAAAAGGGTCTGTTGCGTTTTGTACTTTGCAACAGACCCATGTAGCGATTAAAATAAGTGAATCAGACCGACGACGCCCTGCGAGCCGATGGTCATGATGATGCCGGCGAGCAGAACACCGCAGGCAATGGCCGGAAGTGCGCGGCGCGGCGGAACGTTCAGCAGAACGGCGATACAGGAGCCGGACCAAGCGCCGGTGCCCGGAAGCGGTATGCCGACGAACAGAAGCAGGCCGAGAAAGGAATACTTCTGTATGGTGGAAGCTTTATTGAGCAGATGGTTTTCGTACCACGCGGTAAAGCGGGAAAACAACAGCTGCCGACGAAGCCAGGCAAAGATCTTTTCGCCAAAAATCAAGATAAACGGAATCGGAACCAGATTGCCAACCAGACTGATGAGCAGAACGCGTAGCCATGGAAGGCCGATTGCGGTTCCCAGAATAACCGAACCGCGCAGCTCGATGAGCGGAACCATAGAGACCAGAAAGACGGCGGCCTCGGCGCTGACGTGCTGGCTGAGAAAATCAAATAAGCCTTGCATAAGTGCGTTACCTCCCCAGAAATAGGCTGTTTTTGTATCCTGTTTATCATACCATATTGGTATCAGGGAGAAAATGGGGAAAAGGTAAACATTCTTTGAATTTGTGCGGGTAGATTTGCGTATTTGCACAGAATCACGGTGAAAATTCTGTGTACCGTGCTGTGGAATGGTTGCGCGGCCTAGGCAACTGTGATAAAATCAGGTAGATGTATACGGAAATTGTTCCGTATTCAAAACGAATAACAGGAGCGACTGACATGGAATATAAAATAGCAAAACACATCGCGGCGATGAAACCATCGGCAATTCGTGAGATTTTCAAGGTGCTGGTAGACCCGACGGTTATTTCTCTGGCGGCGGGTTCGCCGGATCCGGTGTCCTTCCCGTCGGAGGAGATGGCGGAGATCGGCGCGAAGATCTTCCGCGAGGAGGCGGACGTTGCCTTGCAGTACGGCACGACGGAGGGCTATCCGAAGCTGCGCGAGCTGACGGCAAAGCGTTTGAAGGAGAAATACGGAATCGGCGGTGAGGACGACGATATTCTGATTACCACCGGCGGTCAGCAGTCGGCAAGCCTGTTCACGCAGGTTATGCTGGACCCGGGCGATGTGGTTATCTCGGAAGGTCCGTCGTTTATCGGCGCACTGAATAGCTTCCGCAGCCTGAACGCTTCCCTGAAGAGCGTCCCGATGGACGACGACGGTATGCAGATGAACCAGCTGGAAGAGGTGCTGAAAACCACGCCGAACGTGAAGTTTATCTATGTCATTCCGACCTTCCAGAACCCGACCGGACGGACGATGTCGCTGGAGCGCCGCAAGCAGCTGCTGGAGCTGGCGTCCAAGTATGATGTCCTGATTTTCGAGGACAACCCGTATTTCGAGCTGCGCTATGAGGGCGAGGACATCCCGACGCTCAAGTCGATGGATACCGAGGGACGCGTTGTATACTGCGGCTCGTACTCCAAGGTGTTGTCTCCGGGCATGCGTCTGGGCTTCTGTGTTGCCAACAAGGATATTATCAACCGCATGGTAGTCTGCAAGCAGGTCAGCGACGTACATACTAATCTGTACTTCCAGATGCTGGTTGCTCATTACTTGGAGGAGTACGATCTGGATGCACATATTGCAGAGATCTGCAAAAATAACCGCATCAAGCGTGACGCAATGCTGGCGGCGTGCGAAAAGTATTTCGATCCGCGCGTGACTTACACCCATCCGAACGGCGGCTTGTTTATCTGGGCCGAGCTGCCAGAGGGCTATGACAGCTTTGAGCTGTGCCAGAAGATCAGCGCGAAGAAGGTTGCCTGCGTGCCGGGCAACGCATTCTCCGTGGATGAATCTGAAATCAGCAACGGCTTCCGCATGAATTTCTCTCTGCCGACGCTGGAGCAGATTGACATTGCGGTATCGCGTGTTGGCGAGGCCATTCGGGAATACCTGAAGTAAGTAAGAAGCGGTGTTCCGAAAAACGAAACAAGAGAATTGAGGACGTTGTTATGACAGAAGAACAGAATAAAAAAAGAATGCTTTCCATGGTGCAGCCGAGCGGTCATCTGACCCTTGGCAACTATCTGGGAGCGATTCGTAACTGGGTTGGCTTGCAGGACGAGTACGACTGTGTGTTTGCACTGGCCGACCTGCACGCGATCACGGTTCGGCAGAAGCCGGCGGACCTGCGCCGCAACACCTACGAGGTGCTGGCACAGTATTTGGCAGCGGGTCTGGACCCGAAAAAGTGCGTGCTGTTTGTACAGTCGCATGTCGCGGCGCACACACAGCTGGCGTGGGTACTCAACTGCTACACGATGTTTGGTGAGCTGTCGCGCATGACGCAGTTTAAGGACAAGTCCCGCAGCCATGCGGACAACATTAATGCCGGTCTGTTTGACTATCCGGTGCTGATGGCGGCGGATATTCTGCTGTATCAGCCGCATTTTGTGCCGGTTGGTGTGGATCAGCTGCAGCACATTGAGATCTGCCGCGATATCGCGCAGCGCTTCAATGCGGCATATTCCGAGACGTTTACGATTCCGGAGCCGTATCTCGGCTCGCTCAACGGCAAGGTTATGAGCCTGTCCGAGCCGAATAAGAAGATGTCCAAGTCGGACCCGAATCCGAACGGCTATATCCTGCTGATGGACAAGCCGGAGGACATTATGCGCAAGTTCAAGCGCGCCGTGACCGACAGCGATATGCGCGTGGTCAACTCGGAGGACAAGCCGGGTGTCTCCAACCTCATCGGCATCTATGCGCAGACGACGGGCAAGACGGTTGCTGAGGTCGAAGCGGAATTCGAGGGCAAGGGTTACGGCGAGTTCAAGCCGGCGGTTGGCGAAGCAGTGGTTGAAATGCTGCGCCCGATCCGTGAGGAAACCGAGCGTCTGCTTCAGGATAAGACATATCTGGAGAGCATTTACCGCGAGGGCGCGGAAAAGGCAGAGCGCATTGCACAGCGCACGCTGGACAAGGTGTATCGTAAGGTCGGTTTCGTGAAGCGCTGAAACTCGCGTAGAGGGTATCACATTGGATGAAGTATATCATGTAGTATTTGCTGTTCTGGCTGCGTTTTTTCTCTCCGGCGTGTTGTCCTTTTTGCTGACGCCGCCGGTCAAGCGGCTGGCCTATAAAATCGGCGCGGTAGACGTGCCAAAGGACACGCGGCGAATGCACAAGCGTCCGATTCCGCGTTTGGGCGGCTTGGCGATTTTCTTTGCGTTTTTGGTTTCTGCCGTGCTGGTGGGAAAAATCAATCCCCAGCGCGTCTGGATTTTAATCGGCGCGGTAATCATTGTCGCCCTCGGCATTGTGGATGACCGCAAGGCGCTGGGTGCAAAGTTTAAGTTTGTGATTCAGATTTTGGCGGCGGCGATTCCGGTTGTGCTGGGCGGACTGCGCATTGAGGTGTTTACCAACCCGTTTATCTTTTCCGACAGCCTGTATTGGAGCGTCGGCGCGCTGTCCATCCCGATCACGATTATCTGGATTGTGGCGATTACCAATGCGGTAAATCTGATTGACGGACTGGATGGTCTGGCGGTCGGTGTCTCGTCGATTGCGTCTATGACCATGCTGGCGGTTGCGCTGTTTATCGGAGAGATTGAGATTGCGGTCATTCTGGCGGCGCTGGCGGGAGCCTGTGTCGGCTTTATGCCGTACAATCTGAATCCGGCGCAGATCTTTATGGGAGACACTGGCTCGACGTTTTTGGGCTATATGCTCGCGACGATGTCGATTCAGGGCTTGTTTAAGGTCTATGCGTTGATTTCATTTGCGGTACCGTTCCTGATTTTGGGCCTGCCGATTTTTGACACGGGCTTTGCGATGCTTCGGCGTGTGCTGTCGGGCCGCAGTCCGTTTTCTCCGGACCGCGGACATGTACATCATCGTCTGATTGACATGGGCTTTAACCAGAAGCAGGCGGTGGCAATCCTGTATGTCATCTCGGTTGTGCTGGGCTTGATTGCGGTTGTGCTGACCACGTCGGGCGAGCTACGCGCGATGTTTATCGTCGCGGCGGTGATTATCACGCTGATTGTCGGCGGATTTTTGGTGCTGACAACCGAGCAGCATAAGATTGACGAGTACGAGAAGCAGTATATCCGCGACCATCCCAAGGGGCAAGCGGCCAAGCAGGAGAAAACGCCGGAGAGCACAAAGGAGGAAACGGATGAAGAACATTAAAGTCATGACGGTGTTCGGCACCCGTCCGGAGGCGATTAAGATGGCACCGCTGGTGCACGCGCTGGAGCGGGCGGAGGACATCACCTCGGTGGTCTGTGTCACCGCGCAGCACCGTGAGATGCTGGATCAGGTTATGGATATTTTCCACCTGAAGGCAGATTATGATTTGAATATCATGCAGCCGCGGCAGACACTGTGTTCCATTACGACGCGGTCGCTGTCCGGCTTGGATGAGGTTTTGGAAGAGGCAAAGCCGGATATTGTTCTGGTGCATGGCGACACGTCCACGACGTTTGCCGGTGCGCTGGCGGCGTTTTACCACAAGATTCCGGTGGGACATGTCGAGGCAGGTCTTCGCACGTTTGACAAATATTCGCCGTTTCCGGAGGAGATGAACCGCAAGCTGACGGGACAGATTGCCTCTCTGCACTTTGCGCCGACGCAGCGCAATAAACGAAATCTGGAAGCAGAGGGAATTCGGGATGGCGTGCTGGTGTGCGGTAACACGGTGGTCGATGCGATTCACACGACGGTTCAGCCAGACTATGTGTTCCGCGACCCGACGCTGCGGGAATTGGATTATGACAATCACCGGATTCTGCTGGTTACCGCCCATCGTCGTGAAAACTATGGCGGAGCGATGGAGAATATGATGCGTGCCCTGCGCCGTATTGCGGAGCGGTATGAGGATGTGGATATTGTCTATCCGGTGCATCTGAGCCCGTATGTCCGTGAGACCGCGGCGGAGTATCTCAGCGGACACGATCGCATTCATTTAATTGATCCGCTGCCGGTGGATGAGATGCACAATCTCATGCAGCGCAGCGAGTTAATTCTGACAGACTCCGGAGGCTTGCAGGAGGAGGCGCCGAGCTTGGGCAAGCCGGTGCTGGTTCTGCGGCGCGAAACCGAGCGCCCGGAGGCGGTGGAAGCCGGTACGGTGCGCATGGCGGGCGTGGAGGAGGAGACGATTTTCTCCATGGCGTGCACGTTGCTGGATAATCCGGTGGAATATCAGAAAATGGCTCATGCAGTCAATCCCTATGGTGACGGACAGACCTCCCGCCGAATTGTGCAGGCCATTCGCTGCTGGTTTGGCTTGGCAGAGCAGATGCCGGATGAGTTTCAGCCATAAGGAGCATTCATTGTGAAAAAACCACAGGAACAGGAAAAAAATCCGGCACGCAAGCGAAAGTTGTGCCTGCGTCCGCGCACAGCGGCTTGGATTGTGGGCATGCTTGTGCTGATGGTCGCCATTGGCGCGTCGATTGGCTTGTTTAGTGGAAACCGTGATTCGATTACGCTTCCCAGCGGCAGTGCGGCGACAGCGCCGGAGACCACACAGGAGGAGCAGGAGTTCACGCTGACGGATGCAGATATTTCGGTGAACAATGTCCAGCAGGTCATTGCCAGCCTGAAGCGACCGGATGCCTACTCGATGGCGATTGACAACACGGTGTTCTGGGACCAGGATTGGAGTACCTGTCAGGTCAATCGCTATGTGCGCAGCGGCATTTCGCTGACGGAATACCTGAACACGACGCAGGAAGCGGAGCGCTATGAGATCATAGACGGAGACAAATATTATTCCTGGCGTGTTGGAAAAAAGAAGTATCATACGGGTTCGAGCGGTTCGCTTTCCGCGGATCAGGCGTCGATGATTCCAACGTATGAGACGATTTTGGATGCCGATCCGAGTACGATTACCGACGCGGGACTGCGGACGATTGAGGGCGTTCCGTGCGTCTACGCCGTGCTGCAGGACAAAGATTCCGGCTATACGATTACCTACAGTGTATCGACGGTGACGGGACTGCTGCTGCAGGCGGAATATACGCGCGGCGATGAGCTTGTGCGCAGTGTCAGTGTGTCTACGCTGGATCTAACGATACCGGACGAGGGATTGTTTTCCCTGCCGGATGGAACGAATTTGGTGACGAAGGCGGAGCAGAACAGCGGAAATCAGTAAAAAGGCGTTAGGATATATGAGTTAGTTCAGATCCCCTCAGTTGGCTTCGCCAACAGCTCTCCTTGTTCTGTAAGGGGAGCCAAATGTAGAGCTACTCTAAGCGCTAATAGTTAAATGGCACGCACCAAAGGCGTCCCTTGATGCAATGGGCCGCGTCATGCCGGTGGCATGTGAGCGAAGCGAAAGCGGGACAGTCAGACGCGTAGCGTCTGACTGAATGGATTAAAACGCTCTCTATTAACAACAAAATGAAAGCTGTAAAGCAAATAGAGCAGAAAACGAATAGGGGCTGCTGCAGTTTATCTTTTGCAACAGCTCCTTCCTGCGTAATATACAAGAGTTGGAGTAGCGATATGAATTATGTAACGATTTCTCCCGAGATTCGGGAATTGGGACGGCGTGCGGAGCGGGAAATTCAGCCGTATTTTGCACAGATTGATGAAATTTGTGACCGAAACACCGAAAAGGTGCTGGCGGCGTTTGCGAAAAACCGTGTGTCGGCAACGATGTTTGCCGGAACAAATGGTTACGGCTATGACGATCAGGGACGCGACACGCTGGATCAGATCTATGCGGACATTTTCGGCGCAGAAGCGGCGCTGGTGCGCATCGGCTTTGTCAACGGAACGCATGCGCTGTGCTGTGCGATGTTTGCGGCGGTCAAAACCGGCGATGTTGTTTTGAGTGTGACGGGACCGGCGTATGACACGCTGCAAAACACGATTACGGGCGACATGGCGGGCAGTATGAAGCAGTACGGCATCGGCTACCGTCAGGTAGATATGAAAGACGGTCTGCCGGATCTGCCGGCGATTGAGCAGGCTGCGGCAGACGAGCAGATTAAGCTGGTCTTTATTCAGCGCAGCAAGGGTTATGGCGTGCGTGAAACGCTGTCGGTGGCGCAGATTCAGAAAATCTGCGAGACGGTGCGCCGCGTGAATACCACGGCGGCCATTATGGTGGACAATTGCTATGGTGAATTTGTCGAGGAGATGGAGCCGACACAGGTCGGAGCAGATCTGATTGCCGGCTCTTTGATTAAGAATCCGGGCGGCGGTCTGGCGCCGACGGGCGGCTATATTGCCGGTCGAAAGGATTTGGTGGAAAATGCGTCGTTCCGTCTGACCGCGCCGGGAATCGGCGGCGAGTGCGGCTGCACGATGGGGCACAGCCGCCTGCTGTATCAGGGACTGTTCCTAGCGCCGCACACGACGGTGCAGGCGCTGAAAACGGCAATTTTCGGTGCAAAGGTTATGCAGATGATGGGCTTTGAGGTGCATCCGACACCGGAGGAGACACGGCACGATATTATCCAGACGATCGCCTTTGGCGCACCGGAGCCGCTGTGCCGCTTCTGTGAGGGGATTCAGGCGGGCGCACCAGTGGACTCGTATGTCACACCGGTTCCGTGGGCGATGCCGGGATATGACGATGAGGTTATCATGGCGGCGGGTGCATTTGTACAGGGTGCATCGATTGAGCTGTCCGCCGATGCGCCGATGCGTGAGCCGTATGTTTGCTATATGCAGGGCGGTCTGACGTATTCTTCGGGTAAGATGGGCATTCTTCTGGCGGCGGAGAAAATTCGCGCGGCGGGATACGGTGTGCTCCCGACGGAATAAGGCGCACAGCAGCAAGAGAAGATAACACAGAAATCCCCCATTTGTGAAACAGTCGTGGTACTGGCGAGCAAATGGGGGTATTTTTCACGGTGAATTTCTATTGCTCTCTTGAGACGAACAAAGTTTCGTGGTATACTAGGGACATACTAAGTTGATTGAGGAATCCAAATGATTATTTTAGGAATTGATCCGGGATATGCCATTGTTGGCTACGGTGTGGTGCGGTACGAAAAGTCGCGCTTTACCCATATCCGGCACGGAGCGATTACCACACAGGCGGGAATTCCGCTGCATCTCCGGCTCAAGGAAATCTATGAGGATATGCTGACCCTGCTGGATACCTTTCATCCGGATGCCGTCGCGGTAGAAGAACTGTTTTTCAACACAAATATCACAACGGGCATTCAGGTGGGACATGCGCGTGGCGTAATTTTGCTGGCGTGTGCCCAGCGCGGCATCGCCCCGGCGGAGTACACACCGGCGCAGGTGAAGCAATCGGTCGTCGGCTATGGCCGGGCGGAGAAAAAGCAGGTAATGGAGCTGACGCGGTCGCTGCTCAAGCTGCCGCGTATGCCGCGTCCGGACGATGCGGCGGATGCACTGGCGCTGGCGATCTGTCATGGCCATACGGCGTCATCCAATTTTCGATAACAGAAGCAGTCACAGGAGGAAAATGTGTTTTACTATGTAGAAGGAACCGTGGCGGTGAATCAGCCAGGGCTGGCGGTCATTGACTGCGCCGGTGTTGGCTATGCCGTCAACACATCGCAGACGACGGGAACATCGCTTTCGCTGGGAAAAAGCGCACGGCTGTATACGTATTTATATCTCCGTGAGGGAATTATGGAGTTGTACGGTTTTGCCGATCAGGAGGAGCTGAACTGCTTTAAGCTGCTGATCGGTGTGTCGGGCGTCGGCCCCAAGGCGGCGCTGGCGATATTGAGCACGGCGCCGACCAGTCAGGTGGCGCTGTCGATCATTACCGGAGATGCCAAGCTGCTCACCCGTGCGCCGGGTGTCGGCAAGAAGATTGCCCAGCGCATCTGTCTGGAGCTGAAGGATAAGCTGACGAAGGAACGCGAGAGCGGAAGCTTCTCCGACCTTCCGGCGGCAGCAGAACCGGCGGCGGGCGACGCGGCATCTGCGGTTTCCGAAGCGGTTGCGGCGCTGATGGTGCTGGGCTATTCGCAGGCGGAGGCGATGAATGCCATGGAGGGAATGGAGCTAGCAGAGGTGAGCTCCGAGGAGATTATTCGCGCGTGCCTGAAGAAGTTGGCGACACAGTGAAGGAAGGTGAGACAGCGTGAGTATTGAATTTGATGATGATTTTTCCGACCGCATTGTCTCGCGGGAACAGCGTGCGGAGGACGACAGCGAGTTTTCTCTCCGTCCGCGGAGCATGGACGAGTACATCGGTCAGAGCAAGGCAAAAGAAAATTTAGGAATTTATATTGAGGCGGCAAAGCGTCGCGAGGAACCACTGGATCATGTTCTGTTATACGGTCCGCCAGGACTGGGCAAGACGACGCTGGCGAATATTATCGCCAATGAGATGGGTGTTAATATTCGTGTGACGAGTGGCCCGGCGATTGAAAAGGCGGGCGATTTGGCGGCATTGCTGACGAATTTGCAGGAGAACGATATTCTGTTTATTGATGAGATTCATCGCTTGAACCGCAGCGTAGAGGAAATTCTCTATCCGGCGATGGAGGATTATGCGCTGGATATTATTATTGGTAAAGGTCCAGCGGCGCGCTCCATTCGTTTGGATCTGCCTAAATTTACGCTGATCGGCGCGACAACGAGAGCAGGTCAGATGACCTCACCGCTGCGCGACCGCTTTGGCGTGCTGCTGCGGTTAGAGCTGTATACGCCGGAGGAATTGCAGCGCATCGTGGATCGTTCGGCGCAGATTTTGCATGTACCGACAGAGCCGGAGGGAACGTTTGAAATCGCGCGCCGTTCGCGCGGAACGCCGCGTATTGCCAACCGGCTGCTGCGCCGCGTGCGCGATTTTGCACAGGTTCGCTTTGACGGTGTGATTACCAAGGAAGCGGCGGACACGGCGCTGGAAGCGCTGGAAATTGACAAACTCGGATTAGACGCGATTGACCACCGGTTGTTGACCAGTATCATGCAGACATTTGACGGCGGCCCAGTCGGATTGGAGACGTTGGCGGCGACCATCGGCGAGGAAGCGGTGACGCTGGAGGACGTATACGAGCCGTATTTGATGCAGATCGGCTTTCTCAACCGCACACCGCGTGGACGCTGCGTGACGGCTCTGGCCTACGAGCACATGGAGGTGCAAAGTAAGCTGGAAGCCGAGCAGATACAGCTTGGAGAATAAAACATTAGGGTCTGTTGCAAAATACAATGCAGCAGATCCTTTTGTTATTGTGATGTTGGTAAAGTTTTGCGGAAGACAGGCAGAAAAAGAACAGAATGATAAAGCTACATCCCCTTCCGGCAGATAGTCCTCGGCTGAAGGGGATGTTTATGAGCAATATAATATTATTATGTTATGCCTGTTATTCCGGACGGCATATTAGAATTTCTGCCATGTCTGCCGCATGAACAGAAGCAGCAGCGGGAACAGCTCCAGTCGACCGGCCAGCATATCGAAAATCAGAACGAATTTGGAGAAATTCGAGAAAAACGAGAAGTTGTTCACCGGACCGACGAGGTTCAAGCCCGGACCAACATTGTTCAGTGCGGTGGCAACCGAGGTAAACGTCGTCAAAAAGTCATGGTTCTCCAGTGCAATCAGCAGCATGGAGGCGGCGAACACCATGAAATAGGTGATAAGATAGATATTCGTCGCACGAATGACATCATGCTCAACTGGCTTTCCGTCAATCTGAATTTTCTTAATCGTCCGCGGATGCAGATACAGCTGAAATTCCTTTTGTACGGATTTCAGCATGATGATAAAGCGGGAAATTTTCATACCGCCGCCAGTGCTTCCGGCGCAAGCGCCGACGAACATCAGCATGACGAGAATCGTACACGACGCCAGCGGCCATGTGTTGAAGTCCACCGTGGCAAAGCCGGTGGTGGTGATAATCGACGCGACCTGAAAGGAAGCGAGACGAACCGCTTCACCGATGTTGGAGTACAGAGGATAAATATTGATGGTAATAAACAGCGTGGATATGGCGATAACACCGAGATAAGCACGAACTTCCGTACTGCCGAAGGCTTCTTTCCATTTCTTTGAGAGAATCAAGAAATAGGCATTGAAGTTGATGCCGAACAGAATCATAAATATTGTAATGATGATCTGAACGGGTTCGCCATAGCCGGCAATGCTGTTGTTTTTAATACCAAAACCGCCGGTTCCCGCAGTGGCGAATGTCGTGTTGAGCGAATCGAATACCGACATTCCCGCCAGCAGTAGGAGAATAAACTGCGCGATAGTCAGCACGAAATAAATCTGATACAGAATCTTCGCACTGGATCGCACCTTCGGCAGAATGCGGGTGACGGAAGGTCCGGGGCTTTCCGCCTTCATCAGGTTCATACGGCTGCCGCCAGTCAGTGGCAGCAGAATCAGCAGAAAGACCAGCACACCCATGCCGCCGATCCAGTGAGTGAAGCTGCGCCAAATCAAAATGGAGCGCGGAAGCGATTCGACCTCTGGGAAGATGGTCGCACCCGTTGTGGTGAAGCCGGAGACGGTTTCAAACAGCGCATTCATTGGATTGGGGAGCAGACCGGACAGAATGAACGGCAGTGCACCGGCTAAACTGAGCACAATCCAGCTCAGCGAGACGGAAACATAGCCCTCTCGCAGGAAAAAGGCATTGTCCTTGGGCTTTCGACGGATTATGATCAGACCGAGCACCACGCAGATAATCATAGTAATCAAAAAGGAAAAGCCGATCTGCTCATGATAAAAGATGGCGACGCCCAGTGGAAGCAGAAGAAATCCGCCCTCCAGCAGCAAAATCCAGCCGATAACATAAATTACAATCGCGATATTCATAGGATTACGTCAGCCCCTTTGGTCTCTTCAGAATATCACCGATGTTGCGTAGCTGCTTTTGCAGGGTAATGACGATGACAGTATCGCCGACCTGAATGCTGTCCTGACCGCGCGGGATACGCGTCTTTCCGTCGCGGATAATCGCGCCGATCAGCAGATTTTTGCGCAGCTGCAAATCGCTCAGCGGGATATTGGTGATGTCGGATTTCTCGTGGATGGAGAACTCCAGCGCTTCCGCGCGGCCATCCAGAATTTTATACAGTGTTTCCACGTTGCTGTCCATGGAATTGTTCATCGCGCGGACATACTGCAAGATGTGGTCGGCTGCCAGATTCTTCGGGTAAACCACGCTTCCGATATCCAGATTGTCAATGATGTCGTTAAAAGCAATTCGATTAACCTTGGTGACCAGCTTGGGATCGGATACGGCCTTGGCGTACAGTGCGAGAAGGACGTTTTCTTCATCCATATCGGTCAGTGTGATAAAGGACTCGGTGTTTGCCAGTCCTTCCTCCAGCAAAAGCTGCTTATCTGTGCCGTCACCCCAGATAATGGTTGCCTCCGGAAACAGATCGGTCAGCTCTTCACAGCGTGCGCGGTCGCGTTCAATAATGCGGACATTGATCTTCATGCGCAGCAGAAGCTGTGTGAGATAGTAGCAGATCTTGCCGCCGCCGACAATGAGTGCGCTGCGCACCTGCTTGGTTTTCATGCCGATGTTGCGGAAAAACGCAACCGCATTGAGCGGAGCGGCGAGAAAAGAAAGAATGTCATTGTCGTGCAGGACAAAATTGCCGTCCGGAATCGTGACCTCGTCGCCGCGCTCGACACCGCAGATCAGAATATCGCTGTGCGTTCGGTGACCGATCTGTGAGATCGGAATGCCGTCCAGACCGTATTCCGGACGCAGACGCAGTTTGAGCAGCTCGATGCGTCCCTTGGCAAACGCGTCATTTTTCATTGCAGACGGCAGATAGAGCAGGCGGGAAATTTCCACCGCTGCGGCAAGCTCTGGATTGATAATCATCGAGATGCCGAGTTTTTCCTTGATAAAGCCCAACTCCTGATTGTACACAGGACTGCGCACACGGGCAATGGTATTGCAGCCGCTGACCTCCTTGGCGATCAGACAACACAGCAGATTCAGCTCATCGGAGGATGTCACCGCGATGAGAATATCTGCCGTTTCAATTTGAGCATCCCGCAATGTTTGGACGCTGGCACCATTTCCGACGATGCGAATGGCATCAAGCTCCTCCGGAATGGAATGAATGCGGGCCTCACTTCGATCAATGAGTACCAGATCGTGATCCTCATCCAGCAGCTTTTCTGCCAACTTGAGGCCGACCTTGCCGCAGCCAATAATTATAATGTTCATTTTGCTCATTCTAGGCGTGATCCGATTTTTGGATACGCCGTAATCCTTATCAATAGAAATGGCACAGTGCGCGATAGCCGGTTCGCAAAGCACTGTGCAATGACATTGTAGCAGATTTTGTGCAGATGTCAATCAAATCGTTGAAAAACTTACGCAAAGTCGTTGTTTGCCTTTAAAATGCTCAGAAAAACAGAAGAGAGGTAAAAGGAAAAGCGAAAACAGAGTGTTCTCTATGGGCGATTTGACAGAAATGGGGAAACAGAATATACTGAAACCAATTCCGATCGCCTATCATGCAAGCGTGTGTCAAGCGACGCGATAAGCAAAGAGGGCACAGGGAAAATAGGAGGACTATTATGGATTTATTATATCGACCGAGACGACTGCGCTCGAGCGCACGTCTGCGCAAGATGGTGCGCGAAACGCGGATGGACAAGTCATCGCTGATCTATCCGATGTTTGTCACGGAGGGAAGCAACATTAAGGAAGAAATTCCGTCGATGAAGGGACAGTACCGCTGGAGCGTGGATCGCATGGAAGAGCGCCTGAGTGAGCTGGCCGAGGCCGGAATCGGCGGCGTGATGCTGTTTGGCATTCCGGAGCAGAAAGACGAGCTGGGCAGCCAGGCCTATGCAGAGGACGGTATTGTGCAGAAGGCGTTTCGCAAAGCAAAAAGTGTGTGCCCGGATCTGTACATGATTGGCGATGTGTGCATGTGTGAATATACATCGCACGGTCACTGCGGCGTGTTGTGCGGACATGATGTGGACAATGACAAGACGTTGGAGCTGCTGGCAAAGACAGCATTGTCACAGGTACAGGCGGGCGCAGATATGGTAGCGCCGTCGGACATGATGGATGGCCGAGTTGGAGCAATTCGTGAGATGCTGGATGAGCACGGCTACAGCAATACACCGATCATGGCGTATTCCGCGAAGTTTGCCTCGGCATTTTATGGCCCATTCCGTGATGCAGCAGATTCCGCGCCGTCGTTTGGTGACCGCAAGAGCTATCAGATGGACTTCCACAACCGCCGCGAAGCGTTGAAGGAAATTCTGCTGGATGTGGAAGAGGGCGCAGATATCGTTATGGTAAAACCGGCGATGGCCTATGGCGACCTGATCCGTGAGGCCAAGGATGCGACGGATCTTCCGATTGCAGCGTACAGCGTCAGCGGAGAATATTCGATGGTCAAAACCACGGCAGAAGCGGGATTTTTGGATGAAGAACGCATTGTTTGCGAGATGGCGGCCTGTGCGTACCGCGCGGGAGCGGATATTTATATCAGCTATTTTGCAGAAGAGCTCGCCCACTATATGGACGAAGGAAAAATCGGCTGAGTGGCTGTAGTAGCCATAAAATAAAATATTGCGAATCGTACCCCGCCTTGTTGTGCCAAATCGACAAGACGGGGATTTCTATTGGAAAAGCAAAAACCGGAATGGATTATTTTTTGAAACGTGGAGTAGAGAAATATCAGAAAGCTGGTAATATAAATAACGAAAGTTTCGCTCGGCAGGTGAGAAATACCGGCGAGAGCGGAAAACGCAGTTTCCATGGTGAGCGTAATTGAAAAAGAAAAGAGGAACAACGTATGAATTATTCCAAGAGAGTACTTGCTGCTCTGATGGCGGGCATGATGACAGCGAGCATGCTGCCGATGAGTGCGCTGGCAGCGGAGCAGATTGTGCTGAATGAAACCGCAGGAGAGACCGAATCGACCCCTGTTGCGGTGGATGGTTATTACTATGCCACCATCAACATGCAGAACGCCGATTTTTACTATGGCGAGCTGAACGGCGTGACGGCAAGCGATTCCACCGAGGTCGGAACCGAGGACAAGGTTGCGGCATACCGCGCAGAGGGCATGTATGATACCGTAACCTCTGCTACTACGCAGAAGTCGACACGCTATGCAACTGCTTGGTATGAGACGGAAGTAGCGAATGATGAGACAGGCGGAGAGGCGACCGGCGCAAATCTGTACGGTATCAAGGAGGTACAGATTAAGATTCCGGTTGCGGTGTATGACGCAGTGATGGCGGCAAACGCTGCGGAAGGCAGCACGCTGGCGATTGTTCAGGATTATCTGAAGAATGCGGCATACAGCAGCACAGCGTTCACGACGGAGTACAAGCAGCTGAATGCGGACGGCACGTTCACCGCGATGATCAGCGATGAAGGCACGAAGACGGTAGAGACGGATGTCGCGCTGGCTACCAACACGGCTTGGGGTGATTATCAGCTGGATCTGGGCGCAGAAGTTTCTGAACTGGCTACGACCGATAATCTGTATGGTATTATTGTCACCGACAAGGATGGCAAGAACTATGGCATGCTGCATAGTGACAACGCTTGGCTGCGCACGAATGAGTTTTCTTGGGCAGTTGATGATGTGTTCCAGGAGCCACATGGCAACCATAATCCGTATCAGAGAACGAATGCTCTGACCGGCGGCAACAGCATCAGTAAGATCACCTATCTGCTGAAGGATGCTGCGGATGTTGTTGTGGAGACCGACACATATATTAAGAATCGCGTGAACAGCACCGGTTCGGTGATTGAGTCGAAGACGACGACGGACGGCACGACTGTGAAGCTGGCTCTGGAGGGCGTTCCGGAAGATGCAAACTACACAGTAGCTTCGGTTGTCAAGGGCGCACGCCATGGCACGACGGTTGATCCGGCAAACTACAGCTACGATGAGAAAACCGGCGTCCTGACACTGAGTGCTGACTGCGCAGGCGGCGACGACTATGTGGTCACGATGACGGACGAAAAATACAGCGATATCAAGATTTCCGGTGTTTCTGTAGAAAAGTATATTGCCGCTGACAGCTCGATCCGCAAGGCAAAGGGCAGCAAGGCGTTTGCGCTGAATGCAACGACAAATGTGGCAAATGCTGTGCTCAAGTATAGCAGCAGCGACGATAAGATTGCTGCAGTGGATGAAAACGGCAACGTTACCGTCAGCAAGAAGAACCTCGGCAAGGCAGTGATCACCATTACTGCAGAGGTGACGACGACCGACCGTGAAGGCAATACCTCCACAACGGTAGAGGCAACCAAGAATGTTACGGTCAAGGTAAACCCGAAGAACTCTAAGGTGAACAGCCTGAAATCCACTAAGGCGGGCCGTGCTGCTGTAAAGGTTGCCAAGGTTTCCGGTGCGAAGTACCAGATTCAGTACTCCACCAGCAAGTCGAAGATTGCTTCCGGTAAGAAGGTTACTACTTCTTCTACGACGAAGACCCTGAAGTCTCTGAAGAAGGGCAAGAGAGTTTACGTTCGTGTTCGCGCTTATCAGAAGGTAAAGGGCACGACGTATTACTCGGATTGGAGCGCAGTCAAGTCGGTTAAGGTTAAAAAATAATCCTTCGGGTTATTTGATTTGATTCACAAGTGAAAGGCTGGGACAATTGTTCCAGCCTTTCGGCGTGATTACAGTAGATGCGTGTGATGTTATAGAACAATACAACGAATAAAGGAGAAAAAGATGAGGAGAATACAGACGAAATGCCTCGCGGCACTATGTACGGCGTTCGTATGCGTGGGATGCGGAACGACAACGACTGCGGGAAGCGGCAGCGCGGCAGGCGCGCAGTCTGGAGAGATTCCCTCTGCACAGCAGGACGTCTTTGCGATGGATGCGTATATGTCGCTGACGGCATATGGCGCGAATGCACAGCAGGCAATTGATGCATCGGTAGAGGAAATTAACCGGTTGGATGAGCTGTTTTCTGTCAGTGTAAAGGACAGTGAGGTTGCACTGGCAAATGAAGGAAATACGGTTTTGGTGTCGCCGGAGACCGAAGAGCTGATTCAAAGCGCGTTGGACATCGAAAAATCCACGGATGAGGCGTTCACGATTACGATGTATCCACTGACCAGTGCGTGGGGCTTCCCGACACAGAAGTACCATGTTCTGAACGAAGCAAAACGGGAAAAACTGCTGAAGCATGTCGGCGGCGACAAGGTGCATCTGGATACCGAAACGGATACGCTGTCGCTGGACAAGGGCACGAAAATTGACCTTGGCGGCATCGCAAAGGGATACTTGGGCAACCGTCTGCGCGACATCATGAAGGAGCAGGGCGTGGACTCGGCAATGATTAGCTTGGGCGGCAGCACGGTGGAGCTGATCGGCAGCAAGACGGACGGACAGCCGTGGCGCATCGGCATTATGGATCCGGACGACAACGAAAAGACCATTGGTGCGGTCGCTGTGACGGACTGTGTGGTAGACACCTCCGGCGGCTACCAGCGGTTCTTCAAGCGGGACGGCAAGACCTATTGGCACATCCTTGATCCGGCAACCGGCGCACCGGCGCGCAGCGGTTTAAGCTCGGTAACCATTGTCGGTGAGGACGGCACAACAGGTGACGCATTATCCACTGCATTGTTTGCCATGGGTTATGACAAGGCACTGGAGTACTGGCGTGCACATTCTGATGAGTTTCAGGCGGTATTTGTGGAAGATGATGGCTCTATTACCATTACAGAGGGCTTAGAGGATTGCTTTGAATCGCGAGAAAAATTTGAGGTAGCGCATAGGGAAAAAACGTGATATTATATATTAGCAAATGATAACAATATTGCGGGCACAGCGTGACAAGGAGAAAATGATATGAAGTATGGAAAGTATGCAGCACAAATTATTCCTGCTGTTGCTTTGACGGCAATGGCGGCGTTCGGCTTCCAGCAGAGCAAGCCGATTCTGGATGCCATCGACTGGACAACGGCGGCTGCCGCCGAGGGCGATGTGGCGAAGGAACAGATGAAAAAGGCCAAGAACGCCAAGGGAGATTATAAAGACGGCACGTATACCGGCACCGGCACTGGCTATCGTGGTGAAGTCAAGGTACAGGTAAAGGTAGAAAAAAAGCAGATTACCGACATCACGGTTTTGAGCAATCAGGACGACGCGAGCTTCTTTAACCGTGCCACCGCGCTGATCGACTCGATTATTGAGAAGCAGACGTGGGAGGTAGACTCGGTTTCCGGCGCGACGTACAGCTCCCGCGGCATTAAGGAAGCGGTGGAGAACGCACTGACCGGTGCGAAATCGACGTCCAGTGCGGCAGCCAGCGCATCGGAGAGCGCAGGTGGGAGTCTGAGCGAGTCGTCGTACACCAAGAATGGCGACTGGAAGGACGGCACCTATACCGGCACGGGAAAGGGCTTTGCCGGCGGCACGATTAAGGTGCAGGTTGTCATCAAGGACGCAAAGATCGACGCGATTTCGATTCTCTCGGCAGCCAATCAGGATGAGCCGTATTTTTCCAACGCGAAGGGTATTATCAATAAGATTATCAGCGCACAAAGCCCAAATGTCGATACCGTATCCGGTGCGACTTATTCCTCGACCGGTATCAAAAATGCGGTCATTGACGCACTGAATCAGGCGTCCGGCGGCAGCAAGCCGGATAAAAAGCCGAGCACGCCGCATCACAACACCAATGTTCCGTCAAACAAAAAGCTCAGCGGCGACTATAACAACGGTAAGTACACCGGTGTCGGCACGGGCTGGGGCGGCGACATCAAGGTGCGCGTAACTATCAAGAGCGACCAGATCACCGCGCTCAAGGTTGTGAGCGCGAAGGACGAGACCCCGTCGTTCCTGAATCAGGCGAAGGGTGTGCTGAATTCCATTTTGAAAAAGCAGTCTACCTCAGTAGATGTTGTAACGGGTGCAACGTTCAGCTCCAACGGTATTATTGAGGCGGTCAATAACGCGCTGAAGCAGGCGGAGAAGCAGCCGGACACGCCGGATACCCCGGACACGCCAGATAAGCCGGACACGCCGGATACGCCGGTTGATCCGAATCCGCAGCGCAACGGCACCTATACCGGCACAGCGACGGTTCATCCGGATGAGGACGAGGACTTCGAGGAATACACGCTGTCGGTTGAGGTTACGTTTAAGGATGGCAAGGCGACGGCGATTTCCGAGCCGACGACATCGGATTCGGATAAGATAAACCTGTCCTATTGCAAGAGAGCGTATAAGACGATTGCACCGAAGATTCTGAACACGCAGACGACGGAAGGAATTGACGTGGTTACCAGCGCAACCTGCTCGTCCAACGCCCTGCTGGAAGCGTATCAGGATGCCTGCAAGCAGGCAGACGAGGACGTCAAGAAGCAGGAAGAGGAAAACAAGAAGAACGACGACAAGAAGGATGACAGCAATAAGGATACGGACAAGGAGACGCCGGCAGAGGAGGACAAGACCAAACGCAACGGTACGTACAGCGCCAGCGCGACGGTTGAGCCGGATGATGATGAGGAATTTGACCCGTATACGCTGTCTCTGTATGTCACCTTTAAGAATGGCGAAACCAAGGCGATTTCCGGTATGACGTATACCGATTCCAGCATGTCCTCGTGGTGCAATCAGGCATATGACGGTGTGGTTGCCCGCATCCTCAGTACGCAGAGTGCGGATGTCGATACGGTTTCCGGAGCAACCTGCTCGTCGCGTGCGATTATTGCGGCGTATAAATCGGCTTGTGCACAGGCAGATGCTGACCTGGAGGGCAATGGATGAAGGTCTTCTTTACACGAGTAATCAATGTCTTGTTGGTGGTCATCGTGCTGCTGGTTTACCAGCAGCAGGCCACCGTACGTTCGCAGCAGGTGGAAGCCTACAACGCTGAGCTGGAAAAATACGAAGCGGCGACACAGGAGCAGACTGCGACGGGATATCAAGACGGTACCTATACAGGAACCGGAGCTGGCTTTGGCGGCGACCTGACGGTAGAGGTAACCGTAAAGGACAAAAAGATTTCCAAGGTAGAAGTAACGGATAATTCCGATGACGCAGAATATCTGAAGAAAGCATCTGCTCTGCTGGACGAAATCGTGAAGAATCAGGGAACCGATGGTCTGGATGTCGTTTCAGGAGCTACCTTCAGCTCGAATGGCATTATGGATGCCTTTAACAATGCGATGGAGGGATAAGCGAATGGAACGAAAAAAGAAAACGGGAAATCCGATGGTTCGCCGCAGGAAACGCAATGCACTGCTGCGGTTTATCATTCAGGTGGTATTTTTCTTGGCAGCGCCGTCGGCCTATGCCAGCGCGTTTTCCGGCATTAAGGAAATTTGTACGGAGTTTAACCAAGGCGCGGTATTACAGTGGACCTCGTTCGGCGCGATGCTGGTCTTTCTGCTGGCGTTTACCGTGGTATTCGGTCGCTTTTTCTGCGGCTATGCCTGTGCGTTCGGCGCGGTGGGAGATTGGATTTATTTCCTCTCTTCGCTGGTTCAGAAGAAGGTGCTGAAGCGAAAAAAGGTCTTTCAGCTGTCCGACAAGGCGGTGCGTCGGATGCAGTATCTGAAGTATGTCGTTCTGCTGGCGGTGCTGGTTGTGTGCGTGCTGGGACAGCAGAGCATTATCAATGGCAACAGTCCGTGGACGGTGTTCTCCTTCCTCTCCGGCGGCAATCTCGTTCCGGCGGGAATGGAGATTGGCATTGTTTTGCTGGTGCTGATTGTATGCGGCATGGCATTGCAGGAGCGCTTTTTCTGTCAGTTCCTGTGTCCGATGGGCGCGGTATTCAGCCTGCTTCCGGTTTTGCCGACCGGTATGCTGGGACGCAACCGCGAGAACTGCATTAAGGGATGCAGCGCGTGCACCAAGACATGTCCGGTTTGTTTGGAACTGGATGCGGACTCGGCAAAGAGCGGCGAGTGCATCCGCTGCGGCAAGTGCACGGGTATCTGCCCGAAGCAGAACATTTCTCTGACGGGTTCTCACTTTAAGGGAAACGAAATTTGGATGGTTCTGGTACAGTCGGCGGCGCTGCTGATTGGCATTTTAGTGGTATAAGGAACTTTATAAATCATTTTCTGCATAGGAGCACCGTAGATTTTGTCTGCGGTGCTCTTTTGTCTACCTCGATGAAGAAAAAACAGAACTTGTCTGTTTGGAACAAGGTTACGATTTCTTTTGCTTTTATGCCTGTACAGACTGTACATTTCTGTATTATGTGTTATAATACAGCTATAGAGGATTGAGAGAAATCTCAAGACAGCCGATTGACAAGCATAAGGAGGTTGGATGTTTGTGAAAGAAAACAGGAAATTCCGCATTCTGTCGGTGCTGCTGGCACTGGGAATGGTGCTCACGGCGGTAGATGTTCCTGCGTTTGCTGTGACAGCGGGAGCGGCGGAGGACGCAGCGGTGCAGGCGGTGGAAGAGCCGGCCGCACAGACTACGACAGATCAGGCGGCAGATACGGAGGAAGAACAGCCGGCGGTTGCGGCGGAAGATCCGCAGACGGAGATACCGGATGTTTCGACAGAAGATACCGGAGAAGCAACGGGTGAGGTTTCTTCCGAGGACGCTTCGTTTGACATTCAGAAGCTGCGCACGCTGTACGCCGATGGAAAGCTTACGGCAAGCGGCAGCGACGAGCTGAAAATTCAGGACTCCGAAAAGAACGGCGGCATTCTGGTCAGCGGCACTTCGGAGCAGCTGGCGACGGAGACATTTACCTTTGCGGATACCTTTGATTTCGGCAGCGGCATTGTGGGACGCTGGACGATGGATGCGATGGCGGCAAAGGGACAGAACCTGACGGTATCGCTGTATCTGGATGATGACACCGAACCGATTGCACAGGTTAAGCTTGCCAAGCAGAAAAAGGCCAAGAAATGGTATACCAAGGCGCAGTCGGTCAGTGTATACGATAAAAAGATTACAGGACAGCATACCGTTTCGTTCCGCGTTACGTCGGATAAGGAAGAGGATAATGTGCAGCTGCTGCTGCGCTCCATGACGCTGGCAAAGAGCACGGTTCCGGTTATCTACTTCAATATTGATGAGACACAGGGAACCGTTGACGCCATGAATCATGATCCGGATCACGATACCGAGTGCTATGGCTCGATGACGGTTGAGGTTCCGGACGGCTACAACTGTGAGTATGCCAACGACAAGGGCAAGACGGACAATGTAAAGACGGAAACCTATGATTTGGAATACATCCGCGGACGCGGCAATTCGACATGGGGAACGGGCAAAAATCCGTACAAGATCAAGCTGGACAAAAAGGCAAACCTCTTTAACATGGGCAAAAACAAGCACTGGGTGCTGTTGGCGGATTATTATGACGCGAGCCATTTGCGCAATAAGGCGACCTATTGGTTGGCGGCGCAGCTGGGCATGGAGTTTACGCCGCAGTGTGTTTTTGTTGACGTCGTGATGAACGGCGAGTACTATGGCAGTTATCTGCTGTCGGAGCAGGTACGCGTCGGAGAGAACCGCGTGGATATTGACGATCTGGCGGACAATGAGGATTCCATGCATACCTCGTCGGGCGAAGCACTGACCGGCGGCTATCTGCTGGCGATGAGTCCCTATGACAATGATACGGGTGCAACGTTCCAGACAAAGCGAGGAAATGAATATCTGATTGAAAGCCCGGACTTTGAGGATTATCCGGAGGATGCTGCGGATGCACAGGCGGCACAGATCAAATATATTTCAGACTATGTCCAGGCGACAGAAAATGCGATTTATGCATCCAACGGTACGTATAAAGAAACACACTATTCGGACTATATGGATATTGCCTCAGCCATTGATTATTATTGGGTACAGGAAATCAGCATGAATGGCGATGCCTTCGCCAGCACGAGTACCTATCTGTACAAAAAACGCAATGGTAAGCTGTTCTGGGGCCCTCTGTGGGACTTTGACTATGTCGCATGGGGCAACAATGAGTACGGCAAGGAGGACATGAACTATCAGGGCTGGTCTCAGCGGGAGAGCACATGGTTTGAGAAGCTCCTGCGCCGCAAGGAATTTGCCGATCAGCTGATTGCGCGTTGGCCGACGATTCATGAAAAGCTGGTAGAGCTGTCAAAGGACGGTGGCATACTGGATCAGTACGCCGAGCAGATTGCCTACTCGCAGAAGTATAATAAGGAACTGGTCGGCAACAATTATGAAGAGGAATATCAGGATAAGACATTTGCTGATGATGTTGCACAGCTCAAGATGTGGATTCAGCTGCGCACCGAGTGGATCGACTCACATATGTCCTCGCTGAAGGTCAAACAGTGCACGGTTACGTTCCAGCGCGGTTCTCGCGTGGTTGCGATACAAACCACGACAAAGGGCGATCCGATTGCCAAGTTCCCGAAGCAACCAACGCGTAAGGGATATTATTTTAAGGGCTGGTTTACGAAGAACGGCGTGGAATTTTCTAAGGGAGATTCTGTGCAGAAGAATATGACGGTCTACGCCAAGTGGATCTCGAAGAAAAACGTGAAGCCGGTTACACAGATTACACTGGGCTATGACCGATACACGATGATGTATAATGCGGATTCAGAAGAGTCGTTCCGTCTGCCGTATCGTTTGGGCGGCGGAAGCGGACTGAAAAACGGTCTGGTTTGGAAGTCCTCCAATACGAAGGTTGCAACGGTCAGCAAGAGCGGATATATTACGCCGTGCGGTGTAGGCAAGACGACCATTACTCTTTCGACCAAAAACGGCAAGGTATCGGACAGCTGTAAACTCACGGTACTGGATTCGGAGAAGGATGACTACATCAGCATGTCTGACTTTACACTGTCGCGGTCTAAGGTCACGGTAGAAAAGAATAAGAAAACGATTGTTTCGGCAAGAACACAGCCGAAAAATTGTATGGATCCGGGATTGGACTGGATCTCGAGTGATCCGTCGGTTGCTACGGTAGATCAGTTTGGCAGTAAGGCAGTTATCAAGGGACGCAAGAAGGGTACGGCGATTATCCTCTGCCTTGGTGATGGAGAGGACGGACAAATTGTTCGCACCTGTAAGGTACGCGTAAAGTAAAAACAGTATCATGTGAAATATCATGAGATAAACGGGAAGGGCTGTGTAGGAAATTTCATACACAGCCCTTGTCTTACGAAGAAGTATGATAAAAAGGGTCTGCTGCATATGTAGCAGACCCTTTTTGGTAGATGAACAAGAAAGCGTTGCTTCTTGTTTAGTTGCTGCGACGTCCAAACAGACGAAGCAGATAGAGGAACAAATTGATGAAGTCCAAATACAGCTGCAATGCGCTGAAAATGGATGCTTTCTCCAGTAGCTCGGCATTGCCCTGAAAATAGAAGTAGTTCTGGCGAATCTTCTGCGTGTCATAGGCAGTAAAGCCAATAAACAGCAGCACGCCGAGCAGACAGATGCCAGTGGAAAAGCCCGACAGATTCAGGAACATCGACAGCAGCATGAGAACCAGCAGAGTAATCAGGCCGCCGACAAGAACCGGACGAAGATAGCTGAGATCCGCCTTGGTAAAATGTGCATATACCGCCATGACACCGAAGAATATTGCCGTCATGCCGAAGACCAGAATCAGCGACGAGACGGAGTAATAAACCAGCAACGCGCTGAATGTGATGCCATTCAGGATAGCATAGGCGAAAAACAAGCCGCGCGCCGCACCGACGCTCAGTTGGCGGATACGCGCCGAGAGATAAATGACGACGCCGATTTCGCACAGAGCCAGAATAAAGGGAACAAAGCCCGTCGCCAAAACAACATACAAACCGCTCATCAATGTACCAATGGAAACGGCAAAGGTGAGCAGCAGACCGACAAACATCCAACCAAAGGTCTTCGCTGTGTAACGGGACAGAGTTTCGGTAGCCCGGACACCGTAAGAACTGTATGGATAATTGTTTTGATTCATAATACATGCCTCCAGTGGGGATTTCTCCTCTATTACAGCAGTATTATACAATAGCAAGAAGAAAAAAGAAACAAATAGTTTGTAAAAAAACCATGTACAAAAGGAGCACAGGGCGGTAAAATAGTTCATGAGTGAAAAATGTGAATTGTCTACGACAGTTAAAGGAGATTGCGAATGAAACAACCGTCGCGTATGCCAATCCGGCAGATGCTGAACCGATATGACTCGATGCGCACCATCATGCTGGGCGAGGGATTACTGGTCGGCGTGGTTGCCGGTTTGGTTACGATTTTTTACCGTATTGCGCTGGCGAAGGCAGATGCTCTGCGCAATGTGATTTTGGGTTATTGTCAGGGGAATGTTCTGCGTATGGCGCTGTGGATGACGGCACTGGTCGGCATGGCATATTTGGTTGCCCGTTTGATTCGATGGGAACCAATGGTTTCTGGCTCCGGTATCCCGCAGGTGGAAGCAGAGATTACCGGATACATCCATCCACCGTGGAAAAAGATTATCGTTGCGAAAATTGCGACGGGTTGTCTGGGTATGTTTGGCGGCTTGGCGCTCGGACGAGAGGGTCCGTCGGTACAGCTCGGCGGCATGTCGGGTAAGGGTGTGGCGCAGGTACTCAAACGGTTCCGACTAGAGGAAAATTTCCTGATTACCTGCGGCGCTTCAGCGGGCCTGACGGCGGCGTTTAACACACCGTTGGCGGGCGTAATGTTTGCACTGGAGGAGATTCACAAGAACTTCTCGGCGATGGTACTGCTGTCTTGTATGTCGGCGGCGCTGGTTGCGGACTATCTGTCCAAGGGCATTTTTGGCATGGAGCCGGTGCTTTCCTTTTCGGTCAAGGAAATGATTCCGCTGGGCTATTACCCGATGATTATTTTGCTAGGCCTGCTGTGCGGCGTGCTGGGTGTGATCTTCAACAAGGTGCTGGCCTCCACGCAGGACATGTACAAAAAAATTAGCTTTTTGCCGGACTGGGTCTGCCTGTCCATTCCGTTTTTGTGTGCCGGTGTGCTCGGCTTTTCCATGCGCGATATGCTGGGCGATGGGCATGTGATGGTGGAGAAGCTGTACGAGGGCAATCTGGTCCTGATGGTTCTGGTGGGCATGCTGCTGGTCAAGTTTGTCTTTTTCATGATTAGCTTTTGTTCAGGCGCGCCGGGCGGCAACTTCTTTCCGATGCTGGTGCTTGGGTCCTACGTCGGCGCGTGCTTTGGTGTGGCGATGATTCAGTGCGGCCTGCTGGAAGAGAAATTCCTGTTCAATATCATTATTATTGCGATGGCAGCGTTGTTTTCGGCAATTGTCCGTGCGCCGGTTACTGGCATTGTATTAATCTCCGAAATGACGGGATCGTTTACGCATATGCTGTCACTGGCAGTAGCGTCGCTGATTGCCTATGTCGTAGCGGATATGCTGGGCAGCAAGCCGGTTTACGAGGCGCTGACCGAGCGCTTCCTCGTCAATACCGGCAACAAGGTACGCGCTGTGGAGAAGCAGTATCGCGGTGAAAAAACCATGCTGACCTTTATCGTGGAAAAGGGAAGCGAGGCGGACGGATGTTGTCTGAAGGATTTGATTCTGCCGTCCCGCTGTTTGGTGATTTCCGTTACCCGCGGGGGAGAAGAACTGATTCCGCGCGGCGATCTTGCGCTGTGTGCCGGAGATACGCTGGTGACGCTGGTGAACGAATCGGATATGCTGGCGATGGAGTCGGTTATCCGGCACAAGGTCACGCTGGATGAAACGCGGATGGAGGATCGACGAACATGACCCATGTGACACACAGCTTTGGTCCGTGGTTTGACGAGCAGTCACGTGTGCTGGTGCTGGGCACGATGCCGTCGCCGAAATCACGGGAGCAGGGATTTTACTATGCGCATCGGCAGAACCGCTTTTGGCGGGTGCTTCCGGCGCTGTATGGTCTGCAGCCGCTGGTTGGAGATATTGACGCGCAGAAACGTTTCCTGACGGAGCATCATATTGCGCTGTGGGACGTGCTTGCCAGCTGTGATATCAAGGGTGCGTCGGATGCGTCGATTCAAAATCCGGTGCCCAATGACATGCGAGTGATTCTCTCTCTCGCACCGATCCGCGCGATTTTTACGACGGGAACCAAGGCAGGAAATTTATATCGAACATACTGTTTGCCGCAGTGCGGCGTTACGGCAGTGCCGCTGCCGTCGACATCTCCGGCAAACTGCGCCGTTTCGTTGGAACAGCTGGTGGAGCGATACGCTGTCATCCGACAGGCGGCGGAAGGAAGAGAGGAATAATATGCTGCATACAATTTTGTGGTTACTGTATCTGGGGCTGTATCTGGTGATTGTTTGCCCGCTGGGGCTGTATTACCGCAGCCAGATCAATAAGGGAAATGAGGCGGCGGTGCGGGAAAAGATCGACCGCACAGTGCATCGCTGGGCGCTGCGCATTATCCGCGTTGCCGGAGGAAAGATTGTCGTTCGCGGAGAAGAGAATCTTCCGGAGGGAGCGGCGGTATACATCAGCAATCATCAAAGCGATTTTGATATTCCGATTATGCTGGGCTATGTCGGCGCACCGCGTGCGCTGATGGCGAAGATCGAGCTGGCAAAGGTACCAGGCGTCAACCTGTGGATGCATCTGCTGCACTGCATTTTCCTCGACCGGAAGGATGTAAAGGCCAGTGTGCGCGCTCTGCTGGAGGGTGGAAAGATGGTCAAAGACGGAAGCTCGATCACTATTTTCCCGGAAGGTACGCGCAGCAAAGGCGGACCGGCACATGAGTTCAAGGGCGGTGCGTTTAAAATTGCGACGCGTTCGGGTGTGCCGATTGTGCCGGTGACGATTGACGGCTCGTATCATCTGTTTGAGGAGCGGATGCGTATTCATTCGGGAATAGTATATCTCACCATTCACCCGCCGATTGCGACAAAGGGCATGACAAAGGAAGAGCGAAATGCACTGCCGCAGCAGGTAGAGCAAATTGTCATGGGCGCATTATCCTGAGCTGTAGCAGGAGCCGAACAGAAAGAAACCTCTCCGATTGTCATTGGGATGGCGATTGGAGAGATTTTTATTTGGAATAGGAGAAAATATGTTGTTGTAAATGAAATGGAGCGAGATTGGATAAAATGCCTAGACTTTGGAAAATACTATACCAATTTCCTGTATTATATGCTATAATATTAACTATATAAGATAGAAACCATGTGGGTCGGTTCGAAGAAAATTTTGAAAGGTGGCATATCTTGAACTTTACAAATTGAAACACGCTAAGAATCCCTCATAATATGTTCGGATCTCGCTAAAATTTATGCAGGTGTTACAATTTTGTGTCGACAAAATGAGCAATTTACAGAACAATTTTCTGCGAAATTTGTCGATATTTCGATTGATTTTCTGCGTTTTGGCACGTATAATGTGTCTTGGCAAAAAAGAAGGAAGATTTTCTTCGCTGCATGCATGTTCTGCCGGATATGATAGAATGCATGGAAGCTTGTCAATTTTGGAATGGATCTTGTAGAAGGAGGGTTTCTTGTGACCACACCACAAATCGCTGCCCTTGTCATTTTCTTGATAGTCATCGTTGCTATCATGACAGAAAAGGTACATCGTGCAGTTTCCGCAACCGCCGGTGCAGTGTTACTGCTCCTGTTTGGCATCCTGAACGTCGATTCGGCGGTCAGCTATATTGATTTTAATACGATTGGCGTATTAATTGGTATGATGCTATTTGTTGCTGTCGTAAAAAACTCGGGTATTTTTGAATTTATCGCCATTAAGTCGGCCAAGCTTGCCAAGGGTGATCCGTGGCATATCATGGTACAGTTTATCATCATTACGGCTGTCCTCTCGGCCTTTTTGGATAACGTTACCACGGTACTACTGATTGGCCCGATGACGATTGCTATTACGCAGATTTTGAAGATCAATCCGGTCCCGTTCCTGATGACGCAGATTATGGCGTCGAATATTGGCGGTACGGCAACACTGATCGGTGATCCCCCAAATATTATGATTGGTTCTGCGGCAGGCCTTTCGTTCGTAGACTTTATCTTGAACACGGGCGTTGCTGCGGCTATCATTCTGGTTGTTATGATTATCTGCTTCCGCTTTTTGTATGGAAAGCAGCTGGTTGTTGATGCAGAAAAGACCGAGCTGATTATGGAATTGGATGAAGCCAAAACCATTAAAGACCGTCCACTGATGATGAAGAGCATTGTCATGATTGCGCTGGTTGTTGTCGGATTTGTCACCCACAGTTCACTGGGCATTGAGTCCTGCGTTGTTGCACTGACCGCAGCGGCAGTTATGCTGCTGATCGGCAAGCAGGATGCCGAGGATATTATCGCCAACGTGGAGTGGGCGACGATTGTATTCTTTGTTGGTCTGTTTATCGTTGTCGGAGGCTTGCAGGAAACCGGTATTATCGGTATGCTGGCACAGGCTCTGATTGATGTCACTCATGGAGATGTATTCGTTACCATGCTGCTCCTGCTGTGGTTGTCGGCAATCTTCTCGGCGTTCCTCGACAATATCCCGTTTGTGGCCACACTGATTCCGATGATTATCACGATGAGCCAGTCGGGTGTTGATGTCACCCCGCTGTGGTGGGCGATTTCGCTTGGCGCTTGCCTGGGCGGCAACGGATCGCTGATCGGTGCATCGGCAAACGTTGTTCTGTCTGGTATTAGCAACAAGAACGGCTACCCGATCACCTTTATGAGCTACCTGAAGGTTGGCTTCCCACTCATGATTGTTTCTATCATTATTGCAACCGGCTTCCTGCTGATCCGCTATTGATCGCACTGAGAAGCCCCTTGTACTGCGTCGCACCCTGCGACAGAATGGAGTGTATTTCATGAATGCTAATTCGATTACCGGCGATGTCATCAATGTTCGGCTGCGTCAGCTGGGCGCTTCTTCGATCCGTGAGATCAACAGCATCATGCACATCGTGCGGTTTGAGCTGGAGAGCGGCTTTGAAGTAGCGTATGTTTTCAACATTACCAAGGACAACAAGTACTTCTTGCAGCGCATGCGCCCGTATGCACTGGCACACGGCAAGATGGCGGATGCGGAGTCCATTGTTGCCTTTATTGAGGGGGATATCGAAAAGTTCCGTCGGGCACAGAACAGCTCGAATTTTGATACGTTTATCAAAACGGCGAACCTGATGAACACGCTGACGGCAAAACTGGAGGATATGTTCCTAAATCACAATGTAGACGGCGAGTTGTTGAGAAACTTCAATCGCTGTGTACAGAATGATTGCGATTTTGTAGATGAACTGAAGGAAAAGTCCAGAGAGCTGTAAAATGGCAATTTGGACGGCATAAAGAGAGCGACCGCTTGGCACATGATGTTGCCGGGCGGTCGTTTTTCTGTCTGGCGAGAGCAAAGAGGAACGTGGCAGATTTGCAGCAGAGGAAGGAGGACACCAAAGCAGAGAGCTATATAATGTGACACAAATGAAGCACACTCCTGTTCCGAAGCATTCGATATAATAAGAATAAGATAGAAAACAGGCGTAGAATGCATTTGAAACGCTGCGGAAGGAGAAGCAAACATGCCGCGAAATCACAAAACAAACCATGGAAAAGAGCTGTCGGCACCGCTGAAGATAGTACGACACTTTTTCCTAGAGTTTTATGAACACAGAAATGTAGACGCCGCGCTCAGATACGCGGCGGATGATATGGAATTTCACGGCTTGGGCGCACCACATACCGATCTGTGGAACAAGGAAGAGATTCGTTCGGAATTAGAAGGCATGACAAGCAGCGAAGAGCTTCTGCATGTCTTATCGGTCAGCATGACGCCGCGTCTGCTCGGAGAGAATGTATGCTTGGTCAGCGGTTCCATCACACTGGGAGAGGGCAGTGATACGCTGCTGCTGGAAATCTGCTTGGTGGCGATCTGTCGACAGAATGAAGACGGATGGAAGATTATTCAACTGCACACCTACTTCCCATGGGAAGAGGGAAGCTATCAATACAACGGTATTTTTGAAATTAAGCAGGATTATGCGCAGCAGATGCGAAAGGAATTCTGGCAGTCGCGATTACCTGGTGGCTTATTTGGCTGCTATGACTATGCGCCGTTTGGGCTGGTTGCGATCAATGACAGCCTGCTGCATCAGCTTGGGTTCCAATCGCAGCTGGAATTCCAGGAATTCTCCGGCATTTCGATTGTGAATATCATTCATCCGGATGATGTTGCGGCGTTTTTGGAGCTGACACAGAAGAAGCAGAATGGACAAAAGGAACAGGCGATTGTTTGCCGGATGAGAAAAAAGGATTTCTCGTTTGGCACATTCGCTCTGCGTGGACATAAGGAACAGGACGAAAAATACGGTACGATATTGGTATGCAGCTGCAATGATATCACACAAGAGGTGCAGCAGGCAGAAAAACAGTCGGAAGCATACAGTGGGGAAACGACGGAGAATGTAGAATATATGCTAGAAAATATGGCGGGAGGCGGATACCGATGCCGGCTGCTGGGAGACCGGTCGGTGGATTATATCAGTGATGGTATGTGCCGTCTGACAGGCTATTCTCGCGGCGAGATAGAAACCCAATTCCACAATGACTTTTCTCGTCTGATTTACGAAGCAGACCGCGAAGAGTATCGCGTACTGATCGAGCAGATGAAGGCATATACCCACACGGACAAAATAAAATACCGGATTCACTGCCGCGACGGATCACTGAAATGGGTTCTTGATACCCTCAAGTCGGTTCGGGAGGCAGATCGAACGATGTGGGTATATGGTCTGCTGATTGACGTCCATCGGGAACACACGGAAACGAGGCAGCTGGAACGGTTTTTGGATGTGCTGCCGACTGGACTGGCGGTAGCCTACTTGCAGAATGACGGCATCTGGATTCAGCATTGCAACGAAAAGCTGCTGAAATTGTTGGGCCGAAGCGAAAATGAGGTGGAGGGCCAAAACCTTTACGAATGGGTTCACAAAGAAGACAAGCTGCTGCTGCGTCAATGCATGGAACGTCTACAGACAGGTGAACCGACGGGAACCTGCCAGATCGGTTTGACCGTAGGGGAAAAGCAAGTGCATGTTCTGGCCAATGTGCAGGAGCGCATACAGGAACGCCTGACCATCTATCTGGCGTTGAGTGAGGTGGATTGGAGCGAACCAATACTGACGAAAACCCATCGCACGCCGGAAGTGGAGATTCGCACATTTGGATATTTTGATGTATATGTCGATGGAAAGCCGATTCCGTTTCAGTCGGCAAAGGCGAAGGAGCTGCTGGCGTTATTGGTGGACCGAGGCGGCGGGTATGTCTCTGCAACCGAGATCATCAGCTGTCTGTGGGAAAACGAAGAAGCCAATAAGGTCACGCTGGCGCGATGCCGCAAGGTGGCGATGCGATTGACAGATAAGCTACGGGAATATGGGATTGAGGAGATCATTGAATCCGTCAATGGCGCACGGCGTGTGGTGCCGTCCTGCATTCACTGCGATCTGTACGACTATTTGGATCACAAACCCGGAAGCGAAAATCTGTTTAAGGGAAGCTATCTGACAAACTATTCGTGGGGAGAGATGACACTGTCTAATCTGCTTGCGGGAACGGTATAAAAAAATAGGGCCGCTCGATAAGGGCGGTCCTTCTGCATGTCAGAGAAAAGATTTCATCTGTTCAATATTTGCTTCTTCGGTGTGCAGGAGCTTGCGCGTGAGGTCAATGACGGGAGTGGCTTCACCGGAATACCCGTCCAGGTATTGCAGAGATTTGGTCATGCCCTTGGTGTTACCCTGAATCATCATGTCTGCAATAGCAGACTGCGAGTGGTCGCGCATGGTTTTCAGTGAGGACGCCAGCTCGCTGGACAGTCGGGCAAATGTGTTGATGGACTTGGGCTGTTCACCGCGTTCACGCAGAAGAGTATCGGCACTCTGGTACAGGTCGGCATACTCCGTCTTTTGTGCGCACAGAGCATTGCGGAAACGAGTGTCATCAGCATAGTCCAAAATCATGTCGATGCCGAGCTGCCCCATTTCTGTGGTCTGACAAATGTGCTGTAAGAGATCGGTTTCGTTGGTCATCGTATTTTCACCTCAGCAGCAGTATGCGCAAAAAACGGGAAAAGAATACGAAGATACAGCGCAGAGGTCTTGCTCTTCAGAATAATCGGAAGTGTACAATCCCTCAGGCTGCTATTTATAATAGTTGCCTGAGGGATTAAAATTTGCAATTATAGCTGTTTTCTTCTTTTAAAAATCGTCAATCTTCGTTTTCAAACAGCGGTGTGCTGAAATAGCGCTCTGCAGTGTCCGGCAGGATAGTGACAACCGTCTTGCCGGGGCCGAGCTTTTTGGCGAGCTTGCGGGCGGCGGCGACGTTGGTGCCGCTGGAGATACCGCACATTAAGCCTTCCAGACGGGCAAGATCTTTAGCGGTCTGGATTGCTTCTTCATCGGTAACGATGTAGATGTCATCGTAGATCTTTGTGTTTAGAATGCCCGGAATGAGACCGTCGCCAATGCCCATCTGCAAGTGTGTGCCGACGGTTCCGCCCGCCAGAATGGCGGCGTTCTCCGGCTCGACTGCCCAGATGGTGATATCTGGATTATTCTCGCGCAGGACTTCGCCGATACCGGTGATGGTGCCGCCAGTACCAACACCGGAGCAGAAGCCGTCAATGGGACCGTTCACGTCCTCCAAGATTTCCTTAGCGGTCTGGCTGCGATGTGCCTGCGGGTTCGCCGGATTTTCAAACTGCTGCGGAACGAATACCTTCGGGTTTTCTTCCGCTATGCGCTGTGCAGTTGCGGCACATTCCTTAATACATTTGCCGATGTCGCCGTCATCATGAATAATGATAACCTCGCAGCCGTAATGACACACCAGCTTGCGGCGCTCTTCGCTGACAGAGTCCGGCATGATGATAATTGTTTGATAGCCACGGACGGCGCCGATGAGCGCCAGACCAATGCCCTGATTGCCGCTGGTCGGTTCGACGATAATCGAGTCAGGATGAAGCAGGCCTCTTTTTTCGGCGTCGGAAATCATGTTAAATGCGGTTCGGGTTTTGATGGAACCGCCAACATTTAAGCCCTCAAACTTGACAAGAATATCTGCGCTGTCCGGCTCAGCCATGTGATTCAACCGTACAAGCGGTGTATGACCCATTGCCTCTAAAATATTTTGATATATCATGGAGAAAACCTGCCTTGCTTTGTAAAATTACTGTCACTTCTATAGTATATCGCAGAAGATGCCAAAAAGCAATTGTGGAATTCCTCACAGTTTGTGCAGAACTATAGATGCGGCTCTAAGCTGATCGCATAGCTGCGATAGGAAGGGTCATCGGTAACTTCGCGGATAACGGACAAAAAATCCGGCAAGACAATACCCTCGGATACTGAGGTGAGATCTAATTGCATGACAGCGTGATCGTCCGAGAAGGGATAGAGGTCGATGCGAAAGTTCTGATTGCAATAGATAAATGAAATTTGCTTGCAGCCGAGCGGGTGAAAACGTGTATCGGCATCCATGAGCAGGGCAAGATAATTCTTTTCGTCGATGTGTTCCTCCTGCTCCGCGATCTCTCCATTGGCAAGGATGCGGCGCTCCGAATAATAGTAGACAAAATCACCATTCTGCCCGACTTGCAGGATGCGGCGCTCTGCACCGAACTCGCTCTGGTTCAGATAGGTTCGCATGACATTCGTGACAGAAAAGCTGGTGTGTTGTGCCAGTTGCTCCAGCGATGGCTTTTCAATGAGATATTTGCGTTGAGAACGCAGCGGAAACGGTTCGCCGAGCAGGGAGTAGATTTCATTCATGGCGCGGGTGATTTTACCTTCAAAATCAGTGGAGTTGTCAATAACACGCAGACGAGGATGTCCGGTCCACGCGTGCAGGGTTTTTTGATCCATTTCCCGCGCCTGCTCCGGCGTTTCCGTACGCGCATTGTTATTGGACAATGTGTAGGCGTATTCCGCGCCGTTCGCAGCGGTAACGAGATGAATCACCGCGTCATAGGAATCGCGTACGCTGATTTCTTGCTTGTCGAGAGTATGGAGGATTTTTGTAAATTCTTCGTCGGTGACGTAAGCTTTGTTGTCCAGAATACCGCGGTCACAGACGATGACGACCTTTTCTTCCGGGACGATTTGTGCAGCGCGGAAATATATTTCCTCTTTGGCGAACTGCGTAGGAAAGAGAAAGGTCTGAAAATCGTACATGCTCATGCAGCCGTCGAAGGGTTTGATGCCGCCGAGAATCAGCTCGGTTGCTGTCTCAGAGACGAGAAAGACGCGATAGCCGCGGGCGGTCAGTATTTTGTCAATTCGGCTGAGAAAGCTGGATTTTCCGGCACAGGGGCCGCCTGTTACCGCGATTTTGGTAATTTGTTTTTTCATAAAATTCTTACTCCCCCCTGTATTCTCGCAATTCGATCAATGATTACGATTGACATAACAACCTGTTTATTTTATTATAACAAGTTTTAATATGGAACGCAAATGAAGTGAAGAGCAAAGGGAAAAGAAGTAAATACACATATGTACCTAAAAAAATTTACGAAAACTATGAAAAACTCTGTACTCTTGCAAACGGAAACGTTATAATAAAAAAGAACGCGAAGAAATGGATAGAATATGTAGAGAGATTGTTTAAAAATTAGGAGAGTAGAGAATGACAGTTTTCGACTTATTTGCGCTGCTGGGCGGCGTGGGATTGTTCCTCTATGGTATGACCGTTATGTCAACGGGTTTGAAGAACGCGGCGGGTGATAATCTTCGAACTATATTGGAACACGCGACGACCAACCGCTTTGTTGCAGTAGCCGTCGGTATCGCTATCACGGTATTGATACAGAGTTCTTCTGCTACCGATGTTATGGTAATTGGCTTTGTCAATTCCGGCCTCATGAGTTTGGGACAGGCGATTGGTATTATCATGGGTGCGAATATCGGTACCACGATTACGGCACAGATTACCGCTTTTAATCTGAGTCAGTTCGCTCCGTTGATTTTGTTTGTCGGCGCGGTAATGTACCTGTTTATCAAGCGCAATCTGGTGCGTTATATAGGTATGGTTATTATGGGCTTTGGTATGCTGTTTGAGGGCATCACGATTATGAAAACGGCGATTGCGCCGCTTTCAGAGTCGCCGGTGTTTGTTAGCTTTCTGACGACAATGTCTAACCCGGCCATTGCGCTGCTGTTCGGCGTTGCGTTTACCGCGCTGGTACAGAGCTCTTCGTCTTCCACGGTTATCTTCCAGGCGTTTGCAATGCAGGGCATTCTGAGCTATGACATTGCCGTCTATTTGATTATGGGTGCAGCGATTGGCTCGGTAACGCCGAATATTTTGGCCTCGCTGACGGCGAACCGTAAGGGCAAGCGCACGGCCATTCTGAACTTGATGTTTAACATCTTCCGTGCGATTATTCTGATTATTCTGATTAACTTGTTCCCGCAGATTTTGACGTTTATTCAGAACCTGTCTCCGGGCAATGTGGGACGCCAGATTGCGAATACACATACGATTTTTGCCATTATTGCGGTTATCGTTGAGCTGCCGTTCGCATCACAAATTGTCAAGCTGGCGGAGAAAATTATTCCGGTTACGCAGGAAGAGATCGGCGCATCGCAGGATCGCAAGCTGGTGTATATGAACAATATCCGTGTTGCGACGATCCCGTCGGCGGTGCTGATTTCGGATGCCAAGCATGAAATCTGCCGTATGGGCGACTTTTCGCTGAAGGCGCTGCGTTTGTCGCTGGAGAGCTTTTTTGAGAAGAATGACATCAAGGCGGAGCAGGTTATTGAACTGGAAGAAACGGTGGACTGCCTGAATCGTGAGATCACAGAGGGACTGGTGGAATACCGTTCACACAACATGAGCGTAGCTGAGACACAGAAAATCTCGATGATGACGCTGGTTGCGGCCGACTTGGAGCGTATTTCGGATCACGCGAAGGAATTTGCGCTGTTTGAGTCCAAGCTGCAGCAGGACATCGCGAGGATTTCGGAGGATGGCCTTTCTGATCTGCGTCGCTTCTCCGAGATGACAATGGAGGCGGTTACCTACTGTCTGAACATCTTTGCAACGGAAGAGTTTGACCGTGTAGCGGAGGCGGAGCACCTGTGTGCGGTCATTGACGACATGCAGGTCGAGCTGACTAACCGCCATGTCGAGCGACTGGCGCAGATGAGCTGTGACCCGGCGGGTGGCGTCGTATTTACGGACATGTTGACCGGTCTGGAACGCTGTGCGGCACATGCGATTAACGTTGCGTGCGCACTGACGGATAATCCGTTGGATAACTAAGAAATGACAAACAGGGCCGCTGTGCAGAACATTGTGCAGCGGCCTTATTCTATTTTATGCTGTCGGCTGCATCGTGCCATGGCGTTTCGAAAAATACCGATCGGTCGGCGAAACACAAGGAAACGATATGATCTACACGGAATAGCGGAAAACACAGAGAAAACATCGGGCAGAATTCTTGACGTGGTGCGACAATAACGGTATAGTAATACCGAATGAAATGAGTTTTTTGTGAGATAGTGAGGAGTATACTGATGGAAATCACCGTACAACAGCTTCAGGAAATGCCGGAGGAGAGCTACCGTCTGGTGGACATTCGCGGAGAAATTGAGGTTTCTCACGGCAGTATTCCGGAGGCCTTGGCGATTCCGGCGGAAGAGCTGACCGCCAATCCGACACTGAAGAAGGATCGGAAGGTTATCGTATTCTGCGCGCGCGGTGAAAAGAGCCGTCCGGTGGCAGAAGCACTGTGTGAGAAGGGATACGATGCGGTGAACCTAGAAGGCGGATACATGGCGTGGCTGATGCTGGAAATGAGCCGCACGGAGAGCGATGAATACAGCCGACAGGTAGAACGCAGCTTGCAGAAAAAATTCCGCAAGAGCATCTGGTCCAAGTTTACCAAGGCTATTCGTCAATATGAGCTGGTCAAGCCGGACGATTGTGTGGCGGTATGTATTTCGGGCGGCAAGGATTCGATGCTGATGGCAAAGCTGTTTCAGGAGCTGCACAAGTACAGTGAAATTCCGTTTGAGGTCAAGTTTTTGGTGATGGATCCGGGCTACAGCGCGGAGAACCGTCATGTGATTGAGCAGAATGCGCGCAAGCTCAAGGTGCCGATTCAGGTGTATGAATCCAATATTTTCGAATCGGTGTTTCACATTGAAAAATCACCGTGCTATCTATGCGCTCGTATGCGGCGCGGACATCTGTATAGCTATGCCAAGGAGATGGGTTGCAATAAGATTGCATTGGGACATCATTATGATGATGTCATTGAGACGATTCTGATGGGAATGCTGTACGGTGCACAGGTGCAGACCATGATGCCGAAGCTGCACAGCACGAATTTTGAGGGAATGGAGCTGATCCGCCCCCTGTATCTGATTCGCGAGGACGACATTAAGGCGTGGCGGGATTACAATGGCCTGCGCTTTATTCAGTGTGCGTGCAAGTTTACGGAGAACTGCGCAACCTGTACGAATGAAGAGACCAAGTCCAAACGGCTGGAAATCAAGGGATTAATTCAGGAGCTGAAGAAAAAGAATCCGTTTGTCGAGGGCAATATCTTTAAGAGTGTGGAGAATGTTAATTTGGACACGGTGATCTCTTATAAGTCGAAGGGGGAGCGACATCATTTCTTGGATACTTATGACGAGGTGTAAGAGGAGAGAAAGTATGGCGATGAAAAAGAAGATGCTCGTCTATGCGCTGCCGGAGGATCGACAGCGGCATTTGGCGGATGTGATGCGGGAATTACAGATTGTTGTTATACCGGTACCGACCACACAGTATGCCCAGCCGTTACAGACTGTCATTGCAGAGGAAACGGGGCACGACAAGGCGTTCCTATGGCCGGAGTTTACCGAGCCGATGCTGGTGATGGCTGGTTTGGAGAGCGAGGACATTGACGCGGTACTGGCTGCATTGAAACATAACCAGATTCGCATTGATTTGAAGGCGGTTGTGACGCCGACTAACGAGAGCTGGACGTCTTTGCAGCTGTATGGCGAGCTGTATCGGGAGCGCGAAGCGATGCGCCGAGGATGAGAAAATAGAAAAGAGTAAAAAAGTTTGCCAAAAACGCTTGACGAAGCGCGGGCAATGAGATATAATAAACGACGTTGCTGAGAGATTGGCAAGCACAACGGGATATGGAGAGTTGGCTGAGTGGTCGAAGGCGCACGACTGGAAATCGTGTGTGCGTGATGAGCGTACCCAGGGTTCAAATCCCTGACTCTCCGCCAGAAGAAGAGCACCGAAACAGATTTGTTTCGGTGCTTTTTCTTTTTGCTTTCAGGATGCGGACTTTACTTGCTGCTGGGGTGTAATTTATTGAAAACGGAATATTGGGTTACATAAATTTCGGTTTGGTTATAAGGTTGAGAGGGGAGGTGAAGAAAAATTTTGATTGAAATGTTACAGAAATATTACAGAAAAATGAAGAGAAATGATAAAAACAGCCCGATAAACAGACAAAATATCTGAATTGTTGACAAAAAATGAACGGAGTTTTACGAAAACCTATTGACAATGCCTAAGGGATCGTGTATTATAATTACAAATTGATTACAAATTGGAGTCAAGATTATTACATAAGATTTACGATTTAGGAACATGAAATAGAGAAAGGAAATTCCGACAATGCACTTTTTACGCAAAAAAGAATGGAAGGTTACATTGATTTCTGGCGTGCTGTTTGCCGCAGTTGCAACCAGCGCGTTTGCTACGAAGGTTACGGCCACCGTCAATACCAATCTTCACAAGAAGGGCAATAGCTCCAGTGAAGTCGTTGCTGTTATGACAAAGGATATGAGCCGCACGGTTCTGAAGACTTCCTCTTCCGGCAACTGGTACAAGGTAAAGGTAAACGGTGTTACCGGTTATGTCAGCAAGAACTACGTTAAGATTGAAGGCGAAGCATCCAGCACGGATAAGGGCGAGACCAATAGAAATGACGGCGATGTGAAGCCGGGAAACGATAATAGCAGCACCGACACAACGCCGAGTGCAAGCCAGACGTTCCGTAATAACGTGGTTGCTCTTGCAAAGACCAAGCTGGGCTGTGATTATGTATACGGCGCAACCGGTCCGAACAGTTTTGACTGTTCCGGCCTGTGCCAGTGGGTATATTCCAAGTGCGGTGTTTCGATTCCGAGAACCTCCAGCTCGCAGTACTCAGCCAGCATTAAGGTTTCACGCGACAACCTGAAAAAGGGCTATCTGGTATTCTTCAACACCAGCGGCAGCGGGGTAAGCCATGTTGGTATCTACATCGGCAACGGCAACTTCATTCACGCGGCAAATTCTAGAACGGGCGTTGTTACTTCTAGCCTGTCGGAAAAGTATTATGCAAGCCGCTATGTTGGCGCAGGTCGTTTCAAGGTAAAGTAAATGGAATCTACATAGGAGCGTTTCCGGATGGAGACGCTCCTGTTTTTTGCTTTTCGTTGACATTGTGCTGCTTGGCGATTATAATAAGACAAAACAAAATTCACTCAGTGTTCCAGAATAGGAGGGGAATGAGCATGAATAAGCGTTTATATCGAGTAGAATCGGGTAAAATGATTGCTGGCGTCTGTGGGGGGATTGCAGAGTATTTTAATTTGGACCCGACGATTGTTCGTTTGGCATGGATTATCTTCTGTGCCTGCGGCGGAAGCGGTGTGCTGGCGTATATTATTGCTGCCATTGTGATACCGAGCGAAAGTAGCGGCACATACTGAGAGAATGAGCAAGAGGCAATACTTCTTTTGGAGTACAGCCTCTTTTCTTTTGACCAAAACAAATCACAAAGTTTCAAAAAGTATTGATACATTTTTCGGTAAAAAATGAGTCAAGTTTGATTGACAGGGATACACGGTTGTACTATAATAAATTCCAGACGAAAGAAATTTCGGACGGATATTCTGGCCAATATTCAAACTACTGTAGTTTTAGGAGGATAAATGTTATGGCTGAAGCGAAAATTTTTTATCAGGAAGATTGTAATCTGGCGATGCTGGATGGCAAGACGATTGCAATTATCGGTTACGGCAGCCAGGGACATGCGCATGCTCTGAATCTGAAGGATTCTGGCTGCCATGTTGTAATTGGTCTGTATGAAGGCTCTAAGTCTTGGGACAAGGCTGTTAAGCAGGGCTTTGAAGTATATACCGCAGCAGAGGCTGCAAAGCAGGCTGATATCATCATGATTCTGATCAACGATGAGAAGCAGGCTGACATGTATAAGAAGGATATCGAGCCGAATCTGGAAGCAGGCAACATGCTGATGTTCGCACATGGCTTCAATATCCATTTTGGTTGCATCAACCCGCCGAAGGACGTTGACGTTACCATGATCGCACCGAAGGGCCCGGGTCACACCGTTCGTTCCGAGTATCAGGAAGGCAAGGGTGTTCCGTGCCTGATCGCTGTTGAGCAGGATGCTACCGGCAAGGCACAGGAGATCGCACTGGCATACGCTCTGGGTATCGGCGGCGCTCGCGCTGGCGTTCTGGAGACCACCTTCCGCACTGAGACTGAGACTGACCTGTTCGGCGAGCAGGCTGTACTGTGCGGCGGCATTTGTGCTCTGATGCAGGCTGGCTTTGAGACTCTGTGCGAGGCTGGCTATGATCCGCGTAACGCATACTTCGAGTGCATCCATGAGATGAAGCTGATCGTTGACCTGATTTACCAGTCTGGTTTTGCAGGCATGCGCTACTCCATCTCCAACACTGCTGAGTACGGCGACTACATCACCGGTCCGAAGCTGATCACCGAGGACACCAAGAAGGCAATGAAGAAGATTCTGTCCGACATTCAGGACGGTACCTTCGCAAAGGAATTCCTGCTTGACATGTCTCCGGCAGGCCGTCAGGTACACTTCCGCGCTATGAGAAGAAAGGCTGCGGAGCATCCGTCTGAGGCAGTTGGCGAAGAGATCCGCAAGCTGTACAGCTGGAACAACGAGGACGACAAGCTGATCAACAACTAATTGGGGCTTTGTGTCACTTATTGAATGAAAACAGAGGCACTTCCTGCATGCGCAGGGAGTGCCTTTTTGTACGAGAACAGAAAAAAGCACAGCGAAGGAACTCCAAGGATGGATGGGGTCCTTTCGCTGTGCTTTGCCTTTTGGGACGGATGTTTATACCGTAAAGAACAGAGTCACACCGTAGGCGACAAAATAGCCGACAACAATGAGAATAATGGCGCCGATGAGAGCGAGAATGCTCTTGCCGAGGTGCTTTCTCTGTAATTTTTCTCGAAGCTTCTGCATACAAACTTCCTCCTTTGTGGGTAATCATAGCATATTACCTCGGTGAAATCAATCCACAGCAGGGGAATAGTGTGGAGAATCAGGCAAAAAGTGACGGGAACGGCGGGAAGGGATTGACAGAGCAGAATGAGTATGACATAATATATAAAAAGGTTCTGAAAACTACATTTGAGGTAAGGACAATGAGTAAACAAAAAGTTGCGCTGTTAATTGATTCTGGATGTGATTTGGAAGCAAGCTATTGCAAGAAGCATTCCATTTATGTCCTGCCGTTTACAATTGGATATGAGGGAGAAGAGCGTCTGGATGGCGTGATGGACCCGCTGGAGGTATATCGTCGTTTCCCGGCAGAGATTCCCAAGACCTCGACGCCGTCGTTTCAGGCGGTAGAAGATATGGTTCAGCGCATTATTGCGGACGGATATGAGAGCATTGTTGCCATTGATGTTTCGCATAAATTGAGCAGCACGATTTCGACGGTTTCCATTGTACTCTCCGAGCATCCGGAAATTCCGTCGTTTGTTTTGGATACCAACAATATTTCTATTGGTGCCGGTCTGGTTGCCATGTGGGCGGCGGAAAAGATCAAGGAAGGCATGGAGTTTGAAGAGCTAACGCGTTATCTGCCGGAAAAGGCAAAGGATTCGGCGGTATTTTTCTACATGGACACGCTGGATTATCTGAAAGCAGGAGGACGCATTGGTGCGGTGACCTCGACAGTAGGAAGTCTGCTGAAGATTCGTCCGATTATTACCTGCAAGGAGGATGGCGAGTATCATACGGCGGCGCTCATTCGCGGCGACAAGAACGCGAAGAAAAAGCTGCTGGAGCTGGCATCGGCTTTTGCCGGAGAAAACCCGGCATGGCTTGGGTTAATGAATGGCGACGCCGCGGAACAGGCGACGCTGTTGAAGAAGGACATGAAAAAGGAAATGGGCAGAAGCAAGATTGTGTCGGAGCATCAGATCACGGCCTCTCTTGCGGTACACACTGGACCGGGCTTGCTCGGTATTGGCGTTCTGCGCAATCCGTAATACTTGTATTTGCGGCGATGTCTGACGGTATGATTCGGACATCGCCTTTTTGTGTGCGGAAACGGATATGGAAGGCGTGTGGTAATTGTAAAGCAGAAAAAAATATGGTAAGATAAATAAGCATGTAAGAACACAGGGAGGCTTCGGGTATGATTTCGATCATTGCAGCATATGCACATGGGCGCGTCATTGGACGCGGCGGACAGATACCGTGGAACATACCGGAGGACAAGACGCATTTCCGGGAATTGACGACGGGACATGTGATTATCATGGGACGGCGGACATATGAAGAAATTGGGCGCCCGCTGCCGAATCGGGAGACGATTTTGATCTCTTCGACATGCTCGGTGGAGCGGGAGCATTGTACCACGGTTTCCAGTCTGCGCGATGCGTTGGAGCGCGCCGCGGGGCGGGACGTCTTTATTTGCGGCGGAGAGCGACTGTATCAGGAAGCGCTGCCGCTTGCGGATCGGTTATATCTGACGGAGATTGACGCAGATATTGCGGGAGATCGCTATTTCCCTGCGTTTGACGAACAGGACTATACCTTGCTCGAAGAGCGCAGAGTGGACGGAGAAATTCCCGTTGTGTTTCGCACCTACGACCGCCGTCCAATGACAGCAGAACAGGCGCAGGAGTACCTCCGCGAGATTACAAAGCAGAGCGGTATGATACTCGGTTTGGGACCGCTGAAGGAACTGCTGGCTCGGCTGGGAAATCCGCAGAATCAGACACGATTTCTGCACATTGCCGGCACGAATGGCAAGGGCTCGGTCGGCGCGATGCTGCGCACGATTCTGACCAAAGCGGGGTATCGTGTGGGTCAGTATTCGTCACCGGCGGTATTTGATCCGATGGAGCCATGGAGAATTGGGGAAGACACCATTGCACTGGACGAGTATGCGGCGCTGGTGTCGCGCATCCGGTGGCAAAGAGACGCGATGCTGCGAGAGGAACAAGCGGTTCCGACGGCGTTTGAAATCGAAACAGCACTGGCGTTTCTGTATTTTGCAGAGCATCGTTGCGATATGGCAGTGCTGGAATGCGGCATGGGCGGACGTGAGGACGCAACGAATGTTATTCAGACGACAATGCTCAGCTTGCTGACCTCGATTGGACTCGATCACACACGATTTTTGGGTAATACCGTGGCAAAGATTGCGGTGGTCAAGGGTGGTATCCTTCGCCCGGGCGTTCCGGTGGTGATGCAGGGACAGAGCGAGGAGGCGGAGCAGGTAATCGCTGCGCTGTGCCGGGAGCAAAACAGCCCGCTGGTTGTGACAAAGAATGAAGATATGCGGCTGCTTGCGGTGGATTGGGACGGAATAGAGTTTCAATATGACGGAGAACGGTGGCATACGTCATTGGCGGGAAGCTGGCAGATGCGCAATGCGGCGCAGGCGATTGCGGCGGCACATGTGCTGAATGCAAACGGCGTCTCGGTGGACGATACGGCTATTCGCAATGGATTGTGTGATGTCCGGTGGCCCGGACGATTGGAGACAATCGCGCGGTCGCCGCGCGTGGTGCTGGATGGCGCGCACAACCCGAATGCGGTTGCGCGGCTGTGTGAGACACTGCGGCAGAGAAAGCAGTTGGACAGCCCGATCATTTTGGTGATGGGTGTGCTGGCGGATAAAGATTACAACGAGATTGCGGCGGAGATTGCGCCGCTGGCGGAGGCTGTGTATACGGTGACGCCGAAGAATCAGCGTGCGCTGGATGCAGAAAAGCTGGCGGAGTGTGTGCGCCAGTATCATGACCGCGTGTGCGCATGCTCGATGCGCGAGGCGGCGCAGCGGGCGATGGATGACGCCGGTACGGAGGGTACCGTATTGGCGATGGGTTCGCTGTCGTATTTACAGGAGTTTCGCTGCTGCGTGCAGGCGATAAAGGAGTAATGTGGGATGGAGCGTCTGGACGCTATTTGGAATCACCCAGTCTTTCGGGCGGAATTAACGCGTCTGGAACGGATGGAACAAGATCGGATTTACTGCCGTCACGGTATGCCGCATCTATTGGATGTGGCGCGGACGGCGTATATTTTGAACTTGGAGCGCCAGGCAAAGATACCGCGCGATGTACTGTATGCGGCAGCGCTGCTGCATGACATCGGGCGAGCGGTGCAATACGAAACCGGAACACCGCACGAGCAGGCAGGTGAGCCGCTTGCGCGCGCGATTTTGCAGGAGAGTGTGTTTACGGTAGAGGAACAGAGCGCAATTTTGGAATGTGTTCGCAATCATCACGGGCGCACCTTCGGCGGAACATGTCTGCATGACTTGATTTTTGAGGCAGATAAACGCTCCCGGCCGTGCTTTGCCTGTGCTGCAGTGAACAGCTGCAAATGGACGGAGCAACAAAAGAACTACACCTTGACGATTTAGGAGGAAACCGCGTTGATTATCGGAGGAAAACAGTTTGATACGCAGCACCACACCTATGTGATGGGTATTTTGAATGTGACACCGGATTCTTTTTCTGACGGCGGACGCTGGAATGGAAAGGATGCCGCGCTGCGCCATGCGGAGGAAATGCTGGCAGACGGCATGGATATTATCGATATTGGCGGAGAATCGACGCGTCCAGGCTATACGCAGATTTCTGACCAAGAGGAAATCGACCGTATTGTACCGATTATTGAAGCGGTAAAGGCGCGGCTTGATGTTCCGATTTCGGTGGATACCTATAAAAGTAAGGTGGCGAAGGCGGCAATTGCGGCCGGAGCAGACTTGGTGAATGATATTTGGAGACTGAAATATGACCCGAACATGGCGGAGTGTGTGGCGCAGAGCGGCGTGGCGTGCTGCCTGATGCACAACCGAAAAGAAGCAGTGTATAACGACTACCTTGCGGATGTCTTGGAGGATCTGCGTGAGAGCGTACGCCTGGCGAAGCAGGCGGGCGTTGCGGATGACCGCATTATTCTGGATCCGGGCATTGGGTTTGCCAAAACGCTGGAGCAGAATCTGCAGCTGACAAATCACGTGGAGCTGCTGCATGAGCTGGGCTATCCGGTGCTGCTCGGCACATCGCGCAAGTCGATGATCGGTTTGACACTGGATCTGCCGAAGGACGAACGCGAGGAAGGAACGCTCGCGACGACAGTGCTTGGCGTTATGAAGGGCTGTGCGTTTGTACGCGTCCACGACGTCAAAAAGAATCGTCGGGCGATTGATATGACAGAAGCGATTTTACATTCGTAAAGGATAGAGATATGGATCAGATCACGATTCAAAATTTACAGGTGTTTGCAAACCACGGAGTGTTTGCGGAAGAGACGGCGCTGGGACAAAAATTTGTGGTCAGCGCGGTGCTGGAGCTGGACACGCGACTGGCGGGACAGACAGATGATTTACAGCGTTCCGTCAATTACGGAGAGGTCAGCGCGGAGATCGTCCGCTTTTTACAGGAGAATACCTATCAGCTGATTGAAGCGGCGGCTGAGCATCTGGCAGAGCGTTTGTTGCTTCAGTATGAGCTGCTGGATCGCGTGACGATTGAGCTGAAAAAGCCATGGGCACCGGTAAAGTTGCCGTTAGACACGGTTTCGGTGAAAATTGCACGCGAGTGGCACACGGCCTATATAGCGCTTGGTTCCAATATGGGAAATAAAAAGGCGTATTTAGACGAAGCGATTTCGTTTTTAGATGCGCGGCCGGACATTCGGGTGGAGTGTGTATCGGACTATATTGTGACGGAGCCGTATGGTGTGACGGATCAAGACGAGTTTTTGAACGGCTGTATGTGTATCCGCACGCTGCTGACGCCGCATGAACTGCTGGATGTTCTGCATGAAGGAGAGCAACGGGCGGAGCGCGTCCGCCTGCGGCACTGGGGGCCACGGACACTGGACTTGGACATCCTGTTTTATGATGAGTTGATTTTGTGGGATAGCGATTTGGTGATCCCGCATCCGGACTTGGCACATCGGACGTTTGTGCTAGAGCCAATGGTGCAGATTGCGCCGTATTTGGTGCATCCGGTGACAAGGAAAACAATGACACAGCTGCTGGAAAAGCTGTGAGAGAGGGGCTGCTGCATTTTGTCTGTTGCAACAGCCCCTTTGTCGATTGGGTGATATACGTATCATAGCGAATATGATATTTGAGTGGACGGGTTTTCCGTCCATTGTTCTTGCTCTATTTGCTTGCTACCTTGCACTAGTTGTAAGTATGATTAAGTTCATCTTCTTTTGGTGACAAAAGAAGACGAACCAGAAGAAAATCAGCAGGGAACGGCCGCGTTCCCTGCACCCTTCCGAGCTGCCTGTAGGGAAAGCTGGTCTATTATCTTGCAACCGCTACATAAGGGAAAGTGGTGACAGATTGCCTAGCGTACCGACCCTAGCAAATCTGGCCGTTCGCTTCGCTCACTCAAAAGATTTGCAGAGGGTATCTACGATGCGCATAGTGGGTAAAGACCGAAATTGGTAGCCGTCTGTTCTCAGAGCAAATCTTACAGACTTTAGCTCCCTTGTGCAAACGGGACGCGCCATGCCAGTGGCATGTGAGCGTAGCGAAAGCGGGATGGCAATTCTTCTGCAACTGACTGAGGGATTGTACGCCTACAAAAAGATAAGAGTTCACTGTCAGCAATAATCTCGCGCCACAACCCAGCGAAGCGGTTGTGGCGCGAAGGAGCAAGACCACGGAGCGGCTGAGCCATGCCGACGCCTCGGCGTGGCGATGTAGCGAAGTGCGTCGCAGCGATGTTTCCGTGGATAATATGCAGAAAACACAACAAAATGATTGACAGCGCGGGTTGTGGGCGGTAGTATTATTATTGTCGGGAAATATCGAAAAAATGAAAAAACCGACATGTTGTCAGAAATCAAGTGTAGGAAGGAAGAAGCAATATGGGGTGGAGCAGGAAAGGATTCGGCGCGGTATTTGTGGCTGGACTTCGGAGCATCTGGAGTATTTTGTTTTGGGGAATGCTGCTTGGTACGGCGACAATGCTGTACACAGTAGTGCTGACATCGCCGTCATATACGTCGCAGGCGTCGGTATATGTATCGGCAGCGGCGGGCGATTCCGGAAAGGGGATCGCAGCGGGTTCTGCGGCAGGAAGCGCGACGGAAATTTCTCAGTCGCACGGACAGTCCTATCTTGAAGTGATGACAAGTGAAAAAGCAATGAAACGAGTGCGTCGTTCTCTGGACAGCTCGATGGAGACGAAGGCACTGGCAAAGCATATTTCGGTTAAGCAGAATGGCGAAACGGCGGTATTTTATGTCACGGCATCGTATGATGATGCACAGTCGACACGGCTGCTTGCGCAGGCGGCAGCAGAAGCGGCGGTAAAGACGCTGGACTCGGTTGGTGTGCAGGCGTATGTACTGGATGCGGCGACACTGCCATTGCAGCCGAATTGGCCGAAGCCAATTCCGTGTACCATTGCGGCAATGCTGATCGGTATTATTGTGCGCTGGATTATCGCGATTATCGCGGCGATGCGTGACCACACATTGCGTGGCGCCGAGGATTGGGAAGCGGTATTTGATATTCCGGTATTGACAGAAATTCCGGAACGCGGTCGATGAGAGGAGGACAGATGATGGCGAAGAAAAATTCTGCGCTGACGCGCGAAGCAAAAGAAACAGCACGCCGAATGCTGTCCCGATACATGCCGCAGAATATTTGGGATGCATATGGAGAAGCGTGTGAATCCTTGGATTATCTGCGGGAAGGCGAAGCGTGCCTCAAGCTGATGTTTACCAGTGCACTGCCACATGAAGCAAAGACGATTACGGTAGCCAATATGGCGATAGCGCTGGCGGCGGAGGGAAAGCGTGTGCTGTTAGTGGACACGGATCTGCGCAGCCCGCGTATTAACCGCCTGTTTGGTCTAGAACAGGGACGCGGCGTGTCGGAACTGCTGGCACATATTCAGGATGAAATCGTGATTAAGCGTTCGTCCTATGAAAATTTATTTATCTTGACGGCGGGACGTCCTGCGCCGAATGCGGAGTCGTTGTTGGCGAGTGGACAGCTGAAGAAGATTATCAACCTGCTTTCGCGGGAATTTGATGTGATTTTGCTGGATGCACCGTCGGTACACACGGCATCGGATGCGGCGTTGATTGGACAACAGGTGGATGGTTGCATTTTGGTCGTCCGTCGCGGCTATTCCCGCAAGGAGCCGACACAGCACGCAGTAGCGATTTTGGAAGAGGCTGGCGTCAAAATTATGGGTACGATTATTGCCAGCTATGATTCGGATAGCGCACGAGCACGCGGCGCAGAAAAAACGGCACGCAAAGAAAAGGGAGGGGAAACGGAATGAAACGATCTCCTGGAGTTGGAATAAAGCTGTTGACTGTAATGATGGCGATTGGTATCGCAGGCGGTTTGAGCTGGTACACGCTGGATCAAAAGAAGGAAGCGGAGAATCTCTCTGCACAGGGAACCAAGGCAGCATCCTTTGTGGACAGCAGCACGACAGATACGCAAGAGGAAAATCCGATCGCGGATATCAAGAATGCTAAGAAGAGCAGTGAATCGCTGTATACCAAGCTGAGCAAAAAAGAACCGGTACGCATTGCGGTACTCGGTGATACGTTTGGTGTCAGCAGCGGTGCAAGCGAGGGGCATGAGTGGGACACTGTGCTCAAGGACACCCTGGAAAAGAATTATGGATCGGATGTTACCGTGGATAATTTTGCGGTAGCGGTCACGACTGCATTTCAAGGCTACTGCACGGTAAAGCAGAATAAGTGGGATGACTATGATTTGGCAATTGTCTGCTTTGGCTCGATGGATCAGAACGGAGAAATCGGTACGTTCCAGCGGGATTATGAGTCGATTATTCGTGGCCTGCGGCGGGCAAATGCGCAGATGGTTATCATGCCGATGGTTTCGACCTATGTCAGCGACAGCAATTTCTCGGGCACAGTGCGTGATATTGCCAGCCAGTACGGTCTTACCTGTGTGAACATGAACAATGCGTTTGTGGATTCGGGTAAGAGCGAGGACGAGCTGACCACGGACGGCGTGTATCCAAACGACGACGGCTATGCGCTATATGCCAATGCAATTGCGGTGGCAATCGATCAGAATATCCAGAGCGGTGTGACAGCATCGACCAAGAAGGTCAGCGCACAGTATGACGGCGTCAAGGAAATGGACAAGTTTAAGTTCATCAGCGCGGATGACTTGACCTATGTTTCGGATAATCAGTATAGCTATACGGGTGACGCGACCGTGCTGGGTATCAGCTATGAACCGGCGAGCAGCGGCTCGGATTCGATTGCGATTGAGGTCAATGGCTATACCTATAAGACGATTGACTGTGTGACGAGCTATGATTTGGACAAGACACACTATGCGATTGGCGCGGTGGATCTGTCCGAGGACGATACCGTCACGATTACGGTCAACAGTGACAGCGGTGTGAAGTTTAACGGCATTACGGTATCACGATAAAAGAGAATGGATCAAAGAAAGACAGCGGCTGAGGAAACTTGGTCGCTGTTTTTGCAAGGATAGGGAGGATAAAATGAAGATTTTAGTCAGTGCGTGCCTGCTGGGGGAGTGCTGCAAATATAACGGAGGAAGCAATGAGAGCCAAAGGCTAAAGGAGCTTTTGGCGGGACAGGAGGTGGTTGCGGTCTGTCCGGAGGTAATGGGCGGACTGCCGATACCGCGCGTGCCGGTGGAGCTGCGGGATGGCGCGGCGATCAACCGAGACGGTGTGAATGTGGATCAGCAGTTTCAAATGGGCGCACAGAAAGCGCTGGAGTGTGCACAGAGGGAGAAGATTTCACTGGCGGTGCTGCAGAGCCGCAGCCCGAGCTGCGGTGTGGGACGCATTTATGACGGAAGCTTTTTAGGGCGATTGATCGAAGGAAACGGAGTTTTTGCAGAGCGAATGCTTCAAGAAGGATTTCGTGTGAAAGATGTTCGAGAGGTTGAAGAGAATGGACTGGGAGACTGCAACGAAGAATAAATAGAGAAACAAAAGACGGGCAGAAGAGATTCTCTTCTGCCGGTCGGACACTACGGACGATTCATGGCGAGTGAAAGTTTTTCAATCGCCCGTTTTTCAATGCGGGAAACATAGGAACGAGAAATACCATGGAGAGAGGCGACATCTCGCTGGGTCATAGGCGGATTTCCGGAGAGACCGTAACGAAGAGAGAGAATGCTGCGCTCGCGGGAGTTCAAACAGGTACGAAAACAATGATAGAGCAGTTGATAGCAATCGCTGCATTCGACGCGTTCCAACGAATCATCCTCAAAACTGAGGACATCCATTAAGGTCAGGCTTCCGGACTCGCCGGTTTGCTCTAAGGGATCTTCCAAAGAAATTTCGCGGGATTTCTTGCGGCAGGAGCGGAAATACATTAGGATTTCATTCGCTATCCTCTCCTAACGGATACATAGGTTGGTCAATGGGTGGCAAATCCGCCTCTCCATCCTCCGCAAAGAGGTAAACATAGGCGTTTTTGCCGTCCCAGACCACTTTTTTGACGATGGTGCGCAGCAGGCGGCGTTTTTCCTCCAGCGTGGCAGAATCCAC
>CAKTAV010000005.1 GCA_934532985.1 uncultured Butyricicoccus sp. | reverse complement strand
AAAAGAAAAATCCTGAAAAACGCTGTATTACCAACGCTTTTCAGGATTCAGAAAACACTAAATATTTATTCCCACTCAATCGTTCCCGGCGGCTTTGCCGTAATGTCATACACAATACGGTTAATTCCGGAAACCTCATTGACGATACGGTTTGAAATCTTATCCAGCACGTCATATGGGATGCGTGCCCAATCTGCCGTCATAAAGTCGCTCGTCGTGACGCCGCGCAGCGCCAGCACATAGTCATAGGTACGGCTGTCGCCCATAACGCCAACCGTGCGAGTATTGGTCAGCACGGCAAAGTACTGGTTAATCTGCGTGTCCAGACCGGCATTAGCAATTTCCTCGCGGTAGATCGCATCGGCTTCACGCAGAATGTCGCACTTTTCCTTCGTGATCTCACCGGTGATGCGGATGCCCAGTCCCGGACCCGGGAACGGCTGACGCATAACCAGATATTTCGGCAAACCCAGCTCAAAGCCCAGCTGACGTACCTCGTCCTTAAACAGCATGCGCAGCGGCTCGATGATCTCCTTGAAATCTACAAAGTCCGGCAGGCCGCCGACATTGTGGTGGCTCTTGATGACAGCGGCATCGCCCTTACCGGACTCGATGACGTCCGGATAAATCGTGCCCTGTGCCAGATAATCCACCTGACCAATCTGCTTGCCCATCTTCTCAAACGTGCGGATGAACTGCTGTCCAATCGCCTTGCGCTTATCCTCCGGATCGGTCAGACCCTTCAGCGTATTTAGGAAAGCCTCTTCCTCATTCATACGGATCAGTCGGATGTTCCACTTAGAGAACGCCTCTTCTACCTCGTCGCCCTCGTTCTTGCGCATCAGGCCATGGTCAACAAAGACGCAGGTCAGCTGATCGCCAACCGCTTCTGCCAGCAGCGCTGCCGCAACCGAGGAATCGACGCCGCCGGACAGTGCCAGCAGAACCTGACCGTCGCCTACCTTCTCACGGATCTGCGCAATCGCGGTCTTACAGTAGTCCTCCATCGTCCAGTCACCGACCGCACCACAGATCTCACACACGAAATTGCGTAGCATGTCCATACCGTGCTCCGTATGATTGACCTCCGGATGATACTGTACGCCATAGAAGCCTCGTGCTTCATCCGCAATCGCAACGTTCGGGCAAGCATTCGAATGCGCTACCAGCTCAAAGCCCTCCGGTACACGCGCCATATAGTCGCCATGGCTCATCCAAGAGATACCCTCTTCCTTGATGCCATGGAACAGCTTGCAGTCCGTATTATAATAGGTAACCGTCTTTCCATATTCACGAGCGGTATCGTCTTCTGCCAGAACGACCTCGCCGCCCAGCATCTGTGCCATCAGCTGACATCCATAGCAGATACCAAGGATCGGTACACCCCATTCAAAAATTTCCTTCGAGATATGAGGAGAATCTTCCAGATAGACACTGTTTGGTCCACCGGTAAAGATTACACCGATCGGGTTCATTGCCTTCAATTCTTCCAGCGGTGTTGTGTACGGCTTTACCTCACAATACACATTGCATTCACGCACGCGGCGTGCGATAAGCTGATTATACTGTCCGCCAAAATCAATGATTAAGACAAACTGATGATTATTCATCCGATCCACTCCTTTTCTGTGAATGTTCAATATCTTTATTATGCCATATTCCCGACAGGTCAGCAAGCAAAATCAAGCAGTTCCCTGATTTTTGTAACTTTGCTCACGGAATGCGCATTGCTTCAATGCGTTTCTCGTCCGGTGTTACAAATGCAGTTTGATAAACATGATAAATCACCATTCCCGGCTTGGCTCCATTGGGCTTTTTAATATTGCGTACCTGTGAATAATCCACCGGCACCTGTGCCGAATGGCGTGCCTGCGAATGCCATGCCGCAATTTCTGCCGCCTCGGTCATCGCCTGTTCGGTCGGCTCCCGTCCGTCGCACACGAGAATGACATGTGAACCATGAATTTTCTGCGTGTGGAACCAAATATCGCTCTTAAATGCTGTTTTCAGCGTCAGCAAATCATTCTGCGTATTATTTTTACCGGCAAATACCGCAAATCCATCCGTCGTCCGATATTGGAACGGCTTGCCCTGTACCGGCTTGGCATTTCGGCGCTTCTTTTTATCTTGACGGGAGGATAAATATCCGGTGCGAATCAGCTCTTCCCGAATCTGTGCCAAATCCGTCAGATTTTCCGCCTCATGGACGCTTTCCAGCACACTCTCCAAATAATCCAGTTCACTCTCACCGTGGGCAATCTGCTCGGTCAGCTTTTCTTCTGCCGTCTTTGCCTTGGTATACAGCTTAAACTGCTTCTGCGCATTCTGCTGCGGCGATAAGCGAACATCCAGTGTCAGCTCAACCTCTGGGCACTCCGGATCAAAATAGTCAATCACCGTTGCCTTGCGCATTCCCGGCTGTATTTGATATAAATTCGCGGTAATCAAGTCGCCGCGGCGCTTATATTTTTCGCGGTCCTGTGACTGAGACAACTCCTTTTTCTGTGCAGCCAGCTTACGGCGCATACGGTCACGCGCATTCGTTACCGTGTGCGTCATATTCTGCGCATGACGGCGAATGCGTTCGATATTACTCTTCTTTTCATAGAATTCTGACAACAGCTCGGAAAAGCTATCGCGAATCTTCGTCTGCACCAGATTGCCATACTGCTGCACCGGCATTACGGTAAAATCAAAGACCGATCCGTCCTCCGCATGCACGAGCAGACACGGCTTCATACGGTTTTCCACAATCATCTGGGTAAAGTCGCGCAGAACCGCCAGCAGGCTGTCGCGTTCCGAGTTTGTCAGCTGTCCCACCGGCTTACTGGTTTCCCCACACGCACGACATGCCAGCTCCCGGCACACCAGCGGCGACAATCCCTTGCAATGATTCAGCAGCCAGCGATCCAGCGCCGTGTCGTCCAACGCCCCCTGAATCGCCGCCGCCAAGCCTGCCTCAGAAATCGACAGAAGGCTGACCTTATCCTGCGGCGCCGGCATTTGATAAAACAATCCCGGCAAAATTCGTCGCTTTCCGGTGTCATCGCCCTCCACACGGCGAATCGCATCCAAAATCCGATGTTCCGCATCGCACAAAACCAGATTAGAGTATTTGCCCATCAGCTCAATCATCAGATATTTCTTGCTCGGCACACCCATTTCGTCTGTGGTATCGCATTCGATAATTGCCATACGCTCCAGATCCGGCGAGGTCACCGACACAATCTTAGCGCCCTGCAAATGCTTGCGCAGCAGCATACAGAACATCGGCGGCGCCGCCGGATTTTCTCGGCCCGCGTCAATAAAATGCATGCGCGGCGTGCCTGCACCCACCGAGAGCAGCAGCTTAGCCCCACCGCGCGCCAGACGAACCGACAGCACCACTTCGTCGCGCTCCGGCTGATAAATTTTATCAATTCGTCCGCCGACGACCCGCGCGTCAATTTCGCGCACCGTCGCCAGCAGCGACACTGCATCAAATGGCATAGTGTATCCTTTCTAAATCAGGGTATCACACGGTTATGCTCCATGTCATACCCTGTACTTTTCTCAATAAAACGAAATAACATCCTTGTGTACACCCGAAACCACACTTTGCAGCGACGGGAAGTGTTCCGCAATCAGGTCGCGGAAGCCGCACGCCACTGGATTTTCTGTCGGAAAATGTCCGGCGTCCACCAAGTTCAGGCCAATATCGTGCGCCCGCTGCATCAGGTCATAGCTGGAATCACCGATGACAAACGTGTCCGCACCCTTGGCGACCGCAAAGTCCATCAGCTTGCCGCAGGCGCCACCGCCCACTGCAACGCGGGATACCATGCGCCCGCCGTCTGCCACGCGCACACCGCCCGCGCCGAGCGATGCCTTGACATGCTGTGCAAACGCCTCCAGCGTCATCGGCTGCGGCAGATTGCCGACACGGCCCAGCATCTTGTTGTCTCCGGCCTCCATATTGACCACATCTGTCAGTCCCAGCGACGCCGCAAGCAAATCATTCACGCCAGCTTCCGCACAGTCCATGTTCGTGTGCATACAAATGCCGGAAATATTATTGCGAATCATACGGATGAGCACACGTCCGGTCACGGTGTCTGCCGTCACCCGGCTGATCGAGGTGAAAATCACCGGATGATGCGCCACAATCAGCTGACATCCGCGCTCAATGGCTTCTTCCACCACATCCATCGTGATATCCAGCGCACACAGCACGCCGGTTACCTCCTGCTCCGGATCGCCCACCAGCAGACCGACATTGTCCCAATGCTCTGCCAGCGCATACGGCGCAGCGTCCTCCAGCTTGTATAAAATTTCTTTGACTCGAACCATTGCTCTCATCCTTTCTCTCTCGCCGTAATGCGTTGTAAAGCCTGTTCCAGCACGCCAATCGTGCCGCGGCAGCGTTTCAACTCCTCCGGACGCGGCTTGTTTGCCGATTCCAGTGCGGCACAGATCTCGCGCTCCTTGCGCAATCGCACCGTAAGATACTCTTCCGCCAGCGGATCGTCACACAGCGGTTTTGAGATCACGCTCTCCGCCATACTTTGCTCCACCAGCTGTCCGCCGCCGCGCACCGCCAAAATCGTATAATATCGCCTGCCCTCACGGCAGATTGTTTCCTGTACAATCATGCCGCCTTGCGCCGCCAGATACTGTCGCAGCTCCGCCTGCCCAGACATCGCTTGCAGCAGCAGCAAATGCTCGCCGTCCAGCACCCACGGGTCATGCTGCAAAATGCCGATGATGGTCTCACCGCCCATTCCGGCAATCACTATTGTATCCGCTTCCTTCGGCTGTACCGTCGTCAGCCCCGGCCCAAGGCGCAGAGAAACGTGATCTTCATAGCCAAACTGCCGCGCCGTGCGCCGTGCGCTCTCCAGCGGTCCTTGGCCGATGTCCGACGCAATCGCCGACGCAATCTTTTCCCGGCGCAGCAGCGCCACCGGCAGCAGCGCATGATCCGTACCAATGTCCGCCAGCCGCACTCCCTGCGGAACCATCTCCATTATTGTCCGCAGCCGCGGTGTCAGATGCATTCGTTGTTCCATGCGTTCCTCCTGATGACACGAAATGCACTGCCGCGGCAGTGCATTTCGTCGCTTTGCAAAAAAGAACCGACACGCGACGCATCGGTCCTTTCTGTGTTTTCCGTTTCGCCTTACAGGGTAGCCTGCAGGTAATCGTTAATATTCTCGACCAGCTCGTCCGGATCCGTACCGTGAACCATGCAGGCCTCTTCAATGGTCTCACCCTGCGAATGCGGGCAGCCCAGGCAATGCATGCCGATATTCATAAAGAACTGTGCGGTGTTAATATCCTTCGCGAGAACCTCGCCGATGGTCGTCTGCTTGTTTACAAATGCCATGGTGGTAAACCTCCAATCAAAATCAATAAAATGACAATCTTATTATACTGTCTCAGTGTCGTTTTTTCAATACATTTCACCAAGAAAACTTTGGATATCATCGAAAAAGCAAGAAACAGCACATTTTCGCCCTTTTGTAGGAAAAAAACGAATAATGAGTGGGAAGCTCGTCCACTCCAAAGCTACTGGCATACAGTACAATGAACAAAGGGTCTGTTGTGTTTCACAACAGACCCTGTTATTTTCAAATTACTCCTCGCCCTTCATCTTCGCGAAGCACTCGCTGCAATAAACCGGACGGTCGCTCTTCGGCTGGAACGGAACGCGCGCTTCCTTGCCGCAGTTTGCGCAAACTGCCGTGAAGTATTCGCGCGGGCCATGCGCTGCGTTCTTTCTCTTGTCGCGGCATGCCTTGCAGCGCTGCGGCTCGTTCTGGAATCCGCGCTCGGCATAAAATGCCTGCTCACCAGCGGAAAAAACAAATTCCTGACCGCATTCCTTGCAAACAATTGTCTTATCCTGATACATGATAAATCTCTCCTTGACTGATTCGTGTCCCTTCTTGGGCGGGTTGGTTTGCGTACAAGTCACTGCGTGCTACCGCCATGCAGAATCGGCGCCGCTTTGCGCCGAATCCTCTGGATCGCATTATCCACCGATTTCACTGGTTTTCCCAGCTCTTCTGCCATGTCCGGATAGGACAACCCCTTGAGGAAGAGTTTGAGTACGTCATTTTCAAATGGGGACAGGCGCTCTGCCAGTGTTTCCCACTGCTGACGCTTCTCCTCCTGACTGATGATCAGCTGTGCAGGGTCCTCGGCAGATAGTGCCGCGGGAACGTCAAAGGCTTCTTCAACGAGAGATTTCTCCGAAATGCTTTCCGCTTGGTTAAGTGGCCGATGCTTGCTGGCCGCCGCCGACCGAACCGCCGAATAAATACGGCTGAGCACACAGGTTCGTGCAAATGCATAGAACGAACCGCCGCGCTCCGGATCAAACGAGCGGATTGCTTTCAGCAATCCCAGCATGCCTTCCTGTATCAGATCCTCACTGTCCGCTCCGGCAAGGAAATATGGTCGTGCACAGGATTTGACCAAAGGGGAACAGCGCACCGCCAGAATTTCTTCCGCCGTGCGATCTCCTTCCTGTGCCCGCCGACAAAGCTCTTCCTCCGTCGCGTTTTTCATGCTGTAATCTGAACAAGAGTAACTCATATTGTTTTCATTATATCCCAGTGCCAGTTTTTTGTCAATCTACTTTGAGCAAAATACAAGATTATTCGAAATTTGCGCGTTTTGATTTTGTGCATTCTGTCGTTTCCTGGTGGATTCGCCCTCATTTGTGGCATATTACGCGGCAAATATGCTCTGCGGCCTGCTCCGCTAGGGCAACATCCGGGCATTCTGCCATGACCCGAATCACGGCCTCTGTGCCCGATGGGCGAACCAGAATTCTCCCCTCACCCAGCCGTTCTTGCCAAGCGGCCACCGCCTGCTCCACATCCTCCGATGTGGCAATTTCTGCCCCTTTCCCCGCAGGCACCGTCACTGTCCTTGCCGCCTGCGGCACCGGTTTCCACTGGCTTTGCAAGTCCGATGCCCGCATTCCACTCGTCACCAGCCACTCCATCAGTCGTATTGCCGTCAGCTGCCCGTCTCCCGTCGTGCTGTATTCCCGAAGAATGAAGTGTCCTGACGGTTCTCCTCCGACTCGGCCCTGGTTTTCCCGCATTGCCTTCATCACTTGTCGGTCTCCGACCGCAGTATAAGTGATATCCATGCTCTGTTCGCGCAAAAACCGGCGCAGCCCGGCGTTGGACAACACCGTTGTCGTCACATGCGCCCTCTGCTCTGGATGTTCCCGTTTCCACTGCTGTGCCAGTGCGCCCAGCAGGACATCCCCATCCAGCACCGCTCCGCGTTCATCCACCGCAATACACCGGTCAGCATCACCGTCAAAGGCAAACCCAACATCATAGGAATGACTCGCCATCAGCTCCTGCAATTGCGTCAGATCCGTAGACCCGCATAATCGGTTGATATTTTCACCGTTCGGATAGCATCCGATCACATCGGCGTGCAAATCCAAACACCGAATGAGCCGAGGAATTGTCGCCGAAGCCGCGCCATTTGCGCCGTCAAACACAACGCGAAGCCCCGATAACTCGCTGTGAGCGCATCCCGCCAGATAATCCGTGTACTCCCGCACCGGATCTTGGTGCGGTATCCGGACGTGCCCCACTTGCATCATCTGTGGTCCCCGCTCGATGCGTTCCTCCAGTTCCCTCTCCTGCACATCACTCAGCTTATATCCTTGTGCATCAAAGCACTTAATCCCGTTATACTCTGCCGTATTATGAGAGGCGGAGATCACGATACCGCCATCTGCCTCATGCTGCCGTGTCAGCCACGCGACACCCGGCGTCGGCATCACGCCGACACGCTCGACCTCTGCGCCCGCAGCACACAGCCCTGCCGTTACCGCCGCCTCCAGCATGCCCGACGAGCTGCGCGGATCATGTCCCAGTACCACCCGGCAGCGTCCGCCCTTTTTCCCGCCGAATTGCTCCGCGATCGCCGCCCCTATGCGAAGCGTCTGCTCCGCGCACAACTCCTCCGGAATACGCCCTCGAATTCCATCCGTTCCAAACCGTGTTTTCACGCTCGCAACCACCCTTCTTCCACGCATTACACCAGCCGAATTTCGCTCGTGACAACGACACGCCCTTATTATATGCCGCTGGTTCTGGTGATATACGGTATTGCATCCGCTTCCACCCTTCGCCGTACAAGCACTGTTATTTAATGGATTGTTCATTGATTCATGCTCCAATCCGTGCTATCATAGAGATATAAGCGTTTCGTATAGGAGGTTATGAATATGGGATTATTCTCTTTTTTATTTAAAGATCATCGACGCAGTCAGGATTATGATTACGAAGAGGAAGAGTGGGAAAAGACCTCCCTGTTGCAGCCATTTTCCTCTCCGGATCCCAGTGAAGATGTTTCCGATGCTACAATGATGATTCCGCGGGTCCATAAGCGCACGATCTCTCCCGATGCGCCCGCATCTAAAGAAAAAGTATCAACACCGGAACCGGAGACACCGTCCCCCGCTGACGAGGTGGATGACGAAATGGATGATCTGATGAACGCCATTTCCTCTGCCGTGCAGCGCAAGACGGCGAAGCCCTCTCGTCCCATGTCTGGTACGCAGTCCATGCTGTCCAACGTCGCATCGCTCGTCGATGACCGCGAATCACAGTTGGAGGAAGATGCCACTGCTGTCCTTGCTCGTGCAGACGCGGCGGCAGACGACGCTACTGTTGTTGTCAAACAGCCCGAACCCATTGTGACAACCGACACCATGGGCGATGTCCCCCGTGCGGTATTTCCTTCCAAGTCAGAGATATCCGAACCCACCGCAGCGGCAGAAGCAAACGCATTCGAAGCAACCGCAATTCTCACCAAAGAGCCGGAAGCTGAAGCACCAGAAGAGGTTGCCGTCGAAGAGCCGATCACGATATCCGGACAGCCAGAGCAAGCAGAAGAAAGCTCCGAAGTGCCAGAAGAAAGCAAGGAAGATACTTACACAGAAGAAGTTTCTGTTCCCCAGATTGTGGAAGCCGCAGCTGCTCCAGCCGAGGACACCGCTATCGAAACCGAAGATCCGCCTGCACCGGAAATGACGGAATCGGTTGACGCCGAGCCGATTGCGGAAGCAGTGTTGATCGAGGAAAGCGAACCAACAGCAGACGCCATTGTCGAGGACGCAGTAGAAGAGGAAGTTGTTCCCGCAGAAGAAGATACGTTCGAGACATCTGTTGAAAAAGAAGCTGCTCCTGCGGAAGAAAGTGCCGTCACAGAGGAATCGGTCAAAGAGATCGCCGCGGAAGAAAAGGAACCGGAAGCGCCGCAAGCCAATGCACTGACTGTCGAAGACTACAGCATCACCGAAACAGAACACGAGCCTGTGCCGCCTTCTGCTCCGCAAGCAGAGGATTCTCTGTTTGCCGCGGAGCATCTCACGCCGAATCCACTCGTCAGCCAGGTACTGTCCTCCGTCGCAACCAAGCCCACCCCGGCCGAGACTGCACCCACAGCGGGAGCCCCGCTTGAGGCTTCGGCTCTGGTAGGTACAGCCCCCGCAGAGCATGATGCGGAGACCAAGCCGATCGCACCCGTTCTCTCTCCAGCACAGGTACTCAATGCCGACGAGGACGACGAGGACGAACCAGCATGGGGTGCGCACTGGGTTTCCCCGGATGCCTCCATTCCCTCTGCTTCCGACGAGTATTTCCGCCTGACGTGGAAGCTCAAGGGCACCGGCAAAAAGCGCCGTCTGCGTGCCATTTCTGAATGTGTCAAGGGACAGCCAGTCTATATCACCTGCGGACCGGACGATTCCGAATGTATGGTCATCACCGAGGATGGCGAGGAAATCGGCCGCCTGACCGATCAGGATAGCATGGTTTATCACACGCTCGTCTCCGGTCATCCGCATAATATGTACATCAAGAAGATCCGTTCCAGCCAGTTTGAAAAGACCAAGGTGAAGATTCTGGTTATTGTTCACCGCGGTTCTTCCAATGCGGCGGAAAACGGTATCATTTCTGATTCATAATTGAAAAAAATGAGTATATAAAAGAACGAGATGGGATACTTTGAGAAGATATCCAGTCTCGTTCTTTGCTTTTATCGCATCGGCAAATTACGCTATCTCGCCGCACCGAAGCGTCGGTACGTCTCGCCCGCTCCTGACTGGTTTTCTTTTCTTCGGTTTTCTTTTGGCAGCAAAAGAAAATAGACTTCTCTCACGAACAACTATCACAAAGGGAACAAGCAAATGGACGGGAAACCCACCTACTTACGAAGTGACTAGCATACAGCATAATCTAATAGAATCTGTTACAAAAAATAGGGTCTGTCGCAAAACACAACAGACCCTTTACTATTGCAATTTTTAAATTTCCTCTGTCTGCGGATAAGCGGGAGCTTCCTCTTCCAGTGCAGAAAGATCAAATTCCAGATCCTCTCCACATGCCGGACAACCAATCTTGCCCTTATCCAGCGTCAGCTCATCGACGTAGATTTCCTCACCGCAGCTCGGACAGACAACCTGATACAGCTCGGTATCCGAATCAATGTCCGCATCTTCGTCATCGTAGGAATCATCGTCGTCGTAGAAGTCCTCCAGCATTGCGTCAATAATATTCTGGAGACCGTCATTTTCGTCCTCCAGCTCCGCAATAGACTCCGCCATGTCGTCCATTAATTCCAGCATTGCAAGAAGGACACGTCCTTCCTTCTGGTTCTCATCAACGCCCAGACCTTCTGCCAAACCTCGAATATATGCGACACGCTCTGTAAGGGTCATATCCATTCTCCTTCCCTTTTCGCGGCAAACAGTATACGAATCAAAAAATTACTTAGAACGCTCCAGATACTCGCCCGTACGGGTGTCGATCTTGATCTTCTCACCCTGATCGATAAACAGCGGAACCTTAACCGTAGCACCCGTCTCAACAACAGCCGGCTTCAGCGTGTTGGTTGCAGTGTTGCCCTTGAAGCCCGGATCGGTCTCGGTAATCTCCAGCTCGACAAACAGCGGCGGTTCAACCGAGAATACGTTGCCCTTATAGGACAGAACCTTACAAATCATCTCTTCCTTGACAAAGCGGAAGTCATCGCCCAGCGTCTCCTTGGAAATCGGGATCTGCTCATAGGTCTCGTTATCCATGAAGTAGTACAGATCGCCGTCGTTGTACAGATACTGCATGTCGCGGCGCTCAACAAACGCCTGCTCAAACTTATCCGTCGGGTTGAAGGAACGCTCTGTTACCGCACCGGTAATGACGTTCTTCATCTTCGTGCGAACGAATGCGGCACCCTTGCCCGGCTTTACATGCTGGAATTCGATAACCTGTAGAACCTGACCGTCCATCTCAAACGTAGTACCGTTACGAAATTCGCCTGCTTGCATAAATGTAACCTCCAAAGTATTGAATAAATTTCATTGCGTAATAAATCGCATAATAACCTCTTTACATTTTACATGATTACTGTCTGTTTTGCAAGTATTTTGCCGCTATTCCTTACGCATTATCCTTTCTTTTGCTGCATTTGATAAATCCGCATCATCTCCACCGCGTCCCGTGCCTGTGTTCCCGCCGACTCGCAGATCATGCGCGGCTGGTATCCGCGGGCGGCAATTTCCTCCGCAAATGGGGTAAAATCCGGCCCGTACTGCGTGTCCTCAAACGTCAGATGGCGCACCTCGCCGCCCTTTCCGTACTCAATTTTGGAAAAGTGGCTGTGGAATCTGCGTGCTCGCTCCATGCCAATCAGCTGCTCCATCTGGTCAAACAGCGCCGCCACCGCCGCGCGTTCCGTCAGTCCGCCCTGCGTCCGCGCATTCAGATGACCAAAGTCAATGCACGGCAGCAGCCGGTCGTCCAGCGCAACCAGACGGAAGATTTCCTCCGCTGTACCGATGACGTTTATTTTTCCCATCGTCTCCAAGCACAGCGTCAAATTGCCGTATCCCTCCTGCTCTTGTATCGCCAGCAGCTCCTTCACGTTTTCTACCGTGTTGGCAAACGCCTTGTCGCGGCTCTGCTTGCCCAGTCCGCCCGTGTGCACCACGATATGATCTGCGCCCATTGCCTGTGCCGCTGCGCAGCTCTCCAGCACATAACGGCAGTTGCCCTCCATTCGTTTCGGGTCGCGGGAAGACAGGTTGATAAAATACGGCGCGTGCAGCGATAGCTGGATCCCGTGTGTCCGTGCTGCCTCGCCAATTTTTCCCGCCGTCTCTGCGCCGACGCGCACACCGCGTCCGCACTGATATTCATAAGCCGTCAGTCCCATGGGCGCAATCCACGCCGGGGCGTCCACTGTCGCCTTATATCCGGCCTCTGCAAACGCGCTGTCGTTTCCCGCCGGGCCAAATCGTATCATACTATCGTCCTTTCTCATCGTCCGGTTCTATCTCCGGCTTCTCTTCATATCATAATAGCACACATTTTTCATACTATACAGGAGGCATTTCATGCAACCGATTATCGCCGCCGCTGGCGCGGACGCCAAATCCGTCCGCAGCGCCAAGCTGACCTGTCTGCATCTCTGCTCCGCCCTGACGCCGTCCGGCTCGTTTTCCGCCCTTCGCCATCCGCTCACTACCTCCGGTGACTGGCTGGGCATCCTCGATCAAGGCGGAACCGTGCGCTCCCCAGAGGCCTTTGCAGCCTCCGCCTGCTCGCTGGCACAGTCGCGCAGCTGTCAGGGGATTCTCGCCGAGCTTGCGCGCCCCGCACTCGCCGCTACCGTCGCCGCGCTGGATCAATATGCCTCCCGCCTGCATTTGTCCTGCATCGTTCCACTCTCCCAGCAGGAACATGCCCCCAACAGTCTCTATCTCGTGGACACCGCCATTTCCGGCGGCAGTCTCAAGCGGCGACTTTCTCATCTGATTGAGCAATTGGGAACGCAGCGTTTGGTCATCCAGCTCGTGCGCTCCTGCGCCGCCTTTCCGATTCCGTCCGCCGACGCCGAAGGCATTCCGCTGCGCCCCTCTGACATTGATATTCTGTGTCAAACCTATGGCGCCGTTCCGTTTTTCTCTCACGAGCTGTGCGCCAAATATTTTACCTATACGGACGATGGACAGCCGCATTTTGTCCTGTTTGATGATCGCGAAACGCTGCACGCCAAGCGGGAGCTTCTGGATTCTCTCGGTCTCACACGGCAGATTCTCGCCTTTTCCGACGCTGCTGAGCTCGGCCTGTTTTCTTCCGAAAAAACAGCACCCTGAACGGTTGTCAGGGTGCCAATTTTTCTCCCATTACCAGTGGTATTCTCCGTTTTTGTCCATGAACGCGCGCTTGCAGTAGCGGCAAATCGGAACCGGGCCAAACAAGGGCATCGGCTTATGGCAGTCCGGGCAGCGCCAGAACAGGAAGTTCATCAGATAAAACACGACAACGCCCGCAATGGCAACATACGCCAGCACCGTGGTGACGGTATTGTCCCGTCCCAAAAACAGGCTCAGAACAAATGACAGCACAACCAATGCACAGCTCGCCCAAAAGATTCGGGACGCGACGAGATGCAGCCTCCGATATTTGGGATATGCCTTCTTTTCCTCCAACTTTTTCATCGAAATAACTCACTTTCCTACTATTTCGTTTTCCCTATTGTAGCATCCTTTCGGGCATTTTGCAACGCACCATACTCTCACTTAATCACAGCAGCCACAGCCAGAGTTGCACCCGCAGCCACCGCAGTTGCCGCCACATCCGCCACAGCTGCCAAAGCCGAAGCCGTTGCAGCAGAAGATCCAGATAATCAGGATCACAATAATAATCCACCAAGAATCCATCATGCCACCGGAGCACGAACAGCAATTGTTATTGCACATAGTAAACCCTCCTCATGATTGACCAGCGGTTATTTTTCGCCGGTTCACCCCAGTATACGCAGTGGCCAGGCTCGGTGTGCATCGCATCGGCTGTCGCTGCGACGCACTGCGCTACATCGCCACGCCGAAGCGTCGGCATGGCTCACCCGCTTCGTGGTCTTGCTCCTCAAATTCCAAACATTACATTGGTTTGGAATTTGAAAATGGTAAGATTTACTCGGTTAATAGACATAAAATCGGGCAATAAGTGTAAGATTTTAATCCCCTCAGGCACTTCGTGCCAGCTCCCCTTGCATCAAGGGGCGCCAAACGTAACTTTTACTCTGAGGATAGACGGTTAAACGTTCAGGTCTTACCCACTATGCGCACGGTAAATACCCTCTGCAAATCTTAGAGAGAGCGTAGCAAACGGCCAGATTTGCAAGGAACGATAGACTAGGCCATCGCTTAACACTTTCCCTTATGTAGTGGTTGCAAGATAATAGACCAGCTTACCCTACAGGCAGCTGGGAAAGGTGTCGGGAGTGCCGCCGCTCCTGACTGGTTTTCTTTTCGTGCATTTTCTTTTGGCAGCAAAAGAAAATGTACTTTTCTCACCAACAACTATAGCAAGGTGAACAAGCAAATAGAGCGCAAAACAATGGACGGGAAACCCGTCCGCTACGAAGTAACTGTCATGCGACACACGCAAAAAAGGGTCTGCTGCGAACCGCAGCAGACCCTTATCAAATATGGACTACTATCGAATATTTTGTTTGGAATTACTCCTCATCCTGCAGCGCGTCGTAACCAACTGCGCCCGTGCGAACCTTGATGACATTTTCAATATCCGAAACAAAGATCTTGCCATCGCCGATGCGTCCGGTGTACAGCGTCTTGCGGATGGTCTCTACTACGAGATCCACCGGAACCTTGCTGACAACCATCTCCATCTTGACCTTCGGACGGAGGGTGACATCAACCGGAACACCACGATAGTACTCGGTTGCGCCCTTCTCGACGCCGCAGCCCAGAACGTTGGTCACAGTAATGCCCGCAATACCAATGCCGTCCAGTGCAGTCTTGAGTGCTTCCAGACGAGACGGACGTGCGATAACAACAACCTTGGTCAGCTTGTGCTTGTCGCTGCCCGCTGTAGTGGTAACTCTCGTAACCGGAACGGCATCCGAAATCGGTGCTGCCGCAGCCGTGATTGCCTCTTCCGAAATATCGCCTGCCACGATGTTCTTTTCCAAACCGTGCTCGTTGATCGGCATCGGGATAAAGTCTGCGTAGGAGCTCGGCAGATTGTGCTCCGTCGCATCCATACCAGCCAGCTCTTCTTCCGGAGAAACACGCAGGCCGATGGTCATGTCAATTACCTTGAATACGATGAATGCCGTAACCGCAACATATGCGCCGATCGCTACAACACCCAGCAGCTGAATCAGGAAGAAATGCGGGCCAAAGCCGTAGAACAGGCCCTGATCAGTAGACAGCAGGCCGGTCATCAGCGTACCGGCTGCGCCGCAGACACCGTGTACCGAGATCGCGCCGACCGGATCATCGATCTTGACGATCTTATCAAAGAACTCAACCGAAATAACAACCAGAATACCAGAAACAATACCGATGATCGCAGCACCCAGCGGAGATACCGTATCACAGCCCGCAGTAACCGCAACCAGACCTGCCAGAGCGGCATTGTAGGTCATGGAGACATCCGGCTTCTTATAGCGAATCCAGGTATAAATCATACAGGTGACACAGGCCACTGCCGGGCTCATGTTCGTAGTAACGAATACCAGAGAAGCCGACAGAATCGATGCGTCGCCGTCCATCGAAACGGTGGAGCAGCCGTTGAAGCCGAACCATGCAAACCACAGAATGAATACGCCCAGAGCCGCAATCGGGAGGTTATGACCCGGAATCGCGCGAGCCTGACCGTCCTTTGTGTACTTGCCGATACGCGGTCCAAGAATGGATGCACCGACAACGGCACAGATGCCGCCTACCATGTGTACACAGCTGGAACCGGCGAAATCATGGAAGCCGAGCTGCGAAAGCCAGCCGCCGCCCCACGCCCAGTGTCCGGTAATCGGATAGATGAACAGAGAGATACAGAACGAATACAGGCAGTACGCCGAGAACTTCGTGCGCTCTGCCATCGAGCCGGAAACGATGGTCGCCGACGTCGCACAGAATACCGTCTGGAAAATCAGGTACGCCATGAGTGGAACGCCATCCGGCAGAATCGCGGAATAGTCGCCGCGAACCAGCGGATCGAACCAACCGATCAAACCGTTCGTGCTGCCGAACATCAGACCAAAGCCGATCAGCCAATAGACTGGAGTACCAATGGACAGGTCCATCAGGTTCTTCATCAGGATGTTGCCGGAGTTCTTTGCACGAGTAAAGCCCGTCTCGCACATGGCAAATCCAGCCTGCATGAAGAACACCAATGCTGCACCAATCAGCACCCACATTGTGTTAACCGATGAAAACATAACTAACGCCTCCAAAATTTGTGAATCATGTATGTTACAAAAAAGAAAAAGCGTGTATCGGAAACCCTCAGGTTTCGATACACGCCTTTGTGCTCTTTATTGCTCGTATTTACTTATACGCCGAACAGCAGATCAACGTAGGTCGGCATCGGCCAGTACTTTTCTGCCGTGTTGGATTCCAGATCGTCTACGATCTTGCGCAGACCTTCCATTGCCGGCAGCAGCGTATAGGCTGCGTAGAACGCCTTGTCAAAGTTACCATCAACATCGTTCATGCCAGCATCAGCAGCAATCAGTGCCTCCAGCTTTGCATATGCCTCAACCGACAGCGCCGTCAGCTTGTTGAGCAACATCATCTCAATATCCGTCGAGATACCAATGGTCTTCTTGTTGACCGCAGTCTCAGACAGCTCTGCCATATAGGTGCCGACTGCCGGAAGGATACCCTTCTTCGCCATGTCGATCATGGTCTTGGCCTCGATATTGATGATCTTGTGGTACTCCTCCATCAGGATGTCCTGACGGGACAGCAGCTCGGTCTCGGTCAGAACGCCCATCTCCTGGAACATGCCGACGAACTCGCTGTAGGTAGCCAGTGCGTCTGGCGTGGTCTTCAGGTTCGGCAGACCGCGCTTCTCGGCCTCTTCAACCCACTTGTCGTCGTAGCCGTTGCCGTTGAAGATGATGCGCTCGTGCTCGGTCAGCTCGCGCTTAATCAGGGCATTGAGTGCTTCGTGGAAGTCCTCTGCATGCTCCAGCTCGTCAGCATACTCACTGAATACCTTGGCAACTGCCGTGTTCAGCATCATGTTGGTGCAGCCCAGCGACTGTGCAGATCCCGGCATACGGAACTCGAAACGGTTGCCGGTGAACGCAAACGGAGAGGTTCTGTTGCGGTCGGTGTTATCCTTTGGAATAACTGGCAGCGTGGTAACGCCCAGACGAATCTTTTCTGTGCCCTCATCATCCAGCGTGTCGCCATGGATAATGGACTCAACAATCTTGCCCAGCGTATCACCGAGGAAGGTGGAAACGATTGCCGGAGGTGCCTCATTCGCACCCAGACGATGGTCATTGCCTGCGCTGGCAACCGAGATACGCATCAGCTTTGCGTAGCGATCCAGTGCAGTGATAATCGCGGTCAGGATCAGCATAAACTGTGCGTTTTCTGCCGGCTCCTTGCCCGGGCTCAGCAGGTTTTCACCGGTGTCAGTGGACAGTGCCCAGTTGTTGTGCTTACCGGAGCCGTTGACGCCGTCAAACGGCTTCTCATGCAACAGGCAAACCAAACCATGCTTTTGTGCTACCTTCTTAACGACATCCATCAGCAGCTGATTGTTGTCAACCGCCTTGTTGGTGGTGGAGAAGATCGGCGCAATCTCATGCTGTGCCGGCGCAACCTCATTGTGCTTGGTCTTTGCCAGAATACCAAATTTCCACAGTTCTGCATCCAGATCAGACATGAACGCAGCAACACGCGGCTTAATGGTGCCAAAGTAATGGTCTTCCATCTCCTGACCCTTCGGTGCCATCGCACCGAACAGTGTACGGCCTGCCAGTCGAAGATCTTCGCGCTCATCGAAGAACTTCTTGTCAACCAGGAAGTACTCCTGCTCCGCGCCAACCGTCGTCATGATGCGCTTGACATCCTTGCCGAACAGCTTCAGCAGACGGCAGCCCTGCTTGGAAATTGCGTCCATCGAACGCAGCAGCGGCGTCTTCTTATCCAGCGCCTCACCGGTGTAAGAACAAAATGCCGTCGGGATGTACAGTGTGCCGTCCTTTACAAAGGCACAGGACGTCGGATCCCATGCGGTGTAGCCACGCGCCTCAAACGTTGCGCGGATACCGCCGGACGGGAAGGAGGATGCGTCCGGTTCGCCCTTCGTCAGTTCCTTGCCGCTGAAATCCATGATGATCTTGCCGTTGTCCGTCGGAGAGATGAACGAGTCATGCTTCTCTGCGGTAACGCCAGTCATCGGCTGGAACCAGTGGGTGTAATGCGTTGCGCCCTTGGAAACTGCCCACTCCTTCATGGCGTGTGCTACGTCGTTTGCAATAGTCGGATCCAGCGGATCGCCAAAGTCAATCGTCTTGCGGAGCTTCTTGAATACTTCCTTCGGAAGTCTGTCACGCATTTCGCCTTCGTTAAACACGTAAGACGCAAAAATTTCAGGAACATTATTCATCTGAAACGCACCTCCATACTGTCGCCCATGTAATGAAAATCAAGGCTCTTAAAATAAAATTGGCGCTGCGGATCTTGGCCATCCACAGCGCCCTTGCTGTTCACTGTGGCTATTATATTCCCCTTTTTTTTACTTGTCAACCACGAAATCGAAACTTTTTCCTCATCTAGCCACTTTTATACATTTTCCCAATGGATAATCCTTTTGAAGCATCCTGCTCTATGCAAATTTTATGAATCTCCCATTTCACTCCGGTTGCACCAATCCATATACATCAATTTCTTCTTGACGGCACTCTACTTTTGAAATAGAATAGAGCTACAGACAATGACGTTTGTTTCCCCTGCTCGCTCTGCGCGCCTTTGCGGAAACCAACGTCGTTTTTCTTTTTCTCCGCATCACTGTGCAGAGAAAATTTCTGTACCAAAAAAGACTGGCTGGACGGCAAAAAAGCTGCGGCTGTATGGAAATTTTTCCTTGCATTCCAGCCCATATGGGCAGTATTATATTGTATAGAACCAAAGCAATACCCCTGTCCGTCCGGCGCCGCCTGCGTTGGAAAAGATCATCTCACTTGACCGCTTTGGGGAGGTATTATTGTAATGATGACAAATTACACATTCGAAGAAATCACCCAGTTCATCGAAGAAAACGACGTAAAGTTTATCCGTCTCGCCTTCTGTGATATCTTCGGAACACAAAAAAACATATCCATCATGCCGCGCGAGCTGGCGCGTGCCTTTGAGGAGGGCATCTCGTTTGACGCCTCCTCCGTCCGCGGCTTTATGAACATCGAAGCTTCTGACCTGCTGTTGTTCCCTGACCCGCGCACGCTGTCCGTTCTTCCGTGGCGTCCGTCGCAGGGACGCGTCGTGCGTTTCTTCTGTGACATCCGCTATCCGGACGGCCGCCCGTTTGAGGGCGACGGACGCAATATGCTGCGCCAGGCACACAAGGAAATGCAGAAGCTGGGCTACTCCGTCAAGATCGGCACGGAGTGTGAGTTCTATCTGCTGCAAAATGATGAAAACGGCATGCCGACCAAGCGTCCGCACGACACTGCCAGCTATATGGATATCGCGCCGCTGGACAAGGGCGAAAATGTGCGCCGCCAAATCTGCCTGACGCTGGAGGAAATGAATCTACGCCCCGAGGCATCGCATCATGAAACCGGCCCGGGTCAGAACGAAATCGACTTCGCCTACGCTTCGGCACTCGATGCGGCGGATAACCTAATTACCTTCCGCGGCGCAGTCAAAACCATTGCCGCCGCCAACGGTCTGTACGCCTCCTTTATGCCGAAGCCGTTCCGCGATCATGCCGGCAGCGGTTTGCACATCAATATTTCACTGTACAAGCGCGGCGAGAACCTGTTCACCGGTGAGTCCTCGGAGAACGATCAGATCAGCTCCAGTTTCATGATGGGTATCATGAACCGCGTCTATGACATGACCGCTTTTCTCAATCCGCTTGTCAACTCCTATGAGCGCTTCGGCGAGTGCGAAGCGCCGCGCTACATTACATGGAGCCACCAGAACCGCTCTCAGCTGATTCGCATTCCGGCAGCGCACGGCGACAAGTCCCGTATGGAGCTGCGCTCCTCTGACCCGTGCGCGAATCCGTATCTCGCGTTTACCCTGCTGATTCGTGCCGGAATCGAGGGTATTCAGCGTGAGCTGCACCTGTGCGACCCGTGCAATCTCAATCTATATGATGTCCCGCAATCCTCCGTGCGTGAATACGACTGTCTGCCGTCCAACCTGAACGAGGCCATCCGCGCAGCAGCAGACAGCGACTTTATCCACGCCTCTCTGCCGGAAAAGATCATCCAGTCCTATCTCGACGCCAAGCGCGCGGAGTGGACCCGCTACGCTGACGCCGGCAATAAGAGCCAGATCATCGACACGCTGTACTTCTATCGCTATTAACGCCCTCTGGGCCATTCTTTGAGAAGGAGGTTGCTGCATGGACAGTTTACTGCTTGTGACACCAACCAAAAAAAGCGCGGATATGCTGATCGGTCTGTTGCAGGACGGCGGACATCACCCGCACCATATACGCATTGTCTCCTCCGGCGGTGAAGCGCGGCGGGCGCTGCTCGAAGCAGAGTTTGATCTCGTTTTGATCAACAGCCCTCTTCCGGACGAATTCGGCCACGAATTTGCGTCCTATGTCGCCTCCTCCAATACCACCGGCGTCATCATGCTGGTCAAAAACGATCTCGCTGAATCCGTCGCCGAGCAGCTCGAACCGGAGGGTGTTTTTATTTTAGCTAAGCCGCTGAGCCGTCCACTGTTTTATCAGATCATCCGCATCACGGGAGCAACCCGTATCCATATCATGGCGCTGCAAAAGGAAAACCAGAAGCTGCGCCAAAAGCTGGATGATCTCCACGTCATCAATCGCGCCAAATGTCTGCTCATTCAGGAGCAGCATTTGACGGAGAGCGAGGCTCATAGTTACATAGAAAAAAATGCGATGAATCACCGAAAAACGCGCCGCGATGTCGCAGAAATCATCATACAAAGCTTTGAATAACGGCAAGTTTGCCAGCTTTTTATTCCGACTGACGCAGAGGCTTTCTCCGCGTCAGTCTTTCTTTGTTTGTCTGCACCAACTCCTATTGTAAAGAATGTATAATCTTCGTCTATTGTCCCCTTGCAAAGCCGCTGGCAAACCAGTATAATTTAGAGTGAATGTTTCCGGCGTTTTATGTTGGAACAATTGGAATCTGCGACTAACTTTGAGGTTGACTCACTATGAAGCTGAAATTCACAAAAATGCACGGCTGCGGAAACAATTATCTCTATTTTAATTGCTTTGAGCAGCCGATTGACCATCCGGAAGAGCTTTCCATCGCTCTGTCTGACCAGCACTTTGGCGTTGGCAGCGATGGAATTATCCTGATCTGTCCCTCGGACACGGCAGATGCCAAAATGCGCATCTTCAATGCCGACGGCAGCGAGGGGAAAATGTGCGGCAACGGCATTCGCTGTGTCGGCAAATATCTCTACGACAACGGCATAGCCCGCAAGCCGGAAATCAAAATTGATACTCTCAGCGGAATAAAGGCCCTGCAAATGGAGGTTGTAGACGGAACGGCTGTCGGCGCTACCGTCAACATGGGAAAGGCAATTCTGACCCCGTCAGAAATTCCCGTCCGGATCGACGGAGAGCGTGCTGTGGACGTTCCGATTGTTGTCAACGGTATCCAGCAGCGCGTCACCTGCGTTTCCATGGGCAACCCGCACTGCATCGTCTTTGTCGATGATGTCGATTCACTGGATCTGTCCGCCATCGGCCCTGGTTTTGAACACCACGAGCTGTTTCCGGAGCGTATCAACACCGAGTTCATCCGTGTCATCGATGACCACACCCTTCAAATGCGCGTGTGGGAGCGCGGCAGCGGAGAAACTTGGGCCTGCGGCACAGGGGCATGTGCATCCGCAGTAGCCGCCGTACTCAACGGCTACTGCCCAATGAACGAAGACATTACGCTTCATCTGCGCGGCGGTGATCTGCGCATTCGGTATACCGAACAAGCCGTCTACATGACAGGCCCGGCAACCACAGTATTTGAAGGGAGTATGGATCTATGACAAAATACATTTTCGTAACGGGCGGCGTCGTCTCCGGTCTGGGCAAGGGCATTACCGCCGCTTCCCTCGGACGATTGCTGAAGTCCCGCGGCCTGAAGGTTGCGGCGCAGAAGCTCGACCCGTATATCAATGTTGACCCGGGCACGATGAGTCCGTTTCAGCACGGTGAAGTTTACGTCACCGAGGACGGCGCAGAGACCGATCTGGATCTCGGTCACTACGAGCGCTTCATCGACGAGGACCTGAACAAGTTCTCCAACCTGACGACCGGTAAAGTTTACTGGAACGTTTTGAACAAGGAGCGCAAGGGCGAGTACCTCGGCGATACCGTGCAGGTTATCCCGCACATTACCAACGAAATCAAATCCTTTATCTATTCCGTCGGCGAAAAGACCAACGCCGATGTCGTTATCACAGAAATCGGCGGCACCACCGGCGACATCGAGTCCCAGCCGTTCCTGGAGGCTATCCGTCAGGTAGCCACCGAGGTCGGCCGCCGCAACTGCCTGTTCCTGCACGTCACGCTGGTTCCGTTCATCTCCGGCTCGAACGAGCCGAAGTCCAAGCCGACCCAGCACTCGGTCAAGGAGCTGCGCGGTCTGGGTATCCAGCCGGATATGATTATCTGCCGTGTGGATCAGCCGCTGACCGAGGACATCAAGCGCAAGATCAGCCTGTTCTGCAACGTGCCGCATGACTGCGTCATCGAGAACCGCACCATGCCGATTCTGTATCAGGCACCGCTGATGCTGGAAGAGAGCCACCTGTCCGACATTGTATGTCGCGAACTGTCTCTCGGCGTCGGCAAGGGCGATATGCACGAGTGGTATGAAATGCTCGACCGCATTTCCAGCTGCTCCGGCTCGGTTCGCATCGCGCTGGTCGGCAAGTATGTCCGTCTGCACGACGCTTATCTGTCGGTTGCCGAAGCACTTCAGCACGCCGGCTTTGAAAACGGCACCACCGTTCACATTGACTGGGTGGATTCCGAGGAAATCAACGAGTCCACCGTGGACAAGCTGCTCTCCGGCGCGGACGGCATCATCCTGCCGGGCGGTTTCGGCAGCCGCGGCATCGAGGGTATGATCTGTGCCGCCAACTATTGCCGCACCCGCAACATTCCGTACTTCGGTATTTGTCTGGGTATGCAGATTGCCGCCATCGCCTATGCGCGCAGCGTACTGGGCTTCAAGGACGCAAACTCCGGCGAGTTTGATCCGGAAAGCCAGCACTGTGTCATCGACCTGATGGAGAGCCAGCAGGGTGTTTCCAAGAAGGGCGGCACCATGCGTCTGGGTGCATATCCGTGCCGCATTCGTCCGGATACGCAGATGTCCGCTGCCTATGGCGTTCGCGACATTTCGGAGCGTCATCGTCATCGCTACGAATTCAATAATAAGTTCCGCAACGACTTTGAAGAGAACGGCATGATTATCTCCGGCACCTCTCCGTCCGGCGAGCTGGTCGAGACCGTGGAAATTCCGGGTCATCCGTTCTATGTGGGTGTACAGTTCCATCCGGAATTCAAGTCCCGTCCGAACCGTGCCCATCCGCTGTTCAAGGCGTTCGTCGCGGCAGCTATGAAAAGGAGTAAGTAAACCCATGAAAATCAACAAGAATTATCAGAACGTAGCGGATAGCTACCTGTTCTCCACCGTTGCCCGCAAGCAGCGCGAGTTCCAGGAAGCGCATCCGGATAAGAAGGTCATTCGTCTGAGTATCGGCGACGTCACCCTGCCGCTGGCGCCGGTTGTCATCGGGGCCATGCATAAGGCAGTTGACGAGATGGGCACCAAGGAAGGCTTCCACGGCTATGGTCCGGAGCAGGGTTATGACTTCCTGAAGGAGTCCATTCAGGCGTACTACGCTTCCCACGGCACGCAGCTGGATCTGGACGAGATCTTTATCTCGGACGGTGCAAAGTCTGACGTCGGCAACATTCTGGATCTGTTCGACGCTGACAATGTGGTCCTGGTTCCGGATCCGGTTTATCCGGTTTACGTGGACACCAACACTATGGCGGGCCGCAAGATTGTTTACATGAACGCTAACGAGGAGAACGGCTTCCTTCCGCTGCCGGATCCATCCATCAAGGCAGACATCATCTACCTGTGCTCCCCGAACAACCCGACCGGTGCAGTTTACGGCCGCGAGGCGCTGGAGGCTTGGGTCAAGTACGCGCTGGATAACGACGCCATCCTGCTGTTTGACTCTGCTTACGAGTGCTTTGTTTCGGATTCTTCCCTGCCGCGCAGCATCTACGAGATCGAGGGCGCAAAGAAGTGCGCAATCGAGTTCAACTCCTTCTCCAAGACCGCTGGCTTCACTGGCACTCGCTGCGGATACACTGTCGTTCCGACCGCACTGGAGCGCGAGGGCATGAGCCTGAACAAGATGTGGCTGCGTCGCCAGACCACCAAGTTCAACGGCGTACCGTACATCGTACAGCGCGGCGCTGCTGCCGTCTTCACCGAGAAGGGCATGGAGCAGATTCAGGCAAATCTGGCATACTACAAGGAAAATGCCCGCATCCTGTCTGAGGCGCTGGATGAGCTGGGCATCTGGTACACCGGCGGTAAGAACTCCCCGTACGTTTGGATGAAGTGCCCGAACGGCATGGAATCCTGGGAATTCTTTGATTACCTGCTGGAAAACGCCAACGTTGTCGGCACCCCGGGCGCCGGCTTTGGCAAGAACGGAACGAACTTCTTCCGTCTGACCGCCTTTGGCGACCGCGATCAGACCATCGAAGCAGTTGAGCGCATCAAGAAGCTCCTGAAGTAAGTTCGTTATTCGGTAATACGACAGAAACCGCCGGGACCCTCCGGCGGTTTCTGAAACATACTCACGATTCCAATAGCCACAAAGAATCGAAGGTGGTGTGTCTGGAGGGGGATTTACCATACGCACCTTCCTTTCATTGCGGGCTTTCGTGTTACGGAGGCTTATTTATGCATAAATTTAATCTTTCGCCGAAGCACATTTTGCGTACATACGGCGGACAAATTTTCTTTTATATCACCCCGCTGCTGATTTTCCTGACAGCGGAGTTTCTGGAATACGGCGACGAGAGCTACTGTATGCTCCCGACCTCGCTTTCCTTCTGGGTCAACTTGATGGGATACTACGGTGTATTCCTGCTCCTGCGCGCACTGACGCGCCGAACCAATCTGACCATATTTATTGGCACACTTTTCTTTTTAATCTGCGGCATCGTGATGTATTATTCCATTGCAATCCGCAATGCACCAGTTTCTCCATGGGATCTGATGGCAGCCGGTACCGCGATGTCCGTTATGGACGGATTTAATTTTACTCCGCCATCCCAGGTCATCATCGCATCTGTCGGCGTCATTATCTGGCTTGTCATCTCTGTCTATCTAAAAAAGAAAGGTCAGTACCCTCTGCTCAAGCTGCGCGAGCGTTTGGAGACGCTGGCAGCTTCGCTGGTACTTTTGATTTCCTTCACGCTGATTGCCATCTTTGGCAAGGGCAACTTTTACGTCAGCACATGGCGTCAAGTCACAGCAAACCGCGAAAACGGCCTGTTCCTGAATTTCGTCATGAACTGCGGCACGCTGTTTAATCCGAAGCCAAGCGGCTATTCTGCCAATTCAGCAACGGATATTCTGGACAGCGCCAAGGGTACCTATCAGACCAATGGCACAAACAAGCAGAACCCAAATATCATCGTCGTCATGGATGAGACGTTCTCGGATCTGTCAGTACTTGGCGATCTCGGCCTGACCAACACAGACGACGTTATGCCGTTTGTACACTCCCTCTCGAAGGATAAGAATGCCATTACCGGACATCTGGTTGTTCCGGCCTGGGGCGGCGGTACATGTAACTCAGAATACGAATTCCTGACGTCTAACTCCTATGCGTTCTTCCAGAGCGGCAGTTATCCGATGCTGCAATACGTTCACAGCAAGACAGAGTCCATGGCTTCCGTCCTCGCCGCACAGGGATATGAAACCGTCGGTATTCACCCGTACTACGGCACGGGCTGGGGACGCAGCCGTGCGTATCCGCTGATGGGCTTTGAGCGCTTCCTTGACGTTGAGTCCTTCGATAAGAACGCCGAGATTCTTCGCCGCTATATCAGCGACAAGAGCTCATTTGACAAGGTCATTGAGCAGTATGAAAACAAGGACAAGGATACGCCGCTGTTCTGCTTCAATGTCACAATGCAGAATCATTGCAGCTATGACACAGTTTACGATAACTTCCCGGAAAAGGTAGAATTCCGTCATGAGAATATCTATCCGCTGACCAAGCAGTATCTGTCGCTGATTCAGCGCTCGGATCAGTCGATCAAGAAGCTGGTCAAGTACTTCTCCAAGCAGAAGGAGCCGACGATTATCGTTCTGTTCGGCGACCATCAGCCGTATATCGAGAACTCGTTCTACAGCTACCTGACCTCTGGCTCGGATAAGAGCTCGGCGGAGATCACGATGGACGAGCACACTGTACCGTTCTTCATCTGGGCGAACTACGACATCGAGGGATACGATGCCGGACGCATCAGCGCCAACTACCTTGGCCCGCTGACACTGGATACGGCGAACCTGAAGATGAGCGATTATCAGCAGTACGTCTACAGCCTGATGAAGGAATATCCGGTTATCTCCTGTGTCGGCTGCGTCGATAAAAACGGCATTCAGGTGCCGCTGGAAATGGCGGATCTGTCGGATTATAAAATTGTTCAGTATCAAAATGTATTTGATAAATCGAGCAAACAGACCGCTCCTTCCGGCTCCGGAAGTGCGGTGGCTGGCAGTGCTGCCGGAAGCAAATAATCCAAATACAACGAGCATCTCCAACCGGAGATGCTCGTTCTTGTATCTCCAGAAAAAGCCGGACGCCCTAACGGACGTCCGGCTTTTTCTAACACCACGTGCTTATTTTTCTGTTGCTGCCGACGCATCGGTATCCTCGTCAACCGAGCCGACTTCAAAGCTGCCGTCAGAATGTACCGTCACGCGGTACTTCTCCCCATCATGGCTGAGAACCTCGTCATATTCTCCCTGCTCCATGTCCTTGGTGATATCAATCGTCTGATCATAGAAGTACAGCGTCCATGTGCCGTCCTCCCCCTTCGCAACATCCACCGAGTAGACATCCTGAATGTCCTTCTCGCTCAACGGCTGCTCGTTGCCATTTTCGTCAAAGGAAACGCCGCCAAAGCTCTTTTCCTCACCGTCGATCTTCGCCGTGTAGCCGTACTTGCCATCCTTCTGCACCTCAACCTGCTGCTGTTCTCCATGGAACCACATGCTCATATTGGTCCGAATTCCTCCCACGTCCGCGGCAAACGCAGCCGCCGAAACAATAACCGCAGCAGCCACCGCTGCAATACCTCTCTGCATCATCTTTTTGAACCTCATGATATTTCCTCCCTTGTGTCCGTCGGAGGAAGCCTGCGCCAAGATGCGCTGTGCGCACTCGTCACTCATGTGAATGTGGTCCATTGCCTCATTGTATTCTCGTTTCATGTCAGTGCTCCTCCCTCCATAGCAACTCGTAACTTTTTTCGTGCACGCATCAAGCGGTTTTGTACGGCGCTCTCGCTAATTCCAAGCTGTTCGCCGATTTCCCGCGCCGTATATCCCTCGTAATAATAAAGATGAATCACAACGCGGAGTCGGGACGGCAGATCCATCACCTCACGGAGCACCTCATTGTCCCCCGGTGCTGCCAGTCCATAGGCGGTCTCCAACGGCTGGTTTCGTTTCCACCAGCCGGAACGAAGCAGATTCTTGCAGTCGTTGATTGTCACCCGAATCAGCCATGCCTTTTCATGCTCCGGCTCCATCACCGGCTGCTTGAGCAGTTTGCAAAAGACATCCTGGCAGACATCCTCTGCATCCGCCTGTGATTTCGTATAGCTAAGCGCCAGGCGATAAATGCGATCCTTGTGTCGTTCAAACGCCGCAACAAATTCCTGTTCCGTCATGCGCTCCCTCCTTCCTACCGTTTTTTGAGATCTCACCTTGTAAACAATTCAGAGGCGCAAATCATCACATTCTTTTTCAAAAAAATTTGAAAAAAAGCAGTGTGCCCAATTCGGACACACTGGTTACTCATTGGGCACGATCCTGCGCAATCAATCGCCGCAGGGCACCTACCGCCGTATATACGCCGCGCATTGCCGCATCCTTGCCCACTGCCGGCGGTTCGTTTTCATCGTTCCACAGCACATTGAGCACGCTGCCGCAGCGCACATGCAGCACTGCCGCCACCACAAACAGCGCCGCCGATTCCATCTCGCTGGCGAGCACACCCGCCGCCATCAGCGCGTTCCAATGCGACTGCAGCTGATCCGCCACCGGCATCCGCTCCGGACGGATTTCCCCGTAAAAGCTGTCCTTCGACTGCACCACACCGACATGCACCGGATAGCCCAGCTCCCGCGCCTCGTCATCCAGCGCGCGAACTACGGCATAGCTTGCCGCCGCCGGATAGTCCAGCGGCATATACTCGCGCGATGTTCCCTCCTGCCGCACGGCCGCCGTGGCGACCACCAAATCACCGCCGACCGCCGCCGGATCAACACCGCCGCAGGTTCCGACACGGATAAACGTATGCGCGCCGCACTCCACCAGCTCTTCCAGCGCAATCGCCGCCGATGGCCCGCCGATGCCCGTAGAGCACACACTCACGCGCTGTCCGTCCAGCGTTCCGGTCCAAACCGTGAACTCACGATTGGACGAGACAAAGTGTGCCTCATCCAGCAGCGCCGCAATGCGCTCACACCGTCCCGGATCACCCGGCAGAATGACATACTTACCAATATCGTTTCCCGTACACCGGATATGCATCTGCTTTCCGTCAATCAACATGGCGTTGTCCTCCTGTTCACACCGGCTTGCCGTCGCGCACGACCTCGCGGATATTTTTCTCCGCCTTGGCACGCGGAATGAGTATCTCATGCCCGCAGCCCATACAGTGCAGGCGAAAATCCATGCCGACGCGCAGCACTTTCCACTGCTTACTGCCACACGGATGGGCCTTTTTCATCGTCACAATATCCCCCAGCTGAATATCCATATTTCGTCCTCCTTTTTTTCTTCGTTTCTTTTCTCCTAGTGTATCACAGCTTCCGGCATTTTTCAAAAAAAGCCGCTGCATTCGGAAAGATTTTCTCCGCCGCCGCATACCATAAAACAGATTTCGCAACAACGACGGAAACCAAACGAAACGGAGGGAAACAGCTATGCTATTGAAAAACCACTATTCGCCGGAAGGACTGTCTACCCACATACCCACCCGCGAGGATCTCACCGCCGCGCTCGCCGACGGCACGATTTTAGAATCCACTGCCCTACGCTGTGATGCCGACCACAATCTTCACGTGCGCTGCGGCGAGGTCGAGGGCATCATCCCGCGGGAGGAATGCGCCCTCGGCATCGACAGCGGCGAGACGCGGGAAATCGCAATACTCTCCCGCGTCGGCAAACCAATTTGCTTTCAGGTGCTGTCCCTGGAGGGAAATCATGCGCTGCTGTCCCGCCGCACAGCGCAGCAGATCGCGCTGGATACCCTTCTTCATACTCTGACCCCCGGTGATATTATCCCAGCACGGATCACACATCTGGAGCCGTTTGGTGCCTTTGTGGACATCGGCTGCGGCGTTGTCTCGTTTATCGGCATAGAGAATATTTCTGTCAGCCGAATCTCTCATCCCAGCCAGCGTTTTCGTCCCGGCCAGCTCATTCGCACGGTCGTGCTCTCTGTCCATCCGGACACCGGACGCATCACACTCAGTCATCGGGAGCTACTTGGCACATGGGAGGAAAACGCCGCACATTTTTCTGTCGGCGAAACCGTCTGCGGCATCGTGCGCAGCATTGAAGACTACGGCGTGTTTATCGAGTTGAGTCCTAATCTCTCCGGTCTGGCGGAACGCCGCTTTCCGGTGCTCAGCGGACAGAGCGTCTCCTGCTACATCAAATCCATTTTGCCCGAGCGCATGAAGGTCAAGCTGAATCTCATTGATATACTCGGCCCGCTACCCACTTCGCCGATGGAATACTATATCTCCGACGATCACATGGACGTTTGGCCATACTCGCCCTCCTGCTGTACGTCACGGCAGATTATCACGCGCTTTTCTTCTTCCGATGCCATAGAAAAAGAGGGCTAACCGGTATCGGTTTGCCCTCTTTGCCTCTATTTTGTCTCAGGCCTTCGCGCTCAATGCGTTCGACGAAGCGCCCTTATATTTGGTACCGTCCTTCTTGACGCACGAGCGAACCTTGTAGTAATACCGTGTTCCGCTCTTGCACTTAGAATCGTTGTAGAATAGGCGCGACGTATGTGCGATGTATTCATACGTTCCGTTCTTACTCGTCGCGCGATAGACGCGGTAATACTCTGCCGAGGAAATCTTATTCCACTCCACACGAATGGTTCCCGCCTTCTTTTTCGCCACCTTGTTCAGCGTCACGCGTCCCGGGATAACCGTCACACGGCAAGAAGCGCTCGCGCTGCCGGAGGTCGCCGTAATTGTCGCCGTGCCGATCTCCACACCGTGTACCAACCCCTTATCTGTAACGGTTGCTACCTTCGCATTGCTCGTGCTCCAGTGAATCGGCTGTTTGCTGTTCGTCGGTGTCAGTTCCGTCTCAAGCTGCTGCTTTGCCGTCCGCGTCAGCTTAAACGCACTCTGGCTTAGCGTCACCTTTGTAGTGTACACCGTTGTCGTTGCGCTCTTTACCGACGACGGATTACTCTTAATCAATGTATCGCCCTGATAGCCGGCTGCACACAGATAATAATAGTATGTCGTATTCGGCTTCAAATTCTGGTCCAGATATCCAGCTTTCTTTGTTTGTGCGATAAATTTATATGTACCGTCCTTGCTCGTGGAACGGTAAATGCGGTAATGATCGGCCTCTGACTTTTTGTCCCACGTCAGCTTAATCTTGCTGGACGTCTTGCGTTCAATCGTCTGAATCGCCGTCAGGCGCGGGCGTACCGTGACTTTACACGTGTCCTTTTTGTCCCCAGCCTTGACCGTAACCGTCGTCGTACCGACCGACTTCGCCGTGACCTTACCGCTGGACGAAACCTTTGCTACCGCACTTCGGCTGCTGCTCCACGCCGCCGAACTTCCCGAGTTATTCGGCTTGACCGTCTTTTTCAGCGTCGCCGTGTTTTTGCATGCTATAGACAGCTTGCTTTTATTCAGTGAAACGCTCGACACATTGGACGGCAGCTTAAACGCAAAGTTACAGTCCACCGGATAGTCAACACCGCTCACCGATCCGGCCTCGGAATACTGCCAATAATCGTAATCCCCGCTGTACGAGGTATTCGTCGTGTAATTTGCCATCCAGATCGGTGCCTTTGCGCTGATTTGCGATGCGTTCATCTTATCGCGCAGCATTGAGCTGTTGGCGTAAATCATGCCCTTGTAGCCCGCGCTCTTACACTCATCCACAAACGCCAAGCACATATTGGTCAGCTTATCACGGCTCAAATTAGCATTGTACATGCGTCCCGTATAACCGCTGCTGTTCTCCGCATACTCAACGTCCATGACAATCGGCAGCGTGAGATTATATCCCTTGACCCGCTTGATGCAGTACTGTGCTTCAGCGCGCGCCTCTGCGCCGCTTACTGCCTGCGAGTAGATATACACACCAACCTTGACGCCTGCCTTGATCGCATTTTTGATATTGCTGGTATAGTATTCATCCTGATACAGGTCGCCGTTGCCGTAGCCGCGGTAGCCCACACGGATAATGGCAAAATCAATGCCCGCCTTTTTCACCTTCGTCCAGTTAATATCCTTGCTCCACTTGGAGACATCCAGTCCGTCCGCCACAACGGTATCCCGAACCGTATATGTTTTGCCCGTCAAAAAGCTGCGGTAGGACTTGCCGGACAGCACGCTGATGCCCATATCATCCTCCGCCAGCGGTGTGGTGGACGCCGTCTGCGCTGCCTCTTCCTGCCGGCGCTCGGCTTCATAGCGCTCCGGATCCTGACTTTCGGCATCATCTGGAAGCGATGCCAGCTCCGCCGTCAGATTCTGCTGCTCATCCGCAGTCTGTTCCTTTTCCTCTACCTGTACCGTCGGCTGCTCGACCGGCTGCTCATCGGTCACTGCCGCAGCGGCAGCTGCATCGTCCTCTGCCTGTACTTCAATAGAAATACTGTCCTGCGCCTCGTCTGCCGCCAATCCATACACTGGCAGCATACCTACCGTTATCGCCGTGGTCAGCAGCAGCGCACAGAGCTGTTTTTTCCGCATAGTCTCCTCCTTACCGTTTCTTTCTTTGTTTCCAATCATTTGATCATTTTGTAATCGTTCTGTAACTTTCTTTATTATATCTGCCGCATCTTAGTTTGTCAATAACTATCGTTTTTTCTGATTTCCCTTTGAAACACAATTGATATACGGCAAAAGACACCGTCGCCGGTGTCTTTTATTCCAAAAATACACTTTTTACGCCTCGCGGCAAATTTGTGCCTTTGCCAGTCGGCAGCGGATCTGCGGCGCAACCACAGCCGCAACGACCATCTTCGCCAGATCCAGCGGGATAAACGGCAGCACGCCCGCTGCGAGCGCCGCCATCATCGGCAGCTGTGCCTGATATGCCAGCCAAACTGTGCCGAATGCATAGCAGACAATTGTTCCCAGAATCATGCCGACCATACTCCACACAAACTTCTGATGCATCCGGTCAATGAACCAGCCACAGATCAGCGCCATCAGAATAAAGCCCATCAGATAACCGCCTGTCGGGCCAAACAGCTTGCCAAAGCCGCCAGTGAAGCCGGAGAATACCGGCACGCCTGCCATACCAATCAGCAGATAAACGATGTAGCTGATGGTTCCGCGCTTCCCGCCCAGAATATACACCGCCAGATACACCGCGAAATTCGTCAGCGAAATCGGAACCGGTCCAATCGGCAGAGACAGCGGACCGAGCACACAGGTCACCGCCGCCATGATGGCGATCAGCGCCATCTCACGAACACTCCATTTACTTTCCATTTGTTGATCACTCCTGTGAAATTCATTACTGTTGGTATTGTACACGTCCAGCTCGTCATTGTCAACATATTATTTATTTCAGGTTGACAATAAATGAGATGCGGTAAACAACCCGCCTGCTTCGGCAAACTTACACCTATCGCAGAGCACAAAACATCCCGCCGATCAGAAGCATACTGCCCCAATCGGCGGGATACAATTTCCTATTTACTCGGCGAATGACAGCGCCGCAATTTCCTGCAAAGCTTTGTCCAAGCCCTCCTGCATCAGCTCCGGCGTGATGTCCATGCCCTCTGCCGCAATGCAGCGGCAGTCGTCAATACCAAACAGATGCGTACACAGCGCCTGCACATAGGCAAAACCTAGATTGCAATCCTGCAAGAATCCGCCGCAGCTGGTCAAATACAGCAGCGATTTCGCGCGGCATAGTCCCTCCGGCGCACCGTTTTCCAGATAGTGAAACGTAATACCCGTCACACAGATGTGCTCCAGATAGATCTTGAGCACCGCCGGAAACGCCAGATCCCAATACGGCGCAGCAATGATAATCTGGTCTGCCTGCGCGAACTGCTTGGCAAGCTGGTACGCTTCGGTTTCTCCAGCGTCAACGGCGCGCTGACGTTCGTCGACGTCCGCGCCGGTCAGCGGCGGGAGCTTTTCCTTGCTTAGCGTCAGCGTCTCAATCTCCGCATCCGGGAAGGATTCCTGATACTGCGTCAGCGTTTTTTCCAGCAAAAGCTGGGTGCGGGATACCTTTTTTTCCCGCATGCAGCTGTCAATCACTAGAATTTTCATTTTGCTTCTCCTCGATGTGCAATAAAATTCAGCAAAAATTTCTCCGCTAAGCTGCCCGGAAATACCGCTTCCCGCGCCTCGTCAAACGTATACCAATGAGCATAATCCACTTCGTCCGTCTTGTGGCTCAGATCTTCCGTGTCTGCCACACAGGAAAAGTTGACCATCAGCGTGTTACTTGGCTCAAAAAACTGGCTCAAATTAAAGCGAACATTGCTGACATGCAGGCCAAGCTCCTCTTCCACTTCACGCACGACCGTGTGCTCCACACTCTCGCCGCGGTTGACATAACCGGCGACCAGAATATTGCGTGAGCGGCCGTACTGCTGAATCAGGATGACCTTATCCTGTGCCGGATTCAATACCTCCATGCTGACCGCCGTGTTGAAAATCGGGAACCGATAGGTCTGGCACGTCTCGCAATACGGTACCATTCCTTCTCCGTCCAGCGGCTTGTCATGCAGTTCTGTGCCGCATTCAAAGCAGTATTTCATATTTCTGCACTTCCTCTCTGTATCCAATTCATTCTATTCTGTTCTGCATTATCGTTTCCGTCCTCCGGACGATGCATTCTTCTTTTTCCTTGGGACTGTAGATTCCTTTGGCAGCTTCACAAAGTTGACCAGCACAATGCCGATACAGACAAACAGCAGCGATACGATATTTCGCACCTGAAACACCGATTCACCCAAAAACAGGCCAGACAGCAGCGTGCCAAAAATCGGCGTCAGGAAATTATATACCGTGACCTTTCCCACCGGAAAGTTTTTGAGCAGGATCGTCCAGATGGTAAACGCCGCCGCGGACAGGAAAATCAGATAGCCCAGCAGGGCAATTCCCTTGGGCGAAACCTGCGAAAAATGTCCGCCGCCGATGCGTCCCACCAGCAGCAAAATCACGCCGCCAACAACCAGCTGCCAGCCGGTGATAATCATCGGCTCGGCTCCGCGGGCACGGGCAACAATTTTACTGATGACCGCGCCGGCTGCGGCACCCGCCGCAGAGATAATCATAAAGCCCTCGCCGCTCATCGTAAAGCCCGCGGTGAACAGCTCTCCGCTTCCCATACTGATAAGCACAACGCCCTCGAAGCCCATAAAACAGCCAAGCGCTTTATATCGGTTGATTTTATCATCCGGAAAAACAAAATGAGAAAAAATGACCGCTAAAAACGTACCTGTCGCCGTCAGTACTGCGCCCTTGACGCCCGTTGTGTGCGATAGACCGATATAATAAAAAATATACTGCACGGTTGTCTGCACGAGGCCGAGCAATACAATGCCGCGCACGAGGTTCTTCTGTGGCAAAATCGTCTTGCGATACATCACGGCATACACCGCCAGCACCAGAACGCCCGCCAGCGTAAAGCGCCAGCCGGCGAAGTACAGCTTACTAAACACATCATCCGCCACGCCCAGCAGCGTATACCCAGTCTTTACCCCCGGAAACGCACTGCCCCACAGCAGCGCACAGATCAAGGCCGGAAGCAGTATTCCGCCCTTTGCTTTGTTTTGACTCATCCTAATTCCTCATTTTCTACTTGATCATTCACATGGATTTCATTGTACATCAACCGACTGGTAAAATCAAGGCAGAGCCTCTCCCTTACAACAGAAAATGCCGACAAAAAAACTCTCCGCTTCCAAAGAAACGGAGAGTCCCATATGCTTAATCGTTGTCCATCAATTCTAGGTAAAAGTCGCGGCAGTCTTTACGGCCTTCCTTCGTGTAATTGATTGCCGCCGAAGGGTGCACATTCAAAATACCCGTCAGCAGGTACTGCGTGTCGTAACCCCACTGGAGTCCGCTCTCACGCAGCGGAATCATCTCGTCCTGTACAAAGCGAAGTACCGGCGGAAGCTGGAACTTCGGGTTTTTCAGGAAGCTGATGAGCTGCTCCATCATGCAGTTGCCGGAGCCGCGTCCCATACCGCTCATCGAAGCGTCCAAGTAGCTCGCGCCCTCGGCACACGCCGCAATCGTGTTGGCAAACGCCAGCTGCTGATTGTTATGCGCATGCATACCGATCAGCTTGCCGTACTTTTCCGTCATCTCAAGGTACAAATCCACAATGCGCTGAATCTGCTCCGGAACCAGTGAGCCGTAGCTGTCAACGACATAAATCGCATCCACCGGACTCTGTCCCAGCATCTCCAGTGCCGACTTGACATCGCCCTCCTGCGCCTTGGAAACCGCCATGATATTGCAGGTGGTCTCATAGCCCATCTGGTGGCAGTGCTCAATCATCTCCAGCGCAACCGGCATCGTGTGGATATACGTCGCGATGCGCACCATATCCACCGGACTGTTAGCGCGCGGAGCAATATCGCGCTTGTAATCGCATCGTCCGACGTCCGCCATGATAGAAATCTTCAAATCGGTGTTTTCCTTATCACCGACGATGGCGTAGATGTCCTCGTCCGTGCTGAACTTCCACTTGCCGAACTTCTCCGGATCAAACAGATCCTTCGACGCGCGGTAGCCAAACTCCATAAAGTCCACACCAGCGGCCTGATTTGCCGCATACAGGCGGCGAACGAATTCATCCGTGAAGTAGAAGTCGTTGACCAGTCCGCCATCACGCATCGTGCAGTCCAGAACCTTTACGTCCGGACGAAACGTCATCAGATTACCTTTGAGTGCCATTGTTTTGATCTCCTTCCGTGTTACCATGTTTCTGCGTTTCGGAAAACATTCCTACATTTTTACCTACAATTTTACCATTTGTTTTCCGAAAAAAACAGAATCCCCTGCGCGAAGGCAGGAGATTCCGCATACTTACAAAATCAACTTACTTTGCCATCGAAGCTACTTCAGCAGCAAAGTCGTCTACGCGCTTCTCGATGCCTTCGCCCTTCTCAAAGCGATCATACTTCACCAGCTTGATCTCACCGCCAAGCTCCTTAGCGACAGCAGCAATATGCTTCTCGACGGAAACCTTGTTTTCCTTAACAAAAGCCTGCTGCAGGAGGCAGTTCTCCTCGTAGTACTTGCCAATACGGCCCATAACCATCTTCTCCAGAATTGCTTCCGGCTTCGGCTTTGCTGCCGTCTTGTTTTCCTCGACAGCCTGGATCATCAGGATTTCCTTCTCCTTTGCCAGGGTCTCTTCGTCAACCTCAGACTTGTCCATGAAGGACGGACGCATAGCCGCTACCTGCATGCCGATATCCTTGCCCAGCTGCTGAACTTCTGCGGAGTCCTTGATGTTGTCGGAAACCTGCAGAGCAACCAGAACGCCGATAACGCCGCCCATGTGGGTGTAACCAACGTTTACGGTGTCGCCCTCGTAGCGAACGAAACGACGGATCTGCAGATTCTCACCGATGGTCAGAACCTTCTCCTGCAGAGCGCCCTCTACGGTCAGCTCGCCCATCTTGCAAGCCTTCAGCGCCTCAACGTCAGCCGGGTTCTCCTTGATGATAACCTTGGTTACGTCGTTTACAAAGTTCTGGAAGTCCGCGTTCTTTGCAACGAAGTCGGTCTCGGAGTTAACCTCAGCCATAGCAGCAACACCGCAGTCCGGGCAAACGCTGATTGCTACGATACCCTCTGCTGCAACACGGCTAGCCTTCTTAGCCGCCTTTGCCAGACCCTTCTCACGAAGGATTTCAATTGCCTTGTCGAAGTCGCCGTCCGCTTCCTGAAGCGCCTTCTTGCAGTCCATCATACCAACATTGGTCTGCTCGCGCAGAGCCTTAACATCCTTTGCACTAAATGCCATGATGTATATACCTCCTATAGTGGTTCCATTTCTGATTTTGAAAAAGACCCGCCCGAACAGCGCGCGGCGGGCCTTTTAGATATTCAAATTACTCAGCCTTCTCTTCTGCCGGCTGCTCCTCAGCTTCGGAAGCGAGCTGCTCACCCTGCTTGCCCTCGATGATAGCGTTTGCCATGGTTGCAGAAATCAGCTTGATCGCACGGATTGCGTCATCGTTGCCCGGGATTACATAGTCAACCTCATCCGGATCACAGTTGGTATCAACGATAGCAACTACCGGAATCTTCAGCTTGCGAGCCTCAGCGATTGCATTCTTCTCCTTGCGCGGGTCAACAACGAACATAGCGCCCGGCAGCTTCTTCATTTCCTTGACGCCGCCCAGGTACTTCTCCAGCTTTGCGATCTCCAGCTGCAGCTTGATAACTTCCTTCTTCGGCAGCAGGTTGAAGGTGCCGTCCTCTTCCATCTTCTTCAGCTGGTTCAGACGAGCGATACGAGTACGCATGGTGGTGAAGTTGGTCAGCATGCCGCCCAGCCATCTTGCGTTGACATAGAACATGCCTGCGCGCTCTGCTTCCTCACGGATTGCGTCCTGCGCCTGCTTCTTAGTACCTACGAACAGAATGGATTCGCCAGCTGCTGCGGTGTCGCGAACGAAGAAGTATGCTTCCTCCAGCTTCTTAACGGTCTTCTGCAGGTCGATGATGTAGATACCGTTTCTCTCGGTGAAAATGTACTGTGCCATTTTCGGGTTCCATCTTCTGGTCTGGTGACCGAAGTGCACGCCTGCTTCCAGCAGCTGCTTCATAGAAATTACTGACATTGTCATGTCCTCCTTGGTTTTTTCCTCCATACCGATCATCACCGGCGATGCCCCGTCTGGAACCACACCGCGTCTCCCGGTATGTGTGTAATTTTCATACCTTGCTATTTTAGCACAGCATTTTTTTGAAATCAAGTGCCAATTTCAATTTTTTACGTCCTTCTTTCAAAATTTCCAATGCTTTCGCTCCGGAATCGTTCGCTTTTCGCAGCACCCTTCCTGCCACGTCTCTTTCAGCTCCACCAAAATCAAATCTTCGCCGATGCTGCGAATCGCATTCCACGGGACGATGCAGTCCTCGCCGCGCCCGAGCAAACCAAAATACTTCGCCTGCCCCGGCACGACCAGCGCCTTTGCCTGCCCGCAGCACAGATCCAGCAATACATCGCTGACATAGCCCATCCGGTCTCCGGTACAAATGTTGATGACCTCCCGACAGCGCAGATCTCCAATACTGCATTGCTCCATACACGACTGCATTTGTCACTGCATCTCCCTTCGCACCGTGCTCCAAAACTGCTCCGTGCTCTGCCGCCCGTCGCGGTTCCAGCGCTTGAGCTTATACAGGCAGCGCGGATCGTGTGTCAGGCGGTTGATTCCCTCCTCACAGCTCAGTGAGCTGACAAAACCGCACTGCTCCACCAAGGCGTCGGTTTCCGCATTGCACGCCCCATAGGGATAGGTATAGCAGATCGGCTCGTCGATGCCGAGCTTTGCAAACACCTCCTGCGCGCGCTGGGTATCCGTGCGGAAGATATTCTCATACGCCGCTTGATCCTCTCCCTGCTTTCGCAGACAGCCGCGCCGCGGCGACAGCTCGTGAAAGTCAAACGAGTGGTTCTGCATCTCGATCACCCCGCTCTGCGCCATTTCCACCAGCTGCTGCTCCGTGCAGTACGACCACACCTCGTGCGGCGCTTCCTGCGCCTGTGTAAACTGCTCGGTCAGCGTTCCAACCGGCGACAGCACGCCATTCATTCCGTATCGCTCCAATAACGGATACACATTGGCATAGTTATTGTAATACCCATCGTCAAACGTCAGCATGACCGGATGCTCCGGCAGCGGCGCGCCGTTTTCCACATAATTCACAACCTGTCGGATCGTCACGGTCTCCCACCCCGCTTGCTGTAGATACCGTAAATCCTCCTCCAGACGTTTTGGTGAGATCACATATTCTCCCGGTGATTTCCCCTCGTCTGTGACGCTGTGATACATCGCAATCGGCAGTTCAATTCCTTCCCCAGCAAGGACAGACTGTGCTTCTCTCTCACCCTGTCCGAGCACGGCGCCCAATATTCCGCACACCAGCACGACCGCACACAAAATCAACGATTGTTTTCTCACGGTGCTCCCGCCTCCAACAGCTCAAACCGGCGTGTGTACTCTCCGTTCTCCACGCGATCCACCGCGCTGCGGTGCTGCCGCAGCAGCTGCACCATCGGGTAGATATCCACCCAGATTTCGTTGTCCGATTCAAATTGACTCTCATCAAAAATCAGCTCCAGCCCAATATGCAGATGCGGCGTTTCAATATTGTTGACGTTTTCCGTGGCGGAATATCCGGTTCTCCCCATGTAGCCAATCACCTCTCCCGCCTTCACACATTTTCCCTCTTTCAGTCCGGCCGCGAACGGGCGGTCCTTTCGCAAATGGGCATAGTACCAATACCGCTTTCCATCCGTGCTGCGGATGCCAACGCGCCAGCCGCCGTATTGGTTCCAGCCCAGCATCGTCACCGTGCCAGACTCTACTGCGACAATCGGCGTGCCCGTCAGCCCCATCATATCATGCCCCAAATGTCGGCGCTGATACCCATAGGATCGCGATGCGCCAAAATCGTCCGAATCACTGTACTCAAAGCCGTCTGCAATCGGTGAGTATCCTTTCAGCCCGTATCGCATATTCCAATCACGGCTGCCGTCCTCACTCTCCTTCTCCTCCGCATAATCTCCGAGCAGGCCGCCAAACGCCGCGCGATATACCTCTTGATAATATGAAAAATACGTGTTGTCTTCCGGCGTCTTTCCCCCTTCCAGCTGCTGCGCCATGCGTTTCGTCTGCTGCGTTTGATATCCCGACCAATCGTTGCCGTTTTGACACGCCAGCCCCGCCAGTATGTCCGTCCAGCACACCTCCCCCTCCCGCTCCACATCCTCCTGCATGGCATCCTGCAGCGCCGCATAGGGCGCAGAAAGCTCGACATAGCGGATAAAATTCCCCTCTGTCGGCTCCGCCAGTCCGGCGATCTGCACCCACAGCAGCTCCAGCACCACACAGCAGGCCGCGGCAAATGCCGCCGTACCCAGCCGCTTTCGGTGATTCCTCATTTGCTCAGGACCACTCCGGCACCACAAACGGCACCGTAAAGAAATCCGCCACCGATGCCGCCAAATTACGCGCAATATCACGAATATTCGCGCGAATCCAGTTGGCGTCATCGCGGTTGTCGTGATACGCCAGCTCGATCAAAATGCTCGGCGCACTCGTTCGCCGCAGCTCCGCTAGTGCCGTGGTATTCCGTACAGTCACATCATTCGGGTCGGGATAAATCAGCTTGAGATTGTTGGCAAAAATCTCCGCCGCCCGACGTCCTTCTTCGCTACCTGTAAAATAGTACACATCGGTCCCGCGCAGCTGTCCGGACAGCTCCTCCGGTGCGGCATTGGAATGCACCGCCAAATGAAGATTCGCTCCGGCGGCATTGGACGCCTGTGCCGAGGTGATTGCCGTGTCCGACGTGCTGTTGCGCTTCCACGCAATTCCCGACGCGTCCAGATATGGAATCATCGCATCCACAATCAGGTTCATATAGTATTCTTCGTTGCCAACGCCGTCATAATACGGATTAAACTCCTGTGTGGACGGGCTCAAATAGACCAATGGCATACGACCACTCCTTTCTTCCCTGTATATTCTATGCGTGAATTTCCAAACTTGCGCAAAAAAATCCCGCCGGAATACTCCAGCGGGATTATATTCTTCTTTGGATGTACGCGGTGCTTAGAACTTGGTCTGATAGCTCTTGACCGACATGTTGATGGATTCCTTGCGGGTTTCGCGTCCAAACTTTTCGACCATCGTGCGGTCACGCTGTGTATGGCTGACAGTACCTGCGCCGTTGATGCAGCCTCCGGCACACGCCATGCCCTCGATAAAGTTCTCCGACAGTTTACCCATCTTGGCCTTGAGCAGTGCCACCTTGCACTCATCAATGCCGCTGCACACCACCGGATTCGGCTTGATATCCAGCCCCTGTTCCTTTGCGCTCTGTGCCACAGCCTCCGACAGGCCGCCGACACGAGCAAAGATACGGCCAAAGTACGATGCATCGTCAACCGGCAGATCTTCCTGCTCCTCCGGCGGGAAGCCCGCAGCATCCAGCATCGCCTGCAGCTCCTCAAAGGTAATAACGCAGTCCACCCACGGGCTGACATTCGGCAGCTTCTGCTCATATTTCTTCGCCGTGCATGGGCCAATAAACACCGTCTTGACCGGCCATGCACTGTTTTCCTTGATATAGCGGCAGATCTCCGCCATCGGCGACAGATTATGCGAAATATGCTTTGCCATTTCCGGCACATGCTGCTGAATATAGCGCACAAACGCCGGACAGCAAGAGGATGTCAAAAAGCCCTTTTCCGCCAGCTCCTGCGTCTCCTTGCGCGTGACCATATCAGCGCCCAGCGCCGCCTCGACCACATCATGGAAGCCAAAATTGCGCAGCGCGGTCTTTACCTGTCCGACCGTCGCCTTGCTGAACTGCGACGCAATTGCCGGAGCGACTACCGCAATGACATAATAGCCGCGGCGGTCTGCCGCCTGCACCAGATGCATCGCATCGACGAGGTTGGAATGATCAACAACCGCGCCAAACGGACACTGCGAAACACAGGAGCCGCAGTTGATGCACTTATCGTAATCAATCTCCGCCTTCTGCTGGTCACCGACGCGAATCGCGCCAATCTTGCAGCTTCGCTCACACGGGCGGATGTTTTCCGTAATCGCGCCATACGGGCATACCGTCGCGCAGCGTCCGCAGCGAACACATTTTTCCGGGTCGATCTTTGCCCGGCCGTTGTCCGTCTTGCTGATCGCGCCACGCGGGCACACATTCATGCAACGGTGCGCCAGACAGCCGCGGCAGGAGCTGTTGACCGAGTAGCGCTCAATCGGACATTCGTCGCAGGCGATGTCGATGACCTGAATGACATGCTCGCTGTCCTCCAAAATGTTGTGTACTCTCTCCTCAACAATGGCACGCTCCTTGTAGACACAGCAGCGCATTGTCGCTTTTTTGCCCTGAATAATCTCATGAGGAATATCGTAATAGCAATTGCCCATATTTTCCTCCAAAACATGTGTTGCAACCGCTTTCAAAATTCGGTATTTCAACCGCTGAACATCTGTTTCAAATGCTCTGCTCATCAACTTGCTCCTTCCCCATAATTACTTTTCTTTCAAATTCACAATGGTATTGTAGCGAAAAACCTACCCCCTGTCAATGCGCAGGATCCCGCATTTTTCCACAGAATTTCCATCGGTTCCATCCGCTTTTTGCACCATCTTTTTTCTCTTCCTCTGCCGTTTTCGCGTCGGTCACCACACCTATGTGAGATTCTTATGCCTCTCGGAACTGCTCTTTTCCGGTTTCGTACAGGCTGCCGCCCTCGGTGTCCATTGCCACGATCGCCGGGAAATTCTCCACCGTCAGCTTTTTCACGGATTCGCAGCCGAGATCCTCATATGCCACGACCTCCAGCTCCTTGACCGATGCCGCGATAATCGCGCCCGCGCCGCCGATGGCAATCATGTACACACAGCCGTGCTGCTTCATCGCGTCGTGCACCGCCTTGCTGCGCACGCCCTTGCCAATCATACATACCTGACCGTGCTCGATCATCGTCGGCGAAAACGGGTCCATACGTCCCGCTGTCGTCGGACCGCACGAGCCGATGACCTGTCCCGGCTTTGCCGGAGTCGGTCCGGCGTAATACACCACCGAATCCTGCAAGTCATATGGCAGCTCTTCGCCGCTGTCCAGCGCCGCCATAATTCTCTTGTGCGCCGCGTCGCGGGAGGTGTAGACCGTACCGGTCAGCGACACGGTGTCGCCCGCCTTCAAACAATTCACATACTCTCTCAGCTGAGAGGTATGCAGTTCATAATGTGCCATGGTTTCTCCTCATTCCCTATGTTGCGAATTATATCATAATATAATTAATCTCAATATAATTAGTATAACAGGAACTCCTAGGAAATACAACCAAATGCGCTTGCAATGAATCTGTTAGAATGATAAAATATCCGTGTTATAAAAACTAGGACTTATGTAGGAATTATGGAGGAAGAACTATGATTAGCATTCAAGATATCGACGAGGCCGCCCAGCGACTTCGTTCTGTCGTACACAACATCCCGTTGGAATCGTCCAGCACCTTTTCCAGCATGACTGACGCTGAGGTATATCTCAAGTGTGAGAACCAGCAGAAGACCGGTTCCTTCAAGGTGCGCGGTGCATACAATAAAATTATGAAGCTGCACGAAGCGGGCAACCTCAAGTCAGTCATCGCCTCTTCCGCAGGCAACCACGCGCAGGGCGTCGCTTTCGCAGCCTCCTGCATCGGCATTCCGGCGACCATCTGTATGCCGCGCTCCACGCCGATCGCGAAGGTATCCGCCACGCAGGGCTACGGTGCGAATGTTGTGCTGTCCGGCTCGTGCTATGATGACGCCTATGCCAAGGCTATGAGCATTGTCGAGGAGACCGGTGCCACCTTTATTCACCCGTTTGACGACGAGGACGTCATCGCCGGTCAGGGCACGATTGGCCTGGAGATTCTGCGCGATCTTCCGGCAGTGGATGTCATTCTGGTTCCGGCGGGCGGCGGCGGACTGCTGTCCGGTATCGCTTCCTGCGTCAAACAGATCAACCCGCGCATTCAGGTCATCGGCGTACAAGCCGAGGGCGCGCCGGCGATTGCCCAATCCTTCCATCAGGAGGAAATTCACGCCAGCGACGCAGTGCACACCATCGCCGACGGCATCGCCGTCAAGTGCCCTGGCACAACCACGATGGAGCACATTAACACCTTTGTCGACGATATGATGACAGTCTCGGATGCCGACATCGCGTCCACCATTCTGCTGCTGCTTGAGCGCAACAAGTCGGTCGTTGAGCCGGCGGGCGCCGCTTCTCTGGCGGCTCTGCTGTCCGGCAAGCGCGATTTCTCCGGCAAGAAGGTTTGCTGTGTCCTCTCCGGCGGCAACATCGACGTAAGCTTCATTCATCGTATTGTTGAAAAGGGTCTGGTCACCCGCGGGCGTCACATGAAGTTCTCCACCATCATGCCGGACGTACCGGGCGCTCTGGAGAGCTTTGCAGGAATTATCGCGGCGCAGAACGCCAACATCATCATGTTCCAGCATGACCGCGTCAATGCCAATCTGGATATTGACGAGGCTATCGTCCACGTTGTCTGCGAGGTCGGCGGCGTGGAGCACGGTCAGGCGCTCATCCGCGCCATCAAGGAGCACGGCTATGAAATTCTGATGAACGAAAATTAATCGTTTTATCGTACTTACAGCAAGAGACTGCGGAAATGCACCGCAGTCTCTTTTGTTATTTCGTCAAATTTCGGATCCAGCGATAGCTGTTGCAATAAATAAAATTCGGAATGCACTTGACCAGCTGATCGGATTTCAGCAAAAAGAACGTCAGCTCCAGCGGCCAGCCGCGCACATAAGCGCTGTAGTATGCCAGCGGAATCGCAAACAGCCAGACCGAGGACCAGTCCACAATCGGCGCAAATTTTGTATTTCCTCCGCCCGCGATGATGCCGCATTCCACCGGATATTCATAGCATCCTCCGACAATAATAAGACAGAGAATCGTCATAAAGCTGCGTGTAATCCGCAACGTCTCCGGCGCGAGAACATAAAAGCTCAGAATTAGATCCCGACAGACAAACAGGGCCAAGCCCGTCAGGAGACCCATGCCCAGAAAAATCAGCTGCAACACCCGCGTGTGGGAGCGAATGAGATCGTCCCGTCCGCTTCCAACGGTTTTTCCTGTGATAACTGCCGCCGCATTCGCACACGACCATCCTGCCGCACAAAACAGCTGATAAAATACCGACGCCACACTGTTTGCCGCAATGCCCTCGCTGCTGGCGTGACCCAAAATTGCCGTCTGCGCCGCCTGGGAGATGCCCCACAGCTCATAGCTCATCATCATCGGCACCGCCACGCGCACATAGTCGGACAGAAAGGTTGCATCCAGCATCACCATATGCCGTAGCTTCATATGCAGCTTGCGGTCGATCAGCAATATGTACAGCAGCACAACCAACAGCTCCACTACGCGGCTGGTCAGCGTGGCAATCGCCGCGCCGCGTATCCCCAACTCCGGCGCGCCCAATCGACCAAAGATAAAAATACTGTTCAGTGTCGCATTGATGCAGATGGTACATGCGGACATCACCATACCAATCGCCGCCGTCTGCACGCTTTGCAGAGAGTACATTAACACGGTAGAAATCGCAAAAATCACAAAGCTCCACCGCATGAGCGCCAGATACTGCACGGCCTGCTCCAGAATCACTGCGTCGCTGGAGAAAATACGCAGCACCGTCTCCGGCGCGATGGAGCAAACCGCAAAGAACAGCAGGCCCGCGCCAAACGCAAATTTTAATCCCAGCGATACAATGCGTCGAATCGCGTCAATCTCCTGCTTGCCCCAATACTGTGCTCCCAAAACGGTTACACCCGCGCCGATACCCGCGGCCAAATTTTGCAGCATAAACTGGATCTGATTGACCACCGCCGCGCCTGTCATCGCGGCCTCGCTGTAGCTGCCCAGCATGAAATTATCCACCAAATTGACGGTCAGCGACAAAATCTGCTGTACCGCCACGGCAAACAGCAACGGAAAAAACTCCCGCAGCATTTGCCGCGTTTCACCGGTTGTTGTCATTGCTTCTTTCTCTCTTTCTTATAGAATAACGATAGAACACAGACCGACAGAATACTGCTCTGCCGGTCTGATCGGTTCCATTATCGGGCGTTGTCATCCGCCGTCGGGTTGTTGTCCGCCGTATCGCGGTCGGTCGTTGTGCGCGTCGTGGTACGGTTCGTTTTCGTTTTGGTATTCGTGTCGTTGTCGCCGGTCAGATCATCTGCCGCGTCCTCAACACCGTCTACCACATCGTCTGCGGCATTTTCCGTGTCGTTGACAATCGTGTTGCCATCCGTGCCCGAGCCATCGTTTCCGACAATGCCGTCGCCATTCGGGTCAGCGGAGCCAAAGTCTGTCGTTGTGGTCTCCTCCTGCGTTCCGTTGGTCGTGTTGGTATCGTTCTGCGTCGTGCTGCCGCAGCCAGCCAGCAGCGTCAGCATCAGCACCAGCAATACGGCAAGCGTACTTCTTCGTTTCATCCGGTCATACCTCCTGTTTTCGTTTTCCTTAGTATGCCGGATTGATTCACTTTTATACCAGTCTCATGTACTTCATATGACCGTCCAAAATGGTGATAATGCCGCCGGTCAGCAATCCCATCGGGATGGAAGCTATGAGCAGCAGCGGCAGATACGCGATGACATTCCAGCTCTGCATGATAAACACCGCCGCGGCAACCTGTCCGCAGTTGTGCATGGCCGCCGCGGCAGCACTGATACCGTACATAGAAAACCACGTTCCGCGCTTGGGCAGCAGCAGCCAGGTTGTCAGCAGCGCCAGCGTGCCGCCCAGCAGGCTAAACGCAAACGCCGTAATGCTTCCCGCAAACAGCGATGCCAGAATCACGCGGCAAAATAAAATCGAAAACGCTTCCTTTGGCGTCAAAAACAACAGCGCAAACATAGTCACGACATTCGCCAAACCCAGCTTGATGCCAGGCACCGGAATCAGCAGCTCCAGCGGAATCATGCGCTCCGCCAGCGAGAGTGCCAGCGCCAGCGCCGTGAGCACGCCGCACAGGGCAATTCGTTTGGTTTTACTCATTCGCTCTCACCTCATTGCACAACGGCGTCAATGCCGCTTCCGCTGTCGTCGCCATCCGCGCTGGTAATTTTAATCAGCACACGCGCCGGCAGGCACACCGCCGTGTCGCCCGCCTTGTCCACCCAGCCTGTAATTTCACAGGTGTGATCCGGACACTTGGAGTCAATAAAACGCATCCGTTTGCCGTCAATTTCAATTGTACTGTCGATGCTGTGTCCCTCCACCTCAATGGTGTCATGATAGCTGTCATCCAGCACGATGCGCTGCACCAACTCACCATCCTGCCAGATTTCGCCGTATATATGATCGGTCTGCATCAATGCAAAACGCACCCAAATCAGACATGCACCGAGCAAAATCACGGTAAATACGATGAAATCGCCGGGACGAAACCATCTTTTACTTTTCATAGGTATACTCCGAATTGATGAGCGTGAAACAGTCCTTCAGTCCGTCTGTCACATGGACGGTTTTATCTCGGCACACAAACACGGCCTGAATATCGTTTTCCTCACAGAACTTCTGCGCCTTGTCATAGCCCATGACAAACAGCGCCGTGGTAAACGCGTCCGCCTGTGTGGAGCTATCTGACACAATCGTCACACTGCGCAGATCGCTCTGCGCCGGACTTCCCGTCGCCGTGTCAAAGATATGGCAGTACCGCACGCCGTCCTGCTCAAAATAGCGCTCGTAGTCGCCGCTGGTGACGACGCTCGTGTCGCTGACCGACAGCTTACCCAGATAGTCATTATTATCCGGATCGGCAATCGCAACATTCCAATTGTCTCCGTTGTTCTTCGTTCCGACAGCATAGATGTTGCCGCCGAGGGCGACAATTGCGCCCGTCACCCCCTTATCGCGCAGCAGCTGTGTGACATGATCCGCCGCATAGCCTTTGCCGATGCCGCCAAGGTCAATTTTCATGCCCTTTGGCATCGTAACGGTATCGCCGTCGACCTCAACCTTGGTATAGTCCACCAGCTTTCGCGCCTTTTGGATCTCTGACTTTTTCGGAACGTGGGCGTCCTCCGTGCCTATCTGCCACAGATCAGACAACGGCGCAACCGTCGGGTCAAAATAGCCGTCCGACTGCTTCGCCAGCTCCAGCGCGGCGTTCAGAATATCCGCCGTCTCGTCGGACACTGTCGTGCTGCCGGTTTTGTTCAGCTGATAAATCTCGCTCTTTTTGTTGGTGCGCGAAATCTCCTTTTCCAACTGGTTGATATATTGTACGCAGTCATTCACTGCCTCCTGCGCGTCGCCGCCGTAGGCCTGAATGCTCATATAGGTGTCCATGGCGTAAAATTCCTGCGACGCTTCCGCGCCGTCGGACGTGCCCGACGACGAGCCGTTTCCCTGCGCGCCGCAGCCGCAGAGCAGCGCTCCGGTCATGCACCCCAAAATTAGCCAACGCAAACTCCGTTTCATTCGTTACCTCCGAATTTTTCAAATAGCTACGGTTAGCATATCACAGCTGACCTCCGGATTCAAGCAAAACCATTTGGATTCTGCAAAAAACGAGTCTGTTGCAAATACAACAGACTCGTAAAACACTCCCCATATTCTCCTGCAATACCCACTTTAATAGTAGCCATAGCGCAGCCAAAGTTCAATTGTTATGGTCAGTCCAAAACAAATAAAAAACGCATACAAGAATCCTTTGCTTACTTTGTTCAGCTCTTTTCTGTCACGCAGGGCTTTTGCCAATTCCAACGCCGTTGAGGGTGCCAAGCATCCTGTAATAATCAGCGGCACGGATGTCAGCAGACTGCTTCCTAAGCCAAGCGCTATGCAGAAACTCAAGCCTATAACAAACACATAGACAACAACCACACTGCCATCATCCAGATGCTCTTCTCGGTCACGCACCTGCTGTGCAAGTTTTACTATCGCTGGTCCTACTAGTAACGAGCTAAGCGCAGCAGCACCCGCTGCAATCAGCATCAAAAACCACATAACAATCCCCCCTCTTATAACCTCTCTACACCGCCGTCAGACGTAATTTTATAATACCGTCTCCCCTGCGTCTTTGTCGTCGCTCTCGGATAAAAGTAATTTCGCATTCCAGAGGGCGTCAAAATCTGCGGAGTAATCGGAGGTAAGAGCGAATGACCATAGACCCCTCCAAATTTAATGTATTCGATATCCTCTGTTGCTTTGGTTACCTTGACTTCTATGTATCCCTTTTTCGCCCATACCATTCCGTTTGCCGCCGTCGTTCCGCCAATCTCCTGCGACATTGTCACATTGCCAACGGCACCATCTTCCTCCGGATGCTCATCCACGACCGTTGTTCCTTCTTTTTCATACATAAATTTTCCATCTGACATGCGATAATATTCCACATATGTCTTATAGGTTGCAGTGGCATCAATGATCTGCGATTCGGAATCACACGCCATCCACGTAACCGCGGCCTGATCATGATACATCGCCAACGGCATAGTATTCCACTCCCACTGATAGCAAAACGTAACGCCATCCTTACTTGCTGATTTGAGAACGTATCCTCCCTTGCATTTCGGCGCTTCGGCAAGCGAGTGTGTCGTCGTGGTCTCACCCTGCTTTTTCACGGCAACAGCGGCAACGCCGCTCCCCACCAGCATTGCGGCACATAACAGCATTGCGAAAATCCGTTTCATCGCACTCCCCCCGCTTTCTGACCGCAATTGTTGTTGCACATTCTGGAATCCTATGCTTGTATAATACTCCATTCACTGATTTTTGTCAATATATTTCACAAAACGCAATTTTATGTCGTATTGTCTTTTGGCGAAAGTGTCTATGCGCAAAAAAGGACGTCCGGTCATTTGACCAGACGTCCTCTTTAAATTCTCTTACATTATTCGTCCTGAATGCGGTAGCACAGCGCCATCAGCGAGTCGGAAAAATGCACATTTTCCACCGCTACGCCAATCTCTTCCTCGCGAAGCTCGGCGTTGGTGAAGTTCCAGATTCCCTTGATGCCCGCCTTGACCAGACGCGCCGCCAGCTCCTCCGCCGTCGCACCCGGCACACAGAGCACGGCGATATCTGCCTGCTCCCGCGACATAACGTTTTCAATCTCGTCCATCGCGTACACCGGAATGCCGCGGTAGGCATTGCCAACGATGTCCGGTGCGATATCAAACGCCGCCACCGGACGCACGCCGCAGTACGAAAAGTTGAAGTTGCGCAGGAGGGCTCGACCGAGGTTGCCGGCGCCGAATAACATCGCCCGACGGCTTCCCGCGATACCCAAAATGCGCTCCAGCTCGATAATTAGCGTCTCCACGCTGTAGCCATAGCCCTGCTGACCAAAGCCGCCGAAGCAGCTGAGATCCTGCCGAATCTGGGAGGCTGTCAGCCCCATACGAGCCGCCAAATCCTTGGAAGAAATCCGGCTGACATTTTCAGAACCCAAACGCCGGAGATAGCGATAGTATCGCGGCAGACGCGCAATCACCGCCTTTGAAACGCTCTTCTGCTGATCCATAGTATCCACTCTCTTTCTATTCTTTCATTCGTTGTTTCAACTCGCCGTTTCACACCGGCCAGCGATTCGACCGAGAGTGCCGAAACCACTCACAGCGACGCTTCCAATGTCTCTCGAACCGCCTTGATAAACTCCTCCGTATTCAGGGACTGTACATGGTCTCCCTTTACGATGAGTGCGAGGTCCTTAGTCATTTTACCAGATTCCACGGTAGAAACACAAGCCTTTTCCAGCTTATCGGCAAATTTCGACAGTTCCGGCAGGTGATCCAGCTCACCGCGCTTGCGCAGTGCGCCCGTCCACGCGAAAATCGTCGCGATGGAATTGGTGGAGGTCTCCTCGCCCTTGAGGTGCTTGTAGTAGTGACGCTGTACTGTGCCGTGCGCCGCCTCATACTCGTACACACCCTTCGGCGAAACCAGAACCGAGGTCATCATGGACAGCGAGCCGTATGCCGTCGCCAGCATGTCGGACATTACGTCGCCATCATAGTTCTTGCATGCCCAGATGTAGCCGCCCTCCGAGCGGATGACACGAGCAACCGCGTCGTCAATCAGCGTATAGAAGTACTCCAGACCCAGCTTTTCGAAGGTCTCCTTGTACTCATTATCGTAAATCTCCTGGAAAATATCCTTGAACGTGTGGTCATACTTCTTGGAAATCGTGTCCTTGGTCGCAAACCACAGATCCTGCTTGGTATCAACGGCAAAGTTAAAGCAGGCGCGTGCAAACGACTCAATCGACTCAGTCAGGTTGTGCATGCCCTGTACAATGCCGGAGCCCTTAAAGTTATGCACCAGCTCACGGGTCTCCGTGCCGTCCTCCGCGGTGTACACCAGCTCGACCTTGCCCGGTCCCGGAATCTTCATCTCCGCGCCCTTGTAAACGTCCCCGTAGGCATGACGCGCAATCGTGATCGGCTTGACCCAATTCTTCACATACGGTTCCACGCCCTTGACCAGAATCGGTGCGCGGAATACCGTGCCGTCCAGAATCGCGCGGATCGTGCCGTTCGGGCTCTTCCACATTTCCTTCAGGTTGTATTCCTTGACGCGCGCCGCATTCGGGGTGATAGTGGCACACTTGACGGCAACGCCGTACTTTTTGGTTGCTTCCGCGGAATCAATCGTAACCTGATCGTTCGTCTGATTGCGGTATTCCAGTCCGAGGTCATAGTACTCGGTCTTCAAATCAACAAACGGACAAATCAACTCGTCCTTAATCATCTGCCAGATGACACGCGTCATCTCATCGCCGTCCATTTCAACCAGCGGCGTGGTCATTTGAATTTTTTCCATGAGCATTGTTCCTCCCACGATGAATGATGTTTTGCAATATCCTGCACCCGCCGCGGCTTCCTTTGTCCGTTCTATTCGAGGCGTTTGGGAGCACGACGGTACTTTTTACTGTAATAGCAACAAATGCATTTTTATTTTACACTAAAAACGAGACATTTACCAGCGTTTGCGCCGTTTTTTTGCAATTCCTTGTTTTTGGCATACCTTCTCACCGATTTCCGCCGTGGCAAACGCGTTTTGCCAAATGGTTCCCGTGTTCCCTGCAAGAAATTCGTAGTATGCCTGCGCGCCGATCATCGCCGCGTTGTCTCCGCAGAGACTCAGCGGCGGCATATAAATCGGCACACCGAGCGAATCCGCCATCGCGTGCAAATCGCGCCGCAAACGGGAATTGGCCGCCACGCCGCCGGCCGCCACCAGCCGCGTCACGCCGGTCATCTCAGACGCCAGCTTGAGACGCGGCACCAGCGTATCGCTGACCGCCGCCGAAAACGACGCCGCCAGATTCGGGATATTCAGCGTTTCGCCCTTTTGCTCTGCGTTGTGCGCCGCGTTAATGACCGCCGTTTTCAGTCCGGAAAACGAAAAGTCCAATGGCGCGCCGTCCACATGCGAGCGCGGCAGCGGATACGCCGTATCGTCGCCGCCCTGCGCCAGCTTGTCAATCTTCGGGCCGCCCGGATAACCGACGCCCAGCACACGCGCCACCTTGTCAAACGCTTCGCCCGCCGCGTCGTCACACGTTCCGCCCAGAATCTCCATGTCGGTATAGTCGCGCACCAGCACGATCATGGATGAGCCGCCCGACGCCGACAGACATAGAAACGGCGGCTCCAGCTCCGGAAATGCCAGCAAATTCGCCGCGATGTGTCCGCGAATATGGTGCACCGGAATAAACGGCTTGTCCAGCGCCCACGCCAGCGATTTCCCATAGTTTGCGCCGACGAGCAGCGCACCGATTAGTCCTGGCGCACAGGTCGCCGCCACCGCGTCCACGTCCGCCATCTCCATGCCCGCTTCGCGCACTGCCGCCTGCGTCACGGCACAAATGGCCTCCACATGCCCGCGGCTCGCAATCTCCGGTACCACGCCGCCATACAGCGCATGCTCCTCCGCCTGCGAGTTGATAATATTTGATATGATCTTTCGTCCGTCCTCGACGACCGCCGCCGCGGTCTCGTCGCAGGAGGACTCAATCGCCAGTATTCTCATTCCTGCTGTATTCCCTTCTTTTGCGTCAGATCCACCGTCATCAGCAGTGCATCCTCCTTTGGCTTATCATAAAATCCTCTGCGGGTTCCCACCGGTACAAAGCCCCATTTCTGATACAGTCCAATCGCCGGTGCGTTGGAGGCACGCACCTCCAGCGTCACCAATACCGCGCCGCGCTGCGCTGCCCGTTCCAGCAGCGCCTGCACCAGCGCACTGCCGACGCCCGCACTCCGCGCACGTTGTGATACCGCGACGTTAGCGATATAGCCCTCGTCCAATATCACATGACAGCCGATATAGCCGACTGTCTCACCGCTCTGCTCCTCCACCGCCGCCAGAAACAGCGCGTGCTCATTGTCCAGCTCTTCGCGCAGAGCGTCCTCGCTCCACGGGGCCGAAAAGCACTGCCGCTCCAGCTCCGCCGCCGCGGAAACATGCCGCTCAGCAAAGCGTTCGATACACAGGCTCATAGCGCCACCTCCAGCGCGTCGCGGATGGCCTGCACACAGCGGTCATATTCCTTACGTCCCTGTCCGAATGGGTCGGCAATTTCCAGCGCCGCCATTTTTTCCGCATACGCCGGATAATCCGCCCGCAAGTGCTCAGTAATCGCCGCCGTCATGCCATAAATCGCCTGCGCCCGCTGCATGGCTTCCTCCGTCAGCGGCTGCGCCGTGTGCTTACCCAAATCCAGCCCAGATTTTTTCGCCGCGCTCTGCACCAGCTCGCTTGCCGGTGTTCCTTCCTGTCCATACACGCCGACGTGCTCGGCCTCCCGTCCTAACTTCTGTCCGCAATACACCGCCGCCAGCGTTGCGCGGCACACATCGTTGATGTCAACAAACAAAATCATCGGTTATCCTTTCGCCGCATACCAGTCTTTTCCGCTGTGCACATCCACGCGCAGCGGCACGGCAAGCTGACACGCCTGCTCCATTTCCTCCGCCAGAATGTGCTGTGCCCGCTCCGCCTCGGCCTCCGGACACTCCAAAATCAGTTCGTCGTGTACCTGTAGGATCAGCCGGCTTTCCATCTGTTCCTCACGCAGACGACGCCAGACGCGCACCATGGCAATCTTGATGATATCCGCCGCGGTGCCCTGAATCGGGGTGTTCAGCGCCACACGCTCTCCGAACGAGCGGATGTTGAAATTCTTGGATTTCAGCTCCGGCAGATAGCGGCGGCGTCCGAACAGCGTAGAGACGTAGCCGTCCTCCTTTGCCTGTTCCTTAATCCGCTCCATATAGTCCCGCACACCGTGGTAGGTGTTCAGGTAATTGTCCATATATTCCGACGCCTGCTTGACCGTAACGCCGATGTCCTTTGCCAGCGAAAAGCTCGAAATGCCGTAAACAATACCGAAATTGACCGCCTTCGCCGAGCGGCGCATGAGCGACGTGACCTCCTCCGGCGCACAGCGGAACACCTGTGACGCGGTAATCGTATGAATATCGGCATCCTCGCGGAACGCCGCAATCATCGTATCGTCCTTTGCGATATCCGCCAGCACACGCAGCTCAATCTGCGAGTAGTCCGCGTCCACCAGCAGGCAGCCGTCCTTTGCACGGAACATATGCCGCAGCTCACTGCCCAGCTCCTGCCGCACCGGAATGTTCTGCAAATTCGGGTCGGTCGAGCTGAGGCGTCCGGTCGCCGTCACCATCTGCTGGAACGTCGAGCGGATGCGCCCGTCCTCCGGCGAAATCACGCGCAGCAGACCATCCACATAGGTGGATTGCAGCTTGGTCAGCTGGCGGTATTCAATAATCAAATCCGCGATGACGTGATAGCCGCGCAGCGCTTCCAGTACCTCAATATTCGTCGAATAACCGCGCTTGGTCTTTTTGATGACCGGAAGCTCCAACTTTTCAAACAGAATTTCTCCCAGCTGCTTCGGAGAGTTGATATTAAACGTCTCGCCCGCCTGCTGATAAATTTCCTGCTCCAGCTCCTGGATGCGGCCCGTCAGGCTGTCGCCAAAGCGGCGCAGTGCGTCCGCATCCGCTTCAAAGCCGATGACCTGCATGTCCGCCAGCACGGTCATCAGCGGCAGCTCGATGTCATAATACAGGTCGTGCATGCCCTCTTCGTCCAGCTTGGGCAGCAGCCGCTGTGCCAGCTGATATATCGCCTGCGCGTGCTCGCACAGCACCTCCGCCGCCGTCTCGCAGCCACCGAGCAGTGAAAAGGCACTCTCCTCCTCGTAGGCCGACGAATCGGCAATCTCACGATTGAGATAGGCCATCCCCACATTTTCCAGTGAGTAGCTGTTTTCCGCCGGATCGAGCAGATATGCTCCCAGCGCGGTGTCAAACACCACGCCCTTTGGGTCAATTCCCTCCCGCATGAGCGCACACAGCAGCTCCTTGCCATCGTGCAGCACTAGCGGAATATCGCCGGAAAACAGCCGGGTCAGCAGTGCTTTCCAACTCTCCGTGCCAAAGTCGTCTGCCTTTGCCAGACGGGCGCTGTTTTCGCACAGCAGACAGAGTGCCTTCAGCGACGTTGGCGCCGCCAGTGCGATGCGCTCCGCGCCCGCCAGCCACTGCATCAGCTCGCCTTCGTCCGTGCACCATTCCCAGTCAATCTGTTCACTCGGCTGCGCCTCCTGCTTAGGCGCTTCCAAACCAAACCGCGTGATAAACTGCTTGAATTCCAGCTTGACAAACAGACGATACAGCTCATCCTTGTCCGGAACCGGCTCCGGCAGCTGTTCTGCCGTTATCTCGGTCGGAACATCACGGATAATTGTTGCCAGCATTTTGCTCTTGTCCGCCATTTCGCGTCCTTCAAGCAGCTTTTTGCGCTGTCCGTTCTTGATAAAAGGATCATCAATGTTCTCATACACCGCTTCTACCGTACCGAATTTTTGCACGAGTCCCATCGCGGTCTTTTCGCCGATGCCCGGCACGCCCGGAATGTTGTCCGACGAGTCACCCATCAATCCCTTGAGATCGATCATGTAAATCGGGTCAAAGCCGTACTGCTCGCGGAACACATCCTCCGTGTAATCCGTCGTTGTGGTCTGTCCCTTGCGCGTGACCACCAGCAGGACGTGCGTCCCGCCGCCAATCAGCTGGAGCGAATCCTTGTCGCCCGTCACAAGATAGCAGATGTCTCCGTTTTCATTGGCCTGACGGCTCAGCGTACCCAGCAGATCGTCTGCCTCAAAGCCCGGCTGTTCCAGACATGGGATGCCCATTGCACCCAGTACCTCTTTGATGACCAGCATCTGCACCGCCAGCTCGTCCGGCATGCCCTTTCGCGTGCCCTTATAATCCTCATACTGCTCATGGCGGAATGTCTTTTGCCGCACATCAAAGCAGACTGCCAATCGCTCCGGCGCATAATCCTCCCGCAGGCGGAGCAGCGTGGATAAAAATCCATATATCGCATTGGTATACAGCCCCTCATGGTTGGTCAGCAGCCGCACCCCGTAAAAAGCGCGGTTGAGTATGCTGTTGCCGTCAATGACCATGATTTTCACAACAATTCCTCCTAATAAGCCCAGATAATTGTATTATAAAGGATTTTCCGCAAAAATACCAGATGTCATAATAAAATACCTGTGCTCCCACCGCCAGACGGCAAAAAAGCCCGAACACCTCCGCTTACCGGAAGTCTTCGAGCTGATTTTGTAATCTCTATTCGTTTGCGTTGTTCCCGTTGTCCAACTGTTTGCTCCGTCGTCTCACATCCCATCTCTGTTTGATACGACAGCAGCACCACTGCATGGCATACGCCGTCATCGGCAGTAGCATCAGCACATAGGGATAGACATACTGGCTCTTAGTCTCCCAGAACAGATGAAACACAAAGCCGCCGAGAAAATACAGAAACGGAAACAGCATCAGATTGGAAAATCCGCTCTTCGTCCACCACTTCCGGATCAGCAGCGCCAGCAGTGCAAACAAGTAGATGAGAAACAGCATCACACTGCCCGCCATGTACAGCGCCTGATAGCTCATTCGTCCAGAATACAAGTCGCGCAGCAGCTTTGTTTTGGAATACGCGTCCGGACGCTCAATCGGGCCGCTCCAAACCGACTGGAACACCGAATCCGTCCATGTGGAGCGAATCTTTCGCAGGAAAAACCGAGCAGAGTAAGTCGGATACTTTGCCATCTGCACGACGCGTTCCTTCAAATCCTTCTTGGCCTGCTCCCCGACCTTGTCCATATCATAGTCGCATTGGTTGATCAACCGGTCATTATATCCGTTATACCAGCCGGATTCCCGCAGACTGTAGCGTCCTGGTTCCTGAAGACCCATCGTGATATAGACTACCTTTGGCACGCCTTCGCCGAAATTGATCTCTGTCGTCGCGCGATAGAAGTTTTGCAGCAGATTAGTGGAAACCGGAATTGCCAAAATCAGGATCGTTGCCAGCACCAGCTGCCGCATGCGTCCCTGTCGAATCCCGCGCAGGACAAACAGCAGAAACAGCGCAATGGCCGCAATGCTGTAGTTATTGCGAATCAGGCAGGATAAAACAATCGCCAGCAGTCCCAGCACAAACCACCGCCTGCGTCCGCCGTCCCAATAGCGCGAAAAACCGTAAACCGCCATGCTCAAAAGCAGCATGCCCGGCACTGTGCCGTACAAGAACAGCGTAAAGAACAGTTGCGGGAAAAAGGCAAACGACAATATCAGTTCCAAGCAGTTAATTCTGTGGTTGTGTCCGAACCACAGATCCGTCGTCTTCCACAAAAAGAAGTTGGCCGCGATGACCATAAGAAGATAGGCGAAGAAGAAAAAGCGGCAGTCCTGACTGAATCTCATCAAAATGCGTTCCAGCGTCAGCAAGCCCAGCTGATGCGGATACTTGAAGAAATAGTGCCCGACCGTCAGCGACCGGAAATTGCCCTCCTGAAAGCGCAGCGCCGTGCGAAATACCATCTTGGCATCCGCCCGCAGCACCGTGTGGACATTAAACACCAAATAACATCCCGCAAGCAGATACAATACCGCAAAAACAACGTACATCTTCCGATCCGACACACGGACGGAAACCCGTGCAATCAGGGCAAGCAGCCCACCGAGGACAACAGTTGCCGCAATCAGCAGCACATAGAATGTTTTTCCATTTCGGAAATACATCATATGCTCGTTGCCTTGCATCGGCATATACGCATGCTGCACAAAGCACAGCACACTCAGCATACACAAAACCGCCGCCGCCAAAATGACAATGCCATTCTCGGCAAAACAGCTCAGTCCCAGCCGAGCTTTTTTTAATTTTTCCATAGGTTATTCCACTCCCCCGAATGTCATTGTTCACCCGCAGACTATTTTCCATCCTCCATCAGAAATGCGCATGCAAAACAATCCCCCGTTTTTGGCTGCGCAGTGACGAGCAAACAAAAATACCATTTACTAATGTAGCACAGTAAAAAACGTTTGACAAGACGTGTTTCATTTTTTTAACAAATCTCACATATATGCGCTACGTTCCCAATATCTTCTCCTTCTATTCGCTGCAACATATCGAAAGCAATCAGCCTTGTTTTACGCAAACGAGTATTACACACTCTTATATCATCGCAAAAAATCGACGAATGTGACATTGTATACTAAAGTTATTTTTTATACAAATGCTGAAAATCACCCAGCAAATTTCTTTCTATTGTAATTATGTCCGCATCGTATCATTTGGGGACATTTTTATCTTTTTCTGTATGCACAGAAAAAGGTCTGCTGCAAAATGCAGCAGACCCAGTTGTTATTAGAATTTCCCCGCCAGCTCTACGGCGCGGGCACAGCCGTCGGAATGCTCCACATCGCCCACAGCGTTCAGACCGGTCATCAATACATTTCCAACGTTCGTCCAACCCAGCAGGTTCGTGCTGCGCCGCAGCGACTGACATACTTCCTCCGGCACTTCCGGAATTTCATCGGCGCAGCAGCAAATCAGACCCCATTTCTTACCGTCAATCGGCTGCTTCGCCGTCACATAACAGACAAATTTGTCGATAATCGCCTTGAGCTTCGCCGGAATGGAATACCAGTACACCGGCAGGGCAAAGACAATGCCGTCCGCCTCCAAAATATCCTGCGCAATCGTGTTAAAATCGTCGTCAAACGCACACGCCTTGCCTGTCGCATAACAGCGGCGGCAGTCATGACATCCTCCGATCTCCAGCTGATACGAGTCGATGACCTGCACCGTGTGTCCCAGCCGCTCTGCCTCCTGTACAAAGGCCGCCGCCATCGTGCTGCTGTTGCCCTTTTTGCGCGGGCTGCCCGTCAATACGATCAATTTACTCACAAAAATCACTCCTATTTCATCCTAAATGTTGTTCTTTGTTACATAGTATAGTATAATCATAGCATGTGGAGACAAAATAGCAAGTACGCACATTTTGGTAATATACCATACCAAACGTAAGATACTTACCCAAAGGAGAGTGTCCCTTATGAACGATATCCCATCGATTGACCACAGCAAATATTGCTCCTCCGTCTTTGGCCATACGCTTTCCGTCATCAACGGAAAATATAAAATGCCCATTCTCTATGCGCTGATGGAATTTGAGGTCGTCCGATTTAATGAACTCAAACGCTACATCGCCGGCATCTCCTATAAGACACTCAGCGCAACGCTCAAAGAGTTGGAGGCGGATCGACTCATTCACCGCGAAGAGTATCCGCAAATTCCACCCAAGGTAGAATACAGCCTGACAGAGCGTGGAAAATCTCTCATCCCGATTCTAAGCGCTATTTGTGAATGGGGCATAGAGCACAAGGATGATAAGGAAACATAAAGAATGAGCGGAGAGAGTAATAGATTCTCTCCGCTCATCGCTTTTTTCTATGATTTAAATGCGCGCTACGCCGCTCTCACGTGCCGCCTTAGCAACCGCCTGTGCGACCGTATCCTTAACGCGCGGATCAAACGCCTTTGGAATGATGTACTCAGCGCTCAGCTCCTCGTCCGAGATCAGGCCGGCAATGGCATACGCCGCCGCAATCTTCATTTCCTCATTGATGTCGGATGCACGCACATCCAGCGCACCGCGGAATACGCCCGGGAATGCCAGTACATTGTTGATCTGGTTCGGGTAGTCCGAGCGACCTGTACCGATGACCGCAGCGCCCGCTGCCAGCGCGTCCTCCGGCATGATTTCCGGAACCGGATTCGCCATTGCCAGAACCATCGGATTCGGCGCCATCGACGCTACCATCTCCTTGGTCAACACACCCGGTGCCGACAGTCCGAAGAATACATCCGCGCCGACAATGACGTCCGCCAGCGTACCGTGACGCTTCTCCGGATTCGTGATCTTCGCCAGCTCCTTTTGTGCGTCGGTCAGATTCTCACGACCCTCATAGATAACGCCGCCGCGGTTGCAGGCGATGACTTCCTTGATACCCATCTTCAGCAGCAGGCGAATGACTGCCGTTGCCGCTGCACCCGCGCCGTTGACTACCATGCGCAGATCCTCCAGACGGCGTCCGGTCAGACGGCAGGCATTAATCATCGCCGCTGCACAGCAAATCGCCGTGCCGTGCTGGTCATCGTGGAAGATCGGAATATCGCAGCGCTCCTTCAACTTGCGCTCAATCTCAAAGCAACGCGGCGCGCTGATGTCCTCCAGATTGATGCCGCCGAACGAACCGCTGATATTGTATACGGTATCGACAAATTCATCGACGTCCTTGGTCTTGATGCACAGCGGGAAGGCGTCCACATCGCCAAATGCCTTAAACAGCGCGCACTTGCCCTCCATAACCGGCATACCGGCCTCCGGACCAATGTCACCCAGACCAAGTACGGCCGAGCCGTCCGTGATAACCGCAACCAGATTGCTTCGGCGGGTATAGGTATAGCTCAGATCGACATCCTTCTCAATCTCCAGACACGGCTGTGCAACGCCCGGAGTATAGGCAATAGACAAATCCTCTGCGTTTTTTACCTCACAGCGGGCAATGACCTCAATCTTGCCCTCCCATTCTCGGTGAGCCTGCAATGCTTTCTCTTTCAGATCCATGATAGTCCTCCTACAATCACACCTCATCACGCCGAGGCAGACATACAGCATTCTATTTTTTCAGTAAAATAATACTTGTTTTATTGTACCATCCGTCGTTTGGAAATACAAATCCTTTTTCAAAACTTCTTCAAAAACCTCATTTTTTGTCTATTCCGCACATTCGACAAACAATTTTCTCATTTTAACGAATTATTCATAAACTTCTCACAATTTCTTTACTGTTGCGCTGAATTTCCTTCATATTTATCCGTTATCATAAAACCATCGTAAACAGTGCATCGCGCCTATCACTGTCTCGCCGTTCGTGTGGCGGTGCATTGTTCTGCTGAACGGCGAGCAGACTACCAAATCTCTGTTATTCCGTAACAGTTTTCATACTTTTTTTCTTTTTTCATTTAATCTTTTCATTTTTTACTTCTTTCATTTTTACTCAGGAAAAACTCCGGACGAATTCGTCCGGAGTTTTTCTTTCAATTGCACTTTTCCCTCCGCTATGGCATACTAGTCTCAGGTCTATTTACCGATTAGGAGTACACGCTTTATGGACATTCGTTACCGCATTTTACAAGAAACCTTCGGATACACGTCCTTCCGTCCCGGTCAGCTGCGTCTGATTGACGCCATTTTATCCAAACGGGATGCACTGGGTATTTTACCGACCGGCGCGGGAAAATCGCTGTGTTATCAGCTCCCCGCGCTGCTGCTGCCCGGACTGACGCTGGTGCTCTCTCCACTGATTTCCCTGATGAATGATCAGGTCATCGCGCTGCAACGCGCCGGAATTCCCGCCTGCTGTCTGCACAGCGCCACCAGCCGCGAGGATTACATCCAGTCCATGCAGCTCATCCACGAGGGACGCTGTAAGCTAATTTATATCGCGCCCGAGCGGCTCACCAACGCCGGCTTTTTGCAGCAGCTGCCGATCTCTCTTGTCGTGGTAGACGAAGCGCATTGTATCTCCCAATGGGGACATGACTTTCGTCCGAACTATCGCCGCATTCCAACGGTGATTGAAACTCTGTCGCCCCGCCCGATCGTCGCAGCGTTCACCGCAACGGCAACGATCCGCGTGCGGCGCGATATCGCCGCCTGTCTGCATTTGCAGCAGCCCGAGCAGGTCGTAACCAGCTTTGACCGCCCCAATCTCTATTTTGACGTGCTGCACGCCGATGACAAAGATGCCGCCCTGCTGCGCTTTGTCAAACAGCAGTCTGCCTTTCCCGGCATTGTCTACTGCGCCACGCGCAAAGCCGCCGAGCACACCGCGCGTCTGCTCACCGAAAACGGCATCGCGACGCTGGCCTATCACGCCGGAATGAGCGCCGAGGCACGCAGCGAAAGCCAAACCGCCTTCCTGCACGACCAAATCTCTGTGCTGTGCGCTACCAACGCCTTTGGCATGGGCATTAACAAGCCCAACGTGCGCTTTGTCCTGCACTATCAAATGCCCGCTGATATAGAAAATTACTATCAGGAGGCGGGCCGAGCCGGACGCGACGGCGCGCCCGCCCACTGCCTGCTGCTGTTTTCCGAAAAGGATTTTTCCTTGCAGGAATTTTTTATTCAGCGCGATCCGGACAATCCCGCGCTGACCGACGAGGAAGTCATGCAGCTTCGGTTAGAGAAATCTCGCCGTCTGCAAAAGATACGTCAGTATGCGCTGTCGGATCGCTGCCTGCGCGCGCACATTCTGGATTATTTCGGCGAGCGCACCGCGGATTTCTGTGGACACTGCTGCAACTGCGCCGCCGCCAGCCAAGCGAAAGACGTGACGGTCGAGGCACAGAAGCTACTCTCCTGCGTCTACCGAGTCAAGGAGCTGGCGGATGCGGACACCATTCACGCAATCTTGCAGGGCAAGCAGACGCTACTCATCCAGCGCAATCATTGGGATTCCCTCTCTACGTTCGGCCTTCTGCCGAATACATCCGACGAGGAACTGTCCGCATTGACCGCCCACCTCATTCATCGGCAGTACTTGCAGGAAAGCGACACCGGCACACTTCGTCTGTGTGCCGACGCTAAGCGGGTGCTGTTTCAAAACGAACCCGTTGTGATGAACGTCCGCGCCGCCGGCATTCACAACATCCGCGAGCGGCGCGCTGCCGGACATTCCGTCGATCCATTGCTATATCAGTCGCTCTGTGCGCTGCGGCGGCAGCTCGCCACGCGGCAGGGCGTGCCGCCCGCCACCCTGCTGACGGACGCCGCACTGGAAACCATCTGCCAAACCCGCCCGACAAGCGAGGGCAAATTATTTTCCATCTCCGGCGTCAATACCGCCAAGCTCCGGCGGTACGGTCAAAAAATTCTCGACCAAATCGCAGACGGGACAAAAACAGAGTGAAATATCCCACTGCCTGTGCTATACTAGAGATACCATCAAACAGGAGGATACTATCATGAAAGGTTTGAGCATTGGAACCATTGCCGTCGGCGGCACGGTCATCTTGCTCGGTGCAGCAACACTGACGCTGGGTGTTCTGTCGCTGATCAAGCAGCAGTAAGATTGTCCAACGAAAAGGCGGCACGTTTTGCGTGCCGCTTTTTTATGTTCCATCCGTTACGAAATTTCACCATCTTTATTACAAGAAATAGCCAAATCTGTTTGACGAGTCTTAGTACCATTGGTGAAAATTCCATACCCTGTGACTTTCCTACCAGACTTTGCACAATTCTTTGACGTAAGTTTCCAATTCGTACTATATAACACATATCCATCAGTTACATTTGTTGCTTTACTCGTCGTTCCATTATAAGTAAAAGAACCTTTCAACCAATATCTCCACAGTTTTGTGCCACTATTTGTTTTGCGCGTATATGATTTAGTATATACTTTACTACTGCTATTAGCAGCTACCATAATACCTGTATCTACCTCTGTACCGGTAATTTCAGCATAGGTTCCATCCTCATAATAAATAATCTCCTGCAAAGTTTCTTGTATTTCACCTTCTTTTGCTGTTACATTGGTAAAGAACATTCCCAAAAGCAATACTGTACAAAAAACAATCCTCATTTTTCTTCGACTATTTTTCATCATTTACTTCTTTTCTCCGCATCGTTAAAGTGTTTCTCTACTTCCAGATACCATTCAGAAACCGGATAATCTTTTTGAAGCGGTTTTCCCCAACGATTCACTTCCACCTTATTTCCATTTTCATCCGCTGCATGAACTACTTCCCCATCCAGTCCCATTACATAGTTAAGATCATATTTCGCACCATTTCGTTCTTCCGGAGGCAGTCTATTCCAATCATCCCACGTATCCAGTGCATTCGATTCAATCTCAGCACCTCCATCCGTTAAAGAATCTTCCGTCAGAACACTCCACTGATGCTGAAGCCATATACAACGTGCTCCAAACCCTATGGCTATGCACATCGCTACAATACAGAAAATCCATCCCCATTTATTGCATCGTTTCGGTTCTATAGGTTCCTTCCGAGGCTCTAAAAATAGTTCCTGAATCAACTCCTCTGGCGTACCAAAATTAGCTTGTAATGCCTCTTGATCCGCATCCGGATAGTCATCAATGTACTCTGACAGCATTGCAGTAACTTCCGCTGTAATGCGCCACTTTTGCTGTCCTTCACACGGCAAATTTTTCATCAATTTGCGCACATATTGTCGTGCCGCTCTATTACGAACAGCAGTCATTTAAGTCTTCCTCCTTTTTTCCGATCAGAATATCTTGCACACCAGCCGAAAAGCGAGTGTAGCATTTCAACAATGCTTCAAGATATTCTTTACCACATGGAGTAATCGTATAATACTGTCTGCGTCGCCCATCTGGAGCAACTCGCTTTTTTAGTTCCTCAATATAATCTTGTTTCAATAGGCGATAAATCGCCGAATACGGACATGCAATTTCAAAAACACCCCCGTTACACTCTTTCAGATAATCCGTGATCTCGCCAATATACCGTTCTTCTCCATCTAGTGTGTAAAGAATAAGCATCTCGGAAACTGCTTTCTTCAAATTTTCTTCTAAGCCTGCTACCGACCCGCTTTTAATATTATTCTGCATAAGTGCTTACCTGCCTCCTGTAGTTTATATTTATAATACATCATTCAAATAAATTTTTCAACCAAAAATATTTTGTATTGCAACACGCATAATTATATGATTGCTAAAATATTTTTAAATATCAATTATTTTTCATTGACAATTTTTTTATTTTATATTATACTCATTTCATCAATAGTGCACAATTGAATTTTTTAGAAATGGAGTTGTAATATGAAACGTTTATTGTCTTATCTAACGGCCTTAACCTTAGTGTTATCCTGCGTAAGCTTTCCTACATTGGCCAGCAATGTAGAAATTGATGCATCTGACAGTGCGAATAACACCTCCACCTCTACAGGAGGTTACCTTTACATCGACGAAGATGGCGATCCCATATATTCAGAGGATGAACCCACAGATTCTGATGATATTTCAGAGAACACCGAGGATGCTTCCGATACCGCAGCAGCTACTATACTAGAAGCCCCTATTGTTACCACCACTTCATCAGCCTCATCTCAAACAGACGAATTTTCTTTCAATGAATTCGATGAAGTTTTGCTAGCACGCGAATCTTCTTTACAAGAATTAGCATCCATGGGCATATCACCCCAAACAGCAAAGGAAATCGCAAATACTGATATCGAAGGCTTAGTTTCTAGCAGAGCCAAATGGTCTACTTCTAAGTTGGAGGCTTATGGATACACAGATGATGAGATTGATGTGCTCAAAAGTTATGATGGTTCTCCTATCACTTCTTCTAGTGCAGTAGTCCAAAGTGCAGCTGCTAAATGCACTGCCAAAGCCTTTGCTATTGAAAGCGGTAAAACAAAAGTAAAGTTCCGCTATAGATTCAAGTGGTCTCATCTACCCATGCTTTCTGATTCAGATAAAATAGCCGTTCGTTGGTGTGCTTATGATAGTCATCCATACGATTTTGCCGTTGATGCAACCCATTATGCCCGCGTCAAATATTATTATGGAGACAAAGCCCAATTTATGGACAGATTAACAACGCGATTCAAAGCAGATGAAAGTGGTTGTTCTGATGGATGCTCTCGAAAATTTTCTCTTAAAAAAAAGGACAGTGCATCGAAATTAAATTGCTGGGCAAAAAGAAGTTGGATTACTGTCACTTTGAAAGCGACTGGTACTTCAAAGATCAATTATGTTAAATTCAGTGGAGCTTACGGACATACCTATGTAACGCCCAATCCTTCCATTGGCATTTCTTTCCCCGTTCCCAGCATAAGCATTTCATTCTCGCCAACTAGTAAAGTTAAAACTCTTGCCGGAAAGCAATACAAGTTAAAAGCGAACGGTACTTTTCGGTATTTAGGTCGTACAGATGCTTAATATAGCATTGCATTATCAAGCATTGTGAGGGATTATTATGCATAATCGTTTTTTCTCTATTCTACTGTCTTGTTTGGTGATTATGTTTATCACTTCCACCGCAGAGGCTAGCAGTTTATTTTCTGTTTCTGCAAACACAGTTTATCCCAAACCCTATGATGCAACAAATTGCTTGGAAAAGGAGTCTCCTCTCTACATAGATGAAGACGGAGACGCTGTATACCGTGATCCTGAACCGACGGATGCGGACGATATAATCGACAACTTTGAAGAAAAATATAATGTCTCGATTAAAGAGACACTGTATTCTCCACTCTATTGTATTCAGAGTGTACTTTTGCTTTTATTCATCATCGACCTAGTTTTACTAATCCCATTCGTTATTAAATTAATCAAGGTTCAAAGTATACTCAACTATTCCTTTTCTCGGTATCAGCGACTACTTATCTTGTTTTATCCCATATTGCTTGGCGCATTAGTAGCTTTTTCTGTACTGAACCGGCTTCTGTACTACTAATATACTCAATGTGAAAAAAGTATATAAAAATCACCTCTTCTGCCAAAGGCTCACGCCTTTGGCAGTTTTTTTACGCAAAAATACTCCCTATATAACCTTCATCAAATTCGAGAAACTTACATAGGGAGTATCATAGTACATATTCTATTTTACTTTGCGTCCGGCTTAAAGCTGTCCTTCAGCGAGACAATACGGTTAAAGCGGCGTGCGCCGTTTTCCGCATCCTTGCTGTCGCTGATGTAATAGCCCATGCGGACAAACTGCATGGCCGTTCCCGCCGGAACGTGTGTGTGTCCGTGCAGCAAAATATCCCCGTCCTGCATCGGCGGCAGGGCATCCATGTAAAACCGATGCCCATGGGTCAGATACATCAGCCGTTTTCCCACCGGCAGCGCCGCGTAGTCCGCCAGAATCGGGAATTCCAGCACCATCTGATCCACCTCGGTATCACAATTGCCGCGCACGCAGAGAATCTCTCGTTTGTGTGCATTGAGCATCGGGATCACTTCCTTCGGGGCATACTCCCGCGGCAGGTCATTGCGCGGCCCGTGATAGAGCAAATCGCCGAGTAAAATCAAGCGATCCGCCTGCTCCCGCTCGAACGCCTCCAGCATCTGTCGACAATAGTAGGCAGAGCCATGAACATCCGAGGCAATCATCCATTTCATCGTTTTTCGTTCCTCTCCTCTTTCACTGTTTCATTTTCTCAGAAAAACCGCTCTCCTCGGTACAATCGTCATCCGAAGAGGGCGGTTTTTTTCTACTGTAGTCTTATTCTACCGTAACACTCTTTGCCAGATTTCTCGGCTTATCGACATCCAGTCCGCGCGCTACGCTGACATAATAGCCCATCAGCTGAAGCGGCACCACGGCAAGCGTGGAGGCAAAATGCGGATCGGTTTTCGGGATATAGACCGTAAAATTCACGGTATCCTCAATCTCATAATGGCCATACGTTGTCAGGCCCATCAGGTACGCACCACGGCTGCGCACCTCTACCATATTGCTCAGCGTCTTTTCATACAGCTCCGGCTGCGTCAGCACACCGATTACCAAGGTACCGTCTTCAATCAGGCTGATTGTGCCGTGCTTGAGCTCACCGGCGGCATAAGCATCCGAGTGCACATAGCTGATCTCCTTCATCTTCAGGCTGCCTTCCATCGAGATGGCATAATCCAATCCGCGTCCGATAAAGAAGATATCATGCGCATTGGCAAATTTCGCGGCGAACCACTGAATGCGCTCCTTGTCCTCCAGTACCTTGACAATCTTGTCCGGCAGTGTCTGGAGCTCGGCAATCAGGCTACGGTAGCGTGTCTCTTCCAGCACACCGCGCACTTTGCCAAACTGAATCGCCAGCAGATCGCACGCAATCAGCTGTGTACTGTATGCCTTGGTCGTTGCAACTGCGATTTCCGGACCCGCCAGGGTGTAGAATACGCTGTCTGCCTCACGCGCAATCGAGCTGCCAACGACGTTGACAATCGCCAGCGTCTTAACGCCGCCTTCCTTCGCCTCGCGCAGCGCCGCCAGGCTGTCCGCTGTCTCGCCCGACTGGCTGATAATAATCACCAGTCCCTTCTTATTCAGAAGCGGCTTGCGATAGCGGTATTCCGAGCCCAATTCTACTCGAACCGGAATCTTTGCCAGATCCTCAATGACATACTGCGCCGCCACGCCGACATGGTAGGCCGAGCCGCATGCCACAATCGTAATATCCTCGAAATTCTGGATATCCTCATCCGTCAGGTTTTCAATATTCGACAGGTCAATCACACCGTCGCGAACCACCGAGTTGATCGTATCCGCAACCGCCTTCGGCTGCTCATAGATCTCCTTCATCATGAAATGCTCAAAGCCACCCTTTTCTGCCGCTTCCGCATCCCACTTGATCTCAACCAATTCCTTCTGGATCTGCTCGCCGTCCAGATTGTAGAAGTCTACCTCGCCCTTCTTCAGGCAGGCCATTTCCAGATTACCGATGTAATAGACATTGCGGGTGTACTTCAGAATCGCCGGAACGTCTGACGCCACATAGGATTCTCCCTCTGCCACGCCGACGATCATCGGGCTGTCCTTGCGCGCTACCCAAATCTGATCTGGGTAATCCTCAAACATAACCGCCAGCGCATACGAACCGCGCACACGAACCATCGTCTTTGCCAGTGCGTCCACTGGGCCGATGTTGTACTTCTTATAATAGTAGTCAATCAGCTTGACCGCGGCCTCCGTGTCCGTCTGCGAATAGAAGGTATAGCCCTTCTTGGTCAGCTTCGCACGGATCTCCTGATAGTTCTCAATAATGCCATTGTGTACGGCAACAATCGTGTGCTCATCGTTGCAATGCGGGTGTGCATTGGTCTCCGACGGCTCGCCATGGGTTGCCCAACGAGTATGTCCGATGCCGCAGCTGCCGACCAGCGCCTTGCCGTCGTTGGTCTTTTCCATCAGTTCCTTCAGGCGGCCCTTTGCCTTAACCATAGTAATCGGCTCTTCGCCGTTGCGCACGGCAATACCCGCCGAATCATATCCGCGGTACTCCAGCTTAGACAGGCCGTCCAGCAGAATCGGCGCCGCCTGGTGATGTCCGGTAAATCCTACAATTCCACACATAGATCTGTTTCCTCCATGTCAAATCATTCCCTCTTCCACCGGCTGCACCGGCAGAAGCTCTCTTTCCCACTCTGCATCATCAATCGCAGAGATACCTGTCAATAATTGTTTTCTATTATACGCTACTTTCGCGATTTTTTCCATTCATTCCGCGGTAAATTCTCGATTCCCTCTCGGATTTCCTTTGTGCATCCCGCACAACCCGCTGTTTTCTTCCTGTTTTTGCATACTTCAATAGCAGGATGCCCGTCCGCATTTTTGCGGACGGGCATCCCTTTCCTTTTCACTTCGCAACCACAGGTAGATCCTGTTTTTTCCTCCAAACGACGATTTACTTCGCTGCCACGTCGTTATAGGCCGCTACAATGCGGGCAACCAGCGCGCTCTCCTCAATGCCGGTAACCTCACGAACGGCAGCCTCAATGCCAAGCTCTGCAATTTTCTGCTGCAGCTCAACACTCTGCTTGTCTTCCGGATTGTTGTAACGGAAGGCAGCACCCATACCGGTAATCAGATGATCCACCGGCAGGCCATATCCGTATGCCGTCATCATCGGCTTGGTCAGACGATCCGTCGGGCTCAGCTTGCGCAGCGGCTCACGGCCAACACGGGTGACGTCATCCTTCAGGTACGGGTTCTTAAAGCGTCCGATAATCTTGTCGATGTACTGATAGTGTGCCTGCTTATCAAAGCCGTGCTTGCGAATCAGTCCATCGCCGCTCTCAGTCATCGCTGCGTGCACCGTCTCGTAAATCTCCTCGTCAGCAATTGCCTCATCAATCGTGCTGTATCCCTTGAGCACGCCCAGATATGCCGTAATCGCATGTCCGGTGTTCAGCGTAAACAGCTTGCGCTCGATGTATGCCATCAGGTTGTCCGCCAGATTCATACCCGGAATCGCCGGAATTTCACCCTTAAACGATGCCTTCTCTACATTCCACTCATAGTAGTTTTCAACCACAACATCGATAAAATTCTCGCTCTTTACCGGCGGAACAATGCGGTCTACCGAGCAGTCCGGGAAGCCGATGTACGCATCCGCATACGCCTTGCCCTCGTCGTCCAGCGCATTGTATACCGCTTCCTTCAACTGCGAGCTGGCGCGAATCGCATTTTCACACGCAATGATGTTCATCGGCTCCGTGCAGCCGTTTGCCTTTCTCTTGGCGATTCCGGCGGCAATCGTCGGAGCGATGCGCGGCAGGATAACCAGACCGACGGCAGTGGTAATCAGGGAAGCCTCTGCAATCGTGTCCGCCATTTCCGGCTTGGACGAATCCACCGCGCTGATGTCCTTGATCGGCATGTCCACACAATCCACGTCCATGACATGTACGGTATACATCTTGTCCTCATTGATCTTGTCTACGATTGCCATGTTAACATCTGCGTAGACTACATGGTATCCTGCCTGCGACAGCAGGGCACCGATGAATCCGCGACCGATGTTTCCGGCACCAAACTGAATTGCCTTTTTCATCTTAGGTCGTCTCCTTTGCTATTAACCAAACTTCTTCAAAATAACATTGATATCCGTCGTTGTCTTCATCTCTTCCAGGAAATCCTCGTCCTCCAGTGCATTCGAGATGTTGGCGAGCAGATCCAAATGCTCATTGCCAACACCGGCAATGCCGAATACCAGCTGCGCCTTCTCGTCGCCGAAATCAACGCCGTCCGGATACTGGAGCATAACAATACCCGACTTCTTTACCGCACCCTTGGCCTCCGTCGTGCCGTGTGGAATCGCAACGCCCAGACCCATATACGTGCTGACCAGCTTTTCACGCTCCTGCATCGCGTCGATGTACGCGTCATCGACACAGCCGATCTGCTTCAGCAGCTCACCGGCGGCGCGAATCGCTTCTTCCTTCGTCACACTCTTCTGTCCGAGCTTGATGCCCTCACGCAGCATGGCAACCTTGCCTGCCGTTGCAACCGCGGCATCCTCTGCCGGCTCTGCCTTCGGCTCTTCTGCCGCCGGAGTTGCCGGTGCAGCCGAAGCATCCGTCTCTACCTTGGACAGACGCTCATACAGTGCATCCAAATTCGGATCGGTCAGGAAGTTGTCAATCGTCACCAGCTCTGCCTGCGGTGCGCTCTTTGCGGCGCGCTCTGCCAGAACATGCTGACAAACAACAATATCCGCATCGCTCGGAATGTTATCCACAGAGGTGTTGATGACAATCATCTCCGGACGGTCGTTCTTAATGCGCTTATGGAAGCGGGTCGCGCCCATCGCGGACGAGCCCATGCCTGCGTCGCAGGAGAATACAACCTTGTGTACATCGGCCGAAGCCTTCTTCTCGCCGGAGGCAATCGCCTGTCCCTTGGACTGCGCCTTGCTGGCGGCAACCGATTCCTGTGCCTCGTTCAGATCCTTGCTGTGTCCCATGCGGATAATCGGGGACGCAATGATGAAGGATACACCGGCAGCAATCGCAACGCCGAGAATGGTCAGCAGAATCTGCGACGGCGGCGATACCATAATCATCGCGATGATGGAACCCGGGGAAGCCGGAGAAACCAGACCGCAGTTGGTAATCGAATAGAAGAAAATCGCGCACATGTTGCCGACAATCGGCGCGATGATAACCGCCGGATTCATCAGAACATACGGGAAGTAAATCTCGTGGATACCGCCGAACAGGTGAATGATAATCGCACCTGGTGCGGAAGCCTTGGTCATCTTATCCTTGGAGAACATCCAGTACGCCAGCAGGACACCGAGACCCGGTCCCGGGTTGGTCTCCAGCATGTAGAAAATCGACTTGCCCATCTCGGCGGCCTGCTGCGTGCCGAGCGGGGTGAAGATGCCGTGGTTCATAGCGTTGTTCAGGAACAGGACCTTAGCCGGTTCCAGAACGATAGCAACCAGCGGCAGCAGGTTTGCATTGACCAGAATCTGTGCTCCGGCGGACAGAACCGTCATTACCGCACTCAGAATCGGTCCAACAAAAATATAACCAACAATATTCAGCAGCATACCCAAAATGCCAACCGAGAAGTTGTTGACCAGCATCTCAAAGCCTGCCGGAATGTGTCCGTCCACAGCGGCATCAAACTTCTTGATAATCCAGCCGCCCAGCGGGCCGATTACCATCGCGCCCAGCAGCATGGTCTGACCGTTCTCAATCTCGGCACCAAAGAAGCTGATGTTGCCCGCCGTACAGCCGACAATCGCACCCATAATACCAATGGCGCCCATAACGCGTCCGCGCTCGCCGCCTACCATGTAACCGCCGGTCGATGCAATCAAAATCGGGATTACAAAGTTCAGCAGCGGTCCATTCAGCTGAGACAGCGCCTTATTCGGAACCCAGCCCGTGTCGATAAACAATGCCGCCAGCAAACCAAAGGCAATCAGCGCGCCAATGTTCGGCATGACCATTCCGGACAAGAACTTACCAAACTTTTGAACTGCTTGTTTCATCTTTCTTCAACTCCTAACCGTTTCATCAACTGTTGTTTATAATAAGCACTCATACCCGCTGCCAGTGATCCGAGACTGGCGTCCCAGTCTCCCATTTGCAGTTGGTCTGTCAGTGTCTTATTCTCTACCAAAAGAGAGCTAACCGCCCCCAGCAGCGGCTGTGCTGCGCTTTCTTCCCGTGGCGCCAGCATAACAAACGCGCCGAATACGACCTTTCCCTTTTCATACAGCGGCGGTTCCAGCCGAAGATAGCCCAGCCGTGCATGCTCTACCATATCCGTCCGGCAGTGCAGCATCAGCGCGTGAAACTGCTTGACGTAGGTATCCGCCAGCTGATCGCGCTCATACAGACCGTTTTCAATGTCCGTCGCCATGCGTTCATCCTCGGCGAACAGCGTACCCGCCGCCGCAATCACCGCATCACGGCTCGTCGCCACCTTCACGGTCTCGAACTTCACATTCTGCAATAGCTCTTGCAGCTCCAAGCCCATCTGGGTAATTGCGTGAATATCCTCCAGCGTCAGCTCCTTGACCGGCGTCCGTTTTCGGCTCTCCTTTTTCTGCGCCTGCATAGACAAAATCGCCTGCTCGATCACGCGGCGGTCGCCCGCCTGAAGCAGTGGATTTACCACCACGCACGGAAAATCCGTCGTCAGGTTTACCGTAGAAATAATCAAATCCACGCCCTGCTGTCTCAGCTCTTCTGTGTCAATTCGAAACATGGAGCGAACGCCCCGTATATCTAAAAAGGAAAACTCCTTCTTGAGATTGGCTTCCAGGATTCTCGATGTGCCGATGCCCGTCGGGCACACGACAACAACCGAAATGCGCTTTTGCCTTTGCAGCTTTTTTTCCACCGCCGCACCAAAGTGCATCGCGAAAAACGACACCTCCGATTCTGGCACGTGGTCAATGCCCAGCTCACGGCACAGCACATGCTGACACGCGTTGTCCGTCGCCACCATCATCTGCGGGTATTCCTCTCGCAGCGTCTCCAACTGCGTGTTTTCAATATGAATCCCCATGGTCATACGGCTGACCGCCGGAGCAAGGTGCGTGCAAAAGTCCTCCAGCAGGCTGTCATCGTCGCTCAGCGGGATATCCAGCTCCTTCTCGACCAGAGCAATCATCTCCACCGCCATCTGCCGCAGTGCCACCTGATCCATATTGCGTGCCCGGTTTGAACCGGACCACATCTGTGACGAGCACAGGTGCATTGTGATATATCCAATCTCTCCCTTGGGGATAGTGATTTGAAAGGCCTCCATCAGCCGATCCGCCATCTCCTCCGCAATCGAAAACTCCGGCTGCATCATCAGCTGCTGCAAGCGCTCCGGCTCCATCTCAATGTTTTCCTCATTTTGTATGCGCTGAATCGCCAGCGCAATGTGTACGATCAGGCCAATATATGCGCTGTCCGCATAGCGAATATGCAGCTGCCGTTCAGATTCCACCAGAATCTGCTCTACCCGTGCCATCATGCTGTTGTCCAGCAATTCAAATACGCGGTTTTGTACCGGCACACTGCTGCCCTTCTCCGGCAGCTCCCCGCCGCAGATCAGCTGCATCACCGTCTGCTCATCCATGTTCTCATAGATGACATTTGCAATCGCCTGCCGGTAGTTCTCCTCCGCACTGCGCAGAAAGATGCCGACACCCGGACGGCGAATCAGATGAATATGATAGGTTTTCAGCCATTCCGAAACCTGATTCAAATCACTAGTCAGCGTTCCCTCCGAGATGTGAAATTTCGAGGTGAAATAATAGGATTTTACCGGCTCCTTTGCATACAGCAGCTCGCCGAGAATACGGCGCTGTCGCTCCTGCTTCGGATAGGCCTTATAAACCGACTCCACCTCCAGCAGCTCTAAAATCAGCCGCTTGTTTTCCACACTCTCGTCCAGAATCAAGCCAACGCTCGGTTTGCGAATCAGGTGGAAATCATTTTGAGTCAGCCATTGTTCCACGGTGGGGATCTCTCGCAAAATCGTTCGCGAGCTGACTCCCATGTCCTCCGAAATCATGCCGACGGTAATGGGGCGCGCCGCAGAAGATTTTGTCAGTATTTGAATGATCGACTTCTGCCGTTCCGTCAATTGGCTTTTATTCTTTGCCTCTACGGCATTCATTACTGACATTTCTTCCTGCCCCTTCCCTGTTTCCAACTATCATTATGCTGTCAGAAATGCGGTTTCTCAACCGAACCTTCCGGTACATTTGTCCTCAACCATTACTGACATCCTTGAGTCTAGTATACCATTTACCCAGTATCCGTGCAATTATCTCCTGCCATTTTTGGCAGTATCACGGAAAACTATTGGATCAGTTGTTGCTTTGCCTCGCTTTTTTTGCCAAATGACTTGTCACCATTTCCTTTGTCACGATGTCACCATTCTGCTCCCTTTCGTTCATGACACCATTCGACATAGTAACATGCATAAGCTGCCGCATTTTCCATTCTTTTCATCCTTTTTCTCTCTTTTCGCTATTCATTTCCAAATCGCAACAGCATGTCGTGCACAAAAGAAAAAAGTCTGCCGTGCGCAGCAGACTTTTTCTCTTCTATTTTTGTCTCACGATGTCGCTGTTCCATAGAGAATAACTTCTTTCACTGGATTGCGGATCACCGTTTCCTTGATAATCTTCCGACTCTTTTTCTTGCCTTCAACATACTTTACACGATAGGTTACTTTTTTCTTCCCCTTCACGCCCGGAACAGAAACGCGACTTGTTCCCTGCTTCATCGTATCGGAATACTTTATCTTCGTCTCATACGGAATACTCTCCGTCTGTTTCACCTTTTTGTACCTAATGCGCTCGACAACAACCTTCGTCACCTTATCCGTGATCCTCTTACCGCGTCTCGGTGATACCTTGTCATTTTTCTTTTCCTTGATCTTTTGATCATTCAGCAGGTCGCGTACCGTCTGTGCCTTTGTCCAAACAGTTTTCTGCTTTCCATCCGCCACAACCGTCACACGGTGCTTTTTGTGAACGCGAATCTCCATTCCATCCTGTAGATAGGCTGCTTTTTCCGGCTCGACATACTCTCTTTTTTGCAATGTGATGCCCGCCTGCTTCAATGCATCGCGCACCGTTCCGCCCGCCATAGCGACCGCCTGTGCCTTGCCCGTTTGGTCAATCACCGTCACCTTGGCATATCGCTCAATTTTGACCGTCTTGGTCTGCTCCGTGATCTTGGTGTCCCGCGCCGGCGTGGTTTCGTCCTTCTTTTCCAGCGCGAAGTTTGCCTGATCCATCGCTTCCTCCACCGTCATACCGGTTTTTGCCTGAAAATGGCGATTCGCCCCCATGTCCTCAATGGTCAGATCCACATTTTTGGCACAGCCCGTGCCCAGAAGGCACACTGCCGCCAAAACAAGACCCGCTGTTTTTCTGCACTTCATCTCGTATTCTCCTTACACCTCGGTATTTTTTCGCCAGCGATCTCTCGCTGCCGCAAAACGCAATCCTTCATCCGCTCCTTTCGCACGCTCCGCAGTTTACTCTATCCGCGTTTGTTTTTTTTCCGCTTTCTGTCATCCCCCGAAAACAGACGGCAATCCGAAAAAAGTCAAAGAATTCCGTTTTCTCCTTTATCATACTATATTTTCTCTCACGATTCAAATTTTAGACCGATTTTTTCCAACAACCAACTATTTTTCCACATAGGAGAAAATACCCTCTTTGCATAATACACAAAGAGGGTACTCGTTCTTGCCTGTATATTCTATTTTTTATTCCACAACAATCGCCATAAACTTAACCGGCTGATCCGACGCGTTGCGCGAGGAATGGAACGCACCGCCGCCGCAGTACCATGCGTCGCCCGGGTGCATCTTACATTCCTTACCGTTATCCGTAATCGTCAGCTCACCCTCCAGCATGTAGCAGAATTCCGCGTCCTCCACATGCGGATGCTCGCCGATCGAAACGCCCGGCTCCAGCGTCAGCACACAGCACATCTTGAACTTGCCGCAGGAATCCTCCGGCAGGACCAGATGCTGACGGGCAACGTCGCCCTTTCCTCCGCGCAGATCGCTGACAACGTCCTGCTTTCTTTCATTTGCTCTTGTTACCATACAAGATTTCTCCTCTCTGTTTCTGTCACTTTTTCAGCAAAACAACCGTAATGCCGTTGTTATGCCGATTGATATCCGAATCCTTGCGGAAGGCCGGGCACCGCCGCAGCAGTACCCGTGTCTCTTCCTCAAAGATACTCAGCTTTTCTCCCGGGATCACTAAGCCAAATGCGCTCTTTTTCTGCATCGCACCTAGCTCCCGCCGCACGGCAACGCGAATTTTTCCGCCGTTTCCCGTCGAGCCAAATCCATGGATAATTTTTAATACCTGTATCCCCTGGCGGCTCGCCAGTCCCAGCTCCAGCTTCAGGCGGCTCAGCGCCTGTGACACCGTTGGACGGTCATCCTCCAGATTGATTTGCCGGATTTCCTTTGCCATGCATTTCTCTCCCGTCTTATACAACCGCCTCACATCGTCTGGAGCGGCAGACAAACTGCTCCAGCAGTGGACGCATTGAAAGTTTCGTATCACGGCACACGCCCTCAAGCATTCGCTCGGCGTGCCACTGTACGGCGGTAATCGGCAGCTCTTCATGCTCAATGCCCTCGATCACACCGTCCGCCTCGCTCACCGCCGTCACGATCAGGCCGCGTCCCAGCGTGCGGATCGCCTGATGATGATAGCTGTTGACCAACAGGCTCTTGCCGAGCAGCTCCCGCAGGCTGCCATTCTCCGACGTGATGACCGTGTGAATCGTGTTTTCATGCAGCCGCGCCGTGCCCAGCTCGCGAAACAGCGTTCCGCCAAAAAACACGTCAATCACCTGCAAGCCGCGGCAGATACCGAGCACCGGCTTTTCCTGCTCACAGAAGCAGCGCAGCAGGTCGCGTTCGCGCTCGTCCCGCTGTTCGTCCACACTCATGGCCTGTCCGCTGATCGTCTGCCCATAAAACGCCGGGTGAATATCCCCGCCGCCGGACAGAATCAGCCCGTCCATGCGCTGTGCCAGTCCCTCCGGATCGCCATATCCGCCGTCCAGCACACCGATGGCGCCGACTTGCTCCAACGCCCTCGCATACAGCTCGCTCTGCACCGTCTGTATACTGCGTCTGCCGGAAATCGTCCCCGCTGATATCAGTATAACAGTATTCTCCGTTTTTTTCACCTCCCTTTTTGCGCTTTGTTCCTTACCATGCCACAGTTTTTCTGCAATTTCCATCGAACGGAGCCTCTTTGCTTTCGCTTCCTATGCATCCTATTCTGTTCCGGCTTGTTGCATTCCTGCCGCTGCAAAAAATAGATGAAAAAAAGCGGAAGCACTCTCTGGAATGCTTCCGCTCTATATGCTCGTTGTCTTTATTTACTTTCCTCTACCGCGCGATGAATGGATACATTGTTGCATCGCTGCTCGATAAAATGTTGAAACGCCTCCGGTTTTCCGTCCATAAACGAATATGGATCCAGCAAAACATCGCGGCCCTTTCCAGAGGTCAGTACCCACACATGCGGCAGGTAATAAATCGCCGTGATATCCTTATATTCCACACGGACTAGCTCGCGGTCCACCGTCTGCTCGATGTGTCCGCCCAGTGTCACGGAAACCGGTACCGAATGTCCAATCTCCCGCTCCACCTTCTTTTTCATGCGCGACGGAGTCACCAACTGCGCCGTCAGCACAATGAACAGACACAGCGCAAAGACAACCGCCGAGGCGATATTTCTGCTACGCAGTGAGCCCAGCACGGCAACCGCCGCCAACAGCATAATCAGCGCACTGCCCTTCCACGGTCTGCGCCGCAGGACAATATCCAGATATTCCGTCAACATGGCGTCTGTCGTCTCAAACTGGTTTTTATACTGTACTGCCACGGTCGTTTCTCCTTCTCTTTCTATACCATTGCTTTACGAACCAGCCTTGGATACAATCCATGCGTCCGGCACATGGCGTCCGCGCTCGGAGTCCGCCGACGAGGAACTCGTAATCGCACGCCCATCGTAGTACATCAGCGACGACGAACCGCCGTCCAGATTGCACGCCTGATATGCGCCGTACTTGTACAGAATATCCGACAGGTCACCCAGCGTAATGCCGACCGAGTAGCCCGCCTGTCGTCCATCCACAACCGTCAGCATCATCTGACCGTCGCGCGTCTGTCCGATGACCGAGCGCGGCTGGAGACCCCAGCCAGACGAGCCGCTGATGAGCAAATCGCCATCCAAAATCAGCACCGGATCAAACTGTACCGCTTCGCGTGCATCGCTCGGCTTTTTGTCCGATACGTTCAGCCGGTCATCCTTGCTCAGGCTGATGACCTTCATCGAGCAACCCTCTCGTCCGCGCAGACGCTTGCCGTTCGAGAAAATCATGCCATACGCTTCGCCGCCGTTGCCCGTACCGTTCGGATCATAAAATCCGCTGGCGTTAATGCCGAGAATCGCATCATGACTCTTCACAATGTCCTGAATAAATTCGCCCTCAGAACCCAGCGCATCGCTCGCCGCGACGCTTACCTGTGACGCGCATTTTACCAGCGCCATCTTTCCGTAATAGGAATCGCCCTTGAGTGTGACGATGACAATGCCGTTGCGGGTATCCAGTACACAGACCGGATCGCCCTTGGTCGTTCGGATTCCGGTGTCCTCATCGCCGTAGTCCGCTTCGTCAATATACAGATAGCCATCACTGTCAATACAAGAGCTGCCGTGCTTTTGCAAATAGCTCTTCAGCGTGTCCCAGTCAATCTCCGAATAATAGGTCGTAAACTCGGATTTCAGCTGATCCCACGGCCGAACTGCCTGTGTATAATCTATAGCCTCCTCCGTGTTTGTGCTCCATGAGCTAGATAGGCCCTTTTGTTCTTCCTCAATCGTCGAACGGTTGTTCATAACCTGATCAATGACATTCTGCGGAATAAACGCCTCCGCCAGCCAATGGTGCGTCATGGTGCCCATCGCGGTCTCAATATAAATCGTTCTCCACTTCGCAATAAACGGGATATTGGAGTAGATTAAGAAACAGTATGTGCTGGAGAGAAAGATCAGCAGCGCGGCAAGAATACCAATTGTCTTTTTCGCCGTGCGGCTGCGGAGGCGCTTCTGCCGCTCCTTCATGTCGTATCCGGCGCCCTCAATACCATTTGCCGTGTGTTCGCTGAATCCCGGGCGCTGTGCAATGCTCTCATCATACGTCACATGCAGCCGCTTTCCGTGTTCCCGTCCCCAATTATATTCCAAAGGATCGCGCTGATCCGCCACGAAACCACCTCTCTCCAAACAAAATCAATTTATTATATCATACTTTTTTTCACGATAACAGGGCTAATTCGACAAAATTCCCTCTCTTCTTCGATAGTATCCGCTTATATCGTCGCAGAGCCGCCTTTCCGTCCTCATATTGTTGCTTTTTTCGTTTTTCTGTGCTACCATCAGCACAGAAATTTGTACCGTGGAGGAATCTCTATGCATTCATTTTCTGATCCCGTTACTCTGCCTCTGTGCGGGACGTTTCGCGCAGCGCGCACGCTGGACTGTGGACAATGCTTCCGCTGGACGCCGCAGGACGACGGCAGCTGGCTCGGCATCGTGCGCGGCGTTCCCGCCCGTGTGTCCGACAAAGACGGCACTCTGCACATCCAAACATCGCCCGACGCACTCTCTATGTGGAGCGATTACTTTGACGCGCCGCTGGATTACGACGCCGTCTGTGACCAATTCAGCATAGATTCCTTCACGCGCGATGCCGCCGATTTTGGACGCGGCATCCGCATTCTCCGGCAGGAGCCATGGGAAGCGCTGTGCTCCTTTCTGATCTCCCAGTGCAATAACATTCCCCGTATCCGCAGTATTCTCTCCCGCCTGTGCACCGCGCTCGGTGAGCCAATTTTCTCCGGCGGTGAGACACTGTACTCCTTCCCGACACCGCAGCAAATCGCCCCATTAAAACGTGCTGATCTGGACTTTCTGCGCGCCGGCTATCGCGCCCCTTATCTGATTTCCACCGCCCGCGCCATCTGTGAAGGCTCATTGGATTTTGCGTCACTAGATGCCATGGACACCGACCATGCCCGCCGCGAAATCATGCAGCTGCGCGGCGTAGGACGCAAAGTTGCCGACTGCTTTTTGCTGTTCGGCCTGCACAAACTGGATGCCTTTCCGGTGGATACCTGGATGAAGAAAGCCGCCGCCTTTTATCCCGGCGACCTCTCCGTCTTTACCAACAGTCCCTACGCCGGAATTTATCAACAGTATATTTTTTATTATGCGCGAGAACATCATTTAGGATAGGAAAAGGTCTGCTGCACGTTGCAATGTGCAGCAGACCTTTTGGTTTTCTGTTCGATGCTTAGAGTAAATCTTACTATATCACACCACAGCACAGCGGCACGATGACGAACTGAATGTTTCTCATTACCCTTCCATCACTTTGACATAATACGTCCGGCGGCGTGGGCCATCGAATTCACAGAAGTAAAGTCCCTGCCACATGCCGAGCAGCATCCGTCCGTCTTCCAGCGGAATCGTCTTGCTCACGCCCATCGCCGAGCACTTCAGATGCGCTGAGGAATTGCCCTCTGCGTGCCGAAACTCCGGTCGGTCCGGATACGCCCGCTCCAAGCCGAGCAGCATGTCCGTCACGACATCCGGATCGGCGTTTTCGTTGATCGTAATGCCCGCTGTCGTGTGCGCACACCAAACCACAACGATGCCGCTCTGAATCCCGCTCTCTGCAATCGCACTTTGTACGCTGTGCGTGATGTTGACGAATCCCTCCGTCGGGGTGTTCAGATGAAATGCCTTTGCCTGCATGTTATTCTTCCTCTCCAAACCGTGTCTCACACAAATACGTCGCTTCCAAATCCGACAGATGTACCTTAACCGCCAGCGGATACGCCTCAAACGCATTCGCCAGCGCAAACGAGCCGCCCTTGACGGATTCATCAAAGCCGCCCATGTGCCAGCGAATCGCCATCGCCTCCTCATTTTTCAGCCGCAGGAAGCGTTCAATCAAAAACACGGATTTTTCTCCGTGTCCGTATGGGAATTTGTCATTTACCGTGTAATACGGCACCTTTTCCCACACGCCGGCCTCGTTCTTTCGGTTGCGGAAAGATGTCTCGTAAAATCCCGCCTTGCAGATATCGTGCAGCAGCGTGCAGATCGTCACGCTTTCCAGATCGTCCTCGCCCTCGACAAAATGCTTTTTCATCAGCGTTCGGTACACGTTCACACTGTGCTCCACCAGACCACCGGCGTAGGCGGCATGAAAGCGTGTAGACGCCGGCGCATCAAAGAAATCCGTCGTCAGCAGCCAGTCCAACAGGCGATCTGCGCCCCGCCGCGTCACATTGGCGCGGTACGTATCCAAAAAAATCTGCTTGTAATCTTCTTTCATACTCAAATCGCCACCTCATATCCGGCACCCGCCAATACCTGACGGATTTCACCCAGTGAAATATGATCTCCTACCACTTCCACCCGTCCGCTGGGCAAATCCACCTTCGCCTCCCGCACTGAGGGAATGTTCTCCAGCACCGCGCGCACTTCATCCGCGCAGTGTCCCCAGCTCATACCGTTGACCGTAAACTCCGCATGATCCTCGTGCTGCCGCAGCTCCTCAAACTTCTGATGCAGCTGCTCTCTCGTGTTGCGGGACGGGTCATCCATGACATAATTCAGCAGAGCGGCGAGTATTTCGCCGATCTCCATGCCATGCACACCCCACGCCAGCAGATCGTTACCGTTCACCGCCAAATCGCGCCGCTTCATCCGTCCTTCTTCCACCAGCACGGTTTCAAACAGCTGTTCACTCCGGAGCAAGTCCTTTAAATTATATTCTGTCGTGCCCTGTCCGATGCAGTCCGCCTTGTGGATCGCCAGCAGATTACGGTAATGCCGCTCGCCATGTACTGCCAGCTTGCGGCGAACGCTCAGCGGGGTTAGCCCAAGCGGTGTGTCATGATGCCGCACCAGATAAAGCGTCTCCGCATGCATCGCCCGATCCAGCCGCAGATGACACATCACCGACCGTGCCATCGGCACCGACCACTTGGCATGACCGTAAAAGTGACCTCTGCCGCTCTCATCCTCGGTATAGCACGCCGTCTTTCCCACATCGTGCAACAGCATCACCAATCGCAGCAGCGGATCGGGACGAATGCCCTCCACTGCGCGGACAGAATGCTCCCACAGGTCATATTTATGGTGCGGATTATTCTGCGAGAAACCGATCATCGGGCGCAGCTCCGGCAAGATTTCCGTGATAACGTCCGAATACGTCATCAGCACGCGTCCGACATATCCACCGCACAAAATGCGCAGCAGCTCATGTGTAATGCGCTCCGCCGAGACATAGCGCAGCAGCGCGCGGCAGCTGTGCACCGCTTTTTCCGTCTCTTCCTCGACTTGATAGCCGTTTTCCGCGACAAAGCGCAGCGCACGCAGAATGCGCAGCGCATCCTCCTGCATCCGCTCCTCCGGCTCACGAACGCAGCGCAAAATTCCCGCCGCGAGATCCTGCTGTCCACCAAACGGATCACACAGTCCTCGCGTCGGGCTCCACGCCATGGCGTTGATGGTAAAATCGCGCCGCGCCAAATCCAGCTCAATATCATCGACAAACTCCACCTGATCCGGTCTGCGGCAGTCGCTATATTTTCCCTCCGTGCGGAACGTCGTTACCTCCACCGGCCCATCCTGTGTCACAACTGTAATCGTTCCGTGCTTGAGTCCGGTCTCTACGGTTTTCCACTGGGCACAGATGCGCTCCATTTCCTCCGGCAGCGCCGCAGTACACACATCAAAGTCGTGCGGCGGTTTTCCCGCCAGCTGATCGCGCACCGCGCCGCCGACCACATAGGCCGTGTAGCCCGCCTGTTCTAAGCAGTCGATAATCTGCTGTACTCCAGCGGGTATGGCAATCGGCTTGCTCACGATTTTCTCCTCAAGCCGTTATACGGCTTATTTTCCTTCAGTTTTCGCTTCACACCGTCCGTGCCCACAACATAGGTGTTGTCCATCTGTGCCTTCAAATTTGCACGGTATTCCGCAATATATTCTTCGCGCAGCGCCTTCTGTTCTGCCAGCTCCTCCGCTGTCAGTGTTTCCTTCTTCGCCTTGCGCGCCAGCTCGTTAATGCGATTGATCTTCTCCTGTACCATCCGGTTTCTTCCTCCCGTTTCCGTTCCCTATGATGTTGTATTGTTTTATTATATCGCATTCTGCCACTTGGAGCAATACAGACAGCAGGCATTTTTCCGCTCAATTGCTTGACAATCTCTGTACATTTATGCTACGTTTAATAGGTAAAATTGTTATTATTTTAACAATTTCCTACAAAAATGATAGGAAGGAAAAGCAAACCATGAGATCTGAAACCAAATGCCTTCACTCCGGTTATGAGCCGGGAAACGGCGGCGCACGCGCCCTGCCGATTTATCAGTCCACCACCTTCAAATTCGATTCCACCGACCACGTCGGCGCATTGTTCGATCTGACGGCGGGCGACAGCTTCTATACCCGTCTCGGAAACCCGACGGTAGATGCGGTCGAAAAGAAAATTGCAGACTTGGAGGGCGGCGTCGGTGCACTGTGCACCTCGGCAGGACAGGCGGCAACGATGATTGCACTGCTCAACATCGTCTCCTCCGGAGAACATATTGTCTCCACCGCGACAATTTACGGCGGCTCGCTCAATCTGCTGGCGGTCACCTTTAAGAAGATGGGCGTTGACGTCACCTTCGTCGACGGCACCGCTCCGCTGGAAGAGCTGCAAAAGGCAATCCGTCCGAATACTCGCGCGGTCTTTGGCGAGACGATTGCCAATCCGGCGCTGACCGTACTGGATATTGAAAAGATGGCGACGCTGGCGCACAATAACGGCCTGCCGCTCATCGTGGACAATACCTTTGCCACCCCGATTCTGTGCCGTCCGTTTGATTTCGGCGCGGATATCGTCGTACATTCCACCACCAAGTACATGGACGGTCACGCGATCCAGATGGGCGGTGTCATCGTCGACAGCGGCAAATTCGACTGGAAGGCATCCGGCAAGTTCCCGGGCATGACCGAGCCGGACGATTCCTACCACGGTCTGATTTACACCGAGGCCTTTGGCCCGGCGGCCTACATCACCAAGGCGCGCGTACAGATGATGCGCGATATGGGCGCCTGCCAGACGCCGATGGGTGCATTCCTGCTGAACCTCGGTCTGGAAACTCTTCCGCTGCGCATTCGTCAGCACAGCGCCAACGCACTGATGGTTGCCAAGTTCCTGCGCGATCAGGATGACATCGAATTTTTGAACTACCCCGGTCTGGACACCGATCCGTATTATGATCTGTCCATGAAGTATCTGCCGGAGGGACAGGCAGGCGTTATCTCGATGTCCATCAAGGGCGGACGCGAGCGTGCTGCCAAATTCATTGACAGCCTGAAACTCATCTCTCTGGAGGTTCATGTCGCTGATATTCGCACCTGCATTCTGCATCCGGCTTCTTCAACGCATCGCCAGCTCACCGACGAGCAGCTGATCGCCGGCGGCATCACCCCGGGTTTGGTTCGTCTGTCGGTCGGCATTGAGAACGTCGAGGACATTCTGGACGATCTCAAACAGGCATTTGAGGCCATTCGTGAGTAATTTCTCATTAAACTAGCGAAAAAAATAAAAGGTCTGCTGTAAAAATACGGCAGGCCCTTTTGTTGTCATACTATATAGTACGATTTACTCTAAGAATGAGCAGGAAAATGGTACAAACCAACATCGCCCCTGTGCAAGGGAGCTAAACGTGAGATTTACCCTGAGAACATACAAGTAAATCTTACCGTATCTCGCGACGCAACCCAGCGAAGCGGTTGTGGCGCGAAGGAGCAAGACCACAAAGCGATCCATCCATTCACTTATTATCTACCTGTCTATGCTCAAAGAAAATCTTATGTTTTTCAAATTCCAAACCAGCGAAGCGTTTGGAATTTGAGGAGCGAGGCAATGGAACGGTCTCGCCGTGTTGACGCTTCAACGCGGCGAGTGAGTGGGATTCGCCGAGCGATCAGGTTCCCTTAATCAAAAACACCGGAATCGGCGGGTCGCCCGCGCGGTTGGCAAACTGCGTCACCAGCACGGTAAACTCATCCGGATTGACGGTTTTCCAATATTCCATCAGCGCATCGCGCTCCTCATAGCCACTCGCGCCGCCGTAATACATGCTGACACACATCAGACCGCCCTTGCGCAGCAGCTTCATTCCGGCCTCAATCGCCGCAATCGTGCTGTCGGCATGGGTAAAAATCGTGTGATCACCACCCGGCAGCCAGCCGAGATTAAACACAATACAGTCTACGCTCTCCGGCGCGGCATAATTTGCCATGTTGGCATGGCTGTCACAGAACACCTCTGCCACGTCCGACCAGCCCTCGTCCGCAATGCGCTGACGCGACCGCCGAACCGCCTCTTCCTGAATATCAAACGCAAGCACACGTCCCGTTTTTCCCGTCAGGCCACACAGGAACACGGTATCTCGTCCGTTACCTGCCGTGGCATCCAGGCAGGTAAAGCCCGGCTGAATAAAGCGCGTCAGCGTATCATGTACCAAAGATAAGGTATTCACGCTATTTTCCCCTTTCGGTGCAAATTTCTTTCTCCATGTATAAAAAATGAAAAAACTCCCGAAACCAAAATCTGGTTCCGGGAGCAAAATCAAATTTTACTGAGCAGCCTTTGCGGTCTCAACCAGAGCGGTGAACGCAGCAGCGTCGTTAACTGCCAGCTCAGCCAGCATCTTGCGGTTGATCTCGATGCCAGCCTTCTTCAGGCCGTTCATGAAACGGCTGTAGTTTACGCCGTTTGCCTTGCATGCAGCGGAGATACGGGTGATCCACAGTCTGCGGAAGTCTCTCTTCTTCTGCTTACGGCCGATGTATGCGTAACGCAGGGACTTCATAACCGCTTCGTTCGCGGTGCGGTACAGCTTAGACTTTGCTCCGAAGTAGCCCTTCGCCAGCTTCAGAATCTTCTTTCTTCTCTTGCGCGTCATCATTGCGCCCTTAACTCTTGCCATGTTCGATAGCCTCCAAAATCGTCAAATTAGTGATTGTCGTAATCCTGAATTACGCGTACGGGATCAGGCGCTTTACCTGTGCTACGTTCGTAGAATCTGCGAAGCCTTCCTTTCTCAGATGTCTGAGACGCTTGGTGGACTTCTTGTTCAGGATATGACGGCGGCCAACATGAGCACGCTTGATCTTGCCATTCTTTGTCATCTTGAAGCGCTTGGATGCGCCGCTGTGCGTTTTAATCTTAGGCATAAAAATGTTCTCCTCTCTATTAACGCCAATTATCTACTTATATCATAAACAAAAGGCTTACGATGAATTATTCGGCCTCCGGAGCCGGCTTTTTGCCGCCCTTCTTGCCGTTCTTCTTGGAATCCTTCTTTGCTGCGGATTCCTTCTTCGGACCCAGGAACATAATCATCTGGCGTCCTTCCAGCTTGGGGTTCTTCTCCACACTACCAAATTCAGCACACTCGTCAGCAAACCGGTGCAGCAGATCCAGACCGATGGAGGAATGCGTAACTTCACGTCCGCGGAAACGGACAGAAACCTTTACCTTGTCTCCTCCCTTGAGAAAACGCTTGGCGTGGTTGGCCTTGGTATTAAAGTCATTGCTGTCAATACCCGGGCTGAGACGAATTTCCTTGATCTCCACGATATGCTGCTTTTTTCTTGCTTCCTTTTCTCTCTTCGCCTGTTCAAAGCGGAACTTGCCGTAGTCCATGATGCGGCAAACCGGCGGCTGAGCCTGCGGAGCAATTTTTACAAGATCAAGATTCTTGGCAGCGGCTGCTTCCAGCGCCTTGGCGATGGATACAACGCCGACCTGATTTCCGTCTCCGTCAATCAGTCTGACTTCCTTGTCGCGGATCTCCTCATTAATCTGGTGTTCTAAACTGCTAATTGGTAAGCACCTCCAAACGGTAAATACAATAAAAAAACGGACGGGAACTCAAGAACCGTCCGAACGCAACACCGCCAAAGCGGGTTTCTGTTAACCTCTCAGCACGTCAGCGCGAGGTGAGGACGGCAGCCCTTCTTTCTTTTGCTTTACAAGTATACCTCGCTTCCCCATCATTGTCAACTGTTTTTTTTCGAATTTTTCAGGAAGATTTCTCCTTTTGATTTTTTCCGCAGAAGCGGTTGAAAAATCCGGAGAAATACGTTATCATAAAGAAAAGAAATCACCCGAACGTGGAGGTTCCGCTATGGATGAATTAGAAAAGACCAATGTCGTCATCCTCACCGACGAGGACGGCGTAGAAAAAGAATTCGAGCATATTGACACTATCGAGGACAATGGTGAAGTATATATGGCCTTTATCCCGACCGAGCTGGATCTGGAGGAAGAGGCCGAGGTTGTCATCCTCAAGGTCGTAGAAGAGGACGGACTGGAGTGTCTCGCCTCTGTGGATGACTTTGATGAGTCCGAGCGTGTGTTCCAGATTTTCATGGAACGCGCCGACAGCCTGTATGATTTTGATGAGTCCGACGAGGAGGAATAATCTCTCCCCGTTCTCATATACTAAAATCATCCGAACTTTGCTACCGAGCTCCCTGCCCGGTTCGACAGTCACCTTTTTTTAACCCACAATTAGTTTTCGGGATTCCGATTGTTCTCTGTAAGAGTGCAGGCCTCCCGCCACGGCGGAAGTTGGAAGCGCAGACGACAGCGACAGGAAACCCACCTGCAGGAGATGTGCAGGTTACTAATCTGGTGACATCGGCCGCGCGGGGGGGTCTTTTTTTCCTCAAGTCCCCTTTTTTCTGGGGTATTTTGCGCAACTGTTGTTTCTCTTTTCGCATTACTTTACAAACTATTTATTTATTCTTTACATTTTGCTCTTTACATTTTACGATTATTGGTGTATACTGTACAAAAAGAAGGCAGAAAGGATGTGACACTATGTTATCTATGTTAAGAATCCGCGACTATAAGCCGCAGCAGGAAAAGCCGGATATTGATGATCTTATCTTCGGTGACGATCATGATTATGTTTCTACCAAGTGATTTTTCATAATCTGACGATCCACGCGAAGGCGTGGTTTTTTTATACCCAGCGAGCGATTTCTTTTGAATTATCTCTTGCGCCGGTTATCATTCAAAAAATGAAGAATTACAAATAAACAAAGGAACTAGTGAATACCGATGAATTCTATCAATCAGTAAGCACCGCACACGAAATGTGCGGTGTTTTTTCTTTTGCTCCCAATTGCCTCAACGGAAAATGAAGAAGATCGGAGCGGCAACGCGTTCTCACTTGCCCACTCCGATCTTGGTTGTCCGGCTGTGTCTCAGCCTGACTTTTTTAAATTAGGATATAAATACGAAAGAATTCCCCGTCAAGTCAAAGCAATACTGTTTTTTCTCACTTGACGCAGATGGTTTCTACCTCCAGCTTCGCACCCTTCGGCAGGCCGGCTACGGCAACGCAGGAACGCGCTGGAGCGGCATCCGGAAAATACTTGCCGTACACTTCATTGAATGCGGCAAAGTCCGCCAGATCCGCCAGGAAGCAAGTCGTCTTTACGACGTTGGAAAAGTCCAGTCCCGCTTTCTTCAAAATAGCGGCGATGTTTTTCATAACCTGCTCTGCCTGTCCCTCAATCGTATCTGCGGTGATTTCGCCAACCGCCGGATCGATCGGGATCTGACCGGAAGTGAATACAAACTGCTCGGTCTCAATGGCCTGCGAATACGGGCCAATCGCTGCCGGTGCGTTTCCTGTTGCAATTACGTTCTTCATGTGGCATTTCTCCTATTACTTCTTGCCCTTGATCTTCTTCAGGCGCTCGTTGTTCGACAGAATGACCTTGCGCATACGAATGCTCTTCGGCGTGACCTCAATCAGCTCGTCGTCGCCGATGAATTCCATCGCGTCCTCAATCGACATGATACGCGGCGGAATCAGACGCAGAGCATCATCCGAACCGGACGCGCGAGTGTTGGTCAGCTGCTTCTTCTTACAGACATTGACCGCCATATCTTCGTTCTTCGGCGAGTAGCCGATAATCATGCCCTCGTATACCTCCGTGCCGGCGCCAATAAACAACGTGCCGCGCTCCTGTGCGTTATACAGGCCGTAGGTAACCGCCGTGCCCGTCTCAAACGCAATCAGCGAACCGGTCGAGCGTTTGCTGATCTCGCCCTTGTACGGCTGATACTCATAGAATACCGAACTCATAACGCCTTCGCCGCGGGTGTCGGTGAGGAATTCCGTCTTATAGCCAAACAAGCCGCGCGCCGGAATCAGGAACTCAATGCGCATACGGTCGCCCTGCGGCGCCATGTGCTGCAGCTCCCCCTTACGGGAACCCATCTTCTCCATAATCGAACCGACGCATTCTGCCGGGACGTCGGCAACCATGCGCTCAATCGGCTCGTACTTCTTGCCGTCAATCTCCTTGAACAGTGCGCGCGGTGCGCCAACCTGGAACTCATAGCCTTCACGGCGCAGTGTCTCAATCAGGATGGACAGATGCATCTCACCGCGGCCTGCAACGCGGAAGGTATCCGTGTTATCAGTCTCCTGTACGCGCAGAGAGACATCCTTGAGCAGTTCCCGGTGCAGACGCTCACGAATCTGACGGGAGGTGACATACTTGCCCTCGCGTCCGGCAAACGGCGAATCGTTGACCGAGAAATACATCTCCACCGTCGGCTCGGAAATCTTGACGAACGGAAGCGGCTCCGGCTTCGTGGGCGAACATAAGGTGTCGCCGATCGTGACATTTTCAATACCGGAAACGCATACGATGTCGCCAGCGGAGATCTCCTCAATCGGGGTGTGACCCAGACTGTCAATCGTGTACATCGACACGGCCTTTGCCTTATACGGCTTGGTGTGCTTGTTGTAGTTGCAGACCATCAGATCCTGTCCGACATGCATGCGGCCGCGCTCCACACGTCCAATGGCAATACGTCCGACGTAATCGTTGTAATCAATCGAGGAAACCAGCATTTGCAGCTCGCCGTCCGGATTGACATGCGGTGCCGGAATGTGTGCCAGAATGGTCTCAAACAGCGGCGTCAAATCCTTGCCCGGTGCATTCGGGGAAGTCGATGCCGTGCCGTCGCGTCCGGAGCAGTACAGAATCGGGCTGTCCAGCTGTTCATCCGTGGCGTCCAGCGTCAGCAAAAGCTCCAACACTTCATCGCCGACATCACCCAGACGGGCGTCCGGACGGTCAATCTTATTGACAACAATAATAATCTTGTGTCCAAACTCCAGTGCCTTCTGCAAGACAAAGCGTGTCTGCGGCATCGGGCCTTCAAACGCATCTACCAGCAGAATAACGCCGTCTACCATCTTAAGGATACGCTCTACCTCACCGGAAAAGTCCGCGTGGCCCGGGGTATCGACAATGTTGATCTTGGTGTCCTTATAATGCACCGAGGTGTTCTTCGCCAGAATGGTAATGCCGCGCTCACGCTCCAGATCGTTGCTGTCCATGACACGGTCTTCCACAACCTGATTGGTGCGGAATGCGCCGCCCTGCTTGAGCATCTGGTCAACCAGCGTTGTCTTGCCGTGGTCAACGTGCGCAATAATCGCAATATTTCTTAAATCTTCTCTAACCATACGTTCCTCCAAATCAGGAAAATCACATACTTTTACACATAGTTTAGTATACTCTTTGTCCGTTTTGAATTCCATTTCTGTTATACTCAAAATTACTGTCATTTTTTTCTGTTTTTTCGGCTGGTTTTTCCGCTTTCTTTGCTCCGTTTCTCGGCAGCATTCCGGATTACTATTTCTAAATTTTTTTGAAAAACGCCTTGACTTTCACTTCAAACAGTGTATAATATTTTTTGTTGTCACGCAAAAGATACTGCCGAATTGTGTAAAGGTAGCACGACAGACTCTGACTCTGTTTGTGAGGGTTCGAATCCTTCTTCGGCAACCAACAAAGCCATAAAAGCAAATGCTTTTGTGGCTTTTTATTTTTTTATTTAAAAATGGGCGCATGATACATCGCATCACGCGCCCATTCTTTATTTTGTTTCCTCTTTCCACGCGCTCAGCTTAACCGGTGGACGCGGCAGCCAGACACGAATCGTCGTGCCGACTCCCAGCTCGCTTTTCAGCTCCACTCGTCCATTGTGGTATTCCACAATGTGCTTGACAATGGACAAGCCCAGTCCCGTGCCGCCTGTCTGCTTGGAACGGCTCTTGTCCACGCGGTAAAACCGTTCAAATACACGCTGCACGGAGTCCTCCGGAATACCAATTCCGTCGTCCTGCACCTCAATTAACGCCTTTTCTCCTTCGCTTCGTGTGCGAATCCAAACATGTCCGCCCGCGCGGTTGTACTTTACTGCATTTTCACACAGGTTGTATACCAGTTCGGTCAGCATACTCTCTTCGCCCATAATATGACAGGTATCTCCCTCAACCGACAGCGTAACCTCTGCCTTTTCCGCTACAGGCTCCAGCGATTCCACGGCATTGCGGCACAGCTCCTTCACTTCCAGCAGGTGGAACGCCTTCGGCGCGCCCTCCTCAATGCGGGACAGACGAATAATATCGTTAATCAGCGCAATCAAGCGCAGCGCTTCCTTGTGGATTCGACGGGCAAACTCAATCTGGTCGTCCTTGCCGTGTACCATATCCAGCTCCATCATCTCGGCGTAACCGGAAATAGAGGTCAACGGGGTTTTGAGTTCATGTGACACGTTCGCAGAGAACTCCTGACGAACCTTTTCCGCCAAACGCTCCTGCGTCACATCCAGAACAATGACAACCGCACCGTCCACCTTGCCCGCATGAATAATCGGGCTGGCAAACAGACGATAGACCGAACCCATATGATTCAGCTCCGCTTCCTTGTTCTCTCCCGCCAGCGCCTGATTGACACAGTCAAACCAAACCGCCGAGCGGTTGAGCATCAGGAAGGTGTGTCCGATAAACTCTTCTTCCTTCGCGTTCTCCCCCACCAGCATCGACAGCACACAGGGATTCACGCTGGCAATATTGCGGTCGCCGGCGACCGACAGTACGCCCTCTTTCATATTGCGCGTCAGAACATTCAGCGCCTCACGCTCACGGTCAAGCAGCGTTTTCTGCTCGTCAATCTCGTCGTCCTGCTCGCGAATATGTCGAATAAACGGCTTCAGCTCTTCGTAGACCTCACTGTCCTCCCAGTGCGACATATGATCCGCCAGATAGACCACCGGGCGAATCAGCCAGACCGTCAAGCGCTTCGCCATCAGTACAGCTACCGCCGCCAAAATACCGCTCCACAGCAAAATCAACAGCACACTGCTGCCAATCGCACCGTACATGTTCGTATACTCGCGCGCCAGACGCAGAATATTGCCGTTATTCAAACGAATAGAATAATAATAGGTCTTGGTGCCGAGTGTTGTTGATTTTCGGCTGGCCTCTCCGCTTCCGTTGGCAATCGCATCTTGGATCTCCGGTCGATTCAGGTGGTTTTCCATATTCTCTGCGGATACCATAGATTCATACAGCACCGTGCCGTCCTGCTCAATCAGCGTCGCCCGTATGTTATCCGGCAAGGCATCCATCATGTGCATCATATCCTTCTGACTGCCCAGCGCCTTTTCGCTCTGTGCAATCATCTGCGCCGTTTCCTGTACATTGGTCTCCATCTGTGTCATATTAAACTGCGTGGAGACAAAGATAGTAATCATCGCTGCGACGGCAACACCCAGAAAGCTCAGCGCACACAGGGTATGAAAAATTCGCTTTCTCATACGAATTTATATCCCACGCCGCGGATGGTCTGAATCAGCGTGCCGTCATCGCCGATTTTTTTGCGCAGCGTATTGACATGAATATCCACCGTGCGCGTCTCTCCGCTGTATTCAAAGCCCCAGACCTGTGACATCAGCTGTTCGCGTGTCAGCACATGCCCGCTGTTTTCCATCAGCGTGCACAGCAGCTGAAACTCCTTCTTCGTCAGCTGGACTTCTTTGCCGAAGGCTTCTACCTCATGGCTTTCCTTATCGACGCGAATGCCGCCGTACTCATACTTGGTCTGCTGTTCCGCGCTCTGTTTGTCCTCTTTTTTGTAGCGATCCGCCCGGCGCATAATGGCCCGAATGCGGCTGAGCAGCTCCAGAATGCCAAACGGCTTGACCATATAGTCGTCCGCTCCCAGATCCAGTCCGCGCACTTTGTCCATCTCTTCCGACTTCGCCGTCAGCATCAGCACTGGCAGCGACTCCGTCTCGCTCTGCTGCCGCAGCCGCTTGAGAATGGTCAAGCCGTCCTCTCCCGGCAGCATGATATCCAGCAGCACCAGATCCGGCAGACCTTCCTCCAGCTGCTTGAAAAACGGCTGGCCGCTTCCAAATCCAATCGCCTCATATCCATTTCCGTTGAGTGCATACTGCACCATCGAGCGGATATTCTCATCATCTTCCACTATGTAAATTCGTTTGGTCTGCAAGGCTTCTTCCTCCTACGCCCAAAATGTATTTCTATTCTTGTTTATTATACTGCCGCCGGAAATATCATTGTGTAAAATTCGTGTAAAATTTCAGTACAATTTGTCCATGCCTATCGCCACTTGCCTCGTCTATACAGACAGCAGTTCCCATGGTATAATAAAGCCAATATCAAGCACTCGAGGACATTCACCATGAAAATCGTTATCATCCACGGGCAGAGTCACCAAGGCTCTACCTATCATATCGCCCGCCAGCTCGCGGAAAAGCTGGACGGAACCATCACGGAATTTTTTCTCCCCCGCGATTTTGACGCCTTCTGCGTCGGCTGCGCCCGCTGTATCAAGGAATCTGAGACACTATGTCCGCATTATGAAAAACTTCTGCCGATCACGCAGGCGCTCGAGGCGGCGGATGTCGTCATTCTGGCAAGTCCAGTCTATGTCTATCATGTCACCGGCTCGATGAAGGCCCTTTTGGATCACTATGGCTATCTTTGGATGGTCCATCGGCCATCTCCCGCGATGTTCCGCAAGCAGGTGGTCTGTATTTCCACCGCAGCCGGCGCCGGTATGAAGAGCACCACGAAGGATTTGGCAGACAGCGCCTTTTTCTGGGGCACAGGTAAAATCTATCGCTACGGCGTCGCCATCGCCGCCATGAGCTGGCAGCACGTCAAGCCGGAAATGCTGCGAAAAATCGACGCAAAAACCACACAGATCGCCGAAAAAATCCGGCGCAATGCCTGTCATGTCACGCCGTCGCTGAAAACCAAGGCATTTTTCTCCCTCATGCGCCATCTGCAAAAGGATGGCTGGAACGAGGCGGACAAGGTCTACTGGCAGCAGTACGGCTGGGATAAAAAACAGCGGCCGTGGAAATCTTAACTCAATGCGATACTCACAAAAAGGTCAACGCTCCTGACCAGAGGGAAATCCCTTTGGCAGGAGCGTTGTTTGCTGCTGCATCCTATATATATATTACAGTTCCTTCTTGTTGTCGGCGCCCGGCGTCGTCACGATCGTGCGCTCCGGCGTGATAATCAGCGCACCCTTTGCGGTCACTGCTCCCTGGAACATGCTCTCTACCGCCTTGGCAAAGGCCTCTACAATCGGGCCTTCGGTCACGTACTCCGCCGTGCCCTTGATCTGGTAACCTTCCATCGTCGTGCCGTCGCACACCGATACGGCAATTTTGCCGTTGGCACGGATGTTCTTGAGCGTGGTCTCCAGGAACACGTCGCCAACCAGCAGCTTGCCGTCCTCGCTGATATCCTTGAACGCAACCGGAACCGCATTTGGCTCTTCGTCGCAGGTTGCCAGATACCAAAGATTGTTCTGCAATACGTTCTTTACGCTGTCATTCATGATAAAAACCTCCTGTTTGCATGCTGCTTTGTTTTCTGTGGCTTCATTTTATCGCAGAAACTCGCGCCGTGGAAGATATGGAGAAATTTATAAGTCACTATTAAATTTCATAGTAACTATGCATTTGTCGGTTGCTATGATACAATAGAGAAAAAGCATACCGGAGGTCATTACCTTGTATCAGCACAAATTAGAAAAAGACATCCGCTGTCCGCTCGAATACGGGCTGGAGCTGTTCGGCGGCAAGTGGAAATCCCGCATTATCTGCGTCCTCGCCAGCAAAGAGGTACTCCGCTACAGCGAGCTGCGCAAGGAAATGGGCAACATCACCGACGCGGTACTGTCCGCCACGCTCAAGGAGCTGATCTCCAACGACATCGTGTCGCGCAAGACTTACGACGAAATTCCGCCGCGCGTTGAATACCGTTTGTCCGACAAGGGTGCTTCCGTTGTTCCCATTCTGCAAAGCATCTGTCAGTGAGCCGGTGCATTTCACAAAGAGGATTGGCGAAACAGCATGATCCAGTGCCAAAAATGCGATTACCGCTAAAGGAGAAAAAGGCTGTCGATGAATTCCAATTCACCGACAGCCTTTGTGATTATTCTATTGTATTTAGTGCAGATATTTCATCCATCCCCAATGCTCCTTGTTTTCCATCTTCAAAACAAAGTGCGCAAAGCTGAACGAAATCAACAGAATGAGGAGATACCGTGTCAGCGTATCCACATGTAGTCCGGTGTATTTATCCAGCAGCTCAAAGCCATACAGCACGCTGAAATGCGCGAAGAACACGATCACGCCGCTGGCGCGAATTTCCTTGACGTGCTTAAAATGCACCTGCGCGCTGAGCACCAGCGTCATCAGACACCAGACATTCGGAATCAGCAGAATCAGGCAATCCGACGACACAACCAGTCCCAGCCGCTTGGCAAGCATGCCCTCGGCGAACATCGCCAGCAGGGTAATCAGACTGAGCAGTGCATACTGCCGTGTGTCCCTGTTCACAAACTCCTGCTCATGCTCGGCAAAATACTTGCCGATGGTAAAATACAGCAGACCCGTGATGATGCTGGTATACGGATGCGCAAAATAAAACAGGAATTTGTCGTAAATATCGCCGAAGCCCGCCCAGTAAATCAAATTACCGTAGGTGCTGGTCAGCACACAAAACGCGTAAAATACGACGCCGATTTTCATGATCTGCTCGGTCTTAAGCTTTTTGCTCAGGAAATAAATCACCGCCGCACAGAACATGGAGCCGGCAAGAAACCACGAGCCGCGGAAGCTGGACGCGAACAGCAGACCGCGCACGGACTTCCAAATCGCTATCGGCAGATCATATTCCGTAAAGAAAACCGAGTACTTGCGCATAAAGGTAACCGGAAATGCCAGCACATACCAAATGGCATACAGAATCAGCATCCGCTGCTCATAGTGCTTGAGCTTTTTGCCGTCCACGCCGCCGCGAAAAAAGAAGAAGGCGGAGGACACAAAGAAAAATGGCACGGCAAACCGCGAGAGACACTCAAATACGGCATAATTCGCCAAAGAATTAAACGAATCCAGCGGCCCTGCGTGAATTCCGACAACAAACAGCGCCGCAATCAGCTTGCAGATATCAATGGCGTCGAAGTTCTTTTTGGCCGGGCTGGCTTCCTTCCCATTTTCTACCACAATCGGAGCGCTTACCGCCGCTCCTTCCATCACACATGTCTCATTTTCTGCACAAACCATAGTCTCACCATTCACAGCAGCCGACGCAGCATCCTAGGGATACTGCGCCGTCCTGTTCATTCATCAATAGATTTCCGCATTATTCAAACTCGATCGGGTCAATATGCCAAATCTCGTTTGCGTAGTCGCGGATGGTGCGGTCGGACGAGAACTTGCCGGAGTTGCAAATGTTAATCCAGCACTTCTTGGCGAACGCATAGGTGTCCTTATAATCACGGTTATAGCGGAGCTTTGCCTCCACATAGCTCATGAAATCATACAGAACATAGTACTGATCCGGATGAACCTGTCCCCAGTCCACCTTGTGGATCAGCGAATCATACAGCTCACGGAACACGCCCGTGCCGCCGTCATCCAGCATACCGTTGACCAGCGATTCCAGAACGCGCTTGATCTTCGGGTCATTGTTGTAAATGTTATACGGGATATAATCGTGGTGCTGCTGATAGTCCAGATCCTCTACCGTGCCGCCGAAGCGATAGTTGTTCTCCTCGCCAGCCTCCTGGAAGATCTCGACGTTTGCACCGTCCAGCGTACCCAGCGTAACCGCACCGTTCATCATGAACTTCATGTTGCCGGTGCCGGATGCTTCCTTACCGGCGGTCGAAATCTGCTCGGATACGTTTGCCGCCGCGAACAGCTTCTCGCCGTAGGATACGTTGTAGTTTGCCGCGAAAATAACACGGATCTTGTCGCGCACCTCGGAGTCCTCCTCTACGACGCGGGCAATCTCGTTAATCAGCTTGATAATGCCCTTGGCGCGGACGTAGCCCGGCGCTGCCTTCGCGCCGAAGATAAAGGTCGTCGGATGGAAATCCTGAATCGAGCCGTCCTTCAGACCGAAGTAGATATACAGAATCGACAGCGCGTTGAGCAGCTGACGCTTATACTCGTGCAGGCGCTTGATCTGGATGTCGTAAATCGATCCCTTGATCGGCGCCGTACCGTCATGCTTGAGCATAAACAGACTCAGCTGGCGCTTTTTCTTATGCTTGATCTGTAAGAATTCGTCCAGAACCTTCTTGTCGTCGCCGTACTTTTCCAGCTTCTTGAGCTGGGTCAGGTCGGTAACCCACGCGTCCGAACCCAGCAGACGGGTCAGCAGAGCGGCCAGCTCGCGGTTGTTCATCGCCAGCCAGCGGCGCGGCGTAACGCCGTTGGTCTTGTTCTGGAAGCGCTCCGGCCAGATCTCGTAGAAGCTGTGCAGCGTCTCCTTCTTCAGGATTTCGGTGTGAATCTCAGCAACGCCGTTGACGTAGCTCGAACCGTACATCGCCAAGTTAGCCATGTGTACCTGATCGTGCTTGATGATCTGTACGCTCTGGATAAAGTCCGCCGAGCGATTCTGCTGCGACAGCTCGTCGATAAACATATTGTTGATGCGCTCGATAATCGCATAGACGTCCGGAATAACCGCAACCAGTAGATGCTTGCTCCACTTCTCCAGCGCCTCCGGCAGAACCGTGTGGTTGGTGTACGCAAAGGTCTTCTGCGCGATATGAACGGCGTCGTTGAATTCCACGCCCTCATAGGTGGTCAGCAGGCGAACCAGCTCCGGAATCGAGATAACCGGATGAGTGTCGTTTAGCTGAATTGCGTTGAAGTCCGCAAAGCGGCTGAAGTCCGAACCGTGAGTTTCCTTAAACTTGCGGATCATATCCTGCAGAGACGCCGAGCAGAAGAAGTACTGCTGTTTCAGGCGCAGCTTCTTGCCCTCATCCGTGGAATCGTTCGGGTACAGAACGCGGGAGATGTCCTCAGCACGGTTCTTCTCACGTACCGATGCATCATAGTGCTGTTCGTTAAACTCATTAAAATCAAAGGAGCTGAGCGACTCTGCCTGCCACAGGCGCAGTGTGCCGATGTTCTTGGTCTTATAGCCAATGACCGGCATGTCATACGGCACGGCACGAATGGTCTGGTCCGCAAACTTGACGTTAACCGCCAGCGAATCATAGCGAATGCTCCACGGATCGCCATAGCGCGTCCAGTCGTCCGCTGTCTCCATCTGGAAGCCATTCTGGATGTACTGCTTAAACAGACCGTAGCGGTAGCGGATACCGTAGCCATCCAGCGGAAGATCCTGCGTTGCCGCCGAATCCAAGAAACATGCCGCCAGACGACCGAGACCGCCGTTACCCAGAGACGCGTCCTCTACCTCTTCCATCATGTTCAGGTCAAGTCCGTGCTCCTCAAACAGCTTTTCTACGTCGTCGTAGATGCCGAGGCACAGCAGATTGTTGTAAATCGCACGACCAATCAGGAACTCTGCGGACATGTAATACGCATGTCTCGCCTCATTGTGCAGCGCAATGCTCTCCTTCCAGTCATCAGCAATACCCGCCATGATCGCCTTGGACAACGCGTGGTGAATATCCTGCGCATTGGCCTCATGCAGATCCTTTCTGCGGTCACTCTTCAGATACTCCTCCATCGTAGGGAGCAGTGAATCCAGCTTCAGATTCATGCTTTTCTTAGCCACCTTTCTCCATTTCTCATGCTAAAACGGCGCAATCCGGACACCAAGATTTTCCACATGTCGGCAAAACCCCGGCGTTTTTGGCACGCCATGCGAATGTGCCGCCCTTTCTCACCAGCGGACACATGCCACATTCCGCACATCATTCTCAATTGAGATAGCACAGTATGCGCAGAATACAACGTTGCTATTATATCACAATACCGTCATTTTTCAACTCTCTTTCGCGGATACTCACAACATTTTAACGTCTTGTTCAGTCTTTTCCCCGCTTTTTGTAAAGAAATCAGTAATTTTGACAAGATCTTTTTGCCGTCTCTCTCCTGCGCATTTCTGTTCCTCTCCTCCGCGCTATTTCGTGCATTTCTCCGCATGTTTCTTTTTTCTCTTTTCCGCAAAATTTTTAATTTTTTCTTGACAGAGTCCATCCTATGGGTTTACTATGATTGTGGTAATAAGCAAAACCTGTGAACGAGAGAAGTAAACTGGACGTTTGGATTTCCTCAGAGAGCTGTGGGCGGTGAGATCACAGTGCAATCCTGCCGGTTGAATGGACTCGCGAGGGCGGTCTGAACCTCCGCAAGGAGCAGTAGGCACCGACGGTTTTCCTCCGCCGTTACCACGGAGGCACACATGCTTGTGTGTGGAGAGTGGCCGTACTACGGCAATTTGGGTGGCACCGCAGAAGTTTGTAGCTTTTGTCCCTGTTTTTGATGGGGATAAAGGCTTTTTTTATTGCCCCGCACACTATTTCCACACGGAAAGGACGAACCACCATGTTAAAACCATCCACCGCAGAAATTCAGGAATACGCTAAGGAGTATTCCATCGTCCCACTGTGCCGTGAAATTTATGCCGACATCACGACGCCGATCACCCTGCTGCGCAAAATCGCGCAGGTATCCAACCGCTATTTCCTGCTGGAAAGCGTGGAGGGCGGCGAAAAATGGGCGCGCTACTCCTTCCTCGGCTACGATCCAATTCTGCATATCGTCTGCCGCGACCACGTCGTCACGACGGAATACGCCGACGGCACGACGGAATCCGTCACCACGGATGATCCCTATCAGGTGCTCCGTGCGTGCATGAGCAAATACAAGGCCCCGAAAATTCCGGGCTTCCCTTCCTTTACCGGCGGTCTGGTCGGCTACTACTCCTATCGTATGATCGGATATGCCGAGCCAACGCTGAAACTCAGCGAGAGCGACGCCGATGACTTTGACCTGATGCTGTTTCACAACGTCATCGCCTACGACCACCTATATCAGAAAATTTCGATTTTGGTCAATCTGGAAACCGACAATCTGCTGGAAAACTACGGCGCGGCCTGTGCCGAGCTGGAAAAGATCATCGCGCTGATCCGCGACCCGATGCCGCTGCCGCGCGAGCGCATCACCGACAAGCCGGAATTCCACTGCAATGTGACCAAAGAGCAATACTGCGACATCGTCAACAAGACCAAGCAGTATATTGTCGACGGCGACATTTTTCAGGCCGTCCTCTCCCGCCGCTGGGAGACTAAGTACGAGCACAGCCTGCTCAACGCCTACCGCGTGCTGCGTACCACCAACCCATCACCATACATGGTATACCTCCGCTGTGACGATATTGAAATTATGTCCACCTCACCGGAAACCCTCGTCAAGCTGCAAAACGGCCGTCTGGTCACCTTTCCGGTTGCCGGTTCCCGCCCGCGCGGCAAGACCGACGAGGAGGATCGCGCACTGGAGGCCGATCTCCTGAGCGACGAGAAGGAGCTGGCGGAGCACAACATGCTGGTCGATCTCGGGCGCAACGACATCGGCAAGCTGTCGCAGTACAACTCTGTCGATGTGACCGAGTATATGATGATTCACCGCTATTCGCGCATCATGCACATCTGCTCTATGGTAGAGGGCGATATTCTGCCGCAGTATGACGCGTTTGACGCGATTGCGACGCTTCTCCCCGCCGGTACGCTGTCCGGTGCGCCGAAGATTCGCGCCTGCGAGATCATTGAGGAGCTGGAGCCGTGCGGACGCGGCGTGTACGGCGGCGCGCTCGGCTATGTAGACTTCACCGGAAACCTCGATGTCTGCATCGCCATCCGCATGGCGGTCAAGAAAAACGGCGTCGTCAGCATTCAGGCGGGTGGCGGCATCGTTGCTGATTCTGTTCCGGAAAATGAGTACATCGAATCCCAGAACAAGGCAGGAGCGGTCATCAGCGCGATTGAGCATGCCGCCGAGGTCGAAGCGAACTGAGAAAGGAGAGAGATTTCATGCTTTTACTGATTGATAACTACGACAGCTTTTCCTACAATGTCTACCAGCTGGCGGGCAGCATTCAGCCGGACATCAAGGTCGTGCGCAACGACCAGATCACGCTGGACGAGATCCGCGCGTTGCAGCCGTCGCACATTCTTCTCTCCCCCGGTCCGGGTCGTCCGTGCGACGCCGGTGTCTGTGAGGACGTCATCCGCGAATTTGCCGGAAAAATCCCGATTCTCGGCGTCTGCCTCGGTCATCAGGCGATCTGCGAGGTATTCGGCGGAACCATCACCCACGCCAGGCAGCTGATGCATGGAAAGCAGAGCGAGGTCACGCTTGACCTCTCCTGTCCGATCTTCGCCGGACTGCCAGAGACCGTCAAGGTCGCCCGCTATCACTCCCTGATCGGCACCAATCTGCCGGAGTCCCTTCAGGTGGTCTCCACTGACGCCGGCGGCGAGGTCATGGCGGTCATGAATCTGGAGAAAAAAATCTTCGGTCTCCAGTTCCATCCGGAATCCATTTTGACCCCGGACGGACGGATTATGATGGAGAATTTCCTCTCCATCACGATGTAAGAACATGCCGTTTGACGGATTATCGTAAAGGAGAAACAGCAATGATTAAAGAAGCGATTGCAAAGATTGTACAGCGGGAAGATCTTTCCTATGACGAAGCCTATCAGGTGATGAACGAAATCATGAGCGGCGAGTCCACCTCCACTCAGAACGCCGCTTTTCTCGCCGCCCTGTCCACCAAGAGCGCAACGGCGGAGACGATTGATGAGATTTCCGGCTGCGCCGCCGCAATGCGCAGCCACGCAACGCCGGTGGATACCGGCGACATGGAGTGTCTGGAAATCGTCGGCACAGGCGGTGACGGTGCCCACAGCTTTAACATCTCCACCACGTCGCTGTTTGTTCTGGCGGCGGGCGGCGTTCGGGTTGCCAAGCACGGCAACCGCGCGGCATCCTCCAAGAGCGGCGCGGCGGATTGTCTGGAAGCGCTTGGCGTCAATCTTCAGCAGAGCCCGGAGGACTGCGTCCGCCTGCTCCGCGACGTCGGCGCGTGCTTCATGTTCGCACAGAAGTATCACTCCTCGATGAAATACGTCGGCGCGATTCGCAAGGAGCTGGGCTTCCGCACGGTATTCAACATTCTCGGTCCGATCACCAATCCGGCAAGCCCGGAATATCAGCTGCTCGGTGTCTACGACGAATATCTCGTCGAGCCGATGGCGCGCGTTCTGACCAAGCTCGGCGTCAAGCGCGGTCTGGTCGTCTACGGGCAGGATAAGTTGGATGAAATTTCGATTAGCGCCCCGACCACCGTCTGCGATTTCGGCGGCGAATACAAAACCTATACGATTCAGCCGGAGGACTTCGGCCTGACCCGCGGACAGAAATCCGATATTGTCGGCGGCACGGCGGAGGAAAACGCGCAGATTACGCGCGATATTCTCAGCGGCAAGGAGCGCGGTCCAAAGCGCAGCATTGTACTCATGAACGCCGGCGCTGCTCTGTACATCGCGGGCAAGGCGGACAGCATCGCCGACGGCGTGGCGCTCGCCGCCGAGCTGATTGACTCCGGCAAGGCATACGCCAAGATTGACGAGCTGGCAAAGGCCAGCAACGAGGGAAAGTAATATGATTTTAGACGAACTCGCCGCCTACTCCCACGAGCGCGTGGAACACGACAAGCAGCAGGACATGCTGTGCGTCTCCTGCGCCCGCGGCACAGCACCCATCCGCACACCGTTCTGCTTTGAGCAGGCGCTGCGCAAGGACGGACTGTCCTTTATTTGTGAGGTTAAAAAGGCCTCCCCCTCCAAGGGTATCATTTCCGAGAACTTTCCCTATCTGGACATCGCGCGCGAATACGAGCAGGCCGGAGCGGACTGCATCTCCTGCCTGACCGAACCCAAGTGGTTTCTGGGCAGCAACGAAATTTTCACCGATATTCGCGAGCAAGTTTCCGCCCCGATGATCCGTAAGGATTTCACGGTGGACGAATATCAGATCTATCAGGCCAAGCGTATGGGTGCGGATGCGGTTCTGCTCATCTGTGCGATTTTGGACACCAAAACCATCGAGCGTTATCTCGGTATCTGTAACGAGCTGGGCATGTCCGCGCTGGTCGAGACGCACGACGAAATAGAAATCCAATCGGCTGTGGATGCCGGAGCGAAAATCATCGGCGTCAACAACCGAAATCTCAAGGATTTTTCGGTAGATTTTTCCAACGCCGCTCGCCTGCGCGATCTGATTCCGGAGGACTGCCTGTACGTCGCCGAGTCCGGCGTCAAGACGCCGGAGGACGTTGCCGCACTGCGAAAAATCGGTGCGGACGCCGTTCTGATGGGAGAAGTTCTGATGCGTGCGGCGGACAAAGCCGCTCTATTGGCACAAATGCGGGAGGTAAGCCGATGAAAATTAAAATTTGCGGTCTGCGCCGTCCACAGGACATCCGCGCGGTCAACGAGTACGAACCGGATTATGTCGGCTTTGTCATCAACTACAGTCGGAGTCACCGCAGTGTCTCTCCGGAGCGCGTCTATGAGCTGACCGAGCAGCTTCTGCCGTCGATCTCCGTCGTCGGTGTGACCGTCAATCAGTCGCTAGAGTTCAACATCGGACTGCTGGAGGACGGCATTGTGGACATCGTTCAGCTGCACGGCGACGAGAGCGAGGACTACATTCGCGCTCTGCAAAAGGAGACGGAAAAGCCGGTCTGGAAGGCGTTTCGCATCCGCACGCAAGCGGATTTGGAATGCGCCAAGCAAAGCCCCGCCGATCTTATCGTGCTCGACAACGGCATGGGCACGGGCGAGGCGTTTGACTGGACGCTGATTCGCGATATCGGACGCCCGTTTATTCTCGCCGGTGGACTGTCGATCCAGAACCTCAAGGACACCGCCGCAATTCAGCCGTATGCCGTGGATATTTCCAGCGGTGCGGAGACCAACAAACAAAAAGACCCCGGAAAAATCCGGACTCTTATCGAAATAGCAAGGAGATTACCCTGATGTCGAACGGAAGATTTGGCATCCATGGAGGTCAGTACATCCCGGAAACGCTGATGAACGCCGTCCTGGAGCTGGAACAAGCCTATAACACCTATAAAAACGATCCTGCTTTCAATGCGGAGCTGAATGACCTTCTAAAAAATTACGTCGGTCGCCCGTCTCTGCTGTACTACGCCGAAAAGATGACCAAGGATCTCGGCGGCGCAAAGATTTATCTCAAGCGTGAGGATCTGAACCACACCGGTTCGCATAAAATCAACAACGCCCTCGGTCAGTGCCTGCTCGCCAAGAAGATGGGCAAGACCCGCGTTATCGCAGAGACCGGCGCCGGTCAGCACGGCGTCGCCACCGCCACCGCCGCCGCTCTGCTCGGTCTGGAGTGTGAGGTCTATATGGGTCGTCTGGATTGCGAGCGTCAGGCGCTCAACGTCTATCGCATGCGTCTGCTCGGCGCAAAGGTTCATCCAGTGGACGCCGGTACGGCAACGCTGAAGGACGCCGTTTCCGAGACCTTCCGCGAGTGGGTTTCCCGCATTGACGACACGCATTATGTCCTTGGTTCGGTCATGGGCCCGCACCCGTTCCCGACGATTGTCCGCGATTTTCAGGCGATTATCTCCAAGGAAATCAAGAAAGAGATGCTGGAGCGCGAAGGCCGTCTGCCGGACGCCGTTCTCGCCTGTGTCGGCGGCGGCTCCAACGCCATCGGCGCCTTCTACAACTTCATTGATGATCCATCCGTTCGCCTGATCGGCTGTGAGGCAGCGGGACGCGGTATTGACACCTTCGAGACCGCCGCAACACTTTCCACCGGTCGCCTTGGCATTTTCCACGGCATGAAGTCGTATTTCTGTCAGGATAAATACGGCCAGATCGCACCGGTTTACTCGATTTCCGCCGGTCTGGATTATCCGGGTATCGGACCGGAGCATGCGATGCTGTTTGACAGCAAGCGTGCGGAGTATGTCGCCATCACAGATGACGAGGCGGTTGACGCATTTGAGTACCTCTCTCGCACGGAGGGAATTATTCCGGCCATCGAGTCCGCCCACGCTGTTGCGTACGCCATCAAGCTCGCACCGACTATGGGCAAGGATCAGATTATGGTCATCAACCTGTCCGGACGCGGCGACAAGGACGTTGCCGCCATGGCACGCTATCGAGGGGAGGATATTCATGAGTAAGATTACAATTGCTGACGCATTCCGTGATGAAAAGGCATTTATTCCGTTCCTCACCTGCGGCGATCCGGATTTGGAGACCACCGAGCGTCTGATTCCCGCCATCGCCGAGGCGGGCGCCGATCTCATCGAGCTGGGCATTCCTTTCTCTGATCCGACTGCGGAGGGACCGGTCATTCAGGACGGCAACCTGCGCGCATTGAACGCCGGATGCACCACCGACAAGGTGTTTGATCTGGTGCGCCGCGTGCGAAAAATCGTCACAATTCCAATGGTATTCATGACCTACGCCAACGTGGTGTATTCCTATGGCGCGGAAAAGTTCCTGAAAACCGCCGCTGAGGTTGGCATTCAGGGTATTATCCTGCCGGACGTTCCGTTCGAGGAAAAGAATGAATTTGACCCGCTGTGCAAGAAATATGGTGTCGAGCTCATCAGCATGATCGCCCCGACCTCGCACGACCGCATCCGCATGATCGCCAAGGAGGCCAACGGCTTTGTCTACTGCGTCTCCTCCCTCGGCGTCACCGGTGTTCGTACCCAGATCACAACAGATATTGGCGCGATGGTGCGTCTGGTCAAGGAGGTTCGCGACATCCCGTGTGCCGTTGGCTTTGGCATTTCCACGCCAGAGCAGGCCGAGCAGATGAGCCGCGTGTCTGACGGTGCGATCGTTGGCTCTGCCATCGTCAAGCTCGTCGCCAAATACGGCAGGGACTGTGTTGAGCCGGTCGCCGAGTATGTGCGCTCCATGAAGGACGGCTGCCGCGCCGCGCAGGGATAATATTGTTTTTTAATCACATGACGTTTGGGGTCTGCTGCGGTTTGCAGCAGACCCTTTTGTAGCGGACAACCCCTCTGACGCAGCAAGCTGCGCCATCTCCCCTTGCACAGGGGCGATTTTGGACGCAGTCTTGTTCACTAGATATTTTCAAGGGAAATCTTACCGTATCTCGCGCCACCTCCCGCTTCGCTGGGTTATGTCGCGACAGTCACCGGAGAATCGGCAAATTTGAAAATCCTTGTGATTTTGCATTTTATTCCCGCTATCAAAACATTGTAACAGAGATTTTCTCAAATTTTTTTGAATTTTCCTCCCATAAACTTCTTTCCGTTTCCCCGTTGCATTGTGCCTTTCTTCTGTTGTATAATAACAGGGTACGGAATAAAGTTGAGTATTTATTTTTCGACTGTGTTCTCGCAGAGATCGGCCTGCCGCTCTGCGGACGCAATCAAGCGAAGGAGTGAAACACTGTGCCAAAAACAATTCACATCACAGAGACCGTTCTGCGTGACGCGAACCAGTCTCTGTGTGCAACCCGTATCCCGATTGAGGATTTCGTTGATATCCTCGACACCATGGATCAGGCGGGATATTATTCTGTCGAGTGCTGGGGCGGCGCAACCTTTGATTCCTGTCTCCGTTATTTGAACGAGGACCCGTGGGAACGTCTGCGCACCATTCGCAAGCACATGCCGAACACCAAGCTGCAAATGCTGCTGCGCGGACAGAATATTCTGGGTTATCGCCATTATTCCGATGAAGCCGTCCGCGGATTTGTCCGCAAGTCGGTAGAAAACGGAATCGACATCATTCGTATTTTCGACGCTCTGAACGATCTGCGCAACATTGAGGTTGCCGTTGACGAATGCCTCAAGGCGGGCGCAGAAGCGCAGGGCGTTATGTGCTACACCAAGAGCCCGGTACACACGCTGGAAAAGTATGTCGAGCAGGCCAAGGAGCTGGAGCGCATGGGCTGTCAGTCCCTCTGCATCAAGGACATGGCGGCGCTGCTCTCCCCGAAGGAAGCCTATGATCTGGTCAAGGCGCTGAAGGAAAATTGCAGCCTGCGCGTTGTTGTGCATACCCATGACACAACCGGTCTGGGTTCCATGACGCTGCTTAAGGCGGTAGAAGCCGGTGCAGACGTCATTGACTGTGCCATTTCGCCGTTTGCCAGCGGTACCTCTCAGCCGTGCACCGAGTCCATGAACTATGCTCTCAAGCAGTTCGGCTATGAGTCCGGCCTGAAGGAGGATAAACTGACGGCGATTAAAAATCACTTTACTCCGGTCAAAAAGAAGTTCCTCGACAACGGACAGATCAATCCATATGTCATGGCGACCAATGCCGATGGTCTGATCTATCAGGTTCCGGGCGGTATGCTGTCCAACCTGATTGCCAACCTGACGGATATGCACTCGCTGGATAAGTTCGACGAGGTTCTGGCTGAAATCCCGAACGTCCGCAAGGATCTGGGCTATCCGCCGCTGGTCACCCCGATGAGCCAGATGGTCGGCTCGCAGGCTACCATCAACGTCATCACCGGTGAGCGCTACAAGAACTTTCCGAAGGAAATCCTTGCCTACCTGCACGGTGAGTACGGCCGTGCTCCGGGTGAGGTCAATCAGGACCTCGTCAAGAAGGCACTCGGTGACGAAAAGCCGCTGACCGAGCGCATCCATGTTCCGGATGAGCTGCCGGAAGCACGCGCAAAGGCCGCAGAGATCATCGGCTGCAAGCCGGAGGATGTCTGCGACGAGGATGTATTGTCCTATGTTGCCTTCCCGCAGCAGGCGGAAGCATTCTTCCGCTATCGCGAGGAGCATAAGGGCATCAAGGTAACCTATTCGCTGAAAAAGGTTGAGGAATAAGGAGGCATTGCTATGAGTCCGACATTAGGTGTTGGCGAAGCGCTGCTCATCGCTTTGGTTGGTTTCTGTACCGTCTTCGCCATGCTTCTGTTCCTGATTGTGGTCATTAAAATTGTCTCTGCCGTCGTACAAAAGCTGGAACACCGGACAGCTCCGGTTGCGGAAGCTCCGGCGGCTGCTCCGGCTGCGGAAGCACTGACTTCCTCCACACCGTGGGATGGCAAGCTTCAGCTGATTGACTGTGATGAGGAAACCGCCGCATGCATTATGGCAATCATCAGCGAGGAAACCGATATTCCGCTGGATGAACTGCAATTCCGACGCATTGCGGCTCTGTAAAGAAGGGACGAATGACGAATGAGCAAATATATCGTAACGATTAACGACAAACAATATGAAGTTGAGGTAGAGCGCGGAAAGGCCTCTGCCGCCTATATCGGTGCCGCTCCGGCCCCGCAGGTTATTGCTGTACCGGCTGCTGCAGCTCCGGCACCGCAGGCGGTGGCTCCCGCTGCTGCCGCTCCGGCTGGCGCCGGCGATCCGGTCAGTGCGCCGATGCCGGGCAAAATTCTAGATGTGCGCTGCCAGGTCGGTCAGGCTGTCAAGAGCGGCGACGTTCTGTTTATCCTTGAGGCAATGAAGATGGAAAATGAAATCTTCGCCGGCAAGGATGGTACGGTCACTTCCGTCTGCACCACGCAGGGTGATTCGGTTGATACCGGCACTGTCCTGGCTACCGTTCAGTAAGCGGGAGGATATACACATGTTTTCTTTTACTGAAGTTATCAGCAAGATTTTAGGCGAATCCGGCTATGCGACGCTGTTTACCACCGGTATTGACGGTTGGAAGTCCGCTGTCATGATTCTCATTGCCTTTGTCCTGCTGTATTTGGGCATCGCCAAGAAATTTGAGCCGCTTCTGCTGGTTCCGATTGCCTTTGGCATGCTGCTTGCCAATCTGCCGAATTCCGGCATCATGGATGAAGGCGGTCTGCTGTATTATTTCTATAAGGGCGTTGAATTTGACATCTATCCCCCGCTGATTTTCCTCGGCGTCGGTGCGATGACGGACTTTGGCCCACTGATTGCCCGCCCGTCTTCTCTGCTGCTGGGCGCCGCCGCACAGTTTGGTATTTTCACCGCTTTCCTCGGCTCACTGCTGATCTGCGGCTTCCCTGTTGCAGTTGCCGCCGCAATCGGCATCATCGGCGGTGCCGACGGCCCGACCTCCATCATGGTTGCTTCTCGTCTGGCGCCGGAATATCTGTCGGCTATCGCAATCGCTGCCTATTCGTACATGGCGCTGATTCCGATGATTCAGCCGCCGATTATGAAGGCATTTACCAGTAAGAAGGCGCGCGCGATTAAAATGACGCAGCTGCGTGAAGTATCCAAAACCGAGAAGATTATCTTCCCGATTGCCGTTGCAACGGTTGTCATCCTGCTTCTGCCGGATACCGCACCGCTGATCGGTATGCTGATGTTGGGTAACCTGTTCAAGGAATCCGGCGTGACAGATCGTCTGTCGGACACCGCACAGAATGCTATGGTCAACACCCTGTCTATTTTACTGGGTACTTCGGTCGGTGCAACCGCTTCTGCGGAAACCTTCCTGACCTGGAATACCATTATGATTATCGCAATGGGTTTGGTTGCCTTCGCACTGTCCACCTTTGGCGGCGTTATCTTTGGCGATATCATGTGCTGGGCCACCAAGGGCAAGGTCAATCCGCTGATTGGCGCCGCCGGTGTCTCTGCCGTTCCGATGGCAGCCCGCGTCGCACAGCAGGTTGGTCAGAAGGAAAATCCGTCGAACTTCTTGCTCATGCACGCTATGGGTCCGAACGTCGCCGGTGTAATCGGCTCGGCTGTCGCCGCCGGCTTCTTCCTGACCTTAGTTCCTATGCTGATGTGATAACCGAATAAACACTGTATGAGCCTCGTCTGACATCTCTGCCGGACGAGGCTCGTTTCTCTTATCACGATCTTTCGATGCAACAAACACTTGCAATTTGCCGCTTCATATGTTATTATAATAATAATTGCCGGGTGTAGCGCAGCTGGTAGCGCGCTTGACTGGGGGTCAAGAAGCCGTGGGTTCAAGTCCCGCCACTCGGACCATATCGCTGTGGGCGTCACATCGTCTACAGCGATTTTCTATTATCAAAGGAATAGATTGACTCTCTCTCAAACGAATGATATAATGGAGATACAAAAAGAAGGCATACCAGTAAGTGGTTTGCCCTCTATCAAGTGGTTAAGAAATAACCGCCAAGTTTTGCGAGGACTGGGCGGTTACTTCTTTTTTGTTATCTGGTAAACCAGAGAAACAAGTCCTATTAGTACCATCGTGTACGCAAACAATGCTTCATATGTAACCATAGGGCAGCCCTCCTCTCCAAAAAAGATTGGAGGGCAAGAAGTGCCCTCCATCAAAAATGCAGAGGACAAAAACCGCCTACCGTATATTGGTATGCCTATGGCAATAGCATATCATACCACCTACTACAAGTCAATATCCAGATCTTTGCAATCAAATGATACGCCATGTTAAAACCGCCGATTCGCAACGAATCGGCGGTTTTTTGTACTCATTTCCCCTATTTACTCTTCCCCAACATACAGCTCCTCGGCCTGTTGCAGGGCGGATTCCAGCCGTCCGGCAACCATCGCCGCATCCGGCAGATTCCTCAGCTCGTCAATGGCATCCGATACCGCGCCGCACAACAGCGCATACATTTTCTGATAGTTCATCTTTTTACCCTCCTATAGGCATATCACATCTAGTTTTATAAGCATAATACACCTACTTATTTCTGTTTGTCAATCCGTGAATTGTATAAACTAAGTGTAAGAGGTGTAGTTACATGCAAGAAAAGAAAGCATTAAATATAGAGATCGGTAACCGCATTTATCTTGCGCGCAGCAAATCCGGCTACACGCAAGAACAGTTAGCCGAACTTTTAGATATTGGTGTACAGCACCTTTCCAATGTTGAGCGCGGTGTCGCCGGTATTTCTCTCACCGCTCTCAAGCGCACCTGTGAGGTTCTCTGCGTTTCCGCCGACTATCTCTTGCTCGGCATCGGCAGCATCCAGCAGGGCAGCGGTATCATCAATCAGCTGCAATCCCTCCCGACCGAGCAGGCCGAGCTTGCCGAAAGCGGCATCGCTCAACTATTGCAGGCGCTGTCACTTGCCAACAACGACGAATAATTTTTTCTATATTGACACAAAAAAACGCTGAAACGGACCAAGCCGTCTCAGCGTTTTCCTTATCTCACTTGTTATTTTGCTATCTTCTGTCCCACGACGTAAACGATCGCTCCAACCACCATACCGTTGATGGAGGAAATGCCCCACGGCAGGAAGTTGGCTACCACAGCGCCGATTACAACGCCCAGAACAGCCGACCAATCCACCGTCTTTGTTTTCTTCCAGCCTTCGCCCTCGAACTCATCCCGATGCAGGAAATAGCCCAGCACCAGAATCAGGCCGACCGGCGGCAGCGTACAGTTGAGCACATTCAGCCAGCCGACAAAGTTATAATACAGCCAGACCGCGGCTACCGTACCGATAATACCCGAAATCAGTACCATCGGCTTTTTTCTCTGGTGGAAAATATTCGCCAGGCCCAGACCCGCCGAATACAGCGCATTGTCATTGGTCGTCCAAATATTCAGACCCAGAACCAGAATGGCCAGATAGAACAGGTTCAGGCGAACCATGACCTCAAAAATATCATTGCCGCCGACAAAGATGTACGAAACCGCGCCGAAGAAAAACATCAGCGAGTTACCGATAAAGAACGCAACTACCGTCGTCAGCGTGCCCTGCTTCGCGTTCTGCGCAAAGCGGGTAAAGTTCGGCGTTGCCGTACCGCCGGAGACAAACGAACCGACAACCAGACCTGCGCCGCCGATAATGGACAGCGAACCGCTGGAAACCGCAAACTGATCGACAATCGTGCCGTCGCCCTGACGCACTGCCATGACCATCGCCACCGTGCCCAGAATCGCCACACACGGCACGGCAATAAAGCTGACGATAGTCAGCGAGCGAATGCCAAAATATGCCGAGGCGGTCATGCAGATGCCTGCAATGACGACCAGAATCCACTGCACCTTTGTATCGCCGCCCAACAGCTCCTTCGCAATCGGAATCGCGAACATCGCCAGACCGACGCCAAACCAGCCGATCTGCGTCAAGCTAATCATCGCCGACGGCAAATACGAACCCTTGCGTCCAAACGTCTTACGGGCGAGCAGATCCAAGCTCAGTCCCGTCTTTGCGCCGACATAGCCCAGTGAACCGGTGTACAGCGACAAAATAATGCCGCCGAGAATCAACGAGCCGATAAAGCCCGAAAAATCCAAGCCGTCTGCCAGCTGCTGACCGACCCACATGCTCGCCGAGAAAAAGGTAAAGCCGAGCATAATCATGAACATGGTCAGGCGCGTTCTTCGACAATCCTGCGGAACCGGAGTCTCCGAAAAGTCGATGTCAATCTTCTGTGGTTTTTCTTCTTTCATTTACTGTCCTCACTTTCTTATATGTCATTATCATCGCTGGATAATATATTTTCCGAGGGCAGCCTTGAACTCCTCGATGCGCTGCTCCGCAATATCCCGGATCGTGACATCTTTCAGGCTCTGGATATAGCCCATTTCCTGCTTGTACAGCCACTTTTTCTGAGTTTCTGCAATGCGCTCATAATGGTTGACATGAACCCAATCCTCAAACGAAATCGGCGTTTCATGACCGAGCTTTTCGTGCAGCAGCGCCTGCATCTCAATCTCGTCCGCGCGTTCCTCCATCGCTTCCCAGAATTCCAGCACTTCACTGACATGCTCCTGAATCTCGTACCGGCGTGCACCTCCATCATAGATAATGCACTTTTCAAACAGCGGATTCTGGCGCGACAGGGTCACGCGGCGGAATTCCGGGCTGATGATACCGTCCTTCCAGTAAAAGTCCACATTTGGCATATTGATGCCGGATACACCTCGGTCTTGATAGGTGCTGAAAATTCCTTCGTAATATACGGCGATAAAGCCCTCAAAATCCGGCCAATATTCCCGAATTTCTTCCGTCAGCTTTTCCAAAATATCAATACCCTGCGTGCCGCCGATGGTAAAGATAATAATATTGCGCAGCTTCGCCCCCGCCTTGCGGTAGAAGTCGGTGACGTATTTCAGACAGTGTACCAGCGTGTCGCCGGTGGCGATAATATCACCGATCAGCAGCGTGCTGTCCGGCACCATGGTCAGTTTGCTGTACTTAATCTCCAGTCCGGCGATTTCATCCTCTTCAAACACGCGCTCGCTGGACAAAAAGCTGATATCATGCACACGGATATGCTCCCGATAGCAGCTCTCTTCCAGCGGATAGTTCAGCGCACCGCGCAGGATCGACAGAATATTCGCCGTTGTGACCTTCTTCTGTTCCTTCAAGTAATACATCATCTGTGCTGTCGAGGGGATCAGGCAGCGATAAACCTCATATCCTACCACCTCCGGCAAATTCAACAGCTTACGGGTTTCCACTTCTGAAATAACGTAATATTCGTTGGTAAAATTGCCGCCCTCCAGGCGGTAGCAGTCTACTCCCTGTTCCGAAAACTCCGGTACCAGAGTTACTCCATCCAGCTTGTTCATAATCCTTTCCTCTCCATTCTCACAGATGATCTGTTAAGCAATATAAACACAATATATTAAAAATAACATACAATGTTACAGATGTCAATTATTCCGCAGCATTGTCGAACCTCGCGTTTTCCTCAAAAAACTGCGCAAAATCCGTCTATTTTGACACGATTTTTCCCTGTAATATTTTTTCTCAAGACAGAACACGGCTGCGGTTTTTGTGTTGCTTGCAAAAACCGCAGCCGCTTTTTTCTCTGTCCTCTATTATGTACTTGTTTTTGTCGTATGATACAGCACCAAGCCGCCCTTTTGCTCAAAGCCGGTGTCCCACAGCTCGTGGAAATCCAGCCAGCGCCACGACCCGTAGGTCACCGCCTTGACCAGCAGTGTATCCTCCGCCTGCTGGTAGCCGGTCAGCAAAAACCAGTGCCACACATAGTCCTTCAAATTTGGGCTTAGATGATGCAGTGTCAGACATGGAATCGGCATTCCTCTGTCGATCTGCCGCCGCACTGCCTCGTCTGCCTGTTCCACCGGACGCGAACCGTGCAGCCCTTCCATGGTAATACCGCGCTCTCCGCAGTCACGCAGATAATCCGCGTAGCCGTCCATATACAGCTCCAGCGTGTCAATACCGCTCATGCGCGGGCGCAGATACGGTTTCATCTTTTGAGAAAAGCCAATATATTCCCGCTTGGACAGCTTCCGGCAGTTTCCCGGATACAGCTTGATCTTCCCCAGCTGTCGGGCAAAGTAAATGCTGCTGTCACACGCCGTTACCGCAGCACAGCCGCCCAAGCGCATCCAAGGATCGGTAAACCACTCCTGATACCCGCCATAGCAATTCCCAATCGTAAAATACTCCAGCTCTGCAGCTGTCATCCCGCTCTGCTTCATCCAATCCACCGCGCCGAATACTTCATCAGCAGAATATCCGGATGATAGGACAGCTTTGCCTTGCGCAGATTTTCGTGTCCCATATCCTCTTCACGGTTGATGTACTTCAGATCCGGATGGCGCTGCATCAGCATACGTGCAAATTCACGGTTAATCATCTGATACGCACCGTTGACTGAGGCATCTGCCTTTTCCAGACGGGTATCAAAGCCATGCTGTCCCACCGGCTCGCCCAGCGTAAACGCCACCAGCTTGCCTTCGGCGTACAGCACGCCGCCCTCCAGACCGAGGGTCTCAAAATTTGCAAACGACTGCTCAATGACCAGACGCTCCGCGTCCTGCATCTCGTCGCCATCCGCATGGTTTTCCTCCCACGCACGCAGCAATGTGCGGCAATCGTCAAAATGACGCGACTCCATCGGCTCGAACTTCCAGTCGGCATGTTCCTTTTCAAAGCGATTGCAGTGGTTGCGCTTATTTTGCAGCTTCTTGCCCTTAAGGTTGGCCAGTTTCTCCACCTCATAGACGTAATCAGCGTTGTCGCGGTTGTCCGTAATGACAAACTGCGTCGGATACTCCGCCGTCAGCTGCTGCATCTGGCTCTCCGTCATGCCGTTGATCGTCAGCGCACAGCCGCAGCTCTCTGCCTGTCGGCGCATCTGCTGAATTGCCGGTGTCAGCGGTCCCTTGCCAAACGGAAAGGCAAAGCTGATCTTATCCTCATCCCGATAGCAGGCTAAAATACGGTTGCCAACACGGGCGACCTGCTGACCAAACGCCGCGCCCCAAAGGTACATCGTACCGAAACAGCCCATGGACGCGAGACTGTCCTCATCCTTCAGCAGCGGTGCAATCCACGTCCGATCCTTCATACTAATCGGATGCAGCACCTCTCTTCCGTCGGATGCTGCTCCCTGTTTTTTTGCACCGGTACGCGCCAGCGCCGTATTTCCACAAACCCAAAACGCTGTACAACAGTCCGATGTTGCGCAGCTGCATGATTCATTTCGTAAACTCAAAATATCTCCTCCTGTGTGCTCGTTCCTACGCTGCAACACTATTTTATTATATACGCATGCCCCCGCCGTCTGTCAAGTCAATTCCCTACTATTTTACTCTTTATTCAAAATCAAGCCGAATAATCCAGCAATTACTCTGCATTTTGGTGAATTTTCCGAACTTTTCCGCTGTTTTTTTGTGACCTTTTTTGCGCAAAAAACAGCGGCAGGAAGAATGCTCTTCCCGCCGCTGTGTACATTACTATTAGTCCAGCAAATTGGTCATGCTGTCCAAGCTGATTGCCAGCGTAGACAGGTTATGCAGCAGTGCTGTCGTTGTCGGCGTCATTACTCCCGCTACCCCCATCATAATCAGGCCCAGATTGATGCCAATGATCCAACGATAGTTGCGGTCGATACGACGCATCAGCGCGTCACTGATGCTCTTGAGCGAAACCAGTGCAAACAGATCGTCCGCTGAAACCGTGATATCTGCGATTTCACGCGCAATTGCTGCGCCGTCGCTGATCGCAATGCCGACGTCTGCCGCGGACAGCGCCGGAGAATCGTTGACACCGTCGCCAATCATGATGACCTTGCGCCCCGCTTCCTTTTCGGACAGGATGAAGTTTGCCTTGTCCTCCGGCAGAACCTCGGCGTAGTACTGATCTACGCCAACCTTTGCCGCAACGGCTCTCGCCGTCTTTTCGTTGTCGCCCGTCATCATGACAACCTTGCTGATGCCCAGACGATGCAGGCTGTTGATAACCGACTCTGCCTCTTCACGCAGCGGGTCTTCAATGCAGATAACCGCTGCCAGCTCGCCGGAAATCGCCAGATACAGATGCGAATACTCCTCCGGCAGAGAAGCAAACAGCTCTTCTTCTCCCTCCGGAATCGTGCAGCCCTCATCCTGGAAGACGAAGTGATAGCTGCCGATGACGACATTCTGCTCCTCCAACGTGCTGGAGATGCCGTGTGCCACGACATATTCGATGCGGGAATGACGCTCCTCATGCAGCAGACCGCGCTCCTGCGCCTCTGCCACAACGGCGTTTGCCATCGAGTGCGGGTAATGCTCCTCCAGACAAGCCGCCGTGCGCAGCATCTCGTTTTCCTCGTGTCCGCCGAACGTAACGACCTGCGCTACCTTCGGCGACGCATGGGTCAACGTGCCGGTCTTGTCGAATACCAGCGTGTCCGCCTGTGCAACTGCTTCCAGGAAACGCCCGCCCTTGACGGAAACCTGATAGTAGCTGCTCTCACGCATTGCGGACAGTACCGAAATCGGCATTGCCAGCTTGAGTGCGCACGAGAAGTCAACCATCAGAATCGCCAGCGCCTTGGTGACGTTGCGCGTCAGCGCATAGGTCAGAATCGTCGCGCCCAGGCTGTACGGAACCAGAGCGTCCGCCAGATGCGAAGCGCGATCCTCCGTCGCCGACTTGAGCTTCTCGGATTCCTCAATCATGTGTACAATGCGGTCATAGCGTCCGCCACCGGAGAGCTTATCGACACGGATAACACAGCTGCCCTCTTCGACAACCGTACCGGCGTAGACATAGCTGCCCGTTTCCTTATGTACCGGAACCGACTCACCGGTCATGGATGCCTGATTGACCATCGCGTCGCCCGAAACGACCTTGCCGTCCAGCGGAATCATATTGCCCATGCGGGCGACGACTTCATCGCCCACGTCAATCTCATTGATGGAGACCAGCTCTTCCTGATCGTCGTCCACTCTGCGCCAAACCTTCTCAACATTCAGCGCCATTGTGCGCGCCAGATCGTCGACCGACTTCTTGTGCGTCCACTCCTCCAGCAGCTCTCCGATGGACAGCAGCCACATAATGGACGACGCGGTCTTGAAGTCCGCGCGCAGAAGCGATACGCCGATTGCCGTCGCATCCAGTACCGGAACCGTCAGCTTGCGCTTGAGCAACTCACTGGCGCCCTTGTGCAGGTAATGCACCGAACGAACCGCTGTAATCGCAATGCGGATCGGCATCGGCACAAACAGCTTGTTCAGCGCACGTCGAACCACCAGACTGACCAGCTTATCCTCGAATTCCGTGTTCAGCGCACGCCCCGTGTGCTCCGGAACCAGCGCCGCGATCTCTTCACTTTCATACGAGAATGCGCGCAGCGCCTCCAGAACCAGCGCGCGGTCAGGCGCAATATAGCGAATCGTCGCGTCACCCGTGCGGACATATACCTTGGCGTCAACGACGCTGGAGACGTCCTTCAAATAATATTCCAACATGTCAGCTTGATGCATCGTCATGCGTCCGTGCATGATATGGACGCGGATGCGGCCGGCTGACTCATGCAATATCTTGCACTTCATATTTCTGCAACCTTTCTTGCATTGCTAAAGAAAAAGCCGCCGCAGAGTATTCCTCCCCAGCCGCTTTTTCTAACGTATTGAATCGCTTATTCTGCGTCAGCAGCCTCTGCGGTCTCTGCCGTTTCTTCTGCCTCGTCCTCGATTACTGCGTTTGCAGCAGCAGCGCGCTGCTCGTTGATGTCCTTTGCCTCAGCCAGGATGTCATCGCAGTTCTCACGAGCCGCGGTAACCGTCGTCATAACACATTCCTTTGCGCGCAGAACAGCAGCTGTGGACTGCGTATAAACCTTCTTTGCGTCCTTGCTGGTCAGAACCTTGATGCCAGCGGTGCCAAACAGAGTACCGCCTGCAAACAGACCAATCTTTTCCCAATTCGGCTTGCAAATCATTTTCCAGAGCTTCATAATAAAACCTCCTATTTGTGTAAACAGTTGATATAGTAATACATTTCATACCCAGAGCTATTCGCAATCTATGCTGCGATACGTCGCCGTCATGCGGCTCGCTTGCCCTGCGGTTTCGTCTATAATATCTTTTGTTTTTTTGCCTTTCAACTCCATTTAGACATTTTTTACGCAAGCCTTACAAAAGATTAAATACGGCTTATTTCCCGCTCTTCTCCCGTTTTTCGGCTCGCTGCGCGACGATATTCCTTCGGTGTCATTCCCATGACGTCGCGAAATGCCTTGGCAAACTTGCTTCCGTTACTGTAGCCAAACTGTCCGGCAACATCCAGCACCGTACCGTTTTCCTCACACAGCTTTTCCGCCGCCGCCTGCATTTTCAGCGTCCGACTATATGCATACAACGGTACACCAAATCGTTCTTTGAAGCTGGTTTTGAGCTGTGTCTGCGACACATGAAACATACTCGCCAGCTGCTGAATGGTGACATGGGTATTCAGGTTATTTTGCAGGTAGGCGCCGACCTCCTCGGCCAGCTGCGTACTCTGCTGTGCCTTTTCTGAGAGAATCCGGCTTTCCGGCGTCACGTTCTTTTCGCTGCGCTTTGCACTTCCTGCACTGCGTTCCCATGTCATATCCTGTACGAACAGTGTCATCATTCTGTCCTCCTTATTCTGCCGGAGAATTTTACTCCCCTCTCCGGCCCTCATAATTATTTCCAAATAACTTTGCTTTTTTCTGCCGTCATCACTGCTTGAGGGCAGTGGACAGCGGAATCTTTCGTATCTTTTTCATTTGCAAACTGTGCACAATAAAGTAGCACACCGCGCCCACAATCACCATCGCGGGATAGACCCACGGTGCCAGATAGAAGTTAATCCAGCCGTTCATCTGCTTGAGCATCATTTCCACCAAAATCACCTTCATCAGCGCCGTGCACACCGGCAGGCTCAGCACCAGCGCCATCCCCACGACAATCGCCGTCGCCCAATTATACAGCGCGCTGACCTCCTTTTCGGTATATCCTAAAATTTTAACCATCGAAATGGACTGCGCATTCTTCTCGACAATCATCTTGCTCAGCAAATACAAAACCAGCAGATACAGCAGCGCCGCCACCGCGACAATCAGCCACACAATACTGCCCATCGAGTCATTCAGCTGGTCAGCCAGCACCGTCAGGTCGTCCTGCGTGATAACCGACGCAATGCCCTCCTCATCCAAATCATCCAGCTTGACATTGGATAGATAACCGGAATAAGAATCGTCAGTATAGTCAAACTCCTGCCGCATCTGGTCAATCGGCAGAAAGATGCACAGCGATGCGGCATAGGGATACACACCCGCCACACGGAAGGTGTGCTGGGTATCCTCATATTGTTCGTCCAGCGTGATGGTATCGCCCACGTGAAGGTCATATTTCTTCTGATAACTGTCGGAAACAATGACTTCATCGCTCCCCTTTGGCAGCTTCAGATCCGTCAAATACTTCGAGTTCGGCTCAATGCCATATACCGTAATATCCTCCACGCGCGTATCGCCCTTTTGCTCTAGCGCGTTGACCAGATATTTTTCCGCGTCCTTGTTCTCCGTCTTGGTTCGAAAACCGAGGTAGTAATCCGCGTCCTCAATCTCTAAAATATCCGCGCCCTGTCGGAACACCGACAGCAGTGGAGAGAGCATGGTATAGGCAGAATACTCATCGTCCTGCGTCTGTGCCGTTCCCTTCAGAACATATTGGTAAGATGCAAACTGCGATTGCAAAACATCTGTCTTAAAATGCAGAAACAGCGGACGCAGGCACATGCCAAACATCATCAGGATATTCGCCATCAGGATACCGACGACAATCGTTGCATATGCCGTCCAGTTTTGCAGAATGATGCGCAGGCGAAAGCGCGTCAAAAACCGTAGCGGCGGCAGATGCACTGCGCGCTTTTTCTTTTTTCGGCGCAGCTCGCGTCGCAGGAACTGAATCGGCGGCAGCGACAGCTGGCGTACCAGCACTGCCGCGTTGACCAGCAGTACCAGCAGCACCGGTACAACCGTCGTTTCCAAGAATGCTTCCGCATTCCACAGCGTCACATAGGTTGTCAGCGAGTAACTATGGTAATACAATCCCGCCATCATATCCTTTAGAACGGTATAGCCCAGAATATTGCCAATCACCGCGCCCGCCAGGGTGACCAGCATCGGCAGCGTGAGATAGTGCCGCAGCAGCTCTCCGCGCGTGTATCCGGAGGCGAGCAGCGTGCCAATTGGCAGCGCCTCCTGCTCCACCGTGCTCTTGGCGGTGACCGCAAAGCTGAACGCCAGCAGCACCATGATGATGTACAGCAGCGCGATCATCATCGCCTTGTCGCCTCCCATGTCGTCGCCGGTGTACGTAATGGCTTGGTTGTCGTTGCGCGGAACAAAGTCGGTCAAAACGCCCTTTTGGGCGACCGCCTTCATCAGCTCCTCGGCCCGATCGTTTGCCTCCTGCTTACTTTGCGGCGCGGCGTTTTCCGTCCACGCATAGCAATATTTCCGACCGGCCTCTCCGAGCATATCAAACGCTTCCTGCGTCACCACCGCAACGCAAAAATTACTCGCGTCCAACATCATATCCGAGTTGTTTTTGAACAGCGCACTGTAGTCCGTCAGCGCGACAAACCCGCAGACGGTGTATTGCTTTCCGCCAATCGCTATCGTATCGCCGACTGATATTTCGTTGTTTTCGGCATACAGGCGGTCAATCGCAATTTCCGCTTTTCCTTTCGGAAAAGCGCCATCCATCAGGCAGACCCGATTTACCTTTTTCCGCATAGGATAGATACGTATCGCACTTCCATCCTTCAGCGTCTTATCATTGTAGAACAGTGAGGTAATCGTTACGTTGTATTCCTTCGCCGTTCGGTTCAGCTGTTTTGGATCCACCTTTCGCAGAAAGGTGAAATGTCCGTCCTCTACATTATATTGTTCAAAGCTGTTGTCATATGCGGTCTTTAAGCTGATATCCGAAACCAGAAAGCCGGAAATAAAGCCAATCATAATGACGAGGAAGAAAAACAGCGCTCCATATTTTCCAATATCGCTCCGCAGCTCTCGCGGCAGACGTTTTCTCAGTGGATTTTTCACGGCTCCCCCTTACCAGTTCAGGTCTACCGCTGAAACGCGCGTCTTGTTGTAGTCGATGCGGCGAATCTGTCCGTCGTGCAGCAGAACAACCTGATGCGCCATGTGGCGGATCGCATCGTTGTGCGTAACCAAGAGAATCGTGTTGCCATAGCGCTGGTTGACGTCCTCAATCAATTTCAAAATTTCCTTGGACGTGGCATAATCCAGCGCGCCGGTCGGCTCATCACACAGCAGCAGATCGGGGTTTTTTACAATCGCGCGCCCAATGGACGTTCTCTGCTGCTGTCCGCCGGAGAGCTGATTGGGTATCTTGTCCTGATGCTCCCACAGTCCCAGTCCGTGCAGCAGCGCATCAATGTCCAACGGATCCTTGCTCAGATACGCGCCGACCTCAATATTTTCCCGCACGGTCAGATTGGGAATCAGATTATAGGACTGAAAGACATATCCCAGATGATTCCGTCGATAACGCGACAGCTGCTGTTCCGTTTCGCCCACAATGGTCTCGCCGCCAATGGTAATGGAACCGCTGTCTGCCGTCTCGATGCCGCCAATAATATTCAATAGCGTCGATTTACCGGAACCCGACGGGCCAAGCAGAACGCATATGCTGCCCTTTTCCACCCCGAAGTCAATTCCCCGCAGCACCTGCGTATAGCTGTCTCCGCTTCCGAACGACTTGCTGATTCCATTGATTGCAAGATACATGTTCCACTCTCCTGTTTCTCTTCCTTTTTGCGAGCAAAGAAAAAACGGAGCTGTGCGATCTCCGTCCCGATCTCTTGATCGCAAACGCAGTAGAATCGTCCAACTCCATTCGTTAGCATGCACTATCTATTTAGTTAGTCATTTCTAACTGCAATGTAATCATACTCCAATTATCACATTCCGTCAATGATTTTTCGAGAGATATGCTCACTTTTTTCCTATTTAACCATCCCATTTAAACAGTTATCTTGCGCAAATCTTTCAGTGAAAGCCTTTTCGTTTTTTCCCCTCATTCTCTTCTATACAGCAAAACGCCGGAAGAGGAACCCTCTTCCGGCGTCGTTTCTGTTATTTTGTTTCTCTCACATCGCAGTGCACTTTTTTATGCGTCCGGATGCTTACGGCGAATGATGAACCAGTAAACGCCGAAGCCAACGCCGCAGACCACAATCAGAATCACAAGGATCTGCCATGCCGGCGTTCCATCGGAAATCACACTGTTATCCGGTACATTTCCACTTCCGCCATTGTCCACGGAGTCCGCACCATTCGCGTCATTTTCCATCGTGCTGTCGGTCACGCCGGTGTCAATCGTCGTGTCGTCCGCGCTATTCCAAATTCGAACATTATCATCCGACGAACCCGTTGTGGTTCCTCCGGTGATGCCGCCCGTCGTGCTGCTCGGGTCAGCGGTCGATCCGGTCGCTCCGATGGAATTCGACGTTCCGGTCTTGCTGCCAGTCGTCGAGCTTGTGCCCGTCTTTCCTCCGGTAACACTGGTCGTCTTGTTTCCGTTACCCGTGCTCGGTGTCGCCTTATTGCTGCCATTGCCAATAAGGCGGGGTATCCAGCTGAAATTGCGGCGGCTGCCCGATGGCGTGCCCGTCGTCTTATTCGTATTGCTGTTCGTACTCGGCGTGATGCTCTTATCCGCCGGAATCACAACCTTGAGCTTTGCGCTCTTGTTGCCGTTCTTATCCACTGCAACAATATACAGGTGGCGTTCGGTCGAAGCCAGCTTGCTGATGCGCAGCGTTGTCGTTCCCTTCTTCAGCGTAAACGATTTGCCCGTCTTGACAATCTCTGTCGGTACAACGCCCGGATTGGCTACCTTCAGATGTCCGGTTGCCGCCTCAGTCGAGTGCACAATGACCGTTGCCGAATCCGCTCCTGTGCGTCCGGTACCCTTCGTAATCGTCTTGAGCTTCGGGGGTGTCTTATCCGCCCGTTTTACCTTAACTTCATAGGTGCGTTCGGTTTTATCCGCCGCCTTCACCTTAATACTCAAGGTTGCGGTAGACCGTCCGCCTGCAAAGCGGAAGGCGTATCTTTGATAGCCGTTTGTCGACTCGGCGTACAACGACTGATTCTTGCGCATGCTCTTTTTGCTCACACCGCTCTTGCCATACACATGGCAGGAAGCCGAGGAATCACTCTTGCGTAGCCACAGATAAACCGCGTCAATATCCCGCGTGGTCTTAGCCGTATAGGATGTTTTGCTCGGGTCAAAGCTCGGCTCCATCGAGAAGTCTGCCTTGACATTTGTCGAGGACGAGCTCAGCGACAGCTGCTCCAGCTTGCAATCCTTGCTCAGCAGCGTGATGGTGTAGCTGGTCTTGGAACTCTTCGCCGTTACCACCTTGGCATAGGTCACATAGCCGTCTCTGCGGGCAGTCATCGTGTACTTTTCCCCTGCCACCAAACGGTATGTATACTTGCCGTCCTTGCCGGACTGTTTTTCCACCGATGTCTTACCGCGCTTAACCGTCAGCTTGGCATCCGACGGGTTGACGGTAATTTCCGCCTTGACTACTGCCGCAATATCGGCGCTCTTAATCTCCGTCGTCTCGCCGTCGCTCGTCTTGAGTCCTACCCAAACCGTGCTCTCGTGGTCCGACAGATCGGTCAGCTTAATTTCATTTGTACCCGCCTTCACGCTCTTGGTCTTGCCGGAGGCAAAGACATCCGGCTGCGACGCATTTCGGCCGGTCACGGTATAATACAGCGTGCCGCTCACTGAGCTTTTCACCGTCAGGTCAGCAACTGTGGTGTCCTTGACGCGTCGATCCGCTGATACCTTAGAAAGCATCGGCGTTCCCGGCGTCGGGTCGGGCGTGTCGTTATCCTTTTTCTCCAGCGCAATCACCGTGCCGCTGGACGTGCTGTAATACAGCTCGCCGCTCTCGGAGGCAACCGCACCGGCGGTCTTGCCGCCCTTTCCGCTGTCCGGCGTATACAGCTTGCTTACCTGACCGCTCGTCGTGGAATCCGTATCCAAGAAAGAGTACATCGAACCCGCGTCGTTGTTTGTCGTGAAGTAGACGCGAACGCCGTCATCGGCCTCCGCCGCCAGCGGCGCGCCCTGTACAAAGCCCTCGGTATTCAGGCTGTAGGCCGCCTTCAGCTCATTGGATGCGCTGTTGTAGGTGATGACCTTCAGGCTCGCACCGGACTGTGCGTCCTCCGAGCTGCCGCTCACGCCCACATACACGCGATCGTCGACAATCGTCGGCGTGGTGGCCGCCGGACCGCCCAGCTCATAGGTGGTCTTGCTGCCGAACTTGCCGCTGGATTGCAGACCCACGCGGAACAGCGCGCCATTCTTACAGGTAAAATACAGTCCGTCGTCGTCCTTGACAATCGACGAGGCAACGGCGTTTGAAGTACCGTTTGCCGTCTCCATCGTGTCAATCTGCTCGCCCGTCTCCGGATTTACCGAATACAGAACGCCCTGCTCCGAGCCAAATACCACACAGTCGCTGGACGCATACGCGCCGACGCCGTCAAAGCCGCCCGCCGCTTCATTTTTCCACTGAACGGACTTGGTCTCCGTACTCTGGCTGGTGTCGTCATCCGACGTGGTCAGGCACACAAACGCGCTGCTCGTGCCGGTATACAGCTTTCCATCTGCGCTGACAATCGGGCAGGTGATGCTGTCACCTAAGCTCTCGCTCACCCAGAGTGAATCCAAGCTGTCCGCACCAAATGCCTGCACGCGTCCGCCGCTCAGTGCGACAAATACCTTTCCGCCCGCCACTGTCGGCGCAATCTCCGACGAGGCGACTTCCGCCTCCATCGTTTTCTTGTGCTGCACATCGCCGCTGTCGCGGTCGAGCTGATACAGCGTGCTGCCGGAGGCAACATATACCGAATCATCTGCACTGACAACCGCTGTCGTTTTTCCTCCGCCGACAGAAGCCGTCCATTTTTCCTTTGTCGTATCCGCAGAGGACGGTCCGGCCCTATCGGCCACATGATTTTCTGCTCCCAACGCCGTCGGTACCATGCCCGCGACAATTGCCGCGCACAACGCCGCAGCCGCCAATTGGGAATGCCGTCGTTTCATTGCTGATCTCCCCCTCACTTTCATCGTGTCACCGCGCCGCGCGCGGCATCACGGTGCATTTTCCAAAGGCATATCGCCGTCCATAGAAACAGCGACAGCTACCTACTATTACTATACAACGAATCGGCTGGTTTGACAACAAATTTTGTGGTGTCATTCCCCTTTTTCGCCGGTCTTTTCCGTATAATCACTCCAAAATGACGCAGCACGCCCAATCGGAGCGACCGCTGTGTTTTTGTTCCACGTCATTTGTTACACTGCCCATCACGGCAGACGCACGCTCAAATTGCGGTACTCTGACGGCGGCATTCCCACCATCTTAGAAAACACCTGACTGAACCGATTCGGGTCGTCGTATCCGATCAGTCCCGCAATATAGGTAATGCTCAGCTCCGACGTTGTCAATAGCGACTGCGCCTCGCCAATGCGGCGGCGGGTGCGGTACTGCATCGGCGAGCACGCAAACGCATCCGAAAAGCAGTGCGACACATAGTAGCGGCTGATATGAAACTGCTCTGCCAGCTCATCCAGCGTAAAATTCTGCCGGAAATTCTGGTCGATATAGCTGCGCAGCTCCTTCGCCAGCATCGAGCCGCGGATAATCTGGTTGGAAACGCTGTGTCCGGAATCGTCCAGCAGCTGCGCCAAGACCGCCAGTATGGACTGCAAAAATCCTTGCGTAAAGGCCGCGACGTGCGGCGAATTACGCTTCAATCCCTCCTGAATCGTGTCAAATCCGTGCCGCAAAAACGGCTCGTAGCTTCCACTTTTCAGGTGACATTCCTCCGGTGTCCGCGCAATCTGTCCCGGCGCACGCCCTTCCCAGCGCAGCCCCTGAATGCCGCAGACATAAGAATGCATCGGTTCTTCACTCTGTGACATATCCTGATGCAACACATTGGTGTTGAAAATCAAAATGTCGCCGGGCTGACTGAAATAATAACGGTCACCGATGCGGTGCAAGCCGCGCCCCGAGCAGATCAAACCGATTTCCGTAACATCTGCATGGCTGTGGATGGCTCTGGCACGTCCTGTCTGATCGGCGTCCATATCCGACAGATAACACATGTGCGGCTGATCCGGCGCCAGCATTCGCATTTTCGGGATATCATGCATATGAAACATCAAACATCCTCCTCTCCGATTTTATCACCCTGCAAAAATTGCGCTGCATTTTTCTCGTTCTTTGCGGACAAAACATTGGAAATGCGTCCGCTTTTCCGCCATTTTGCTGCGTCCATTCGCTTTTGTTACATTGTACCAATTCGCAAGAACCTACCGAGTATTGCTATCCATATACAACTGTTTCTGGATTGTTTCCGCAATTAGAGCACCATATTTTCAGCTTTTCATCAATATTTCTGCCCATATTCCCCGTAACATATTTCATTTTTGCTGTTTTTCTATAAATACCGCAATATTCGCAAGCTCATTCCTTACACACTCCATATAGTAGCCTCAGAACAACAAACACCGATCGTATGCGGTTTTTCTGAGGATGAGCTTCTATGTCCGCTTCGACAGATCCATCTACCGCACCACTCGCGGATGTGCCGCTGTGCTCCGCAGCGGCACATCCGTGCGAAACGCCTCCTGAAGCACTCTTTTGTTAAATCCCAGCCAGCTTATCTCTCGATTTACCAATAGTTCTTTGGAAAGCATGGTTTTCTCTCCTTTACAAGCAGCTGCGTTTTCTATCCCCTTTTCTTCCGAATAGTAGTACGATTAGTCTATCATAATTTGTTCCATTTTACGATCTTCTCTCCCACTTTTTTTGAAAGAGACCAAAAAATCCGCTGCCTAATAAAAGCAGCGGATGTATTTGTAACGTGTCAATATTCAAGCAACCAATTCCATCTCCTGCTTCTCTGCTCGCAGAGTGGTAAACCGTCCCACATAACCAAGGTACATACTAGCAAGACCCATCAATCCGGCACAAATTCCATGAATAATTGTCCCCGGAATCAGAGGAACCAAATTGCCCGAAGCAAAGCCGGCGATTACCGCAATTCCAGACTCAAATGGTCCGAACACAATCGTGATCAGGATTGCGGCAATCAGTGTCTGCTTCAACCTTCCCTTCGGGAAGAAATGAATCAGCAGGTGATCGTCCCGATCATAGGTATGTGCATCCAGCTCGTCGCGCTTGTCCATACCGTCCGCCATGAGCTGCGCACACGGGAAACAGATCAGCGACAGAATAAAGGCAGTTGCCATCGCGTTAAACCCAAAGTCCGCCATCGCTCTGCCCTCTCCATGACTCAAAAAATAGAAGCAAATTCCATTTGCTAGTGCATTTGTGACAAAGCACGTCTTAATCGCTGATTTTGCCAACGAAAGTTTGAATACCAGAGACTTGTGTCTATTCACCTTTTACCCTCCATTTTCTTTTTGTACGTTGATTGATGTTTGCCTGCCAAATAGCATTTTGGCATTCCCCTATACACGCGTAATTTTATCATAACACATATGATTTGTCAACACCCAAAAAAAACCGGTTTTTTCACGAGACTATCGTTCATTATTTGTTACATAGTACAAGCTCGTTATCTTAGAAAAAACCTGACTGAACCGATTGGAGTCGTCATAGCCGACAGATAGCACATGTGCGGCTGATCCGGCGCCAGCATCCGCACCTTCGGAATATCCCGCATGTGAATCATACGCTATTCTCCTTTCTCTTTGTCTTACCCTGCAAAAATTGCGCTACATTTTCTTCTGTATTTACAGACAAAACACCCGAAATCTGTCCGTTTTTATACCCCTTTTGCTCCGTACATCCGCTTTTGTTACATTGTACCAATTCGCAAGAACCTACAGAGCATTTTTATACACACGAAATCAATCCTGTTTCATTTTCTCGTTCAGAATACCATATTTCCAGATTTTCATCAATATTTCACCAATATTACCCGAAAATATTGCATTTATGTTTTCCACTATTTTTCTGCAAAAACCGCAATATTCACAAGGTCATTCCTTACACACTCCGTATAATAGCCTCAGAACAACAACAAACGTACTATTTATACGCATTTTCTCTGAGGAGGAGCTTCTATGTCCGCTTCGACAAATACATCTGCTGCACCGCTTGAGGAGCAGCCGCTGCGCGTCAGCACCGGCATTGCCTACGGCTGCGGCGACACGGCCTGCAACATCGTGTTCGGCATGGTCAATACCCTGCTCACACTGTTTTACACCGACTATATCGGCATTCCGGTCGTCACCATCGGCATGGTCTTGCTCATCTCTCGCGTGCTCGACGGTATTTTCAGTCTGGTTATGGGCGTTCTCACCGGCAAGACACACACACGCTGGGGACGCACCCGTCCGTGGATTTTGTGGACGGCAATACCGTATTGTATTTCTGCCGTCGCAATTTTTACCATCCCGCAAACCGCAGAAACGCTTCAGTTCTGGTACATTTTTATCGTGTATAACCTGTGCACGACGCTGTTCTACAACATGATTAACGTCCCCTATGGTACACTGGCATCACTGATGACGCGGTCCGTGCGAAACCGCGACCTGCTGTCCGTATTCCGCGCCGCTATGGGTCCGATTGGACGCATTCTGTCTGTCACGCTGACCATGCCGATTGTCAAGCTGTTCGGTGACACACAGGAATCTTGGATCATCGCAATGGGCATTTGGTCCGCCATTGGTCTGGTCATGCTGCTGATCTGCTTCTTCCGCTGCAAGGAAACCGTCGAGGTCAAGGTCACGCATACCGAACGCCCGACGGCAGGCAAAAGCATCCTTGCGCTCATTGGCAACCAGTATTTCTGGGCGGTTTTGATTCTGTGGGCCGTCACCTGTGTGCATATCACACTGGTCGGCACCTCGCTTCCATACTACTGCAAATATCTGCTCGGCAATGACACATGGATGTACAGTGTCCTCTATTTGACCGAGACGGTTATTCTCATTGGCGGTGCATTCTGCTGCCCGCTTCTGCTGCACCGTTTCGACAAGCGTACGCTGGCGCTGGCGGGTTGCATCATTGTTGTCATCGCACATGCGGCCCTGATGCTGTATCCGCTCAGCTTTCCAATGGTAATGGTCACTCTGATCATCCGCGCCTGCGGACAGGTTCCGTTGACCACCCTAATTTTCAGCATGATCGGCGATGCGATTGAGTTTGGTCACTGGAAGAGCAACCTTCGTCAAGAAGCGCTGATTGTCGGCGGCGGAACGTTTGGATACAAAGTCGGCACCGGCATTTGCAGCGCCATTATCACCAAGCTCATGGACGCCAGCGGATACATCAGCTCCACGACCGGCGCTGTCGCACAGCCGGCATCCGCCCTGCATATGATTCAGTGGATCTACCTCATCGGCCCTCTAATCCTTTGGGGCACTGCTATCATCGTTCTCGTCCTCTATAAGCTCGACAAAATCTACCCGCGCATTATGACGGAGCTAAGCGAACGCGAGGCAGCGAGCGAAAACTAAATTTGCGTACTCACTTTTAACTCTTTTCTTCATAAAACACGAACGGCGGTCAGCTTATCCCTGACCGCCGTTTGTGTTGTTAATAACAGTAATTTTGTGTTTATTTCAAAAAATCCCCTAATTTGCCCTATATGAAACAATTTTATCAAGTGTTTCTTTATGCAAATTTTTTCATCTTGGATAATCTTTCTCCTATTCACTGTCTAATTGTAACATCTATTTGTGTATTTTTGTGTATCTTTGTAACATTTTTTGTGTATTATTGACAATAAATTTTTCCTTTATTTGTTGATTACTGGCATAGATATATTCCAATGAAACATGTATAATTTAACCATGCAACATACTAGTTTTATCCATAAGTTTGTATGTTGTATACCGCGCAAGGCGCCCGCGCAAAAAAAACAAATCAATATTTGCATACATTTCCCAAAGAAAGGTTGCCACACTATGAAAAAACGAATTATTTCGATGCTTCTTGCTGGTACTTTACCTGTCTTGTGTGTCACCGGCTGCACCAGCCAGGGTGTCATCAGCGCTTCCGGCAAAGCCAAAGACAGTGGTACTTACTCCTTAGTGTTCACCGGACAGGACTCTGAAGGACTTCCCAGCACCGAAGCAATGCATTGGATTGCAGACGAGGTAAACAAGCGTACCGATGGAGCGGTGGAAATCAACGTATACCCCTCCAACCAGTACGGCAGCGCCGATCTGCAGTACCAGGGCATCATGGACGGTTCCATTGACATGCTGCTTGGCTATCTGGATCCGACCTACGACAAGGTATTTGATCTTACCACCATCCCATTCCTCGCAAGTAACTACGATGAAATCAGTTACATATGCTCAGATAAGTCCAACATCTATCATTTGTTTGCAGAGCATTGCGAAGAAACGGATATGCACTTCATGGGATTCTATCTCAACGGCGTAAACGGTATATTCTCTACCAAGGATCTCGGAGACTATCTCGATCCTGATGCGAAAAAGGGAACGTTAATCCGTATCGCCAACTCGGAAACATACCGTGTCGGTATGGAAGCCTTAGGCTATTCCACGATTACCATCCCTTACACCGATACCTATACCTCTCTCCAGACGGGTGTTATGGACGGTATGACCGGTATTCCTTCCTACATGGTCTACCAGAATTTCGCCGATGTCACCAAGTACTTTGTTGCAACCAACATGTACATGGAGGCAAACGTTATCTTGATGTCTCCGCTCACAGTGGACAAGCTGCCAAAGGAATACGTCGATATTATTCAGCAGGTCTGCTCCGAGGCCTCCGCGCAGTCCCTTGTTACCACAGAGAAAAACGTCGATGATGGTATCGAAAAGCTGGAAAAGAGCGACATTGAAGTACTTCCGATTACGGACGAGCAGCGCAATAAGCTGGCTGACAAGATTCGCAGCAAGGTGGAAAAGCAGTTGGCTGACTACTTTGGTCAGGATTTGATCGATCTCGCTTATGAGGATATTGACAATGCCGCCAAGGCCGCAGACGAATAATATCCATTTTCCCAAAGAAAGAAGGAGTTGAACCACTTATGCTACAACAGTTTCTTGATCGAATCGAAGGCTCTGCATTGAGCAAAATTGTCTCCTGGCTCTATCAGCACCTGCTAATCATCTCCGGTCTGGTTATTTTCCTCGGAATGATTACAGAGGTTCTGATGCGTTATATCTTAAAGGTAAATCTATTCGGCGTAGATGAAATCATCCTGTGCTTTGCCATCTGGTTTTATTTTCTCGGCGGAATCAACGGCAGCCGTGAGGATTCGCAAATTCGTGCCGACATCGTTTCGTTTCTCTTTAAGAGCCCCAAAGCGGTGTGGCGTCTGCGTCTCATCAGCCGAACCATCGAGATCATCGTGACATTATTCTTAACCATCATGGCCTATGACCTGATCGTGGTCAATGCCGTTCGTATGCCGGCAACACAGGGCCTAAAAATCCCGCTGATTGTTCCTCAGTTCGCTATTTTGCTTGGATGGACGCTGATGTCCATCTACAACATCGGACACCTGCTGCGTTCCATCGCCACTCCCGAATGGAAGAAGGACGACAACCAGAACGAAATCACTGAATAATCACCGGCACAGCGGCAAATATTCTCTGATTTTGTCCGCTCCCTTATTTCACAAGGAGGTTTGACTCTTTATGTTATTAATCTTACTCGGCATCGTGGGACTGGTTGTCATGATTGTCATCGGCGTCTCCATTCCCTTTGCCTTTGGTTCCGTTTTAATGTATTATTTCTGGCTTCTCGGCGGCTCCAGTGCAACCACAACCGCCGTTGGATACAGCCAGCTCAATTCTATCACCCTGCTCGCCATCCCGATGTTCTGTATCGCTGGCGGCGTCATTGAAAAAGGACGTATCGGTGACGGCCTCGTCGGTGTCATCAATATCTTCCTCGGACATGTCAAGGGCGGTCTTGGCATGGTAGCAACCGTTGCCTGTGCCATCTTCGGCGCCATCACCGGCAGCTGCGCTGCCTGCCTGTCCTGCATCGGCTCGATTATGTATCCGAAGCTCCGCAGCATTGGTTATGACGAAGGCTTCGCCACTGCGCTTCTGGTTAACTCTGCTCCGCTTGGCCTGCTTATCCCGCCTAGCGCAGATCAGATTCTGTACGCTTGGTCGGCCGGCGTCTCCGTTCTCGCCTGCTTTATGTCCACCGTTGTTCCCGGCTTGATCCTAGTTGTATTACTGTGCATCATCAATCTGATCTACTCCCGCAAACACCCGGAAATCAAAACCGAGGAAAAGGTAAAGCTGATGTCCCCGCAGGGCGGCAAGCGCTTCAAGACCGGTGTTCCGGCTCTGTTGTTCCCGATCATCGTTCTGGGCGGCATCTACAGCGGTGCAATGACTCCTACCGAAGCGGCTGCTGTTTCGATTCTGTATGCAATCCCTGTTAGTATCTATATTTACAAGGGCATGAAGTGGAGAGATCTCAAATCCATCATGATCGAAACGGGTACGACGACCGGCACCATCATGGTTATGCTGTTCGTTATCATGATTGTCAGCCGCTATTTCGTTATGGCAAACATCCCAACCCTGATTTCCGACTTCCTCCTCAGCCTCTCGGACAACAAGTACATTATTCTGTTGATGTGCAACATCTTTATGGTAATCATCGGTATGCTGATGGATGACGTCTCCGGTATGCTTTTGTGTACACCATTGCTTCTCCCGCTGATGACAGCAATCGGCGTCAGCCCGATTCATTTTGCCGCCATCATCGGCGTCAACCTTGGCATGGGCAACATCACCCCGCCGACGGCTCCTCTGCTGTACATCGGCTGCCGCCTGACTGGTGCTCCTCTGAATAAGGTTATGAAGCCGACTCTGATCATGCTTCTCTTCGCATGGCTTCCGACTCTGCTTATCACAACTTACGTACCGCAGGTAGCACTGTTCCTGCCGACCCTGTGCGGTCTTGCTTAACGCACATACTTCTCTTCTATGGAGCAGCGGACGAATGTCCGCTGCTCCTTTTATTTATTGGCAAAACAAAACCCGGAAGTCGATGACTTCCGGGTTTTACACTGGTGGACATTAACGGGCTCGAACCGCTGACCTTCCGCACGTCAAGCGGATGCTCTACCAACTGAGCTAAATGTCCATATCAGTTGCAGGTATTACTATATCATATCCGTTCTGCTCTGTCAACCATAAATTTTCGGGTGCGGAAGATTTTCTCCCACACCCGAAATACGATCCAGTTTCTCTTTTCGTCTTACTTGACGGCGGTAACCGTGTAGTCCTGATCCTCTACCGCCTTCTTCAGCACATCGTTGCCGATCTCGGCGTTCAGGGTCACGACAGCGGTGCCCTTCTCATGGCTGACCTCCGCCGCGTCTACCTGCGGCAGCGCCTCCAGGCACTTCTTGACTCTTGCCTCGCAGTGACCGCACATCATGCCCTCAATCTGCATTGTCTTTTCCATCGTTTGTTCCTCCTTTGGCATAGAATACTTGATTTTTTTATCGCGTTTCGTGCTGCGCAAATCAAACAGATTCAGACGCAGCGCGTTGGATACGACACAGAAGCTCGACAGGCTCATCGCCGCCGCGCCAAACATCGGATTGAGCTTCCAGCCAAACAGCGGGAACCAAACGCCCGCCGCCAGCGGAATGCCAATCGTGTTGTAAATAAACGCCCAGAACAGATTTTCATGAATATTGCGCAGCGTCGCACGGCTCAGGCGAATGGCTGCCGGAACGTCGCTCAGTCGGCTTTTCATCAGCACGATGTCCGCCGCGTCCATCGCAATGTCCGTGCCCGCACCGATTGCCACGCCGATATCTGCCCTCGTCAGAGCCGGGGCATCGTTGATGCCATCGCCTACCATTGCCACCTTGCCGCTGCGCTTCAGGCGGCGAATGACACTCTCCTTGCCATCCGGCAGTACACCGGCAATAACCTCATCCACACCGGATTGCTTGCCAATAGCACGCGCCGTGCGCTCGTTGTCGCCCGTCAGCATGACCACGTGAATGCCCATATTTTGCAGCTCTCGTACCGCCTGTGGGCTATCCTCCTTGATGACGTCCGCTACGGCGATAATGCCGAGCAGCGCATCATCCTGCGTAAACAGCAGCGGAGTTTTTCCCTCTTCCGCCAGTGCTTCCGCCTTGGTCTGCAAGTGCTCCGGCACAGAGACCTTACCGCCGATGAACTTCATGCTGCCGCCAATTAATGTCTTGCCGCCGCGTACCGCCGACAGTCCGTTGCCCGGCAGCGCAGTAAAGTCGCTCACGCTCTGCGCTGTCAGCTGTTCCTCCTCAGCCCTGAGCAGGATCGCTCCCGCCAGCGGATGCTCGCTGCGGCTCTCCAGTGCATATGCCGCCTCCAGCAGCTCGCGCTCAGTCACGCTGTCCGTCGGCAGCAGATCGGTTACCTTCGGCTCGCCGCTCGTAATCGTGCCGGTCTTGTCCAGCGCGACAATCTGTACCTTTCCGGCTTCCTCCAGCGAAACCGCCGTCTTAAACAGGATGCCGTTTTTGGCGCCCATACCGTTGCCGACCATAATCGACACCGGCGTCGCCAGACCCAGCGCACACGGGCAACTGATAACCAGCACAGAAATGCCGCGTGCCAGCGCAAAGCCGATGCTCTGTCCGACCAGCAGCCAGACTGCAATCGTCACAATCGCAATCGAAATAACTGCCGGAACAAAGATGCCGGAGACGCGATCTGCCACCTTGGCAATCGGCGCCTTGGTCGCCGCCGCATCACTGACCATCTGAATAATCTGCGACAGCGTAGTATCCTCACCGACGCGCGTCGCCTCACATCGAATATAACCGGACTGGTTCAGCGTCGCCGCCGAAACCAAATCGCCCTCTGCTTTGTCCACCGGAATGCTCTCGCCGGTCAGCGCCGATTCATTGATGGCACTTGTGCCCTCCAGGATCACGCCGTCCACCGGAACCGTCTCGCCCGGACGAACGACAAAAACATCACCTTGACGCACCTGCTCGATGGAAACCTCCTGCTCCTTGCCGTCGCGCACGACAATCGCCGTCTGCGGCGCCAGCTTCATCAGGCTCTTGAGCGCATCTGTTGTCTTGCCCTTGGAATGCGCCTCCAGCATTTTGCCCACCGTAATCAGCGTCAAAATCATTGCCGCCGATTCAAAGTAGAACTCGTGCATGTAGCTCATCACAGCATCCATATCACCGTCTACCTGCGCCCGCGTCATCGCGAACAGCGCATAGGTGCTGTAGACAAAGGACGCACCCGAGCCAAGCGCAACCAGTGTGTCCATGTTCGGCGCACGGTTAAGCAGACCGCGGAAACCGCTGATAAAGAACTTCTGGTTGATGACCATAATAATGACGGTCAGCAACAGCTGAAGCAGCCCCATCGCCACGTGGTTGTCCACAAAGAACGCCGGAAGCGGCCAATTCCACATCATGTGACCCATCGAGAAATACATGAGCACCAACAGGAATCCGATGGACGCCAGCAGCCGCTTGCGCAGCATCGGTGTGTCGCGGTCCTTGAGCGCATCCTCATCCATCGCCGCCGATTTGGTCTCGGCTCCAGCGCCCTTGCGCGACGCGCCATAGCCCGCCTGCTCCACCGCGGAGATAATTTCCTGTGCTGAGGCTGTGCCCTCCACACCCATGGAGTTGGTCAGCAGGCTGACAGAGCAGGAAGTGACGCCCGGAACCTTGGACACCGCCTTCTCCACACGAGCGCTGCACGCCGCACAGCTCATGCCTGTGACTGTATATTGTTCCATTTATGCCTCCTGAAACGTAATATCCGTTGCCTTGAAATCTGCCATGGCAACCGCCTGACGCAGCTCGTCGTCGCTGACCATACGGGTCATCGAAACAACCGCCTCATTTTTGGCCAGATTAACCGTTGCCGCTGCCCCGTCCAGATGATTGATCTGGCGCTCTACACTATTCTTACAGTTTTCGCAGTGCATGCCCTCAATATGCACGATCTTCTTGCCGACGAGTTCGCCCTCCAGCTTCTTCGGCTCCTCGGCAATCGTTCCGCCGCCGCCACCACAGCAGCTTCCCTCACCCTTCATATGCTTGATCTGTGCACGCACGCCAAGCAAAACAATTGCAACAACAATCACTACGATAATTACGTTAATCATGCTTTGTGTCTCCTTTACTTCATGAGTTTTTGCAGTGTGTTTAACAACTCATCAATGGTCTCATCCTTTCCATCGCGAATATCCTGCGCCACACACGTCCGAATATGATTGGACAACAGCTCTCGGCTAAAGGCGTTGAGCGCCGCGTTTGCTGCCGCCGCCTGTGCCAGAATATCTGGACAGTATGCACTGCGCTCCACCATGCCGCGAATGCCGCGGATCTGCCCTTCGATACGGTTCAAGCGGTGAATCAGACGCTTATATTCCTCTTCCGAGCGATGCTTTGTCTTATGACTATGACAACAGCAATTCTCCATAAAAGCACCTCCTGTTTCCTCTGCATTATATACCCCCACCCCGTATATGTCAACTGTTTTTCCAAAAAATTACCTAAAGCTAACTCTGACTTGCACTTTCCCCTCTGTAGTGCTATGATAGGCAGGAAAAGGAGGGATTCTTTTATGCAATTTATCAATTATGCTAAGTGCTCTACCTGTCAAAAAGCCAAGCGCTGGCTGGATGAGCACCATATTTCGTATACCGATCGTCCCATTAAGGAGCAAAATCCGACCTATGAGGAGCTGTCCGAATGGATTTCCCGTAGCGGTCTGCCTATTAAAAAGTTCTTTAACACCAGCGGGCAGATCTATCGCTCCATGCAGCTCAAGGACAAGCTGCCGAAAATGACGGAGGAACAGCAGATTCAGCTGCTTGCCAGCGAAGGTATGCTGGTAAAGCGTCCGCTTCTAGTTTCCGACTCGGTTATCCTTGTCGGCTTCCGTGAGGCGGAATGGCAGGCTCTGCTGTAAATTCAGATACCCTATCCCCGTATATTGACAAACAAAAATATGCGCCCAGCCGGATTTCCGATTGAGCGCAGTATGACCGTTATTCGTTTTCTTGCTTTTCTCTGCATTCTTCACAGATGTAATGCAGATTGAGCTGATAGGAAGTAATCTCGATGCCGGAACGCTCCCGCAGGAGAGGAAGCAGATTGCCAACCGCGATATCCTTAATTTCTCCACAGCAGTCACAGACAACATGATCGTGCGGTATAACGTTCTTATCATAATAGGCACGTTGTCCGTGAACGTTTACCCTCTGAATGATATTCTGTTCGGTCAATGCATTCAGATTATTATATACTGTGGCCAGTACAATAGAGGGCAGTTGCCTTTTGACAAGGACATAAACTTCTTCCGCAGATAAATGTTTTTCTGACTGTTGTATGACGGATAAAACCAATTGTCTCTGTTTTGTCATTCCGTACCACCTTTCTGCTTATCCTTTATTTTATATCACAGTCTCAGAGGAAAAGTCAATATTTTTTACACTTTTCCGCATTTTCATACACAATATCGTATGTGTTTTCATTTTTTATGCAATTATACCACTACAAATATTTCCACTATTGATTCTGCAACTATTAGAAAGAAGGATTCGTCATGCGTATCGTCACAACAGTGCAAATGAAGGAAATTGAGCGGCGCGGAGATGCCTCCGGACTGTCGTATTATCAGATGATGGAGAATGCCGGAACGGCCGCATATCACTTTGTAAGAGAGCAATATCCGGACAGTAAGCACATCGTCATTTTCTGCGGCAAGGGCAACAACGGAGGCGATGGCTTTGTCGTCGCGCGCCTGTTGGCGGAAGAAGAAATTCCCGTCACCGTTATGCTGGTGGAAGGCACACCGGTCACCGAGGATGCCAAGAAAAACTACAGCCTGCTGCCTCCTTCTGTAACCGTTCTGCCCATCAGTGATCCCCTGCCGGATTGTGATCTGATTTTGGATGCCCTGTATGGCACTGGATTCCACGGTGAGTTGCGCCCCAAGGGTGTCAGAGCCTGCCGTTTGATGAACGAATATGATGCTCCGGTTATCGCATTGGATCTTCCCAGCGGCTGTAATGCCGACTCCGCCGAAGCCTGTGACGGTGCAGTACAGGCTGCCTATACCGTTGCCTTTGATTCCTGGAAGCATGTGCACCAGCCGGCACATCCCAATTGCGGCACCTGCCATCTGGCGGACATCGGCATTCCGGAAGAGTGTCACGAAAACCTATGATTTTGTCTTGACTTTGCCAAAAACAGTGCTATAATAGACTCTGTTAAGGGCTTGTAGCTCAGCTGGGAGAGCGCCGCGTTCGCAACGCGGAGGTCGAGAGTTCGATCCTCTTCAGGTCCACCATTCCCCGTTGTTTCTTCGGAAGCAACGGGGCTTTTTTGTCTGCAAATTGTTCTCATGGAAAAAGGAGGTCACAGCATCGCTGCGGCCTCCGTCTTTCATCGCCTAATCCATCCATACATCCGTCGCAAAAACCGTCGTAGCGGAATCACCCAAATCCAAACGCGCGCAAAAAACTCCCACCAGAAGCTGCCTGCCCGAATCCATTGTCCCTTGCGCCGTACCGCTGTAACCAGACCGAAAATCTGCTCCTGCGCAATCGGCCCTTCGCTTTCCGTCTGTGCATCTCCAATCAGGAAATATCCATTCTTACGAACCCGACAGACACGATGCATGACAAACGCGCCATCCCGCCGCTGATAAAACACCATATCTCCTCGTTTCAGCGGACGATCCGGACGTCGGAAGCGAATCTCGTCGCGTTCATGTACCAAAAACGGTGTCATACTATTCCCTGCAACACGCATACACACTTCATTTCCCTGCTCTGTCAATTCCCGCAGTATAGCGACGTATTCCCGCGTGTCCACCCGTTTTGTCCTTCGTTCCATCCGTTTCTATTGCTTTTGTTCCGGCTCTCCGCCATAGCGGTACCCGTAACCATATCCGCCGTAGCGGCGTCCATAGCCATATCGACGTCCATAACCATAGTGACCACCATATCCGTAATAGCCATAGCCACTGCCGGTAATTCCGATTGCCGCCCGGTTCACGGCATATCCCAGCAGCGTCACGCCGGTATCGGCAAGCAGCTGCATCGCCGCGACAATGCGGTCAATTCGTACAAAGTCCTGCCGTACCACCATAATGGCACAGTCGGTAAATCGTGCAAATTGCAGCGCATCAGACAGCACACCACACGGCGGAGTATCAATCAAAATATAATCAAACTCCTCGCTCGCTTTGGCGAGCATATACTGAATTTGTCGATTCTTCAGCAAATCCGGACGATTTTTTTCTTGCGCTTTTCCGCTCAATACATACAGCGAGGTGTTCTCATAGCATGCCAACAAATCGTCTGACGGAACCTCAACACCGCTGAGAACATCAGTCACGGTTACTGCACTTTCCGCAATCCCCATTGCATCCGCCACAGACGGGGAACGCAGATCGCCGTCGATCAGCAATACCTTCTTCTCTTTTTTCGCCAGTGCAACCGCCAAATTCACGGCGACGGTTGTCTTTCCTTCGCCGCCCTGTGCACTGGTAATGGTGAAGGTCTTTCGATTTTCTTCCTCCGCCTGCTTCATCACACGGTTTCGCAAAACGCGTACACTCTCACTGAGCATGGAATCGCTGTTCTTCGCATCCAACAAAATCTGCGCCTTCCCGCTGCGCTTTTTCACCTTTACCTCCGGCACGCTGCCCAAGCAGGGAACGCTGACATACGCCTTTAAATCCTCTTCCTTGCGTACCGTCTTGCGCGTTGTCGCATAGACAACCAGGAACAGAAAGGCAAGCACTGCACCTCCCAGCACTCCAACCAAAAGGGCATGCGTATAGCTCATTTCATTGATCGGATGCTCCGGCACGCCGCTTTCATCCATCAACTTGAGCTTTGTGTCGCCGATGATATATCGCGCGACCTGTGGATAGTCCTCTATCACCGCTTGCAGCACATCATATGCCATCTGCGGATCATTTGCGGTAACCTTGAGCGTAAACAGCGCGGATTCTGCCAGCGAGCTTGCGGAAATGGTCGCCGGAACACTGTCGACGCCCAATGTTTTCGCAACCATATCCTCGAGCGTCCCGCTGGTCATAATGTACGGAAAGGATTTACTCAATTGCTCTGCCGTCGTCTGGCTATAATAGACTTCGCCCGTCACATAGGCATTTTGTGTATTGACAAAAAAGGTAGAGTACGCCTCATATTGCGGTTGATATCGTATTTTTTCCAACCCAACATTCCCCGCAGCGCACACAACGATCAACAGCAGCAGCCACAGCCAAAATCGCTTTACTCCTCGCCACAAATCATCCAGCAAAAGCATCAAATCAATCTTTTCCAGCTCTTCCGGCCGATTATTTTGCTCTCTTTCCATGGTGACCTCCGTATCCAGAATACTTCAGCTTGTGGTTTGGATTTTTCGCGGCATCGCTCAAAATACATCCCAGCATATGGTCTGCCGCCCGCCCCAGTGCGTCCACGGCATCATTGATATCCTGCGCCAGAACCATATCCTCACGGACAACCAGTATTGCCGTATCCGCCAGACGCGCCAGCTCTTCTACCTGAGAGACCAATGCAATTGGTGCGGTGTCCAAAATAATATAATCCATCGACGTGCGAAAATGCGCAATAATTTGTTGCAGCGCCTTGATCTGTTCGTTGTTCTCCTCTTGATTCTCCGCCTTATTAAAGCCAATATACAGGCTCATATTGCCGTATTTTTTAATCAGGCTATTCATGCCGGCGCCGTTTTTCAGCGACTCAGCGTAATCAATGCATACTTCCTGCGGAACCTCAAAAATTTTGTGCTGCGACGGCTTACGAAAGTCACAGTCCAGCAGCAGCACATTGCTGCCCGCTGCCGCCAAAGCCAGAGCCATATTAGCAGAAACCGTAGACTTACCCTCGTTTTCCAACACACTGGTAATCAGCACTACCTTTCGTCCGCTGCGATCCATATGGCTGCGCACCCGCGCCGCCGTCAGTCGATTGGATTCGACAAATGGAAAGCTGCGCAGCGGATTTTCGATCAGCATGGAAATTTCCGATGTTCTGCGTCCTTTTCTCTTTTTCTTGCCCTTCTTTTTGTTTTCGTGATAAATGGTACCCAGCAGCTTGGCATCCACCTTTTCATGCATCTGCTGTTCATTCTTTACTGTATCGCGCCGATACGAAAGATATCCAATCAAAAGCGCCGACAACAGCGCAGTCACCACCAAACTCACCGCCATCATTTTGGTTAAGTTCGGTGCATTGGAGGCTCCCGTCGGGATGGTCGGACGCTGAATCGTCTCCAAGATCACATCGCCGACAACATAGTCGGACACCTGCTTATAGTTCTCCAGCACGGAATTCAAAATACGGTAGGCATCCGTCGCGGAATGGGCCGAGACGCTCAGCTCAATCATATTGGTCTCTTCCACCTGATTGGCGGTCATCGTCGCATCCAGCTGCTTCATACCCAGATCCTTCATAATCCGCTTTTTCAGCAGCTGACTGTCCAAAACCTCTTGAAATCGACTCGCCATCATGGTCGCAGAATTCAGATCTTGGTATACATTGCCGTTCATGCCCTTTGTCGTTACCGTAAACGTCGTTTTTGTTGTAAATACCGGATCATATCGCATGGTAACAACGATATTTGTAAACAAACTGATGGAGATCGCCAGCAGCAAAATTGTCCGCCATTCGCGCAGGACATCGCGTGCGACACTTGTCACATCCAGCTGTTGCTTCCAACTGTTTTCCATGTTGTCCCCCTCTTTTTTATTTTCGAACCACGACAATCAGCCGTGTTTGGCCCTTTCCGCTCTCCTTTGTACCATAGCTATAAGTAATCTCATAGCAGCCATTTTTGCGATAATTGACATTACTGTCAACGGAAATATCCGAAAGCGGAATTTCTGTACCATCGGCCGCGACCAGAGCATCCCCATTGCGTCGATATTTCGCATCGTTAAGTACAAGATCTTTAATATACTCCCTTGGCGCAAGCTGCTGCCCATCCGTGTACACCAAATACTCTGTCAGGCGCACATTGGGCAGATATTGCAGATCCGCCGCCGTGTCAATCGTGACCGTTGCCTTGAGCCTAGACACATCACCCGCACTATTGGTTACCGTAAACAGCATCGGATAATCGCCCGGCTCATCCACCTTCAGGCTGTATTTACTGGAGATCTTGATCTGATCTGTTATATTGCCGTCCAATACATCATTCGCTCTCAAGTATTCCAGTATATCGGTGACACCGACGGCAAACCGAAACGGCTTTTTCAGCCGAAACTTTGGCGCCTCATACGATTGATAAACAACCTCCCGCGACGCCTTGGTCACATGACCGTCGGAATCCACCGCGGCAACCGTCATCTTACGGGTGTTTCCGTCAATAAAATTTCCCAAACCTTCCAGCACAATGCCGTCGGTCACATCGCCATCTGTCTTATCGGATGCCGTAATGCCTTGCAGCAGTTCTGTCTCCCCAGCATCCGCCGATACCGTGATGGATTTGCTATCCATTGTAATGACCGGGCCGCTTTGATCAACGAAAAAGCGATCATAGCACTCCATCGCCGCAAAGCATACCACCGCCAGCACAAACAGCAGCACACTGAGTTTTCGTATTCTTCTCATTGTTTACCCCCTTTTGTCGGTCTCTCTTAGAAAAAAAACGACCGTTTCCGCTCCGGTTTCTTTCCATGCGGTCGAATCACGCGATTTTCCAGTATCTTTTTCGGTCGCTCCACCAGCAAGCAATGCGCTGTCTTTTCCCCGTGATACTTTGCCACTTTCCGATACGCATCCAGCAAATACGTCGTGCGATGCTGTGCACTGTGAGCATCCGTCGCCATGCACGTCGCTAAATCGCAGCGCAGCAGCTCATGCGCGGTATCCTTCGCATCTCTTCCAAAGCGTCCCATCACGCTTCCCTTATTAATTTGCGTCTGGCACCCCATTCGCACCCATTGATAAACCAGTTCCGGGGATTCCTGCACGCAGTAATATCGCTCCGGATGCGCAATGAGCGGGACAATTCCATGCTGCACCAGCTGCTCCAGCCGATCCGTCGCGATCTCTGGCTGCTCTTCAAACGAAAATTCCACCAGATAATACCGCGATTCTGCCAAGGAGATCAGCTTTCCATCCTCAATTCGTTCCCACCAATCACTGGAGGAAAAGATCTCCATACCCAGATGCACTTGAAGGCCAATGTGTTCCGCGCGCAGCGCCGCCCGAAAGAGCTCCAGCCCCTTTTTCAGCAGCTGTGTATCGTTATTTTCAAAGCGTCCCCTTTGGTTGCTATGCGGTGTTGCCACCAAGTCCGTCACACCGCTTTCCTCTGCCATATGCGCCATTTCCAGTGATTCTTCCAGACTCTGCGCTCCATCGTCCAATCCAGGAAGAATATGTGCATGCAAATCAATCATATCGCTTCCTCCATTTCTTTGCAGAGCGTCGATGCGCTCATCTGTGATATATGATTACTCGGCGTGTACTCTGGCAAAAATGCCATCACACGTTTCCGAATGTCATCCACTTCCTTGGAGGCAGCATCAATCAATTGCTGCACCGCAGTTTGCACTTTTTCCGCATTCACTCGTGGCTGCTGTGCCACAAAGATGCGCTCATTGGCGGTTTTTTTCAGATTGTCTAGGTCAATCAGCAATTCCTCATACAGCTTTTCCCCTGGACGCAGTCCAATAAAGCGAATCGGAATATCCTTCTCCGGCTCCAACCCGGACAGGCGAATCATGTCCTTCGCGAGATCCAAAATCTTAACCGGCTTCCCCATATCCAGAATAAAGATTTCCCCGCCCGCCGCTAGCGCGCCGCATTGCAGCACCAAGCTGACCGCCTCCGGGATGGTCATAAAATACCGTGTAACCTCCGGATGTGTGACCGTAACCGGCCCGCCCATGGCAATCTGCCGACGAAACAGCGGTACCACGCTGCCATTGCTGCCCAGCACATTGCCAAAACGTACCGCAGCAAACTCAGTCTTGGAATTCTGCGCCACACTCTGCACGATCAGCTCACAGATGCGCTTGGACGCTCCCATAATATTGGTCGGACGAACCGCCTTATCGGTAGAAATAAGCACCATTTTCTGTGCGTGGCAGCGATCCGCCGCCTGCGCGACAACCCATGTGCCGCGCACATTATTCTTAATCGCCTCGTTCGGGCTGTCCTCCATCAGCGGGACATGCTTATGCGCTGCCGCATGAAAGACCAGATCCGGATGATAGGTTTGGAACAGCCACTCCACGCGCGCCGCATCGCAGACAGAACCGATCAGCACTTCCAGCTGCAAATCCGGATTGCTTTCCAACAATTCATTACGAATGCCGTAGGTACTGTTTTCATAGCTGTCAAACAAAATCAGCCGTTTGGGACAGTAGGAAAGCAGCTGTCGGCAAATTTCGCTGCCGATGGAGCCTCCCGCACCGGTTACAAGCACTGTCTTTCCGCGAATATATCCAACCAATCCCGCTGTATCCAGCGCGACCTCCGGACGTCCCAGCAAATCGTTGATATCCACCTTGCGCAGCATGGAAACACTGACCTCGCCGTTGATCAGCTGATACAGACCCGGCAGGTGCATCACCTTACAGGAGGTTTCGCTGCACCGCTTCATCAGCGTCTGCTTGTCCACTGGCTTCATTGACGGAATCGCAATAATAATTTCATCAATTTGATATAATTTTATAAATTTATCCAGTTCGTAGGTACAGCCAACCACTGGCACTCCACGCAAAAAGGTTCCCACCTTTGCCGGATTGTCATCCAAAATGCAGCACAGCTTCCGACCCAAATGCTTGCTGTTTTTAATTTCATTGACGAGCAGATGGCCTGCCTCTCCCGCACCGATAATCATCGTGCGGACGCCAGAATCCTCCGGCTTTTCTGCCTGTCTTACGTGTCTCTGAATCAGACACCAACGATACAGATATCGGCTCGCCGCAACCAAAACCATCAGATTTCCGCCATACAGGAACACAAAGCTGCGCGGAATGGCCCATCCCAGCAGATGCATTCCCGCAAATTGCATCGCCGACGACGTGCAGGACGCCCCGATAATACTGCACAGCTCGCGCGCTCCGGCATATTGCCACAGATAGCTATACAATCGAAACCGCCGGAAAAGAAGCAGTGTGCACGCGAGATTGATCGGCAGATAATGATAGATTGTGTCAAGAAAGTCGGCATCAATATCCCCAAACTGAAAGTCAAAGCGCATCCAAAGCGCCCCAACCATACTGGTGCCGACCAGAACCGCGTCGCAGAACACCAGCAGCAGCTGGCTGCGGTGTTCCCCAACGAAATCCTTATTCAGTTTATAAAACATATTGTGTACCCCTCTGATGTTTTGTTTTCCCTATTTGTACGTTGTATCTTCTCTTTGTTCTCTCACACGCCGCTGCCGTTTACCCCTTAGGCAGCCACGTTTTTTTATTCTTCGTACCCGTTCGGATTATGTACCTGCCAGTTCCAGCTGTCGCGGCACATGTCTACCAGATCATGCTGTGCAACCCAGCCCAGCTCTCTCTTTGCCTTAGACGGATCGGAATAGCACGCCGCAATATCGCCGGAACGGCGCGGCTCGATCTGATACGGAATCTTCACATCATTCGCCTGTTCAAACGCATGGACAACGTCCAAAACTGAATAACCAATGCCCGTTCCCAAATTATATATTGCAAGGCCACAATTTCGTTCAATCGCCTGCAGCGCCTTGACATGACCGCAGGCCAGATCTACAACGTGGATATAGTCGCGCACACCGGTTCCGTCCGGCGTATCATAATCGTCGCCAAATACATGCAGCTTGTCGCGCGTCCCAATCGCAACCTGCGTGATGTATGGCATCAAATTGTTGGGAATCCCATTGGGCGCTTCGCCCATCAAGCCCGACGGATGCGCACCGATCGGATTAAAGTAGCGCAGCAGCACGATGTTCCACGCCGGATCGGCCGCCTGTACATCTTGGAAAATCTGCTCCTGCATACTCTTGGTCTGTCCATACGGATTGGTGCACGTTCCCTTTGGGCACTGTTCCGTAATCGGAAGCTCTGCCGGATCACCATATACAGTGGCAGAGGAGGAGAAGATCAGGTTCTGGCAGCCATGCTGTTTGAGAACATCCAGCAGCACCAAGGTGCTTCCCAGATTGCAGTCATAGTACGCCAGCGGACGCTGTACCGATTCACCTACTGCCTTTAATCCCGCAAAGTGAATGCAGCAGTCTACCGGATGCTCGTCCAGTACTTGGTTCATCTTTTCTCGATCCCGCACATCAATCGGATAAAACACGACCGTTTTTCCGGTAATTTGTGCGACACGATCCAGCGAGGCAGGCGAGGAATTGCTCAGGTTATCCACAACAATAACCTCATGTCCTTCCTTCAACAGCTCCACAACCGTATGGCTGCCGATGTATCCGGCGCCGCCAGTAACCAATATCTTCATGGCTATTTCCCTCTTTCCATATACTCTATATCAGTCATTATACCTGTCTTTTCCGTTGAATTCAACTCTATTTTTTGTTAAAAAACACCGTCCAGAACGAACTACAGCGCTTTTCTCTTAAAAAGTATCCGATTTCTTCCCCAATTTCCCCACAGTTATGCAGAACATGACAATTTTTTCACATTTCATACATAAAATCATTTTATATTCGTCCTATAAAAATCCGGCGGCAGGATTTTTCCCGCCGCCGGTCATTTCGCAATATGCGATTACTTCTTGGTGTTGACTGTCTTAGCCGTCGACCAATCCGAATTGTACTTCTTGCCGTCTACCGTCTTGTAAGTACGAATGCGGACATAGTACTTCTTGTCTGCGCTCAGCTTCTTAACGGTTGCCGACGTGATCTTGTTGCTCTTGACCGTCGCCAGCTTTGCCTTGTGGAAGCTCTTGTTGGTTGCGTACTGAACCTGATAGCCCGTCGTCTGGGTGGTGCGCTTGCTCCACTTCACCGTGAAGCCCTTGCTCACACCGCTCACCTTGGAAATCGAGGTTCTTCTCGGTGCAATCGTAAAGGTCAGGGTCTTGCTGCCGGTGTACTTCTTGCCCGCCAGCGTAACCTTTACGCTGTACTTGCCGACGTTTGTTCTTCCCTTTGCGAGCTTTACCTTGTAGGCGGTACCGGAAACCAGTGCATTTCCCTCTGCTTCCTTGAACGAGCCGTCGTCCAGCTTGTCCGCCGTCAGGCTGCCGTCCGCCAGCTTCTTGCACTCTTCCTTGTGCTTATCGTCGCCCTTTACAACGGAAACCGCACAGCTCACGCCGTCCTTGTTGATATCAACACGAACGATGTTCTTCTTGTCGGTATCTCTTCCGTAATAGGTGCCTTTCTTGTAGCTCTTATCCTCTTCCGGAAGCAGAGCGTTGATCTTGTCAGTGGTGGTCTTGTCGTAAACTGCCTTTACGGTCTGGTCGGTCAGTGCTTCCGGCAACCGATGTGCTCAGTCCCGGAAGGGTCTCTGCGCTGGATACCAGATACGGCTTTGCCTTGGTGCCCTGACCGCCGTCAAACACGAAGTCGGTCTGTGCCTTGGTCAGCGCTTCCTCTGCGCCTTCCAGAATACCGTTGCAGCTCAGGGTTGCGCCGGAAACCGTGTCAACGCCTTGCGTCGAGTTTGCCGCCTTGATTTTTTCCAAGATCGTGACTTTCTTCTCCCAGTAGGACGGCGTTTCCTTTTCCTGCTCTGCCTGAATGTCGCTGATGGCTACGACATCGTTGTCGCCCTTCGCCATCTGAACGGTGATGGTGACCGGGCCGCCGTAACCGGTTCCGGTACCCGTAAAGGTTCCTTCCTTATAAGTCGGTGTCGGTTCGGATTCGTCCGAAGCGACTTCGACGGCTCCCTCAAACGCTGCCGCCTCGTTGCTGTCTGTCTTTGGCGTATTTTCATCCACCATGAGAACCGAAGCGTTCTCGTCCGAAGCATCGATGTTTACAGCAAACGCCGATGTTCCGGTGACAGAAACGAACATCGTCAACGTCAGCAAGTAGGATACCAGACGTTTCGCCATTTGTTTCATGTCTAACCTCCCTGTATTTTGTTTGCCTCAGCCAACCGCAGTATTATTAGCTCAAGCTAATTGTTTTGATTTAATGCATACCACAACAGTGTGGTTGTTTTCAAGCTATTTCTAGGCATTTTTCAGTGTTTTTACGCTCCGTTCAGGCATTTATATTCTGATATAGTAATCAACCTATGTAAATCTTTTCTTCTCTTTTTCTTTCCTACCACTTTTTCTCTTCTCACCCCTTGACACATAAACGATCGTTCACTATACTATTTGTGAACGATCGTTTACATCCAATCCCCTAGGAGGAACACTATGTCTCAGACCAAAGAACGTATTCTGCTTGCGGCCTTATCCCTGTTTGCCTGCGACGGATATGAGGCGGTCTCCGTCCGCCAAATCGCCTCCGCGCTCGGCATGACAAAGGGCGCACTGTACCGCCATTACACCAGCAAGCAGGATATCTTCGACCACATTCTCCTGCGAATGGAACAGCGCGATGCCGAAAATGCTGCTGCCTTCTCTCTGCCGGAGGGCACGCTGAAAGAGATGCCGGAGCAATATCACGCCTCCTCTCTCGCTCAGCTGATCGCCTACAGCAAGGCACAGTTTCGTTACTGGACAGAGGATGATTTTGCCGCTTCCTTCCGCCGTATGCTGACGCTGGAGCAGTATCGCAGTGAAAAAATGAGTAAACTCTATCGGCAATATCTCTCCTCCGGTCCCGTGGGGTACGTTACGGATCTGCTGGACAGTCTGAAGATACCCCAGCCGCATCTCGCCGCAACCCGACTCTATGCTCCTATGTTTCTGTTCTATACCCTCTACGACCACGCGGACGACAAAGCGTCCGTCCTTCGTGCACTTGACGTCACCCTCGACACGATACAGGAGGAACTGCTATCCTTCTGCAAGCCACTCTCTCAATCATAAAAAGGAGGAAATCACATGAATTATCCACGTAGTCAAGCTTATCAAGCACCGGAATACCTCGCCAAAATCATGGGACCAAACCCCGTCAAACTCGAAGAAGAGCTGCTGATGCATCATCACATTCCCGACGGAGCCACAGTCTGTGACCTCGGCAGCGGTCAGGGACTAACCTCGGTCTTTCTTGCCAAAGAATACGGTTTTACCGTCTATGCCTCTGACCTTTGGAGCGATCCGGAGGACAACCGCAGGTTTTTCCGTGAAGCCGGTCTGTCCGACCAGCAGATTATCCCAGTCAAAGCTGACGCTTCTTCTCTGCCATTCCCGCTCGGCTTCTTTGATGCCATCGTCAGCACGGATTCCTACAACTATTTCGGACGCGATCCGCAGTTTTTGGATGCCAAGCTACTTCCCTTCGTTCGATCCGGCGGATATCTCTATCTCGCAATTCCCGGCATGAAGCACGACTGCCATGACAATCTGCCGCCCGAGCTGCTGCTCTCTTGGACGCCGGAACAACTGGATTATCTGCATGATGTTGCGTATTGGCACAATATCGTCTCACAGTGCCGCGGGGCTGAGATCATCGAGGTATCCGAGATGCAATCCAACGAAGAAGTATGGAACGACTGGCTGCGACAGGAAAACGAGTACGCCATCGGCGACCGGAAATCCATGCATGCCGGAGGAGGCCGCTATCTGAACTTCATTCAAATCGTTCTGCGCAAGAAGTAAATTTTCCGTCCAAACGGAGCGTTGACTTTGTCTCCTTCTCCCCATATAATGCAGGTAGAATCGACATTCCGCATTCTATTACTTCAGAAAGGACGTATTTGGATGCTGAAACAGACAATGGAAATTCATCATATTCCGACTTTGCTCTGCGGCGACCCGACCGACCGCGTCATATTGTTTGTCCACGGACAGGGCGGAAACAAGGAAGAAGCCATTCCGTTTGCAGAACGCGCTGTCCTTTATGGATACCAGGTATTGAGCATTGATCTTCCAGAGCACGGCGAACGACAGGACCGTACGAAGCTTTTGCCATGGAAGGTCATACCGGAACTTCACGCTGTGATGCAATATGCCACGGCGCACTGGACGCAAATTGCCGTCCGCGCGACCAGCATTGGCGCCTATTTTGCCCTGCTGGCGTTTGCCGGGGAGTCCATCCCGCTGTCTCTGCTGGTCTCCCCTCTTCTTGATATGGAAGCGATGATCGACAGCATGATGGCGCAGGCCGGTGTCACGGAGGCTCAACTCTTCCGTGAAAAGGAAGTTCCAACCTCCTTTGGCCCAACGCTCTCGTGGGAGTATTTATGCTGGGCGCGCGCGCATCCGGTTCGTGCTCTCGGCCCCGCTACGCACATCTTGTATGCGGAGAACGACGCGCTCATTCCGCGCGCGGTAATCGACCGTTTCACGCAGCAAAGCAATGCAGGGCTGACCGTTATGCCGGGCGGCGAGCACTGGTTTCACACACCGGATCAGCTTGTCTTTTTACGCGATTGGGAGCAGCGCGTCCTCTCCAATTTTTCCGCACAGCGAGAGGAGGAACCACGATGAGTCCATCTCTTATTTTGCTCTATCGCGTGCTTGCCCTTCTGCTTCTCGCCCTGTTTTACGCCATTTATTTCGGAAAAATGCTGATCCAGCGGCGGCAAGGCATTCAAACCAACCAGGTCGGGCGCCGCAAAAGCGGCACGCTCCTCCGCGTAGAATCGCTGATGGGGCTGGCAACCTACAGCATTGTTGCCGTTCAGCTGCTCTCCATCGTATTTGACTGGAGCATGCTGCCCTTCGGTGCACGGATAGGCGGCTTTGGGATTGGCTTGCTTGGAGATGTCCTCTTTCTTGTTTCGGTTATCTCGATGAAAAGCAGCTGGCGCGCCGGAATCCCTGACCAAGACGAAACCGAGTTGGTCACAGACGGCATCTATTCCTTCAGCCGCAATCCCGCCTTTCTCGGCTTTGATTTGATGTATCTCGGTGTACTGCTGCTGTTTTCCAACCCGTTGCTGCTTTTGTTTACAGCGTTTGCCATGGTTATGCTGCATCTGCAAATTTTGCAGGAGGAGCAATTTATGGAGCGGCGGTTTGGCATGGAATATGTGCAATATAAGCGGCACGTATCGCGATATATCGGGCGAAAATAAGCACAAAAAGGGTCTGTTGCCAAATCAAAGCAACAGACCCTTTTCCACTACGTGATATTTACTTTTTCGATAAGAATTCACCGGTCAGGATATACAGACCGATCACCAGAAGGACAAAGAACAAAATAGCCGGGAGCAGCGTTCCGTTTTCCATCATCGTGGTGAGCACCCGGCCGGGTGGGGTTGTCCATTCACTCGCCGGATGCAGTCCGGTTAAAACCAGCATCAAACTGGAACCAATCACGCCCGCCAACGTTAAAAATCCCCCGATAATTGCTTTTTTCATCATGTACACCTCCCAACAACACAGTTCGCTCTCATCCTAACACATCGGTTTACCGAATGCAAGCGCGGCGATTATTCGTCAAAATAAAACAGCTCCTCGAATTTTTTGTCCAGCGCGATACATAAAATCAACGCGAGCTTTGCCGTCGGGTTAAACTGTCCGGTTTCGATCGAGCTGATCGTATTGCGCGACACGCCGACCATCTCCGCCAGCTGGGCTTGCGACAGCTTTTGCTGTGTCCGAACCTCTTTCAGGCGGTTTTTCAGAATCAGCTCGCTATTCATGGCTGCACCATGCCGACATACTGAATGAGCGACAGTACAACCGCCAAAATAGCAAAAAATATCAAAATCAGCGTGCTCTTCTTACGTGTAAAGCAAAAGCGTGCATACATCTCTGCCGCAATGGTTGCACAGAAAAACGCATTCGGAATGCAATTATACTCTGTCTTATTGTACAGCAAATTAACGATCAGAACGAAAATATACACCAAGGTAATGACAGAAAGCGCAATTTTGCGTCCGCGGTCTTCCGCCCGCTTCATTCCCTCGTCGTTTCCGTTTCGGCCCTCTCGCTGTGCTCGCTCTAAAACTTCTTGTCGATTCATACGATCCCCTCCTACAACAATATGACAAGTTTTCTTTGCAAGCAAAGAATATCACCGCCAAGTAAACTTGTCAATACTTTTTACCAAGTTTTCTGTTCAAAAAAAGTTCTTGCATTTTTTTCCGCGCCGTGATAAAATAAATAGAATTGAAAATTGCAAAAGACTTGGTATGAATTGGAAACGACACATGTGCGCTCTGCTCACTGATTAACGAACAACACGCATGTGTTTTTTTGCGCCCATTTTTACAAAAGGAGGAGCTATTTATGCCAAGAACAAAACTGCAAAACGTAATTTTTACCCTCATCATGGCATTTGTCATGGTATATGCCATGGTCTGCTACAACATCGCGATGGACAAGGGCGGTATGACGAATGAGGTCTTTGCCCTCGCATTCCACGAAATCCCGATTATGTGGCCGATCGCCTGCATTCTGGAATTTTTTGTCGTGGAAAAGCTCGCTACCAAGCTAGCATTCCGTATCGTGTCGCCGCAGGACAAGCCGGTGTTTATCACGATTGCCATCTCCACAATGATTGTCTGTCTGATGTGTCCCGTGATGAGCTTTATTGCGACCTTTCTGTTCATGGATCCGGGCAGCCAGATTATCGCATTCGGTCTGCAAAAGACCGTGCAGAATTTTCCGATGGCGCTTTGCTGGCAGATTTTCTTTGCCGGTCCGGCGGTGCGCAATGCATTTGCCTTCTGCGTCAAGCATCTGCCCGCTGCTTCCGCTCAGCCGGAGAAGGCATAATTGTATACAACAGACAAGCGCCCGCGTGGATATCCACACGGGCGCTCATCTTTTTTGGTATTAGTATTCGGAAATTATTCCTTTTCCGCAATGTCAGTAGCGACTGCACAACTGCCAGCCATCATTCCCACATCAGCCGATTTGTCAGCGCAGTATCGCTAGTCGCAGTATATTTTCATACTGTTGGATCGCAGTCTCATGCGTTGCAATCGGCTCTACTTATAGATACAACCTCGTGCATATGCGGCATATCAACAGAAAGACCATCTCCAAATTCCCCACCACGAGATCCGCACTATCCCTCAGGATATGTGCCTCTTTCTGTTCGATTTCTATTCTTAGTATACTAGTTGTAAACAGTTTTGTCAATCAGTTTTTTCTCATAACACAGAATTTTATTTCTGCATTCCCTCTTGACAAAGTCTTTACATTTAGTATATTATGTTTTTGTAGTATATTTACTTTTCTATCACCTCAACATATCAATAAATTGAAAAAAGGAGAGAATGTTATGAGTTGGCACGGTTTATCGGATGCGGAATATGATCTGATGCAGCTTTTTTGGCAAGATGGCGCAGAAGACACCTATACACTCAATGAAGTAATTGCGTTTATGGAGACCAAAGGGCACGTTTGGAAACAGCAGACGGCGCACACGGTTCTCACCAAGCTGATTGTCAAAGGTGTTCTGCAATCAAAGAAAATCGGTTTCCGCAAATTTTATTCTATCAAGCTTACACAGGAAGAATACCTGTCTCAGTGGACAAAGGGTATGATTCAGCAGGACTACGGCGGATCGCTGACCAATTTCTTGGTTGCGTTTACCGGCGGCAAGGCTTTGACCGAAGAAGAGGCCAAGGAACTGCACGATTTTCTCGACCAATAATACTTTTGCCCCCGCATACAACTGTTATGATGTATTTCAACAACTTATTGCTCGTCATGAGCGCTTGCGGCAGTGTTGCGCTTGTTGTCTACCTCGCGGCAACGCGTCTGTATCTGCGCAAGCTGTCACCCACCTACCGGTATCGGCTGCTACAGCTGGTGTTGGCGTTTTATCTGCTGCCCTTCCCGCTGCTGGCAAATTATCTGCGTGATTTTCTCCGCTTTGTTTTGCGAAAGCCGGATTTATTTTCCGTATCGCCACCTCCTGGCGAAATGATGCAAGTAAACCTCTACAAGCTCATTTATATCAATGACGGGAAGTTATCCATACCAGCGATTGATATCGCCCTTCTCTGCGTTGTCTTGCTTGCCATAGCAGCAGCCGTCGCATATCTGATCTACTACAGCTATCGCTGCCGTCAGGAAAAGCAGCTGGCGCTCCTGTGCACTGATGGACACACCAATGAGGCGGAAGCGCTTCTGCCCGAGTCGTATCAAACGCTTCGGCAGCGGCGTCATGTCCGCATCTGTGCCGCCCCGGAGGGCATTCCGGTGTTCACCTGCGGCACACGACATCCCACCGTCGTTCTGGAGGAGGACGAGCGTCCCCGCAATCAAAAATTCCTTTTAATGCACGAGCTGATGCACGTCCGCTATCGCGACACCCTGTTTCGCACACTGGCGTTTCTCGCGGTTGCGCTCCACTTTTACAATCCGCTGATCTATCTGTTCTTTCGGGAGGTCAAGAAATGCATGGAGCTGCACTGCGACGAAAACGTCGTACCGGAGCTGAGCGAAGAGGAGCGCACCGCCTACGGTCATCTGCTCATCAACAACGCCATGCAGCCGCAGCCAAAGCTGGCGGTGCCGTTTGCATCCAATAATTATTCTATCGTAAAGGAGCGAATTGCCTTGATTAAGTCCCCCGCGAAAAAACGTATTCTGATGGCGATTGTCACCGCTGTCGTGTTAATTCCCGTCGCCCTGCTACCTACATTGGCATATGAAGTACCTCGAATCGCAATCAATGATCCCGGTGAAATTGATTATGGCAACGCTGATTGGGTTTGCTTTAGCGAAGGCGATGAGACTGATGAGCTTATAATTCCAGAAGAGGATAAATATTTCTCGCAAACTGATGCTTACTTCATCGCTGAAGATGGAACGGTTACATTTATTTCACCAGACGAAGTATCTGCGAACGCCACCTGTACACATAATTATGTATCTGGCACTTCTTCTGTCCATCTAAAAAATAGCTCCGGTGGATGCACCGTAAAAAAATATTCCTGTAAGCGGTGTTCTAAGTGCGGAAATATTATCAATAAGAAACGTACCAGTACTGTCACCTATGACCCATGCCCGCATAAATAAGCGGCACGGACAGTACATAGCACAAGCCGACCACGGAAATTTCCGCGGTCGGCTTGTTTTTTTAGGATATATGGTAAGATTTTTTTGAGGATAGACGGGAATTAGGATATAATTGCTAGGTTTAATCCCTTCAGTCAATTGCTACGCAATTGCCAGTCCTGCTTTCGCTACGCTCACATGCCACTGGCATGGCGCAGCCCATTGCATCAAGGGACGCCTTTGGTGCAGACTTTTTCACTATCTATTCTCAGATTAGCAACTACGTTTGGCTCCCCTTGGAGAACAAGGGGAGCTGGCAGACGAATGTCTGCCTGAGGGGATCTGAACCAACAATCATATCCCACAGCCGCTTTCTGTATTCCCAGCGCACAAAAAACCACCGTCGCAATACTGCAACGGTGGTTTTCTTTTTGGTTGCCGAAGAAGGATTCGAACCCTCACAAACAGAGTCAGAGTCTGTCGTGCTACCTTTACACAATTCGGCAATGTCTTTCGTGTGATAACAAATATTATTATACCAGCTTTTCCGAGAAAGTCAAGAATTATTTTTACGTTTTCGCCGTTTTTTCTCCGGTTGTTTTTGTTCTCGTTCCCTCCCCTTTTTTCGCGCACAATGTGGTATAATCAAGATATTCTTCCGCAGCATCTGCGGACGGAAGGAAGGGATTGTATGACCGAGATGCTGGACTATCTTCGGCAACTGAATACCGCGTCGCTGGTTTTGCGGCTGTCGCTCGCCATACTGTGCGGCGGCCTGATCGGCTTTGAGCGCGAGCGCAAGAGGCTCCCTGCTGGTTTTCGCACCTATATGCTGGTGTGTCTCGGCGCAGCTCTGACCATGCTGCTCAGCCAATACGAATCGCTCATGCTGTCCACCCAGTGGAATGCACTGGCGCAGGAAATCGGCATCCGCACGGATGTCTCCCGCTTTGGCGCACAGGTCATCAACGGCATCGGCTTTCTCGCCGCCGGAACCATTCTCGTCACCGCCCACCAGCAGGTGCGCGGCCTGACCACCGCCGCCGGTCTGTGGGCGTCCGCCTGCATGGGGCTTGCCATCGGCGCAGGCTTTTACGAATGCGTGATGGTTGCGCTCCCGCTGATTTACCTGTGTATGCGCGTCTTTCCGCTGGTGGACAACGCCATTCAGGAGTGTGCCCGCGAGCTGACACTGTACATTGAATTTGAATCCTTCGACCAAATCGGAAGCATCTTAAATTTTCTCAAAGCACAGAGCGTCAAGGTGTTGGACGTTACGGTCATTCATCGGCGGGAAAACCCCGCCCACCACGCCAGTGCATATTTTTTGATCCGTCTTCTGCCAGAGCAGACGCACGCACAAATTATCTCCTCGCTCACTGCGCTGGAGCACATCTACACGATCGCAGAAACCTAGGAGGTGATGGTATGATTTCTCTGTTTGATGGTCTGCGGGATGTCACGCTTGCGTCCATCGCCTTTCGTCTGCTGCTCACGGTTCTGTGCGGCGGCCTGATCGGTCTGGAGCGCGCCTATAAACACCGCACCGCCGGGTTCCGCACACACATTCTTGTGTGTCTCGGCGCGGCGATTACCACCCTCACCAGTCAGTATCTCTATCTTACCATGCATTTATACACCGACATGGCGCGTCTCGGCGCGCAGGTCATCGCGGGCATCGGCTTCATCGGCGCGGGTACGATTATCGTCACCCATCATCAGCACGTCAAGGGGCTCACCACCGCCGCCGGATTGTGGGCATCGGCAATTATCGGTCTCGCCCTCGGCGCGGGCTTTTACGAGGGCGCTCTGCTCACCACGGCAATGATACTGCTCGCCGAGCTGGTGTTCTCCAAGCTGGAATTTCTTATTTTGGAATCCACGCCAGAGATCAATGTCTATCTGGAGTACACCGACAAATCCTGTCTGGACCGCGTGTTCCAGCGTTATCAGCAGGATAACATTCAAATTCTCAATGTCGAGATGACGCACGCCGGACACGGCGGACAACACAACGTATCCGCGATTTTCACGCTGCGGCTGCGTAAGCATACCGCTATCCCGCAGCTGCTGGACGATCTGAGCGCTATACAAGGCATCACTGCGGTGGAGGAGTTGTGAGAATGAAACGGCCAAAGGGTCTGCTGCAAAAATGCAGCAGACCCTTCTTTTTGTACTATTCATTATTCGCGACGCAGCGCGTCGATCGGGTTGAGGTGCGACGCCTTGATCGCTGGGATCAGGCCAAACACCACGCCAATGACCACCGAGAACAGCACCGCGACCAAAATTGCCGGTATGCTCACCGCGCTCGGTGTGCCGGTCAGCCGGCTGATAATCTGCGCCATCGCAATACCCGCCACAACGCCAATCACGCCGCCCATGCTCGTCAGCACGCCCGCCTCCGTCAGGAACTGCCACATGATACTGCTGTCCCGCGCACCAATCGCCTTTTTCAGGCCGATTTCCCGCGTGCGCTCGGTTACCGACACCAGCATGATATTCATAACGCCGATGCCGCCGACCAGCAGCGAAATGCTCGCAATCCAAATCAGCTGCATATTCGTCGAGTTGGACATCTGCTGCAGCTTACGCGCCTGTTCGCCAATGTCCGCGCCCTGATAGGACAGATCGGAGTCCGACTTGACCTGAAGCGTGTCGTTGACGATTTCCGCCGCCTTCTTGCCGGCCTCCGTCATATCGTCCGTGCTCGTCGCGCGGATGGAAACCTGCTCCGGCTCGTCATACTGATAGATATTCGGCCACTGCGCAATCGGGACAAACAGCACGCCGCCATTGTTGCCCACATAGGTGTCATAGTCCGACATACTGTTGATGACCGGCTCACTCGACGCTGGAGGATTGGCAATGCCGACGATGGTATACGGCTCGCCCTTGATCTCCAGCTCCTTGCCGACGGGGTTCTCATTCAGGAACAGCGAATCTGCCGCCGTCTTGTCAATCACGATAACCTTGCGGAAATCCTTGAAGTCCTTTGCCACCAGGCCGCGTCCAAACTGCACGGTATAGCCGTTGGTAGATAAATAGTTCTTGTCTACACCACGGATCGTGCCGTTAAACGCTGTATTTTTGTAATAGACACTATCCACATAACTGCGCTCCACAAACAGCGAGGCGCTCTCCACCACATCCAGATCGCGAATTTTTTTCAGCGTATCCTTCTGTATCGTGGGAACTCCGTCCGGTATGGACATATAGTCCATGTTATATTGTTCACTGCCCTGGTACAGTGCAACCGTCACCGTATTGGTGCCCGAGCCAACCAGATTTTGTTTGATCTGGTCGTTCGTACCCTTAATCGTCGAGACGATGGAGATAATCGACGCGATACCGATGATAATACCCAGCATCGTCAGAAGTGAGCGCATTTTATGTCCCCAGATGCCCTGAATAGACAGCTTAATATTTTCCAGCATACTCACTCACCCCTTACGAATACAGATCTTCGGTATTGCCGTCGGTCGTCTGTGCACCGTCCCGCACATTCTGTCCATACGGGAACGCAATCTTATCCTTTGCCGTGACGCCGCCGATGACCTGAATATACGAGCCCCAATACACCTTGCCGGTCTTAACCGTTCTCTTTTCCAGCGTGCCGTCCGACTTGGCGAGATAGACGTAGCTCGAACCGTTCTCCGTCCGCACAAAGGCTTTGGGCAGGTAGTACGAATCGCCTCCCTGCTGGTCGCTCTGCGCTCCATAGGAAATCGTCACATAGCTGTCCAGATTAAAATCCGCGTAGCTGTCAATCGCCACCTTATACGGATAATATGAGGTGTTCGGATTGCCGGAAAAATAGACGTTCTGTTTCGGATAGCGCGAGATGGATTTCACCGTGCCCTCATACGTCTCTCCGGTGTCCTGATTGGTTACTGTCATCTTCTGTCCGAGGGCAACTTCGCTCAGGTCAAATTCATTGGCATAGCCTTCAATGGAATATCCCGCATTGTCGCCTGAAATTTTGATGAACGGTTTATTTGTCCCCGCCTTCTGTGGGCTGCGCAGGACGCTCACAACGCCGTCAACCGTCGCACGAACGACACTGTTGTCGCATTCCTTCTTGAGCTTTTTGTACTCCAGCTCACCCTGACGGATCGCCAGCTCTAGGTCCTTAACCTTCTGGGTCTGGTCGGCCAGCAGCTGATTGATCTCCGCCTGCGTATATCTCCGTGTCGAATCACTGTCATCGTCAATCGGCGGATCGACATCGTTGTTATTGTTGTTATCGTTCTTCTTATTGTTGTTCTTGTTATTTTTATTATTGTTGTTATTATTGGACGGCTTGGTTATCATCGGCGAGGAGATCGTGCGCTCTGCGCCGCCGACATTCATGCTCAGCATCACATAGCGGTATCCCGATCCGCTCTTCTGGAACTGCATCGTCCAGCTGGCGAAATACTGCGTGCCGTCCGGCAGCTGATTCACACCGGCAGACGAATCCGCGCCGGTGTCCGAAATTGCCGGTGTCGAGCGCAGGCTGGTCGCAATGACAGAGACCGAATCCTCATCATTGGTGTCGTCCTTTGCCCCGCTGTCCGAATTGTTCTTATCCTCGTTACTATTGTCGGTATTGCCGTCTGACGAGGTATCGCCGGAGTTGTCCGACGCGCTGCTGTCGTCTGTACTGCCGCCGATATTGTCCGGAATCTCACTGCCGCTGAGCAGGAACATGACATACGCTTCATCCTTGCCCTGCATCGCCGCCGCGATGAAATCCTTCGTGAACGCAAATTTATCCGACCACGCGTAGTAATACGGACGGCGCGCGGTGCCGTTGCCGCCCAACAGTGTCAGGCCCGGATACGTCGGCGTACCGCTGCCAGAGCCGCCTGTTCCGCCGGACGAGCCGCCACTGCCACCCGAACCGCCGGAGCTTCCGCCGCTGGATCCGCCGGAGCCGCCCGATGATCCGCCGCTGCCCGGAACCGGCATACCAGCACGGTAAGTCTTGATGACCGCCAGCTCCTTTTGTGCGCGTTTGAGCTTGATCTTTTTCTTCTGAATTTCAATGTCCTTGCGCTTCAGCGAGATCTGATTCAGCGTGCTGTCATACGAAAACAGCTGATCGCCTGCCTTGACCTTCTGTCCCTTGGACACATAAATTTCCGAGACTGTTTCCGAACTGGACAGGTACTCGGTTTGCAGCTGATCGGTCGATACCGTTGCCTCCATCGAGCTGTCGTCCTCCAGATAGGCCGGGTCCATGCCGACCTCTTCCACGGAGTACACGCTGACCGTGCCGCTGTGAAAATGCTGATAGATCTTGCGTCCGCCAACTACAACGCCCGCCACGACAACGATCACCGCAATGACCGTCGGCACAATCCATTTGTGTCGCTTCGTCACCGCACGGAACGAACCCAATGCCCCCGAAATTCGCTTCATCGCGCTTCCTCCTTCCGTTCCTCCGTCAGGATGCCGTCACGAATCAGACACAGCCGCTTGGCTTCCTCGCCCACTTCCCGCGAGTGCGTAATCACGATAATCGTGATGCCCTCGTCGTTGAGCTGGCGAAACAGCGCCATAATTTGCTCGCCGGACTTACTGTCCAGCGCGCCCGTCGGCTCGTCCGCCAGCAGAAGCTTTGGCTTGCCGACAATCGCGCGCGCAATCGCCACGCGTTGCCGCTGTCCGCCGGAAAGCTGGTTCGGACGGAAGTCCATACGATCCTCCAGCCCAACCTTTTTCAGCATTTCCGCCGCCCGCTCGCGGCGCTCCTTCTTCGGCACGCCGCGATACAACAGCGGGAGTGCGACATTTTCCAGTGCATTCAGGCTGGGCAGCAGATCCGCCTGCTGAAACACAAAGCCCAACACCTTATTGCGGATGTCCGCCATCTGGTTAGAGTTCAGCTTCGCCAGATCCTGTCCATCCAGCAGACAAACGCCCGATGTCAGGACATCCAGACAGCCGATGATATTCATCAGCGTCGTCTTGCCGGAGCCGGACGGGCCCATAATGGCCACATATTCTCCCTGTTCCACGCAGAAATTGACGTCCTTGAGCACCGGTACCTCCAGCTTGCCGGTCTGATAATTCTTATATACGTTTTCGCACTTCAGAAGCATCGTTTATCCCTCCGCTCCGTCCGTGGACATCGCCGGAACCTCACCGTCCGGCAGATCGCTGGTATCGCTGTTTTCTTCCTCCGACTGGTCAGACTGACCTTCCTCATACGGCTTGGTCTTTGCGCCCTCTTCCAGTCCGTCCTCCGGGAACGCAATGGAATCGTCCTTGGTCAGACCGTCCAGAATCGCATAGGTGTCGGTATATTCGTTGTAATCGCCAACGGTAACCGTGCGCTTTTCCAGTTTGCCGTGACCGTTATCCGCCCAAACATAGTACGAGCCGTCATCGTTCTGCACCAGATAGGAGGAGGCCAGCTGAAGCGCGTTCGCATCTGTGCTGTCGCTACTCTTGCCCTGCTGAATATAGACATGCTGTCCCATCAGCAGTTTGTCGGAATCATCCAACTGGACATAGAAATTGTACTTGGTTGCACTCTCACCGTTGGACGAATCCTCATACATGTCCTCATCATTGTTGTTATCCGACGCTTGCTCCTCACTGATCTTTTCGATCGTGCCTGACCATTTCTGCGAGTCGTCGATACGAGAAATGACCTGCACCTCTTCGCCCTCCGACAGCGTGCCGATATTCAGCTCACTCGCCGTGCCCTTGACGCGGTAGGATTTGTTGCCGCGGATGACAATATAATTCTTGCTGTCCTTATCGCTGTTGACCGTCTGCACCACGCCGCTGATCTTGGCGTGTACCACGGTATGCGTCTCCGACTTTTGCAGCTTGGCATACTCCTGCTGTTTTTTCTTGAGATTATACTCCGCCTCGGCCTTGTCCAGCTGCGCTTCCTGAATTTCCAGCGAATACGAGAGCTTTTTGTTCGCGCTCGCCTTATTTCGCTCCTTGGTCAGTTCATTGATCTGCGTTGTATACGAATTGATCTCATTCTGCATCTTTTCCAGTTCTAGCTTCATGCTCTGAAGCTCCAGCTCCAGTTCACTGGTATCGTATCGGAACAGCGCATCGCCCTTATGAACGACATCACCCTCCTTGACATAGCACTTGGCAATCTTTTTTTTGCTGCTCTTCTTTACTTTCTGCACCGAGTGCGATTCGACCACACCGCTATAGCGATTGACGCCGGATACGTTCATCGTGGCGATAGCCGACACCGCCTGAACGGATACGGCGTTTTCGTCACTATTGCTTCCGCAGCCAGCCAACAGCATCGTTCCCATCAGAACCGCCGCCGCAGTATGTCTCCACATATGTTTATTCATCGCAATCCCCCATTCCATCGGTTGCGTCAGTTTTCCTGACAAAATCAGAACACTTATCTGTATTATACATGATAGAACACCGAATTACAACGGTTCCCCGCATTGTTCCTAGATAATTCCATGGTTGTCCGCCAACTCGCGCCCATCTTGACAAAGCGTCCGCAAGCGTGTATCATCACACCTAGCAATAACGTAGGTTATAGACGCAAAGGAGGGGCATATCATGCCGCATTGGGAGCCAATTGTTGCCGAACTAGAGCAGGCAAATACCCTGCCCGATGACATTCTTCGGGCGCTGCTGGAAACCACTGAGACCGACGCCCTCCTCGCGGCGACAGCCGACCGCGTGCGGCGCGCCGTGTACGGCGACGCGGTTTACGTCCGCGGACTGATCGAATTTACAAACTACTGCAAAAACAACTGCTATTACTGCGGTATCCGCCACGGGAACCACAAGGTCACGCGCTATCGTCTGACACAGGAGGACATTCTCGCCTGCTGTGCCGAGGGGTATCGTCTCGGCTTCCGCACGTTTGTGTTGCAGGGCGGTGAGGACCCATATTATACTGATGAGCGCATCTGCCGCATTGTGTCGGAAATTCGTTCCCGTTTTCCGGACTGCGCCATCACGCTCTCCATCGGAGAAAAAGAGCGCGCCAGCTATCAGGCATACTTTGACGCCGGAGCCAACCGGTATTTGCTGCGGCATGAGACAGCGACCGATGCTCACTATCGCCGTCTGCATCCGCCGGAGATGTCGCTCCAGCACCGAAAGGACTGCCTGTTCACCCTAAAGGACATCGGCTATCAGGTGGGCGCCGGTATTATGGTCGGCTCTCCCGGACAGACAACCGACTGTCTCATCGCCGATCTTCGTTTTTTACAACAACTGCAGCCCGACATGATCGGCATCGGTCCGTATCTGACCCATGCCGACACGCCGTTTGCCGATCAGCCCAACGGCAGTATGGCGCTCACTCTGCGTCTGCTGTCTATCCTGCGGCTGATGTTCCCGTATGTGCTGCTGCCGTCCACGACGGCGCTCGGCACCATTCACCCCCAGGGACGCGAGCTGGGACTCAAGGCTGGCGCGAATGTCGTCATGCCAAATCTCTCCCCTGTCGCGGTGCGCGAGCTGTATTCGCTGTATGAAAACAAGATCTGTATCGGCGAAGAGGCCGCCCAGTGCCGCGGCTGTTTGGAGCAGCGCGTCCGCTCGGTCGGTTATCAAATTGTGACTGACGTCGGCAACGTCGCGCCGCATTAAAATGACAGAAAAGCAAAATGCTTCCTTCGGAGAATTCCGCTGGAAGCATTTTTTTCGTTTATGGTTTACAATTCCCGCACGGCTCATAGCCCTGCGCAATCAAATCGGCGCGGTCGCCGGTATAGTTCTGTCGGTTCTTCGCCTTCATCTGCTTGACGCTCGCGCAGCTCGGCAGATGGAACTTCTTACCGCTGGTATTCAGCACATACTGCGTTTTCTTACCGCTCGTTTTGGAAGATGCCGTGTCGTTCTTTTTGTTCTGCGCCGCAGCGCCGTCCGACTCCCGGCTCTCTCCGGTGGCGTAGTCAATCTCTACACCCGGCTGATTGTTGTAGCAATACACATGATAACAGATTCCCTCGCCCTCATCCTCTACAGAATAGGCTTCCATCTCTACGCCGCTGGCAACCAAATTGCTGCCGTCGTAAATCGGCGTGACACGGTACAGCACATGATTATCCGTTTCCTTGACGTAATCTGCTACCATATTTTCAAATGGCAGCATCCCTTCCGTATTCATATACCGCGTTCCGGTAATGAGATTTTTCTCGTTGTCATTTTCCGCCGCCAGCTGATAGCCGATCAGATGACACCGATTGTACAGCGATTTGCCGTCCACAAAATCATACTGCGCCTGCACCCAACCGGACGGATGCACGGAGCTGATGTCGCCGCGCTTCTCGGTCGGCATGGTCTCTTTGCAGACATTGGCATAGGTCACGCCGCAGCGCCCGAGCGAATCCAAATCGCTGTATTGTTCAAACGCCTTTGTTGTGTAGTCGCTCTCATCAAAATTCGGTTCATTATCGTTCAGTACAACAAATGGGTCTTCGGAAAACGCCGGAACGGATTGCAGGGTGTAGTCGCTGTCCGCCGCCATCTGATCAAGCGGACTGCCGTTAGAGGCACTGCACGCCGTCAAAAAAAGGCTCAGCAGCAACAGCAGCGGCAGCGCCGCCTGCTTCATGATCTTTTTCATCGTTGATAGATTTCCTCCGTAATTTTTTCATGGGAAAAGCCGGGGAATTCCTCGCTGGAAACCAGCTTCCACTCCTCCAACGGGATCGTACAGTGTATATCCCCGGGATAGCAGCGATTCCAGCGATACAGCACCAGCCGGTCAATCCGGTCGGCATATTCCGCCGGATCGCTCCGCTCGGCAAAGCACCAATCGTCCGCTCCGGCGTCCTTCCAGAACTGCTCCGAGACACAAATTCCGTTGTTTTCTGCAAATTGCTTGGCGGAATACGCCGTCATCCACAGCCGGTTTCCCGCCGCACGGGACAGGATGCGCTCCAACACGGCACGATCCTTGCTCTGCCGCCGGTTGTGAAATGCCATGCCCATGCGGTCATCCACGCATACCATCAGGTTCATACTCTTCCCTCCCTTCGCTGTTATTGTATCGAATTTTTTCCTCCCGTGCAACAACAAAGAAGGGGTGTGCCCCAGCGGAGCACACCCACAAACATCAAATAATATTGCTTTTACTTCTTGGTCGTAACTGTCTTAACCTTTGCCCACTTGGAGTAGTACTTCGTACCATCCACCGTCTTATAGGTACGAATGCGTACATAGTACTTCTTCTTTGCAGACAGGTTCTTCACGGTTGCCGACGTGGTCTTATAGCTGCTGATCCACTTATTCGAGCGCTTGCTGAAGCTGCTGTTTCTCGAATACTGAATCTGATAGCCCGTTACCTGCGGCGACTTCTTGGTCCACTTCGCCGTGAAGCGCTTGGAACCAGCCTTCAGCTTCAGGTTCTTGGTTGCAGCCGGGTTGATCTTATAGCTGACAACCATCGAGCCGTCGTACTTCTCACCATTGAACGTGATCACAACATCGTGCGTACCAACATTCTTGCGGCCGTTCTTGTACTCCAGCGTGTAGTTATCCTCCGAGATCACATTACCCTTGCTGTCAGTTACATTGACCGTCGGGCTCTTGCTCTTGCCGTTATAGGTGTAGGAAGCGCTCTTGGTCTCTGCCGAAGCAATCTTGGCAATTACCTGATCCTCCGCCTTGGTTTCGGTCGTGCCTTTATCATCTGTAAATGCCTTATTGCAGTTGTCGCAGACGTAGTACGCGTTGTTGCCATCCGCCTCGGTGGTTGCTGCCTTTGCTTCTACCTTTTCCAGCTCGTGTCCTGCCGGGATGACCAGATCTTCATCCTTCTCAACCTTCTTTTCGCCCTTTTCATCGTAGAACTTACCGTTGCACTCCGAGCAGGTGTAGTACTCCTTGGTGCCATCCTTCTCACAGGTAGCTGCAACTCCGTCTACCTTAGTCAGCTTGTGCTCACCCTCCGACTTGGTGTCGGTTTCAGTCTTGTCACCGAAGGTTGCCGTTGCCGTGTAGGTAGTAACACAGCCGTCCTCGTTCTTGGTAACTTCTACCTTGTCAGCCTTGATGCTGAAGTTATCCGAACCGTCTGCATTGGTCAGCAGATCCAGCGCCTTGCCGTAGCAGGATGCACAGGTCTTGATGGCAGACTCACAGGTGTTATCGTCCTTCCAGTTGAAGATAACCTTGGATACGTCGTGGCCTTCCGTGTAGCCCTCCGGCAGTTCCTTCTGCGAATCCTTGCAGATCGTGCAGACATATGCCGTGCCCTTATTATACTCGCCGCTGTCTTTATCCTTGGTGTAGTAGGTCTCGTCAAACTTGACGTAGTGATGCTTGAGCGCCGTGCCCTCGTCGTACTTGCGGGAATCCGGCTTAATCGCGCCGCAGGTTTCACAACGCTCTTCCGTGTAGCCGTCGCGTCCGCAGGTCGGGTCAACCTTGACCTCAACGTACTTGTGCTCGCCCTGCAGGTCGCTCATCTTCATCGTATCGACGATGTTCGCCGTCCACATGAACTCCTGGTTGTCGTTGGTCTCCTGCTTGTAGCCCATCTGCTCCAGCATGCTGCCCATGCTGTCGCCGAAGCGGCTGTAGTCAACATAGGAAGAGTTGTAGTTGGTCTCCTCGAACTCATAGCCGTAGTGACCGTTCTTATTGCCCTCTTCAATGTCAGCCTGATAACGCCAGCCCGGGCTGGAGATAAACGCATAATTGGTGCCCAGCGAAACAACCAGCTTGCCATTCTTGATGGTGACACCGGCGATTGGCGGGTTCTCTACGTTGACAAATGCATTATCCGCACCATAAGCAGTCGCGGTCAGTGCGTTGCCTACCATAGCAACCGACTTGTCGCGTGCTGCGCCAACGGCATTGTATTCCTTGACCTTGGTGACGTCACCGGTCTTCGTGTTATAGGTGTAGACGCAGTTTGCAATGTTGAAGTAGAACAGATTGTTGTCTGCATCGTAATCGGCACAGATCTGAACCGACGGATACTTGGCCTCGTACTCCTTCTGCAGGGTGTACATCTCGGTCAGTTCCTTGTTGTCCTCCATCTTACCGGTGGATGGATTCAGAACCGCTACGCGTGCGGTATCATCATTGTCGTCATCATCATCATCCAGATTGACGGTGAAGTTGATGTAGGTCGTCGTCAGACCCGGATCCGCAACCTTATCCTTCTGCGAGCCATCATGCGATACCAGACGGATCTTCGGCTGTTTCTGACGGTTCATATCCGTGACCGTACCCTTTGTCTGGCCGATGTTGCTGAAGTTGTTCATCATCTCCAGAACGTCGGTGGAGTCGTACAGGTAATACCACGTGCCGTTGACGTCGGTCATGTTGCTCTTGGCATACGCGAACCATGCGTCCTCATAGGTCTTATCCGAGCTCAGCGAGCTGTCCTTCGAGCTGTCATACAGAGTATACAGTGCGGAATAGTTGCCGTCGAACATCGAACGAGTGCTGGCGTCCGAAATCAGGAAGAACAGATGGTTGACGTAACCGTCAAACTCGACGCGGTCACGGTCCATACACTCGATCCAGATGTCGTTGTAGCAGCTGTCAACGTAGTACCACTGACCGTCTAACTGAACTGCACTCCAGTAATGCTCCGAAGTAAAGTTCGGCTTTGCCTCGCCGTACATCGTAACGTCCGAGGAGAACTGAATCTTGACGCTGTCAACCATCGCCTTGGTGTTCTTCGGGTCGTAAACGTACTCGTTGTTATCGTTCTTCTGGCCGCCGTAGTTGATTTCCTCAAAGGTCTTCCAAGAACCATCCGAATTCTTGTAGACATCCGGGAACGCACACTGTACCAGATAGTTATACGCGTAGGTATAGCCCATGCAGACGCCGATATTGCCCAGCGACGGACACAGGATGCCGAACTGCTGGCCTTCCCACAAACCGAGGATGTTGTCTGCAACACCTTCCGCCTGTGCCTTCAGTTCTTCTTCTGTAATGTATCCTGCTGCAATGTAATCCGCATACTGCTGCTTCAGTCCCTGGAAAATCTGATCCGCAATCGTAGCGCGGTATGGATTTTCCTTCGGCTCTTCTGCCGGCACGTTCATCAGGTACGCCATGTCGAACTGCGCCTCGTCAGCCAACCAGTCATTCAGCGCCAGCAGCTTTTGCTCAGTCGACATATCGTCCTTCAGACAGGCCAGTGCTTCGTCTCTGGACGCCAGCAGTTCCTCGCCGAACATGCCGACTGCCATCTGGTTCGCTGTGGTGAACATGGTAACCGTGCCGTCGATGTCATCAAACGTCGCTACCTTTTCACTGCCGTCATCATTCAGCGAATAATAGTAGTCACCTTCTTCATTGTACGAGAAACGTGCAATGCTCATCAGCGAGCCAACCGGATTCGGAGTGGTGTCCTGCGTCGTGAAGTACGGAACCTGCACGCCGAAGTAATCGGCATTTTCGCCCGTGATGCTCGCCTGATACTTGTTCCAGTCCTCAAGCAGCTTTGCCTTCTGTTCCTCAGTAAAGCCCTTCTTCTCCGTTTCGCCAGTGCCCGGGTTCTCCGAGCCGCTGTCACCGCCGCCCGGATTTTCCGAACCAGCGCCAGAGTCGCCGCCGGTGCTGCCCGTGTCTCCGCCTTCCGGATCCTTGGTGTCGCCGGTATTACCGTCGTTGTTGTCATCCTTGTTGTCGTCGGTGTCCACGCTCGGGGTCTCTTCGTCACCGTCCGCCTGAACCGCAACATCGCTGCCGGATTCCTCGGAGATCACCTTGCTGATCGTGCCATTGTTCATCTCGTCGATGACCGACGCCGTCAGCGGGCTGACATCCAGCGAGACGGTCTCCGCCTTGCCGTTGCTGCCGGTTTCTACCGCAGCCTCTACCGAATCAGTCGAATTCGTGTCCTTCAAAACGGTCTTTGCCGCCTTCTTGGCAGCATTCGCCGATACATTGTACTCGGATACGTCAATCTCTGTCTCGCCGTTTACCAGTCCGGTCAGAATCGCATCGCCTACCTCCGTAGACTGCGCTGCCGACTCGGTCACACCGCCCAGCATCGCATACGAATCTGCATCCTTCGCGGAAAGAACATCGGTTGCGGATGTTCCGGCGGAAGCAGACGAAGCGGCCTTCGTGCTCTTCTTGTTATCGACCGCAAGAACCGTCGGAACGAACGCTGTCGTCGTAATGGTTCCTGCCATCAAGAGCGCAAGAAGGCGTTTTACGCTTTGTTTCATTTGCAAACCTTCCTTTCATGTTTTGGATTCCCCAAAACTATATTCATAAAAAGTATATCACGCAAAAAGCATGTTTGATATATCACAGTTGTAAGACAAATTTTCGACCGCATTTTTGTAAAAAAATCACAAAGCTTTTTCCAACTCAATCCTACTGCATTCTTTCTGCGTGTAAAATCAGTAGTGGCGAAGCAAATTCTTGCTCCGCCACACAAATTTTCATCTATTCTCCGCTTGCGTATCTCAGTGGCGCGCAATTCGGCTGAGAATATCCGCTGTAAGGCCGCGTCGATTCGTCTTAAAGTGGAAATACGGGCGGCTGTCCAGGCCATAGATCTCCACCGGCTGCTCATGCTCTTCCAGCACAGCGCGGATGTCCTCTTCCAGATTGTCCACTGTCATACCGTCTTCCGGAATGATATACAAATACGGCGCGAAATAGCCTTCATGATCCGGATCGGGCACAAAGCAGAAGAATCCGTCTGCCACACCCGGTACGTCAATAATACGGTTTTCCATGCGCATCATGAACAGATTTCCGCCCTTACCGTTGTTCCAAGCCTGCGGCAGACCGCGTCCCAGAACACACAGAATACCCTGCTCGGTCATAAAGCCGTAGTCGCTGGTATGTAGCCACGTCTGTCCGTCGTTGTGCTCCTTGAGCGCCGTGCGCGTCAGCTCCTCGGTCTGGTAGCCCAGCATGTTGCCCGGGCCGGTTTTGCAGATCTCACCAATCTCGCCATACGTCAGCTCATTGCAGTCGGCATCAAATACCGAGATAACCGAAGCCGGCATCGGAAGTCCGACAAAGCCCTCATAGATCGGCAGTCCCGGAATCGGCAGCGCCATATTCGAGCCGCCCTCGCTCATGCCGTAGCCCGAGGTGATATGCACGTGCGGTGCGTTGTGTTCGTGGAAGAAGCTTTCCACCTCCTCCACCTTGCGGCGATTCATCGGCTCACAGCCTGCGCCAACCAGACGGACAAAGCTCAGGTCGTAATCCTCCGGAATACGTTCGCTGTTTGCCAGTACATCCAGAATCATCGGAATAAACGCCTGATAGTTCGGCTGATAGTGCATCATTGCCAAATCTAGATCCATAACATCACAGAACGGATCCAGAATCAGACGCATACCCGTGGACAGCGGCAGGATCATCATGGAAACCGTCGCCGCAACCAGTGCCGGCGGCAGAGTAGCCAGCAGCCAGCTGTCCTGCTCATCCTTGGACGGGGTCGCAATCGCCGTCTGATACGCCACGCCGACGATGTTCTCCGCCGAGTGGATAACCAGCTTTGACGTTCCCGTCGAGCCGCTGGTGTATGCCGCATACAGCGGACGGTCGATATTGCGCTCGACATACGACGTATCCGTGCAGGTCTCGCCGTTCTTCAGGAACTCCTCCCACGTCAGATTGCGCGGATTGCTCGCCAGCTCATCGCCATAGCGCTCATCCAGCTGCATCTGTGAGAATTCCGGCACGCCGTCTTCTGCCGCATACGTCAGCGGCGAACACAGTACAGCAAACTGCATCGGCGTCTCCGCCAAAAACAGCTCCTCGTCCTCCTTGGACAGGAAATCGTGCGCAAAAATAAACGGCGCATCGCACTGCTGAATCGCAACCGACAGCATATCCGGCTCATCGTCCCGACACACTATCATTGCACCAATCTTCTCCGCTGCCAGCAGCAGGAACAGATGCTCCGGAACAGCGCTCAGGAACGAAGCAAACTTCGTGCCCTCCTTCACACCCAGCGCCCGAAGCGCACACGCCGTTTTGTCAACCTCTGCCCAAAATTCCTTCCAGCTCATCGTGCGGCCGTAGTAGTCCAGCGCAATACGATCGCTATCCTCCGGAATCTGGCGTTCGAGGAACTCACGGAGCGTCATCTCCGGAATATCCAGATTGCGCAGCGCCTCCGGGAACAGATTCAGCCATGGTTTTTCTACAGATGGTTTACGAATGGTAGTATTCATTTGGTACCCCCCTAAGTTATTGTACGGTAGTCTTTTCACCCGTTGCGCCAAGGTAACAAAATTCAACAGCTGTTTGTCACGTTGACGTGCCTCTTGTGAAACATTTTTGTTTATCTGTTGTGTTTCTTCCATTATACTCTCGTTTCGTTCCTACTTCGTCCCATTTTGTTCCCAGTTCGTTCCGCCCGCGAGTCTGTTTGGATTTTACCTCACTATTTTTGTTACATTTTCTTTGGACTAACGTCATTTTTTCCCTCAAAGGTAACAAAATAGTATCATTTATCATGATTTAGAAATTTTCCATAAAAAAAAGTATCTGGAGAGATATTCCCCTCTCCAGACACTATTTTCTCTCATTTTTATTGCTATTTGCTCGTAATGCGCTGGACTCTGCTCCACTTCGAATAGAATTTTTGCCCATCTACTGTGCGATACGCGCGGATGCGTACATAGTACGTCTTGCGTGACAGAACCCCTGCTGTCACGCGTTTACTTGTCGTTTTTCTTCCGGAAATCCACGCATTTTTTCGGCTTCCCGTCGAAAATGTCCTGCTGCGTGCATACTGAATCTGATATCCCGTTGTCTGGGCCGCGTTCGCCGTCCACGATGCCGCCAGTGCCTTTCGCTGCCCCTTTACCTTCCAACTCTTTACTGTTGTTGGCTGAATCACATACTCTTCCGTCATTTCTCCGGAATAATATGTTCCGTCAAACGAAAGCACCACCGTATGTCGGCCGACATTACGCCGTCCATTGGTATAGGAAAGCGTATAGTAAGTATCAGCAATTGTCTCTCCCTTGCTGTCTTTTACCACGACCTTCGGCGATTGATTACTTCCCGTATAGACATACACTTCCTTCTGCATTTCCACGGTTTCCGGACGAAGAATGCTCTTTGTCACCGCGTTTCCACAGCGTGTGCATTTCCTCTGCATCACGCCATTGCGCGTCAGCGTTGCCGGCCGCAGGACGTTGTCCGTATAATCATGTCCCAACGCCGGAATGCTCTCCGTCTCCTGAAGCACTGTCCCGCAGCGGCGGCATTCGATCCGTTCCGTCCAGCCGGATTCCGTACACGTCGGTTCTACCTTTTCCTTCGTCACAACAGCATCATGCTCCTGCGGCTTTTCCTTCTCGGTCTGCACGTCCTGCTCCCCGCTTGACGCCGTTGCCGTATAGGTATAGACCAGCCCCTTGTCACATGTTCCCTTCACGCTCAGAGAAACCGTACAGTCAGTCGTTTCGTTTACCGTCTTGTCAGCCAGCACACAGTCCAGCGGGCGTCCGCTGCATACCGTGCAGCTGTGCTGCATGGTACACGCGGTGAAATCGTCATCCCATGTGAACGTACCCTTTCCATAGCTGTGTGCTCCACTCTGTCCTTCCGGCAGCGCCGTTTGCGCATCCTGACAAATCGTGCATACATACGCTGTGCCGTGATTCCACATCAACCCGGTTTTGGTATAATACTTTTCCTCCGATGCAATATAATGATGCGCCAGCGCCGTTCCGTCCTGTTCCTCGCGGCTGTTCGGCTCAATCGCGCCGCAGTCGGTACAGCGCCGCTCGGTAAACGCATTTTCTCCGCACGTCGCCGGTATTTCGACCGTCTCATAGTGATGCCGGCCGGTCAGATCCTGCATCGAAAGCGTGTCAACAAAGTTTGCCGACCACATAAATTCGCTGTTGTCATTCTTTCCCTTTGCGGCAAGCCAAATTCCCCAATATTCCAAGTTAGAATTGTAATTGGTCTCCTCAAACTCATAGCCGTATTGCCCGTCCGACTGTACGTCATCCATATTCCGACGGTCCGGAGAGGAAATCAGCGCATAATTCGTCGCCACCGATACCGTCATCGTTCCATCGTCCCGAATCATCAAACCGGACAGCGGATGATTTTCCACGCTCAAATCTGCCTTATCCGCGTCCTGCGTCACGATAAATGCACATCCGCCAAGGGCTTCACTCCAGTCGCGCTGCGCAAAAATCTGATTGTATTCCTTAACCTTCTGCACGTCTCCGTTCGACAAATCATAGGAATAAACCGCATTCGCCAGATTAAAATACAGCCTATCTTGATAAACACCAACGCAGGTCGTCACCGCCGGATACCGCGTTTGATACTCCACATGCTTTTCGTACTGCCGCGTCAGCTCTTCATTTGCCTGCTTCTCACCAGTCGATGGATCATACACCGTGCAGCCGCCGTCTGCCGAAGTGCGGAACGCAATCAATGGCGTTTCGTTTTCCGTCTCCCGCTGCATAATCTGATACTGCGGGTTTGAGGTACTGCTCCCGCCGGTCACCGCATTCATGCCGTCCGTCGAGTCATAAAAATAATACCACGCGCCATCTTGATAGCTGATCGGTCCTTTCGCATAGGAATACCACGCGTGCTCATACTGCGTATCCACCGCATTTTCCTCATATAGTGTGTCGAGCGCAGTGTAGCTGCCTTGATACATCTTTCGCATGGAGGTATCGCTGAACAGAAAAAAGGTATGGCTCAGCTGTCCGTCAGTCTCTACACGGTCACGGTTCATGCACTCCGTCGCCACGTCCATATAGCACGGGTCTACATAATACCATCCATCGCCCAGCTTGACGGCGTTCCAATAGTGGTCAGAATATGCGCTCGTCACCGTCTGCCCATACATGTACGAGTCTGAATCCAACGTAATGCGCACCAGATCCACCACAGCTCCCGCATCAGGGTCATAGGTATAGGTGGTCTGCATCTTTACCGTGCCGTCTTCGTTCCACAGCACGTTACCGCTCTCGTCGCGCATAACGGATCGTTTTGCCTTATAATTCAGCTCCAAATAGCTTTTCCAGCTGCCGTCACTGTTTTGGTAAATCTCCGGGTGCGCCCACTGTATCAGATACGCATACGCACGCGAATACCCCAGACAGACACACTGTCCCTGACACAGTGCTCCAAACTGCGTGCTTCGCCACACATTGATGACTATATCTGTCATCTGATCAGCAACCTCCGCGCCATATTGCTGTTCCATGCCCGCATGCACTGCATCATAATAAGGGTTCTTTTGGCTCTCCTTCGTCGGAAGATTCATCAAATAGCCCATATCAAACGATGTCTGCTCAGTCAGCCAATCCGCCAGCACCAGCAGCTTTTCCTGCTCGGTCATGCTGTCATTCAGCTGCGCCAGCGCCTCCTGCTTTTTTTCCAGCAGAGTGTCTCCCATCAGTTCTACCGCATATTGATCCGCGAGCGCAAACATTTGAATCGTCGCGCATACATCGTCTACGGCCAGATAGGTCTTTTCTCCATCCTGTTCATTATAGTATCCATTCTCGTCCTGCTTCGTGCCGACCACGCTGAGCAGCGAGCCGATCGGATTGCTGTCTGCATCCTTTGTCGTGAAAAACGGCGTCTCTACTCCAAAATAATCCGCATGCTCCGTGCGATACTGCGTATAATCCGCATAGGTCGACAGCAGCTTTTGCTTGTCCTCTGTGCTCAGCCCCGGTATTCCGCTGTTCTCCGCAGTGTCCGTCGATTCCAGCGTGCTCAAGTCGCCGTTATTTACCTCATCCATGGCCGCCGCCATTGCCGGACTTTCTTCCGCAACCGCCGCCGTCAGTGTGCCGTCCTTCGCATATGCGCCGGACACCGACAGGCCAACTTCCTCTCCCGCCTGCCGCAGCTCCTTTTCCGTCACGGTATCATCCGAAACCGGCACAACCATTTCACCGGATAGCAGTGCCGCAGAAAGATTTGCCCGCTTTCCGCTGGCGATCTCTACACTCGGCTCTTCCGCTTCGACAGAAACCGGTGCATTGTTCTGTTTTTCTGTGTTGACAGCAACAGCGCTCGGCAGGAAGGCTTGCATCGCAAGGGCTCCTGCTATGATACATAGCGCCAGCTGTTTCCATCTTTGTTTCATACATTGCCTCCAGTTTCCATCAGGAATGACATTTTTTCCATTATAACATACATAATACTGCTGCACAATGTACACCCAGCCCATCATTTTACATTTCTTCGTACATTACCTCTTGCACCGAACCGTAAAACCTGCTATCGTGTATTTTGAAAAGGAGTGATACCATGTCTTGTTCATCCTGTTCGCATTCCTGCGGATCCTGCCATTCGTCGTGCTCCGGCTGCGGCGGGCACGATGCTTTGACCGAATCCGAACGCGACCTTTTGCTGGAGCTGGCACAGACACCGTTCCTGCCCATTGCGCAGTTTCAGCGCCGCGAGTCGTATTTCGCCGCACCCGAACCGCTCGATCCCTCTCCGGTCTATCTGCACACCGGAAGCGAAACGACAGCGGACATCGAACTGACCTCTCTCGCACTGCGGCGGCTTGCCTCACGCGGTTATATCACGTTAGATTATGACATTCCTCTATCCGGGTATGATTACGTCCTGTACCAGACCTCCGACCTTCAGCATCGTCTCGCCCTTCTGCATCCCGGCTACACCATTCTTCCCAAGCGCGGGAGTATGGCGCTCATGTTGCGCGGACAGCAGGCGGCAGATGATCTGGAATTTTTCCAAGGAGCAGAGTCCCCTTCTCAATCCCTCGTCTGACTATTTTTTCATGCTATAAACAAATGCGCCGTCCGCGGAACAACATCCAGCGGACGGCGCATTGTCTATTTCTTTCGATTATCCCACACGCATCTCCAACCGCAGGCGGTCAGCAACCATGGAGATAAATTCTGAATTCGTCGGTTTTCCCTTGGTTCCCGAAACTGTGAAGCCAAAGTATTCCTGCAAGGTATCGACGTCGCCGCGATCCCATGCCACTTCAATGGCATGCCGAATCGCGCGTTCTACCCGTGACGGCGTTGTCTTGAACTTCTTCGCCACCGAAGGATATAGAATCTTAGTGATCGCGTTAATGGCATCCATATCACGAATCGTCATGATAATCGCCTCGCGCAAATACTGATATCCCTTGATATGTGCCGGAACACCGATCAAGTGAATAATCTCCGTGACACGCATCTCAATCGCCCGCGTCTGATCCGTCAGGTCAATTGCTCCGACATTTTGAGCTCGGCTTACACCGGCATACTGAGAGATGCGCTGTGCCAACGCATCCGTGTCCACAGGCTTACGGAAGTAGAAGCTAACCCCCAAGTCGCTGCATACTGCCGTCGTCTCCTGTGAAGCAAAGGCCGATACCACCACAATCATCGGCATCTTTCCAGATAGCTGCTCACGCAAGCTGCGCAGCACTGCCAGACCATCCAGCTCCGGCAGAAGCAAGTCCATGATAACAGCATCCGGCTTGCCTTCCCGAACCGCATCCGCTAGTCCGGCTCCCGTGCGGTATGTTCCAATAACCTCCACCTGTGCCTGTCCTAAACTCTGTTCTAATTGCAAACAAAACGCATTGTCCTCGTCCGCAATTAAAACTCTCTTCTTTGTCTCCATTGCAGTTTTCCACACCTTTCATGTATAAAGAAATAAATGCTCGTTGTTACGACAGTATTAGATTACCATATTTTCATTTCCGTTACAATACGATATCCATTTTTTAACGCAGTAACCGTTCGACATTTTTTTCTTTATAACGTCAATTTCTCGTGATAACCCCAAAACTTCCGCACTTTTTTCTCATTATCACTTCAAAAGTTGACCATGAATCAGGTGGAATTATCCCCTCCGAATAATATATGTTTCTGTCATACACAGTCAAAACTGCAACTTGCTTATTTTTTCTTAACATCCCGACGCATGGCGTCAGTAAATCGTCCTCGTTCGCTCTTTTTGTCGCGTTCTGTCAATCGGACACTGTTGCCGTTAACCGTCAGCCCACGGACACTGCGCAAAAAACTCGACATACGGTCATAGCCATAATCCTTAAAGTCAAAGCCGCTGTAGCTGCGCTTGAGTGCTTCATATATCATTGCCAGATTATCCACCTGTCCGCCCTTACGGCGCATCAAATCCCGCACCGCCTGCTCAATTTCCTCTCGGTCCATTGTTGTGGCTTTGCGGATCAAATAGATATTTCGCTGTTTGATGACCTCCAAATGCGGCATTTTCTCAGATAAGAACACGCTGAGCTTGGAATAGCCATAGTTTCGCGCATCAAAGTCCGGATACTTTTTGCCCAAGCGGCTGCCCACCTCGCCCAGATGCAGCTCTCCTTCGTCAGCCTCTGCCAGCATAGCAAGAATCGTGCGCTCCAGCGTCTCAATGCTTGTGACGTTTTCCAGACTGGCCTCCTCCTGACCCGTCATAGACGTATCCACGATCTCCTTGTTAGATTCATTGATCAGGTTCAGCAGAATAAACTTGTTGCAGGCGTGCGTCAACGATAGCGGCGCCTTGGACTCACCCATGCCCAGTACATACTTCTGCTCCTCTCGCAGCCGCATTGCCAGACGGGTAAAATCGCTGTCACTTGTCACCAGACAAAAGCCGTCCACCTTATTTTGATACAGCAGATCCATCGCATCAATAACCATCGCCATGTCCGTGCTGTTTTTCCCGCTCGTGTACGAAAACTGCTGAATCGGCATAATCGAGTACTCCAGCAGAATATCTTCTTTCCATCCATTCTCTTTGGACCAGTTGCCGTAAATACGGCGGCACGGTGCATCATAGCCGTATTTCTCCAGTTCATCAAAGATAATGGCAATATATTTTGCACTAATATTCTCCGCGTCAATTAACACAGCAAAGTGCTTTCGGTTGTCGATCGATTCCGTTCTTTGTTCCATATCGTCCACCTTTCTTATGTTCACTATATTGTTCTTACTATATCATATTTCTCGTTATCCCGCAAAACAATCCGCCACCTCTCCCTCTCCGGAAGCAGCCTACGCGCCGTCCGCATTCCTCGTCATGCTCCCATGATAAAACAACATCCCGGTTCCTTACGGATCGGGATGTTGCATTCAATTTGTCGTTATCAGGCATTCCCCTGCAGATCCTGCGTCATCGCCTGCGCCGTCGGCGTACCGGCAAGTCCGCCCAAACCAGTTTCACGTAGGTTGGCATTCATCATATCGCCGACCTCTCCCATCGCATCAATGACTTCGTCTGCCGGAATGCGGCTGGTTAAACCCGCAATCGCCATATTGGCCGCGCTCACTGCGTTTACCGCACCGATGACATTGCGCTTGACGCAGGGCACTTCCACCAGTCCCGCCACCGGATCACAGACAAGCCCCAACAGATTTCCCAGCGCAATCGCTGCCGCGTGTGCACATTGTTCCGCACTTCCGTTCATCAAATACGTCAGTGCTGCCGCAGCCATCGCGCTTGCCGCACCGACCTCAGCCTGACAGCCTCCCTCGGCACCGGAAATCGACGCCCGCGCCGCAATTACCTGACCAACGCCTGCTGACACATATAGTGCCTGTTCGATCTTCTCGTCCGAAATTGGTTCCCGCGCTGCCAGCGGTAGCAGCACTGCCGGAATCACACCGCAGCTTCCCGCCGTCGGCGCCGCTACAATGCGCTTCATACATGCGTTGCATTCCGCTGTCTTGAGCGCTTCCTCCATCACGTCGGTAAAGTACACACCACCCAGCAGCTTGCCCGTCTGCGCCGCCTCATGTACCTTCTGCGCCGCACCGCCACTCAGGCCGCTGTTCGATCGATCCGACGCCGTATATTCCGCGCTCGTCTGTTTCATAACCTCCCACAGATGATGCATCTTTCGATGGGAAGCTTCTTCACTGATACCGCTCTCTGCACAGTCGCTGCAGCAAATCACTTCGTGCAGCGGGCATCCTGCCTTCTCTGCCGTCTCTAACATCGTCTTGATACTGTCAAACGCCATCTCGCTCATCCTCCTGATTGAATACCGTAATCTTGATAATTCCATCAATATGAGTCAGCCATTGCTCAATATCATCCGGGATTCGCTGGTCACATTCTAAAATCATAACTGCATATCCGCCCTCGGCATTACGATATAGCTGCATATTTGCGATGTTCACATGGCGCTGCATTAACGCCGATGAAACCGCCGCCACATGGCCCGGCGTATCGAGATTGTGAACAATCAGGGTATTGCTCTCGCCGCTAAAATTGACTGTAATTCCGTCAATCGCACAGACATGAATGCGACCACCGCCGACACTCTCGGCGACAATATCCAGCGTTCGTCCATGTGCACCGGTCAGTGCAATGCGTACCGTGTTCGGATGTGCTCCACGCAAATGAATGGTCGAAAACGTAAACTGTAAGACCTGCTCCTCCGCTATGGCAAAGCTGTTGGGAATACGTGCATCATCCGGCTGCATGCCGAGAATTCCCGCAATCAGCGCGCGGTCGGTTCCATGTCCTTGGCTGGTCAACGCAAAGCTGCCGTGCAGACCAATCTCCGCCCTTACCGGCGTGTCACCCAGCAATCGCTGCGCTACCCAACCAATTCGCACAGCGCCTGCCGTGTGGCTGCTGGACGGGCCAATCATCACCGGTCCTAGAACATCAAATAACCGCATATCATTCCCTCGCTTTACTATCACATGCAGAGTATCTGCTCTGTCACGCTGGAAATCAGAATACAGCCATTATAACATGCGTAAGACCTATTATCTACTGAAAGTAGAATTGTTACAAATAAAGATTTACTGTGTTTATACCGATTTTTCTTCCCTATTCTAATCAAAAAGCATGGTATTGTTCTATTATTCGGAGAAAAAACTACTGAAAATTGCGTATTTATACTCCAGCCAAATCTTTAATAACCTCTCCTCCTGCGATTAAACCGGCAACCGCCGGAACAAACGCAATGCTGCCCGGAATATCACGGCGCTCCGTACACTTACGCGCCGCGCCCGGCGGACAGATGCAGTGATTGCGGCAGCTGATCGATGGATCCTCCAGCGGACGCATTGCCGGTTCGGTGGAATATACGACCTTTAGTTTCTCCACACCGCGCTTGCGCAACTCTCGCCGCAAAACACGTGCCAATGGACAAATACTGGTCTCATAAATGTCAGCCACTTCAAACTTCGTCGGATCGAGTTTGTTGCCCGCACCCATGCAGCTGATCACCGGTACGCCCTTGGCCTTGGCCTGCATGACAATATCAATCTTCGCCGTCACGGTATCTACCGCATCTACAACATAATCATACTTGGAAAAGTCAAATTTCTCCGCGGTCTCCGGCAGATAAAAGCACTTATGGCATTCTACCTGCGCATCTGGATTGATAGACAAAATGCGCGCCTTCATTACATCCACCTTATATTGACCAACCGTGTCGCGCGTCGCAATAATCTGACGGTTCAAGTTGGTCAGACACACCTTATCATCATCAATCAGATCAAACGCACCCACGCCGCTGCGCGCCAGCGCCTCCACTGTATAGCCGCCCACACCGCCGATGCCAAACACCGCCACACGGGAATTTTTCAGCTTTTCAATCCCCTCTTCACCGATCAAAAGCTGCGTTCTCGAAAACTGATTTAACATGTTCTATCTCCTTATTGTTTTTCTTTATCTTCATGAAATCCAATTCTTCGTTCTATATTCATAGTGGTTTACTATGTAATAACATTTCATAGTATACCGCATCGGCAACAGGTTTTCAACTCAAACAGCAAAACAGAGTATCATAATATCAAATGCATCTCATTTAAACGCACTAAAAAAGCCTGATTTCTAATGAAATCAGGCTTTTTTGTGGAGCTGCTAGGCAGATTTGAACTGCCGACCTCATCCTT